>NZ_DASQNH010000049.1:0-105266 GCF_035645055.1 Streptomyces sp. | reverse complement strand
CACGCCGCACGGTCGTGGCATGTCACGCGCCCTTGCGGCGAGGTCCCCGGCAGCCGGAGCCACCTGCTTCGAGGCGTCACCTGCCCGCCGTTGCCCTTGAGCGCCCTCATGCCCTCTTCCTCGCCCGCCCACGACCGGACGACGGGCGACACCGACCGTGCGGGGCGGACTGCCCACCGTCCTGTCGATGACCGGCAGCTGCCTGCCTGCCGTCTGGCGCATCGCCGCGCCGCGCCCGGCGGGTGTGACCCGCACCGACCTCGCCTACGGCGGCCCCGCCTACATCGCCGGCTACTGCCCCACCGGCGACACCACCCTCTACGCGTACGTCGTCGAGCCCAACCGCGACCGGGCGTCCGTACCGCCGGAGTCGTACGCGGACGAGATGCGCCGCCTGGCCTCCGCGTACGGCGGTCACTGGCCGGAGATCACCGCGCACATCACGGACCCAGCGCAGGTCAACTACACCCGGTTCGACCGGCTGTTGGTGGAGGGTTCCTGGCACCGCGGCCGGGTCGTCCTGATCGGCGACGCCGCGCACTGCTGCCCGCCCACCCTCGCCCAGGGCGCGGCGCTCTCGCTGGAGGACGCATGGGTGCTCGCCGGGATGCTCTCCGAGGCCGACACCTGGGACGACGCGCTGTTCCAGGCGTACTACGAGCGGCGGATCACCCGCGTCCGCCCGGTCGTGAAGGCGTCGGTGCAACTCGGGCAGTGGCAGCTGGACGGCGCACGGGACGCCGACGTGCCGGGGCTCATGGCCCGCACCATGACGATGCTCCGGGAGCTGCCGTGACGTCTCCCACCGTGGACGTGCACGCCTACGTCCTGCTCCCCGAGGTCGACGCGCTGGTGGCCGGGCTGCCCGGCCATGACGCGGCCCGCGCGCTCGACGCCCGCCGCAACGGCCCCGGCGGCCCTCGCGGTCAACGGGCCCATGGTGCGCGACCGCATTCCCCGGCTGACCGACCCGGCCGCACGGCTGGCCGCGATGGACGCGCAGGGCGTGGACGTCCAGCTGGTCAGCCCCTCCCCCTCGCACTACCACTACTGGGCGGACGAGGAGACGGCCGAGAAGGTGTACCGGCTGGCCAACGAGTCGACGGCCCACGCCACATCCGACAGCTCACCACGACCCACCACAAGATCAACCATCAAACAGAACCCAAGGCTTGTCCCGCGATTCTCTGCGGCCTTCGCGGGTGCTGACGGTGGGCGGTCAGCGCCTCTCCATCAGTGTCGAGTAGGCCCTCTCAAGGCCCTGGGTGTAGCCAGCCCCCAACTCGACGTAGACGTGCCCGCTGGCCGCACAGGCTTCACGCAGGGCAGTGCTTTGATCCCTGACCCACGCGGCGATCTCCCGATAGGTGGTGTCATCGGCTCCGTCGAGCCAGTCCGGGGCGGCCCTCAAGTGTTCGGTGGTCAGCTCCGCGTTCCCAAGGAAGACGCAGCTCAGTGGCGTCCCGAGACCAGCGGCGACGGTGGCCGCCGCCGGCGTGACGATGTCGCCCTCGATCACGTAGCCGTCCAGGGGATCGGAGTCGTCGAGGCTTTCCGCGGCGGCACGGATGAACTCAACGAGGAAGGGCTGCGCCGGTACGGCCTTGTCCGGGTGCGTGCCGTGGCGCACGCCGTGCTGGGGCGCGGCACGCTGCAGCATCGAAACCAGAGCGTCGGTCGGGCATCCCGGGATGCCGTCCCGTTCCAGCAGCATCCACGCGAGGGTGCTCTTGCCCACCCGTGGTGGCCCGCCTATCAGGTAGATCACGTGCAAACCGTATCCCGGGCGGCAGTTCGGGTGATCTCGCGGTGGTGGAGTCGTGACCACACCTCCAGATCGGGCAGGTGAACGTGCCACGGGACGATCACGTCGGGAACACCACGGTGATTGCCGACGGTGGCTACCGGGGCACTGGGCTGGTCATCCCGCCTCGCGCAAGCCGTTCCGCGTCGTGACGGTTCCGCCGGGATCCACCACACCCGGCTCGACGTGCGCCGCCCTGCCCGGGCGGTGGTGCGGCGGGGCATCGCGAGGCCCCCTCCAGTTCGACGATCGTGGCGCCGGCGCGCTGGGCGCCGAAGCGCTCGACCTCGGGGTTGATCGCCTGGTCCGCGGTGGCGACGAGAGCCCACGAGGGCTTGGTGCGCCAGGCGGCCACGGCCGCCTTCTCCTCGAATGCGCCCCCGGCGAGCGGGCGCTGGGAGGCTGTTCTTCGGCACGGGCAGCGGCGACCGCTCCGCGATCATCAATTCCACCGTGGGTCTGGCGAAGGCCGCGCGGGCCTTCGACGTTCCCGTCGTGCTCAGCACCGTGGCGGCCGAGTCCTTCTCCGGCCCGCTCATGCCGCAGCTGGCCGGCGTCTTCCCCGACCAGAAGACCGTCGACCGCACCACGATGAACGCCTGGGAGGACGTGCACTTCGTCGAGGCCGTCAGGGCGACCGGCCGCCGGAAGCTCGTCATCGCCGGCCTGTGGACCGAGGTCTGCGTCGTCCTGCCGGCCCTCTCGGCGCTCGCCCAGGGCTACGAGGGGCATGTCGTCACCGACGCCTCCGGCGGCGTCAGCCCGCAGGCCCACGAGCACGCCGTGCAGCGCATGACGCAGGCCGGCGCGGTACCGGTGACCTGGGTGCAGGTGCTGCTGGAGCTCCAGCGGGACTTGGCGCGCACCGAGACCTACGGGCCCACCACCGAGGTCGTGAAGGAGCACGGCGGCGCCTACGGCCTCGGCATCGTCTACGCCCAGGCCGTGATCGGCGCCCACGCGGCCGGCTGATCCTCGCGCCCGGACAGGAACGTCAGGAACAGGCAGGAGCACGATGGACGTCGGACTGTTGATCCTCCGGCTGGTGGTGGGGCTGCTCATCGCCGGGCACGGGGTCCAGAAGGTGAGCTTCCGGCTCGGCGGCGACGGATGGGCGGGCGGGACCGAGGAGTTCCGCCGGGACGGATTCCGCGGCGGCCGGCTGACCGCGCTCGCCGCGGGAGCCGCCCAGATCGGTTCCGGCCTGTTCCTGGCGGCCGGCCTGCTCACGCCCCTGGCCGCGATGGCCGCCATGGGCGTGATGACGGTCGCCGCCACCGTCAAGTGGGCGAAGGGGCTGTGGGCGCAGAACGACGGCTACGACTACCCCCTCGTCCTGGTCGCCGTCGCCGCGGTGCTGGCGCTCACCGGCCCCGGCCGCTGGTCCGCCGATCACGTGCTCGGGCTGACGCCGTGGCCGCTGTGGGTCTGTGTCGCGGCCCTGGTTCTGGGCCCTGTCAGCGGACTGCTCACCCGGGTGGTGATGCACCGCCCCCCGGCGCCGGAGGGAACGCCTCGGTATGCGCAAGCTGCTGACTGACGCGGCTCGTACGCTGCTGCCGTCGCCGGGAGACCCGCACGGCCCGCTGCCGCCGCTGATGCTCGCGCTGACGGTGGTGACCGGCCTGGTGGACGCGGTGAGCCATCTGGCCCTGGGCCACGTGTTCGTCGCCAACATGACCGGCAACGTGGTCTTCCTCGGTTTCGCCCTGGCGGGCGCCGAGGGCCTGTCCGCCCTCGCGTCCGTCGCCGCGATGGCCGCGTTCCTCGGAGGGGCGCTGGCGGGCGGCCGTTTCGGCACCCGGTTCGCGGCCCACCGGGCGCGGCCGCTGGCCCGCGCCTGCGCGGTGCAGCTGGTGCTGGTCGCGGTGGCCGTCGCGGCGGCGGCCCCAGCGGACGGCGAAGTGACCACCGAGGTCCGATACGTCCTGATCGTGGCCCTCGGGCTCGCGATGGGCCTGCAGAACGCGGTCGCCCGGCGGCTCGGTGTCCCCGACCTGACCACGACCGTCCTGACGCTGACCCTGACGGGGCTGGCCGCGGACTCCGTTCCGGCCGGCGGGGCGGCACCCCGGCCGGGACGGCGGATCCTCTCCGTCCTCGCCATGTTCCTCGGCGCCCTGGGCGGCGCGGTGCTGCTGCGGTACACGGACGTCACCCTCGTCCCGGGTGTGATCGCGCTGCTGCTGGCGGGCGCGTTCCTGGCCGTACGCCGCCACTCGGCCTCCGACGCCCCCTGGACCCGGCTCCCGTCCTGAGGCCGCGGTGCCTGAAACAACGCAAACGGCGGCGCCCGGTGAGGCCGCTCGCCCGCTCTCGGACGCTGCACACGGACGCGACCCCTGGGCGGCCGCAGGCTGCGAAAGCCTTGGCCGTCAGGGGTCGCGTCCGCCTTGTCCCGGCGGGTCGAGCAGGCCGGCAGGTCCCGTCGGAGCGGGCCGCCTGCGCGGGCGGCCCGCTCAGGGACGTGGCGTGACGTTCAGTCCCGGTCGGGGAGCAGGTCGCGGTTGTCCTGCTCCGCCGGTGCGGCTGCCGCCGCCGGGCCGGTGCGGGGCAGGACGGTGAAGACGATGAGGATGCCGACGGCCAGGATGCCGACGATGATGCTCATACCGAGCGCGTACCCGTCGTTCAGGGCCTCCGCGGTGGCGACGTCGCCGGTGCGGTGGTGGGCGATCGTGCCCAGAGCGGCCAGTCCGAGAGAACAGCCGATCTGGCGGGTGGCGTTGAGCAGGCCGGAGGCGCTGCCCGCCTCGTGGGGCGCGACTCCGACGGTGGCGAGCGAGACGGCCGGCGCGAGACCGAGTCCGATGCCGACGCTGGTGACGATCGACGGGCCCAGGACGTCGACGGCGAAGGAGCCGTCGGCGCTGATCTGGGAGAGCCAGAGGAAGCCGAGCGCGGTCACCGTGCCGCCGACGATCAGCAGGGTGCGGGCCGGGAACCGGTAGCCGAGCTTGACGGCGAGTACGGAGCCGATGACCACGCCGAACGCGAACGGCAGGAACTGGAGGCCGGCCTCGGCCGGACCGCTGCCGAGCACTCGCTGGAGGTAGAGGGAGACGAAGTAGAAGGCCGAGGCCGTGGCACCGCCGAGGAGGAACGTCCAGGCGTTCGCGCCGGCGACCGAGCGGTTGGTGAACAGGCCGAGCCGGATCATCGGGTCGCGGGTGGTCCTGCGCTCGACCAGGACGAACGCGACGAGCAGTGCCACGGCGATCGCCAGGGTCGTCACGGTGGTCGACGAGGTCCACGCGTGCTGGTCGGTGCGGACGATGCCGAACACCAGGAGGGTCATTCCGGCCGTGGCCAGGACGGCACCCAGCACGTCCGGTGCGCCGCGGCGCGCGGCGATTCGGTCGGCGGCGACTCCGCGCCAGGCCAGGGCCAATGCGAGGGCGACGATCGGGGCGTTGACGAACATCACCCACTCCCAGCCCGCGTACTCGGTGAGCAGGCCGCCGATCAGCACGCCCAGGGCGCCACCGGCGGCGTTCATCGCGCTCCACACGCCGAAGGCCTTCACGCGCTCCTTGCCGCCGGGGAAGGTCGAGGCCAGCAGCGCCAGCGCGGCCGGCGCCAGTGCCGCTGCTCCCACGCCCTGCACGGCACGGGCGGCCACCAGCTGACCGGGGTCCTGCGCGAAGCCGCCGAGCAGGGAGGCGAGACCGAACAGGGGAAGCCCGATCATGAGCATCCGCCGCTGCCCGTACCGGTCGGCGATCTTGCCGCCCAGGAGGAGTAACCCGCCGAAGGTGAGCGCGTAGGCGTGGATCACCCAGGTCAGCCCGACCTCACTGAAGCCGAGTCCTGCGCCGATCTCCGGGAGTGCGACGTTCACGACCGACAGGTCCAGCGACACCATGAACTGCACGACAGCCACCGCGGCAAGCGTGAGCCCCGGGTTGGCTCCCCGGCCGACGGTCGTTGCCCCGCTTGCTGATTCCGTGTTTGTCACCGCAAACCAGTCCTCTGCGTCCTTCTCGTGCCAGTAGATTTTTCGAACACGTTCTGAAATTATCACCGGAAGAGCCCGCTGTCGAGACGGAGACGGAACTCATCCGGTTTCGGCCGGGCCCGAGCAGAAGGGCATGATGGGACGATGTCCCGAACCAACGCACCGCACGGCCGCGTCGGCCGGCCGCCCGTGACGTCCCGCACACAGATCCTGAACGCAGCCCGCAGGCTCATCGACCGGGACGGCTGGGAGAAGCTGACCATCCGCCGGCTGGCCGCCGAGATCGGCATCGGGGCGACCACCCTGTACCACCACGTACAGGACAAGGAGGATCTGCTGTTCCTGCTGATCCAGGAATACGCCGATCAGATCCCGCACCCGGCCCTGCCCAGCGAGCCGCGGGACCGCATCATCGTGGCCATAACCGCCGTCCACGATGCCCTCGCGGCCTGGCCGTGGGCCGCGGAGGTGCTGACGGCCGACGGTTTCCTCGTCCGGCTCGGCGACTCGGCCCTGCGGCTGGTCGAGACGATCGTGTCCGGGGCCATCGACCACGGATGCACGCCGGAACAGGCCGTGTACGTCGTCCGCAGCCTCTGGTACTACACGGTCGGCGAGATCCTCGTCCGCGCGCACTCCGCTCACCGGGCGGACGACGAGCAGTTCGACGGCCAGGCCCTGGGCAGCATCCTCGACGCGTCCCTGGTGCCCCGCCTCGCCTCCCTCAGCGGCCAGTGGTCCACGCTGTCCTCACGTGACGACTACCCGCGGGCCCTCCCGGCCTTCGTCGACGGACTGCTCGCCCAGGCCACGGCCGGCACGCCGCAGCGCCAGGACGGCTGATCCGGCGCGCGGGCCGTCGATCGGCGGCCGGTCGGCCACTCGCGCGCCCGGCGCGCGCCTTACGTCACCGGGCGACCGCGCATCGTCCGCGCCCGAGCGGCGCGGGCCAGGACGACAGAAGGCCCCCGTGTGGGGCGGGCACGGATGCCCACCCCACCGGAGGCCTTCGCCCACGGTCAGGCCCGGTCAGCGCCGACCGGGCCCGTGCTCACCCCCTAGCGCGCGGCCAGGCCGGCCGACGCGGCGTGCGCCAGGTCGGTGAGCAGGTCGGCCAGCACCGCGGGGAAGTGGTGCCGGATGTAGAAGTGGTCACCCGGATACTCGTGCAGCGTGAAGGCCTCCGGACTGACCGCCCACTCCTGCCAGCCCGCCATGTCCTTCGGATCGGCCAGGGGGTCCTCGTCGCCGGCGAACGCGGCGATCGGGCAGCGCAGCCGCACGGGCTTCTGGATCCCGAGCCCCGTGTAGAGACGGGCGTCCGCGCGGATCAGGGCGTTGAAGGACTCGAGCATGCCGCGATCCTGCTTGACCTGCTCCGGGATCGCCGCCCCGCCGCCGTTCCTGAGGTAGGCGGTGACGGGGTCGGCGATCAGCCGCTCCGCCGTGCCGGTCCAGTACGGGTGGTCCGGCGCCGAGACCCCGGAGACACCCAGCAGCGCGGGACCGCGGTTGGCCCGCTCCAGGGCCCGGGTGAGCTCGAAGGCGTAGCGGGCGCCACCGGAGTGCCCGATCAGGGCCGTGGGACGGCTCTCGCAGAGTCCGGCGATCTCGTGCGCGGTCTGCCGCACCAGGCGCCGCAGGTCGGTGATGGGCAGCTCCGCGGCGCGGGCTTCGCGTCCCGGCGGCTGGACGGCGAGTACCTCGACGCCGTCGGCACCGGCCCACGACTGGTAGAAGCCGGGACCACCGCCGGGGTGCGGCAGAGCGATCACGCAAAGCGGCGCGTCCGGTGCCGGTGCGATGGGGACGATCCAGTCGGTCATGCCTGCTGCTCCTTCGCGGAACGGACTCCGGCGGCGGCCACCGCACGGCCGGCCAGATCCCGGATGCCCTGGCTGGAGAGGATCTCCAGGGTGGGGATGTCGAGGTCGAACTCACGCCGCATGGTGACTCCCAGCTCCGTGGCCAGAATCGAGTCCAGCCCGAGGCGGTTCAGGGGCACGGACGGTGAGAGGCGCTCCGGGTCGGTGCGCATGATGGTCGCGATCAGCCCGGTGATCGCCTCGGTGGCCAGGTCCTGCGCCTCGGACTCATCACTGTTCTGCAGCTGCTCGCGCAGGCTCGCGGCCCGGTCCTGCCCACCGGACGCGTGGGTGATGACGTCGGAGAACCGCGCGGCCACGGTGGCCGGGAACATCACGCCGGCCCGCTCCCAGTCGACGCGTGCGATCACCGCGCTGTGCGGGGCGTCGCCGGCCAGGAGCCGCCCCATGCAGTCGAGGGCCTCGGCGGGGGGCATCGGCTCCAGGCCGAGCGACCGGGTGGATTCGGTGAGACCGTAACGCTCGAGCGCGCCGGTTCCGCCGATGGTTCCCCAGGCGACGGCGAGAGCCGGCTCGCCGCGGTCACGGCGCTGTCGGGCCAGGGTCTCCAGGGCCAGGTTGGCGGCGCAGTACGAGGCCTGCAACCGGTTTCCGAACAGGGCGGAGATGGACGAGTACATGACGAAGTGGTCCAGTTCGCAGTCCCTCGTCAGCTCGTCCAGGTGCTGCGCGCCGACGATCTTCGGGGCGAGGACCCCTTCGTAGCCGTCCCGGGTCTGCTCCTCCAGGGGGTAGTCGAAGTAGGTGGTCGCGCAGTGGAACACGCCCCGGAGCCCGCGCGGCGCGATACCGCGGGCCGCGGAGACGACCTTCTCCATCGCGGCCCGGTCGGTCACATCGGCCGTCATGACCGTGATGTTCGCCCGGTCCGGCTGCTCGGCGGGCATGCGGCGGCCGGTGACGATGACGTGCCCGGCGCCGTGGTCGACGAGCCAGCGCGCGGTGGCGGCACCGAAGCCGGCGGTCCCGCCCGTGACGAGGTAGGCGCCTTCCGGGTCGAATGCCGCCCGGCGGGCCGGCGCGGGGATGTCGGTGGTGTCGATGACGAGCTTGCCGATGTGCTCGGACCGCTTCAGCTGGTTGAACGCGTCGTCGAGGCCGGCCGCCGGGTAGACGGTGTGCGGCAGCGGCTCGATCCGGCCCTCGTGCGCCAGCCGGGCGACATCGCTGAGGACTTCCCCGGCACGCTCCGGCCGCCGCTCGATGAGCTGGGCCAGGTCGACGGCGAAGTAGGACAGCGTGTTCAGGAACGGGCGGAGCCGCAGACCGGCGTCACCGTACAGGTCCCGCTTGCCCAGCTCCACGAAACGCCCGTCGGGAGCCAGCAGTTCCAGGCAGGAGGCCATGGCCGGCCCGGTCAGCGAGTTGAGCACGAGGTCGACGCCACGCCCGTCGGTCAGGTCGCGCACCTGGGCGGCGAACTGGCCTCGTGAGTCCAGCGCGTACTCGGCTCCGCGGTCCAGCAGGAGCTGCCGCTTCTCGGGGGTGCTGGCCAGACCGATGACCTTGACCCCGGCCAGGCGGGCCAGGTTCAGCGCGGCCAGGCCGACGCCGCCGGCGCCACCGGGGAGAAGCAGGGTCTCACCGGCCGACATTCCGGCCAGGACGTTGAGGCTGTAGTGGGCGGTGGCGTAGACCAGGGGCATGGTCACGGCCTGCTGGAAGTCCATGCCGTCGGGAATCGGGACGGTGACCGCCGCGCCGGCCTTCACATGACTGGCCAGTGAGCCGGGAGCGATGGCCATCACCGACTGGCCCTCGTGCAGGCCGGTGACACCGGGGCCGGTCTTGACGATCACGCCCGCGCATTCCTGCCCGATCAGCGGGCCGGCGTTGACTCCCGCGCGCCAGTCGGCCTGGGCGGGCTCGATGGGCATCAGCCCGGTGGCCAGCATCACGTCCTTGTAGTTCAGCGCCGCGGCCTTGACCTCGATGACGACCTCGCCCGGGCCCGGTTCGGGCATCGGTACCTCGGCCGGCTCGAACTCCGGTGTCAGCGCGATCGTGCTGACCTGGAGAGCGGTCGCCCGGTCCGCCGCCCGGTCGCGCGTTCCGGCGGCGGACTCCGGCAGGGCGCCGATGCGCAGCACGCGCACCTCGTCCGCGCGGACGGTGAACTCGTCCTCCCGGCCGGTGTCGGCCTTGAGCACCTCGGTGACGCGCCCGGCCAGTGCCGGACTGAGCGAGGGCTCGACAGCCAGCCTGCGGACGGCGATGCCGGGCACCTCGTTGCCGATCGTCCGTGCCGTGCCCCACGCCGAGGACGCGGCGATGCTGCCCGCCCCGTCCGAGCCGGGCTGCGCCGCGGCACCGCACGGGCCGGTGACGAGCCACAGCGTCAGCCGCGCGTCCGGGCTCTCGGCGATCCGCCGCTGCCAGGCGAGCGTCAGGTCGCGCAGGATCTGCCCGGCGTCCACCGCCGCCGTGACCGGGTCGTCGTCCCCGTCGGAGAGCACCAGCGCCACGGTCGCGGAGTCCGACGCGCCGGCCGGCTGGACCGCGTCCGCCCACGCCGCGCGCTCGCCGGGAGCGACGACGACGGGGGCCGCGGCATCGAGGGTGCCGGCCAGTCGCTGCGCGAACTCCAGGCCGTCACGGTCCGCCAGCACCGTCCACGCCGGGGTGCTCACGGCCTCCACGGGCTGCGACGCGGCCTGCTCGTCCGCGATCGCCGCCTCTTCGGAGGTGACGGTCCACACGCCGAGCGGCGGCAGCGGACGGCCCTCGATCAGGCGGGCCCGCATGTCCTTCATGGTGATGGCGACCGTGCCGTCCGGCGCTGCCAGCGACACGTCCCAGACGACTTCCCGGCCGGCCTCGGAACGCAGGACGACGTGCACGACTCCGTGCTCGGGCGGCTGGTTCCACACGGTGACCGAGCCGAACTCGACGGGCATGAACAGCGAGGAGCCGTCGCGGATCGACGAGAGCAGCGGGCCGCCCGCGTGGACCACGACGTCGAGCAGTACGGGGTGGGCGGCGTACCGGCCGGCGGCTCCGGACTCCGCGGCGACGGCGTCCGACATCCGGTACTCGCCGATGAGTTCGCCGGGGCCACCCGCGCCGTCGCGGTGGAACCGCACCTCCGTCAGCGCGCGGAAGTCAGGACCGTAGACGGTGCCCGCGCGGTCGCTCATCGCGTAGAACTCTTCTCCGCTCATCGTCTCGTCGAGACGTGCGCGGATGGCCTCGATGTCGAGCGGCTGGGGAGCGGGGTCGGTCACGGCGCGCACCCGGCCACGGGCATGCTGCTGCCACGGCTGGGGCTGTCCTCCGACCGGGCACCGCTGTGAGGCGATGGTGACCACGTCGCCCGACACGGCGGTGCTGATGTGCATCTGCACCGGGTCGCCGGGCGCGGGCATGGTCAGGCCTGATGTCACGGCCAGGCTCGTCACCTGGACCGCCTGGTCGCGGATGGCCGCGGGCGCGGCGGACAGGGCCATCTCGGCGAAGGCCGCGCCGGGCATCACGATGGAGCCCGCCACCTGGTGCCCGCTCAGCCAGGGCACGCGCGACAGCTCGACCGTTCCCTCCCACTGCGGGTCCGGGACAGGAACCCGCTGTCCCAGCAGCGGGTGCACCAGCTTGCCGTCACCCGGGCCATGTCCCCACCAGGACGGCTCGCCGACCCACAGCCGTTCCCGCTGCCACGGGTAGGCGGGCAGGTCCGCGACACGGCCGGGCACGTCGAACCACGTCCGCGTGTCGACCGCTCCGCCGGCCGCCAGCACCGCGGCGGCGTTCGCGTCGAGATCGGGCTTCTGCTCGCGCCGCAGCGTCGAGGTCGCGGCGAAGGAGGGGGTCTCGGGCGACTGCGCAATCCGGCGCAGGTAGGTGGAGAGGACCGGGTGCGGGCCGATCTCGACGAGGACCCCGGCGCCCGCGGCGGCCATCGCCTCGACCGCCTCCGCGAACCTGACGGGTTCGCGGATGTTGCGCCACCAGTACTCCGCGTCCAGCGTCCGGCCGTCCGACACGGCCGTGCCCGTCACCGTCGAGAACATGGGAAGCCGCGGTTCGCCGGTCACCAGCTCACCGAGCTCGTCGAAGATCTTGCCCCGGATCGGGTCCATCTTCGCGCTGTGGAAGGCGTAGTCGAGCGGCAGCATGCGGAAGAACACGCCGCGATCGGCGAGGATCTTGCCGATCCCCTCCAGCGCGTCGCGGTCACCGGAGAGGGTCACGTCGGTGGGCGAGTTGACCGCGCTCACCTCCACGTCGGCCCCGTGCGCGGCGATCAGCTCGGCCGCCTCCGCCGGGCTGATGGCGGCGGCGGCCATCATGCCGGTGCCTGCGGTCAGGCCCTGCGCGGCGCTGCGGACGGCCACGACCTGGCAGGCCGCCTCCATGTCGAGGATGCCCGCGGCGTAGGCGGCGGCGATCTCGCCGACACTGTGCCCGGTCACCATCGACGGGGTGATCCCCCGCTCGCGCAGCGACGCCACCAGCCCCACCTGGACGGCGAACAGCAGCGGCTGGGCGACCTCCGTGCGTGCCAGGTCGTACTCCCCGCCGACCAGCGCTTCGGCCACCGACCAGCCGAGCAGCGGGGACAGGAACGCGTCGGCCTCCTGGACCGCGGCGGTGAACGCGGCGTCGGACTCGGCCCCCATCAGCGCCGATCCCATGCCGGCCCACTGCGAGCCGTTGCCGGCGAACACGAACCCGACCGGCGCCCCGGCCGCCACGGCCGCCTCCTGCTGAGCCGCGGCCTCGGGCACGGTCCCGGCGGAGAGGGTGTACAGGCTCTGCGCGGCACCCGCCGCGTCGTCGGCGATCACCACGGCGGTGTGCTCATGGCGCTGCCGCCGGCGCACCGAGGTGTACGCGGCGTCGTAGAAGCGGCCGGGGTTGTCCTCCAGGTACTCGGCCATCGCCCACGCGGCCTCCTTCAGCGCCTCGGGGGTCTGGGCCGAGACCAGCACCGGCATCCGCCGGTCCGCCTGCGGCTCCTCCGCGACGGGCTCCACCGTCGGCTCGGTCAGCACGACGTGCGCGTTCGCACCACCGATGCCAAAGGAGTTGACACCCGCCACCGCACGTCCGGCGCCGCGGCGGACCGGGATCTCCTTGTCCGTCGGGAGCAGCCCCAGCCCGTCGAAGTCGATCTCGGGGTTGAGCGGATGACCGTGCAGCGACGGGGGGATCCGCCCGGTGTCGAGGACGAGCAGGGCCTTGAGCAGGCCTGCCATTCCGGACGCGCACTCCAGGTGCCCGACGTTGGTCTTCACCGAGCCGATGGGGAGCGGGCGGTCCGCCGGCCTGTGCTTGCCGAGCGCGGCGCCGATGGCGGAGCACTCCACCGGGTCGCCGACCGGTGTGCCCGTTCCGTGGCACTCGAGGTAGACGACGTCGTCGGCGTCGATGCCCGCTTCCGTGTACACCTCCTCCAGGAGCGCCTGCTGGGTGATGGGCGACGGCTGGCTCATCACGCTCACCGACTGGCCGTCCGTGTTGGTTCCGGACCCGGCGATGACCGCCAGCACGCGGTCCCCGTCCGCGATCGCGTCCTCGAGCCGCTTGAGCAGGACGACGCCGCCGCCCTCACCGCGCACGAAGCCGTCCGCGTCCGCGGAGAACGCGTGGCAGCGGCCCGTCGGCGACAGCAGCGACGCCTTGGCGAAGCCCAGATAGTCGTGGGGGTTCAGCAGCAGGCCGATACCGCCGGCCACGGCCGCCCGCACCTCACCGGACGCCACCGCCTGAGCGGCCTGATGCACGGCGACCAGCGCCGAGGAGCACGCGGTGTCGATGGAGTGCGACGGGCCGCGCCAGTCCAGCAGGAAGGAAAGCCGGTTGGCCGCGTTGGCGGTGATGGTGCCCAGCATCGAGTGGGCGTCCACCGCCTCCGGCCGCGCGGAGACCAGCTCCCAGTAGCCTCGTGTCGAGACGCCCACGTAGACGCCGGCGTCCAGGCCCTTGACGGTGGCGGGGTCGATACCGGCGTGGTCGAACGCCTCGACCGTCATCTCCATGAGCAGCCGCTGCTGCGGGTCCATCTGTGCCGCCTCGCGCGGCGATATCCCGAAGTACCCGGGGTCGAAGCCGGTGAAGTCCTCGAGGAATCCGCCCGCGTTGGTGTAACTCAGGCCCGGGCGGCCCGGACGGGGCTGGCTGGGATCGGTCCACAACGCCTGATCGAACCGATCCGGCGGGACCTCGGTGACCAGGTCACGGCCGGCGAAGAGCGCCCGGCCCAGCTGATCGAGGTTGTTGATGCCACCGGGCAGCCGGCAGCCCACTCCCACGATCGCCGCGCAATTCCCGAGTCCGTCCTTCAACAGGTCAGCACCCACAAGCTTTTCCTTCCTAGATTCTGATACGCACTCGGCGCACCGGTCATCGCCGTATCGCCACGGCGATCGAAAGATCTGCGTCGGAGCGAACCCACACGGGCACCGGCACGCCGCGGTAGGACGCGGTCAACGCGCCCTGGGACCGGCTGAGCTCGATCCGCCAGAAGAGGAATTCCTTCAGCCCGCCGGTGCCGTACAGCGCCTTGAACGCTGCCTCCTTGGCGGCGAACAACTCACGCGCGGTGTACTCACCGGCGGGCGGGAGAAGCGTGCTCCGTTCCCGTCCGCGCAGAATGAAGGCGGCCACGCGAGGACTTATCTCGGCGTCTTCGATGTCGATGCCCACCGCGGTGGCACCGGGGGCCACCACCGCCACCGCCAGCCGAGCGGTGTGGGCGATGGAACCGGCGAAGCCGCGCGGGAAGCACGGCCGGCCGTCGGAATGCCGGGGCACCGCCCGTTCCGCCGCACCGGCCGCGGCCAGCGCCGCCGCGGCCGCCCGACGGCCCGCCGTGAACTCCTCGCGCGGTCCGTACGGCGGTCGCACCGCGCACCACTCGATCCACACACCGGTCGCGGCTCCGGCGGGGATGTCCAGCCCGAAAGCCACTCGGTGTCCTTCAGCTACCGAGCGCCACGACGTGATCGGCCAGCGACTCGATCGAACGCAGCACCTCGGGCCGGACGTCGTCGTCCCATTCGAACCCGAACTCGTCCTCCATCGCCACCAGCAGACCGACCAGGGCGTTGGAGGACATCCCCGCCTGGCGAAGCGACTCGGTGTCCGACACGGTGGCGGCGAAACGCTCGCCGCCGTGCAGGTCCACGATCAGTGCCCGGATCCGCTGCCTCACTTCCCCTGCCGTATCAGGCACGCGACTCCACTTCGTTGATGAACTTGCGAACCATCGCCTGGAAACCCTGCGGGTCGTCGATGAAGGGGATGTGGCCGGCCTTCGGGATGATCTCGTAGCTGCCGTTCGGGAAGGACTCGGCCAGTTCCCTGGTGCCCGTCGGGCCGATCAGGAAGTCGTCGTCCCCGGTGACGATCAGCGTCGGCGCCTCGATACCGGACAGCATCTCGGGCTTGTGCTGATCCTTCGACGCGGCGGTGAGACCGTTGGTCATCTCCTCGACGCTGGCCAGCGCGGTGAAGCTCTCCCGGAAGCCCAGGAAACCGGGCACACCGATCGCCTCGTTCATCTCTGCGCTGAACACCATCGGGTACACGAGCTCGTAGAAGCCGTCGAGCCCTTGGGTCTCCAGCGCCCGCAGCCACGCCCGCTGCACCTGCCGCTGGCGCCGCATGCCCCGGGGACCGAAGACGGGGCCCGCCAGCACCAGTCCCTTGACGCGGTCGGGGTGCTTGCGCGCCATCTCCCGGGCGAACACGGTCGAGGTCGACAGACCGACCAGATACGTCGACTCGATCTCCAGCGCGTCGAGCAGCGCGACGAGGTCCTCCGCGTGCTCGTCCCAGGTCGGTTCCTTCTCGACCCTGGAGGAGTGACCGTGGTTGCACAGGTCGTAGCTCAGGAGGCGGAAGTCCTGCTCCAGGTCCTCGGTGAACACCCGCCATGCCGGGACGGGCAGGAAGAAGGTGTTGAGAAGTGTGATGTCAGGGCCTTCACCGCGGGACTCGTAGTAGAGCTCGACACCCTCCCGGACCGGAATACGCGGCGTGTCCTCGTTGTACGTCAGATCCATCCGGGCCAGTTCTTCGTAACCTGCCATCTACTTCTCTCGCTTCCCTGAATCGACAACTTCTGCGCCCGGCAGGACGCGGGCGAATTCGGCGACGACGTCGGCCGCCGAGAGTTCGGCGGAGATCGCGTCGCAGGACAGGCCGCAGTACATCGCCATCTCCTCGATCCGGCCGCTGGTCGCGTCGGTCGGCACCGCCGAACTGAAGCGCGGCACCAGGTAGGGCCGCCCCTCGACCACGGTCCGGCCGATGAACTTCTTGGGCTGGCCCGGGTCCCGGGTCGCGGACGTGGAGAGCACCCGGTGCCGTCGGCCCGGCCACCCGATCTCGTACACGTCGGTGATCACCGTGTCGGACCCGCCGGCGGCGGTCACCGCCGCCTTGAAACGGGAGTGGGCGCGTGACTCCCGCGCGACGACGAAGGCGGTGCCGAGCAGCACCCCGTCGGCTCCGGCGGCCAGTGCCCGGCCCGCCTCCTCCGGCGAACCGATGCCCCCCGAGGCGACCAGGCAGGCGTCGGGCAGCCGTTCGCGCAGCGCGGCGACCAGCTCGTCGCGCTGGGACTCGCCGAGCAGGTGGCCACCGGCCTCGATGCCCTGTGCCACCACCACGGCGCCGAGCCCGGCGGCGCGCACACCGTCCTCCACGGTGCCGACCTGGATCACGAGTTTCCGGCCGGCGGCCGTGACGCGCTCGCACACCGCGTCGCTGGGCATGCCGAACAGCGACACGTGGACGTGCGGCGGCGTCTCGTCGAGCACCTGCCCCACCTGACGATCCAGTTCCTGCGGACCGACCACCTCCGGAATGAGGTTCACCCCGACAGGCCGGTCGGTGCCCTTGGCCACTCTCTCGAGCATGGCCGACAGCGCGGCGTCGACCAGCTTGTAGCCGCCGGCGCAGCCTGCCGCGCCGGCATTCGACACCGCGCACGCCAGCTCCGCCCCCGCGACACCGCCCATGCCCGACTGCAGCAGACTCACGTCCAGTCCGAGCACCCCTGCCACCGTGGAACGCATCAGTTCAGGCTCTCCACCGCGGACGCCGCGGCGTCGGTGCCGCCGAAGCGTTCGGTCAGGGTGTGCACCCAGCGCTCCAGGCCGAAGGCGAGGCAGCTGGTGTGGGCCGTGGCATCGCCGGCCTGTATCTCGCACCGCTCGCCGAAGAAGTTCCGGTGGTAGTTGATGGAGCCGATCGCCAGGCCGTTGACGACGAACTCCTCCTTCACCGGGAACAGTTTCTGCATCTTCGCCTTGCTGCTGTTCTTGTCGAAGAACGGGTCGGTGGCGACCTCGATGCGCAGGTCCAGTCCGAGTTCGGCGCACAGGGCGATCACCGCGTGCTTGGCGCGGACCAGGTGTTCCTTCGCCTGCTCCTCCGGTCCGACGCAGACGATCTCCCGCATGGAGAAGCCGAGCAGCCGCTGCAAGCCGTCGTAGTGGCTCTCGTTGCGGAAGCAGGTGCCGAGCAGGGTCCGTGTGACCCCTTCGGCGGGCAGCGTCGAACCGGCCAGGTCGACATAGAGCGCGTAGCACGCCGCCGAGGGCAGCGCGAAACCGCTCGGCTGCATGACCTCGGTCGGGATCTGGTCCACCGGGCGGGACGCCTCGGTCAGCATCGCGCCCACGCGTTCCGGGTCGAGCCGGGCGGCGGCGAGGCCCAGGTGCGGGAAGTTGTCGTAGTAGTCGAACTTGTCGAGGTCCCGGCTCCGCATCAGGAAGGGGAAGCGGAACTCCGGGGCCTTCCAGTCGTCGGCGAAGCGCCGGAACACGGTGTCGATGCCTCGCAGCAGACGCAGTTGGCCGCCGTCCAGAACGCTCAAGCCGTTGTCGGTCACTGTGGTCATCGTGTCGCTTCCCGCTTGAAGAATCGTGCTTCGATCGCGTTGAGGGTGCGGAAGTCGTCCAGGTCCACGTCTTCCGGATCGATCGGCTCGCCGGTCAGTTCCTCGAGCAGGAACAGGAACTCGACGAAGGCCAGCGAGTTGATGGCCCGGCTGTCGATCAGATCCAGGTCGTCGGACACCTGGCCGAGACTGGGGTTGCGGCCCAGGATGAACTCACGGACCGCCTGCATCTGATCGGTCATTTGATGAGGTCCCTACCGACGCCGGACTTGGTCAGGAACTTCCTCGTCCGCTTCAGCACCTGGTCGTGTGCCTCCACCCGGGCGGGATGCGCCAGCGCCTTCCGCCGCAGTGCCAGCGCGTCCGGGATGCCCGCGTCGCGGTAGGCGGCCGGGTTGTAGAGGGTGCCGATGCTGTACTGGAGGTAGTTCTCGAGGTACTCGGCGACCACGGGCACCTCGGCCGGGTCGCGCTTGGCCACCTGGGCCAGCAGGTTGGTGAAGATCATCCGGCCGAACGCGACGTGCCGGCTCTCGTCCTGGTGGTGCACCCGGTTGATCTCGCGCGCGATGTGCGGCAGCGACTGGTCCGTCGCCATGTGAGCGTTGTAGTAGTCGACGATCTCCTCGAAGATCAGGATGCGCGCGAACACGATCAGCTCGCGGGCCACCGGCGAGAGGTGGTCCACCGAGTCGGCCTTCAGCGTCGGCTGCGCCGGGTACAGCTTGCCGCCGTAGCGCAGACAGAACTGCGCGAAGAACCACATGTGCTCGTTCTCCTCACCGATGAAGTGGTGAAGGAACTCGGAGACGTCCGCGTAGGGCCGCTCGTGGATGCGCATCACGACTTCGCTCATCAGCTCGCGGATGCCGTGGATGTTGAGGCTGAAGAAGTTGATCGCCTCGTAGCGGGTCAGCGCGATCTGCTGCTCGCGCGTCAGCTCGTCCCACATCGGCGTCCCGGCCAGCGTGGTCAGGCTCTCGCTCATCCAGGGCATGTCGGGCTCGATGGCGTCGGGCCAGTCGAACATCGTGTACGGGTTGTAGTAGCCGGACTCGGCCAGCTGCTCCAGCCGGTCCAGTTCCAGCACAATCGGCTCGATTTCACGTACTGCCATGCTCATTCGTCCTTCCGAACGGCTTGTTTCGAGAATTCAGCTCAACGCACCGAGCGAATATCTGCGCGCACCTGCACCGGTAGTCGTGAACCGCATTCGTGAGAACCGAAGGACGCGTTACCGGAAGCGGTGGACGGAATCACCTTGTTGTAGATCGACCCGAGGCACAGCTCCTGGAAATCGCGGGTGTTCGAGTTCAGCCGCGCGGCCAGCTGCGCCTTGGCGATGTCGACGGTCCGCAGCGCACCGTCGTCGTCCTCGACCTCCACGCACGCGTGCGGCAGATCCAGCGCACCGCCGAGCACGCCGCAGAACCAGCCCCGCTTCGCCTCGGCCCGGTACCCGGCGGCGCGGAACCGCTCGGCCAGGAACAGGCTGGCCGCGATGCAGCTCGTCGCGCCCAGCTCGTGCACCAGCTGGTAGTCGGCCTGCATGGCGACGGGGATCATCTGCCAGCGATAGCCGGCGTCGAGGTAGTCGTGCGTCAGCCGCCGCAGCTCGGTGGAGACCAGCGGGGTGCGCGCCCCCGTCGTGGTGATCGTCGCCGCGTACTCGGCCGTCCCCGAGCCCGGCTCCGGCGCCGCCCCGCCCACGAGCCGCCCCCCGAACCGGGTGACCTCGGGGGCCTCGAAACGCCACGGTGCTTCGCCCTCGCACTCGGTGCACTCCAACTGGACCCGGAAGTCCCAGGTCTTCTCGCGCAGCAGGTCGTCAACAGGCCGGCCGGCGAAGCGGAACAGCATGCGGAACGCGAGTTCCGGCTGTGTGTTGCCCTTGTTGGAATACATGCCGAGGTTGTAGAGATCGTTCGTGTCGAAATAGCGCACGCCGCCCCGGCGTTCGAACGGAAGACCCGCCTCGACAAGTCTGTCGATCTCCGCCGATTCACAGCGCAGCATCTCCTGCGCAACGGACTCCGGCTGAGTCTTGCTGGAGTACTCGTCGGGAATGAATTCGATAGAACTCGCCACTTTCTCCCAAGGAGTTTCCGAGGATACAGCTTGGCTCGACACAGCCCATCCCTCCAGGCATAACGACCGCGCCGACGACTCGGCCCCCGCCGCCTCCGGACATCACGAAACTGCCGCAGATGCCCACAGCGATCGATCCGGTTACATTGCGAACATTCCCGCCAGTTTCCTGCGCGAATCTGCCGGAACGGTTTCGACGGTACCAGCCGCCGATCGTCTCGCGACAGGTTATTTCCACATGCGCAGCTATGCGTTTCACATATAAGGACTGGAAAAATCAATGCCCCGCGGGCCGGGGGTCCGGGGCCGCTGGCCCGGGCCCCGACAAGGGCACAGACCCCCCGATCAACGGGTGACATGCAAACGCGACCTCTGTTCGGACCAAGGGTTCCCGGAATCGGAACCTTCTGATCAACAGAGATCGCGTTCGCTGTGCCCGAGGCGGGCGAGCCGGGCCTCGGGGCTGCCCCGCTATGAGTTCCTCATGGCACCGACCAGGACACGTGAGAATTACTCGGCCGACGATGAAGATCTCACCATTGCGATGTGCTTACCCCGGTGGTACATCTTGTTCCACGCCCGGCGGGTAAGGATCCGCCATTCACCGCCGTGCGCTCAGATCCACTGCGCGTCCCGGGCGATGCGCAGAGCGTCGATTCGGTTACGTGCCCCCAGCTTGGTGACCATGGATGAGAGGTAGTTGCGCACAGTCCCCTCGGAGAGGTGCAACCGCGCCGCGATCTCGACCACCGTGTCGCCCCGGGAGGCGTGCTCCAGCACGGTGAACTCCCGCAAGGTCAGCGGGGAGTCATTGTTGACCAGCGCGGCGACCGTCAGCTCCGCGTCGAATACCCGCTCGCCCTGGTGCACTCGGACGATGGACTCGAAGAACTGACGCGGAGGCACGCTCCGTTCCACCAGGCCGCCGATTCCGGCGGCAAAGGCCCGACGGACGACCGATCGGGTGAAGGCCTTGCTGAGCAGCATGCTGCGACAGCCCGGAAGGCTCGCCACCTTCTCGGCGACTTCGAGCGCATCACTGTCCGCGCCTTCGAAGCTGAAGATCACCACGTCGGGGCTGTGCAACTCGGCGAACCCCAGCGCGTCGAGATTGCTCTCCACCGACGCGGCGACCCGGATCTCCTCGTGCTGCCCGAGCAATGCACTGAGTGCAAAACGGGACAGGTGCAGGTCGTCGGACACCACTACATCGATTCCCACTCGATCCCCCATTGTAGTCCCTCGACCGTCGCCCTGTCGGGCGACATAAAACGTGCTCGAGAGTGTTGTTGTGCGTGTACCGCAGGAATTTCCAACCCCTGACGCGTATCCCTCCGATCGCCATCCCGGCCACAACGGCCCCCGACCGCGAAGACCCCGATCGAACACAGACCTCACCACGAGGACCCGGATCACCATGGCTCCGTTCAGTGGCTCCGACCGCACATCGGAGTCCCCACGGCTCCGCCGCCCCGGCCGGCGAGAGGATCCCCGGATCGGGGCCGCGACCCCCGCGGCCCCACCCCCCGCGGCCCCACCCGCTGCCGGCCCCCACCCGCCGCCGGCGTCGCCCGCAGCGTGCTCTCACGACCGCCCGGGCATACCGCCCTTCGCGACGCCGCACAGCAGCGGACCCGGCCGAAGTCAACCGGATCGCGCTCGTCGCGCCGGGCTGGATGCCGGTGCCCAAGGTGCCGGTGTCCGCCGCCCGGGAGGCCTGGTGCCGGCCGGCGCGTCAGCCGGGCTGACGACGCCCTGGGTCGGTCCCGGCGGGCCGAAACGATTCGCCGGTCGGCGCCGACGATCCCCGTCCCGGGATCGAGGCGGGCGCACGGTGCGCCGTGAACGGAACTGCGCCGGAGGGTTCGACGCGATTCTCGTACGTCTCTGGTGCGAGCATGTACGGCCCCCCTTGGGCTTACTGAGGTTCGATCGGTGCGCTCGGAGGTCGTCCGGCGCAGGCGTCGTCATTCTGGGACAGTCCGGCTGGGCGAAGTATGGATGCCGTCTGTATGGACCGCCGCCGCCCTCCGGACCGGTCCCCCTCCGCCCCGCCGAGCCCGCACGGTAGCTCGGGGTACTGCGCGGGGTCACGGCGCCTTGACGCGGAGTGAGAGTACCGGATGCACTCGCCGAGGGGTGTGGGGACCTGCCGCGACCGCGACCGCGCGGGGTACCGGGGGACCGACCCGCCATGTCGGGCCGGGGGGTGGCCCGTTGCCGCCGACATCCAGATTCTCACCAGTCGTTGTGTGTGAAGCTGTCCACCTTGCTCAGAGTCGGTCCGGATCCGATCAGTACGGCGAGACGAGAGGCACAGCAGCATGCGCGTCGCGGAGTACGTTGCCCAGCTCACCGCAGAGGGCGTGACGCTGCGCGAGGAGAGCGGCCGGCTTCGGTACCGGGCCCGCAAAGGGACCCTGACTCCGCAACGGCTGGCGTGGCTGCGGGAGAACAAAGCAGCCGTTCTCGAGCACCTGCGGGCCGGCGAACCGGTCCCACGGGTCGTCCCCGATCCCGACGCCCGCCACGAGCCGTTCCCGCTGACCGACATGCAGTCGGCCTACCTTCTCGGCCGCAGCGAGGCCTTCGACTACGGAGGCGTGTCCTGCCACGGCTACCTGGAGATCGCCCTGCCCTCCCTGGCCGAGGACGCGGTGGAGGAGGCCTGGAACCACCTGATCCGTCGGCACGACATGCTGCGTGCGGTGATCTCGGCCGAAGGGCACCAGCGAATACTGCCCGAAGTGCCCCGCTACACGCTGGCCCGCAGGGATCTGAGCGCGTGTGACGAAGAGGACGAGCGGCGCGCCCTGGAGTCGATCCGCGCCGCCATGTCGCACCAGGTCAGGCCGACCGACCAATGGCCCCTGTTCGAACTGCGCACGACCCGCACCGGCCGGGGACTGCTGCTGCACCTGGCCATCGACCTGCTCATCTGCGACTACGGCAGCATCCGCGTCCTTCTCACCGAACTCGGTCGGCTGTGCGCCGGGACCGCGCCGGCGGACCCACCGCGACTGAGCTTCAGGGACTACGTCCTGGCCGTGCGCGGCGCCCAGGAAGGAACGCGCTACCAGCGCGACCGGGACTACTGGTGGGAGCGGGTCGATTCCCTGCCCCCCGCCCCCGAACTGCCGCTGCGCACCGACGCCCCGCACGCGCCGCCCCGGTTTCGCCGGCACGGCACGCGCCTCACCCCTCGACAGTGGGAGGAGCTGCACCGGCGGGCGTCCGCCGCCCAGATCACCGCCTCGGGCGCACTGCTCCAGGCCTACGCCGAAACGGTGGGACGGTGGAGCCGGCACCCGCGCTTCACCCTCGGTCTCACCTTGCAGAACCGGTTCCCCGTTCACCCCGACACCGACCGGGTCGTCGGTGACTTCAGCTCCACCAGCCTGCTGACGGTCAACCTCGAAGAGGGGGCGAGTCTGGCGGAACGCGCCCGGCGGTTGCAGACGCGTCTGTGGGAGGACATGGGCCACCGGCTCTGCGGCGGCGTCGAGGTGCTCCGGGAGCTCGCCCGCCGGCGCGGCCGGGCCGAGGCCCTGATGCCGGTCGTCTTCACCAGCACGGTCGGCGTGGCCGGTGACGCGCCCCAACCGGCGGAGCCGGCCTCGCTGATGCCGGGCGGCAGGTACGTGCACGGGATCACCCAGACCCCGCAGGTGTGGATCGACTGCCAGCTCATGGAGGACGACGGCGGGCTGCTGATCCACTGGGACGTACGCGAGGGCGTGTTCCCCGAGGGCATGGTCGAGGACATGTTCGAGGCCTTCTCCCGGCTGGCGCGCCGGCTGGCCGAGGAGGACGGTGCCTGGCGGTCCGCCGACCCCCTCACGCTGCCGGCCGCGCAGACCGAGCGCCTGGCACGGATCAACTCCACCCAAGCCCCGCGCTCCCTGGAACCCCTGCACGCCCACGTGGTGGCGCAGGCCGCACGCACGCCGCGGCGCCCGGCCGTGATCACACCCCGGCGCACCCTGGACTACGCCGAACTCCTGGGCCGGGCCCGAGGCGTGGCCGCCGCGCTCTCCCGGGCCGCGGTGGCGCCCGGCGAGCGGGTGGCCGTCGTCATGGACAAGGGCTGGGAGCAGGTCGTCGCCGTACTCGGCGTGCTGCTGGCGGGCGGAGCCTACCTGCCCGTGGACACCACGCAGCCCGCGCTGCGCCGCAACACCGTCCTGGCCGACGCCGGGGTCCGGCAGGTGCTCACCCAGTCCTGGCTGGCGCCCGGCCTGGACCTGCCCCAGGGAATGCCGGCTCTCGCCGTCGACACCCTGGCACCCGCCCAAGGCGCTCCCGGCGGCGGGCCCGCGCACGGGGCCGGGCCCGGCCCCGACGACGTGGCGTACGTCATCTACACCTCGGGGTCCACCGGCGCCCCCAAGGGCGTGATGGTCTCGCACGCGGCGGCCCGCAACACGGTGGACGACATCAATTCCCGCTTCGCGGTGGGGGCCGAGGACCGGATCCTGGGTTTGGCCCAGCTGGGCTTCGACCTGTCCGTGTACGACATCTTCGGGCCTCTGGCGAGGGGCGGCGCCCTGGTCCTGCCCGACGCCGCGCGGCGCGACGACCCCGGCCACTGGGCCGCCCTGATCGCACGCCACGCGGTCACCCTGTGGAACTCCGTCCCCGCTCATTTGCAGATGCTGCACGAGTACCTGCGGGCCGATCCCGCTCACGACGTCGGCCGGCTGCGGCTGGCGCTGCTCTCCGGTGACAGGATCCCGGTCTCGCTGCCCCGCGCCGTACGGGCGAGCATGCCGTCGCTCGGCCTGATCGCCCTGGGCGGCGCGACCGAGGCGGCGATCTGGTCCATTCACCACCCGATCACCGAGGCCGGCCCGGACCTGCGGAGCGTTCCGTACGGCCTGCCCCTGGCCAACCAGACCGTCCGTGTCCTCGACCGTCGGCTGCGGGACTGCCCCGACCACGTCACCGGAGAGCTCTGTATCGGCGGGGCGGGGCTGGCGTTGGGCTACCTCGGGGATCCGCAGCGCACGGCGGAACGATTCATCGTCCACCCGCGCAGTGGTGAACGGCTGTACCGCACCGGTGACCTGGGCCGGCGCAGGACCGACGGCGAGATCGAGTTCCTGGGCCGGACGGACGGGCAGGTCAAGCTGAACGGCCACCGGGTGGAGCTCGCCGAGGTGGAGGCCGCCCTCCAGAGCCACCCCGCGGTGCGCCAGGCCGCGGCCCTGACGCGCGGCGAGGGAGACACCCGCACCCTGGTCGCCTTCGCCGTGCCCGCACGCACCGAACGCCCCGCCCCCGCCCTGGACTTCGCCCGGCAGGCGGCGGACCGAGCCGGGCGCGCGGCCGGCTTCGACGAGGACGAGCACGGGGAGGCCGTCCGGGCGATGTGCGCCGCCCTGGACGCGTCGGCCCTGCAGGCGATGTCCCTGCTGCTGCGCGGGAGTGGTCTGTTCGGCTCGTCCGGGGACGCGCACACCGCCGAGGAGATCATCGAGGCCAGTGGCGCCTGCCCCCGGCATCACCGTCTGCTGCGACGCTGGCTGGACGCCCTGGAGCGGGCGGGCCGGGTGACCCGCGACGAGAACGGCGCCTACCGCGGCCTGACACCGGTGACCGCGCGGAGCCGTGCGGAGCTGCTGACACGTATCGACGCACTGGAGCGCGCCGTCGGCTGGGGCGCCGGTCTCGTCCGCTTCCACCGTGCCTGCGAGGCGCGCCTGCCGGCGCTGCTCAGCGGCGACCTGCCGCTGCGGGATCTGCTCTTCCCCGAGGGACGCCTGGACACGGCGAGAGCCGCTTACCGCTCCAACCTGATCAGCCGCTACAACAACGCGGCCGTGATCGGGGCGGTGCGGGAGATCGCGCGGGCCCACCGGGGGCCCGGACCGATCCGGGTCCTGGAGATCGGCGCCGGCGTCGGAGGCACCAGCGCCGACCTGATTCCCGCGCTGGCGGACCTGCCGGTCGACTACCACTTCACCGACCTGTCGCACTTCTTCCTCAACGAGGCGCGGGAGGCCTTCGCCGGCTACCCGTGGGTGCGCTACGGCCTGTTCGACCTCAACAAGGACTACCGGGCCCAGGGACTCCAGCCGAACGGCGCCGATGTCGTCATCGCCGCGAACGTCCTGCACAACGCCGACGACGCGGGGCGGGCGCTGGAGCGGATCCGCGAGCTGACGGCCCCCGGCGGCTGGCTGGTCTTCATCGACGCCACCCGCGACACCGCCCGCACCATGACGTCCATGGAGCTCAGCGACGGGCTGACCGGCTTCACCGACCTCCGGGAGAAGACGGGCTCTCCCTTCCTCAGCCGCCAGGAATGGCTGGATCTGCTGCGCGAGGCCGGTGCGGAAGTCACCCTGACCCTGCCTCCGGAGGACAGCGCGCTCGCGGAGGTCGGCCAGCAGGTCCTCGCAGCCCGGTTCAAGGCCGACCACGCGGACCTGACCACCGCGGACCTGCGGGCGCATCTGGCCGAGCGGCTGCCCGCGTACATGATCCCGGCCGAGCTCCAGGTGGTCGACACCATCCCGCTGACCGCCAACGGCAAGGTGGACCGCGGCCGCCTGGCCGGCCTCGCCTGCGTGGCCGCGGCCGATGCCGCCGGGCGGGAGGGCGCGGCGCCCGCTGACGAGCTGGAGCGCGTTCTCGCCGGCCTGTGGTCCCAGGTGCTCCACGTGCCGTCCGTCGGACGGGACGCCGACTTCTTCCGGCTCGGCGGGGATTCCCTGCTGGTCGCCCAGCTCGTCGGCAGGATGCGCGAGCGGCTGCCGCAGGCCGCCCGGATGAGCTGGGACGGCCTGCTGCGCTCGGTCCTCAACCGGCCGACCGTCGCCGCGCTCGCCGCCCGGCTGCGCGCGGCGGACGGGCACGCCGGAAGCGGTTCTGCCGGGGCCTCTCCCCTCGTCCGGCTCGGTGAGGCTTCCCATGGTCTCGGCGGCGCCGACGGTGCGCCGACCCTGCTGCTCGTGCACGACGGGACCGGCACCATCAGCCCCTACCGAGCCGTGGTGCGGGAGCTGTCCGGGCGGATGCCGATCGCCGGGCTCGTCGTGGACGACCTCGACAGCTATCTGGGGAGCCCCGCGCGGACGCTGATCGCCACGCTCGCGGACCGCTACACCGAGGTCGTCCTCGCCCGGGGCGTCCCGCGGGTCCACCTCGTCGGCTACTGCATGGGCGGCCTGCTGGCCACCGAACTGGCCGACCGGCTGACCAGGGCGGGGGGCGAGGTGAACGGGGTGTCGGTCGTCAGCAGTTACCGAGTGCCCTACCTGGTGGAGGACGACCTGCTCACCGAGTACATCTTCGCCCGCATGGTGCGCGCCGACGTCGTCGAACTGGGCTATCCGCGCGACGAGGCGGCGACCCGCGCCCTGGTCACGGCGGTCGCGCGCGGTCATGGCGGCCGGGTACCGCAGGGCAGCCTCACCGAGCAGCCGCCCGGCGCCCTGGGCCCGGCCGGCACGGCGGCCCTGCGCGCCTTCCAGGCCTTGGCCGCGCGGTCCAGGAGGGAACGGCTGCGGGCCATCGGCGCGTACCTGCCGCAGGAGAGCGCGGAGCTGAGTTCGCCCGACCGTATGGAGCGGATCTACCGCACCGTCAAGCACAGCCTGGTCGCGGCGGCCACCCACCGGGCCACCCCCTACGCGGGGCCGACGACCCTGGTGCGCCAGACGGGCGAGGCGGAGATCTTCCCCGGTATGCGCCGTGAGATGGGCGTCTACTGGCGCGAAGTGTGCACCGGCGGGTTCGACCTGGTCGATGTGCCCGGTGACCACTTCAGCTGCGTCCGGCCGCCGCACGCCGCGGTGGTGGCCGGACTTCTGCTGCGCGCGGCGGCAGGAGGCACGGCATGAGTCCCCGGCGGCCCCCTCTGATCGGGATCATCGGCGGCTACGGCGCGGTCGGCCGGAGCGCGGCGAGCAGCCTGGCCGCGCGCGGCCGGTTCCGGCTGCGGATCGGCGGGCGCGACCCCGAGGCCGCGCGTGTCTGCGCCGCCCGGATCGGCGGGTTCGCCGAGGCCATGCCGGTGGACGCCGGCGACACCGGGAGCCTGGCCCGCTTCAGCCTGGGCTGCCGTACCGTGCTGAACTGCGCGGGCCCGGCGTACCTCCTGGGCGACCGGGCCCGGCACGCGGCCTTCGCCGCGGGCGCCGACTACGTGGACGTCATGGACGACGGCCGGACGGCCGAGGCGGTGCCGGGACGCACGGCCGTGTTGTCGGCCGGTCTGTCGCCGGGTCTGTCCGGGCTCCTGCCGGGCCTGCTGGCCCAGGGGCTGCGCGGCGCTGAGTTCACCGGCTGCCATGTGGGCCTGGGCGCCTTCACCCGCACCGGGGCCCTCGACTACCTGCTGAGCATGGAGCGTGGCTACGGCACCCCCATGGCGGTGTGGCGGGGCCGGGTCGTGACCGGGGCGCTCGGGATACAGGAGCACTTCCAGGTGCCCGGCGTGCCCCGTCCGCTCACCGCGTATCCGTTCCTGACGGGGGAACTGGTGGGCCGGGCCCAGGAGCTGGGGCTCAGGGAAGCCCGGTGGTACAACGCCTTCGACGGTTCCGCGCTGCTCGCCGCCCTGAACCGGTCACGGGGCGGGCACCCGACGGCAAGGGATCTCGCGGCCAGGGCCGAGGAACTGGTGCGCTCCAGCACCCTCGACGCGGCCGGACGTACTCCCTACCACGTTCTGTGGGGACGCCTGAACGGGACGGACCAGGAGGGGGACGCGGTCAGCCGGGCGGTCGTCGTGCGGGGCGAGGACGGCTCGCGGCTGACGGGCGCGATCGCGGCGTTCGCGACGGCGGCGGTGACCAACGGGCAGGTGCTGCGCGGCGTGCACCAGGCGTCGACGGTCCTGTCGCCGCAGGCCGTGGTGGACTGGCTGGGCGGTGTACCGGGGGTGACCGTGCACCAGACCACCGCGAAGGACGCCGGGGACGGGGCGGAGGTGGACGAAGGCGTGCTCTGAGGCATCACGGCGGCGTCCGCTGGGGCGGCGCACCGCTCGCGCCGGACCGGCGTCCGGTCAGCGAAGCTCCCGGGCCCCGGGCGGGACCGTGCCCACGGCGAGGACGCCGCCCTCGCTGATGTAGCCGTCCGGGTGGTCCAGCGGGTTCCGGCCGGCCTCCGGGTCGAGGAACAGCTCCCATTCATCGCTCAGACCGAGGTCCCTGGCCTGGGTGGCCAGTTGGGCGCAGGCCGAGCCGTAGAAGTCCCTGGCCGCCTCGGTCAGCGGCGCGAAGTGCTCGATGAGGACGGTCTGTTGCCGTACGCCGGCGAGGCCGGCGCGCTTGAGCCAGCGGTACAGGTCGCGCGAGCGCATCAGCTGGCGCGCGTAGCCCGGGGTGGCGCCCGCGGCACGGAAGAAGTCATGGAAGAGAAAGGGGTCCACGGGGCGTGCCGTGATCAGGTGCGGGTCCAGCTCCTTGACGGCGACGACACCGCCGGGACGTACGACGCGGCACATCTCCGACAGGGCCCCGGCCAGTTCTCCGTCGTCGAGGTACTGGACGGTGTTCGAGCACCACACGGCGTCGAACGAGTCGTCCGCGTAGGGCAGCGCCAGCACCGATCCCTGCCGGACGTCGATACCGCAGGCGAGGTCCAGCGCGTCGGTGCGCCGCCGGGCCAGTGCGGCGTTCTCCTCTGCCAGGTCGAGCGCGTCCACCTGCCCCTGCGGACCGACGAGCGCGGCGAGCCATGGCAGGAAGTCGCCGCTGCCGCAGCCCGCGTCCAGGACCCGCCACCCCGGCTGGATGCCCGCCTGGCCCAGCAGATGGCCGTAGGTGTCGGCGCAGGCGTGGAAATGCGCGTCGACGATGGTGTGGTGCGTGAAACCGAGGCCGGTGGAGCTGGTGAATCCCCAGGCACCGTGGTCGCTGGTCAGCATGTCATTTCTCTCGTCCTGGTGAGCAGATCGTCCAGTGCTGCCTGAAACGCCTTCGGCCGCTCCAGCGAGGGCAGGTGGCCGGCGCGGGGGACGGTCACCAGCCTTCCCTGCGGCAGCGCGTCCGCGACCGTGCGGGCGTCGTCGCCCGACGTCAGCTCGTCCTCCCCGCCCGTGATCACCACGGCCGGGAGGTTCGCCGATCGCAGGACGTCCACGGAGTCGTGCCGTACCGCGATGGCTCGCTGGGCCCAGGCCAACGACGCCGTGGGGGCGGAACCGGCCAGGGCGGCCACCTTCCGGAGGACATCGGGACGCCCGGCCCGGGTGGTGGCGCCGACCAGCCGGGGAGCGGTGGACCTTATCAGAGCGGGCGCCCGCACCCGGTCGGCCATGGCGGCGGCGAACCGTTCACGGCCATCGCGCTCGGCATCGGTGTCGGCCGTCGCTCGCGCGGAGACCAGTCCCAAGGCCAGGGTCCGCCCGGGGTGGCGGCGCAGGAATGCCATGGCGGTGTACCCGCCCATGGACGCGCCGACCAGGACGACTCGGTCCATGCCCTGCGCGTCGAGGGTACGGGCCAGATCATCGGCCACGAGGTCCAGCGACGGGGCGTCGTGACCCAGTGGGACTCCGCCGAACCCGCGCTGGTGGGGCGTCAGTACGGAGTGCCCAGCGGCCTCCAGGACCGTCCGCTGCGCGTCCCACATGGTGCCGTCCAGGGAGAGGGCGTGGAGCAGGACCACGGGCGGACTTGCGGGTGCGCTCATCGCGTCGCGCTTCCTGCCTCGGCGGCGGTGATGAACGCGGCCAGCTCCGGGGAAGGTGCGGGGTCGCGCAGCCACGCCAGGGCCACCGGGGCGGGCGGCAGATCGCGGACGGGGATCACTCTGACGGCGGGTGGGGCGATGTGCTCCAGGGACCGGAACGAGATGTGGATCGCGTCGGTCCCGGCCAGCAGGGCCATCAGCTGCTCCACCGAGCCCATGTGGTGAGTGCGGCGGATGGGGCGCCCGGACGGGGTCCGGCGGGGTACGACCTTGTCCCACACGTACTCGGGGAACGAGCCCGGGCAGTGGAACGCGTCGTAGGCGGCGAGTTCCTCCAGGGAGACCTCCCGCCGCTCGGCCAGCGGATGATGAGCGCCCACGAGCACGGCGCGGGGGTCATGCCCCACCGGTCCGCCGACCGCCAGGTCGGGTTCGCGCAGACCATACTTGACGATCATGACGTCCGTCTCCCCGGCCCGCAGTGCGTGGAACGGGTCCGCGACGTCGTACGGCACGAGCCGCACGGTTCTCTCGTCGTGACCGGCCGCCCGCACGATGCCGGTCGCCAGCTGGGGTGAACCGTGCACGCCGAGGCGGATGGGCGCGGTGGTGACAGTCGGCTCAGGCATCGGAGATCCCCCCTGGTATGACGCTGAAGATGGTCGTCCCCCTCACAGTCGTTGTGGTGCCCGCGTGCTCACAGCGCCAGGGCACAGGCGTCCCGCCAGCCTGGGTCTCCCCTCGATGACCGTGCCTGCGGATCGACCGATCCCAGCCGGAGCCGGCCGAGCGCCTCCTGGCGACGGGCCAGCGGCTCCCGCTTCGCGCACTCGGCGGCGTAGATGCCGATGAGGCTGTGGAAGCGGTACTGGTGGCCCGGCTCCTCCTCCAGCAGGTGGTTGGCGACCAGGAGCGACAGCAGCCTGCGGGTGGTGTCCCAGTCGGTCTGCGCGAGTGTCGCGGCGATCCGGACCGTGAAGGGGCCGGTGTGCAGGCCCAGATAGCGGAACATGCGCGCCGCGTCCGCGGGGAGCGCCTGGTAGGAGGCCTCGAAGACACTGCGCATGCTGGCCACCGCGTCGTCCTTCACCGTGAGCCGGTCCAGCCGGCCCTGCTCGGCCGCGTACTGCTCGACCAGCGTGGCCAGCGGCACGTCCGGGTTGGCGGCCAGCCCGTCGGCGACGATGCGCAGCGCCAGCGGCAGCCCCCCGCACAGCGCCACCAGGCGCGCGGTGGCCAGGTCCTGCCCTTCGAGCCGTCCCCCGCTGAGCATGGCGAGGAGCTGCGCCGACTCCTCGTCGGCCAGCGGCCCGATGGTGACCAGGTGCGCACCGTCGCGCGCCGCGAGCCCGCCGAAGCGCTGCCGGCTGGTGGCCAGCACGCAGGAGGAGCCCGGGGGGATGAGCGGCCGCAGCTGATCGGCGCTGTGCGCCTCGTCGAGCACCACCAGCATCCGCTGGCCGTGCAGCAGGCTCCGGTAGAGGGTGGCACGGGCGGCCAGCCCCGAAGGCATCCGCGCGTCCTCGACGCCCAGGCTGCCCAGCAACTGCTCCAGAGCGTCCGCGGCGGTCAGGGGCCGCCCCTGGAGACCGGTGCCGCGCAGGTCCACGTACAACTGGCCGTCGGGGAAACGGTCGGTGAGCCGGTGGGCCAGCTCCAGCACGAACGCCGACTTGCCGACCCCGGCCGGACCGTCGACCACCGCCACCGGGGTCGTCGGGCCGGGCCGCGCACCGGTGTCGCTCAGCACCTCCTCCAGCCGCGCGAGTTCCTTGGTCCGGCCCACGAAACCGCGTGCCAGCGGCGGGAGTTGCTGAGGCTTGGGAGCGCCGCCGAACGCGGCCTGACGGCCACCGAGCAGCGCGGGCATGGGGTCCGCGCCGGGCGAGCGCAGCCCCGGATGCCCGGACAGGATCTGCTGATGGAGACTGCGCAGATCGGCACCGGGCTCTATGCCCAGCTCGCTGATCAGCAGCTGCCGGGTCTCCTCGTAGATCCGCAGGGCGTGGGCCTGCCGTCCGCAGCGGTACAGGGCCAGGATCAGCAGCCAGCGCAGTTTCTCCCGCAGCGGCTCCTCGGACACCGCGCCCGTCAGGTCGGTGACCAGTTCGGCGTGCCGGCCGGCGGCCAGCATGTCGGCGGCCCACTCCTCCACCGCCGTCAGCCTCAGGTCCCGCAGCCGGGTACGTTCCATCGCGGCGAAGGGCCCGGGAACGCCGGAGTACGCCTCGCCGTGCCAGAGGGACAGGGCCTGCTCGTACAGCCGCAGTGCCTCGTCGGCTCTGCCCTCCCCCCGTAACCTGCGCGCGTCGCCGTGGCGGCGGGCGAAGAGTGTGGCGTCCACGTCCATGGGGTCCAGCCGCAGGCAGTAGCCTCCGGATTCGGAGGTGAGCACCGCGCCTGCGGTGCCCCTGCGGCGCCCGGGTTCCAGTGCCCTGCGCAGTCCGCCCACGTAGGTGTGCACACCGTTGGCGGCTGTCTGCGGTATGTCACTCCCCCACAGGGCGTCCACGATGGCGTCGACGCCCACGACATCGTTGGCACGGCTGGCGAGCACGCCCAGCACGGCCCGCTGCTTGGGCGGGCCCAGCGCCACCTCCACACCGTTCCGCCAGGCACGCACCGGCCCCAAGAGCTGTATACAGAGGGGAGCTCCCGTGGTGGCCATGAACATTCGCCTCCTGAAGTGGTGTTCGTCCGATCTGTACCTGCTCCCCGCACCAGCGTGGCGAGCGAGCGTGGTCCGCCGCCGCGCCCCTGTGGCCGACCGGTTCGGCAGCCCGGTCGGCGGGCGCCACCAGCGGCTGGGTGACGGACATCGACTTCTCGCGGGTTCCCTCCAGTTCCCTCGGCGCGGCACCGCCCCGGCTCCGGGACGACCGGACGGCGCAGATCCCGATCGTCGTCCACTGCCGGCCCCGCGACGGCATGGGCGAGTTCGACGGAGAACCGGCCGTTCGTCTTCCGGTCCGCGATCGGCGGAGCGGCCCGGATTCGCTGAATTCCGGTCAGCGGACCGCGGTGTCGCGGCCCTTCACCGCGCCGCGACTCCCGGTACGTCCGAATATGCCGGGATGCGAGAGGAACTTCATCCGCTATTCCTCTGGATATGGGTCGGCCGGCGGGCTCCTCATGCGTCACCTGTGTGGTACAAATATCGGAGGTAATGAGTCCGGTTGCGATATCAAGTGGATCGTTTCGCGCTCCCGCCGGGGACCGAGCGGTAACGGATTTCCACATCTCTCCTCCGAGTAGAGGCAAGCGCGCCGAGGATGCTCCCGGGCAGCCCGTGGGGGCCCATTCAGCAGTAAGGAGATATATCACGAACGAGCTGCCGCACCGTTCCGCGCGGCCGTTCGGGAAGACGCACCCTCACGTCAGGACACCAGGCAGCGGCGCGAATGGCGGGAGCGGGAAGAGGGTGCGCCGGGGAATGCACACACCCCGGCGACGCAGGACGGCGCGAGTGAGGCAGCGACACTCGATTTCCGACCCGCGGCCGGATTACCCAGAGGGCTTCACCGGCTCAGCTGATTGAATGTTTCACGGCTCCAGCGGCGGCCGACGGCCTATCGGGCACCACCACGAACACCGGGTGCCGCGCGTCGGCGTGAGCGCGTCGCGGCACCTGAGCTATCCACCAGTCCAGAGATTGACCGAGCACGTTTCCCCCGCCGTCTATACCCGTAAGGTGTACGCGTAAGGTCAGGCTAGCGGCGGCATGGCTCATTGTCACCCCGTCCCACTCAGCGCACACGCCCCACGAGCGGTCCGAGGGCGGGAGCGGGGGCTGACGGCATCTCTGTCCCGGTACGTCGCCCGGCTGCGCGGGCCCGCCGAAGGCCCGGCGCGTTGTTCGGCCGGCCGCGGCGCGACCCGGGAACGCTCAACCGGCCTCTGCGAGACTACGGTCCTGCCACGGAGTCCTCGGCTGGCCGAGAACAGAGAAAGCTGGATCCATGCAGTCCCGGAATCAACGACCAAGCACGTCCGGCCGGGCACACCGCCTGTCCCGGGAGACGATCCGCGACGCCGCGCAGCAGATCCTCCGTGACGAGGGGCCCCAGAACCTCTCCATGCGCCGCCTCGCCAAGGAGATGTCCAGCACGCCGATGGCCCTCTATCACCATGTGAGGGACAAGGGCGAGCTGCTGATGCTGCTGCTCGACGCGCACGCCGAGAGCTTCCCGCGGCCCGACCTGCCCGAAGAGCCACGTGAGCGTCTCCTCGCCAGCGCGCAGTTGCTCCACGACATCCTCGCGGACTGTCCCTGGATCGTCGAAGTGCTCACCTCCGACAGCTTCGTGAGCGTCTCCGCGCTGTGGATCGTGGAGAGCCTGATCGACTCGGCGATCCGCTGCGGCCTGACGCAGGAGGACGCCGTGTACGTCTACCGCGTCATCTGGTACTACACCATCGGCGAGCTGACCGTGCGTTTCAGGCGCGAGCGCGCTCTCAGCGAGACCAAGGGAACGCCCCAGCGCGAGCGGACCATGGCCGCGCTGAACGCCGAGGAACTCCCCCGGCTCGCCCACCTGGGCAGCCGCTGGGGTGAATTGGCCGCCGCGGACAACCACCGGCGGGGGCTGGAGGCCATCGTCGAGGGGCTGCTGGCCCAGGGGCGCGGCCGGCGCCCGGAACCGGCCGCCGCCGACCCGACGCCGCCGCCGGGCCGGGCGCGTGCGGTGGACGGCTGACGTACCGGGGGGCCGCCGGCCCGCACGAGACGGCGGGAGAGCCCTCCGGCGGCCTCAGCCCGTCAGCCGGGCCCTGAGCACCTTCTTGTCGATCTTCCCGACGCCGGTCATCGGCAGAGCGGGCAGCACGACGAGCCGGTCCGGCAGTTTGTAGGCGGCGATGCCGCGCTCCCGCAGAGCTGCCCGCACCTCGCGCAGGGTCGGCGGCTCGTCCTCGTCCCGCGCCACCACGCAGGCGCAGGACTGCTCTCCCAGGTGAGGGTGCGGCAGACCGACGACCGCGGCGTGGCGGATGCGCGGGTCGGCCAGCAGGTGCTCCTCGACCTCCTGCGCGGGCACCTTCTCGCCGCCCCGGTTGATCACGTCGTTGGCCCGGCCCACCACCTCGAAGTTGCCGCCGGCCGTCCGCTTCACCACATCACCGGTCCGGTAGTAGCCGTCCTCGGTGAACCGGACCCGGTTGCGTTCCTCGGCCCGGAAGTAGCCGCGCAGCGTGTACGGGCCACGGGTGAGCAGCTCGCCCTCCTCGCCCGCAGCCGCCTCCCGGCCGTCCTCGCGGACCACCCGGATCTCGTCCGCCGGGGACAGCGGGCGGCCCTGGGTGTGGAAGACGACGTCCTCGGGGTCGTCCAGGCGCGTGTAGTTCAGCAGGCCCTCCGCCATCCCGTACACCTGCTGCACGGTGCAGCCCAGCCCCTCGGGCACCCGGCGCGCGGTGGCCGGGTCGAGCCGGGCACCGCCGACCTGGAGGAGTTCGAGGGAGTCCAGGTGGTGTTCGGTCCACTCGGCGGCGTCCAGCCAGAGCGGGACGAGTGGCGGAACCAGTGAGGTGGACGTCACGCCCGCGCTCTCGACGAGCGGAAAGCACACCTCGGGTGTGGGGGCCGGAGCCAGCACCGCGGTGCCGCCGGCCTGCAGCGTGCCCAGCACACCCGGGCAGGCCAGGGCGAAGTTGTGCCCGAGCGGCAGGGCGCACAGGTAGCGGGTGTCGGGTCCGAATCCGCACAGCCGCGCGGAGGCCCGCAGTTGGTAGGTGTAGTCGGCGTGAGTGCGCGGGATGAGCTTGGGCGGTCCCGACGTTCCTCCCGAGAGCAGGAACAGCGCCACGTCCCCGGGCTCGGGGGCGGGCAGCGCCACCGGGTCCGCGTCGACCTCGCCCAGAGCGGTGAAGGGACCGGCCTCCCCGGTGACGAAGACCTCCCGCAGGCAGTCCGTGCGGTCCTGGACCTCCTTGGCGATGGTCCGGTAGTCGCAGTCGAGGACCCGGTCCGCGCAGAAGTACGCCACCGCGTCCGCCGTGTCCACCAGATGGGTGATCTCCGACGTACGGTGCGCCGGCAGCGCGAAGACCGGAAGGACCCCCAGGCGGAAGAGGGCGACGCACAGCACCACCATCTCGATGTCGTTGGGCAGGTGGACCACGACGCGGTCACCGGAGGTCAGGCCTCGGTCCCTCAGTCCGGCGGCGAGCCGGTCGGCCGCCCGGTCCAGCTGCCCGTAGGTCAGCTGCCGGGTGGAGGTGGCCACGGCGGTACGCCCGTCGAGGCCGGGCACGGACACGGGCCAGCGCCCCAGCAGGTCATCGTTCCAGTACCCCTGGGACCGGTACGCGGCGGCGAACGAAGCGGGCCACGGCACCCAGTCCTCCCGCATGGACTGCTTCCCGTCCTGTCGGCTGTCCGGAGAGCCGAGGGGCGTCGCGGGCGCGCGGGTGACGAGCGCGCCGGCCGCCGCCTCACCGTGGCGGTCCCTCCCGGCCGGGTCCGGAGCCGCGCCTTCCACGGCGCCCGCGACGCCCCGGGCGGGCCCGGTGTTCACAGTTCTCCTTCGTCGTAGGCGTCCGGCCCTTCGGCATGGCCGTCGCGGGACGGCCCCGGGGCAAGGCCCGCCTGCTCACGCAGCTCGGTGACGAGGGCGCCCATGCCGGCGACGGTCGGCGCCCTGAGCACCTCCCGCATGGGCAGGTCGACCCCCAGCCGGCGACGGATGCCGGTCACCAGGCGGGTCGCCACCATGCTGTCGCCGCCCAGGAGGAAGAAGTTGGCCTCGCGTGCCATGACCGGGCGGCCGAGGACGGCGGCCCACAGGTCGGCCAGCGCCTCCTCGACCTCGCCCCGAGGCGGTTCGTTGCGCTGTGGGGGCCGGACGGCGCAGCGGGACAGGATCTCCTTCACACGGCGGTGATCGATCTTGCCGTTCGCGCTGAGCGGCAGGGCGGGCAGGGCCACGAGCATGCCGGGGATCATGTGCGCGGGGAGGTGCTCCGCCAGCCAGGTGCGCAGCGCGGCGGGGTCGAGACCCGGTACCTTCTCCGGGTAGCCGGCGGTGATCAGCACCACCTGGTCGGACTCCGTGGCGATCACCTGCGCGTCGGCGAATCCCTCGCGGGACAGTGCCCGCAGCCACTGCTCGGCGTGGTAGGGACGCGCCCCGTGCGCCCGCGCCGTACCGGGCAGCGCGAGCGGTGACGGCTCGGTCCGGGCCAGCAGCCACAGGCGTCCGCCCGCGGTGCCGAGCAAGGCCATGGCGGCGACGGCGGTGTCCGGGTCCGGCATCCTGCTGAGCGCGTCGTTGACCACCACCGCGTCGAAGCGGTGCAGATACTCCTCGGAGATGGCCGAGGCGTCGCGCAGGGCCATCCGCACCGGGTGCGCCGAGTTGCTCAGCCGGGCTTCGGCCGCGGCCAGTTCGGGGGCGGAGGGCGCGAGGAGCGTGTACGTCACGCTGCTCGGGTCGAGCGTTTCGAGGAGCCGGACCGCGTTGCGGCCGCCCATGGCACCCCACTCGGCGACGGCGAGCGGCCCCGGCCCGCCGGAGGCGAGCTTCGCCAGCTCCCGCGAGACCTGGGCCAGGCAGGCGTGGACCCCGGGCAGCAGATCGCCCAGTCCCTCCGTCGAAAGCGTCGGATCCTCGAACAGCGCCTCTGCGCGGGCCTCGCCCTTGACCACGGCGGTGAGCAGCGGAACGGTCCGCGCCCAGGCGTCCGCGATGCCCTCCAGGTGGGTGCCGGCCGCCTGTTCGCGCAGCCGGGCCTGCCACTGCGGGTCACGCACCTGGTCCCAGCGCGGGCCGGGCACCAGGGCGCGCGAGGAACCCGCGAGGACCGCGCGCTCCACCAGGTACTCGATCCATCCGCCGAGCAGCGCCTTGCGCTCCTCGGGGATCGGCGGCGGCCACAGGACGCCGTCGGCCGCGGGGACGCAGAGCACGTCGAGCACGGCGGCCAGCAGCGTCTCCGTCAGGGCGTGCTCACGGTCCACCGCGCCGTGTGGCGGGCGCGGGGGCTTCAGGGAGGTGGCACGGTCACGGACCGGGGCCGGCGCCCGTCGTTCGACGACGGCCGTCACCAGTTCCTTGCGTCGCTCACCGACCGCCACGGTCACCGCGTGGGCCACGCAGGGATGCCCCTGCAGCGCGGTCTCGATCTCGCCCAGTTCGACGCGGAAACCGTTGATCTTCACCTGATGGTCGACCCGGCCCAGGAACTCCAGGGTCCCGTCGGGCCAGTAGCGGCCCACGTCGCCCGTGCGGTACCAGCGTGCGCCCCGGTCGGTCACGAAGCGCTGGGCGGTCAGTTCCGGATCGCCGCGGTAGCCCCTCGCGAGGCCGTCACCGCCGATCCACAGCTCGCCGGGCACCCAGTCGGGGCAGTCCCGGCCCCGCGCGTCGACCACCCGGAAGGACTGGTTGCCGAGCGGAGTGCCGTACGGGATGGAGCGCCAGTGGGCCGGTACGGCGCCGACCTCGTGGTGGCTCGACCAGATCGCGGCCTCGGTGGCGCCGCCGAGGCCCACCAGCACGCACCGCCCGTCGGACGCGTCGTGCAGTGCGCCCGGCAGGTCGAGGCCGATCCAGTCGCCCGACAGGAGGGCCAGGCGCAGGGACTCGGGCAGCGGGTCGTGGTCCGTGGCGGTCAGGAGCATGTCCATCAGCGCGGGCACGGAGTTCCACACGGTCACCCCGAACCGGCGGCACAGCTCCAGCCACCGAAGAGCGTCACGGCGGTCCGGCTCGGCCACCAGGACCAGCGCGCCGCCCGCGGCCAGGAGGCCGAAGATGTCCCACACCGAGAGATCGAAGTCCAGTGCGGACACGGCGAGGACCCGGTCGTCGGCGGTGATGGCGAAGCGCTCGTTGACGTCCTCGATGGTGTTGACCGCGGCCCGGTGGCTGATCTCCACGCCGTTGGGGTTCCCGGTGGACCCCGACGTGAAGATGACGTAGGCGGTGTCCTCGGGGTCGGCGGGCACCGGCGCGGCGAGCGGGGCCACGCGCAACGCGTGCTCCAGCAGGAGGACTTCGATGCCGGGCCGGTCGGCCAGCGGGCTCTGGCTGCAGTCGAGGACGAGCCGGGCTCCGCTCAGGGCGAGGATCCGCTCGCGCCGTTCGGCGGGCTGGTCGACGCCGATGGGTACGTAGGTGCCTCCCGCGGCCAGCACGCCGAGCACCGCGGCCGTCTGGTCGGGCCCCTTGGGCGCGGTCACGACGACCGGGGTGCCACGGCCGACACCGCGCCGGGTGAGGCCGGCGGCGATCCGCAGCGCGCGCTCGGCGAGTTCTCCGTAGGTGAGCACACCGTCGGCGGCGCTGCCGGGTGGCCGGTCCCCGCCGGTGTCCCACAGCAGAGCCGGCGCGCCCGGCCGCTCCCGGGCGCGGGCGAAGAACGCCTCGTGCAGCAACCGTCCGCTGTGCTCCCGGAACACGGAGTTCACCTCGTCCCGGCGGCGGCGCTGGGCAGCGGGGAGCGGGAGGTCCGGTGTGCTGCTCCAGTCCGACGCCGTCAGCTCCTCCAGCAGCTGGGCGAGGGCGCTGAGCATCGTGTCGAGCATCCCCGGCGGGAACAGCTCGTCCACCGCGTCCCAGGCGAGGAGCAGGCCGTCGTCCCGCGTGCGGTAGACCTGGCAGTCCAGCCAGACCTGCGACGTCTGGGACACCATCCAGGTCAGGTCGCCGAAGAGGGCGGCGAAGGAGTCGGGGACCAGCGGCGCGTCCACGTTGCAGGAGAACACCACCGGGGCGGCACGTGGCGCCTCGGCGTCGGCCCTGATGAAGTCGCGCAGCACGTCGACACCGGAGTACGCGGCGTGGCCGACGTCCTCGTGCAGGCGCTGCTGGACGGCCCTGGCCCGTTCGGCGAAGCCGGCCCCCCGGGTCAGATCCACTTCGAGCAGGATCAGGCTGGTGAAGTCGGCGACGACGGCCTCGATGTCGGGATGTGCCTCGTGGTCGCGGTCGAACAGGGGGACGTTGAGCAGGAAGTGCTGTTCGCCGCTCCAGCGGGCCAGGACCTCGGCGAAGGCGGTGGCGATCACCACGGACGGGGTGAGGCCGTGCTCGGAGATCCGGCGCCGCAGAAGAGCCCACTGCCGCGGGGAGAGTTCGCGGGTGCGCCGCACGAAGCGGGCGACGGCGACGTCTTCGGGCACGACCTGCAACGGCAGCCCTGGGCCGCCCGGCAGTGCCGGCAGCCGCCTGGTCCAGTACTCCTTGGCGCGTTCGGTGTCGGGGCCGCGGCCGGCCTCCGCGCGCTCCGCCGCGTACTGGGGGAAGCTGTAGGCCAACTCACCCAGCGCCCGCGGGTTCTCGTACAACGCGGCCAGGTCCGCCAGGATCACCCGGAAGCTGTGGACGTCGGCGACGAGCAGGTCGATGTCCAGATGGATGCGGTGCCCGCCGCCGGGGAGGTGGCTCAGCTGGACGTCCATGACCTCTCCCCGGGCCACGTCCAGGCGTCGGTGAGAGAGGGTGTCACGCAGATCGCGCAGAGCCCGTGCGGCATCGGCCGGGTCCTCGTGGTGATGGACGGTGAGCCCGGGCCACGGCGAGGTGTCGAGTACGCGCTGGGTGGCGTCGTCGCTGAAGCAGGCGCGCAGCATCGGGTGACGGCGCATCAGGGCGCGTACGGCGGTCTCCAGCCGGGCGGCGTCGACGTACGGGGCGTCGAACTCCATGTAGGCGTGGCAGCCGTTGCCGCCCAGCGGTCCGCCGTCCGCCCGGCCGATCCAGTAGGCCTGCTGGACGGGGGTCAGGGCGAACGGCTGCCGGCCGTCGAGGCGAGAGGCGTCGGCGGGCGGCGCGGCGGATGCTCCGCCCGGGGGCAGGTGACGCGTGCCGGTGAGAATCTCGTACCAGCGCGCCAGGCGGGCGTCCTGGGCCAGCTGTGGGAAGTCGACCCGCAGACCCGCGCGGTTGAGACGGTTGACGAACTGCATCAACTGCAGGGACTGCAGACCCAGTTCGAACAGGTCGGTGTTCTCGTGCTCGGCCCCGAGTTCCATGCCGAGGAGTGCGGAGAGCTGCCTTCTGAGTGCCTCCGGACTGCCCGCCAGCTCCTGGGCGTCCGCCGCCCCGGACGAGCGTCTCAACGTGCGCTTCTGTGACATCCATTCCTCAGTTCGTCGAGAGGTGGTCTAGGGAGCGGGGTCGACTCGAATCCTTCCGGTAGGTCGCCGCCCTCGCGATGTTCTTCCGGAACTCGTGGTGTTCTTCCTGAAGTCGCGATGTTCTTCGGGAGTCGCGATGGTGTTCCTGGAGTCGCGGTGTTCTTCCGGGAATCGGCCGATGTGCCCACCCGGCTTCGCCCGGTTCCCGATGGCCGCCCCGCGGGGTTTCGCGGGGCGGAGCGGGAAGAGCCGGTGGTGTCGTCTCACCCCGTTGTCACGGGTGGCGATCCTCACGGGCCGGGGGCCGGGACGGGCCGCCTCAGCGGCCCCGGACGGGGGGCGGCGTAAGTGCGGGCACCCGGCCGTCGGCGGCGTCGCGCCGCCCGATCCGCCTGTTCTCCGTGCCGGTTCTCGACGCAAAGGTACCCATCCCACCCGTAGGACGCTCTACTTCACGCTCTGGAGATGCGCGTCCCGGTGCGGCAGCGAGTCCCGTCGGCCGGGCGGCACGTGGCGGTCGGCGCGCCGCGGCCCCGGTCACCCGCGCGGCCGGGACCGCCGCCCGCCGGCGCGTGTCACGGCCGGTTGTGGGGCCCGTCCTGCCGTCGCCGTGGACGGTTCATGGACTCGTCCGCGTCGGACGGCAACCGCACTCACGACAGCGCGTCCGTGCGTTCCGGCGCCGGGCCGGGCGGGGCAGCCTGACGGCCCGCTCGCCTGTCATTGCCGCATCCGTGCGTTCACCGCGTGCGCGGAACCCTGTCTGGTCCCGTGCGGCCGCATGGCGCGCCGGCTCGGTCCGCGCCCTTCCCCACTCCCCGCGAGGTCCCTCGCCCCTGACGCCACGTCAGGGGCTTCCCCGGGCCGCGACGGCCGCGGGCTCGGCGGCCGGGGCCACCGGAGCCGGACGTCAGCCGGAGATCGCGTACATCGCTTACCCTCCCCTAATTTCGAAACGCGTGCGAATATTACTGTAGCGCAGGTCAGGCCGATGCGGGCCAGTTCGGGAACGGATCGAGACCGAGCCGGCGAAGGTGTCCGAAAAGGGCACGGGACCCGGCCCTCCGGCAAGGCGGCCCTCACCTCGTCCACCCCGGCACGGGCGGCACGACCGAGCGGACCGGGCACACATCCCCCGGCCGTGACGCGCGCGGCGCCTGACAGGTCCGCGGCAACCGTACGGCGCCGCCCGACGGGCGGCGGGGGCCACGGAAGCCGGCCCCCGAACGCCGGCCTGTCATGCACGCGGAAACCCTTCCCGTGTGCAGTATTAACCGCAAGTCATGAGAAATGCATATGCGATTGACCGGGTGGGCGCCGGTAGCGTGGGTTACATTCCAATGAAAGGCCCACGGAAGGCGGCGAACTCGTCGGGCGAGACAGTCGCGTAAACCGATGGATGCTGCGCCCGTCGGCGGACGTCTCAGGTCAACGCCGCGTCACCGAGCGCGTCCGCGCTGGGAGAGCCGCGGGTCAGGCGGCCCCGGCGTCAGGCCGCAGCAGCCGGAGCGGGCCGGCATTTCCCCTGTTCGATAACTCGATTCTCGACGGGCATCGACCTCGGAGGACCTCAGAGAATGAATACGCCTGTTTACATTACGTCGGCTGCGGCCTGGATTCCGCCCGGAGAATCGGCGAAGGAAGCTGTGGCCGCCGGCAGGTACAGCGCCGACGACATGAATACCGATCAGATCCCCTGCCTGCCGGTCGCCCCGGACGACATATCCGTACCGGACATGGGAGTGCTGGCCGGACGCACGGCTCTCGAACGTGCCGCGCACGTGGTCGGGGACCGGATCGACCTGGTCGTGCACGCGTCGATCTATCACCAGGGCCGCGACCACCACTGGACGTCGGCGCCCTACATCCAGCGAGAGCTGGGCATCACCGGCGCCTTCGCGGTGAACGTGGAGGGCATGTCGAACGGCGGTATGGCGGCGATCGACCTCGCCATGGCCCAGCTGGAAGCGGGTCGCGGGACGAGTGCCCTGGTCACCACCTCCGACCGGTTCTGCCCTCCCGGCTTCGACCGGTGGCGGGGTTCGTACGGCATCGTCTTCGGTGACGGCTCCACCGCCATGGTGCTCTCCACGGCCGGTGGCTTCGCCCGCATCCACGCCATCGCGTCGCTCACCGACGCCACCATGGAGCAGCTGCACCGGGGCACCGAGCCGTTCACCCACGCGTACGGGCTGGTCGACGACGAGAACCTGCGTGAGTCCAAGAAGTCCTATCTGGCGCAGGTCGGACGGGAGTCGGTGCTGAAGCGTGCCGAGGACGCGCTGATGAGCGTCGTCCGTTCGGTCCTCGACAAGACCGGCCGCGAGCTGGACGACTTCGCCAAGATCCTGCTGCCCAACATGGGGCGCGGACTGATGGAGATCCAGTTCTTCAAGCCGCTGGGCATCTCGGCCGACCGGACGCTGTGGGACTGGGGCCGCTACACCGGTCACCTGGGCGCGGGCGATCTGACCGCCGAGGTGGCCCGCCTGGTGGAGAAGAAGGAGGTCCAGCCCGGCGACCAGGTGCTCCTGGTCGGTGCCGGAGGCGGATACTCGCTGACCGCCGCGGTGGTGGAGATCGAGACGGTGCCGGACTGGCCCGAGGCCACCACGGACGTCCCCCTCCCCGCCGACGTCACGGACTGAGGCCACCCACCAGCGGTTCCGGCGGCCGGTCGTGCGGCCGAGGCCGTACGGCCGGCCGCCGGACGTCCGTGTGCCCGAGGAGTCTCCTGTGCCCCTAGACCGTTTCATCCGTGCCCTGATCCAGTGGCAGGCCGCCGACCCACCGGCGCCGGCACGCACCCTCACCGCGGCCCAGCTGCGCCGTCGTTACGCCGAGAGCGCGGCCCGCTCGCGAGGTGGTGCCGCGCCCGAACCGGTGGCCGCGGTGACGGATCGGCTGATCGACAGCCGGGACGGCAGCTTCCGCGTCCGTACATACCGGCCGCTGACCGACCGCGGCCGTCTGGTGACGTATCTGCACGGCGGAGGCTGGGTGACCGGCGACGTGGACACCCACGACTCGGTGTGCCGTCGCATCGCCGCCCGCCTCGGAGCGGTCGTCGTCTCCGTCGACTACCGTCGCGCGCCGGAACACCCGTACCCCGGCCCGCTGCGGGACGCGACCGCCGCGGCCGAGTGGGCGGCCGGCGTGTTTCCCGGCCGCGACCACGTGATCGGCGGAGACAGCGCGGGAGGATCCCTGGCCCTCGGGGTCGCCATGCACCAGCGCGACCACGGTGACCTGGCGTTCGCCGCCGTGATGATGGCGTATCCACCGGCCGATCCCGAGATGAAGTCGGAGTCGATGCGCGCGTACGGGACGGGTCATCTGTCGGACGCCGACGATCTGCGGTGGTACTACGAGCAGTACGTGCCGAATCCGGAACACCGCGCGGACCCGGCCGTCGATCTGCTCCACGCCGACCTTCGCGGGCTGCCGTCGACGGTGATCGGCACCGCCGAGTACGACGGGCTGCACGACGAGGGCGTCGAACTGGCGGCCCGGCTGGAAGCCGCCGGCGTCGCGGTGGAACACGTGCCGGCGCCGGGCCTGGTGCACGGCTATCTCCTGATGGCCGACGTCGTTCCGGCAGCCTCGGCGGCGATGTCCGAGTTGCTCAGCGCGGTGGAACGGACCCTGGCCCCGGTGCCGGTCGCGAACTGAACCGCGCATCGGGCGAGGTCCCGGCGACCCACCCGGGTCCGCGGCACCGGACGAGCCGGCCGGTGTCATCGAGGAACACCCCACGTTCCCGGAACGCAGGAGGTCAGACGATTCGGACCGAGTACCGGCAGAAGCCGGGTGAACCGTCAGCGGCACCGCGGCCGCTCTCCGCGCCGTCAGGCACACGCCGCGGCCGACCGCGGTCCGGACCTGTCCCAGCGCCTCCGGCCCGGCCCGGGTGCCGCCGATGAGCCGAGCCGCGACCACCCCCACATCCCCTCGCACGGCCTCCGGCGGGCCGCAGGCCACGCCCCCGTTCGTCGTGCTGCTCGGCCCCGACTACGCGGGCAAGTCGTCCGCGCTGGCGGAGCTGGCCGACGGCGCGTCCGCCTGGCCGATCGTGTCGCTCGACGACGCGTTCCTGGAGCCCGGCCACTCCCTGATCGGCCGATTGCGCCGCAGCCTGGTCGGCGACGTCATGCCGGCCCTGCACCGTGACTACTCCCCGGACTTCATGGTCACCCTGCTGCAGACCGCGGCGCTCCACCTGCGCGACAGCATCGAGCGCAGCCCGCGGGCACCGGTCCTGGTGGACTCGTACTACTACAAGCTCCTCGCCAAGTGCCGGCTGTCGGGAGTCGACGACCACCCGATGTTCGACTGGTGGCGCAGCTTCCCCCGGCCGCATCGGGTGATCTTCCTGGAGGTGTCGGCGGCGACCGCGTGGCGACGCAGCCGGCAGGGAGCCGAGGTCAATCCCCTGGAGTACTACGGCGACCGGCCCGAGCGCGCGTCGTTCGAGAAGTACCAGTCCGATCTGAGCAAGGTCATGTGGGAAGAGATCCGGGACCTTCCGGTCACCGTCATCGAGGAACAGGACCACGCCTCGCTGACCGCACAGAAGATACGAGAGGTGATGACCCATGACTTCTGCTGACCTCCGGTCGGACCCCGACCGCGCGCGGCGGTACCGGGACAGGGTCTTCGGTGAACGGGAGAACCTTCGGTCCGCGCTCGCCGACGCCCGGGGCCACCAGCAGCGCGTCCTCACCGAACTGCTGGAACACAACGCCGGCACCGAGTACGGCCGCGCCCACTCCTTCACCGCGATCCGTTCGCTCGACGACTTCCGCAAGGCCGTACCGATCAACGACTACGCGGCGCTGGCACCGTGGATCGACCGGATGGCGGCGGGCGAGTCCAACGTGCTGTCCGCGGACGACCCGGTGGTGTACTTCACCAGCAGCGGCACCACCGGTGACCACAAGAAGATTCCGGTCACCAGGAGCTTCATGCGCCGGACCTTCTTCCCGTTCTACTACGCGGCCTGGGCACCGCTGATCGAGCACTTCCCCGACGTGCTGGAGCGGCCGGACGCGGTGCTGAACCTCAAGCACGACCCGCGGCCCGCCCCGCCGACCACCGCCTCGGGCCGACCCCATGTCGGCGCCAGCCAGGTCGACTTCGGCTCGCGGTTCGGCGAGCCGCTCTCCGCCGAGCCCGGCACGTCCGCGCCGTGGGCCGAACTCGCGGTGCCCGTCGAGGAGAACGACCACCTGGAGAAGACGTATCTGCGGCTGCGCCTCGCGGTGGAGAGCGATGTGCGCTGCGTCATCGGCATCAACCCGGCCATGGTGGCCGCCGTGCCGCACCAGTTGAACCTGTGGTGGCCCCGGCTGGTGAAGGAGATCCGGGACGGCACGCTCGGCGGGGTGCCGTACCGCAGCCCCGACCCGGAGCGGGCCGCCACGCTGGAGCGGCTGGCCGATCACTTCGGCACGGTGCGACCGGCCCATGTCTGGCCCCGTATGCGGGCGCTGTTCTGCTGGACGACGGGCATGGCCTCGCTCTACATGCAACGGCTGCGCGAGGAGTTCGGTACCGGCGTGGCCGCCCTGCCCGCGCCCGTGGCCGCCTCGGAGGGGCCGGTGGGTGTGCCGTTCGACCGGCATGGGTCCGCCGGATCCCTGGTGGTCACCGCCTCCGTCTACGAGTTCCTGGACGCCGAGTCGGACCTGCGGCCCGACGCGCCGACCCTGACCTTCGACGAACTGGAGACGGGCCGCGACTACCACGTGGTCTTCAGCCACATCGGAGGGCTGTACCGCTACGCGGTGGGCGACGTGGTACGCGTCATCGACCGGGTCGGCGGAGTGCCGAGGGTGGAGTACGCGGGGCGCAGCACCCGTTCGGACGCCGTCGGTGAGCGGTTGCGCGACGCGCAGGTCATCCGCGCGCTCGCCGCGACCGCCCGGGGCACGGGACTCGATGTCACGAACGCCGCCTGCCGGGTGCACCGGACCGACGGCGCCGCCCCTCACTACGAGTTCGCCGTCGCGGCGCCCGGCGAGTGGAGCGTGCGGGAGACCGACCGGTTCGCCGCCCTGCTGGACGACAGCATCGGGCGCGAGGCTCCGGCCTATGCGACGGCACGTTCGAGCGGACGGCTGGGCCCCGTGGCCGTGCGGCGCGTCGACGGCGACGCCTTCCTGCGTGACTGGCAGTCCAGGGTCGCCTCCGGCATCCGGCCGACTCAGGTCAAGGACCGTCTGTTCAGACAGGATTTCGCTTCATGGGAACGACTGACCGGCACCGCGCGGGTCGGCCGGGAAGGACAAGCATGACCGAGGCACTGGACGCCGTCGAACGGACCGCGCTGCTCACGGCGGCGCTGCGCGCGGCGGAGAGCAGCCGCGACGACCGGCTCTACAACGACCCCTACGCGGCCCGGCTGGCCGGTGACGCGGGCCCGGAGCTGCTCGCCGAGATCCGCGAGGCCACGTTCCCCAAGGACGCCCCGCGCACCCTGCCGAGCACCCCCGACTACAACGCCATCCGCACCCGGTTCTTCGACGAGTTCCTCCAGCGGGCGGCGCGGGATCCGCGGACGGATCAGATCGTCCTGGCGCCGGCCGGGATGGACTCGCGCGCCTACCGGCTGGACTGGCCCTCCGGCATCCGCTACTTCGAGGTGGACCGGCCCGCGGTGCTGGCCTACAAGGAACAGCGGCTGCGCGGGATACCGCCGCGGGTCGACCACCACTCGGTCGCCGTCGACCTGACCTCCCCGGACTGGGAGGCCGAGCTGATCGCGGCCGGCTACGACCCCGGCCGCCCGTCCACCTGGCTGCTGGAGGGGCTGCTGTACTACATCCCCGACGAGGACGCGCACCGCGTCATCGAACGGGTGGGGAAGATCATGAGCCCCGGCAGCAGGATCGCCGCGGACATCGTCAACGCGGCCGCGCTGACCCTGCCCGACATGCGCGGCCTGCTGGACGTGTTCGCCGGCTGGGGCTGCCCGTGGCTGTTCGGCACCGACGAGCCGGAAGAGCTGTTCGCCGCGCACGGCTTCACCGTGGAGGCCGCCCAGCCAGGCGACCCGGAAGCCGACTACGGCAGGTGGCCCGACCCGGTGCCGGACCGGTCCGTGACCGGGGTGCGCCGGGTGTTCTTCGTCCACGGGACAAGGGACTGAGATGGCGGACGCCCTGGTCGTCGGCGGAAGCTTCGCCGGCCTCGCCACCGCCCTCGCACTGCACGGCTCCGGGTACCGGGTCAGGGTGCTGGAGCGCTCCGGCCCGCCGCCCGAGGGCCCGGTGGGGCGGGCCGTGCCCGGGTGGCATCGGCCGACGGTCCCCCAGGCGGTCCACTCCCACACCCTGACGTCGGTCGGTGTGCGGGTGCTGCGCCACCGGGCCCCGCGGCTGCTGTCCGCGGCGCTGGAGGCCGGAGCGGAACTGCTGGACCTCGTCGAGGCCCTGCCTTCGCCGGTCGAGGACCGGGCCCGGGAGGTCGGTGACGAGGATCTGGTGGACCTGGCCTGCCGGCGCACCGTCCTCGAGCTGCTCCTGTACCGGGCCGTGCGAGACCTGCCGCAGGTCCGCATCGACCACGGAACGCTGGTCCGCGGGCTGGTCCTCGACCCGGCGTCCGAGCGGGTGCGCGGGGTGCGCACCGACAACGGTGACGTGATCCCGGCCGCGGTCGTGATCGACGCCACCGGCCGGCGCACCGAGTCGCGCGGCTGGCTGACCGCGGCCGGGGTGCCGGTCGCGGAGGATCTGGTCCAGCCGAGCGCCATCACCGGGTACAGCCGCCAGTACCGGCTGCTCGGCTCCGGCCGGCCCGGACCGCTCAACCGCGGCAACGCCGTCGGAGGGATCTTCGACCACTACGCGGCGGCACTGCATCCAGCGGACAGCCGGACCTTCGCCGTCGCGGTCATGGTGCCCCCCGGCGACCGGGCGACGGACGGCCTGCGCACGCCGGGCGGGTTCACCGCCGCGGCCCGCGCGACACCCGGCATCGGCGCCTGGCTCGAGCCGGGTGTCAGCGAGCCCCTCACCCCGGTCAACGTGATCGCCTGCCCGCCGAACGTGCTGCGCGGCACGGTCACGACCCGGCAGCGGGCGGTGGCCGGCCTGTTCGCGGTCGGCGACGCGGCCTGTGTCACCAATCCGCTGTACGGGCGCGGGATGTCGCTGGCTCTGGATCAGGCCTTCCGGCTCGCCGACCTCCTCGCCGACGCCCGGGTGGACCAGGACCTGAGCGGGGCCGCGGCCCGGCTGGCCGAGCGGTTGTTCACGCCCTGGTACGAGTTCTCCGCCCAGGAGGACCAGGAGCGCACCGACCGGTGGAACACGGCGGTCGGTGACGGCCGGCCCCCGAGGTCCCGGCCGGACCGGCCCGCGGAGCGGACGAGGGCCGAGCGGGTACGGGACGCGGCGCTGACCGACGGGCTGGTCTGGCGCTCGCTGATCCGCGTGATCATGGGCCTGACCACCCCCGCCGAGGCGTTCGGCGACGAGAAGTTCCTGGCCCGGGTGGACCAGGCGCCCCCGATCGACCCGGCGCTGCTGCCGCAGGCGCCCAGCCGGGACGAGTTCGTCCGCGTCATCTCGAAGGCGGAAGGAGCGTAGCGGTGCCGGCTCTCCACGAGACCTCGGTGCGCGACAGCCACCGGCCCGAAGAGGCCGGGGCGGGGTCCCCGCGGTCCCTCGGGCGGCGGGTGCTGCTGGCCCCGGTCACCGTCACCCCCTCCAAGCCCCTCACGCCGAGCCATCTCAAGGGGCTGCTGTGGACCGACGTCATGTACCGGGCCACCGCGCAGCTGGCGGACGTGACCTACCGGTACAGCCCGACCACCTATCACCTCACCGAACAGACCCTCGGCTTCTGGGAGTACCTCGACCGCACCTTCGGCGACACCGACTACTCGGGCCTCTCCGAGGAACGCATCGGGGAGATGTACGTCGGCTACCGGCACGAGGAACGACGGGCCGGCGCCGCCGCCCTGCGGCCGTACGCCGAAGCGGTCGAGCAGCAGGGCTGGGTCCATCCGGCGAGTGCCCGCGTGCTCGAACTGTGGGCGGGGCACTATCGGCAGCTCGGTATGCACGACCCCGGACTGCTCGCCCACCAGCCGCCCGGGCTGGGCCTGGAGGAGGTCCTCGACCGTCTCGGCGCCCTGGGCATGTGTCTCGACCAGCGCGCCCACGGCAGTCCGGTCTACCTGGACGCCACCCGGCACGGGCTTCCCCTGCGCCAGATCGTCGACGCGCAGGGCCGGCCCAACTATCTCGCCTGTGCGCTCAGGGAACTCCTGCCGCTCGCACCGGAGTTCGACGAGACGGTGCTGCTCTACGACCGGGAGCTCGAACCCGACTACCTGTTGCTGGAGCGCACCTTGTCCGCGTTCGGTGCGACCGTCCGCCGGGTCCCTCTCGGCCGGGTGCCGATCGACGGCAGGATCCGCTCCGCGCGGCACGGCGACTGGCACGACCACACCGCCCGGGCCCTGCTGGGCAAGGCCGCGGCCGAGTACGACGACGCGGTGCTGCGCCTGGGGATGCGGCTGTACTTCATCGCCGTGCTGGGACCCGGCCAGCAGCAGTCGTTCGGCCACGATGTGCTGCGGCAGAGTCTGACGCGCGCCGCCCGGCTGCTGTCCGGCGGCCGGGTCACCGATCCGGCCCCGCTGCCCGAGGTGATGGCCCGGCACCGCGGCGCCCACCTGTACGTCAATCCGTACCGGCTCACGTCCAGCCTGCTCGCCAAGCACCGGCCGGCGCCGGCTCACCGTCTGCTGTCGGCGGTCTACCTGTGATGATCTCCCAGGAAATGCTCCGGGAAGAGCTGGCTCAGCGGATCGCCGCCGCACGGCCGGAACTGGCCGCGCGACTGGATCTGTCGTCCCCCGACGGGCTGCTGGCCGCGCGGCGGGAGATCCTCCAGGCGGCGCAGGACGCCAAGGTGCTGGCGATCTGCGTGCTGCGCTCCTTCGACCTGCCGACGTGGGTGCGTGCCACCTGTGAGTTCGCCGGCCAGATCGGCCCGGACGCGGCGGCCGAGTGGCGTCGTGACTTCACCCGCACCGTGTTCCTGGCGGGGAACCCGTCCAACCTCGTGGACCGGTTCGCCCTGGACCATGTCACCGAGGACGGGTCGGCTGCCTGGCAGGGCCCGGCGCCCGTCGGCGACAGCGCCACTCTGCGCCGTCTGCTGAAGCTCTTCGACGGGTCGGCGGAACTGCCCGCCTCTCCCCCGGCCGTGGTACGCGTGGGAGAGGGCCGGGCCGGCGAGGGACGCACCCCGGTCGGACGCGACCTGTATGTGGCCACCGCCGGGGTGACCACCGCCGATTGCCTGGTGCACCTCAACCATCTGCTGGCCGAGGCCGTCCTGGACGGACTCATCGGCCCCGGCGACCGGCTCACCGTCCGTCAGGTCCCCTGGCTGTCCGGCCTGCCCGGTCCCTTCGCGGCCCTGCGGATCACCGACTCGCCCAACCGACCCACGGAGTTGCGTGTCTACGCCGCTCTCACCGAGGAAACCCACGATGACTGACCGGACGACCACCCGCCCGGCGGACCGCCCGATCCGCCTGGGCTACCCCAGCTCCCCGCGCACGGCCCTCGACGTCCTCGCCGGCGCCGGGCTGGGCGAGGACGGCGCCGTGCTCGCCCCCTACGATCTCACCGACCCGTTCTCCGCGCTGCGCAAGGGGGAGCTGGACGTGATCCTGGTGAAGTTCGGTCCCCGGGAGGCCGATCTCGCCACGAGCGACGTACTGCACTTCGAGTCCCGCGCGGTCGTCGTGGGCGCGGGCCATCCGCTCGCCGGCCGGGACAGCGTGTCCGTGGAGGAGGTCGCCGGCTATGACGCCTTCGACCGCCCCGGCGACTTCCCCGCGTACCTGTGGGACGAGATCGTGCCGCCCCGTACCCCCGGGGGCCGCGAGATCCGGCGACGCCACCGGGTGGACACCATCGCCGAGATGATGGCCCTGGTGGTCGGCAGCGACGCGGTGCACCTCTCGGTGGCGTCGCTGGCCGACATCGCGCCGCCGGCCGTTCGGGTCGTCCCCGTCCACGACCTGCCGCCCACCCCGGTCTGCCTGGCCTGGCGCCGTGAGGTGGAACTGCCGGAGCGAGTGGCACGCTTCATAGCCGCCGCGGAGGCCGTCGGCGCGGCGGCACGCGAGCGGTGAGACCGGGTCCCGCGCGGCCGCCGCGGGACCCGGGTCAGCCGTGCAGGACCCGGCGGATGGCGTCGATCTGGTCGCGCACCATCCGCTCCGACACCGCTGCTCCGGTGATCCCGGTGCACGCGTGGAAGGTGCCGTCGTAGTGGTGCAGTTCCGTCGGCACGCCGGCCTCGATGAGGCGGCGGGCGAAGTCGAGGTCCTGGTCGCGCAGCGGATCGAACTCGCAGGCCGAGATGAACGTGGTGGGCAGCCCCGCCAGCTCCCCGGCCCGGCCCGGAGCCGCGTAGGGTGAGACGTCGGTCCGTTCGGCCGCGTCCTTGCCGCCCAGGTAGTGGTGCCAGCTCAGCAGCAGGCTGTTCCGGTCCAGCACCGGTGTGTCGACGAAGGCGAGGGCGGACGCGGAGTCCAGCCGGTCGTCCAGTGCGGGGAAGCTCAGGCACTGCATCCGCAGACGCGGACCGCGCTCACGCGCCAGCAGGGCCAGCCCGGCGGCCAGCGCGCCGCCCGCGCTGTCCCCGGCCACGCCGAGCCGGTCGGTGTCCACACCCAGCTCGGGCCCGTGCGCCACGACCCACTCGAGTACGGCGTGACAGTCGTACAGCCCGTCCGGGAAGGGGTGTTCCGGGGCCAGCCGGTAGTCCACCGAGAACACCATGACCCGGGCCTGCTCGGCGATGCGCAGCACCGCCGAGTGATTGGTGTCCAGGTCGCCGCTGATCAGCCCGCCCCAGTGGGTGTACAGCAGGGCCGGGAGCGGTTCGGTGACCCCGTGCGGCCGGTAGACCCGCACGGGCACGTCGGGGGCGCCGGGCGGCCCTGGGACCGTACGGTCCGCCACGTCGACCGGTTCGGCCGGCCGGTACACCGGCAACTGCGCGACCAGCTCGGCCAGCTCGGCCCGCACCGTGGCCACATCGGTGTAGTCGGAGGGCATCAGCTGCGGTGCCCACGGGGCGAGTTCGGGGTCGTACGCGTACGACATGCGGGTTCCTCCCGTCGAAGGACGGCCAGGGCCGCCGCCGGGCGCCCCTGCGCCGGTGTGATCAGTCCAGCTGGAGTTCGGGCGAGTGCTGCTCCAGCCAGGTGTGCAGGTCGAGCACCCGCTCGAGGCCGGCCCGTACGGCCACCGTCATGCCCGCCGGGTCCTGCGCCACGACCTGCTGTGCCCAGCCGCGGTCGACCAGCGCGAACACCGGGGTGTCCGGGACCGCGACGAGCTCCTTCACCTGCTGCTGGAGGATCGACGCGTATCCGGGGTCCTGCGGCGACGGGTACGGGCTCTTGACCCGCTCCACCACCGACTGCGGCATCACATGAGCCGCGGCGTGCCGCAGCAGGCTCTTCTCCCGGCCGTCGAACGTCTTCATCGACCAGGGCGTGTTGTAGACGTACTGGACGAGTTCGTGGTTGCAGAAGGGCACGCGCACCTCGAGCCCGACCGCCATCGACAGGCGGTCCTTGCGGTCCAGCATGTTGCGTACGAAACGCGTCAGGTGCAGGTGGAACACGGAACGCATGCGCCGCTCCGGCTCGGACGCGCCGTCGAGGTGCTCGACCTCGGCGAGGGCCGTCGCGTACTGGTCGGCGGTGTAGGTCTCCACGTCGAGGCGCTTGCGCAGGCCGGGCTCGATGTGGTCGGTGCGGGCCGCGAGGCTCAGCGGGGGGATGACCGCCATCCATGGGAAGGTCTGGACGCGGGTCAGCGCGTCGTTGTGGAACCAGGGGTACCCGCCGAACACCTCGTCGGCCGACTCCCCCGACAATGCCACCGTCGAGCGTTCCCGGATGGCCTTGAACAGCAGGTAGAGCGAGTTGTCGAGATCACCGAAACCGTTCGGGATGTCCCGGGCGCCCACGGTCGCGCGCCGCACCGCGGGATCCGATATGTCGGCCGGGTTCAGCATCACGTCGTGGTGCGCGGACCGCACATGCGCCACGACATCGCGCACGAACGGCGAGTCAGGCGTGTCGCGCATCTCGTCGGGGACGAAGTTCTCCTCCTGGCCGGCGAAATCCACCGAGAACGTGCGCACCTGCTCGCCCCGCAGGGCCAGCCGCTCGGCCGCCAGTCCGGTGATCGCGCTGGAGTCCAGCCCGCCCGAGAGCAGCACGCACTGCGGCACGTCCGAGATCAGCTGCCGGTCGACGATCCCGGTGAGCATCTCCCGCACCCGCGCCACGGTGTCCTCACGGCTGTCCGTGTGCTCGATCGCCCGCAGGCGCCAGTAGGTGCGCTGCCGGAGTCCGCCACGGTCGACGCTGATCAGCGTGCCGGGCAGCATCTCGTGCATGCCCTTGTAGAGGGCCCAGCCCGGAGTCTTGGTCTGCGCGAACAGCTCCCGCAGTCCCTCCGTGTCGACCACCTTGCGCACCAGCGGGTTCGCCAGGATCGCCTTGGGTTCGGAGCCGAACAGCACCCCGTCCGGCGTCGGGTAGTAGAAGAGCGGCTTGATCCCCATGCGGTCGCGCACGAGCAGCAGCCGCTGCTCGCGCTCGTCCCAGACCGCGAACGCGTACATACCGTCGAGGTGGTCCACGACGGCCTCGCCCCACTCGAGGTAACTGCGGAGCACGACCTCCGTGTCGCTGTCGGTCCGGAACGCGTGCCCCCGCGACTTCAGCTGATCCCGCAGTTCCTGGAAGTTGTAGGCCTCCCCGGAGTACACCATGGCGACTTCGCCGGCCGGCGTGTCCACGCTCATCGGCTGCGTCCCGCCGGGCAGGTCGATCACGGCGAGACGCCTGTGCCCCAGCCCCGCATGGGTGCGCAGATACGTGCCTCGGCCGTCCGGCCCCCGGCAGGCCATCGTCTCGGTCATCGCGTCGAGCATTTCGCCACGCTGCGTCAGATCAGCGTCGAACGAGACCCAACCGGCAATCCCGCACATCAGACAACTCCGTTTCCACTGGTTTCCATGCATTTCTCGAAGAGCCGGACCGTGAGGGTGATCGGTTCTCCCGCTCTCGAAAGCAGAGGCATTCGGGGACCCCGGAAAGAGACGCGAGCCGTAACGGATCGCGCAAAAGAATCAGTCCGCATCAATATCGGCAGACTACCGATCCGCCCCTTCGCGTCACAATGTTCATTCCACCCGGGCCCCCGTGCGTTTCTCACGTAACGGAGAACACGGCCGGGACCGTTCAGGACCGGTCGGCCGGCGGGCGCAGGCGCAGTTCCCGGTCCGCGGCGAGGGCGAGCAGGTCGGCGTCATGGCTGATGAGGACGACCACCGCACCCCCCGCGGCGACGTCGCGCATGGAGCGCGTCATCGAGCGCAGGTGACGGCGGTCGACACCGGAGCTGGGCTCGTCGAAGATGACGACGCGCCGGCCGCTCAGCCGTGCGGTGGCGACGACGAGGCGCTGCTGCTGGCCGCCGGACAGGGACAGCGGGTGCCGGTCACCGAAGCCGGCCAGGTCGAGATCGGCGAGCACGGTGGCGGCGTGCCCCGCCTCCTGCGGGACCGCGCCGAGGCGGAGTTCGGCGGTGACGCTGTCGGTGAACAGCTGCCGCTGCACGTCCTGCATCACGATGGCCGTCTCGCGCTGCCGCCGCGCGCGGGACAGCGGGCGGCCGTCGAGGAGCACCTGGCCGGCATGGCGCTGAAGCCCGGCGAGGATGCGCGCGAGGGTGGTCTTGCCCGCGCCGTTGGGGCCGGTGACGGCGGTGATGACACCGGCGGGCAGCCGTGCTTCCGCGATGTCGAGGACGGTGCGCCCGCGGAACCCGCAGCGGATGCCGCGCAGGACGACTCCCCCGCCATCCGGTCCGGGGTCCGGTGTGGCCGGCCCGGGATCCGGCGCCGTGTCCAGGGAGCCGGTCCCGCCCGGCTCGACGCTGGGACCGAACGCGTGGGCCGGTGGCACCTCGGTGCGTTCCGGGGCGTCGAGGCTGCGCAGGCCCTCCTGGCGCATCATCTCGTCGGTCAGCCCGGCGACTTCGGCCCGGGACCACTCCTTGGCGACGGCGCCGTCCTGCATCACGACGATACGGTCGGCGAGTTCACGCAGGTAGTGCAGGCGGTGCTCGGCGATCACGAGGGTCGTGCCCCGCTCCCTCAGGCGGCGCAGGATCGCGGTGAGGTCCGCGATGCCCTGGGGGGAGAGGTTGGAGGTGGGTTCGTCGAGCAGCAGGACCGGCGGGCCGTGGGTGACGGCCGCCGCGCACGCCACCCGCTGCTGCTGACCGCCCGACAGCTCCCGCAGTCGCCCTTCGAGTTCGTTCATGCCGAAGTCGTCGACGACCTCACCGACCCGTTCGCGGATGCGCTGCGGCGGTGTGCCGAAGTTCTCCAGGGCGAAGGCCAGTTCGGTGTCGATGGTGTCGGTGAAGAACTGGCGGCGCGGATGCTGGAGCACCGTGCCCGTCACCCGCCCGACCTGCGCGAGATCGGTGATCGCCGCCCCGTCGACGCGGACCTCTCCTTCGAGGGTGCCGTCGTGGAAGTGCGGGATGAGTCCGTTCATCAGCCGCAGCGCCGAGCTCTTGCCCGATCCGCTCGGCCCGCAGACCACCACGGTCTCGCCTCGCCGGATGTGCAGGTCGAGGCCGTCGAGTACGGCCGTGTCCCCGCCCTGGTACACCCACCGGACGTTCTTCAGCTGGATCACCGTCCGGCCCTCCACAGCAGCGTCGCGGCCACCAGCAGCAGCACGACGACCACGGCGACCGCGTCGGCGGGGCCGAACCGCGGCGGGTACATGGTCGTCGGCCGCGGCTGGGAGCCCAGCCCGCGCAGCAGCGCCGACGCCGAGAGGTCCTCCGCCGAGCGCAGACTCGACGCGATGAGCGGCACGGTGAAGTACTCGAGGCTGCGCACGGGATGGCGCAGCATCGCCAGCGGGCCGCCGAGCCCGCGCAGCCGCATGGCGTCCCGCACCGCCCGGGCCTCCGCGACGATGGTGGGGACGAACCGCAGCAGCACCGAGCCGGACACGGTGAACGCCGCCGGTACCCGCATCGACCGCAGCGCGGCGGTGAACCGGGTCGGCGGGATGGTCTCGATCAGGTGGACGGCGATGCCCGCCACCGCCACCAGCCGGAGCGAGAACCCGCCCATGACACCGATGACGCCGAGGATCGGCCACGGAGCGGCCAGCGGCAGCAGATAGGCCACCGCCACCGCGGCCCCCGCGGCCAGCGGCAGTCCGACGACGCGCCGCCAGGCTCGCTCGGAGATCGCCAGCAGCACGCCGGCGACCAGGGCCGCCGGAACGAACAGCAGCCCGCCGGGCGCCATGATGGTGATGCTCGCGGCCAGCAGGATCGCCACCGCGGTACGCGGGTCCAGCGCCCGTCGCGAGACGGCCTCCTGCGGCGCGGCGGGAACCGTCGGGGCCAGGGCCGGCGCGCCGAGCCGGGAACTGGCGCCGGTCACACCAGCCCGGCTTTCCGGAAGTGCTTGTCCAGCAGGCGCAGCCCGAGCACGCCGCCGATCAGACCGAACACCAGCGTGGACAGGTCGAAGCCGATCAGCACGCCCGGGGACAGCAGCGAGTCGAGCCGCTCGACGTAGTCCGGGTCCATCTCCGCCATGTACGGGCTGGTGAGGAAGTCCTCCCGGGCATAGAACATCGGCAGGAACAGTCCCACGAACCAGGTGCTGAACGCGGCGTAGGCGAGCACGCTCAACTGTCGCGAACGGTACCGGCCCGCCCACAGCAGAGCCTCGGCGATCAGCGCGGCCACCACGCCGACGACGAGCGTGACCGGCGGGCTTCCGATGAGCAGCATGAAACCGGTCACGATGACGGCGAGCAGGGTGACCATCCCGGCATGCCGCACGCGGGTGAGGAACAGCATGAACGGGATGCCCCCCGCGACGATGCTGGCCGCGCTCGTGACCAGTGTCATCACCGGGCTGATGAATTCGAGCAGGTTGAAAAGCCCCACCGTCACGATGTAAAGGGCTCCGAAGACCCCGACATTGATGAGATCTCTCGGGCTCATCCGGACGTCAATACGGTGATCGGTGACTTCGACGCTCACAGTGTCCTGTCCTCACCTCGGCTGTGGGAATGGTGCCGGAGCTGCCGTTCGGCCGGGGGAATACACCGAACGGCAGCTCCGTGGCCGGCGGGGGATTACGAGCCCCGCCGGCCGGTGCCGCCGACTTGTCCAGTCGGCGGACGATCAGGGGGCCGACGGCCACGGGATCACCGAATCCTCCGACGCCACGCGCGCGTGGGCCGTGAGGAGTTCGATGACCGATTCGCGGTGCGTGTCGAGATAGAAGTGACCGCCCTCGAAGGTGCGCAGTTGGCAGGTGCCGTCGGTGACCTCCCGCCAGCCCTCGGCCTCCAGCCGGTCGATCTCGGGATCCCGGTCGCCGTACAGCACCGTGACCGGCAGGCGCAGCCGCTCGCCCGGGACCGGCCGGTAGGTCTCGCTCAGCCGGTAGTCGCCGCGGATGACGGGGAGGAACGCCTGGATGAGCGAGGCGTTGTCGAGGATGTCGAGGTGTGTCGCCTCCGTGCGGCGCAGTTCCTCGATCAGCTCCTCGTCGCTGCCGAGATGCACCCGGCCCGGCCGGGTCAGCTGCGGGGCCGGGTGCCCCGACACGACCAGCGCCGTGGGCGGTTCGCCCGCCGCGGCCAGGCGGCGGGCGGTCTCGTAGGCGACGACGGCTCCCATGCTGTGCCCGAACAGCACGGTCGGCAGCGGTGGCCCGTCGTTCGTCAGGTCGGCCGCCAGCCCGGCGGCGACGGATTGCAGATCCGACGGCACCGGATCGCCGTACCGGTCCTCCCGGCCCGGATACTGAGCGGCGAGGAATTCGACGTCCCAGGGTGCCGCCGCGGCCCACGACCGGTAGTAGCTCGCGCTGCCGCCGCCGTGCGGGAACAGCAGCACCCGGGCCCGGGCGTACGGTCGTGGTGTGAGGCGGCGGAACGCGCCGAGGTGACGGTCGGGCGACAAGGCTTCGAACATCTCGGCTCAGTCCCTCGCTACCGGCGCCATGGCGATACTCCAGAAGTCGGCGTAGCGGCCACCGCGGCGCAGCAGCTCGTCGTGGCTGCCCTCCTCCACGACCTGGCCGCTCTCCAGGAAGACGACCCGGTCGGCGCGTCGGACCGTCTTCATCCGGTGCGCGACCATCACCACCGTGCGGCCCGCCATCAGGCGCTCGATGCCCTCGTGGACGGCGGCCTCGTTGACGGGGTCGAGTGCGGAGGTCACCTCGTCCAGCAGGACGATGGGCGCGTCCTTCAGCAGGGCTCGCGCGATCGAGACGCGCTGGCGCTCACCGCCCGACAGCAGGGCGCCGCCCTCGCCGACGTTGGCCTCCCAGCCGCCGGGCAGGCGCTCGATCACCTCGTCCAGCCGGGCGGCGGTCGCCGCCGCCCGCACCTCGGCGTCGGTGGCGTCGGGGCGGCCGAGCCGTACGTTCTCCTCGATCGTGCCGTCGAAGAGGTACACGTTCTGGAACACGATGGCGATCTGCGCCATCAGCACCTCGGGGTCGATGTCGCGTACGTCCACACCGCCCACGCGCACCGTGCCCGCGTCCACGTCGTAGAACCGCGCGAGCAGTTGCAGCAGGGTGCTCTTGCCCGCACCTGACGGTCCGACGACGGCGAGTCGCTGTCCCTCGGGAACGGACAGCGATGCCTGGTCGATGACCGTGCGGTCGCCCTGGCGGAAGACGACGGAGTCGAACTCCAGGTCGTGGCGGGCCGGCCGGACGGGGTCGGCGGGCTCCGGCAGCGGCTCGGTGCTGAGGACCCCGTCGAGTCGCGCCAGAACGCTGCGGGCGCCGCGGAGCTTGCCGGCGATGTCCGTCAGCGACAGCAGCGGATCGGCGCTGCGGGCGGCGAGCACCAGGATGGTGAGCACCTCGGCCACACCGATGTCGCCCTCGAGCGCGAGGTAGGCGCCCAGGACCAGCAGCCCGGTGAACATCGCCTGCACGGTGAGCGTCAGACCGACCACGCCGGGGAGCGCCGACAGCGCGGAACGGCGGGAGGCGCGCTCCACTTCCTTCAGCGAGTCGTCGAGCAGCCGGAAGCGCTCGGTCGTCCGGCCGCCGGCCCGCAGCACCGGCTGGGCCTGGAGGTATTCGATGACCCGTCCGGTGGCCTCGTGGTCGCGTTCCTCGCGCTCCGCGTCCTGAGCGGCGGTCGCGCGTGCGGAACGGATCTGGATCCCCGCCACGATCGGTGCGGCGACCAGAGCGGCGAGCCCGAGCTGCCAGTTGAAGACCAGCATGACGACGACGATCGTCAGAGGGGTCACACAGGCGGAGATGAACGGGGCCAGCAGGTGCGCGATGACGCTCATGGCGTCCAGGACGCCGCGGCTGGCCAGGACGGACACCTCGCCGAGGCGACCGGAGTTGTACCAGCCGATGGGCAGCCGGGCCAGGTGGTCGCCGAGGCGGTGGTACATGCCCCGCAGCATGGTGGTGCCGACGCGGAAACCGAACAGATCACTGGTGTAACGCAGCGCGGCGTAGACGGCGAACGCCACGCCGAACGCGATCACCCACGGCCAGGCGTCCTCGGGTGTGTCCCCGAACAGTTCCCTCAGCACGGGAACCACCAAGGCGTAGGACAGGCCCTCGGCCACCGCGGTCAGCGTCATCAGGGCCACGGTGCGGCGCAGTGGCTGGGCGTACTCGCGTCCCAGCACGCGCAGCAGCATTCGGATCATCGGGACTCTTCTCCTTGCAGTGCGCCACCGGGGATGTCTGACTCATCGGCGACCGCCGACCGGTGGGATTGCCAGAACGCGGCGAACTTCCCGCCCCGCGCCAGCAGTTCGGCGGGGGTGCCACGCTCGACGATCTCGCCCTCTTCCAGCATCACGACGGTGTCGGCGTCGGCGATCGTCTCCAGGCGGTGGGCGATGACCAGGGTGGTCCGGTCGCCCCCCAGCGTCGCCAGGGCACGGCGCACCGCCTGTTCGGTCTGCGGATCCGCGAAGGCGGTCGCCTCGTCGAGGACCAGGACCGGGGCGTCGGCGAGCAGGGCGCGGGCGAGCGCGATGCGCTGCGCCTCGCCACCCGACAGGCCGGCGTCCTCCCCGATCACCGAGTCGTAGCCGCGGGGCAGTTCGAGGATCCGGTCGTGGATGTTGGCCAGCCGGGCTGCGCGCGTCACGGCGTCGAGGTCGGCGTGCGGCACCGCCAGCGCGATGTTGTCCGCGACGGACGCGCGCAGCAGCCGTACGTCCTGGAAGACGAAGGAGACCGTCTGGTACAGCTCGCGGCTGCCCAGCTCGCGCAGGTCGACGCCGCCCAGGACGACCGAGCCGTGGGTCGGGTCGAAGAACCGCGGCAGCAGCTGGACCAGTGTGGACTTGCCGCTGCCGGACGGACCGACGATCGCGGTGACCGTCCCCGGTTCCAGCACGAGGTCGATTCCGCGCAGCACCTCTCGGTCGGCCTCGTAGCCGAAGCGCACGTCGCGCAGTTCCACCCGGTGCCCCTGCGGGAGGGCGGGGTGCGCGGGTTCCGGCAGCGGCTGCACCTCCAGCACCTCCCGGATCCGGCCGACCGCCCGCCCCGCGCTCTGCATCTCGTCGAAGCCGTGCCCGAGGGCCGCCACCGGAGCGGTCAGGCCCAGGCCGAGCAGCAGGAACGGCAGCAGGTCGGCCGGGGCCAGGTCGCCGTTGGTGATGAGCCCCGTGCCGCCGATCAGGACGACCAGCAGCACAAAGGGCGGCGACAGCACGAGCTGCATTCCCGCGGCGATCGTGGAGATGCCGTGCACCCAGCGGTTGAAGGTGCCGACGAACTCGTCCGCGGCCGAGATGAACTTGCGGTGGGCACGGCCGGACGCGCCGAACGCCTTGACCACGGCGATGCCCTGGACGAACTCGACGACGGAGCTGGAGATCCGCCCCATGGCCGTGTCGAACTCCTCCTGCTCGCGCAGGCGGGTCGGGGTCATCATCAGGGGGACCAGCGCGATCGCCATCACCACCGGGATCAGTGTGATCAGCGTGAGCTTCCAGTCGATGGTGAACAGGTAGATCAGCGACGCCAGCGGAACCACGAAGGCGGACACCAGTTCGCCCGGGGTGTGGGCGATGAACGGGTGCACCGCGCTGACGTCCTCCCCGACCACCTTGGCCAGTTCACCGGTCCTGCGCCGGGAGAACCAGCCGATCGGCACCCGGCCCAGTTGCTCGGCCAGCCGCCGGCGGAACGTCAGCTGCGCCTTGCCGTCGAGGATGTGCCCGATGCCGGAGGACGCGGCCGTGAACACCAGCCGGACGAACAAGCCGATCGCACCGGCGGTCACGACGAACCAGACATGATCGCGATCGACCGGGCCGGGCGCCAGCAATGTGCGCCCCAGCTCGACGACCGCCAGCAACGGTGCCAGGCCCGCGAGAGCGCCTATCACCTGAAAGATCACGACCGCCGCGAAGCTCCCGGCGAACGGGCGCAGCAGACGTCCCATGCTCACTTTCGCTGCGGAGTCGGCGTCCGATAACGGCTTGGACCGCTCCCTCGTCGCAGTGGGGTCGCTCGCGCTCATCGGTCTCCCATCGATTTTAAAACGTGTTCCGATATTACTGTAGCGCGGACCGGCTCGATGGGCCACCGGGAGGGAGACGCGGCTTCCGGACAGCGCCCGCCACTGTCCGGAGGCTCGCCGGCCTACAGATCGGCGACCGTCAGCGGGTCTCCGGGCTCGGGGGCCGCCACCTCCGGATAGCCAAGGGACTCGGTCAGCTCCTGCCAGGCGCGGGCGACGGCCAGATGGCGCTGACCGCCCCGCAACGGGTCGGCGCCCGCCTCGGCGCGCTCGCGCAGCCGGTCCAGAGCGGTCAGCACACCCTCCCCCCAGACTCCGTGCAGCGCGCCCGCCCAGGTCGGCGTCTCGGCCGCCCCTACATAGGCGCCCGTGACGTTCAGCCCGTCCGGCCACCGCTCCCCCGCGTCCGAGGGGCCCGGGAGGAAGTGCCCCGCCGCGTCGGACGGCATGCGCAGCACCGGACTCCAGATCACCGGGCCATGGGTGTTGGCCAGCATCAGATTGCCCGCGTCGGTGCCGACGGTGATCCGGTGCAGCAGCAGGCTGGAGCTGTCGTCCCCCGCCTGCATCCGGTTCTCCACGCGCAGCGTCAGCGGGACACCCGCGATCTGCCCGTCCACACCGACCAGCGGACGGCCGGCCCCGCCGGCCGGCGGGGACAGCGACCAGGGCCGCAGCCCGTCGAAGATCTCCGCCAGGATGTCGAGCAGGTCGAACGAGACCTGCACCGCGCACAGGGCGTCGACGAACACCGGTTTGCGCAGCTCGACGAGCCGGCGAGCGGACGAGATGAACCGCCGGACCGGTTCGAGGTGCGGGTAGAAGGTGTTCACCATGTACTGGGTCCCGGTCCGGCGCGCCACCCGCAGACAGTCCGCCAGCTCGGTCGGGTGCAGCGGATGCTCCTGGAGCACGTGCACGCCGCGTTCGAGCAGGGCCCGGGCCAGCTCGGCACCCCGGCCGCCGCCGACCGCGGTCGACACCACGACACAGGCCGCGTCGATGTCGTCGGGCAGCTCCTCGACCGCGCCGTACAGCGGAACGCCGTACTCCTTGGCCAGGGCCACCGAGCGGTCGCTGCCCCGGGCGACGATGCCGGCCAGCTGGTAGCGCTCGGGCGCGGCCCGGGCCAGGGCCGAGAGATACACCTGGCCGAACCGTGTGCCGCACACCACGACCCGCATCGGGCCCGGCTTCCCGCGCGTCATCGGCCGCCCGCCTCGGGCGTCGTGATCGCGGCCGTCGTCGCCGTCACGTGCGGCGGCCGGAGGCAGCCGAAGTGGTCGCCCGGGATGTCGACCACCGTCAGGTCGCCCAGGCACACATCGCGCCAGAAACCGGTCGTGTCGTCCTGCGGACCGGGCAGCAGGTGCCCGGGCTCGGCCGGGCGGAGGAAGGTGATGTCCCCCGCGTACGGTTCCGGCTCGTAGCGCGTCACCGCCTCCACGGTCCGGGTGAAGACGGTGTGCAGCGCCGCGATCCGCTCGTGGTCGCCGTGCGCCGGGGCGGCGGCGGCCAGGGCGCGGTGCAGTTCGGCGCGCCGTTCGGCGGTGTCCCGCTGCCCGAGGGCCCGGAACCGCTCGGCGACCGACTCCAGTCGCTCGTCTCCGGTCACCCGCCCGAGGGCGCCCTCCGCGAGCGCGTCCGGCGAGCCGGCCAGCGCGGCGGCGAGGGCCCGGCCGACGGCCGTCCCGTCCTCCGGCCAGCCGATGGCTCCCGGATCGACGCCCATCGCCCGGGTGAACGCGTAGTCCACCATGAGGTCGTCGTGCAGCAGGTACGGGACGCGGTGGCTGGACACGAGGGTCAGCCGGCGCACCGTCACGTTCGCCTCGCTCAGCGCCCGGGCCAGTTCGAGGGCGACGGGACCACCGAGGCAGTAGCCGATGATCTCGACCTCGTCGAGTCCGGCGGCCTGCACCTCGCGGGCGTAGCCGACGGCCCGTTCCTCGACGAGGCCGGAGGCGGGGAGGCCGGGGTACGGGTCGGCACCGGGCACGGCGAGCCCGAACAGCGGCCCGTCCGCGGCGAGTTCCGCGATGAGCGCCCGGTGCGGGGCCAGGGTGCCGGTGCCGTCGGGTACGAGCAGCCGCACCGGACCTCGCCCGGCGCCGCCCAGCGGGAGCAGCGACGGCTGCGGGGCCGTGGCCGCCGGCGTCTCCCGGGCCCGTGCCGGGGCCGCGGTGGACTCCAGCCACTGGGCCAGTCCGGCGACCGTCGGCGTGTCGAGCAGCGCGCGCAGCAGGACGTCGAACGTGACGTGCGCGGCCTCGGCGACACGTTCGCGCACCTGCCCGACGAACTGGGCGGCGAGCAGGGAGTTGCCGCCGGCGTCGAAGAACCCCCGGTCGCGGCTGGACGGTTCGCCGCCGAGCACCTCGGCCCAGAGCTGGGCGAGCCGCTGTTCGAGGCCGGGCCGCGGCGGCTCGGAACTCTCGGTCCGCGGCGCGCCGGGCGTCGGCGCCGACTCCAGCAGCCGCTTGCGGTCGACCTTGCCGTTCGCGGTCAGGGGCAGCGTCTCGACGATCCGCACCCGCGCCGGAACCATGTGCGACGGCAGCCGTTCGGCCACCCAGCCGATGAGCTCCACGGGATCGGCGGATCCGCTCTCCTGCGCCGGTATCACGAACGCGACCAGGGCCCGTTCGAACGCGTCGCTGCCCGCCGCCAGCACCACCGGGGTGCCCACCGACGGGTGTTCGCCGAGCACCGCCTCGATCTCGCCGAGTTCGATGCGGTGGCCGCGGATCTTGACCTGCTGGTCCGCCCTGCCGAGGAACTCGATCTCGCCGTCGGGCAGGTAACGGCCGAGGTCACCGGTGCGGTAGAGCCGCTCGCCCGTCTCCGGGTGCCGGAGGAACCGCTCCGCGGTGCGCTCGGGGTCGTTGAGATAGCCCGTGGCCAGGCCGATGCCCGCGATGTACAGCTCGCCGGTGACCAGGTCGGGCCGGTCGCGCAGCGCGCTGTCGAGCACGTGGAAGCGCTGGTTCGCCAGCGGGCTGCCGTACGGGATGCTGCGCCAGTGCGGTTCGACGGTGTCGATGCGGTGGTGGATCGACCAGATTGCCGCCTCCGTCGCCCCGCCCAGACTGATCAGTTCCGTGCCGGGCAGATGCCGTCCCGCGTGGGCGGGCAGCGACAGCGGGATCCAGTCGCCCGACAGCAGCGCCAGTCGCAGAGTGGCGAGTCCGGTGGGCTCGACGTCCAGGTAGTGCATCAGCATCTGGAGCTGCGCGGGGACGGAGTTCCACAGCGTCACGCCGTGCTCGGCCACCATCGCGGCCCAGTGCGAGGGGTCGCCGCGGCGGGCCGGGTCCGGCAGCACCAGGGGGGCGCCGAGGGCCGGCGGGCCGAACAGGTCGTACACGGACAGGTCGAAGCTCAGCGCCGCCAGGCCCAGCACCCGGTCGGAGTCGCCGACGCCGAAGCGCTCGTTGATGTCGTGGACGGTGTTGGCGGCGGCGAGGTGGCTGATCATCACGCCCTTGGGCACACCGGTCGAGCCGGAGGTGTGCATGACGTAGGCCAGCTCGCCGGGGGCCACCGGACGCTCGTCGGGGACCTCCGCCACCGGGACCGGCCGCACGCCGGCCACGTCCACCGCGCGGACACCGGGCGGCAGCTCACCGGTCGCGGCGCCGGTGACGACCGCGAAGCGGGTACCGCTGTCGGTGAGGATCCGGTCGCGGCGGCTCCTGGGCTGGCCCAGGTCGACCGGGACGTAGACACCGCCCACGAGGAGCACACCGAGCACGCCGACGGCCTGGTCCCGGCATTTGTCGATGAGGACGCCGACGAAGTCGCCGGGGCGGCAGCCCGCGGCCCGCAACCGCTCGGCCACCCCGGCGGCGCGCCCCAGCCACTCCCTGTAGGTCAGCGACCCGGCGGGGTCGATCACCGCGACCCGGTCCGGGTGGCGGCGGGCGTAGGCGACGAGCGGTTCGTGCAGCAGGCAGTCCGGCGCGGGCGCCCCGGTGGCGTTCACCGCGGTCCGCGTGGCGCGCTGCCGCTCCGGCAGCGGCTGCGGATCCACCGCCGCCCACGGCTCGTCCCGTTCGGCCAGCCGGTGCAGCAGCCCCTCGAACGCGGCGAACATGTCGTCCACCATGCCGTCGGGGAAGACGCCCTCACGCACGTCCCAGTTCATGTCCAGGCCGCCGAACTGGTCGCCCACCTGGCAGTCGATCCACACCTGCGGGGTCTGGCTGATGCCGTACACCGGCCGCGGGTCGCGGCCGGCCGGGGACACCGTGGTGCCGCCGACCCCGATGCTGCCGGTGAAGACCACCGGCAGCGCGGCCGCCTCCCGCCCGCGGCGCCGGGCCAGCTCGCGCAGCACCTCCACACCGCTGTACAGCCGGTGGTCGAGGTCGTCGAAGATCCGCTCGCCCAGCGCGCGGGCCCGGTCGGCGAAGCTGTTCCTGCCCTCGCGGTCGACGGCCAGCAGGCTCAGCGAGGTGAAGTCGCCCAGCAGCCGGTCCACATGCGGGTGCAGCGGCATCCGGTTGAGCACGGGCAGCCCCAGGGAGAAGCGTTCGGCACTGCTCCAGCGGCCGATCGTCTCCGCGTACGCCGCCAGCACCGCGTTGGCCGGTGTGATGCCGTGGGCGGCGGCGCGCGCCTTCAGCGCCTGCCACACGCGCTGGTCCACGGTCGCCGTCAGGCGCCGGAAGCGCGGCGGGGTGGTCGCCGGATCGTGGTCGTCGCGCAGCGGCAGCGCCGGGGCGCCGGGCAGTTCGTCGATGCGGTTCAGCCAGTAGGCGCGGTCGCGTTCGTAGCGTTCGGTCTCCCGCAGCCGGCGCTCGGCGAGGACGTAGTCCCGGAACGTGGCGTCCACCGGGGGCAGTGCGCAGTCCGGCTGCCGGTAGCGGTGGTCCAGCTCGGACAGCACCTGCTGCATGCTGAGCCAGTCCAGCGCCATGAAGTCCACCGACACGTGCAGCACGCTGCGCTCGGTGGCCAGGGTCAGACGCAGCTCGTGCATGGGGCGCTCGCCCGCGGGGTGCACCTTGTGGGACAGCTCGTCGCGCACTGTGGCGATCGCCTTGGCGACCGTGTCGTCGGGTGCTCCGCGCAGGTCGGCGACGGCGATGGCGGTGTCCCGCAGCTCGGGCAGGACCCGCTGGGTGCCGTCCTCGGAGATGACCGTGCGCAGGGTGTCGTGACGTCGCACCAGGCCGTCCCAGGCCTGCTGGAGGCGCTCCGGGTCGAGATCCGCCGGGTACTCGAACTCCAGGTAGATGTGACAGGAGACGCCGCCGTAGTCGAAGGCCGGGTTGCGGCCGAAGAGGTAGGCCGACTGGATGTCGGTCAGCGGGAAGGGCGCCTCGCGTTCCTCCGGCCGGTCCTGCCACACCTGCTCGCCGCTCCGTGGCCGGCCCGTGTCCGGGGGCGCGGCGGTGTCGGCCATGACGGCCAGCAGTTCCGCCTTGCGGCGGCGCAGTTCCGCCAGCCGCTCGTCGGTCATGGCGCCGCGGGGGGCGCGGAAGCGGAGCTGCTCCCCTTCGCGCCACAGCCGGATGCCGGCGTCCCGGAAGTCGTCGAGCAGATCGTTGGCGTTCACACCGCACCCTCTTCGCAGTCGTCCCCGCTGTCCCAGCCGTCGGCGCCGTCGGCCTGCCCCCGGGCGCCGGGCGGGGCGAGCTGGTCGATCAGCGCACCCAGTCCCGCGACGGTCGGGGTGCGCATCACCTCGCGCATGGGCAGCTCGACGCCCCATGCCTCCCGTACCTCGGCGACGAAGCGCGTCGCGAGCAGGCTGTCGCCGCCGAGCCGGAAGAAGTTCTCGTCGCGGCCGACCGAGTCCAGGCCGAGCAGCTTGGTCCAGCGTTCGGCGACGAACGTCTCGGTGGCGCCCCGCGGCGGGTCGCCCACGTCCCGGGGCCGGTCGACGGAGTGTTCGAGCACGGTCCGGATCTGTCGCCGGTCGACCTTTCCGTTGGCGCTGAGCGGCAGGGCGGGCAGTACGGCCAGCTGCGCCGGGACCATGTGGTCGGGCAGCCGGTCCGCGGCCCAGCGGCGCACCTGCTCCGCGTCGATGCCGCGAGCGGTCCCGGGCCGGTCGGCGCTGAGCAGGATCTCGCCGGTGGCCTCGGCGCGCAGCACCCGCACCTCGCCCAGTCCGGCCTCGGCGCAGGCCCGCGCCCACCGCTCGCGGCCGTACAGCCAGTCGCCGGCCGGCCGGCCGTCCTCGAACCGTCCCGCGCGGGCCTCCAGCGGCAGCGCGGTGACCAGCGCGAGGGGGGTGGGGTACGCGCGTTCGAGCAGGTAGAGGCGGCCGCCCGGGGCGAGCAGCAGGGCCATGGTGGCCACGGCCGTCTCCGGGTCGGGCATCCGGTGCAGGACGTTGTTGGCCACCACCGCGTCGAACACGTGGAGGTGCTGCGCGGAGATCGCGGCGGGACCCTGCACCGCCGTGTCCGTCTCGTGCCCGCGCTCACGCAGCAGCGCCCGGGCCTGGGCGAGCGCCGGCTGGGAGGCACCGAGGAGAGTGAACTTCGGTGCGTGCGGCGCGAGTTCGGTGAGCAGCCTGGCGGCGCCGCGGCCACCGGCCACGTCCCACTCCGCCACGGCGGGCGGCGCGGCGGCGCCGGTCGTCCGCGCCCGCAGGTCGTCCGCGACGGCCCCGAGGCAGTCGGCCGTCCCCGGCGTCAGATCGTTGAGGGCCTCCGGGGCCAGGACCGGGTCGTCCAGGAGCGCGGTGGCGTCGGCCTCGCCGGAGAGGATGGCCGTGAGCAGCGGTCCGGCCCACTCCAGTGCGGTGGCGACGGTTTCGAGACGCGTCCCGTGCGTGGCTTCGCGCACCTGCTTGATCGAGCCCGCGTCCGTGACGTCGTCCCACCGGGGGCCGTGCTCGTACGTCGCGTCGGTGGTCCGGACCAGCACGGAGCGCCGGGTGAGGTACTCCAGCCAGATGTCGACCACCGGGCGCTGCCCGGCGCAGACGGACGTGAGGCGCGCCGTGGCGCCGTCGGGTCCGACGAGCGGTGCGACGACGCCCGCCAGCAGGACCTCGACCAGCCGGTGCTCGTGCAGGTGCGGATCGGACTGGTCCGTGACGTCGGCCGCGGGCGGCAGGAAGCCGTTGCCCGGCCGCTCTTCCCCGGCGGCACGGTCCGCGTCCTCCCGGGCGCGGTCACGGTCCGGGGCCGAGGACCGCTCGACCAGGGCGGCGACCAGTTCCCTGCGGCCCTCGGTGAACGGTACGGCCACGGCCTGCGCGACCTCGGGGTGTGCCTGGAGACAGGCCTCGATCTCGCCCAGCTCGACCCGGAAACCGTTGATCTTCACCTGGTGGTCGAGGCGCCCCAGGAACTCCAGGTTGCCGTCGGGCCAGTAGCGCCCGAGGTCGCCGGTGCGGTACCAGCGCTCGCCGTCCCGCTCGGGGAAGCGGGCCGCGGTCAGCTCCGGATCGCCCCGGTAGCCGAGCGCGACACCGGTGCCGCCGATCCACAGCTCGCCGGGCACCCAGTCGGGGCAGTCCCGGCCGCGGCCGTCCACCACGCGGAACTTCTGGTTGCGCAGCGGCTTTCCGTACGGGATCGACCGCCAGCCGTCCGGGACCGCGCCGACCTCGTACGCGTTCGACCAGATGGCGGCCTCGGTGGCGCCACCGAGCGCGATCAGCCGACATCGCCCGCCGGAGGCGCGGGCCAGCCGGTCGGGCAGATCGAGCCCGATCCAGTCGCCGGACAGCAGGGCCAGGCGCATGGTGTCGGGGAGCGGAGCCTCGTCGGCGGCGGTCAGCAGCATGTCGAGCAGGGCGGGGACGGTGTTCCAGACGGTCACCCCGTGCCGCCGGCACAGCGCCAGCCACTCGTTGGCGTCCCGCCGGCCGGACTCCGGCACCAGGACGGCGGCGCCGCCCACCGCCAGGAATCCGAACACGTCCCACACCGAGAGGTCGAAGTCCAGCGCGGACACCGCCAGCACCCGGTCGCCGGACCCGATGCCGAACCGCTCGTTGACGTCCTCGACGGTGTTGACCGCGGCGCGATGACTGACCTCGACGCCCTTGGGCAGGCCCGTCGAGCCCGAGGTGAAGATGACGTAGGCGGGGTCACCGGGGTCGGCGGGCACCGGCGCGCTCAGCGGGGACGCGAGCAGCGCCTCGTCGATCGCCAGGACGTCGGCACCGGTCCCGGCGGACTCCAGCTGCCCGCTGCCGTCCAGGATCACCCGGGCACCGCTGAGTTCGAGGATGCGGGCCCGCCGCTCGGCCGGCTGGTCGACGCCGATGGGCACATACGCGGCACCGGCGGCCAGCACGCCCAGCACGGCCGCGATCTGCCGCGCGCCCTTCGGGGCGACCACGGCGACGTACGACCCCCGGCCGACACCGCGCTCCGCCAGCGCCCCGGCGATGGCGAGGGCGTGCCGCGCCAGTTCGTCGTGCGCCAGCTCGTCCCGCTCGCCCCACAGCAGGGCGGGCCGACCGGCCCGGTCGCCGGCCCGCTCGAAGAACGCCGTGTGCAGGAGGTTCCCGGTCAGCGGGCGGGTCCGCGCGTTGACCGTCTCGCGGCGCGCGCGCTGCTCGGCGGGGAGCGGGATCTCCGGTGTCGCGGTGTCCCACCCGCCGGTCAGCAGGCCGCGGACCACCGCTTCGTAGGCGGCCATCATCGCGTCCAGCACACCGTCCGGGAACAGTTCGTCGACGGCGTCCCACACCAGCAGCACACCGCCGTCGCGGGTGCGGTAGACCTGGTGGTCGAGCCAGATCTGCGGCGTCTGGGAGATCATCCAGGACGCCTCGCCGAAGCGGGCCTGGAAGGCGTCCGGGACCAGCGGCGCGGACAGGTCGCAGGCGAAGACGACGGGTGCCGTGCGCGGCGCGTCCACGTCGGTGCGGACGAAGTCGCGCAGCACGTCGACGCCGGAGTAGGCGGCGTGGCCGATGTCCTCGTGCATCTGCTTCTGCAGGGTGCGGGCGCGGTCGGCGAAGCTCTCGCCGGAGAGGTCGACCTCGACCAGCACCAGGCCGGTGAAGTCGGCGACGACCTGGTTGATCTGCGGATGCGCGTCGAGGTCGCGGTCGAACAGCGGCAGGTTGAGCAGGAACCGCTCCTCGCCGCTCCACCGCCCCAGGACCATGGCGAACGCGGTGGCCAGCACCACCGACGGGGTCAGGCCCGCCTCGCTCGCCCGCCGTTCCATGAGGCGCCACTCGTCCGCCGTGAGCCCGCAGGAGCGGCGGACGAACCGCGGTACGACGACCGCTTCCGGGTCGACCGCCAGCGGCAGCTTCGGCCCGCCCGGCAGCGACGGCAGCCGCTGCTGCCAGTACGCGCGGGCCCGCTCGCGCTCCGCGACGCGCACCGTGTCCTGGTGGGCGAGATACTGGCCGAACGTGTAGGTGAGGCCGTCGAGGGCGCCCGGGTCGTCGTAGAGGGCGGCCAGATCGGCGAGCAGGACCCGGATGCTGGCGAGGTCGGCGGCGAGCAGGTCGACATTGAAGTGGAGCCGGTCCACCGCGTCGGGGAGCAGGGTGAGCTGGACGTCGATGACCTCGCCGCGGTCGACGTCCAGGCGCCGGTGCGACAGCCGGTCCCGAAGGGCCTGGGCCGCCTTCACCGCCTCGTCGGCGGCCTGCTCACGCAGGTCGTGGACGGTGACGCCCGGCCACGGAGACCGCGGCATGACGCGCTGGGTGGCGTCGTCGGCGAACGCCACGCGCAGCATGGGATGCCGTTCGATCAGGGCGCGCACGGCCCGTTCGAGACGCTCCGGGTCGACCCGCTCCGCGTCGAATTCCAGGTAGGCGTGGCAGCTGACCCCGCCCAGCGGCTGGTCGTCGGCACGGCCGATCAGATACGCCTGCTGCACGGCCGTCAGCGGGAAGGGCCGGTCCGCGCGGTCGTCGTGCTCCGGCTCGGGGATTTGCGGCTGCGGTGCGGGCACCGTGCCGGCGCCCGCACCGAGCAGGGCGAACCACGCCGCCAGCCGCGGGTCGTCGGACAGCTGGGCGAACTGGACCTCGGCGCCGGCCCGGCTGAGACGGTTCGCCAGACGCATCATCTCCAGCGACTGGAGTCCGAGTTCGAAGAGGTTGCTGTCGTCGTCCTCCTCGGTCAGCTCGATGCCCAGCAGCTCGGACACCATGGCGCGCAAGGTGTCCGGGTCCATCCCGGCGGACGTGGCGGCGGGAGCCCCCGCGCCGCGGTCAACATGGTCCGATGACATTTCCAAGCTCCCTTGCACGCTTTCGACTCCGCAGCGTCTTGGTGAACGAAGATTCCCGAGGCTTCCCGCCGCTCGGGGAAGGCACGGAACGGCCGCGCCGTCAGGCCTGCTTGGCCTCGTGGGGCCGGGCGGCCTGCTGGGCCTGCCGGGCCCGCTCCGCGGTCCGCGCCAGCTCGCCCAGGGTCTTGGCCTCGAAGATCGACCGCATCGGCACGATCACGCCCAGCTCCTTGCGCATCCGGCTGGCCAGCTTCGCGGCGAACACCGAATGGCCGCCCAGATCGAAGAAGTTGTCGTGCGGCGAGGCCTCGGGGACCTTCAGCGTCTCCCGCACCATGGCGCACAGGATCTGCTCGAAGGACTCCGTGCCGTCCGCGTCGGGCACGGCGGGCGCCGGCGGGAGGTCGGCGGTGGAGCGCGCCGCCCGCTCGGCGAGGGCCTTGCGGTCGAGCTTCCCGTTCAGCAGGGTGGGGAACCGCTCGAGCATGACGACGCTCGACGGAACCATGTGCTCGGGGAGGGCGCGGCGGGCGTACTCGCGCAGTTCCGCCTCGGAGACCACCTGGCGGGCCGACGTCTTGACGTAGGTGACGATGTGCTCGGTGGCGACGTCCTCACCGCCGACGACGGCGACGGCGATCTCCACGGCCGGGTGGCTCTCCAGGCGTGCCTCGATCTCGCCGAGTTCGATGCGGAAGCCGCGGACCTTCACCTGGTTGTCGACCCGGCCGGTGAAGTACAGCTCGCCGTCGGGACCGCGCCGGCCGCAGTCGCCCGACCGGTACATCCTGCTGCCGGGCGGCCCGTAGGGGTCGGCGACGAACCGGGCGGCGGTCAGGCCCGGGCGGTTCAGATAACCGCGGGCGACCCCGGAGCCCGCCAGGAACAGCTCGCCCTCCCGGCCGTCGCGCAGGTCCCGCAGCCGGTCGTCGAGCACGTACACCGCGCCGCCGTCCCACGGCGTGCCGATGGTCACCTCCTCCTGGAGGCCTTCGATCGGTCCGCCGATCGACGCGCCGACGGTCACCTCGGTCGGGCCGTAGGCGTTGTAGAGCCGCCTGCCCTTGGACCACTCCTCGGCCAGGGACCGGGTGCAGACATCGCCGGTGGAGGTGATCGTGCCGTCGGCCAGCAGTCCCTCGCTCTCGGTGATGCCCAGCGCCACCGGCGGCAGGACCGCGTGGTCGACCTTGTGCCGCAGCATCGTCTCGCGCAGCGACTCGCCCGGCATCAGCTCGTGCTGCTCGGCCATCACCAGGGTCGCGCCGTGCAGCAGGGCCAGCGTGAAGTCCCAGAACCAGGCGTCGAAGCTGAAGGACGCCCACTGCAGTACGCGGTCACCGGGGCCCACCCCGTAGAGCCGCGCCTGGGTGGAGGCCAGGTCGGCCACGCCGGTGTGGCTGACCGCGACGCCCTTGGGCACCCCGGTCGAACCGGAGGTGTAGATGACGTACATCAGGTGGGCGGGCATCAGCGGTGCCGACCGCTCGTCGGCGGCGATGTTCGCGCCGGACTCCCGCTCACAGGCGGCCTCGAAGAGCGGGTCGTCGAGTACGGCCTCCGGCACGCCCAGGTCCAGGGAGGCGACGTCCTCCGTCCGCAGCAGCAGGACCGGCCGCGCGTCCACGACCATGTGGGTCAGCCGCTCGGCCGGGTAGGTGGGGTCCAGCGGCAGGTAGGCGCCGCCGGCCTTCAGCACGGCCAGCACCGCCACGATCAGCCGGGTGGACCGGGGCACCGCGATCGCGACGAGGGAATCGGGCCCCACGCCGGAAGCGATCAGCCGCCTGGCGAGCCGGTTGGCGGCCTCGTTCAACTCGGAATAACCGGCGACGGTCTCGCCGAAAACGACCGACGGCGCATCACCCGACTCGGCAACCACGGACTCGAATAGTTCCGGAACAGTCTTCAACTCCGCTTCGCCTCCGACACAGAGTTCCAGCATCAATTGTGAGAACCATGGGTCACGAGCCTGTCAACCCACCGAACTTTCCTCCGGCCGCGTATACCGGCCTCCCGGTCCCCCGCATCACCGGCCGTCGAGACAGCCTGTAGCGCTGGGTAACCGTCATCGACGATGGCACGGCGCTCTGCCGGCCAACCGGGCCGTGAAAGAACTCTTTCTCGGCCGGGTCGCATGGCCGTCGGTCCGTCCATGATGAGGCGGGCCCGACAACGCTGGTTCGCGCCCGCCTGGTTCGGCGCAGCCGTCACGGGCGCCCCCGGAGCCGGGTGATCGAGCGACTTCGCGAATCCGACCGTCGTCTTCTGCATACGGCTTTCCGTGCCGGTCTCGCGGCGCCACACGGCTCGAGTTGATCACGTAGAGAGGGAATGAACGTGACCGATGAACTGAACTATCGTGACTACCTGGAATTGGCTTCCCTGCTGTCCCTCCAGAAGCCCCGTACCGCCGAATCCACGGCCCAGGCCTCGAGTGTGCTGTCAGAGCAGTTCTTTATCATTGCGCACCAGGCGAGCGAACTGTGGCTCAAGCAGATAATCGCCGACCTGGAAGCCGTCATCGACGCGTTCACGACGAGTGACGACACATCCAACGCGGAATGGATCGCCGATCTCCTGCAGCGTGCCGGGGAACTCATGCGCGTGCTGCACACCCAGTTGACCGCTCTCGATCGGCTGCCGCTGCGCGACTTCGCCAGGTTCCGGCAGTTCCTCGGAACGGCGAGCGGCGCGCAGTCCGAGCAGTTCCACCGGCTGGCCCGCCTCGTCGGCCACGGCAAGCACGACGGCCCGCTGTACGAATCGTTCGCCGCGTGGGTGACCCGGTCGGGCAGCACCGTTCCCGAACTGGCCCGCCAGGGCGTCGAGGCAGGCGTCCACTACCGCATCATCGAGGCACTGCTCGACTTCGGAAACGGCTACTGGCGCTGGCAGGTGAGTCATGTCAGTGTGATCACGAAGGTCATGGGCAACCAGGCCGGGACCGCCGGCACGTCCGGAGCCGAGTACTTGCTCAGCCGTTGCACGCTCCCCTTCGCGGAGCTGCGCGAGCTGCGCAGTCAGGTGCACGTCGGTCTCACCGTCGCGACGTCGTGACCGCCGCCTAGACGGGTTCCAGGACGAAGCCGCGTCCCCATACGTTGCGCATCGCGAGCCCGACGATCTGGAGGCGTCGGCGCAGTCGCATCACATGCAGATCCAGCGCGTTGCTGGAAGAACTGGAACCGGAACGCTCAAGAATCTCCCGCAATTCACTGCGGTAGATGATCTGACCGTACCGGGCCACCAGAGGCGTCAGCATCTCACACTGCGTCACGGAGAGCGTGACGGAAGAATCCTCGAAATACAGGATCCCGGTGGGGTCCACCACAGGCTTCGACTTGAGAGCGGCCCGGTGTTCCAGCTGGCGGAGTCGGGCCTGGAGGTCTTCCTGTACGATGGGCGGGCGCACCCAGTCCTCGTAGAGACTCAGTTGCTCCGGGGGAGGCGCGCCGTGCTCGACCACGAGCAGACAGAGATGTCCTCGGGCTCTGCATTGCTCTCGGACATCCCTTTCCGCAGGCCATCGAACGAATTTGACCCGATTCTTCACATCAACCTTCACAGGTATCCCCCATCGACCTTGATCTGTTGAAATCGAGAAGCAGGATTGTGACCGCGCCTTCGGTCGGCCACCCATCGAGACGCCTTCGGATCAGCTTCCGTACGGCTACCGCGCGGGCATCACGTCCCGCAGGCTCTTCGGCCGCATATCCGTCCAGGTCCGGTCGATGTACTCGATGACGTTCGGCCGACTCCCCGGGCCGTACACGACCCGCCAGCCGTCGGGTACGTCGAGACCCTCCGGCCAGAGCGAGTACTGCTCTTCCGTATTGCACAGGGCCAGATATTCGCGTTTGTCGTCCTCGAACAGATCGGGCATGTTTACAATCCCCTCCACCGGATAGAACCACTGAGACCTGCCGACAGGACGAACCGGCGTGTGCCGGCCGCCCATTGGACAAGGGAAGCAGGGTCGCGATTGCCTGTCACACGTCGACTGATGCGGCTTGTCGCTCCCCCAGAATGCGTTTGCAGCCGTTGACCGGCGGGCACCGCCCGACCCCTGAAATCGATGTCGACATTAGCAATCAGAGATCAAGACAAGGAAGATGAACCGCGCATTCGTTGGTGTGCGTTTTGCATCTTGACAGGCGTCACGTCGCCTCTTCGGGCGCGGCAGACGCCGCTCCCCCCTGGTGCCCAGCACCGGAAGCGCGTGCGCGGAGGTCACCGTCGTGCTGAAGAGGGCGCGGGGGCGTGGGCTCGCGACCGTTCCCGGGTCGCCTGAGAGCCGGGCGACAGCGTCGAGAAGGTCGGGCGGGGCGCGGACGAGCCGGTGACCGCGGCTCGGCGCGCTCGGCGCCCGCGTCGTCATCGTGTTCCAGTCGTGGAACCGGTGTGCCGGCGAGGCGGCCGACGGGCCGGCCGCCTCGCCTCTCTCTCAGGCCGTCGGGACCGCCCGGCGCTCGGGGTACGAAAGCTTCAGAGCCTTCTTGTCTATCTTGCCCACCGGGGTGCGCGGCAGGTCGGGAACGACGATCACCTCGTCCGGCAGCTTGTAGGCAGCCAGGCCGCGCCGGCGCATGTGGTCCCGGACCGTGCGCAGCGAGACCGGCGCCTGCGCGGTGTCCGCCGTGCCGCTGAGGACGACGAACACGCAGACCCGCTCGTCGAGTTCGTCGTCCGGGATGCCGACCACCGCGCAGTCGCGGACCATCGGGTGGGTCAGCACATGGGCTTCGACCTCCTCGGCCGAGACCTTCTCCCCCAAGTGGTGGATGATGTCCTTCAGGCGTCCCTCGATGACGACGTTGCCGTCCTCGGTCATCCGGGCCAGGTCACCGGTGCGGTAGAAGCCGTCCTCCGTGAACGACCGGCGATTGTGCTCCGGCGCGGCGAAGTAGCCGCGGATCGTGTACGGACCGCGGGTGAGCAGCTCGCCGGTCTCACCGACAGGGACGTCCTTGTCGTCGGTGTCGACGATCCTGATCTCGTCGTCCGGGCAGACCGGTTTGCCCTCCGTGCCGAAGACGACCTCCGGCGGGTCGTCGAGGCGGGTGTGGGTGATCAGTCCTTCGCCGATGCCGTACACGTTCAGGATGCGGCATCCCAGACTCGTGCTCACCCGCTCCGCCGCGGCGGGCCCGAACTTCGAGCTGCCGACCTGAATGGTCATGCCGCTCATGTCGACCGGGGTGCCGTGCGCCGCTTCGGCCCACAGCAGGGCCAGCGCCGGCACCAGTGTCGTGAGGGTGACGCCCTCCTGTTCGATCAGCGGGAAGACATGATCGGGGCTGGGGTTGGCGGCCAGTACCGCCTTTCCGCCGAGAAGCAGCGCGCCCAGCGCCCCCGGGCAGCCCAGGGCGGCGTTGTGCGGCACGGGGTTCGCCGCCAGGTAGACGCCGCTGTCGTCGAACTCCACCACGCGGGCGCAGGCGAAGATGTTGTACGCGTAGTCGTCGTGGGTCCTGGGAATCAGCTTCGGCACACCGGTGGTCCCGCCCGACAGCAGCAGCAGCGCCACCTCGGAGGAGTCGACCGGCGCCAGCTCACGCGGCGCGGAGCGCTCGAGCTCGGACAGCGGAGTGAACTCCTCGGCCTCACCCGCGATCACGACGTGCCGCAGTCCCGGTGCCGCACGGCGGACCTCGCGGGCCAGGTTGCGGTAGTCGAAGCCCTGGAACCGGTCCGGACCGACATAGGCCACGGCGTCCGAGGAGCGCGCCAGGTGGAGGATCTCGTCGCGGCGGTGACCGGGCAGCGCCAGCACGGGGATCGCGCCGATGCCGAAGAGGGCGAGGACCGTGGACAGGAAGGTGATCCTGTTCGGCAGGTGGACCACCACCCGGTCGCGGCTGCCGATGCCGAGGTCGAGCAGGCCGGACGCGATCCGGTCGGCCTCCTCTGTCAGTTGCGCGTAGCTGAGCCTGCGTGTCGCGTCCACAGCGGCGATCTTCTCCGGGAGGCGGCCGGCGCTGTCAGCCACCAGTTGCCGCAGCGAGACGCCCCGCCAGTAGCCGGCGCGGCGGTATCGGTCGGCGTAGTCGGATGGCCAGGGCACGAACCCGTCCAGCATGTGTCCTCCTCAAGTGCGACGACATCAGGTTCGGACAGGACCCCAGGAGCCGCGCGCGGCCCGACAGAGCTCTGACAGATTGCATCGGGTGGTCCGGCGAACTCGGTAAAGCTCGGTAGCGTGAATGGCATACGAACGCGTGACCGAGGTTGGGTGAGGGCCCTCAACGACGTGGAGCGCCCGGTGGGCCGGCTGGTCTGCGCACCGCATTCCGGTGGCTCGGCGGCGACCTATCGTCCCTGGTCGTCGGTGCTGCCTGCCGGCACTCAGCTGCTCGCCGTGCAGTACCCCGGGCACGCCGACCGGATGGCCGAACCGCCCGCGGCCAGTGTCGCCGAGATGGGACGCTCCGTCGCCGCGGAACTGCTGGAGCTGGACTCGCGACCCTGCGCGCTGTTCGGCCACAGTCTGGGCGCGCTGGTCGCGTACGAGACCGCCAGAGCGCTGCAGGAGAGCGGACGCCCGGTGGGCTGGCTGTTCGTATCGGGTTCGCCCGCGCCGTGGCAGGCCGGCGGCGGGACCACACACCGGGCCGGTGACGAGGAGCTCTGGAACGAGCTGCGCGGCCTCAGCGGGATCGAGCCCGAGGTCGCGCAGAACACCGAGCTGCGGGATCTGCTGCTGCCGGTGCTCCGCTCGGACATCACGCTCAACGAGACCTACCGGCCCGCGCCGAACCCGGAACCGCTGCGCTGCCCGGTGCGCTGCTACTACAACGCCGAGGACCCGCTGGTGGATCCCGCCCGGCTCGACGCCTGGGCGGCGGTGACCACCGCCTCCTTCCGGGTACGGGCCCTGCCGGGCGGGCATTTCCGGCTGCTGTCGGATCCGGCCGACCTGCTCGGTGACATCGTCGCGGCTCTCACCGAGAGCGAGGCCGTGCGATGACGCTGACGGGAAAGTCGGTCGTGATCACCGGCGCGGCCACCGGCATCGGCCGTGGCATCACCGAGTCCGTCCTGAAGTCCGGCGCCGGTGTGACGGCCGTCGGGCGCCGTGAGGAACCACTGCGGGAGCTGGCGGACCGGTATGGCGACGCCGTCACGGTGGTGGCCCGGGACATCAGCGCACCCGGCGCGGCGGCAGAGATCGTCGCGGCGGCGGCCGACCGCTTCGGCGGGGTCGACGCGGTGGTCAACAACGCCGGACTCGCCCGGTTCGGCCGGCTTGAGGAGACCGACCCCGCCCAGTTCGACGCGATGTTCGCCGTCAACGTCCGTGCGCCGGCCGAACTGATCCGGTGCGCGCTGCCGCTCCTGCGGGCCCGCCGCGGCAGCGTGGTCAACATCTCGTCGGTCGGCGGCGCGCTGTCCATGCCGGGGCGGGCCTTCTACGGTGCGACCAAGGCGGCTCTCAACAGCCTGACGCGTTCGCTGGCGAGGGAACTCGCCCCTCAGGTACGGGTGAACGCCATCATGCCCGGCCCCGTGGAGACGCCGATGTGGAACGAGACCGGTCTGGACGGGGCGGGCACCGAGCAGTTGCGCGTCGACCTCCTGTCGTCGACTCCGATGGGCCGGTTCGGCGACGAGGCGGAGATCGGCCGGTGGGTGTGCATGCTGCTCGACTCGGAGGCGTCGGGCTGGGTCACCGGAGCGGTGATTCCCGTCGACGGCGGCCGTACGGCATGACGAGTGCCGCAAGTCCGAAGAAATCTCAACGGAACAAAGGTGGTTCGAGCGTGAGTTCAGAGATCTTGTCCGCCGCTGGATCCATTCCTTCGTCATGCCTGCACCGCATCTTCCGGGCGGCGGAGACGAAAGAGAAGGAGTCCGGCGCCGAGGTGGTGAAGCTGCATGTCGGTGACCCGTTCTTCCACCCGTCCGAGGACGTCGCCGAGGCGTTCATCGACGCCGTGCGGCGGGGCGAGACCAAGTACACCGGCGTGGAGGGCCTGCCCGAGCTGCGCGCGGCGGTGGTGGAGAAGCTCCGCTCGGACAACGGGGTGGACAGCGCGGTCTCCCGGCTGCTGATCTCGCCGGGCTCGTGCCAGGGTCTGGCCGCCCTGCTCCAGTCGCTGGCCGAGCCGGGCGCCGAGATCCTGCTGCCCGAACTGCACTGGCCGGTCCACCTCCAGCAGAGCCTGCTCGCCGGTTTCCGCCCGGTGCTGTATCCGCTCGGCGCCGATCTGCGGCCCGACCCCGAGGTGATCGCGGCCGCCGCGTCGCCGCGCACCCGGGTGCTGCTGATCAACTCGCCGGCCAACCCGACCGGTGTCGTCCTGGACCGCGGCGAGCTCACGGCCCTGCTGGAGCTGGCCCGCGACCGCGGCTGGCACGTCATCAGCGACGAGGCATACGAGCACTTCCTCTACGAGCGTGAGCACATCTCGGTGGCCTCCCTGGAACGCGATGTCCCGGTCGACGAGCGCATCGTGCACAGCGTCTTCAGCTTCTCCAAGAGCTTCGCGATGACCGGTTACCGGCTGGGCTACGTGGCGCTGGCCAACGACCGCGCCGCCGACGTCATGAAGGTCGCCCAGGAGGCCAACATCATCGGCACCTCCACGCCCGTCCAGTACGCGGGCATCGCCGCGCTGAACAGCCGGTTCGACGCGTCGGCGACCAACCTCAAGCTGGTGCAGCGCAATCGGGACGTGGCCCTGCCCCCGCTGGTCCGGGCCGGGTTGCTGCGCGAACTGCCCGCCGGCGGCTGGTACGCCATGGTCGACGTGACCCGGAGCGGGCTGGACGCCGAGACGTTCGCGACACGGCTGCTCGACCGCAAGGGGATCGCGGTCGTACCGGGCAACGGCTTCGCCATGCGACCCGAACTCGACGACCAGGGCCGTGTCCGCTCCCACGACTACGCGCCCTGGGCCCGCCATCTGGTCCGGATCGCGTTCTGTGTCGATCCCGTGACGCTGGAGACCGGGGTGCGCGGACTCATCGAGTTCGTCGACGAATGCGAGGCGGGGCTCGCTTCGGCCGGATAGTCCGGCCGGCGGTGTGCAGTTCTCTCGAGATCATCCCGATCAGTGCGAAGGAAACGAGGATGTAATGGCCAAGAGTGTTGTCATCGTCGGCGGTGGAACCGCGGGCTGGATGACCGCTTCGTATCTCAAGGCGGCGTTCGGTGACCGTCTCTCCGTGACGCTCGTCGAGTCCAGGAACGTTCCCACGATCGGTGTCGGTGAGGCTTCCTTCAGCACGATCCGTCACTTCTTCGCCTATCTCGGCCTCAAAGAGACCGACTGGATGCCGGAATGTCACGCCACCTACAAGCTGGCGATCCGGTACGACAACTGGCGAGCCGAAGGGCATCACTTCTACCACCCCTTCGAACGGCCGCGGGTGGTGGAGGGCGTCTCCCTCGCCGACTGGTGGCTGCACAAGCGGCCCAGTGAGGACTACGACAGGGACTGCTCGGTGATCGCCGCCCTCTGCGACGCCAAGCGCTCGCCTCGCCAGCTGGAGGGCAGTCTGCTGGCGCTCGACCTCGGCGAGCGCGAACCCGACGGCATGTCCAAGTCCACCATGGCCGAACAGAACACCCAGTTCCCCTACGCGTACCAGTTCGACGCGACGCTGCTGGCCCGGCTGCTCACCGGGTACGGCACCGACCGCGGTGTCCGGCACGTGCTGGACGACGTGATCGACACCGGTGTCGACGAGCGTGGCTACATCACGCACGTCCGCACGAAGGAGAGCGGCGACCTGAAGGGCGACCTCTTCATCGACTGCACCGGGTTCCGCGGCATGCTGCTCAACAAGGCGCTCGGAGTGCCGTTCCAGTCCTACCAGGACACCTTGCCCAACGACAGCGCGGTCGCCCTGCGCGTGCCCATGGAGATGGCCGACCAGGGGATGGGTCCGTACACCAGGGCGTCCGCACAGGCCGCCGGCTGGATCTGGACGATCCCGCTGTACGGCCGGATCGGCACGGGTTACGTCTACGCCAGCGACTACTGCACCCCGGAGGAGGCCGAGCGCACGCTGCGCGAGTTCTGGGGGCCGGCCGCGGACGACCTGACCGCCAACCACATCCGGATGCGGATCGGCCGCAGTGAGAACTCCTGGGTGAACAACTGCGTCGCGATCGGGCTGTCCAGCGGATTCGTCGAGCCGCTGGAGTCGACGGGGATCTTCTTCATCCAGAACGCCATCGAGCAGCTCGTGAAGCACTTCCCCGGCGGGCGGGACGACGATCAGCTGCGCAAGTCCTACAACCGGCAGGTCGCCAACGTCATGGACGGCGTGCGCGAGTTCCTCGTGCTGCACTACGTGGCCGCCAAGCGCAACGACAACGACTACTGGCGGGACGCCAAGACCCGCACCATGCCGGACTCGTTGGCCGAGCGCATCGAGCAGTGGAAGGTGAAGCTGCCCGACGAGGACACCGTTTTCCCCTACTACCACGGGTTCGAGCCCTACTCGTACACCGCGATGATCCTGGGCCTCGGCGGTCTTGACCTACGCCCGCTGCCCGGCCTGGCGCTGATGGACGACGTCGCCGCGAACAAGGAGCTGCGTCTGGTCCGTGACCAGGCCGCCTCCCTGGTCGACACCCTGCCGAGCCACTGGGACTACGTGGATCACGTGCACCGGCTGAAGGAGACGCGTGCGTAGTCGGCTGGCCGACCGACGGGGAGGTGGCGCACCATGCCGGATCCGGTAACCGGCACCGTCGAGCGAGCCCCGGTCGACCCGGCGGAGTTCCGTTCTCTCATGACGACGCATCCGGCCGGAGTCGCCATCGTGACGACCACCGCACCGGACGGCAGGCCGTGGGGGATGACCTGCTCGTCGGTGTGCAGCGTCACCCTGCAACCGCCGACACTGCTGGTCTGCCTGCGCGCGCAGAGCCCGACGCTGGCGGCGCTGCTCGAGGTGTCGGCCTTCGCGGTCAACCTCCTGCACGACCGGGCCCAGCCGGCGGCCGACCTCTTCGCCTCGGGCTCCGCGGACCGGTTCGAGCGGGTCGCGTGGGACCGGGGACCGGATCTGGGTCTGCCCCACCTGGTCGAGGACGCGCACACGGTCGCGGACTGCCGGGTCAGCGAGACACTTCCCGTGGGGGACCACGTCGTGGTGTTCGGGGAAGTGCTCAACGTGCGGAAACAGCTGGACCGGCAGTGGAGTCCGCTGCTGTACGGAATGCGGCAGTACGGGTCGTTGCGACCCTCGCCTCCCGGTCCCGGAAGGACCTGGGCGGACGGCTGACCGCGGGATCGGAGAGTCCCGGGTGACCGGTGCGACCGGCCGCCCGGGGCTCTCCGCATTCCTTCCGCAGGCCCGCCGGGTCGGCGACGGCGACGGCGACGGCGACGGCGACGGCGACGGCGACGACACAGACTCCGCACCAGACGGTGCCGACCGCGAGAGGAACGGATGATGAGGAGCGATCTCATGAGCACCCAGGACGGTGGGCGGACCGAGCCGGTGCGTTCCGCGGGCCCCACGCCGCGCATTCCCGACTGCCCGCTGGCCCGCACGGTCCAGGCCATCGGCCCCTGGTGGACCTTGGAGATCCTGCACGAGGTCTTCGAGGGCCGCGGCCGGTTCGAGGCGATCCGCCGGAACCTGGCGACGCCCGCCGACGTCCTGGCGGACCGGATCGCCGACCTGACCGCGAGGGGCCTCCTCGAAGCCGAGGAGGCCTCGCCGGAATCCGGCGACCCGGAGTACCGGGCCACCGACCTGGGCCGTGCGCTGCGCCCGCTCATCCTCGTCATGGCCGCGTGGGGGAATCACCGGCTGGCTCCTGAGGACCGCAGTCTGGTTCTGGTCGACGTCCGCACGGGCGTGGCCGTGGACCCGGTCGTGGTGGACCGGCTGACCGGGCAGCCGGTCGACACCGCCGATCACGTCTTCGCCCCTGGCCCGAAGGCGAGCGAGCTGATCGTCGCCCGCTACCCGGAGATCCCGCGGCGGCCATGACGGCCCCACCGGCCGCGGGAAGCGTGCGCGGCGCGGCCGGTGAGGACCTCTCTCAAGCGTCCGCGGCGCCGCCCAGACCGGTGAGGGCGCCTACCGGATCGAGGTCCGGGGTGCCGCGCGGCCACCAGTCGTCCGCGCCCGGGTCGGACTCGTAGGCGTACCACAGACCGTCGCGGCCGAGGCGGAGCTGGAGGTGGCCGCGGGGGTGGGTGAGGCGGTTGCGCGAGGGGCGGAACGGGGGGAAGTCGGCGGCCAGGAGGAGCGGGCGAGCCCGGTCGAAACGGCCGGCCGGCGGATCCCAGGGCTGCTCCAGCGCGGCGAGCCCGTCCGGGCCGCCCTGCCGCCAGGCGGCGACCGCGCGTGCCAGCTCGGCGGGGGTGCGGCCGGCGGCGGACGCGAGCGAGGCGTACAGACCGCGGGTGGCGGCGGTGAGTCCGGCACCCGGACGGGCCGCGGCGAGCCGTACCGCGTCCTCCCACAGGGTCAGCCCGGCGACCGGGTCGTGGCCGGTGGCCAGCAGGGCGTGGGCGCGGGCGGCGGCGTCGGTGGCGAGCTGGTCCAGCGCGAGCGGGTCCGGTCCGCCGGGCGCCGCCGGATACGCCGGGGGCTGCTCGGGGTGCGCGGGCGTCCGCAACGGGGCCGGAAGCGGCGGGAGCCGACGTGGGGCGAGGGCGTCGGTGGCGCGTACGCCGGGCAGCGGCGCCGGGTCCCGTTCCTGGGCGGCGCGGGCGGCCCGCGTGGCGCTCAGCCGGGACAGCGCGTCGAGGAGTTCACGCTCCCCGCGCCCGCGCAGCAGGAGCAGCACGAAGGGGTCGGCGTCGAGCAGCCGGGCCGTCTGGTAGCAGAGGGCGGCGGCGTGCTTGCAGGGGTGGCCGCGGTCGGGGCAGCTGCAGCGGGGCTCCAGGTCGCCGGGGCCGGGGAGCAGCCGGACATCGCCTTCCGCGAGGGCGTGCGGCATCTCCTTGTCCAGCAGCGCGGCGATGTGCCCGGGCCGCTCCGCCGCGGCGTCCAGGAACCGCTCCCAGTCGGGGTCGTCCAGCGTGCGCAGCCGGATCTGCACGCGGTACGGCCTGGGGCGGCTGCCGTGCACGTACGCCAGTACCTGCCCGGGGGTCACCGTGATGGCGTCGACGTGTCCCTGCTCGGCGTAACCCCGCCCGCGCGCCAGCCGCTTGACGTCCAGCGCGCCCTCCTCCAGCGCGGTGATCCAGGCGTTGCCCCACCAGGTCTCCGCGAACCGCCCGTCCCCCGCCGGGGGCTGGGGCGCAAGCGCGGGGAACGTACGGCGAAGGTCACTGTCGCGGTGGGGCGAACCCATGGCGGCGGGGGTGCGGGAAGGCCCGTCCACCGGGCCGGTGGCGGGGTCCCGGGCTTCCTGGTGGACAGGACCGGACGTCTCACCGGGACCGGACGTCCCGCCGAGGGGAGCAGCCTCGTCCGGGCCGTCCGTATCGGGCGGCATGCGGAAGGCGTTCGCCAGGAAGGCGGCCACCTCTCTGGTCGCCTCGGTTCCGCGGGAGGACGCGGGGGGTGCCGGACGCCTCGGCGTGGTGCGCGGGGTGCTGGAGCCCTCGCGTGCCTGTGCCGCGCGTTCCCTCTCCCGTTGCCTGCGGGCGGTGCGCAGCGCGTCGCGGGCCAGATCGGCGGGACGGGTGTCCCGCGCCCGCTCCGCACCGGCGGACGTGTCGTCAGGGTCCTCGCCCGGCCCCGCGCCGGTCTCTCCCGTCTCCTCCGTCGCGCTCTCCCCCGCACCTCGACGGGCGGCGGCCGCCCGGCGCAGTGCCGCGCGGGCGGCGTCGCCGGGCCGGAGTTCGCGGCCCGTACGGCCCTCGCGGGTCCCGCCGGCTTCGCGAGGCCCGCCGAACGCGCCCTTCGCCGCCCCGGAGTCACGCTCCTCCGCGGGCGGCGTCCCGGCATCCGCGACAGCATCGGGGGGTGACGCGTCGTCCGCCGCTCCGCGCACCGCACGCGCGGCCCGCAGCGCCCGGCGGGCGGCATCCGCGGGACTCTCGGACGGCGCCTCCCCGGCACGCTCCCCACCGGTCCCGGGCTCCTCGAAGCCGGTCCCCTCGAGGCCCGTCTCTTCGCTCATGACGACCTCCTGAGCGAGACCAGGTCGGACAGTTCACGGTCCGTCAGCTCGGTGAGGGCCGCCTCACCGGAGCCGAGGACGGCGTCGGCCAGAGCCCGCTTGGCGGCCAGCATCTCGGCGATGCGGTCCTCCACCGTGCCCTCGGTGACGAGGCGGTGGACCTGGACGGGCTGGGTCTGGCCGATCCGGTACGCGCGGTCGGTGGCCTGTTCCTCGACGGCCGGGTTCCACCAGCGGTCGAAGTGGACGACGTGGCCCGCGCGGGTGAGGTTCAGGCCCGTGCCGGCGGCCTTGAGGGAGAGGACGAGGACCGGGATGGCCCCGCTCTGGAAGCGGTCGACCATCCGCTCGCGCTCGGGCACCGGCGTACCGCCGTGCAGCAGGTCGACGGGGACCGCGCGGGCGGCGAGGTGGGCGGTGATGAGGCGGGCCATGCCCACGTACTGGGTGAAGACCAGTGCCGAGCCGTCCTCGGCGAGGAGGGTGTCGAGCAGCTCGTCCAGCAGCGCGAGTTTGCCGGAGCGGGCGGCGAGCCGGTCGGCGCCGCGCTGTGCGGGCTCTTCCTTGAGGTAGAGCGCGGGGTGGTCGCAGATCTGCTTCAGGGAGGTCAGCAGCTTCAGGACCAGGCCCCGGCGCGCGATGCCCTCGGCCGTCTCGATGGCGAGCAGCGATTCGCGCACCACCGCCTCGTAGAGCGCGGCCTGTTCACGGGTGAGGGGGACGGGGTGGTCGGTCTCGGTCTTGGGCGGCAGCTCGGGGACGATGCCGGGGTCGGACTTCTTGCGGCGCAGCAGGAAGGGGCGGACGAGGCGGGCGAGCCGGGTCACCGCCTCCGCGTCCTCGCCGTTCTCCACCGCGCGGGCGTGCCGGGCGCGGAAGGACTTCAGAGGGCCGAGCAGTCCGGGTGTCGTCCAGTCGAGCAGGGCCCAGAGTTCGGAGAGGTTGTTCTCGACGGGGGTGCCGGTGAGGGCCACGCGCGCCGGGGTGGGGATCGTCCGCAGGGCCTTGGCGGTGGCCGAGTACGGGTTCTTGACGTGCTGTGCCTCGTCGGCGACGACCATGCCCCACCGCTGTTCGGCGAGGACCGGGGCGGCCGAGCGCATGGTGCCGTAGGTGGTGAGGACGAATCCGCCGTCGAGGTCGTCGAGGGTGCGGCCGGTGCCGTGGTAGCGGCGGACGGGCACGCCGGGGGCGAACCGTTCGATCTCGCGCTGCCAGTTGCCGAGCAGGGAGGCGGGGCAGACCACGAGGGTCGGTTCGGGGCGGGCCCGTTTCAGGTGCAGGGCGATGACGGTGATGGTCTTCCCGAGGCCCATGTCGTCGGCGAGGCAGCCGCCGAGGCCGAGGGAGGTCATGAGGTCGAGCCAGGCCAGGCCGCGCAGCTGGTAGTCGCGGAGGGTGGCGCGCAGCCCGGCGGGGGGTTCGGCCGGGCCGATCCCGGCGGTGAGGCGGTCACGCAGGGCGGCGAGCGCGCCGGCCGGCACGGCCTCGACGGTCTCGCCGTCGACCTCGGCGCTGCCGGTGAGGGCGACGGAGAGCGCGTCGACGGGGTCGAGCAGCCCGAGTTCCCGTTTGCGGGCCTTGCGGACGAGGGCCGGGTCGACCAGCACCCACTGGTCACGCAGCCGCACGACGGGCCGGTGGGCCTCGGCGAGGGTGTCCATCTCGGCCTCGCTGAGCGGCTCGCCGCCGAGGGCGAGCTGCCAGCGGAACTGGAGCAGTTCCTCACTCTCGAAGAAGCCGGTGCCGTCGGTCGCGGAGCCCGGCGCGGGGCGGACCACGGCGGCGGCGGTGAGGTCGCGGGCGAGGTCGCGCGGCCAGTGGACGGCGACTCCGGCGGCGGCGAGCCGGGTGGCGGCGACGCCCAGCAGGTCGCCCAGCTCCTCCTCGGAGAGCGCGAGGACGTCGGGGACGTCCTGCTCGGCGAGCCGGTCCAGCGGGGGCCAGACGCGGGCCGCGCGGCGGACGGCGAGGGCGGCGTCCACGCGTGCGCGGGGGCCGAACTCGGTGTCCGCCTCGCCCGCCCACAGCGCCGCCGCGTCGGTGACGAGGGTGGGGTCGGCGAGGCTGTGCACCTGGACGATCGCGGCGCCCGCGCGGCGCAGCCGTTCGCCGCCCTCGCTCTGCTGCCCGGTGTCGAACAGGTCGTACGCCGCCAGGTCCACACGCAGGGAGATGCGCACGCCCGCGTCCATGCCGGCGGCGACCTCGGCGGCCCAGTCCTGGGCGGCGGGCAGGCGCTGCGGGCGGCGGTCGGCGAAGGGGCGTCCGCAGGCGTGGGGTGCGGCGGGGGTGCGGGGCAGGGTGTCCGCGACGGCGTCCAGGAAGGAGCGCATCAGGGCTTCCGGCTCGGGCAGCCGCAGCGGGCCGCCGCCGGGCAGCGGCACCGCGTGGCCCTCGGACGGCAGGGCTGCGGCGATGGCGCGCAGGTGGGCGAGGTCGTCGGGGTCGAGCGGGCCGGCCCGCCAGGCGTCGTGGCCGGTGGGTGTCAGTCCGGGCAGGAGGCGGCCGCGGGCGGCGAGCCGCAGGGCGTGCAGGGCGGCCGCTCCCCAGCAGGCGGTGGCGGGGTGGGCGGCCGGATCGTGCCGGGCCCGCACGAGCAGCGGCAGGGCCTGGTCGAGGGGCATGCTCAGCGCGGGGGCCGGCCTGCTGCGTACTCCGGAGCCATGGGGGCGTACGACGGTCAGCTCCGCGGGCTCGGCGGCGGGCAGGTCCGCGGGGGTGCCGCCGTCGGGGTCCCAGAAGGCGATCCGGCCGTCGCGCGGGAGGGGCGCGGGGAGGAAGACGGCGGCGAGTGCCGCGGGGACGCGCGGTGCCGCGCGCTCGGCCGTCGCCGTGTCGCGCATACGTCCGGTCACCTCCCGCCCGCTCGTCCGATCAGTCGTCTTCGACTCTACGGGCCGGGTCTGACAATCGGCCCCGGCGACCGTCCGGGGCCGGTCCGGTCAGGGAACCGTGCGGGAGACGACGTACACCATCGGGTACGTCGGATCGCCGAAGTTCACGACCATGTCCTGCGTCGGCTTCGGGTTCTTCTGCTCGCGCACGACGCCGTAGTTCGGGCCGGGCCGGGCGCCGGGGCCGGAGAACTTCCAGCCGGTGACGTCCCGGTCGCGGGAGCCGATGGGCAGGTCGTCCTTGACCAGGTCGTGCCGGTCGAGGCCCATCTCCTCCAGGAAGGCGTCCAGGCCGTCGTGCGTGGTCTGGAACTGGACGTACAGGCGGCTGGTCTTCCAGTTGTTCGTCTCGTACCAGGCGACCTGGTTCGCCGGGTGCGGCACCGGAACCTGGTACAGACGGCGCTGCACCTTCGACGGCCAGCCCTGGGTGAGGCCGGTCGCGGAGTACTTCTTCTCCTTGTCCTTGCCGCTGTCGCGGCTCTGGTTGGCGGAGATCACCAGATAGCCGGCCGGAACGCCGATGAGCAGCACGATGATCAGCAGGGTCAGCGCGCGCCGGCGGATCATGTGGCGGCGGTCCTCGACGGGGCGCTGCGGCTCGTCCGGCGGTCCGGCCTGATGCGGCAGGGTCCCCGACGTCACGGCGCCCCCTCGGCGCGACGGGCCTGCGTGTACCGCTCGTAGCGCTCGTGCCGCTCCACCCGGCGGCGCTTGGCGCGGCGGAAGCGGCGGGCGACCAGCCGGGCGAGGTCGGCGGCGCCGACCATGCCGGCCTCGGGGCCGAGCTGGGCGCGGACGATCCGGGCCTCGGGGCGGTAGCCGCGGCCGGTCAGATGCCGCTTGAAGGCGTCCCGCGCGGGGCCGATCAGCAGGTCGTCGGCGGCCGAGACACCGCCGCCGATGACGAAGCAGGAGGGGTCCAGGGCGGCGGCCAGGTTGGCGATGCCGACGCCGAGCCACTGGCCGATGTCCTGGAGCAGTTCGACGCACATCGCGTCGCCGTCACGGGCCAGCTCGGTGATCATCGGGCCGGTGATGTCGCCGATCTGCCCCTTGACGTGCTCGATGATCCCGTACGCCACCGGGGAGTCGGCGGCGGCCAGCTCCCGGGCCTCGCGGACCAGCGCGTTCCCGGAGCTGTACTGCTCCCAGCAGCCGCGGTTGCCGCAGGGGCAGCGATGGCCGCCGGGCACCACCTGCATATGGCCGAACTCGCCGGCCACCCCGAACTTGCCCCGCTTGACCTGGCCGTCCTCCAGGATGGCGCCGCCGATCCCGGTACCGAGGGTGATCATGACCAGGTGGTCCTCGCCGCGGCCCGCGCCGAACCGCCACTCCGCCCAGGCGGCGGTGTTGGCGTCGTTGTCGACGAGCACGGGGACCGCGAGCCGGTCGGCGATGCGGTCGCGCAGGGGTTCGTTGCGCCACGACAGGTGGGGGGCGAACAGCACCCGGTTGCGGTCGGCGTCGACCCAGCCGGCCGCGCCGATGCCGACGGCGTGCACGTCGTGCCGGTCGGACAGGTCCAGCACCAGCTCGACGATGGTGTCCTCGACGACCTTCGGGCTCTTGGACTTGTCCGGGGTCTCCGTGCGCAGCTTCTCCAGGATGTTGCCGTCGGCGTCGACGACGCCCGCCATCACCTTCGTGCCGCCGATGTCGATGCCGACCGTGGGCACGCGCGGTGCGGTCAGGTGCGAGCGGCGTTCCCGGGTGCCGATCGTTCTGAGGGCGGGGGCACGCCGGGAGCCGATGGGGGCGCTGAAGGTGCCGTAGGTGCTCATCGTCGCCGATTCTGCCTCACGGGGGTGCGGGGTGCGGAACGGGGCGGTTCCGGTTGTCTGCCGGGTGCGGCGCCGCCGTGGCCGGGCGCGCAGTTCCCGGCGCCCCTCAAAGACGCTTCAGTTCCCGGCGCAGGTCTGCGAGGTCGGTTCCGCCTGCCATCTGGTCCGTCAGCTCGTCCAGGGTTGTCTCGTCCCGGGTGTGATTCCCGACCATGGCGCCCCGCCGCAGCAGTACGAATCTGTCCCCCACCATGTACGCGTGGTGCGGGTTGTGGGTGATGAAGACAACGCCCAGGCCCTCGTCGCGGGCCGCCGCCACATACTTCAGGACGACGCCGGACTGCTTCACGCCGAGCGCCGCGGTGGGCTCGTCGAGGATGAGGACCTTCGCCCCGAAGTGGACCGCCCGCGCGATCGCCACGCACTGGCGTTCGCCGCCGGAGAGGGTGCCGATGGGCTGGTCGACGTCGCGCAGGTCGATGCCCATGCGGAGGAGTTCCGCGTGGGTGGTGCGGCGCATGTGGTCGACGTCCATGCGCTTGAAGGGGCCGACGCCCTTGCGGGGCTCGGAGCCGAGGAAGAAGTTCCGCCAGACCGGCATGAGGGGAACGACGGCCAGGTCCTGGTAGACGGTGGCGATGCCGCGGTCCAGGGCCTCACGCGGGGAGCCGAGGCGGGTCTCCTCTCCCTCGATACGGAAGGTGCCCGCGTCGTGCTGGTGCAGGCCCGCGATGATCTTGATGAGGGTGGACTTGCCGGCGCCGTTGTCGCCCAGGACGCAGGTGATCTCACCCGGGTGGACCTCCAGGGAGACGCCTTCCAGGGCGCGGACGTTGCCGTAGCGCTTGCTGACGTCGGACAGTTCGACGAGCGCCGTGCGGGTCGCGGTCGCGGTCTCGGTCGTCACTTGGTGGCCTCCGCGCGCTTGCGGACCCAGGCGTTGAGCAGGGTCGCGAGGAGCAGCATCGCTCCGAGGAAGAACTTGAACCAGTCCGGGTTCCACTCGGCGAAGACGATGCCCTTGCTGGTCATGCCGAAGATGAAGGCGCCGACCGCCGAGCCGACCGCGCTGCCGTAGCCGCCGGTGATCAGGCAGCCGCCGATGACGGCGGCGATGATGTAGATCAGCTCGTTGCCGACGCCCTCGCCGGACTGGACGACGTCGTACGAGAAGAGCAGGTGCTGGCCGGCGATCCAGGCGCCGAAGGCGACGCCCATGTAGAGGCCGATCTTGGTGGCCGTCACGGGGACGCCCACCGCGCGGGCTGCGTCCTTGTTGCCGCCGACCGCGAAGATCCAGTTGCCCGCGCGGGTGCGCAGCAGGATCCAGGAGGCCACCGCGACCAGGGCGAACCACCACAGGATGGTGATCTTGAAGTCGACGCCGCCGATGGTGAGGGTGGAGGCGAAGACGTCGCGGGCGCTGGGGAAGCCCTCCATGTCGGCGATGGTCTTGGTGGAGACGGTGCCGGAGATCAGCTTGGTGAAGCCGAGGTTCATGCCGGTCAGCATCAGGAAGGTGCCGAGCGTGATGATGAAACTGGGCAGTTCGGTGCGGCTGAGCATGAAGCCGTTGAAGGCGCCGATGGCGAGCGTGGCCAGCAGGGAGACGCCGACGCCGACCCAGACGTTGGCGGTCATCTGGTAGCTGAACATCGACGAGATCAGCGCGGACGACGTCACCAGGACACCGGCGGACAGGTCGAACTCGCCGCCGATCATCAGCAGCGCGACCGGGACGGCCATGATGCCGATGGTGGAGGACGCGTACAGGACGGTGCTCAGGCTGGCGGCGCGCAGGAAGCTGTCGGCGGCGAACGCGAAGAAGACGAAGACGGCGAGCGCGCCGACCACCGAGCCCAGCTCGGGCCGGCTGAGGAGGGCGCGCAGCGGGGAGGTGCGCAGCAGGCGCTCGTCGGTGGTGGCCGCGCTCATCGGGTGCCCCGCTTCGTGTACTCCTCCAGGGCGGCGGCCTGGTCCTTGGTGATGATCTGCGGGCCGGTGAGCACGGGCTTGCCGCCGCCGAGGACGTCGGCGTTGTACTTGTACAGCCACAGCAGGTCGATCGCCTCGTAGCCCTGGAGGTAGGGCTGCTGGTCGACGGCGAAGCCGAGGGTGCCGTCCTTCAGGCCGGCGGCGACCTTGGCGTTCAGGTCGAAGGTGTCGATCTCGGCGTCGCTGCCCGCGCCCTGCTTGGCCTTCACGGCGGTGTCGGCGTACGGCGCGCCGAGGGTGACGACGGCGTCGACGGACGTGTCGGCCTGGAGCTTGGCCTCGATGGCGGACTGCACGTCCGGCATGCTGGTGCCGGTGACGTAGAGGTTCTGCACGGTGCCGTCGAAGGTCTCCTTCACGCCGGCGCAGCGCTGCTCGTGGCCGACGTTGCCCTGCTCGTGCAGGATGCAGAGCGCCTTCTTCTTGCCGCGCGCGTTCAGCTCCTCGCCGACGGCCTGTCCGGCGATGGTCTCGTCCTGGCCGATGTGGGTGAGGGCGCCGAACTCCTCGGACTCCTCGGAGCCGGAGTTCACGGTCACCACCGGGATGCCGGCCTTGACGGCGCGGGCGACGGCGGCCTTCATCGCGTCGGGCTTGGCGAGGGTGACGATGATGCCGTCGACCTTCTTGTCGACGGCCGCGTCGACGAGCTGGGCCTGCTGCTGGGCCTCGTCGTCGTGGGAGTACAGGAAGTTGATGTTGTCCTTGGCGGCGGCCTCCTTGGCGCCGCTCTGGACGATGTCCCAGAAGGTGTCCCCGTCACCCGAGTGGGTGATCATGGCGAAGGTCCAGCGGGGTGTGGTCACCGCCGCCTCGCCCCGGGCGGCCGCGGCCTTGCGGGCGTCCTCGGCGCGTTTGCCGCCGGTGCTGCTGCACCCCGCGAGGGACAGTGTCAGTGCCCCTGCCACCGCGATGCCTACCCAGGTCCGAAACCGTGCCACGAGGCCGTGCCCTTCTTGCTGTGTTCTTCGGTACGCCGGGGCCGGTCGTCTCTCCGGCCCCAAACGCCTCAGTATCGAACACGGGGCTCGTGCCCCCCGTGACCGGGGAGCGCGAGTCGGCCGGCTTGTCCGGACATTGCGACGAACCGGGTCCGGGCGGCGACCCGTCTCAGGGCCGCACGAGGAGCTGGAACTCGAAGGAGTAGCGGCTCGGGCGGTAGGTGTGGGTGCCGTACTCGACGGCGCGGCCGGTGTCGTCGAACGTGGTGCGCCGCATGGTGAGCAGCGGGGCGCCCTCGCTCTCCCCGAGCCGTTCGGCCTCGACGGCGGTCGCGGCGCGGGCGCCGATGGACTGCCGGGCGCTGTGCAGGGTGATCCCCGCGGACCGCATCAGCCGGTACAGGCCGGTGGTCTCCAGCTGTGCGGTGTCCAGATCGAACAGTCCGGGCGGCAGGAAGTTGCACAGGTACGCCATCGGTTCGCCGTGCGCCAGCCGGAGCCGCTCCACGCGGTGGACGTCGCCGTCCTCGGCCACCCCGAGCGCCGCCGCGACCTCGGCGGACGCCGGGACGACGGTGTTGACCAGCACCTTCGTGGCGGGGCGCTGGCCGGCCGCCTCCAGGTCGTCGTAGAGGCTGCTCAGCTCCAGGGGGCGCTTGACCTGGCTGTGCACGACCTGGGTCCCGACCCCGCGGCGGCGCACCAGCAGACCCTTGTCGACCAGCGACTGGATGGCCTGGCGGACGGTGGGCCGGGACAGGCCGAGCCGGGCGGCCAGCTCGATCTCGTTGCCCAGCAGGCTGCCCGGAGTGAGCGCTCCCCGCTCGATCGCGGCCTCCAACTGCTGGGACAACTGGAAGTACAGGGGCACCGGAGAACTCCGGTCCACGCTGAGGTCGAGCTGGACGGTCGGGTCGACATCTGGTTTCGGCACGGGCCGAGCGTAGCTTTCACGACCGGTTGACGGGAAGTTGTGTAGTCCGATTGTCCGGACATTCGCATTGACAGTGGGCCGGGTCCACCCCCACCGTGATTCCATGCGCATCGGGGTCATCGGTACGGGCCGGATCGGCACCATCCATGCCAACACGCTCAGCAGTCACCGGGACGTCGGCTCCCTGATCCTGACCGACGCGGACCCCGCGCGGGCGCAGGAGCTGGCCCACCGGCTGGGCGAGACGGCGGCGCCCGGGGTGGACGAGATCTTCCGGTGGGGTGTGGACGCGGTCGTGATCACCACGACGACCTCGGCCCACGCCGACCTGATCGGCCGGGCCGCGCGCTCCGGACTGCCCGTCTTCTGCGAGAAGCCGATCGCGATCGACCTGCCCGGCACCCTCAGCGCGCTCGCCGAGGTGGAGGCCGCCGGGACGGTCCTCCAGATGGGCTTCCAGCGCCGCTTCGACGCCGGCTACACCGGCGCCCGCGAGGCGGTCCGCTCCGGGCGGCTCGGACGGCTGCACTCCGTACGGGCGATGACCTCCGACCCGGCGCCGCCGCCCGCCGCGTATCTCCCGCTGTCCGGCGGGCTGTTCCGGGACACCCTGATCCACGACTTCGACATCGCGCGCTGGGTGACCGGCCGCGAGGTGGTGGAGGTGTACGCCACCGGATCCGACGGCGGGCCCCCGATGTTCCGGGCGGCGGGCGACGTCGACACCGGCGCGGCGCTGCTCACCCTCGACGACGGCACGCTGGTCACCGCGACGGCCACCCGGCTGAACGGGGCGGGTTACGACGTGCGCATGGAGCTGGCCGGGGAGCGGGACCAGATCGTGGTCGGGCTGGACGACCGGACGCCGATCGCGTCCACCGAGCCGACCGGGCCGCCGGCCGCGTCCCGCCCGTGGACCACCTTCCTGGAGCGCTTCGGGCCCGCCTACGAGACCGAACTGGCCGCGTTCGTGGAGGTGGTCCGGGGCGAGCGGGCCAACCCCTGCGACGGCCGCGAGGCGTTGCAGGCCCTGCGCATCGCCGAGGCCTGCGAACGCTCCCGCCGCGAACGCAGACCGGTCCGCCTGGCGGAGATCCCGGGCGGGGCGGAAGCGGTGTTCCGCTGACCCCCGGCCCCCACGGCTCCGTCGAGCCGGGCCCGCGTCCGCCGTCGAGCACCGCCGACCACGGCAGGGGCAACGCCCTCAGCTTCACCTCCGCGCCCGCCGCCAGCCCCACCCTTCCCCCAGGCCCCGCGCCCGCCCGCCGGCACCGGAGCACGCTCCCGCAGGCCGGGCGCAGGCCGGTCGGCGACCGCCCATACCCAGCGGGCGCCCGCACTCCGCCGCCCAGGACAGCGCCCCGACCGGCCCATCGCCCCAAGCGGGCGTCTCGCCGATCACGCCGGGCTCGCGGTGTCCGGCACCGCTCCCTGATCCGGCCTGATCGGCGAGAAAGCCCCTAGCCCGGCCAGCCGACGACCGGCCAGCCGACCACCGCAGAACCGCAGACCGCAGACCGCACACCGCCCCGCTCCCGGCGCCCGCCCCGCGCCCGGACGACCGCCCGCTCCGCGCCTGTCCCCCGGTGATGCCGCCAACCACCCGCCACGGCAAGGCCCTCAGCCGACGGTCGGCGACCCGCCCCCTGCCGGTGCGCGCCCGGCTCCCTCGGAGACCTCGCTCGGGCGGCCGACCGCCCACCGGACGCGCCCCCTCGGTCAGCGCCCCGCGTTCGTCGTCACCAGCGGACCGGCAGGCTTCGCATGCCCCGGATCAGCATTCCCGGCAGCCACGCGCCGGGTGGGCCGTCGAGGGTGAGGGCGGGGGCGCGGTCGAGGAGGGTGCCGATGGCCGTGCGGGCCTCCAGACGGGCCAGGGGGGCGCCGAGGCAGTAGTGGATACCGTGGCCGAAGGCGAGGTGGGCGCGCGGATCGCGGCGTATGTCGAAGCGGTCGGCGCCGGGATAGCGGGTGTCGTCACGGTCGCCCGCGGCGAGGCCGACCATGACCGCTTCGCCCGCCTCGATCCGGGTCCCGGCGATCTCCAGTGGCTCGGCGGCGTACCGGAAGGTGGCGTTCTCCACCGGGCCCTCGTAGCGCAGCATCTCCTCCACCGCGCCGTCGAGCAGGGTCATGTCGGCGCGCAGGGCGGCGAGTTGGGCGGGGTGGGTGAGCAGCGCGTGCACGCCGTTGGTGATGAGGTTGACCGTCGTCTCGTGGCCTGCGATGAGCAGCACGTAGGCCATGCCGCGCAGTTCCTCCGGGGAGAGCCGGTCGCCGTCCTCGGTGGTGGTCTCGATCAGCGCGCTGAGCAGGTCGTCGCCGGGTCCGGCGCGGCGCTTGTCCTCGATCAGCCGGGTCAGATACGCGCCGAGCCGGGCGATGGCGTCCTGCCCGCTGTCCGCGCTCGTCGGGGCGACGGTCTCGGTGGACAGCCGGCGGAACTCCGCGCGGTCCGGTTCGGGCACCCCGAGCAGTTCGCAGATGACGGTGATGGGCAGCGGGTAGGCCAGCGCCTCCACGAGGTCGGCGCGGCCGAGCGGCAGCATCGCGTCGAGGAGTTCATCGGTGATCCGCTGGATGCGGGGCCGCAGCCGCTCCACCCGGCGCGGGGTGAACGCGCGGGTGACGAGCCCGCGCAGCCGGGTGTGCCGGGGCGGGTCGGCGACCAGCAGATACGGTCCTATCAGTTCCTCGTCGAGCGGCGTGAGGCCGACCCGGCTGCCGTCCTTGGCCAGTCTCGGATCGGCGAGCGCCGCGCGCGCCTCCTCGTAGCCGACGACCAGCCAGCTCTCGTAGTCGGCGGGCGAGGGCATCCGCACCCGGTGCACCGGCCCGCGGGCGCGCAGTGCGGCGTAGACGGGGTGCGGGTCGGTGCGGAACCCGTCGCCGTAGTCGCCCAGGTCGATGATGTCCCCCATGCGTATGTGCCCCCTCCTGGTCACCGTGCTCACCCCGTCGGTCGGTCAACGGACGAGCGGTCCCGTCAGTGCCCGTTGTGAGCACCGGTGTGGGTGCCCGCGGTGAGTGCCCGCGGCCGGCGCCGGGCGGTCAGTGCCCGCCCGGCCCGGCCGCCGGGTTCTCGTCGGGCGCGTCCAGGAGTCCCGCGTCGTAGGCCAGCAGCGCGATCTGCACGCGGTTGTTGAGGTCCAGCTTGGCGAGGATGCGCGAGACATGGGTCTTCACGGTGGGCACGCTCATGAACAGCCGGGCGGCGATCTCGGCGTTGGACAGGCCGCGTCCGACCGCGACGGCGACCTCGCGCTCCCGCTCGCCGAGAACGGTGACGCGTGCGCGTGCGCGCGTACGCCGGGTGTCGGCGGCCGTGCCGGCCGCGTGGGCCATCAACTGCCGGGTGACGGCGGGCGACAGGACGGGGTCGCCGGCCGCGACCTTGCGCACGGCGTCGAGGATCTCGGCGGGCGGGGTGTCCTTGAGGACGAACCCGGCGGCGCCCGCGCGCAGGGCGCGCAGCACCTGCTCGTCGGCGTGGAAGGTGGTGAGCACCACGATCTGCGGGGCGTCCGCGCGGGAACGCAGCCGCTCGGTGGCGGTGAGTCCGTCCACGGCCGGCATCCGGATGTCCATGAGCACGACGTCCGGGCGGGTGCGCGCCACCAGCGTCTCGGCCTCGTCGCCGTCGGCGGCCTCGCCGACGATCTCGATGTCGTCGGCGCCGCCCAGCATGAAGGACAGGCCGGCCCGCACGAGGGGGTCGTCGTCGACGAGGAGCAGTCGGATCGCAGTCATGGGGTTACGAAATCATGGTTGCCCGGTGCGCTGGTACGCCCGGACCCGGTCGCGCGCACGGTCCTCGGCGGGGCCGCGTGCTCACCCCCACGGCAGCCACGCCCGCACCTCGAACCCGCCGTCCGCGCGCGGCCCGTGCTCCAGGCGTCCCCCGGCCAGCGTCGCGCGTTCGGTGAGGCCGATGAGGCCCTGGCCGGATCCGGGGACGGGCGGGACGTCGCCGTCGGGGGCGGGGTTGGCCACCAGCACGGCGAGGCCCTCGCCGGGGATGCCGGAGATCTGGACGGTGACCTCGGCACCGGGGGCGTGCTTGCGGGCGTTGGTCAGGCCCTCCTGGGCGATGCGGAAGGCGGTGCGGCCGACGGAGGCGGGGACGGCGGCCGGGTCGGCGACCCGCTGGACGAGGGTGACCTTCATGCCGGCCGCGCGGCATTCGGCGACGAGGGTGCCGAGGGCGGGGAGCGTGGGCTGCGGGCGGCCCGCGTCGTCGGGCTCGCCCGCCCGCAGCACACCGATGATCTCCCGCAGGTCCTGCAGTGCCTCGTGGGCGCTCTCGCGGATCACGCCGGCCGCGCGGGCGATCTCCTCGCGGGAGGCGTCGGGCCGGAACTCCAGCGCCCCGGCGTGCACGCTGAGCAGGGTCAGCCGGTGCGCGAGGACGTCGTGCATCTCCCGCGCGATGGCCTCGCGGGCCAGCCGCTGGGCCTGTTCGGCCCGCAGCCGGGCCTCGGTCTCGGCCCGCCGGGCGCGGTCCCGCAGGCTCAGCATGAGCTGCCGTTTGGACCGGACGAACAAGCCCCAGCCGATGGTGGAGACGGTGAGCAGCGCGGTGAGCACGACGGCCGCCAGGTACGGCATGCCGGGCTCCGGGCGCAGCCAGAGGACGAACGGGATCACCGCGAGGGAGGCGCCGCCGATCCAGGCGACGTAGCGGAAGGGCCGGTGCACGGCGACCGTGAACAGGGCGAGCAGGCCCGCTCCGCCGGAGGTGACGGAGAGGGGGCCGAGGACGGTCAGGGCGACGGCGAGCCCGGCCGGCCAGCGGCGGCGCAGCCAGACGGCGGCGCAGGCGAGGGCGCCGAGCACCTGGTCGGCGACGGCCAGGCCGTGGGGAATGGCGTGGTCGTCGGCGACGGTGTCGGCGCCCGCGATACCGAGGGCGACGGCGAGCAGGAAGCAGGTGAAGTCGACGGCCCAGTCCCGTGCCGTGCGCCGGGGCCGTCCGGTCCGTCCGGGCGACGTGCCGTCCGCGTCGAGTTCATGGATCACGGCGGACGGGAACAGCCATCGGCGTCCCGTGAACGCCGGCGCCTGCGGTGCCGTGCTGTTGTCCCTCACGGTCGGCAAATCTACGCAGGTGCGGGGCGGGTGACGGGGCCCGTGCGCGCTGTCGTGGACGGAAGTGGACGGAAGTCGCGCGGCATCCGACCGAAGTCGTACCGGTCCGCGACGACCGGCGCCGCCGGGCGGCGGGCGTCGGCGACTTCCGTCGGAGGTGTCTCGCCCCGCGGCCGATGCGGGTGGGGGGTCCGCGGGGCGAGAGTCCAGGCCATGAAGAGCGTGCTGGAGTTTCTCGGATTCATCGCCCTGGTCCAGGGCGTGATGGGCTTGCTGCGGGAGTTCACCGACTGGGACGGAGGGCTCGTGTCACGGATCGCCTTCCTGAACGAGTACGGGATCTTCGCGAGCGTGGCGCTGCTGGTGCTGGCGTGCGCGCTGTTCGCCGCGGCGGAGAGCCGGAAGTCCCGCTGAGCCGGCGGCCGGTGTGGGCGGTGACCCGGCCGCCGGTCTCGGCGGTGACCCGGCCGCCGGCTTCGGCGGTTGCTGAGCAGCCGTGGCCGACGCCGACTCAGCAGTCGTGGTCGATGGGGTCGCACGAGGCGTAGTGGCCGGAAGTCCCGTTCGTTTTCCGGAAGTTGACCTGCCCGGGAGGTCAGCCTGCCGCCCGGCGCCCCCACGCCGTCCCCGCCAGCACCAGCGCGCCGCCCGCGAGCCCGACCGCCCCCAGCCGTTCCCCGCCGAGCGCGATCCCGGCCGCGGCGGCCCACAGCGGTTCGGTGCCCAGCAGCAGGCTGACCCGGGACGGGGAGGTGCGGCGCACGGCCCACATCTGCACGAAGAAGGCGAACAGCGTGCAGAACGCGGACAGGAACAGCAGCCCCGCCCACTCCCGCGCGCCGAACGTCGCCGCGGTGCCCCACGGGGTGGCGCCGGCGCCGGCCGACAGCAGCGCGAACACCACGACCGAGGTGCCGAGCTGGACGGTGGTCAGCGGCAGCGCGGGCGCGCCCTGGACGGACGTCACCCGGGACATGGCGAGCACGTGCACGGTGCGGGCCAGGGCGGCGAGCAGCATCAGCAGATCGCCGAGCGAGGGCCGGGTGAAGCCGCCGCCCTGGGTGAGCAGGACGACGCCGAGCAGCGAGATCGCGGCCGCCGCGAGGAAACCGCGCGAGGGCCGGGTGCGGGTCACCGCGGACTCGGCGAGCGGGGTGAAGATCATGGTGAGGCTGATGATGAGGCCCGCGTTGGTGGCCGAGGTGTGCACGATCCCGTAGGTCTCCAGCAGGAAGATCCCGCTGAGGATCAGCCCGAGGAGCGCGGCTCCTCGCCACTGGGCCGGGGTGAGGGCGCGCAGCGCGCGGCGGCCGGCGACGACCAGCACCGGCAGCACCACGGCGAACCGGAGCACCAGGACCGCGAGCACGGTCTCGGCGGTGGTGATGTCCTTGGCGGCGAGATAGCTGGCGCCCCAGACCACCGCCACCAGCAGCACGGGCAGATCCGTGAGCCAGGCACGGCGGGGCGCGAGGACGCCGGGTACGGCGATCGAGGAGGACATGGCGGCTGCGCTTTCGTCTCCGGCGGGGAGTGCGGAGACGGCGGCGGCTCGCACGGGGATGATCACCGTACCGGCGTGGGCGGTCTTCGGCCAGGTGTTTCGCGGGTGCGCGCGGGGCAGGCGCCGCCCGCGCGGCGGCGTGGACCGAAAGGCGCATCCCGGCCGCCCGTCAGCGGCCCGGACCCGGTGCGGCCGACCGGCCGTCAGCCGTCCGAGCCCGGCGTGGCGGCGCCACCCGGGGGCGTCTCGGCGGTGCGGCCCGAGGGCGTCTCGGCGGTGCGGCCCGGGGACGTCTCGGGTTTCACGTAGAGGATGTCGCGGGCCTGTTCCGCGGCGCGGGCGAGGCTCTCGGTGACGAAGTCGAGGAAGCGGGCGATGTTCTCCAGCCGGACCGCGGCGGGGGTGCCCGGGCCGAACACGCCGACGCCCTGCCGGGCGGTCTCGGCGACCTGGGCGGTGCTGCCGACGCTGGCCATCATCGACTGGTACCAGACGTCGTCGTCGACGACATAGCGCTCGCGGCGGCGCTCGTCGCGTTCCCGGCGGACGAGGCCCTGTTCTTCGAGGAACGCGATCGCTTTGGAGACGGAGGCCGGGCTGACCTCCAGGCGCTCGACGAGTTCGGCCGCGGTGAGGCTGCCCTCGTCGGTGGTGTAGAGGCAGGCCAGCACCCGGGACATCATCTTGGGCGCGCCCGACGCCATGAAGACGGTGGTGAACGCCTCCTGGTACTCACGCACGGCCTCGGGGTCCCGCCCGTAGGCCTGGAGGGGCGCCTTCGCCCCCCTGGGCGCACTTCGCCTGCGCCGTTGGGCGCGGCGTTCGGTGGCGCGATGGGCGAGTTCGGCGCGATAGGCGGTGGGGCCGCCGTTGCGCATGACCTCGCGCGTGATGGTCGAGGTCGGGCGGTCCAGGCGCCTGGCGATCTCCGCGTAGGGGAGGCCGTCGGCCAGTCCCAGCCCGATCTGCTGGCGTTCCTGCTGAGTGAGCCTGCCTCCCGGCATGGGGGTGTCTCCTTGGGGGTCGTCCTTGAGTGCTCGCGCACCTCCAGCATAGCGTTCACCCTCAATTCATTGCAACGAACAGAAGGCAAAGCGTTGCGTTAAATTCAAACCCGTTGCAACGATTTACCTGCGTTGAACTGGTTATACATTGATCCCGTGCAACAAGTTCGTTGCCGGATCATCGAACGCAACGTAGCGTTTCCGTTGTCAGAAAGCAGCGGGCCGCAAAGGGCCCGCGAGACTTCCCCAGGAGAACGCCATGCAGAAGTTCGACACCCCCGCCCCGGTCTCGGCCGTCCTGGACATCCCTGCCGGGCACATCCGGTTCATCGCCGCGGACCGCGCCGACACCACGGTCGAGATCCTGCCCGCCGACGCCGCCAAGAGCCGCGACGTCAAGGCGGCCGAGCAGATCGAGGTCACCTACGGCGACGGCGTCCTGCGGATCGAGGCCCCCGAGGCGAAGAACCGGATCCTCGGCAACTCGGGATCCGTCGAGGTGACCGTCCAGTTGCCCGCCGGCTCCCGTGTCGAGGCCAAGGCCGCGAGCAGCGAGCTGCGGGGTGTCGGGCGGCTCGGCGACGTCGTCTTCGAGGGTGCGCACGGCTCGGTCAAGCTCGACGAGACCGCGAGCGCCCGCCTCACCCTGGCCGCGGGTGACGTCTCGGTCGGCCGTCTGGGCGGCCCGGCGGAGATCAGCACGCAGAAGGGCGACCTGCGCATCGCCGAGGCGGTGGGCGGCACGGTCACGCTGCGCACCGAGCACGGCGACATCTCGGTCGGCGCCGCCCGGGGTGTTGCCGCCTCACTGGACGCCGGCACCGCCTACGGCCGGATCAGCAACGCGCTCAGGAACTCCGACGGCGCCGCCGGCCTGGCCATCCAGGCGACCACCGCCTACGGCGACATCTCCGCCCGCAGCCTGTAGCCCCCGTTATCTTCTTCGCGGTCCTGCAAGAGGGCCGCTGGCCTCCGGGCCCGGAATGACTGTTGCCCCCTGTCGATCGGATGACCTGGGGGTGGTGTCACCGGGTCCGAGGGGTGCCTCGGAGACTCTGATCAGAGGCCCGACCACCGCCTGGCCAGGCGCAATGCCCGGCCGCTCGCGGGCGGCAGGTCTGCATAACGCGGATGCGCGCGAACGGCCCCGACCGCCGAGGCTGGCACGCATCGACACATGTGGGGGCACGATGGTCGACATCGACGCGGTGGGCGTCTTCCTGGGCCTGGACGTCGGCAAGGCAACGCATCACGGCCACGGCCTGACCCCGGCCGGGAAGACGGTCTTCGACAAGCCTCTGCCGAACAGCGAACCGAAACTGCGGGCCGTCTTCGACAAACTCAGGGCCAAGTTCGGCACCGTCCTGGTGATCGTGGACCAGCCCGCCTCCATCGGCGCCCTCCCACTCACGGTCGCCCGGGACGCCGGCTGCCAGGTCGCCTACCTGCCCGGACTGGCGATGCGGCGGATCGCCGATCTCTACCCCGGCGAGGCCAAGACCGACGCGAAAGACGCAGCCGTCATCGCGGACGCCGCCCGCACCATGCCCCACACCCTGCGCACCCTTGACCTCACCGACGAGGTCACCGCGGAGCTGACCATGCTCGTCGGCTTCGACCGGGACCTCGCCGGCGAGGCCAACCGCACCTCCAACCGCGTCCGGGGCCTGCTCACCCAGTTCCACCCCAGCCTGGAACGCGTCCTCGGTCCCCGCCTGGACCACCCGGCCGTCACCTGGCTCCTCGAGCGTTACGGATCCCCGCAGGCCCTGCGCAAGGCGGGCCGCCGAAGGCTCGTCGAGGTCGTCCGCCCCAGGGCCCTGCGCATGGCCGAACGGCTGGTCGACGACATCTTCGACGCGCTCGACGAGCAGACCGTCGTCGTCCCGGGCACCGGCACGCTCGACGTGATCGTCCCGTCG
>NZ_DASQNH010000048.1:0-8070 GCF_035645055.1 Streptomyces sp. | reverse complement strand
CGACGAGGCGGTCGCGCTGGCCAACGACAGCGACTTCGGCCTCGGCGCCACCGTCATGAGCAGCGACCTCGACCGGGCCCGCTCGGTGGCCGAGCAGCTGGAGGCCGGCATGGTGTGGATCAACCAGCCGACCGGCTCCTCCCCCGAGCTGCCCTTCGGTGGCATCAAGCGGTCCGGCTACGGCCGCGAGCTCTCCGAGCTGGCCATGTTCGAGTTCGCCAACCGGCGCCTGGTCCGCACGGTGCCGGCGAAGAAGGCCAAGCCGGTCGGCGGCTGAGCGTGCGCGCGGTGCGGTGTCGCCGACCGGGCAGGATGGACGCATGAGCCCGGTCTGGACGACGCCGCACCGCGCCACCCCGGTGGACGCCGTCGTGGCCCTGCCCGGGTCGAAGTCGCTGACCGCCCGGGCGCTGGTCCTCGCCGCGCTCGCCGACGGCCCGAGCCGGCTGGTCCGGCCGCTCCGCGCCCGCGACACCGACCTCATGGCGGCGGGGCTTCGGGCCCTGGGCACAGCGGTCGACGAGGACGGCGACGACTGGGTCGTCATCCCCGGAGCGCTGCGCGGCCCTGCCGAGGTCGACGCCGGCCTGGCCGGCACCGTGCTGCGGTTCCTGCCGCCGGTCGCCGCGCTCGCCGACGGGCCCGTCCGCTTCGACGGCGACCCCCGGTCGTACGAGCGTCCCCTGAACGGCGTCGTCGACGCGCTGCGGGTGCTGGGCGCCCGGATCGACGACGACGGCCGGGGCGCGCTGCCGCTGACCGTGCACGGCGGGGGCGCCCTGGACGGGGGCCGGGTCGAGATCGACGCCTCCTCGTCCTCGCAGTTCGTCTCCGCGCTGCTGCTGTCGGGGCCGCGGTTCAACCAGGGCGTCGAGGTCCGGCACGTGGGGGCCACGCTGCCGTCGATGCCGCACATCCGGATGACCGTCGACATGCTGCGCGCCGTCGGTGCCCAGGTGGACACCCCCGAGTCGGGCGGCGAGCCGAACGTCTGGCGGGTCACGCCGGGCGCGCTCCTGGGCCGTGATCTGACGATCGAGCCGGACCTGTCCAACGCCCAGCCGTTCCTGGCGGCGGCGCTGGTGACGGGCGGCACGGTGGTCATCCCCGACTGGCCGGCCCGCACCACCCAGCCCGGTGACCGGCTGCGGGAGATCTTCACCGAGATGGGCGGCTCCTGCGAGCTGACCCAGTACGGCCTGCGGTTCACCGGTTCTGGGGCGATCCATGGCATCGATGTCGACCTGGGCGAGGTCGGCGAGCTGACCCCGGGCATCGCGGCGGTCGCCGCGCTCGCCGACTCCCCGTCCACCCTGCGCGGCGTGGCGCATCTGCGGCTGCACGAGACGGACCGCCTGGCGGCCCTCACCAAGGAGATCAACGAGCTGGGCGGCGACGTCACCGAGACCGCCGACGGCCTGCACATCCGCCCGCGCCCGCTGCACGGCGGCGTCTTCCACACCTATGAGGACCACCGCATGGCGACCGCCGGCGCGATCCTCGGCCTCGCGGTCGAGGGAGTACGGATCGAGAACGTGGCGACGACGGCGAAGACCCTGCCGGACTTCCCCGAACTCTGGACCGGGATGCTCGGGGCCTAGGGACGCGGGGAGAGTCATGCGCCGCTACGGCAAGCACACCGACGAGGACGACATCCGCAGCCGCCCCAACCGCAAGGGCAACCGGCCGCGCACCCACATCCGGCCCAAGCACGAGGACGCCGCCGAGGGCATGGTCCTCACCGTCGACCGGGGCCGCCTGACCTGCCTGGTCGGGGACCGCGTGATCCTGGCGATGAAGGCCCGCGAACTGGGCCGCAAGGCGGCCGTGGTCGGCGACCGGGTGGCCCTGGTCGGCGATCTCTCCGGCAGGAAGGACACTCTCGCGCGGATCGTCCGGATCGAGGAACGCTCCTCGGTGCTGCGCCGCACGGCCGACGACGACGACCCGTACGAGCGGGTGGTCGTCGCCAACGCCGACCAGCTCGCCATCGTCACCGCCCTCGCCGATCCCGAGCCGCGCCCGCGGCTGATCGACCGCTGTCTGGTGGCGGCGTACGACGGCGGGCTCACCCCGCTGCTGGTGATGACGAAGTCGGACCTCGCCCCGCCGGACAAGCTGCTGGAGCTGTACGGCGACCTGGACATCCCGTACGTCGTCACCAGCCGCGAGGAGCTGCAGAGCGGAGACGCGGCGGACCGGGTGCGCGAACTTCTGGACGGCAGGATCACCGCCTTCGTGGGGCACTCCGGTGTCGGCAAGACGACCCTGGTGAACGCGCTGGTGCCGGAGGAGCGGCGGCGTACGACGGGTCATGTCAACGCGGTGACGGGCCGCGGCCGGCACACCACCACCTCCGCCCTGGCCCTGCCCCTCGCGGGCACGGACAGCTGGGTCGTCGACACCCCCGGCGTCCGGTCGTTCGGCCTCGCCCACATCGACCCGTCCCGCGTGATCAACGCCTTCCCCGACCTGGTGCCCGGCACCGAGGGATGTCCCCGAGCGTGCAGCCACGACGAGCCCGACTGCGCGCTGGACGCGTGGGTGACCGAGGGTCACGCCGACCCCGCCCGGCTCTACTCGCTGCGCCGGCTGCTCTCCACGCGGGAGCCGCGGGAAGGCGACTGACCTCCGCGTTGTTTTGCCCGGCGGTGGGTTCGGTAAGGGCATAATCGCACCGAGCCGGAAGCAAGGTCGACCAAAGCAAAGCCGGACAAAGCGGTCACAGTGCGCGACGGGGATCCACGGGGACGTACGGGAGGACAGCACATGGCGTGGCTGCTGGTCATCGTGGCCGGGTTTCTGGAAACCGGTTTCGCCGTCTGCCTCAAGCTCTCGCACGGCTTCACCCGCCTGTGGCCGACCATCGCGTTCGCCGTCTTCGCCCTCGGCAGCTTCGGCCTGCTGACCATGTCCCTGAAGAAGCTGGACGTGGGCCCGGCGTACGCGGTGTGGACCGGGATCGGGGCGGCCGGAACCGCGATCTACGGCATGGTCTTCCTCGGCGACATCGTCTCCACCCTGAAGATCATTTCGATCAGCCTGGTGATCATCGGGGTGATCGGACTCCAGCTGTCCGGCTCGGCGCACTGAACTCCCCTCAGGCAGGCTGCCGGCGCAGGACGCCGCGCACCAGGTCGGCGACCCCGCCCTCACCCGGCGGGGCGGCCACACAGGACAGAGCCAGCCGGACCACCAGCTCGCAGCAGCGGGTCAGCTCGGCCGCCTCCGCCGTGCCGCCGCCCGGCCCGGCGAGCGCGGCGACGGCACGATCGCGGACCAGGGCCACGAAGTCGCCGGGCGACGGCAGCGGGCCGTCCGCGCGGCGCTGCGCGGGCACGGCGGTGGTGGACGGTACGGCGGTGAGGGCGGGCGCGGGCAGCCGCTCACTCCAGCAGCCGGTGATCAGGGCGCGGACCAGCGCGTTCTCCCCGGCCGCCGTCGCGATCCACTCGGCGGTGGCGGTCAGCCGCTCCCGGGAGTCCGCCGGCGCGGTGAGCGCCCGGTCGATCCCGGCCAGATAGGCGTCCGCCTCCCGCCGCACCAGGGCCCGGGCGAGCCCCTCCTTGCTGCCGAACTCGTTGTACAGCGTCTGCCGGGACACCCCGGCCGCCGCGGCCACGTCCACCATCCGCACCGCCGACCACGGCCGGCGCGCCAGCGCCGTGTACGCGGCGTCGAGCAGGGACTCCCGCGCTGCAGGCATCATCGCCTCCCTCGCCGGCCGACGGCTCTGCGCCCAGATTTGACGCGCCCCCAACCACTGTCAAGGGCCCCCGCAGGCACAAAGGGCGCACGAGCGGCGGCGCGCGCCGCGGGGCGGGGCAGGCCGGGGCGAAGCGCCGGCCCGCCCCGTGTGGCCTCGTGCCGTGCGCGCCGGATACCGTTCCTCACATGCCGGACTACCTCGACGACCTCCGTCTCGCCCATGTCCTCGCGGACGCCGCGGACGCCGCCACCATGGACCGCTTCAAGGCCCTCGACCTCAAGGTGGAGACGAAGCCGGACATGACCCCGGTCAGCGAAGCGGACCGGGCCGCCGAGGAGCTCATCCGCGGCCAGCTCCAGCGCGCCCGGCCCCGGGACGCGATCCTCGGCGAGGAGTACGGCGTCGAGGGCACCGGCCCGCGCCGCTGGGTGATCGACCCCATCGACGGCACCAAGAACTACGTCCGCGGCGTGCCCGTCTGGGCGACGCTGATCGCCCTGATGGAAGCGGGAGAGGGCGGCTACCGGCCCGTCGTCGGCGTGGTCTCCGCGCCCGCGCTCGGCCGCCGCTGGTGGGCGGCGAAGGGCCACGGCGCGTTCACCGGGCGCAGCCTGCAGAAGGCGACCCGGCTGCACGTCTCCAAGGTCGCGAAGCTCGCGGACGCCTCGTTCGCCTACTCCTCGCTCTCCGGCTGGGAGGAGCAGGGCCGGCTGAACGGGTTCCTGGACCTGACCCGCGAGGTGTGGCGCACGCGCGCGTACGGCGACTTCTGGCCGTACATGATGGTGGCCGAGGGCTCGGTGGACCTGTGCGCGGAGCCCGAGCTGTCACTGTGGGACATGGCGGCGACCGCCATCATCGTCACCGAGGCGGGCGGTACCTTCACCGGCCTGGACGGGCGTCCGGGCCCGCACAGCGGCAACGCGGCGGCGTCGAACGGTCTGCTCCACGACGAGTTGCTGGGGTACCTGAATCAGCGCCACTGAGCTTCACGCGCCCCCTTGTTGACCCTCTCTTTGCCTGCCACTCTGAGAGTCCCCCCACTTGTGAATTTGTGAAGCCCTGAACAATCCCCATCCCGGGGCTCGTCAGGGCTTCATGAGGAGGTGGCTCCAGCCCATGCTCGTCCGTGACGCCATGAGCAAGATGGTCCTCGTCATCGGCCCCACTCACACACTCCGCCAGGCCGCGGCCCTCATGTCCGCCCGCCGGATCGGCGCCGCCGTGGTGCACGACCCGGACGCCGGCGGGATCGGCATCCTGACCGAGCGCGACATCCTCAACTCCGTGGCCCTCGGCCAGGACCCGGACACGGAGTGCGCGCACGCCCACACCACCACCGACGTCGTCTTCGCCACCCCGACCTGGACCCTGGAGGAGGCGGCCCGCGCCATGGCGCACGGCGGTTTCCGGCATCTGATCGTCCTCGACCGGGACGAGCCGGCCGGCATCGTCTCGGTCCGCGACATCATCCGCTGCTGGGCCCCGGCGAGACTGCAGGTGGCCACCGCGCCGGCCGTATCGGCGTAGGAACGCACGGCGGGCCGGGCCCCGAGGGGACCCGGCCCGCCGCCTACGGCAAGCGATCCAGTGCTGGTGGGGTCGTTCAGCCGCGCAGGGCCTGGACCGCGGCCTCCAGCCGCTTGCCGAAGTCGGCGTCCGCGTTGCGGAAGTTGCCGATCGCGCGCTCGACGATCTCCTGGCGCGAGACCTTCGCGAGGAAACCGGCCAGGTTGCCGATGAGCCGGTCCTGCTCGTCCGCGCTCATCAGCCGGTAGAGGTTGCCGGCCTGGACGAAGTCGTCGTCCTCGGCGTGCAGCGGGGCCGGGTGGTTGCCGGTGCCGCCGGTGAACCCGTCGATCGGCTGCCACAGCGCCCGGCCCGTCTGCTGCGGACCCCCGAAGCTGTTCGGCTCGTAGTTCTTGGCACCGCCGTGCCGGCCGTCGTAGAGGAAGCCGTCGCGGGAGTTGGTGTGGGCGACGGTCGCGTGCGGGCGGTTCACCGGCAGGTGGTCGGCGTTGATGCCGACGCGGTAGCGGTGCGCGTCGCCATAGGCGAACAGCCGGCCCTGGAGCATCTTGTCCGGGGAGGGGCCGATACCCGGCACGAAGTGCGCCGGAGAGAAGATCGACTGCTCCACCTCGGCGAAGACGTTCCGCGGGTTGCGGTTCAGCTCCAGCTTGCCGATCTCGATGACCGGGTAGTCCGCGTGCGGCCACACCTTCGTGAGGTCGAACGGGTTGAAGCGGTACGTCGCCGCGTCCGCCGCCGGCATGATCTGCACGCCCACGGTCCAGCTCGGGAACTCGCCGCGCTCGATGGCCTCGCGCAGGTCGCGCTGGTGGGAGTCGGGGTCCTCACCGGCGAGCCGGTTGGCCTCCTCCTGGGTGAGGTTCCTGATCCCCTGGTCGGTCTTGAAGTGGTACTTGACCCAGAAGACCTCGCCGGCCTCGTTGTTCCACTGGAAGGTGTGCGAGCCGAAGCCGTCCATGTGGCGATACGAGGCGGGGATGCCCCGGTCCCCGAACAGCCAGGTCACCTGGTGCGTGCTCTCGGGGCTCAGGCTCCAGAAGTCCCACACGTTGTCGGCCTCGGTGGAGCCGGTGTACGGGTCGCGCTTCTGCGTGTGGATGAAGTCCGGGAACTTGATCGCGTCCCGGATGAAGAACACCGGGGTGTTGTTGCCGACGAGGTCGTAGTTGCCCTCCTCGGTGTAGAACTTCACCGCGAAGCCGCGCGGGTCGCGGACGGCGTCCGCGGCGCCGAGGTTGCCGGCCACCGTGGAGAACCGCAGGAACACCTCGGTCTGCTTGCCGGCCTCGGAGAGGAACTTGGCACGCGTGTACGGGGTGACATCCGCGGTCACCGTGAAGGTGCCGTAGGCGCCGGCACCGCGGGCGTGCACGACACGCTCCGGGATGCGCTCGCGGTTGAAGTGGGCCAGCTTCTCCAGCAGGAGCTGGTCCTGGACGAGCACCGGGCCACCGATACCGGCGGTCTCGCTGTTCTGATTGTCGGCTACCGGAGCACCGGCCTCCGTGGTGAGCGGTCCCTGAGTCACGTCCGCGCCTTCCTGTCTTACCTGTCCCTTGGCCAACGCCGATCTCGATCCTACAATGGACATTGTCTAAGTCAAGTGTGGCTCCAACTTCGGTGGGGCTCCAACTTCACACCCATTCGGGACCTGGGTCCCTTGCTGTTAGGCTGGTGCCATGAGCGACCTTCTTGATCGGCTGCGCGGACGCGGATGGCGGATGACCGCGCAGCGGCGTGTCGTGGCCGAGGTCCTCGACGGCGAACACGTGCACCTCACGGCCGACGAGGTCCACGCCCGGGCCGTCACGAAGCTGCCCGAGATCTCCCGGGCGACCGTCTACAACACCCTCGGCGAGCTGGTGTCCCTCGGCGAGGTCATCGAGGTCACCACGGACAAGCGGGCCAAGCGGTACGACCCGAACGCGCACCGGCCGCACCACCACCTGGTCTGCGCCCAGTGCGGCTCCATCCGCGACGTCCACCCCACCGGCAACCCGCTGGCCGACCTGCCCGACTCGGAGCGCTTCGGCTTCACGGTGTCGGACGTAGAGGTGACCTACCGCGGCATCTGCCCGAACTGCACGTCGGCGTAGCCGCGCCCCGCGCGCACGAAAGCCCCGGCACATCCCGCGCCGGGGCTGACTTGTTCCCTACCGCATCCACGCACGACAAAAGCCGAGGGCCGGAACCCTTACGGATTCCGGCCCTCGGCCTTCAGTAGCGGGGACAGGATTTGAACCTGCGACCTCTGGGTTATGAGCCCAGCGAGCTACCGAGCTGCTCCACCCCGCGTCGATGAATGCAACATTACGTCAACCCATCCACGGATGCAAATCGCATAGGAGGGCAGAGGGCGAAGCCTCCGGTGCGGCTACGGGGCGGTGCCCCCGGTGGGGCCAGGGGCGGGGCCTCCGGTGCGGCTAGCGGGCGGTACCTCCGGTGGGACCAGGGGGCGAAGCCTCTGCGGGGCCCATGGGTCGCACCCTCCGGGGTGCAGGGGCCTCAGCCTCCGGCTGACCCCAGGAGCAGAGCCCTCGGTGTTCGGGGTGCAGGGGGCGCAGCCCCCGTCGGGGTGCAGGGGGCGCAGCTCCCGGTGGGGCCGGGAGGGGCGGAGCCCCTGGGGATGGGAGAGGGTAAGGGCGGCGGGGGCGAGGAAAGCCCTCGTACCCCCACCCCGCAGCGGAGCGTCACGCCGACAGTTCCTCCCGCAGCGCGTCCCGCAACCGCGCCGCCCGCTCGGCCACCTCTCCGGGCCCGAGCGTCACGGCGAGATCGGCCCACCGCTGCCCTTCCACGAGCTCACCGCGACGCGCGTAGACGAGGGC
>NZ_DASQNH010000047.1:0-75264 GCF_035645055.1 Streptomyces sp. | reverse complement strand
TGCGCCGCCGGCCGGTCGGCGCCGGGGCGGACCGGTCCTGATCGGTCTCCGGGCCGCCGTCCGCCGCACCCGGCAGATCGATCTCCAGGAAGGCGTCCGTGGAAGCCCGCCGGGCCCGGCGCCGTCCGCCGCCGGAGGTCTGCTCGGCGGCCGGGACCGCGCCGGCCGCGATGGCGGGTGCGGACACGGCGCCCGCACCGCCGCCGAGGGGCACTTCGAGCACGTAGGCGCTGCCGCTCATGCCGGGCACCTCGTGCGTCTGGAGCACACCGCCGTGCGCCCGCACGATTCCGCGCACGATCGGCTCGTGCACCGGGTCGCCCCCGGAGTACGGCCCGCGCACCTCGATCCGTACGACATCGCCCCGCTGCGCCGCCGCCACCACGACGGTGTTGTCCAGGTAACCGCCGGCGGACACCGGAGAGTTCCCGGTCGCGTCGACCCCGGCGACATCGGCGACGAGATGCGCGAGCGCGGTCGCCAGCAGCCGTGCGTCGACCGCGGCCTCGATGGGCGGCGCGTGCACCGCGAACTGCACCCGTCCTGGCCCGATCAGCTCGACGGCCCCGTCGACCCCGCTGGCGACCACGGAGTCCAGCATCACCTTCGTACGGGTGATCTCGTCGCTGCCGGAGTCGAGGCGCTGGTAGCCGAGGACGTTGTCGATGAGCGTGGTGATGCGGGAGTACCCGGCGGACAGGTGGTGCAGCACCTGGTTGGCCTCGGGCCACAGCTGGCCGGCGTCGTCCGCGGCCAGCGCGGACAGCTCGCGGCGCAGTTCGTCGAGGGGCCCGCGCAGGGAGGTGTTCAGCAGGGTGAGCAGCTGCTCGTACCGCCCGGCCAGGGCCTCGTAGCGGTCCTTCTCCCGCTCGGCGAGCGCGGCGTACCGCTCCTCACCCGCGGCCAGCTCCTCCTCGTGCCGCTCGCGCAGTTCCTCCAGCTCGGTGACGTGCTGCTGGCGCAGCGCGGTGAGGTCGGAGGCGTGCTCCTCGGCGAGCCGCTCCAGCTCCTCGGCGTGCCGCCGCTCCGCCTCCTCCTTCTCCTCCACCAGCGCGTCGTACGGCCGCCGGTCCAGGAAGGTCATCACGGCGCCGACCAGCTGGTCACCGTCGCGCACCGGCGCGGTCGTCAGGTCGACCGGCACCTTGTCGCCGCTCTTGGACCACAGCACCTGGCCGCGCACCCGGTGCTTGCGCCCGGAACGCAGGGTGTCGGCGAGCGCGGACTCGTCGTACGGGAAGGGGGAGCCGTCGGCCCGCGAGTGCAGGAAGAGGTTGTGGAGTTCCTTGCCGCCGAGGTCGCTGGCCCGGTAGCCCAGTATCTGCGCGGCGGCCGGGTTGACCAGGACGATCCGGCCGTCGGTGTCGGTACCGACGACGCCCTCCCCCGCGGCCCGCAGGATCATCTCGGTCTGCCGCTGCGAGCGGGCCAGCTCGGCCTCGGTGTCGACGGTGCCGGACAGATCGCGTACGACGAGCATCAGCAGTTCGTCGCCGGTGTAGCCGTAGCTGTCGTAGGCCTGCTGGCCGTTCTCCAGATTCGCGGACGTGACCTCGACCGGGAACTGGGTGCCGTCGGTGCGGCGGGCCATCATCCGGGTCGGCTTCGTCCGCCCGCGCGGGTCCATGTGGTCGGGCCGCCGCATGGAGCCGGGGATGAGCTTGGAGTCGAACTCCGGCAGCAGGTCGAGCAGCCCGCGCCCGACCAGGGCGGTGCCCGGCGTCTCGAAGGCCTCCAGGGCGATGGCGTTGGCGTTGACGACGGTTCCGTTGGCGTTGACCAGGACCAACGCGTCGGGCAGCGCGTCGAGTATGGCTGCGAGGCGAGCAGCGCCTCGGGGTGGCCTGCTGCTCACGAGACGCTTCCTCCCTGTTACCGCACCTTGCCGACCGCTCGGGCCATCTTGCCAACCGGCCCGCGGCGTGTCACGCGAGGGAGTCTAAGGGCTGAGGTTGCGCTCGCGACGCGGGATGGGAGAGAGGTCGCACCAGGCGGTGAAGCCCGCCGGGTACCCCGGCGGCAAGGAGCGCATGACCGCGTACGTCCGCGCCCATGCGCCCTTCTCGTCACCTCCGCAGGACGTTTACAGCGGCCCGGGCTTTCTCCTCGCCTCGTCCACCGCGCCCCGCTGTCCCGTCCAGTCCCGCAGGTCGGGCAGCAATGGCACCAGCCGGTCCCAGCGGTCGATCTCGCAGCCGTTGCTGCGGTCGAACGTGGTGTCGACGGGGCGTCCGGCCCAGGTACCGGTGACATGGGCGGTGGCGGGGCCGCCGTACTGCATGGTGCAGACGGCGCCCCCGGAGACAGGGGCGAAGGTGTCGCTGCCCCACCGGGTGCTGCGGTCGAGCACCCGGCAGGCGCCGGCCGGGTCCGGGTGGCTGCCGCCGCTCGGGTGGCAGTCCAGCTCGAAGGTCCCGTCCGCGCCGCCGCCCGCGTTCCGGACGGTGACGGTGAGGTGGTGCTCACCTGCGGACCGGTCAGAGCCGGTCAGGGGCGGTGGCAGCTTGGGGGACGGGACGGCGAAGGCGGTGGCGGCGGGCGCGGCGGAGAGCGAGCCGAGCGCGGCGAGGGAGGCACCGGCGGCGACGATCAGCCGCCGGACCGTGTGGGGGGTGGTGACCTTCAACATGACCTGACTAACGCCCCAGGCGCCCGTACGTTGCGTTCGGCCCGCCGGGACCGGCCGCCACCCGCCGTGCCTCCGCCGCGTGCCCCCGGCGCCGCACCGGGAAGCCCTTTGCCCTGCGGCCCGCCTGCCTAGTACCGTGGGGGGCGATTGGTGACAGCGCGCTCGACTGTGTCATCATCTGCACGCACCACTCGCGCTCGCGCGGGCGGCTGTGCTGGAGGCGTCGCCTAGTCCGGTCTATGGCGCCGCACTGCTAATGCGGTTTGGGCCTTAAAGCCCATCGAGGGTTCAAATCCCTCCGCCTCCGCGCAAGATCACCGAAACCCCGGTCCGCACGGACCGGGGTTTCGTCGTTCCCGGCCCCCTCCGGCCCCCTCCGGCCACTCCGCCCCACCCTGCCCAGTCAGGCATTTCCGCAGGTCAGGCGGGGTAGACCAATCGGATTTCACATGACGGCGGCAGTCATGTAATGTTCTTCCTGTCGCCGCGAGCGGGCCGGAAGGAACGAAAGCGGCGGAGAAAAAGAACAAGCACTCGTAGCTTAACGGATAGAGCATCTGACTACGGATCAGAAGGTTGCAGGTTCGAATCCTGCCGAGTGCACACAGAGCAGAGGCCCCGGAGAGATCCGGGGCCTCTGGCGTTGTGGGGCGTAGAGCGCGGTGACTCAGTGCGTCGCCTGTGTGCCGGGGTTTGTCCACAGGGATGGTCAATCTGGCTGTGGATAACTGGAGTTGCTGTGGATCAAACCTCGGAACATATTTCGGGTGCGTGATCCGCGTCTCTCCCGGCACCCTGGCCCCATGGATGAGAGACGCACCGTGAAGGTGTCGAAGTACCTCTCGAAGCACCTGCGGCATCAGCCCGAGCGGATCGGGCTGGAGCCGGACGACGGGGGATGGGTCGAGATCGACACGTTGATCGCGGCCGCCGCGGCGCACGGCTTCCGCTTCACGCGCGCGGAGCTGGACCACGTGGTCGCCACCAACGACAAGCGGCGCTTCGCGATCGAGGGCACCCGGATCCGCGCCAGCCAGGGCCACAGCATCGAGGTGGACCTGGGGCTCCCGGCGGCCACCCCGCCGCCGTACCTCTTTCACGGAACCGTGGCCCGGAACCTGAACGCGATCCGCGCGCAAGGGCTGCGCGCCATGGACCGGCATGACGTGCACCTCTCGGCGGACCGCGAGACCGCGACCCGCGTCGGGGCCCGCCGGGGCCGCCCGGTGGTGCTCACGGTGGACGCGGGGGCCATGCACCGCGACGGCCATGAGTTCCGGGTCAGCGCGAACGGGGTCTGGCTGACCCAGGCCGTACCGCCGCACTACCTGCGCTTTCCGGAGGGGCACTGAGAGGGGCCGGTACCGAGAGAGCAGGGGGGCTGTGCCCCAGAGTCACTGTTTCACGTGAAACGTGACGGGCCGCTTAGGCTCGGTGGCATGAGTCTGCGCCTGAGCACTGTGATCCTCCCGTACCGCCGCTGGCACGAAGGCAGCAAGGAGGCATGGCAGCGCGCCGAGCAGCTCGGCTTCCACACCGCCTACACCTACGACCATCTGTCCTGGCGCAGCTTCCGGGACGGCCCCTGGTTCGGTGCCGTGCCGACTCTGGCCGCCGCCGCGGCCGTGACCGAGCGACTGCGACTGGGCACCCTGGTGACCTCGCCGAACTTCCGACACCCGGTGACCCTCGCCAAGGAGCTGATCTCCCTCGACGACATCTCCGGCGGCCGGATCACCCTCGGCATCGGCGCGGGCGGCACCGGATTCGACGCGACCGCGCTCGGCCAGGAGCCCTGGACGCCGCGCGAGCGCGCCGACCGCTTCGCCGAGTTCGTACCGCTGCTGGACCGGCTCCTCACGCAGGACGCGGTCTCGTACGAGGGCGACTTCTACTCGGCGCACGAGGCCCGCAACATCCCGGGCTGTGCGCAGCGCCCCCGGCTTCCCTTCGCCGTCGCCGCCACCGGCCCGCGCGGGCTGAGGCTCGCCGCCCGGCACGGACAGGCCTGGGTGACCACGGGCGACCCCAAGCTGTACGAGACCGGCACGCCGGAACAGTCGGTTCAAGCCATTCGCGGACAGGTCGAGAAGCTGGCCGACGCGTGCGCGGTGATCGGGCGGGACGTGACCGCGATCGACAAGGTGCTGCTCACCGGATTCACCCCGGACCGCGGCCGGCCGCTGGAGTCCGTGGACGCCTTCGTCGATTTCGCCGGACGCCACCGGGAGTTGGGCTTCACCGACATCGTCGTCCACTGGCCCATCCCGGACTCGGACTTCGCCGCGGACCAGAAGGTCTTCGAGCAGATCGCCGTGGCGGCGGTGGCCCAGCTGACCTGAGGAAACGGAGGGTGACGAGGCCGGTGGGGGTGGTAACCACTCAGATGTGCGGAGTCCCGCACGGCCGTGCGGGCATATGCGGGAGAATGGCCCGGTGACCTCAGCGACTCGACAGCCCGAGACCCCGGCCCCCGCGATACCGCCCCGGCTGATCGCCACCGACCTCGACGGCACGCTGCTGCGCGACGACAAGTCGGTGTCCCCGCGCACGATCGCCGCCCTCGCCGCCGCCGAGGAGGCGGGAATCGAGGTCTTCTTCGTCACCGGCCGCCCGGCCCGCTGGATGGACGTCGTCAGCGACCATGTCCACGGCCACGGCCTGGCGATCTGCGGCAACGGCGCCGCCGTGGTCGACCTGCACGGCGGCCCGGGCACCCACCGCTTCGTGAAGGTGCGGGAGCTGGCCCGGGAGAACGCGCGGGACACCGTACTGCTGCTGCGGGAGGCGGCACCGGGCACGGTCTTCGCGGTGGAGCAGACGTACGGCTTCTACCAGGAGCCGGACTATCCCAAGCTGCACATGGAGGTCCCGGACGCACTCGCGCCCGCCGAGCACCTCCTCGCGTCGGACGCCCCGGGTGCCGGCGAGCCCGTGCTCAAGATCCTCGCCTACCACCCCTCCCTCGGCCCGGACGCCTTCCTGACCCTGGCCCGCCTCGCCATCGGCGACCGCGCCAACGTCACCCGCTCCAGCCCCAGCGCCTTGCTGGAGATCAGCGGCCCGGGCGTCTCCAAGGCCAGCACGCTCGCCCTGTGCTGTGCCGAGCGCGGCATCTCCCACGAGGAGGTCGTCGCGTTCGGGGACATGCCGAACGACGTCGAGATGCTGACCTGGGCGGGGCAGTCGTACGCGATGGGCAACGCCCATCCGGACGCCGTCGCGGCGGCGTCGGGCCGTACCGTCGCGAACAACGAGGACGGTGTGGCGGTGGTGATCGAGCGGCTGCTGGCCCAGCGCGGCTAGACAGCCTCCGGCCAGGGCGTCTTCCGGCCAGGGTGCCTACCCGCGGGCTAGCCGAGCCGTACTCCGCGTGCCGCCAGCCACGGAACCGGGTCGACTCCCGAGCCCAGCTCGCGGGTGACCCGGACCTCGAAGTGCAGATGCGGACCGGTGGAGTTTCCGGTGCTGCCGGACTGGCCGATCCACTGGCCGGTCTCCACCCGCTCGCCCTGGTCCACGGCGATGGACGCGAGATGGGCGTACTGCGTGTAGTAGCCGCCCCGGTGCTCGAGCACGATCTCCATGCCGAAGGCACCCCCGCAGGACACCTTCACGACCTTGCCCGCGCCGACCGCCCGCACCGGTGTGCCGACCGGCACCGCGAAGTCCTGCCCGGTGTGCCGGTTGGCCCATCGGGCACCGCCGCTGCCGAACGAGGCGGACAGCGCGTACGTCTCCACCGGCGCCACCCACTCGGTCGTGTAGGACGCCTCCGGCTGGTCCAGCCGTACCGCGCCCCGGCAGCTGCCCGCCGCCACCGAGGTGTTCGCCTCGCCCTGCAACCGTGTGCGCGCCTCCTCCAGCTTCCGCTCGATGGACTCCTTCATCGCCGCGAGTTCGGCGTTCCGCTCCTCCAGCGCCTGCCAGGCCGCCTCGGCCTTCGCCTCGTCGGCGGCGAGCCGGGCCTGCGCGCGACGGCTCTTGGCGATCGCGTTGTTCACCGCGAGATCGGCCTGGGAGAAGACACGCTGACCGCGCATCAGCTCGTCGGGACTGCCCGCGAGAATGATCTGCGCGGCGATCGGCAGCCCCCCGCCGTCGCGGTACTGGGCGCGGGCGATCCGTCCCAGATCCTCGTGCAGTACGGCGATCTGCCGCCGCTCCTGGTCCAGCAGTCCTTCCAGCCGCCGGGCCTCCGCCCGCTGTGTCTCCGCCTCGCGCCGCCCCCGCTCGTACTGCTGAGTCGCCACCGCCGCGTCCCGGTACAGCCGCGCCACCTGGGCGCCGGTCCCCGTTCCCCAACCGCCGGGGCCACCGGTGCCGCCGGTCACGCCGCCGTCGGAGGAATCGGTGGGCCGGGCGGCGAGCACGGCCAGCGCGCACACGAGCACGGCGAGGAGCGCGGGGTGACGACGAGGTGACAGCATGTCAGCGATCGTGTCCCCTGCGGGGGGTCCGGGGCCTGTTCAAGTCGTACGCATGGGGGATGGACGGGCCCGGATGGAGCAGTCGCCCGACGAGTTGATGGTCGGTCAGCCGACCGCGCCGGTCACCGCTTGCGTCGCCGCCTCCCTCGCCAGCATGTCCCGCAGCGGCCCCTCCACCGCGGCCAGCTCCGCGTAGGTCCCGCGCTGCACCTCCCGTCCCGCGTCCAGCACCAGCACCTCGTCCACGTCCTCGAGACCGGCCAGCCGGTGGGTGATCAGCAGCGTCGTACGCCCCTCGGTTGCGGACAGCAGGTCGGCGGTGAGGGCGTCGGCGGTCGGCAGGTCCAGATGCTCGGCCGGCTCGTCCAGGACGAGCACCGGGAAGTCGGCGAGCAGCGCCCGCGCGAGGGCCAGCCGCTGCCGCTGACCGCCCGACAGGCGGGCCCCGTGCTCGCCGACGAGGGTGTCCAGCCCGTCGGGCAGGCTGTCGGCCCACTCCAGCAGGCGCGCCCGGGCGAGCGCGGCCCGCAGCTCGTCCTCCGTGGCGTCCCGCCGGGCGAGCAGCAGGTTCTCCCGCACGGTGCTGTCGAAGAGGTGCGCGTCCTGGGCGCACAGTCCGACCAGCCGCCGTACGTCGTCGCCGTCGAGGGCGTACGCGTCCACCCCGGCCAGCGTGTAGCTGCCCGCGCGGGCGTCCAGGAACCGCAGCAGCACCTGCGCCAGAGTCGTCTTGCCGGACCCGGAGGGGCCGACGACCGCGATGCGGCGTCCCTGGTGCAGCGTCAGGTCGAGCCCGGCGAGCGCGTCCCGCTCCTGGCCGGGGTGGCGGGCGGACAGGTCGCGCAGCACCACGGGGAACGGCGTCGCGGGCGTCTGCCGGGGCCGCTCCGGCTCCCGTACCGGCTCGGGCGCGTCCAGTACCTCGAACACCCGCTCCGCGCTCCGGGCCACCCGCTGCCGGTACCGCACCGCGAGCGGCAGTCCCAGCACGGCCTCGAAGGCGGCCAGCGGAGTGAGCACGACCACGGCCAGCGCGACGCCGCTCAGCCGTCCGTCGGCCACGGCCTGGACGCCCGTGAGCGCGGCGGCGGCGACGGTCAGGCCGGAGACCAACGCGATCAGGCCGTCACCGAGGGCGGTGGCGGTGGCCGCGCGTGAGGCGATCCGGGTCAGCTCGGCGTCGGCCCGCCGGGTCTCGGCGGTCCGGGCGGGCAGGGCGCCGGCGACGGTCAGCTCCGCGGTGCCGGTCAGCAGGTCGGCCACTCGGGTCGCGAGCACGCCCCGCGCCGGAGCGAGGCGGTGCTCCGCGCGCCGGGCCACGGCACCGGTGATCAGCGGGACCCCGGCGCCGGCGGCCAGCAGGCCGACGGCGAGGACGGCCCCGGCCTCGGGCAGCAGCCAGGCCGTGAACCCGACCGAGACCGCGGAGACCACGACGGCCGCCCCGGCGGGGAGCAGCCAGCGCAGCCAGTAGTCCTGGAGCGCGTCCACGTCGGCGACGAGCCGGGAGAGCAGATCGCCCCGGCGGGTGGTGCGCAGACCGGCGGGTGCCAGCCTTTCCAGCCGCCGGTAGACGGCGACCCGGGTGTCGGCCAGCATCCGCAGCACGGCGTCGTGCGACACCAGCCGCTCGGCGTACCGGAACACCGCCCGGCCGATCCCGAAGGCTCGCGTCGCCGTCACCGCCACCATCAGATACAGCACGGGCGGCTGCTGCGAGGCCCGCGAGATGAGCCAGCCGGAGGTGGCCATCAGGCCGACGGCACTGCCGAGCGCGAGACTCCCGAGCAGCAGCGCGAGGCCGAGACGGCCACGTCGGGCGGCGGACAGGGCGCGGACGCGGGTCAGGACACCTGCGGGGGCGTGGGTCGGGGTGCCGGTCGAGGTACCGGCCGAGGGGGTGGATGCCGAGGGGGTGGATGCCGAGGGGGCGGGTGCCGAGGGGGCGGGTGCCGAGGGGGCGGGTGCCGTATCCAGTGCCGCCGATTCGGGCCCGATCACGGCCGCCGTCTCGCCGAGAGCGGCGCGCGGCTCCGATGCCGTCGAGGCACGGCGTGCGGCGGGCACCACCGGGGACAGACCTGCGGACGCCGCCGAGCGCGCGGGCCCGGGGGCCGCGCCGGCCAGCCGTACGACCCGGTCCGCCACGTCCAGCAGCGCCGGCCGGTGCACCACCAGCAGGACGGTGCGCCCGGCGGCGAGGCGCCGAACCGCCGCGACGATCTCCGCCTCCGTGGCCCCGTCGAGCGCGGCCGTCGGCTCGTCCAGCAGCAGTACGGGCCGGTCGGCGAGAAAGGCCCGGGCCAAGGCGAGCCGCTGGCGCTGACCGGCGGACAGGCCGGTGCCGTCCTCGCCCAGGACCGTGTCCGCGCCCTGAGGAAGGGCATCGACGAACTCCAGCGCGCCCGCGTCCCGCAACGCCCGGCGTACGGCACGGTCGTCGGCGTCGGGGCGGGACAGCCGGACGTTCTCCGCGATCGTCCCGGCGTACAGATGCGGTCGCTGCGGCACCCACGCGATATGCGAGCGCCACTCCGTCAGGTCGACGTCGGTGAGATCGGCTCCCCCGATGCGCACCCGGCCCTCGCTGGGCCGTACGAAGCCCAGCGCGACGTTGAGCAGCGTGGACTTGCCCGCGCCGCTCGGGCCGACGAGGGCGACGGTCTCGCCGGGTTGGACGGTCAGGGAGACGTCGGACACCGCGTCCGCCGCGCGACCCGGGTAGCGGACGGTCACGTTCTCGAAGGTCAGCGGGCCGGCCGGGACGGCGCCGGTGCCCGAGGCCGGTACCGGGGTCTCCAGCACCGAGAAGATCTCCTCGGCGGCCGCCAGGCCCTCGGCCGCAGCGTGGTACTGGGCGCCGACCTGTCGCAGCGGCAGATAGGCCTCGGGGGCGAGGACGAGGATGACCAGGCCGATGTACAGGTCCATCTCACCGTGCACGAGCCGCATGCCGATCGTCACGGCGACCAGGGCCACGGAGAGGGTGGCCAGCAGCTCCAGCGCGAAGGACGACAGGAAGGCGATCCGCAGGGTGCGCAGGGTCGCCTGGCGGTACTCGCCGGTGATGCGCTTGATCGACTCGGCCTGGGCCTTGGCCCGGCCGAACACCTTCAGCGTCGGCAGGCCGGCGACCACGTCCAGGAAGTGGCCGGACAGCCGGGACAGCAGCCGCCACTGACGGTCCATCCGGGACTGGGTGGCCCAGCCGATCAGCACCATGAAGAGCGGGATGAGCGGCAGGGTGCCGACGATGATCGCCGCCGAAACCCAGTCCTCGGTGACGATCCGCGCCAGCACCGCCACCGGCACGACCACCGCGAGCCCCAACTGGGGCAGATAGCGGGCGAAGTAGTCGTCGAGCGCGTCGACTCCCCGTGTCGCCAGCGCGACCAGCGAACCGGTGCGCTGCCCGCTCAGCCAGCCCGGGCCGAGCGCCGCCGACCGATCCAGCAGCCGTCCCCGGAGCTCCGACTTCACCGCCGCGCCGGCCCGGTGGGCGGCCAGCTCGGTGAGCCAGGCGACCAGGGCACGGCCGCACGCGACGACTGCCAGCAGCAGCAACGGCGTGCGGAGTCCGGTGATCGACATCCCGTTCTGGAAGGCGCCCACCACCGTCTCGGCGACGAGCATCGCCTGAGCGATGACCAGACCGGCGCCGACGGCGCCCAGGCCGACGACCACCACCAGGAAGAACCGGGTGGCACGGGCGTAGCGAAGCAGCCGTGGATCGATCGGTTTCACGTGAAACACACCTCAGTGCGCGGCTTGGGGAGCGGCGTGCGGGTCGGGCGCGATGTGCTGGGTGCCGATCCGCTTCCGGAACACCCAGTAGGTCCAGCCCTGGTAGAGCAGCACCACCGGAGTCGCGACGACCGCGAGCCAGGTCATGATCTTCAGGGTGTAGGCGCTGGACGAGGCGTTGGTGACGGTCAGGCTCCAGTCCGGGTTCAGCGTCGACGGCATGACGTTCGGGAAGAGCGTCAGGAAGAGCATCGCCACGGCGGCCACGATGGTGAGCCCCGACCAGGTGAAGGCCCATCCCTCACGCCCCGCCCGGGTCGCCGCCAGCGCGGTGACGAGCGAGGCGACGGCCACGACCATGGCGACGAGCGAGGCGGCGTCGCCGTTCTCCACCTGCGTCCACAGCAGGAAGAGCAGCGCCAGTACGGCGGTCACCGGGCCGACGCGCAGGGCCAGTCCCCGCGCCCGCTCCCGGATCTCCCCGACCGTCTTCAGCCCGACGAACACCGTTCCGTGGAAGGTGAACAGGGAGAGCGTCACCAGGCCGCCGAGCAGCGCGTACGGGTTGAACAGGTCGCCGACGGTGCCTACGTACTCCAGGTCCCGGTCGATCTGCACGCCGCGGACGATGTTGCCGAAGACGACGCCCCACAGGAACGCCGGGAGCAGCGAGGTCCAGAAGATCGCGGTCTCCCAGTTGCGCTGCCAGTGCTCCTCGGGGCGCTTGGCGCGGTACTCGAAGGCGACACCACGGATGATCAGGCAGATCAGGATGAGCAGCAGGGGCAGGTAGAAGCCGGAGAAGAGGGTGGCGTACCACTCGGGGAAGGCGGCGAAGGTGGCGCCGGCCGCGGTGAGCAGCCACACCTCGTTGCCGTCCCAGACCGGGCCGATGGTGTTGATCAGCACCCGTTTCTCGGCCCGGTCGCGGGCCAGCAGCCTGGTGAGGACGCCGACCCCGAAGTCGAAGCCCTCCAGGAAGAAGTAGCCGGTCCACAGGACGGCGATCAGAACGAACCAGACGTCGTGCAGTTCCATGACTGTGCGGCTCCCTCGGCCTAGTAGGAGAAGGCCATCGGCTTGTCGGCGTCACGGAGGTCGCCGCCGATCTTCGTGGGCGGGTTGAGGTCGGCCCCGGTCAGCTCGGGCGGGCCGGCCTTGACGTACTTCACCAGCAGCTTGACCTCGATCACGGCGAGAACGGCGTAGAGCGCGGTGAAGGCGATCATCGAGGTGAGGACCTCGGCCGTGGAGACACCGGGGGAGACCGCGTCGCGAGTCTGGAACACGCCGTAGACGACCCACGGCTGACGGCCCATCTCGGTGAAGATCCAGCCCCAGGAGTTGGCGATCAGCGGGAAGCCCATCGTCCAGAGGGCCAGCAGCCAGTACAGCCGGGTGAGCTTGGTGCCGAGCGGCTTCTTCAGCAGCACCAGGTGTGGCACCTGGTCCTCGCCGGTGCGGTGGGCGGCCGGCAGCATGAACTTCTTCCGGGTCAGCCACAGGCCGAGCAGGCCGAGCGAGAAGGACGCCATGCCGAAGCCGATCATCCAGCGGAAGCCCCAGTAGGCGACCGGGACGATGGGCTTGTAGTCGCCGGGCCCGAACTTCTCCTGGAGGGCCTCATTGGTGTCGTTGATGCCGGGCACGTACGACTCGAAGTCGCTGTGGGCGAGGAAGGACAGCAGACCCGGGATCTCCAGGGCGACCTTGTTGTGCCCCTTGTCGACGTCGCCGTAGGCGAACACGGAGAACGGCGCCGGCTTCTCGCCGTCCCACAGGGCCTCGGCGGCGGCCATCTTCATCGGCTGCTGCTCGTACATGACCTTGCCGAGGGTGTCGCCGCTGACCGCGGTGAACAGACCGCCGACGGCCAGGGTGACCAGGCCGAGCCGGAGCGAGGTCCGCATCACGGGGATGTGCTTCTTGCGCATCAGGTGGAAGGCGGCGATGCCGACCAGGAAGGCACCACCGGTGAGGAAGGCGGCCGAAAAGCTGTGGAAGACCTGGTTGAGGGTGGTGTTCTGGGTGAGGACCGCCCAGAAGTCGGTCAGCTCGGCACGGCCCTTCTCCTCGTTGATCCGGTAGCCGACCGGGTGCTGCATCCACGAGTTCGCCGCGAGGATGAAGTACGCCGACAGCAGCGTGCCGATCGAGACCATCCAGATGCAGGCCAGGTGGATCCTCTTGGGCAGCTTGTCCCAGCCGAAGATCCACAGTCCGATGAAGGTGGACTCGAAGAAGAAGGCGATCAGGGCCTCGAACGCGAGGGGCGCTCCGAAGACGTCACCGACGAAGCGGGAGTAGTCGGACCAGTTCATGCCGAACTGGAACTCCTGCACGATGCCGGTGACCACACCCATCGCGATGTTGATCAGGAAGAGCTTGCCCCAGAACTTCGTCGCTCTGAGGTACTTCTCCTTCTCCGTGCGCACCCAGGCGGTCTGCAGGCCGGCCGTGAGGGCGGCGAGCGAGATCGTCAGGGGGACGAACAGAAAGTGGTAGACGGTGGTGATGCCGAACTGCCAACGCGCCAGAGTCTCGGGCGCCAAAGCCAATTCCACGTCGTCAGTCTCCTTACATCGCCGTGGACCGCGGCAGTTTGCCCCTCTTGTCACGAACAAACGGGATCAACCGGGACACGCTTGTGAACGCGTTCACATTCACAAGTAATTATGACGCACTGATTTTCGGCCTGGACAGGGGGGTCCCTCCTTGGCCTCCATGGCAACCTCTTGGCAGCGACTTCAACATCTTGTTGAATTGCGCGCCATGTACACACAGCACTCACGAGCGCACACAGAGACGCGGTCCTCGACCCGCATACGGATCTCCTGGCCCGCGGGACACCTCACCGCGACCCTCGACGACACCCCGACGACCCAGGCCCTCACCAAGGCCCTGCCGCTCTCCTCCACGGCCCACACCTGGGGCGAGGAGGTCTACTTCGACACCGGCGTCGCCGTTTCACGTGAAACCGAGGCCCGCCAGGTCGTCGACCCCGGCACGGTCGCCTTCTGGACCGACGGCGACGCCCTCGCCCTTCCCTACGGCCCCACCCCCATCTCGCGGGGTGACGAGTGCCGCCTCGCCAGTCCCTGCAACGTGCTCGGCAGCCTCGACGGCGACCCCCGCCTACTGGCCACCGTGCGCAATGGCGACCCCATCCGCGTGGAGCTGGTGCACGACTAGCCGAGTAGCCGTCCCGCCGCCGTCCGAGGTGCCGCACCACCCGGACGCCACCGTCGTACGGCTGCTCACGATGCCCGCGTGATGACCCCGCGGGGCCGGCACGCCTGGTGGACTCCCGCCGGCTGGACCGGTTGCTGCCGCGCATCGGCACCGAGGGGGGCGAAGAGGTGGGGGCGGGCACGGCACGCGACGCGCCGCAGCGCGAACGGGCCCCGTGACTCCGCCCCATGAGCCGTGCCCCGCCCCATGAGCGGGAGCCCTCGGTGTTCAGAGTTCCCCGCGGAACGCCTCCGCCGCCTTCAGGAAGATGTCGTTGCCCTCGGCCTCCCCGATCGTCACCCGCACACCCTCACCGGGGAACGGTCGCACGACCACGCCCGCCTGCTCACAGGCCTGCGCGAAGGCGACCGTGCGCTCCCCCAGCCGCAGCCACACGAAGTTGGCCTGGGTCTCGGGCACCGTCCAGCCCTGCGCGCGCAGCCCGTCGACCACGCGGGTGCGCTCGCACACCAGCGAGCCGACCCGGCCGAGCAGCTCGTCCTCGGCGCGCAGCGAGGCGATCGCCGCCTCCTGGGCCAGCTGGCTCACTCCGAACGGCACCGCCGTCTTGCGCAGCGCAGCGGCCACCGGCTCATGTGCGATCGCGAACCCGACCCGCAGCCCGGCGAGGCCGTACGCCTTGGAGAAGGTCCGCAGCACGCAGACGTTCGGCCGGTTCCGGTACAGCTCGACGCCGTCCGGTACCTCTGGGTCGCGGATGAACTCGCGGTACGCCTCGTCGAGGACGACCAGCACATCGCCGGGCACCCGGTCCAGGAAGCGCTCCAGCTCGGCCCGGCGCACCACCGTGCCCGTGGGGTTGTTGGGATTGCAGACGAAGATCAGCCGGGTGCGGTCGGTGATCGCCGCCGCCATCGCCTCCAGGTCGTGCACATCGCCCGGCGTCAGCGGCACCCGGACCGAGGTGGCACCGCTGATCTGCGTGATGATCGGGTACGCCTCGAAGGACCGCCAGGCGTAGATGACCTCGTCACCAGGGCCGGCGGTGGCCTGGATCAGCTGCTGGGCGACTCCGACGGAACCGGTGCCGGTGGACAGATGGGAGACGGGCACCCCGAACCGCTCGGACAGCTCGTTCATCAGGCCCGTGCAGCCCATGTCCGGGTAGCGGTTGAAGGAGGCGGCCGCGGCCGTGACACTCTCCAGCACACCCGGCAGCGGCGGATAGGGGTTCTCGTTGGAGGACAGCTTGTAGGCCACCGGGCCGTCCGCGGCGGCGGGCTTGCCCGGCTTGTAGGTGGGAATACCCTCCAGCTCGGCGCGCAGCTTGGGGCTCGTCTCGCTCACCGCAGTCCTCCTCGCGACCACCGGCACCGCCTGACCGTCACCGGCTACCAATGCTTCTTACCTTATGAGGATTCGGCTCTGCTGCGAACAGGTGCGGGAGGACCGCTCCGGGGCGCCCTGTCGCCGCACCTCACCGGCATCGCGGGGCAACACGGAGCGAAGGCGTACGAAGCGGGGGGCGCGCCGCACATATATCTACGCGCCGGTAGCTCGCGCCGTGGCGCGCATCCCTCATGAAGGTGAGTTGAGACCTCTTCGATACCTCGCCCGGTTGGCAGGCCGGTGCACGCCGACAGGTCACGTACGATGCAGAATATCGTCAACTGCCTTGTATTCTAAGGCAATTGAACCTGACTGGCCATGCAGAAACGTGCCTGTCAACGGGTGCATATGCGTCCGCACTACCCCACCGCATGAGCCCTACTATCGGCTCGCCATGACAGCAGCAGGGAAGCACCAGGTGAGCCGCGCGGAAACCTCACGTCGAGGCAGCCGGCCGGGCCGGGCGGGCATCAGAGACGTGGCCGCCGCCGCCGGAGTCTCCATCACGACCGTCTCCGACGCCCTCAACGGCAAGGGCCGGCTCCCGGACGCCACCCGACGCCATGTCCGAGAGGTCGCCGACCGGCTGGGCTATCGCCCGTCGGCCGCGGCCCGCACCCTCCGTACCGGCAAGTCGGGCCTCATCGGCCTGACCGTGACCACATACGGGGATGAACCTTTCACCTTCACCGAGTTCGCGTACTTCGCGGAGATGGCGCGGGCCGCCACCTCGGCCGCGCTCGCCCGCGGCTACGCCCTCGTCATCCTGCCCGCGACCTCCCGGCACGACGTCTGGTCGAACGTCGCCCTGGACGGCACGGTGGTCATCGACCCCTCTGATCAGGACCCGGTCGTCAGCGAACTGGTCCGGCAGGGTTTACCGGTCGTCTCCGACGGCCGCCCGGCCGGCTCGCTGCCGGTCACCGCGTGGGTCGACAACGACCACGAAGCCGCCGTCCTCGGCATCCTCGACCATCTGGCCGACGCCGGCGCCCGCCGCATCGGCCTGCTGACGGGCACCACCACGGACATGTACACCCACCTGTCGACCACCGCGTATCTGCGCTGGTGCGAGCGGGTCGGCCAGGACCCGGTGTACGAGGCCTACCCGGCACACGACCCGTGTGCGGGCGCCGTCGCGGCCGACCGGCTGCTGGCCCGCCCCGACCGGCCCGACGCGGTGTACGGACTGTTCGACCCGAACGGCACCGACCTGCTCGCCGCCGCCCGGCGCTACGGGCTGCGCGTACCGGACGACCTGCTTCTGGTCTGCTGCAGCGAATCCACCGTGTACGCCAACACCGAACCGCCGGTCACCACGCTGTCCCTGAAACCACGCCGGATCGGCACGGCGGTGGTCCAGCTCCTCATCGACGCCATCGAGGGCGTCGAGTCGGACCACCCGGTCGAACAGGTGATACCGACCGAGCTGATCGTGCGTACCTCGTCCCAGCGACGCCCGCCTCGGACGACGGTCAGCCCGCCGCGGGCTCCCGAGAGGGACTGACCGGAGGCGGTCACCAGGGCGGCCGAAGCCCTGCCCAATCGGGGCGAAAGCCGCGATGAACCGGAGTCCTGCTCTGATTCACCACCCCTGGGTCATCACACGGCGCGATCCGCATTCCTATGATGGGCCCACGACACCGCGGGCCGCTGCGACCAGGCAGTCCGAAGCGGTGCAGCGGCGGCGCGATGGTGGAGGGGTCGATGACTCAGGGGGCCGGTCAGGGACCCGAGGTGGAGCGGACGGCGACGTTGCGCGACTTCCGGGTACCGGCGTATGTCCACGAGACCGGTCCGTATGCCCACAGCACCCACCCCGGCGAGGCCCCGGGGCCCGTCGCGGAGCCGGTGGCCTACCCCCAGGAGTACACGCCGACCGAGCGCGACCTGCCGGTGATCAACCGGGGTGACACGCTTCAGGTGACCGTCGACCCGGCGCCCGTCACACCGCCCGCCGCCGGTCCCGGCCCGCTGTTCGTCGTCGGGGACGTACACGGCTACCTCGACGAGCTGGTCACCGCACTTCAGGAGAAGGGCCTGATCGACGCCGCCGGGCGCTGGTGCGCGGGCACCTCCCGGCTCTGGTTCCTCGGCGACTTCACCGACCGTGGCCCGGACGGCATCGGCGTCATCGACCTGGTCATGCGGCTGTCCGCCGAGGCCGCCGCGGCGGGCGGCTACTGCAAGGCCCTGATGGGCAACCACGAGCTGCTGCTCCTCGGCGCCAAGCGGTTCGGCGACACGCCCGTCAACTCCGGCGCGGGCACCGCCACCTTCCAGGCGGCCTGGCTGCTCAACGGCGGCCAGAAGACCGACATGGACCGCCTCCAGGACCACCACCTCCAGTGGATGGCCCGCCTCGACGCGCTCACCGAGACCGACGGCCATCTGCTCGTCCACTCCGACACCACCGCCTATCTCGACTACGGCGACTCCATCGAGGCCGTCAACGACAACGTCCGCGAGACCCTCACCCGCAACGACGCGGACGAGGTGTGGGACCTCTTCCGCAAGTTCACCAAGCGCTTCTCCTTCCGCGACGAGGGCGGCGCCGACGCCGTGCGCTCCCTGCTCGACACCTACGGCGGCACCCGCATCGTCCACGGCCACAGCCCCATTCCGTATCTGCTCGGCGAGGTCGGCTCCGAGGACGGCGAGGACAGCACCGGCCCCCTGGTCGAGGGACCGCACGTCTACGCCGACGGACTCGCCATCGCGATGGACGGTGGCGTGACCATGGCCGGGAAGCTGCTGGTCCAGCAACTTCCGCTGAACATCTGAGTGGTCGACCGGTGGTCGGCCCGCCGACGGCGGACCGGCGGGTAACCATGCAGGCCGGACCCCAATTTCGGTAAACCCCCTGTCACCGCCTGCCGTCACCGCTCTACCATCGGCATATCCGTAGCAGGCTCCCCTCCGTTTCTGCCCGACGGCTCGTCAGCGTGCGAGCCCCAAGCCCTACGGAGCATCGGGGGATGCACATGAACAGCGTTCCGCAGCACCTGCTGAGTGAGGACCGCCAGGAGTACGAGCGGCTCCTCGACGAGGTGCTGCGCTCCGCACCTCACCGCCCGGAACTGGCCGCTGCCGGGCAGCGGCTCACCACCGAACAGCTGCGCATCATGGCGCTCAGCGCCACCGCCCTCATCACGGCGGCCGCCGCGACCGAGTACCAGCACTATGTGAAGGTCCGTGAGGAACTGCGCCGGCCGGCGCCGTCCGCCCCGTCGTCGGTCAGCGCGTCCGGCTCCGAGGAGCCGGGGCCGGGCGCGGTGGGCCTCGCCACCACCGTGGGAGAGGCCGCCGAGACCGTCGGCGCGGGCGCCGTCGCCTTGGTCGCCGTCCTCGCCCCCGTCCTGGCCGGCACGGCCGCGGCGATCTTCCTGCTCGTCGGGTACGTCCTGAGAATGCTCGATCCCGAGCAGGCGTTCGCCCGGACCATGCTGACCACCGGATGGGTGTTCGGCGCCGTGACCGCGCTGGCGATCCTGGCCGCGGCCGTGGGTCTGCTGCTCACCGCCCTGCGCAACCGGCCCTCACCGGAGCCCGATCCGTACGGCGAACCGAACACCGAGCTGGCCCAGGCGAAGGACGCCTGGCGCGAGGCCCTGCTGGAGCGCGGCATCGTGCCGTTCCTGCGCGAGGCCCTCGCCGACTCCGGCACGGCCGTACTGCACCGTACGGCCCCACCGGCGCCGACCAGCCGCATGCCGCACCTCGGCTATGACCGCCCCGGCTTCACCAGCCCCGGCGACGGCCCGGCAGCCGGCTCCCGGCCCAGCTACACCAGCCCGGACTACACGAGCCCGGACTTCGGCGGCCCGGAGCACCGGCCGGAATGACCCTCGGCTTGCGCCCCCGCACGGGGAGCGCAAGCCGAAAACTGCCTTCTGGCCTGCCGGAAAGCCTGAAGCCGACGACCGGAGGACGGCACGACGCGAGGACGGGACGAGGAGTGCGGGCCCGGCGCGGGTCAGTCCGCGATCGGCAGATACACCCGGTTCCCGGCCGCGGCGAACTCCTTCGACTTCTCGGCCATGCCCTGCTCGATCTCCGCCTTGGTGCCGCCGTGTTCACGGCGGATGTCCTGGGAAATCTTCATCGAGCAGAACTTCGGCCCGCACATCGAGCAGAAGTGCGCCGTCTTGGCGGGCTCGGCCGGCAGGGTCTCGTCGTGGAACTCGCGGGCCGTGTCCGGGTCGAGGGCCAGATTGAACTGGTCCTCCCACCGGAACTCGAAGCGGGCGTCGGACAGCGCGTCGTCCCACTCCTGCGCCCCGGGGTGCCCCTTGGCCAGGTCGGCCGCGTGAGCGGCGATCTTGTAGGTGATGACGCCGGTCTTGACGTCGTCACGGTTGGGCAGGCCCAGGTGCTCCTTGGGCGTGACGTAGCAGAGCATCGCCGTGCCCCACCAGGCGATCATCGCGGCACCGATGCCGGAGGTGATGTGGTCGTACGCGGGCGCGACGTCCGTCGTCAGCGGGCCGAGCGTATAGAACGGAGCCTCATCGCAGATCTCCTGCTGAAGGTCGATGTTTTCCTTGATCTTGTGCATCGGGACATGACCGGGGCCCTCGATCATCGTCTGCACATGGAAACGCTTGGCGATCCGGTTGAGTTCCCCGAGCGTCTTCAACTCGGCGAACTGCGCCTCGTCGTTGGCGTCCGCGATCGAGCCGGGCCGCAGGCCGTCACCGAGCGAGTAGGTCACGTCGTAGGCGGCGAGGATCTCGCACAGCTCCTCGAAGTTCTCGTAGAGGAACGACTCCTTGTGGTGTGCCAGGCACCATGCCGCCATGATCGAGCCGCCGCGCGAGACGATGCCGGTCTTGCGGTTCGCGGTGAGCGGGACGTACGCCAGGCGCACGCCCGCGTGGACCGTCATGTAATCCACGCCCTGCTCGGCCTGCTCGATGACCGTGTCCTTGTAGATCTCCCAGGTCAGTTCCTCGGCCTTGCCGTCGACCTTCTCCAGCGCCTGGTACAGCGGCACGGTGCCGATCGGCACGGGTGAGTTGCGCAGCACCCACTCGCGGGTGGTGTGGATGTTGCGGCCGGTGGACAGGTCCATGACCGTGTCGGCGCCCCAGCGGGTCGCCCAGGTCATCTTCTCGACCTCCTCCTCGATCGAGGAGGTCACCGCGGAGTTGCCGATGTTGGCGTTGACCTTCACCAGGAACCGCTTCCCGATGATCATCGGCTCGATCTCCGGATGGTTGACGTTGGCCGGCAGCACCGCCCGGCCCGCCGCGATCTCCTCGCGGACCACCTCGGGAGACACGTTCTCCCGGAGGGCCACGAACTCCATCTCCGGGGTGATCTCGCCCCGGCGGGCGTACGCCAGCTGCGTGACCGCCTGGCCCTCCCGGCCCCGGCGCGGCTGACGCGGCCGTCCGGGGAAGACCGCGTCGAGGTTGCGCAGACCGCCTCGCGGTGAGGTGTGCTTGATCCCGTCGTCCTCGGGACGGACGGGGCGGCCCGCGTACTCCTCGGTGTCGCCGCGGGCGATGATCCAGTTCTCCCGCAACGGCGGCAGGCCCCTGCGGACGTCGGTTTCGACGTGCGGATCGGTGTACGGGCCCGATGTGTCGTACAGCGTGACCGACTGCCCGTTGGTGAGGTGCACCTGGCGGACCGGCACCCGCAGGTCGGGGCGGGTGCCCTCGACATACGCCTTGTGCCAGCCGATGGACTTCCCGGCCTCCCCGTCGGTCGACGTCTCCGTCGCGGCGGAGACGTTCTGAGCGGAGGCAGGCGTGCGCGCGTCCTTGATGGTCATGAGACCTACTCCCTACGCCGGCATTACCCGGTAACAGGTTCGGCGGTCGACGCAGCGGTATCCGTCTGCCGACGTCTCGTGTGAAACATCACTCGTGTTCGGTGATGTTTCATGTGAAACATCGCTGGGACGGAGGTCAGCGCCCTCTCAGCCCGGTGCTCCGAGCTCCCGCGTGTACAAAGGTGCCTCCACGCTAGCGTCAATTCGGGCGCGGTGAACAGAGGGCCCCCCTCGTTCTTGCGATGATCGGTCGGTGACCACTTCGCAGCATCCCCCGTTCCCACCGCCCGAGCCCCCGCACGGAGCCGGTCCCGGAAGCGGCTCCGGAGCCGGCAGCGGCCCTGGTGGCGACCCGGGTTCGAGCGGCGGGCACGGGCGCGGGAACGGCCACGGCGGTGGGCACGGCCACGGTGGCGGGCACGGGCACGGCCACGGTGGCGGGCACGGGAACGGCCACGGTGGCGGGCACGGGCACTCGCACGCTCATGGGCCCGCCGCGCCCGTCTCCCAGCACCTGCGCAAGCTGATCGCCGCAGTGCTCATCCCGTTCGCCGCCGCCGTGGTGGTGGGGCTGGCCGTGCTGTGGCCCGGTGGTGCCCCGCCGCACGAGCGGACCGGGGTCGGCTTCGACCGGCAGACCCAGCAGGCCACCGTCACCAGGGTCGAGAAGGTGGACTGCGGTTCGGTCAACGCCTCGGCGCCGCCCCCGACCGGCGACACCTCCACCGCCGAGGGCTCCTCCGCCCAGCAGCAGGCCGACGGCAGCTGCAAGAAGGCGACCATCCGGGTCGACACCGGCAACGACAAGGGCCGTACCTTCACCGAGATCGTCCAGCCCGATCAGTCACGGCAGCTGGAACAGGGTCAGGAGGTGATCGTCGCCTACGAGCCCTCAGCCCCGAAGGACCTCCAGTACTCGGTCACCGATGTGAACCGCAGGCTGCCGATGGGACTGCTCGCCGGGCTCTTCGCGCTCGCCGTCGTGGCCGTCGGGCGGCTGCGGGGCGTCATGGCGCTGATCGCGCTGGCCATCAGTTTCCTGGTACTGAACTTCTTCGTCCTCCCGGCCATCCTGCAGGGCTCGAACCCGCTGGTCGTGGCGGTGATCGGGGCGAGCGCCATCATGCTGATCGCCCTGTATCTCTGTCATGGCCTGTCGGCCCGTACGTCCGTGGCGGTGCTCGGCACGCTGATCTCGCTGCTGCTGATCGGCGTCCTCGGCTCGCTGTTCATCGGCTGGGCCGCGCTCACCGGCAACACCGACGACAACACCGGCCTCATCCACGGCCTGTATCCGTCGATCGACATGAGCGGTCTGCTGCTCGCCGGCGTCATCATCGGTTCGCTGGGCGTGCTGGACGATGTGACGGTCACGCAGACCTCCGCCGTGTGGGAGCTGCACGAGGCCAACCCGATGATGGGCTGGCGCGGCCTCTACCGCGCGGCCATCCGGATCGGCCGCGACCACATCGCCTCCGTCGTCAACACGCTCGTCCTCGCCTACGCGGGCGCCGCCCTGCCGCTGCTGCTGCTGTTCTCGATCGCGCAGAGCAGTGTGGGGACGGTCGCCAACAGCGAGCTGGTCGCGGAGGAGATCGTGCGGACGCTGGTGGGCTCGATCGGCCTGGTCGCCTCGGTGCCGGTCACCACCGCGCTCGCCGCCCTGGTGGTCTCGGCGGACCGGCCGGGAGCGGAGCGGGCGACGACCGGCTCCGCAAGCCCCTTGGCACGCACCGGCGGCCGGGGCCGACGACGCAAGCGCTGAGGCAAGCGCCGAGGGCGGGCCGACCACCCGACGAACGCCGGTACTCAGATACGCCGGTACGCCAAAACGTCAAGAAGAAGCGTTACTCCTCTTGTCATACGCGACGGTTCATCCCGCGCTCTGCTCCTCCGCCAGAATCCGGTCGAGCGCCTCGTCGAGATGGGCGTCGAAGTCGGCGAGCGAGCCTTCCTGCCCCAGCGGCACCAGCTTGTCGGTGCGGTCCAGGAAGGCGACCAGCGGTGCCGAGGAAGACCGGAACAGGGCCTGGTCGGCGCCGACCTGAAGCCTGATCAGCACCTCGCCCAGCGCGTCGGGCTCCACCGGAGAGACCCGCACATCGCCCTCGCCGCACGGCCGGCCCACGCCGTCGATCAGCAGCTCGCGGCCGAACGCCCAGGTAACCGGTGCGTCGCCGGGCAAATGGAAGGTCAGGCGCACGGCATAGGGATCACACGTCTCGTAGCGCAGCTCCACCGGGATGCGGAAGGAGAGCTCCTCGGAGACGAGAAAGCTCATCATGACCTCTGCCTGTACGGACTCGCGCATCGCCTACCCCGTCTGTTGCCGTCGATTGGCCGGGAATCAACCTTTGAATACTGCTGGCATCTTGCTGAACGTACACAGCAGATCACAAGGAGTGAGTTTTCAGATACTGATAGAGAGGGCGAGCGACCCCAGCAGCCGGCCGACCTCACTCTGCAACTGACGTGCCGCGGGCAGCAGTCGATCCTCCTGATGACAGGGGAGCGAGATCGCCATCGTCGCCGCCGTCGTCCCCACGGTGATCGGGATCGCCGCGCAGACCGTGCCGAGGGCGTACTCCTGTCGCTCGACCACGGGTTCCATCCGGCCCACCCGCTCCAGACGCTGGAGCAGGGTGCGGTTGTCACGGACCGTGTACGGGGTGATGGACTGCACCGGGTAGCGCTCCAGATGGTCACGGCGGGCGGCGTTGTCCAGCTGAGACAGCAGGCACTGTCCGATGGCGTGCGCGTGGCCGGTCTCGCGGAAGTCGGCCCACTCCTCGACCGCCGGGTTGCCGGGGGTGTCCGAGACGCACATGACCTCGATCTCCCCGTTCCGGTAGATCGCGTAGTACACCGGCACGCCGAGCGAATCCCGCCAGCGGGCGAGCGCGTCCGCGACCGTGCTGCGACGTTTCTCCTGCGCTCCGCTGCTGCTGAGCCGCTCCGCTGCCGCGCCGAGGAAGAACAGTCCCTTCTCCCGGCGCAGATAGCCCTCGTGCACCAGGGTGCGCAGCAGGTGGTACGTCGTCGGGAGCGCGAGACCGGTCTCGCGGGCCAGCTGCTTGGCCGGGGCGCCGTACTCATGCCCGGCGACGCACTCCAGGAGGCGCATCGCGCGCTGGACCGAACCGATGAGCGTCGCGGTCTGCTGCTGCGCGGGAGGGGTTCCCGGCCGCGCCTGGGGCATCGGCCGCGCCTGGGTCGGTGGGTCGGCGGACCGCCGGGGCGCCCGGAAGGCCCGCGAGGACGATCCCGGCGGGGCGGGCTGCTCGGGTGGCCGTACTCGGAGGGGCTGGGGGGAGAGGGCGGTGCTGCTGGGGGCGGGGCGTGCGTCGGGTCCTGCGGGGCCGGTGTCAGCCGTGGCCATGGGTCACTCCCGAAGCGAGGGGGCGGCCCGTGCGGGGAAACACGGGCGGGGTGTACGGGGGTGTGCGCCCCTCGCGGGGGTCGACCCCGCGAGGGGTTCCGGACTTTAACCGTCCGCCACGGCCCGCAGACGCCCTGTCCCGGAAACTTCCCTCGCCCGAGGGAACCGGCCGTTTCTGTTACCGGTTCCCGTCACCCACACCTCTACCAATCGCCCCGCGAGGACGATCCGGCGGTGAACTTCCTGACGACGTAGACGAGTCCGCCCACCAGTGCCACGAAAATCAGCAGCTTGAACAGCAGTCCGACCACGAAGCCGACGACACTGGCTATCAGTCCGCCGAACACCACCAGGGCGATGACCGGCACCGCGACCCACTTCACCCACCACGGCAGCCCCGCGAAGATCTCTCGCATCGCCCTCGCCCTTCTCTCGTCCTCGATGTCCTGCCCTCGATGCTAGGTGCGGGGGCAGGCCGGGCGGGGGCCCCGCACCCCTTGCCCTCCCCTGACCGGTCCCCTAGGGAATCCGGAGGCCGCGGGTCAGCTCTCGGGTGGAGAGAACACCACCAGGACCCGCAGGTCCTCGCTGATGTGGTGGAACCTGTGCGGCACACCGGCCGGGACGTACACCACGCTGCCGCGCGCCACCTGCGTGGTCTCCGTGCCGACGGTGATCGAGGCGCGGCCGCTGACGACGAAGTACACCTCGTCCTGGCTGTGCGGTCTCTGGGGGTCGTGCTCCCCCGCGTTCAGCGCGTACAGGCCGACCGACATGTTCCGCTCACGCAGGAACTGCAGGTACGCCCCCTCGTTGGCGGCGCGCTCCGCCTCCAGTTCGTCCAGCCGGAATGCCTTCATCGTTGCGTCGCCCTCGCACCCCTGCTCGTACCCGATCCGGTCTGCCACGATCAGACACATGATGAATTTCCTAGTCAAGACGATCGCCAACGCGGGCGCCCTCGCGGTCGCCGTGTGGCTGCTGGACAAGATCACCCTCACCGGTGCCGGCACCGGCAAGAAGGCCGGCACGCTGCTGCTGGTGGCGCTGCTCTTCGGCCTGGTGAACGTCCTGGTCAAACCGGTCGTGAAGCTGCTCAGCCTGCCGCTGCTCATCCTCACGCTCGGCCTGTTCACCCTGGTCGTGAACGCGCTGATGCTGCTGCTGACCTCGTGGCTGGCCGACAAGCTGGACCTGAGCTTCCACGTCGAGGGCTTCTGGACCGCCGTCGTCGGCGGCCTGATCATCTCGATCGTGTCCTGGGCGCTCAACGTCGTCCTGCCCGACAAGGACTGAGCGCCGTGACGTACCGCGTCTGCTTCGTCTGCACCGGCAACATCTGCCGCTCCCCGATGGCCGAATCCGTCTTCCGCGCGCGCGTCGCGGAGGCCGGGCTCGACGGCTTGGTCGAGGCCGACAGCGCCGGCACCGGCGGCTGGCACGAGGGCGACCCGGCCGACCCGCGCACCGTCGCCGTACTGGAGGAGCACGGGTACGACAGCGAGCACACCGCCCGCCAGTTCCACCCGTCCTGGTTCGAACGGCTCGACCTCGTCATCGCCCTCGACACCGGGCACGCCAAGGCGCTGCGCCGCCTCGCGCCCACCGAGCGGGACGCCGGGAAGGTGCGGCTGCTGCGCTCCTACGACCCCGCCGCGGGCGACGACCTCGATGTCCCGGACCCTTACTACGGGGCCAGGGACGGCTTCGAGGAGTGCCTTGAGATGGTGGAGGCGGCGAGCGCCGGACTGCTCGCCGCGGTACGTGAGCACGTGGAAGGGCAGGCGGCATGAACGATTCGGGGCATTTCGCGGGCGGTGACGGCACCCGCGCGGTGCGGGCGGGGCTGCCCCAGCCGGTCAAGTACGAGCCGACCCTGCCGGGGCCGGTGTTCGCCGCGCACTTCCATCTGCCCGGCGAGCCCACCGGGCCGTACACCTACGGCCGGGACGAGAACCCGACCTGGACGCACCTCGAGGCGGCGATCGGCGAGCTGGAGGCGCCCGGGCGGGACGGCGTGGAGACGCTGGTCTTCGCTTCGGGCATGGCCGCCATCTCGTCGGTCCTCTTCTCCCAGCTGTGCGCGGGCGACACGGTCGTGCTGCCCAGCGACGGTTACCAGGTGCTGCCGCTGGTGCGGGCACAGCTGGAGGCGTACGGCGTCGAGGTGCGCACCGCGCCGACCGGCGGCGACGCCCAGCTCGACGTCCTGGACGGCGCGAAGCTGCTGTGGATCGAGAGCCCGTCCAACCCCGGCCTGGACGTCTGCGACATCCGCCGGCTCGTCGAGGCGGCCCACGCGCGCGGGGCCCTGGTCGCCGTCGACAACACGCTCGCCACCCCCCTCGGGCAGCGCCCGCTGGAGCTGGGCGCGGACTTCTCCGTGGCCAGCGGCACCAAACAGCTCACCGGGCACGGTGACGTCCTGCTGGGCTATGTCACCGGCCGCGCGGGCGAGCCCATGACCGCCGTACGCCGCTGGCGCAAGATCGTCGGGGCGATTCCGGGGCCGATGGAGGCCTGGCTGGCGCACCGCTCGATCGCCACGCTCCAGCTGCGCGTGGACCGGCAGAACGCCACGGCCCTGGTGGTCGCGGAGGCGCTGCGGCAGCGGCCGGAGGTCACCGGGCTGCGCTATCCGGGACTGCCCGGCGACCCGTCGCACAAGGTCGCCGCGCAGCAGATGCGGCGGTTCGGGTGCGTGGTGTCCTTCACGCTGCCCACGCGCGCGCGTGCGGACCGATTTCTGGAGGCGCTGCGGCTCGTGGACGACGCGACGAGCTTCGGCGGGGTGCGGTCCACGGCCGAGCGGCGCGGTCGCTGGGGCGGGGACGCGGTGCCGGAGGGTTTCGTCCGGCTGTCGGTCGGTGCCGAGGATCCCGAGGACCTGGTGGCGGACCTGGTGCGGGCACTGGACGAGTCGGCTGACTGACCGCTCGGCGGACCCTGATCCACCGGTACGACCGCGTCGCATTCCGGCTACGTCGATCGGACGGTCCGAACCTCCCCCCTCGTGGCTCGGACCGTCCTCGGTTCCGCGCGAAGAACCGCGCGAACAAGGCTAGTTGACTGTGTGTCAGTGTCCAATCACAGTAACGACAGCGACCTATCGACTTATTTATAGTTGGGCCCCTGTCGGAGGGCCGGGAGGACGGCAGGGAGAGGGGGACATCGCCATGGACCTGGCCTTGCTGCGCACCTTCGTGACCGTGCACCGGGCCGGATCCTTCACCCGCGCGGCCGCCCTGCTGGGCCTGTCCCAGCCGGCCGTCACCTCGCAGATCCGCGCCCTGGAACGCCAGCTCGGCCGCCCGCTCTTCCTGCGGCAGGCCCGGGGTGTGACCCCCACGACCATCGGCGACGAACTCGCCCACAAGGCCGCGCCGCATCTGGACGCCCTGGTGGAGATCGCCGGGACCGGGCTCGACGACGAGTCCTCCTTACGCACCCTGCATCTCGCCGGCCCGCCGGAGTTCACCGCCGAACGGGCACTGCCCGCGCTGGTCGCGCTGACCGGCGACGCCGGACCGGGCTTCGCCCTGCGGGCCTCCTTCGGCAACGCCGAGGAGGTGCTGGAAGGGCTGGCCGCCGGGCATCACGATCTCGCCCTCAGTACGGCCCGCCCGCGCGGCCCCCTGCTCACCGCGACGCCGCTCTGCGACGAGGAGCACGTCCTGGTCGCCGCGCCGCACTGGGCCGAGCGCATCGGCCCCGGGAGCCCGCGCCGGATGGGGGCGTCCGCCCTGGAGAACCTGCCCGTGGTCGAGGTCCACGAGTCGCTGCCCTTCGTCTCCCGCTACTGGGCCTCCGTCTTCGACGCCCGGCCGGCCGCCGCCGGCACCGTCGTCGTTCCGGATCTGCGCGCGGTCCTGACCTGCGCGGTCACCGGAGCGGGAATCGCCGTTCTGCCGCGCTATCTGTGCGCGGCCGCGTTGGAACGCGGGGAGATCGTCGCCCTGTACGAGCCGGCGGTTCCGCCGCTGCGTACGTACTTCCTGGTGGCCCGTGCCGGGACCCTGGCGATGCCGCATATCGCCCGGGCTCACACGTGGCTCCAGCGGGCAGCTGCCGACTGGTGCTGAGCCCCGGCGCGGGACACAAGCCGGAGCGTCACTCCATGAGCCCCATCGGTCACGTTTCGCAATGTTTCACGTGGAACCAGCCGGGCCACATTTCACCCATGACCGTCCGACCCGTGGTCAAGCGCACCGCCCGCGCCGTTCTCCTGGACGGTGACGACCTGATCCTGATCAAGCGCACCAAGCCCGGTGTGGATCCCTACTGGGTGACTCCCGGCGGCGGGGTCGAGCCCGAAGACCCGACCGTCGTCCACGCCCTGCACCGGGAGGTCTACGAGGAGCTGGGCGCCAAGATCACCGATGTCGTGCCGTGCTTCGTGGACACCGTCGAGCACATCGGCGAGGACGGCGGCGCGACCGGTGTGAAGGTGCAGCACTTCTTCGTCTGCCGGCTGGAGTCCATGGACCCTGCGCTGCGGCACGGTCCCGAGGTGGAGCAGCCCGCGGGTGAGTACGAGATCGTGCGGGTGCCGTTCACCCGGGTCGGGATCGCCACCGTCCACCTGGTGCCGCTGTCGCTGCGGCATTACCTGGACGGCAACATCGAGGGCGTGCGGGCCATGCACGCGCCGGACCTGGGCTGAGCCGCAGCTCGGACTCGCCTGTGCCGTGTCCCGGCCTCAGCCGGTCGCCGCGACGAGATCCTCCAGCGAGTCGTGTCGTATGCGGTTCAGCGGGATGCCGACGTTCCGGAGGGCGTCCACGCCGCTGCGGATCATTCCGGGCGGACCCGAGAGGTAGGCGTCGTACTCGTACCAGGGGCCGTATTCCCGTATGGCGTCGGGGAGCTGTACGTGCGCCTGCTGATCGATGACGGCCCGGACCGACAGCCAGGGATGACTCTGCTGGAGCCTGAGCATCGTGTCGATGTCGTACAGGTCCTGGTCGGTGCGGGCGCCGTAGAAGACCTCGACCTGCCGTCGTTCGCCGTGCTCGGCGACATCCTCGACGAGCGCCTTGATGGGGGCGATGCCGGTCCCGCCGCCCAGACAGAGCAGTCCGCTGTCGGTCGTGTGGTCGACGGTCATGGAACCGGCCGGGGGGCCGAGACGGATGATGTCGCCGGGACGGGCTCGGTGCACCAGGGCGTTGGAGACCCAGCCCGCGGGGACCGCCTTCACGTGGAACGTCAGCAGGCCGTCCGAGCGCGGGGCGGAGGCGAAGGAATAGTGCCGCCAGACGCGCGGCCACCACGGAGTCTCGACGCTCGTGTACTGCCCGGCGAGGAAGGGGTACGGCTGATCCGGGCGGACGGTGAGGACCGCGATGTCGGAGGTCCGCAGTTCGTGCGAGACGACCTCCGCGTACCACCAGGCGGGGGCGCGCAGCTCGTCCACGGCCGCCGCGTCGATCATGACCTGCGAGATCGTCGTGTACGTCCGCACCCAGGCCGCTTCCGTCTCCTTGTCCCACACCGCTTCGGCATACCGGCTCAGGGCGCCGATGAGGCATTCGCCGACGGCCGGGTAGTGCTCGGGCCGGGTGCCGTACTTGCGGTGTCCCCGGCCCAGGTTCTGCAGGTAGTCGACGAGGACCGGAGTGTTGTCGATGTGCTCCGCGGCGGTGAGCAGGGCCTTGAGCAGGCGGTCCCGCTGGGCGTCCATCGCGGGCGGGAACAGGGACCGCAGGTCGGGGTGGCGGACGAAGAGCAGCGCGTAGAAGTAGGAGGTGACCTTGTCGGCCACGGGGGCGATCTCGGCCATCGTCCGGCGGACGAGCACCGCGTCCGGTGACACCTCCGGAGCCGGAGCGGACGGCTGTGGTTCCTCGGCGGGGGCCGGGCGCTGGACGGGGACGCGGTGGGGACCGCGGGACACCGGGGCCGCGAAGGACTCGGGGGCGGATGTCGGGGATGCCGCGGGCTCAGGGGCGGTTATCGGGGATGCCGCCGGCTCGGGGGCGGATATCGGAGACGTGAAGGACTGAGGGGCGGATATCGGCGGCGCCGTGGATACCTCGGCGGGCTCGGGAGCGGCTGCCGTGTCCCGCTCGTTCTCCGGTTCCGTCATCACCGGCTTCTTGCGTGGCGTGAACCAGCCGTCCCCGCCGCCGGACGTGCCGTTGTCGGCCGACGTGGTGGTCGGAGCGTCCATGCTGTGCCTCGCCTCGAACATCTCTCGGTCGGTCTGCGCACTTCCGCGATCGGAAGGTGCCTGCTTCCCCCGCAGACGGCTTGGTCTTCCCCGTGCGCTGCCGCGTCGACGCGGCGTCGTCCAACCCGTCTCTCCGTTATGCCTCAGCCGTATACCCCGGAACGCGAGTCCTCGATCTCGCCGTCCGGTCAGGCTGCTCTGCCCTGCTCCCGCCCCTCCCCGGGAGGCCTGTCACCTCTTCTCGGCCTGGAAACCGGATTCGACCCTACCGGCCACCGCGCCGCACACAAGTCCCCCCTTCATCCCTCACGAATCCGACCACGGGGCGAACCATGAGTTCTCTCAATCACCGGGCTTCACAGATCAATTCATAGGCATCCCACAGATCCTTCCCCTCATACGCGTGGGTAGCCAGGCCCGTCAGCGCAGTAGTCGCCCCCGTGAGAGCTCCACCGGAGCCGAGGGCCCGTGCAGCAAGGTGCCGTCAAGGTCGAACAGATGCAGTCTCGCCATGGGCCCCGAGGCTACCGGCGGCGGTGGTGAGCCCATCGACTTTCTGACGCATCAGGCGGACGCCCGCCGTTCGTCGACGTTTCACGTGAAACATCTCGTCTGTGTCGTCCTGCTGCGCCCATGGTCACGGCATGGCTAAAAGGACGTACGTCTCACTCGAAACAGGTGGACGCCGAGGGCACCCGTCGGACAGCCTGACCTGCGTGCCCACTCCTTCCGTCGCCGCTCTGCCCATCCGCCGTCTGACGCTCCGCGATCTCTCCGCCTGCGCCGACCTGTCCGAGAATCGGGGGTGGCCACGCGAGGAGCACAAGTGGGGCTTCCTCCTCACCGCCGGGAAGGGATACGGCATCGACGATCCCGACGGCGGCCTGGTCGGCGCCTGCGCCGTCACGGAGTACGGCCCTCATGACCGCCCCGATCTGGCGGCCATCGGCATGGTGCTGGTCGCCGATCGGCACGCCCGCCGAGGCATCGGACGCCGTCTGATGCGCCATGTCGTCTCCCTCATGGGCACCACCCCGCTGACGCTGCATGCGACGCCCTACGGCCTCCCGCTCTACGAGGAACTCGGCTTCAAGGTCACCGGCCGGGCCGAGATGCTGCGCGGTCGCTTCACTCCGGGCGGGCCGGAACCGAAGGTCGCCACCCGCCCGGCCACGGCCGAGGATCTTCAGGCGATCCTGCGGCTGGACGAGGAGGTGTTCGGCGCCGACCGGACACACATCATCACCCGGCTGCCCGCCTTCGCCGACCAGCTGCGGGTCGCCGAGGAGCGCGGCCGGATCATCGGCTATACGGCCGCGTGGCCCAACATGGACACCCATGTGGTGGGCCCGCTGATCGCCCGCGACACGGAGACCGCGCAGGCGCTCATCGCCTCCCTGGCCGCCCACACCGACCGTCCGCTGCGGACCGACATCGATGTGCGGCACGAAGAGCTGCTGGCGTGGGCGAAGGAGCGCGGGTTGGCGTCCGTCGCCTTCAACGCGGTGATGACACACGGCATCGGGGAGCTGCCCGGTGACTGGAGCCGGCGCTTCGCTCCCCTGACGGTGGCCGCAGGCTGACGCCTCACACCGCGGGCTGGCTCACCACACCGCGAGTTCGGCCGCCCACAGCGGAAGACGCCGGTCCCGTTTCGGGAACCGGCGTCTTCGTCACGCGGGGGAGCCGACCGGTCAGGCGAGGGCTTCCACGGCGGTGGTGGCGAAGGCGTGGTCCTGCTCCGGCGCTCCGCCGCCGACACCGATGGCGCCGATCAGCCGGCCGTCGCGGTGCACCGGAACGCCGCCCGCGATGAAGAGCAGCGGCTGGCTGAGCGCCGTCGGGAGGCTGTGGAAGGGACCGTCGGGCTTGACCGCGTCGACCAGGTCCGCGGTCGGGGCGTTCAGCTGGAGGGCGGTGTACGCCTTCCGGGTGCTGGTCTCCCCGGAGATCAGGACGGCTCGGTCGTCCCGGCGGAAGGCCAGCAGATGGCCGCCGGCGTCCAGGACGGTGACGCTGACCGTGACGCCCGCGGCCTCGGCGGCGCGGGAGGCGGCGGCGACCAGGGTCTCGGCGTCCTGCGTGGTCAGCGGGCTGACGGTGGTGGTGGTGCTCATGAGGGGGTTTCTCCTTGTGGCGAGGTACGGCCGTTGTTGCGAGGACTGTCGTGGCGACCGCGGGGACGGCCCTGGCCCCGCGGCCTTCCGATCAGCCCGGAGGTGGACCGGCTCGGTGATGGACCGGATCGGTGGGCGATCAGGTCAGTGGTGGACGACGGTCCGCTGCTCGGCGAGGGGCACGGACGCCGGTACGGGAGTGGTCCCGCGCCGTTCCAGGGCGGCCGAGAGGACGGCCAGGAGCAGGGCCGCGGCGGCCAGCAGTGCGCCCACCCAGTTGGGGGCGGTGTAGCCGAGTCCGGCCGCGATCACGAGGCCGCCGAGCCAGGCGGAGAGGGCGTTGCCGAGGTTGAAGGCGCCGATGTTCACGGCGGAGGCCAGCGTCGGGGCGCCGTGCGCCTGGTCGAGGACCCGCTTCTGCAGCGGCGGCACGGTGGCGAAGCCCAGGGCACCGATCAGCGTGATCGTGACGGCCGCGAGGATCTTGTTGTGCGCGGTGAACGTGAAGAGGGCGAGCACCAGGGCGAGGGCACCCAGCGAGACGTAGAGCATGGGCATCAGCGCGCGGTCGGCGAACCTGCCGCCGACGAGGTTGCCGCCGACCATGCCGAGGCCGAAGAGGACCAGCAGCCAGGTCACGGAGCCCTCGGCGAAGCCGGCGGCGTGGGTCATCATCGGCGCGATGTAGGTGATGGCCGCGAACACGCCGCCGAAACCGAGGACGGTCATCGCCATGGCGAGCAGGACCTGGACGTTCTTGAAGGCGGCCACCTCGTGACGCAGGCGCACGCCTTCCGGCTTGGGCATGTCGGGCACGAGCTTGGCGATGCCCGCCAGGCCGACGACACCGAGTGCGGCGACGATGGCGAAGGTGACGCGCCAGCCGATGGACTGGCCGACAAGGGTGCCCAGCGGGACGCCGACGACGTTGGCGACGGTCAGTCCGGTGAACATCATCGCGATGGCTCCGGCCTTCTTGTCCGGGGCGACCAGGTCGGCCGCGACGACCGAGCCGATGCCGAAGAAGGCGCCGTGGGCGAGTGAGGCGACCACCCGGCCGATCAGCATGACCCCGAAGACGGGGGCGACAGCGGACAGCAGGTTGCCGACGATGAACAGACCCATCAGCAGCATCAGCATCCGCTTGCGGGAGATCTTGGTGCCGAGCACGGTCATCAGCGGGGCGCCGAACATCACGCCGAGGGCGTAGCCGGTCACCAGGTACCCGGCGGTGGGGATGGAGACCCCGTAGTCGGCTGCGACCTCGGGCAGCAAGCCCATGATCACAAACTCGGTCGTTCCGATTCCGAAGGCCCCGATCGCGAGGGCCAGTAGCGCGAGAGGCATGAGGGGGGTACACCTTCCCAGACGATTGCAGGAGCGCTTTGCGTGCGTCCACAATAGTTGCATACGCGGGATAGTTGCAAGCGCGGGCTATTGCGTTGGTGCTCTATCCTGGTAACCAGCCGCCCCGGGACGGAGGAGAACGCCCATGACAGCGACGGACCCCGCGCTCACCGCCCTCGCCCAGGGCTGGTGCGCCCTCTCCCTGCTGCACGGCCGCATCGAGGCGCACATCGAGCGCGCTCTCCAGGCCAGGCACGGGCTGAGCGTGCGCGAGTACTCCCTGCTCGACGTGCTCAGCCGACAGCACGACGGTGAAGGCGGGCACCTGCAGATGAAGCAGGTCGCCGACGCGGTCGTGCTCAGCCAGAGCGCCACCACGCGTCTCGTGACCCGACTGGAGGACCGCGGCCTGCTGGAGCGCTACCTGTGCCCCACGGACCGTCGCGGCATCTACACCAACGTCACCGAGACGGGCCTGAAGCTGCTGGCGGAGGCCCGCCCGACCAATGACGCCGCGCTGCGCGAGGCGTTGAACGAGGCGGTCAAGGTGCCGGAGCTGGCTCCACTGGTGCGGGTCGTGGAGTCGGGGCGCGTGGCCGCATAGGGTGCGGGCATGGGAGATCTTGAGATACGTGCCGCGGTCGCCGACGACGTCCCCGCGATCGTGGCGATGCTCGCGGACGACCCGCTGGGCGCCCAGCGCGAGTCACCCGACGATCTGCGTCCGTATCTGGCCGCCCTCCAGCGGCTCACCGACGACCCCAACCAGCACCTGGTCGTGGCGGCCCGCGAAGGCCGCGTCGTGGGAACGCTCCAGCTCACGATCATCCCCGGCCTCTCCCGGCGTGGGACCGTCCGGTCGATCATCGAGGCGGTCCGCATCCACGCCGAGGAGCGGGGCAGCGGCCTGGGAACCCAGCTCATCGAGTGGGCGATCGAGACGTCCCGGAGCGAGGGCTGCCAGCTGGTGCAGCTGACGTCCGACAAGTCCCGCGTGGACGCCCACCGCTTCTACGAGCGACTGGGATTCACGGCGTCCCACGTCGGCTTCAAGCTTCAGCTCTGATCGACGAAGGGGGCAGTTTCACGTGAAACAGCTCGTGAGACAACCCGGGTCAGCGCGGAACAGCCCCCTTCATCGATCGTCGACCGGCCCTACTTGACCCCCCGCCACCCCTCGGGGTCCACGCCTCCCGGAACATCGGCCGTCTCGTCGTACGGCCGGCGGGTGAAGACGAACGAGCCGAGGTCCAGATGGCTGACGGACCCGTCCGGTCGCCGTACGGCCCGCAGCACTTCCCCGGCGTAGTAGCCCTCCAGGCCGGTCCAGGTGCCGTCGCCGTTCGCACGGAACCGGGAGCGGCGTCCGGTGGCGGCCAGCGGCCCGAGGGAGACACCGCTGTCGGCCGTGAGCCGTAGCGCGAACACCTGCGTCCCCCAGTACCACTGCCCCGCCAACTCCAGCACGGACGGATCGACTTCGGGCAGCGGACGCCAGGGCTCGGGGATCCGGGGCTCCGCTTCGGCGACGATCCGTACGAGGTCGGCGCCCAGGGTGGCCGGCAGCGGTCCGGAGGTGCAGTTGGTCAGCACGACCGCCGCGACATCGTCGTCCACGCTGATGGTGAGGTTCGCCAGAAAGCCCGGCAGCGAACCCGAGTGGCCCACCAGCAGCCGGCCGTCCCAGTGGAAGATCTGAAGTCCGAGGCCGTAGGTGACGCCGTCGGCGAGGTCCGCGAGTTCTGCCGGGGCGGCGGGCGTCCGCATCTCCCGTACCGTCCGCGTGCTCAGCACCCGATCGTCGCCGTACGTCAGGAAGGCGGCAAACTTGGCCAAGTCACCGGTCGTGGACCACAGTTGCCCGGCCGGGGCCATCCGGCCCAGGTCCTCCGCCGGTTCCGGCAGCAGCACATCGGCCCAGGGGTGCACCGCCCATGCACCGGCATGCGGGGCGGACGGCTGGGCGCTCGTTCGGTTCAGGCCCAGCGGTTCGAGCACTTCGCGTCGGAGGACGTCCTCCCAGGGAGCACCGCGCAGCTTCTCGACGAGTGCGCCGAGCAGCGTGTAGCCGGGGTTCGAGTAGTGGTGGCGGCGGCCCACCGGATGGCGGAAGGGCTGTTCGCCGAGGACGTCCGCGATCTCCGGGCGCAGGGAACCGGGGGTGCGTTCCCACCAGGGCGACGGGGTCTCGGCGGCGAGGCCGCTGGTGTGCGCCAGCAGGTCGGCGATGGTCGCCTCCCCCGCGCCGGTGCCGGGCAGATGTTTCTCCAGCGGGTCGCCGAGGTCGAGGACGCCCTCGTCACGCAGCCTGAGGACGAGGACCGCGGTGAAGGTCTTGGTGATGGAGCCGATCCGGTACTGCACGTTCTCGTCCGGAGCATGCCCCTCCACCGAGGTCCTCGCCCCGTGCCACACGACCCGTCCGCCCCTGACCACGGCCGCCACCAGCGACGGTGTACGTCCTTCGGACTGGGCCACGGCGATCCGGTGGAGCAGCGCCCGCCGAGTGCCGGGAAGCAGCTCTTGGTGAGATGTCGTCATGCGCCCAGTCCATCCCGCCAAGGGCAGGGGCGTCGAGTTCATTTACCCCGAGGCAACGCCGCCACCACGCCCAGGCGACATGCGGGGCCCCCGGGGGCACCCTCGCTGGTGGTCCGACCTCGTGATCCGGAACCGGACCACGTTCCCCTCACCGGCCCACCGGTGGAAACCGGCCTTCTCCAGCACACGGACCGAGGGCGGGTTGGAGAGTTCCACGTCGGCGATCAGGGTGTGGACGTCCGGTGCGGCGAGGGCGAACCTCGCCAGGGCCTCGGTGGCCTCCGGCGCGTAGCCCCGGCCGCGGCGGGACGGCACGATGCCGTACCCGATCTCGACGACACCCTCGCTGGGCGGCCAGAACAGACCGATCGAACCCACCACCAGACCGCCCTCCCGCTCGATGATCAGCCGGTGGCCGTAGGCACCGAACCAGGCGGGGTGCTGGTCGAAGAGGCCGGCGATCACGCGGTCCCCCTCGGCGGGGAAGTCGTCCGCCCAGTGCGCGGACCTGGACTCGCCGAGGACCGCGGCGACTTCGCCCCTGGTCCAGGACCTCAGGACGAGACGCTCGGTGATCAGGTCGGCAGGGGCAGGTGAGGAAGAGAAAGACACGTTCACTCCTGGTCGGCAGAACGACCGGGCCGCGCGCCGCTATCGCGCGGGCCGGACAAGGGCAGGCTGAAGACGGCCGACGGCGGCCATATTCATCAACCTCCTGGTCCGAAGGACACGCGTCTCTCGCGCCGGGGGGACGGTAACAACCCCGCCTCCGCCCGGGCGAAGCAATTTCGCGCCGTACACCCGGCCGACTCGCGAGGGGCGGCCCGGACGTTGACCTCAGGTCTGCGCCATGTCGACGAACCGCGAGTAGTGGCCCTGGAAGGCGACCGTGATCGTCGCCGTCGGGCCGTTTCGGTGCTTGGCCACGATCAGGTCGGCCTCGCCCGCACGGGGGGACTCCTTCTCGTAGGCGTCCTCGCGGTGCAGCAGGATGACCATGTCGGCGTCCTGCTCGATGGAGCCGGACTCTCGAAGGTCCGAGACCATCGGCTTCTTGTCGGTGCGCTGCTCGGGACCACGGTTCAGCTGGGACAGCGCGATGACCGGGACCTCCAGCTCCTTGGCCAGGAGCTTGAGGTTCCGGGACATGTCCGAGACCTCCTGCTGGCGGCTCTCCGCGCGCTTGGAGCCGCCGGACTGCATCAGCTGGAGGTAGTCGATGACGACCAGCCGGAGGTCGTTGCGCTGCTTCAGGCGGCGGCACTTGGCGCGGATCTCCATCATCGACAGGTTCGGGGAGTCGTCGATGTAGAGCGGGGCCGCGGAGACGTCCGGCATCCGGCGGGCCAGCCGGGTCCAGTCCTCGTCGGTCATCGTGCCCGAGCGCATGTGGTGCAGGGCGACCCGGGCCTCGGCGGACAGCAGACGCATCGCGATCTCGTTGCGGCCCATTTCGAGGGAGAAGATGACGCTCGGCAGGTTGTGCTTGATCGACGCGGCCCGGGCGAAGTCCAGCGCGAGCGTCGACTTGCCCATGGCGGGACGCGCGGCGATGACGATCATCTGGCCCGGGTGCAGACCGTTGGTGAGCGAGTCGAAGTCGGTGAATCCCGTGGGGACGCCGGTCATCTCGCCGCTGCGCGAGCCGATCGCCTCGATCTCGTCGAGGGCGCCCTCCATGATGTCGCCCAGCGGAAGGTAGTCCTCGCTGGTGCGCTGCTCGGTGACCGCGTAGATCTCGGCCTGGGCGCGGTTGACGATCTCGTCGACGTCGTCGTCGGCCGCGTATCCCATCTGGGTGATGCGGGTGCCCGCCTCGACCAGGCGGCGCAGGACCGCGCGCTCGTGGACGATCTCCGCGTAGTACTCCGCGTTCGCCGCCGTCGGCACCGTCTGGACGAGGGTGTGCAGATACGCGGCCCCGCCGACCTTGTTGATCTCGCCGCGCTTGGTCAGCTCGGCGGCGATGGTGATGGGGTCGGCCGGCTCACCCTTGGCGTAGATGTCCAGAATGGCCTGGTAGATCGTCTCATGGGCCGGCTTGTAGAAGTCATGGCCCTTGAGGATCTCGACCACGTCGGCGATGGCGTCCTTGGAGAGCAGCATGCCGCCGAGCACGGACTGCTCGGCGTTGAGGTCCTGGGGCGGGACCCGCTCGAAGGCGGAGCCTCCCCCGTCCCACGCGCCGTTCTCACTGCCCCGGTCGTGCTGCTCGTCGCGGCCTCGGCCGCCCTCGGGGCGCCGACGGGAGGGCAGGCGATCGCTGGGACCGCTGTCGGCCCACGGATCGTCCAAGGGCTCGGAAATGCTCACCGAGCCACCTCCTCCCGTCCGCGGAACGGACCTCGCCGTGCCCTCTTTTCTACGGCACGGCACTGACAAAACGAGAAGCCCAACTCCGCATCTGAAGCGCCGGTTTTATGACGGTTTCCCGGTCGGCGGACGGAGCGGGCGCCGGACCACGGTAGGCCCCCCGGCACCGTCAGCCAATCTGGTTATCCACAGGCCATGTGGACGACGGGCCCGATGCTGTGGAGAACTGCCCGAAACCTGTGCACGACCCGGTGGACAGCCCTGTGAACAAGAACTCGCGTGACCTTATGAGACGCGCCTGACCTGCGACTTTCCCTTCCACCGGCTGTGCAGAAGAAAAACTTCCCCGGTCGGACCAAGATCAGCTCACGTCGCCCTCAGGAGTGCGCGGCACCGAACTTGAAGTAAGGGCCACAGACCCTTTGCATCTCTTACCTGTGGACGATTAGATTGGTGCTCATGACACAGGCTCCCGCGACCCCCGCAGCCGTCCGGCGACAGCACGATCGGGAGATCGTCGCACTGGCCGTCCCGGCCTTCGGTGCACTGGTCGCCGAGCCCTTGTTCGTCCTGGCCGACAGCGCGATCGTCGGCCACCTCGGCACCGCCCAGCTCGCCGGTCTCGGCGTCGCCTCCGCCCTCCTCACCACGGCGGTGAGCGTCTTCGTCTTCCTCGCCTACGCCACCACCGCCGCCGTCGCCCGCCGCGTGGGCGCCGGTGAACTCCAGGCTGCCATCCGCCAGGGCATGGACGGCATCTGGCTGGCCCTGCTGCTGGGCGCCGGAGTGATCGCCGTCGTCCTGCCCACCGCCCCCTCCCTGGTGGAGCTGTTCGGCGCCTCCGACTCAGCGGCCCCCCACGCAATCACCTATCTGCGCATCTCGGCGCTCGGCATACCCGCCATGCTCGTCGTCCTCGCGGCGACCGGTGTCCTGCGCGGACTGCAGGACACCAAGACCCCGCTCTACGTCGCCATCGCGGGCTTCGTCGCCAACGGCGCCCTCAACGCGGGCCTCGTCTACGGAGCCGACCTCGGTATCGCGGGCTCCGCCTGGGGCACCGTGATCGCCCAGCTGGGCATGGCCACCGCCTATCTCGTGGTGGTCGTCCGCGGTGCCCGCCGCCACGGGGCCTCGCTGCGCCCCGACACCGCCGGGATCAAGGCCTCTGCCCAGGCGGGCGTCCCCCTGCTCGTGCGCACCCTCTCCCTGCGGGCGATCCTGATGATCGCCACCGCGGTGGCGGCCCGGCTCGGTGATGCCGACATCGCCGCCCACCAGATCATCCTGTCGCTGTGGAGTCTGCTCGCCTTCGCGCTCGACGCCATCGCCATCGCCGGGCAGGCCATCATCGGGCGGTACCTCGGCGCCGGTGACGCCCAGCGCGCCCGGGACGTCTGCCGCCGCATGGTGCAGTGGGGCGTCGCCGTCGGCGTCCTGCTGGGCCTGCTCGTGATCGTCTCCCGACCGCTCTTCCTGCCCTTGTTCACCAGTGACCCCGCCGTGAAGGACGCCGCACTGCCCGCCCTGCTCGTGGTGGCGCTCTCCCAGCCGATCAGCGGCGTGGTCTTCGTCCTGGACGGCGTCCTGATGGGCGCCGGCGACGGACCGTACCTCGCCTGGGCAATGGTGGTCACCCTGGCGGTCTTCACGCCGGTGGCCCTGTTCGTTCCCACGGTCGGCGGCGGGCTCACCGTCCTGTGGATCGCGATGACGCTGATGATGACCGTGCGGATGGCCACGCTATGGGTGCGCACCCGCTCAGGCCGCTGGCTCGTCACGGGGGCGACCCGCTGACACTGCCACCCGACCGTTTCACGTGAAACCGCCGTTTCACGTGAAACGCCACCACCGGAGATGCCCGCACAAAGCGCCCCACACCAAGCGTCTCCAGGAAGAGGAACCATACGAAGAGGGGCCGCACCCTGCACGGGTGCGGCCCCTCTCTCAGCTGTTCAAGCCGAGCGCGGCGATCAGGCCGCGACGACCTCGATGTTGACCTTGGCGGCAACCTCGGGGTGCAGACGCACGGACGTCTCGTGGGCGCCCAGGGTCTTGATCGGCGCGCCGAGCTCGATGCGGCGCTTGTCGACCTCGGGACCGCCGGCGGCCTTGATCGCCGAGGCGACGTCGGCCGGAGTGACGGAACCGAAGAGACGGCCGGCGTCGCCGGAGCGAACGGCCAGGCGGACCTTGACGCCCTCGAGCTGGGCCTTCACAGCGTTGGCCTGCTCGATGGTCTGGATCTCGTGGATCTTGCGAGCACGACGGATCTGCTCGACGTCCTTCTCGCCACCCTTGGTCCAGCGGATCGCGAACTTCCGCGGGATCAGGTAGTTGCGAGCGTAGCCGTCCTTGACGTCGACGACGTCGCCGGCGGCACCGAGGCCGGAGACCTCATGGGTGAGGATGATCTTCATTTGTCGGTCACCCTTCCCTTAGCGCGCGGTGGACGTGTAGGGCAGCAGCGCCATCTCACGGCTGTTCTTGACGGCCGTGGCGACGTCACGCTGGTGCTGCGTGCAGTTGCCGGTCACGCGGCGGGCACGGATCTTGCCGCGGTCGGAAATGAACTTCCGCAGCATGTTCGTGTCCTTGTAGTCCACGTACGTGACCTTGTCCTTGCAGAAAGCGCAGACCTTCTTCTTCGGCTTGCGCACAGGCGGCTTCGCCATGGTGTATCTCCTGTGTGATCAAGAAGTTGGGGTGCGAGCCCGCCCTTAGAAGGGAGGCTCGTCCGAGTAGCCGCCACCGCCACCGCCGCCGGAGCCGGAGCCGCCGCCCCAGCCGCCGCCACCCTGGTTGCCACCGGCGGGAGCGCCGGTCGCCCAGGGGTCGTCGGCGGGGGCGCCGCCACCCTGCTGGCCACCGCCGGGGCCGCCGCCCCAGCCGCCGCCCTGCTGGCCGCCGCCACCGCCGCCGTAACCGCCCTGGCCACCCCGGCCGCTGGTCTTGGTGACCTTGGCCGTGGCGTTGCGCAGGCTGGGGCCGACTTCCTCGACGTCCAGCTCGAAGACCGTGCGCTTGACACCCTCACGGTCCTCGTACGACCGCTGCTTCAGCCGGCCCTGCACGATGACGCGCATGCCTCGCTGAAGGGACTCGGCGACGTTCTCCGCCGCCTGGCGCCAGACCGAGCAGGTCAGGAACAGGCTCTCGCCGTCCTTCCACTCGTTGGTCTGACGGTCGAAGGTGCGGGGGGTGGACGCGACACGGAACTTCGCGACCGCCGCACCGGAGGGGGTGAAGCGCAGCTCGGGGTCGTCGACAAGATTGCCGATGACCGTGATGACGGTCTCGCCTGCCATGGGGGAACCTCTCGGCGGGTTTGCTGCTGCTGGCTGCTGGTGGTGCTACTCGAATCCCGAGATCAGCTGAGCGACAGGGCTCAGTGGGTCTCGGGGCGGAGGACCTTGGTCCGGAGGACCGACTCGTTCAGGTTCATCTGGCGGTCGAGCTCCTTGACGACCGCAGGCTCGGCCTGCAGGTCGATGACCGAGTAGATGCCCTCGGGCTTCTTCTTGATCTCGTACGCGAGACGACGACGGCCCCAGGTGTCGACCTTCTCGACCTTTCCGCCACCGTCACGGACGACAGAAAGGAAGTTCTCGATCAGCGGGGAGACAGAGCGCTCCTCGAGATCGGGGTCGAGGATGACCATCACCTCGTAGTGACGCATGTGGAACCCACCTCCTTTGGACTCAGCGGCCACGGTCGTTCCGTGGCAGGAGGGTTGTGATGCGTACGCAACGGTATCGGCCGCCACTGACAATCAGACGTCGGTGGGCGGCGTCCCCAGGTGGGCCGGGTGTTATCTCCTGGCGTTCCTGGGCAGACACCGGTGCAGACGGTACAGACTACCCGCACACCCGCTTCCGGTTGAAATCCGGCCGCGAGGGCACGCACTCTGTACACATCGGGTGTGTACGGCGCTACAGTGCGCCGCCTTCCGCGCAAGGAGGTGCCACATGGCACAGGCATTGCGACCCAATACCGCCGGCTCTCTCTTCGCCACCGATGGCAGGTCCCACCCCGTCCAGGGCGCCCTGCTGGCGGTGACCCTGGTACTCGGCCTGGTCTCCTTCATCACGGCGCAGTTCCAGAGCCTGCATCTGCTCAGCTCCTGGACCGGACTGGTGGGGATCTGCACGGGCTCGTACGGCCAGTGGATCTCGGAAACGACCCGCGAACGCTTCGGGCTGATCCTGGGCCTCGGTGCCTCCGGACTCGGATTCTTCCTCGGCATGGCGCACGGCGGCCTCTTCGGCTGAGGCCCCCGGCCCTACCGGCACCTCGTCTGCGCCCCGGCGGCCGTGCGGCCGGGGCGAAGGTGCCGTGCGCCCAGTCGGGCCGGTGCCCGGGCGCAGTAGGCTTCGGCGCTAGAGCCGGAGCCCCTGTACCCATGGGGACACACCAGCCCGAGGAGCGCCCCGAATGAGCCTGACCCTGAGGACCATCAGTCGCGAGCAGCATCTGGCCTATATCCAGAGCCTGCCGGCGGCGAGCCACATGCAGGTCCCGGCCTGGGCTGATGTCAAGGCGGAGTGGCGCTCGGAGAACCTCGGCTGGTTCGACGAGCGGACGGGCGAGCTGGTCGGCGTGGGTCTGGTCCTCTACCGCCAGCTGCCGAAGATCAAGCGCTACCTCGCCTATTTGCCCGAGGGCCCGGTCATCAACTGGTTCACGCCGAATCTGGAGGACTGGATCCGGCCCATGCTGGCGCATCTGAAGCAGCAAGGCGCCTTCTCCGTGAAGATGGGTCCGCCGGTGGTCATCCGGCGCTGGGACGCCTCCTCCATCAAGGCGGGCATCCAGAACCCGGACGTGAAGCGACTGCGGGACATCGAGGCCGACTTCATCGAGCCGCGCGCCTTCGAGGTGGCCGACAAGCTGCGCCGGATGGGCTGGCAGCAGGGCGAGGACGGCGGCGCCGGCTTCGGTGACGTGCAGCCCCGCTACGTCTTCCAGGTGCCGCTGGCCAACCGGTCCCTGGAAGAGGTGCACAAGAACTTCAACCAGCTGTGGCGCCGCAACATCAAGAAGGCCGAGAAGGCCGGGGTCGAGGTCGTCCAGGGCGGCTACCACGATCTGGAGGAGTGGCAGCGGCTGTACGAGATCACGGCGGTCCGCGACCACTTCCGGCCCCGCCCGCTGTCGTACTTCCAGCGCATGTGGACGGCCCTCAACAGCGAGGACCCCAACCGCATGCGGCTGTACTTCGCCCGGCACAACGGTGTGAACCTGTCGGCGGCGACGATGCTGATCGTCGGCGGCCACGTCTGGTACTCCTACGGCGCCTCCGACAACATCGGCCGTGAGGTCCGGCCCTCGAACGCGATGCAGTGGCGGATGCTGCGCGACGCCTACGCGCTCGGCGCCACCGTCTACGACCTGCGGGGCATCTCCGACTCGCTGGACGAGTCCGACCACCTCTTCGGTCTGATCCAGTTCAAGGTGGGCACGGGCGGCCAGGCCGCCGAATACCTCGGCGAGTGGGACTTCCCGCTGAACAAGCTGCTGCACAAGGCGCTCGACATCTACATGTCGCGCCGCTGAGCCCGGGGCGTTTGCTTCGATAGCTTCGGCAGCTTCCATACCTCTGATACACCGCAGCCACGAGAAAGGTTCCAGGTCCGGCCATGGCGCTCACGCTCTACGTCGACACCGCGCGCTGGCGGGCGCACCACAAGCACGTGCAGGAGCAGTTCCCGGGACTGGTCCCGGTCTGCAAGGGCAACGGCTACGGCTTCGGGCACGAGCGGCTGGCGGAGGAGACCACGCGCTTGGGCGCCGACATGCTGGCCGTCGGCACCACGTACGAGGCCGCGCGGATCAAGGACTGGTTCGGCGGTGACCTGCTGGTGCTGACGCCGTACCGGCGTGGTGAGGAGCCCGTGCCGCTGCCCGACCGGGTGGTGCGGTCGGTTTCGTCCATCGACGGCGTGTACGGCCTCGTGGGCGCCCGGGTGGTCATCGAGGTGATGTCCTCGATGAAGCGGCACGGCATCAGCGAGCAGGACCTGCCGCAGCTGCACGCCGCGATCGAGAACGTACGTCTGGAGGGTTTCGCGATCCATCTGCCGCTGGACCGCACCGACGGCTCGGACGCCGTCGAGGAGGTCATCGGCTGGATGGACCGGCTGCGCGCGGCCCGGCTCCCGCTGCACACGATGTTCGTCAGCCACCTGAAGGCCGAGGATCTGGCCCGGCTTCAGCAGCAGTTCCCGCAGACGCGTTTCCGCGCCCGCATCGGCACGCGGCTGTGGCTGGGCGACCACGAGGCCACCGAGTACCGCGGCGCCGTCCTGGACGTGACCCGCGTCTCCAAGGGCGACCGCTTCGGCTACCGGCAGCAGAAGGCGGCCTCCGACGGCTTCCTGGTGGTCGTGGCGGGCGGAACGTCGCACGGGGTGGGTCTGGAGGCCCCCAAGGCGCTGCACGGCGTGATGCCGCGCGCCAAGGGCGTCGCCCGGGCCGGCCTCGCCACGGTCAACCGGAATCTTTCTCCGTTCGTCTGGGGCGGCAAGCAGCGCTGGTTCGCCGAGCCGCCGCACATGCAGGTGTCCATCCTGTTCGTGCCCGCCGACGCCCCGGAGCCGAAGGTCGGCGACGAGCTGGTGGCCCATCTGCGGCACACCACCACCCAGTTCGACCGGCTCGTGGACCGCTGAGCGCACGAGGCACGTCAGCAGAGCAGCACAAAGGCCGTACGCGGATCCCCGCGTACGGCCTTTCGTGTGCCGCCTCTACGACGTGTTCGCTCAGGGCGAACTGGGGGAACCGGCTGATCCGTCGGCCGCCTTCGACGCGCCCCACTCGACCTGGGGACCCTGCGGCCCCTCGAAGTGCGCGGCGTGGCGCGGCGGTCGGGCCGCGGCTCCGAGGACGAACACGTCCTCCGCTCCGTCGAGGACCCCTCCGGAGGGATCGTCGTCGCCGTCCCGGCGTACCACGTCCCGCTCCGGCATGAGGATGTCGCGTACGACGACGGCACACAGGTACAGCGTCCCCAGCAGATGCACACCGATGGCCCAGTGGTAGCCGTCGGTCGGCAGTCCCTTGTGGGCGTCACCGCTGGTCGTGTACGCGAGGTACATCCAGATGCCCAGGAAGTACATGACCTCGCAGGCCTGCCAGATGAGGAAGTCCCGCCACCGGGGCCGGGCCAGCGCGGCGAGCGGCACCAGCCACAGCACGTACTGCGGCGAGTAGACCTTGTTGGTCACGATGAACGCCGCGACGATCAGGAACGCCAGCTGGGCGAAGCGCGGACGGCGCGGGGCGGTGAGGGTGAGCGCCGCGACGCCCGCACAGCACAGCAGCATCAGCAGTGTGGCGAAGGTGTTGACGGTCTCGGTGCTGAGCGGGTCGCTGGAGTTCTGCGCCATGATCAGCCAGAAGGACCCGAAGTCCACGCCGCGTTCCTGGCTGAACCGGTAGAACTTCGACCATCCTTCGAAGGCGAACAGCATCACCGGCCCGTTCACCACCACCCAGGCGACGGCCGCGCCTCCCAGCGCCTTGCCGAAGTCCCGCCACTTGCCCGCCCGCCAGCACAGCACGAACAACGGGCCGAGCAGAAAGACAGGGTAGAGCTTGGCGGCCGTGGCGAGCCCGAGCAGGACACCGAAGGCGAGGGAGCGGCCCCGCGCCCACATCAGCATGGCGGCGGCCGTCAGCGCGACGGCCAGCAGGTCCCAGTTGATGGTCGCGGTCAGCGCGTAGGCGGGCGCCAGGGCGACGAGCAGACCGTCCCAGGGGCGCCGGGCGTGCGTGCGGGTCACACAGACGGCGATGACGGCCGCGCAGACCATCAGCATTCCCGCGTTGACCATCCAGTACCACTGCTCCTGGTGCTGGATGCTGCCGCTGCCCGGGGTGAGCCAGGCGGCGACCTCCATGAAGACGCCGGTCAGCACCGGGTACTCCAGGAACTCCATGTCGCCGGGGAGCCGGTCGAAGTACGGCACGAGCCCGTCGGCGAAACCGCGGCCCTGGTACAGGTGGGGAATGTCCGAGTAGCACGCGTGCGTGTACTGCGAGCTGGCGCCGAAGAACCAGGCGCCGTTGTAGCAGGGTGCCTTCTGGATCAGTCCGAGGGCGAACACGCCGATCGCCACCAGCGCGATCACCCGTACGGGAGTCCACCAGGACGTCCCGAGCAGGGCCCGCCGCCCGAGGGGGCCACCGATCAGCTCGCTGCCGGCCGCAGCGACCTCGTCGGCCTTCGTCGGCCGTACCGGGTCCGGCTCGTGCGCGCTCGTCCGCGTCGTTTCTGCACTGGGCATGGGGCACATCCTGCCGTACGCGACGGAGAGCCCATGTGACGTCGGCCCAGCGGGAGCCGCGAAGAGAAAAGTGCCCCTGTTTCACGTGAAACGAAGTGTTTCACGTGAAACAGGGGCACTCCCGCCAGCTCAGGAGGAGCCGTGGCGGTCGGCGTCACTCACCGTCCGGGCCTCCGATGAAGCCTCCGTTCCCACCGCCGGCATTGCCGTTCCCGTTCTCGGATGTCTCCGAGGTACTGGGTGAAGGGCTCACGTCGCCCTCACCACCACCGTCGTCGTCGCCGCCGCCGCCGTTCACGCCGCCGTTCTCGTTGCACCAGCCGAAGGCGCAGGTCTCACTCACCGACGGGCTGGGCGAGGGCTCGGGCTCGGACGTGCTGGGCGAAGGGCTGGGCTCCTCGCTCTCGGTCTCGGTGGGCTCCACGCTGACGGTCGGCGTCGGGGTCGGGGCGCCCACCTGGTCGAAGACCTCTCCGATCGGGGTGGGCTCGGGGAAACCGGGGTCGGGCTTCCCCTTCAGCGCCACCTTCATGTACTCGGTCCACACCGAGGTCGGGATGTCACCACCGTGGATGGAGTCGTCACCGGCCGTGCCGTTCATGGAGAGCAGCGCGTGGCTCTTCGGGTTCTCGCGGAACATCGCCACCGCGGTGGACAGCTGCTGGGTGTAGCCGACGAACCACGCGGACTTGTTCTCGTCGGTGGTACCGGTCTTGCCGGCCGCCGTGCGTCCCAAGGCCTTGGCGTTCTGACCCGTACCGTTCTCGATGACGTTCTCGAGGACCTTCGTGACGTTGTTCGCCACGTTCTCGGGCATGGCCTGCGCGACCTTCGGCTTCTCGAAGCCGGGAACGGGCTGACCGCTGTGCTTGACCTCCGTCACCGAGTACGGATCGGCCTGCTTGCCGGATGCCGCGAAGGTCGCGTAGGAGTCGGCCATGCGGATCGCGCTGGGCGTCGAGGTGCCGAGCGCGAACGACGGGTTGATGTCGGAGAAGCTCTGCTCGAGGATGCCCGTGCCCTTGGCGACGTCCGCCACCTTCTCCATGCCGACATCGACACCGAGCTGCACGAACGGCGTGTTCACGGACTGCTCCATCGCCTTGTGCAGGGTGATGTATCCCCAGGGATGATCGCTCTCGTTCTCCTGGTAGAAGAGCGAGTTGTCCTTCTTGAGGTAATAGCTGCCGTCCGGCTTCTGGACCTTGAGGTGGTCGTTGCCGTTGTACTTGCTCATCGGCGAGACGCCGACGCCGTCACTCTTGTACGTGCCGTACTGCATGGCCGCGGCAAGCACATACGGCTTCCACGTCGAACCGACGGGGACACCGGCGGTGTCGGCGTTGTTGTTGAAGTGGCCGTTCTCGTAGCCCGCGCCGCCGTAGAGGGCGACGATCGCGCCGTCGTTGGGCTTCACCGACGCGGCGCCGAACTGGACGTGCTTGTCCAGCTCCCGCTTGGGGTCGAGGCGCTCCTTCTCGATCTTCTTGACGGCCTTGGCCAGGGCGTCGACCTTGTCCTTCTCGAAGGTCGTGTGGATCTGGTAGCCGCCCTGGTCGAACTGGGCCTCCGTGATCTCGGAGTGGGCCAGCACGTACTTCTTGGCGGTGTCGACCAGGTAGCTGACCTGCCCGGTCATGCCCTTGATCGCCTTGCGGCCCTGGGGCTCGGGGTACTCGCTGACGGCCTTCTGGTAGTCGGCGTCCGAAAGGTGTTCGTCCTTGTTCATCTCGCCGAGGATCCAGCGCCAGCGCTTCTCCGAGCGCTCGCGGTTGGCGGTCGGGGTCGCCGACTTGTCCAGGCTCTCGTTACCGGCCGGGTCGTAGTACGTCGGGCCCTTCAGCAGCGCCGCGAGGAAGGCGCACTCGCTCGCGCTGAGGTCTTCCGCGTCCTTGCCGTAGTAGGTCTGGGCGGCGGCCTGGATGCCGTACGCGCCACGGCCGTAGTACGAGGTGTTCAGGTAGCCCTGAAGGATCTCGTCCTTGTCGAGCTTCGTCCCCACCTTGATCGAGATGAACATCTCCTTGAACTTCCGGGAGATGGTCTGTTCCTGGCTCAGGTAGGTGTTCTTGACGAACTGCTGGGTGATCGTCGAACCGCCCTGCGTGTCGCCGCCCGTCGCCATGTTGGCCAGGGCGCGGGCGATGCCCATGGGGTCGACGCCGGAGTCCTCGTAGAAGGTCTTGTTCTCGGCGGAGATCACCGCCCACCGCATGTCCTTGGGGATCTGGTCGATGGTGATGTTCTGCCGGTTCTCGCCGGAGCCGGTCGCCACCATCTGGGTGCCGTCCGCCCAGTAGTAGACGTTGTTCTGCGACAGCGCGGCGGCGTTCTCCTCGCTGGGGACGCTCACCATCGCGTAGCCGAGGCCCGCGATGGCGACCAGGCTGCCGAGGAAGCCCAGGAAGAGACCGGAGATCAGCTTCCAGGAGGGCATCCAGCGCTGCCAGCCGTACTTGCCGGCGCGCGGGTAGTCGATGAACCGCTTCCCGTCGGCGGCGGCGGTCCGCCCGCGGCCGCGCCCGGGTCCGCTCGGACCGCCGGGACCACGCCGCCCGTTCTCGGCCGCTCGGCGGCGCCCGCCACCGTTCCTCTGGGCCGCCCGCCGGGCCTCGGCGCGGCCGCCGTACGGCCGCTCCTCGCCTTCCGGCCCGGCAGAACCCGGCCCATAGGAATCGGAAGGAGACCCAGTGGCGCCTCGCGGTGCCGCTCGGCGGCCGGAGGACGAGCCGGACTGGCCGCGTCGGGCCGCGGCACGTCCGCCTCCCTGCGGCTGCGGCGGTTTGCGACGGTGCTCGCTCATCGAACGACTACTCCTCGGGCAGGCGCACCCTTGCGCGCCTGGAAACGGCGGCTGGTTTCCGGTCCCCCCGAAGTACGGACGCGGTCGGTTCCGCATTCACCCGTACTGCACCGGGGACGAGGACGCCCCCAGAAGCAACTCGGTTCCCGGTGGTGTGCATGCCGCACAGACTACGCAGCACCAAAACCCGCCTAGCTCCGAGGTTCACCCCAAAACAGGCAACTCACTTCCTACTAATCGGTGATGTGACGCCGCTCACGATTCCCCCTCTTGTCGCAGGAGAGGGCCCGTTCTATCGTGCTGATGTATCGAGTCGATACATCAGCCCGGCATAAAGACCGTGACAGGCACGACCGCGGAAGAGGGGAGGCGACCATGAGCCGGCGTTCCGGGATCCTTGAGTTCGCCGTACTCGGCCTGCTCCGCGAATCCCCCATGCACGGCTATGAGCTGCGCAAACGACTCAATACGTCATTGGGTGTCTTCCGCGCGTTCAGCTACGGGACGCTCTACCCCTGCCTCAAGACGCTGGTCGCAAACGGCTGGTTGATCGAAGAACCGGGCCATACAGCCGAGGAGGCGCCGACCGCCCCGCTCGCGGGCCGGCGCGCCAAGATCGTCTACCGGTTGACGGCGGAGGGTAAGGAGCACTTCGAACAGCTGCTCTCGCAGACCGGCCCCGACGCGTACGAGGACGAGAGCTTCGCCGCGCGGTTCGCCTTCTTCGGGCAGACGTCGCGCGACGTACGCATGCGCGTGCTGGAGGGCCGCCGCAGCCGGCTGGAGGAGCGTCTGGAGAAGATGCGCGCCTCCCTGGCACGCACCCGAGAGCGCCTCGACGACTACACCCTTGAGCTCCAGCGCCACGGAATGGAGTCCGTGGAGCGCGAAGTGCGCTGGCTGAACGAGCTCATCGAGAGTGAGCGGGCCGGGCGGGACCTTCACGGTTCCGCCTCCGGGGAGCCCGCTCAGCAGGACACCACATCTGGAGCGACGGGCGGCCTGCCCCGGACCGGGGACGACACCCGGCCGGATACGCCCGACGACACCGCCACGTGAGACCCCCGTCGGGGCCTCACCGAGTACACACAGGGAGCAACCGGAATGGGTTCGGTTCGCGTAGCCATCGTCGGCGTGGGCAACTGCGCCGCGTCGCTGGTGCAGGGAGTCGAGTACTACAAGGACGCCGATCCGGCGTCCAAGGTCCCCGGCCTGATGCACGTGCAGTTCGGCGAGTACCACGTCCGTGACGTGGAGTTCGTCGCCGCGTTCGATGTCGACGCGAAGAAGGTCGGCCTCGACCTCGCGGACGCCATCGGCGCCTCCGAGAACAACACCATCAAGATCTGCGACGTGCCGAACACCGGCGTGACCGTCCAGCGCGGCCACACCCTCGACGGCCTCGGCAAGTACTATCGCGAGACCATCGAGGAGTCCGCCGAGGAGCCGGTCGACATCGTCCAGGTCCTCAAGGACAAGCAGGTCGACGTCCTCGTCTGCTACCTGCCGGTCGGTTCCGAGGACGCGGCGAAGTTCTACGCCCAGTGCGCCATCGACGCCAAGGTCGCCTTCGTCAACGCCCTCCCGGTCTTCATCGCCGGCACCAAGGAGTGGGCGGACAAGTTCACCGAGGCGGGCGTCCCGATCGTCGGTGACGACATCAAGTCCCAGGTCGGCGCCACCATCACGCACCGCGTCATGGCGAAGCTGTTCGAGGACCGCGGTGTCATCCTGGACCGCACGATGCAGCTGAACGTCGGCGGCAACATGGACTTCAAGAACATGCTCGAGCGCGAGCGCCTGGAGTCCAAGAAGATCTCCAAGACGCAGGCCGTCACCTCGCAGATCCCCGACCGGGACCTCGGCGAGAAGAACGTCCACATCGGCCCGTCCGACTACGTCGCGTGGCTCGACGACCGCAAGTGGGCCTACGTCCGGCTCGAGGGCCGCGCCTTCGGTGACGTCCCGCTGAACCTGGAGTACAAGCTCGAGGTCTGGGACTCCCCGAACTCCGCGGGTGTCATCATCGACGCCCTGCGCGCCGCGAAGATCGCCAAGGACCGCGGCATCGGCGGCCCGATCCTGTCGGCGTCGTCGTACTTCATGAAGTCCCCGCCGGTCCAGTACTTCGACGACGTGGCCCGCGAGAACGTCGAGAAGTTCATCAAGGGCGAGGTCGAGCGCTAGGGAGACGCAGCGCTCCGCGCCGAAGCTCTCGTCCCTGTGGGCTGTTGAGGGTCCCCGAGGCATTGCGCCCGGGGGCCCTCCCCATGTGTGAGGCTGGCCCCATGGCCGTCGTACGTGATCTGCGCGTCCTGCTCCGCTTCCGGAACTTCCGGCGCCTGCTCGCCGTGCGACTGCTCTCCCAGGGCGCCGACGGCGTCTACCAGGTCGGCCTCGCCACGTACGTCGTCTTCTCCCCGGAGAAGCAGACCTCGCCCGCCGCGATCGCCTCCGCCATGGCGGTCCTGCTGCTGCCGTACTCCCTGGTGGGCCCCTTCGCCGGCGTGCTGCTCGACCGCTGGCGCCGCCGCCAGGTCTTCGTCCACGGCAATCTGCTGCGCGCCCTGCTGGCCACGGCGACCGCGCTGTTGATGATCAGTCATGTGCCGGACTGGCTCTTCTACGTCTCGGCCCTCTGCGTCACCGCGGTCAACCGCTTCGTGCTCTCCGGTCTGTCCGCCTCGCTGCCGCGTGTGGTCGACGCCGAGCGGCTGGTGATCGCCAACTCGCTCTCCCCGACCGCCGGGACACTGGCCGCGACCGCCGGCGGCGGCCTCGCCTTCGTGGTCCGGCTGGCCGTGTCCGACTCCGACGCCGCGGTGGTGCTGCTGGGCGCCCTGCTGTACCTGTGCTCGGCCGCCGCGGCGCTGCGGATGCCCCGAGGGCTGCTCGGACCGGATCCCGCCCTGGTGCCGCCGCGACTGGCGGCGGCGCTCTCCGGAACGCTCCACGACCTGACCGCGGGCATGCGCCATCTCGCCGCGCCCGCCCGCCGGGAGGCCGTCTGGGCGCTGGCGTCGATGACGCTGATGCGGTTCTGCTACGGCGCCCTCACGGTGATGCTGCTGATGCTCTGCCGGTACGCGCTGACGTCGGATCCGGACGACGGCCTCGCCCTGCTGGGCCTCGCGCTGGGCGTGTCCGGGGCCGGATTCTTCGTGGCGGCTGTGCTGACGCCCTGGACGGCCGGACGGCTCGGCCCCGGCCGCTGGATCGCGGTGTGCGCCGGGGCAGCGGCCGTCCTCGAACCGGCCCTGGGGCTGCCGTTCGCCACCGGCCCGCTGCTCGCGGCCGCCTTCGTGCTGGGGCTGATCACCCAGGGCGCGAAGATCGCCACGGACACCATCGTCCAGTCCTCCGTCGAGGACGGCTTCCGCGGCCGGACGTTCTCCGTGTACGACGTTCTGTTCAACGTCGCCTTCGTGGGCGCGGCCGGGGTGGCCGCGCTGATGCTGCCGCCCGACGGCCGCTCCGCGGCGCTGGTGGTCGTGGTGGCTGCGATCTACGGATCGGTTGCAGGGATTATGGCCCGCTTTGCGCGCCGACGAGTGTCACATCAGTGACACAGACCCGGTCCTGGGCGCTGTGTTGTCAGTGGAGCCCGATAACTTACGTGGGTCTTATCCGATCTTTATGCGCGTCGTTCTACCGCGTCACGCACCCAGTTTCTAGGGGGACCCCCAAGTGACCACTTCGCCGCCCCAGGGCAACCCGTTCGCGCAGGGCCAGCCGCAGGGGCAGCCGCAGGGGCAGAACCCCTTTGCCCAGGGGCAGCCGCAGGCCCCCCACGGCCAGCAGCCCGGCTTCCCGCAGCAGGGTGCGCCCTTCGCTCCCGCCCCGGCGCCGCGTCGGAAGCTCAGCTTCAAGATGATCAAGAACATCGTCATCGTGATCGCGGTCGGCACCGCGGTCATCGGCGGTTTCATAGCCAGCCGGGACGACGCCGACACCGCGGCCGTGGGCGACTGCATGCACCGTGGCAGCAGCGACGACAACAACCCGGACCTGGAGGTCGTCGACTGCACGGACGCCAAGGCCGAGTACGTCGTGCTGGCCAAGGTCGAGGGGTCCTTCTCCGCGCTGACCGCCGAGTCCAAGTGCGCAGCGGAGGCCAAGGACTTCCAGTACTCGTACACCGAGTCCGGCGACGGCACCGACTTCCTGCTCTGCCTGAAGGACAAGTAAGGCGGACAGCGAGAGGGGCGGTGTTTCACGTGAAACACCGCCCCTCTTCACGTCCCGGGAGATCCGGTGCGCCTTGTGCGCAGTTCGTGTTTCACGTGAAACACCACCTGGCTACAGCGCTCAGCTCTGCGCGGCCCACCACTCCTTGAGTGCCGCGACCGCCTCGCCGTGCTCCATCGGCCCGTTCTCCAGCCGGAGTTCCAGCATGTGCTTGTAGGCCTGGCCCACCTCGGGGCCCGGCTTGATCTCCAGGATCTCCATGATCTGGTTGCCGTCGAGGTCGGGCCGGATGGCGTCCAGCTCCTCCTGCTCCTTCAGCTGGGAGATGCGCTCCTCCAGGCCGTCGTACGCCCGGGACAACGCGGCCGCCTTGCGCTTGTTCCGCGTCGTGCAGTCGGAGCGGGTCAGCTTGTGGAGCCGGTCGAGGAGAGGGCCCGCGTCCCGGACGTAGCGGCGCACCGCGGAGTCGGTCCACTCGCCGGTGCCGTAGCCGTGAAAACGCAGGTGCAGCTCGACCAGGCGGGAGACGTCCTTGACCAGCTCGTTGGAGTACTTCAGCGCGCTCATGCGCTTCTTGGTCATCTTCGCCCCGACCACCTCGTGGTGGTGGAACGAGACCCGGCCGTCCTTCTCGAAGCGGCGGGTGCGCGGCTTGCCGATGTCGTGCAGCAGCGCGGCCAGCCGGAGGGTCAGGTCCGGGCCGTCGTGCTCCAGGGCGATCGCCTGTTCCAGGACGATCAGGGTGTGCTCGTAGACGTCCTTGTGCCGGTGGTGCTCGTCGCTCTCCAGGCGCAGGGCCGGCAGCTCGGGCAGCACCTGCTGGGCCAGCCCGGTGTCGACCAGCAGCGTCAGCCCCTTGCGCGGGTGTGCGGAGAGGATCAGCTTGTTCAGCTCGTCCCGCACCCGCTCGGCCGAGACGATCTCGAGCCGCCCGGCCATCCCGGTCATCGCCGTGACGACCTCGGGGGCCACCTCGAAGTCGAGCTGGGCCGCGAAGCGCGCGGCCCGCATCATCCGCAGCGGGTCGTCCGAGAAGGACTCCTCGGGCGTGCCCGGGGTGCGCAGCACCTTGGCCGCCAGATCGTCGAGACCGCCGTGCGGATCGATGAACTTGTTCTCCGGCAGCGCCACCGCCATCGCGTTCACGGTGAAATCACGCCGGACGAGGTCCTCCTCGATGGAGTCGCCGTACGAGACCTCCGGCTTGCGCGAGGTCCGGTCGTAGGCCTCCGACCGGTAAGTGGTCACCTCGATCTGGTAGCCGTCCTTCTGCGCCCCGACCGTGCCGAACGCGATGCCGACGTCCCAGACGGCGTCCGCCCAGGGGCGCACGATCTTCAGAACGTCCTCGGGGCGGGCATCGGTCGTGAAGTCCAGGTCGTTGCCGAGCCGGCCGAGCAGCGCGTCCCGTACCGAGCCGCCGACCAGGGCGAGTGAGAACCCGGCCTCCTGGAAGCGGCGGGCGAGGTCGTCGGCGACAGGGGCGACGCGCAGCGGTTCGGTCACCGCGCGGTGCTGCTCCTGGTCGAGGGCGCTGGGGGTCTCTTCGTTGGCGTTCGGCACAACAGAAGAGGGTACGTGGCCGGGACGACCGCGGGCGCCCCGATTAAGTCCGCCCGGCTCGCGCTCACATACAGCACGTGCACCCGAAGTCCCTCGATCTTGTGGAGCACTCCGCGGCACTTCCTCTCAGCGCGCATCGTTACCATGCGTGGACGCACATTCCGACGACCACTGACGACGACGAGGGACGGGCGAGCGCGTGGCCGAGGCGGCAGACATCCAAGGGACGTGTCCCTCACCTGCCCGCCGGTGGCTGCAGCGCACCGGAGCACTGCTGGCGGGGGCCCCCCTGCTGGCCGGCCTGCTTCAGCTGCCCGCCGCACCGGCCGCGGACGCCGCGGGCCAGACCTCCGGGAAGGCCGCCTCCGGCTCCCGCACGGTGGCCGTCGCCCTCGACTCGCTCAGCCCCGCCGTCCCCACGGACGGCGACACCCTGACCGTCTCGGGCACGGTGACCAACAACGGCAAGGAGACGATCACCGACGCCCAGGTGGACCTGAGCGTCGGCCCCGAGCTGACCACCCGCTCGGACGTCGACACCGCCGCCAAGAAGACCGGCTACGTCCCCGGCGCCGACGGCACGGAGGTCGGCGGGGACTACACCCAGGAGTTCGCCAAGCTCACCCCGGGCGTCTCCGAGCACTTCAGCATCTCCGTCCCGGTCGACGAGCTGGATCTCGGCGACAACGGCGTCTACCAGTTCGGTGTCTCCCTCACCGGTGAGACCGCCGCGCGGCCGTGGGGACAGGTGATGGGCTTCCAGCGGACCTTCCTGCCCTGGCAGCCCGACGAGGCGGAGCCGAAGACGAAGACGACGTTCCTGTGGCCGCTCATCTCCACGACTCGTGTGACGGCGGAGACGGGGTCGAACGAGCAGCAGACGCCGGTCTTCCTCGATGACGACCTCGCCGAGGAGATCGCTCCGGGCGGTCGGCTGGCCCAGATGCTGGCCCTCGGCAAGGACCTCGACGTCACCTGGGTGATCGACCCGGACCTGCTGGCCTCCGTCGACGCGATGACGCGCGGCTACGAGGTGCAGGACGGCGACGACACCAGGCCCGGGCGCCGGCAGGCGGTCGCCAAGCAGTGGCTCGCCGAGCTGCAGAAGGCGGTGGCCGACAAGGAGGTCGTCGCACTGCCCTTCGCCGACCCGGACCTCGCCTCCCTGGCCCACAACGGCACGGACGTCACCGGCTCGCTCAGCCAGTACAAGGCGGCCACGGATGTCGCCGCCACCACCGTGGAGTCCATCCTCCACGTGAAGCCGAGCACCGACTTCGCCTGGCCCGTCGACGGTGCGGTCGACCCGTCGATCGTGAAGGTCGCCACCTCCGCGGGGGCCGACCGGGTGATCGCGCGCAGCGACAGCCTCCGGGAGACCAGCGGACTGCCGTACACGCCGTCCGCGGCCCGCCCCATCGGCGGCGGCACCACCGCGGTCGTCGCGGACGCCCGGCTCTCCACGGCCTTCGAGGGAGACCTGACCAAGGCGTCCACCGGCACGCTCGCCGTGCAGCGGTTCCTCGCCCAGAGCCTCGCGCTGAACCTCCAGACGGGCAAGCAGCGCAGCATCGTCGTCGCTCCGCAACGCATGCCGACCGCCAGCCAGGCCCGGGCGATGGCGGAGGCGATCACCGCCCTCCAGGACGGCACCTGGACGGAGACCCAGGAACTGACCACCGCCGCCGAGGCCAAGCCGGACCCGGAGGCCACCACGAAGGTGCCGTCGGCCTCGGCCTACCCGCGCGCCCTGCGCAAGCAGGAGCTGCCTCGCGAGGCCTTCGAGCAGATCGCGCGCACACAGGCCGAGCTCGATGACTTCAAGGTGATCCTCACCTTCCCCTCGCGCGTGGTGACCCCCTTCGGACGGGCCATAAACCGTGAGATGTCCACCTCATGGCACGGCCGCCCCGCCGAGGCGCGCGGCTACCGCGACGATGTGGAGAGCTATCTCGAAGACCTGACCGACCAGGTCAAGCTGATCCAGAAGTCCGAGACCAAGCTCTCCGGCCGCAGCGCCACCATCCCGGTGACCGTGCAGAACAACCTGGTGCAGGGCGTCGACAACCTGGTCCTGCGGCTCACCTCCACCAGCCCCACCCGTCTGGAGATCGGCGGCAAGGCCTACTTCGAGCAGCCCGTCTCCGTCTCCGGCGGCCACAGCCAGTCGGTGAAGTTCACCACGTCAGCCAACGCCAACGGCCGGGTGACCGTGGTCGCCCGCCTGTTCACCAAGGACGGCAAGCCGTACGGAGAGGCCGTCCAGTTCGATGTGAAGGTCACCGAGATCACCGCCACCGTGATGCTGGTGATCGGCGGCGGCGTCCTCCTGCTGGTCCTCGCCGGCTTCCGGATGTACACCCAGCGCAAGCGGGCGGCGGCCCGGGAGGCCGAGGAGGGGGGCCAGGACCGCTCCGACGCGCCGGCGGACGCGGAGCGACCCGCCGGCACGCCGGAGAACCCGGAAGCCCCCGAAGACCGTCCCGGGGAGGAGTCCGTCACCCGGCCCGGGGCAGGCGACCCCGAGCAGCCGAGTGACCCGACACCGGACACCGCAGCGGAAAGCGCCGACCCGTCCGGCACGGGTGAGAGAGTGGACCGTTGAGGATGTCGTGGCCGGTGGGCCCGGGACGATGAGGTGGGGTAAGCATGAACGCGCCGTACGACGGTGACCGCGGCAAGGCCGTGGGCAGCTCGGGCTACCCCGAGGGCCCGCCGCCCGAGCACGGCCAGGTACCGCCGCAGCACCCCGCGGACATGTACCTCCAGGACGCCTACGACCAGGACCCGTACCGGGCGCAGGACCTCACCGCCCAGGACCCGGTGGGCGAGGCGCTCTACGACCGTGCCGCGCACCCCCCGCCGCCCCCGGGCACATACCCGCCGCCGCAGCCGCTGTACGCCCAGCCGCCGCAGTCGCCGTACGCTCCCGACCCCACCGTGTGGGCGCAGACCCCGGCCCCCGAGCCGGACGGCGCCACCCAGTACCTGCCGTACGGCGACGACCCGCGCACCACCCAGTACGTGGGCGTCGACGACCTGGTCAGCCAGGCCGGCGAGGGGCGCCCCGAGCACGACGCCTTCGCCCATCTCTTCCGCGACCAGCAGCAGGCCGGCATCCACCCGCCGATGGACCACCCGGGGGTGCCGGCACCGGCCGCCGCCCCCGGCCACGGGCAGGGAGCGGCCCCGCAGTACGGCCCGCCCGAGCAGTACCAGGCGCCCATGGAGCAGTACCAGGTGCCCGAGCAGCAGGAAACCGAGCCCCCGGCTCCGGTGCCCGCGGCGCCCGCCCAGAAGAAGGGCGGCCGGGCCGCCGGGCTGCTGAAGTCGAGCGCCGTGATGGCGGCGGGCACGATGGTCTCCCGCGTCACCGGGTTCATCCGCTCCGCGATGATCGTCTCGGCGCTGGGCCTCATGCTCCTCGGCGAGTCCTTCCAGGTGGCCTACCAGCTGCCGACGATGATCTACATCCTGACCGTCGGCGGCGGCCTCAACTCGGTCTTCGTGCCGCAGCTCGTGCGGGCCATGAAGGACGACGAGGACGGCGGCGAGGCCTACGCCAACCGGCTGCTGACCCTGGTCATGGTGATCCTCGGGGCGCTGACCGTCGCAGCCATGTTCGCCGCCCCGCTCCTCGTCCGCGCCCTGTCCAACCCGCTGGCGTCGGACCCGGCCGCGTTCGACATCGCCGTCACCTTCACCCGGTACTTCCTGCCCTCGATCTTCTTCATGGGCGTCCACGTGGTGATGGGCCAGATCCTCAACGCGCGAGGCCGGTTCGGCGCGATGATGTGGACGCCGGTCCTGAACAACATCGTCATCATCGTGACCCTGGGCATGTTCCTGTGGGTCTACGGCACCGCCGAGCACTCCGGCATGACCGTCGAGAACATCCCGCAGGAAGGCGTCCGCCTGCTGGGCATCGGCATCCTGCTCGGCCTCGTCGTCCAGGCCCTCGCGATGATCCCGTACCTGCGCGAGACCGGCTTCAAGCTCCGGCTGCGGTTCGACTGGAAGGGCCACGGCCTCGGCAAGGCCGCGATGCTCGCCAAGTGGACCATCCTGTTCGTTCTCGCCAACCAGGCGGGCGCCCTGGTCGTCACCCAGCTGGCCACCGCCTCGGTCGTGGACACCAAGATCGACGGCACCGGCTTCAGCGCCTACGCCAACGCCCAGCTCATCTGGGGCCTGCCGCAGGCCATCATCACGGTCTCCCTCATGGCCGCGCTGCTGCCGCGGATCTCCCGCTCGGCCGCCGAGAACGACACCGGAGCCGTCCGCGACGACATCTCCCAGGGCCTGCGCACGACCGCCGTCGCGATCGTCCCGCTCGCCTTCGGGTTCGTCGCCCTCGGCGTCCCGATGTGCACCCTGATCTTCGGCTCCTCCGGCATCGGCGCGGCCACGAACATGGGCTACATGCTGATGGCCTTCGGCCTCGGCCTGATCCCGTACTCCGTGCAGTACGTCGTGCTGCGCGCCTTCTACGCCTACGAGGACACCCGCACCCCCTTCTACAACACGGTCATCGTGGCCGCGGTCAACGCGAGCGCGTCCGCGCTCTGCTACCTGCTGCTGCCCACCCGCTGGGCGGTGGTCGGCATGGCCGCCTCGTACGGCCTGGCCTACGTCACCGGCGTCGGCGTCGCCTGGCGCCGGCTGCGCAAGCGGCTGGGCGGCGACCTGGACGGCTCGCGCGTGCTGCGGACGTACGCCCGGCTGAGCATCGCCTCGGTGCCGGCGGCACTGCTGAGCGGCGCGGCCTGCTACGGCATCACCCGGGCCCTCGGCCAGGGCGCCCTCGGCTCGTTCGCGGCGCTGCTGGCCGGCGGGGCCGTGCTGCTGGGGATCTTCTACTTCGCGGCCCGCCGGATGCGGATCGAGGAACTGAACTCGCTGGTCGGCATGGTGCGCGGCCGGCTGGGCCGCTGAGACGGGGGGTATGGGCACAACCTTCGTCCGCCATCGTGTGTCGTGCATAGCGGCGGACTGTGGGCACAATTGGTTTCGGCGTCGGACGGCGCGCACGGGGTCGTACGGCGCGCAATGGATGGGGAGGCAGGAACGACGGTGGCGGAACGAAGCACAGCTGCCGTCGACGTGGCAGACGACAGCGGCGAGAAGTCGCTGACCGCCAAGGCGGACCAGGCGGACCAGTCCACGGCCGACGGGGTGGCCCAGAAGCGGGAGCGGGACACGGAGCACAACGAGGCACAGGGGAGTGGCGGGACGGAGGGTCCCGGGAAGAAGGCCTCGCCGCCTGAGCTGCACAGCGGCCACAAGCTCGCCAGACGCTACCGGCTGGAGGACTGCGTCACCCGCCTGGACGGTTTCAGCAGCTGGCGCGCGGTCGACGAGAAACTCCGCCGTGCCGTAGGAGTCCACGTCCTGCCCGCGGACCACACCCGTGCCCGTGCCGTCCTGGCCGCGGCCCGCTCCTCCGCGCTGCTCGGCGACCCCCGATTCGTGCAGGTCCTCGACGCCGTCGAGGAGAACGACCTCGTGTACGTCGTGCACGAGTGGCTGCCCGACGCCACCGAGCTGACCACCCTGCTCTCCGCCGGGCCGCTGGAGCCGCACGACGCCTACCAGATGGTCAGCCAGCTCTCCTCGGCCATGGCCGCCGCGCACCGCGAGGGCCTGGCCCATCTGCGCCTGAACCCCAACGCCGTGCTGCGCACCTCCACCGGGCAGTGGCGCATCCGCGGCCTCGCCGTGAACGCCGCCCTGCGCGGCGTCACTTCCGACACCCCGCAGCGCGCCGACACGGAGGCCATCGGCGCCCTGCTGTACGCCGCCCTCACCCAGCGCTGGCCGTACGAGAACGACGCCTACGGCCTGTCCGGGCTGCCCAAGGACATCGGGCTGATCGCCCCGGACCAGGTGCGCGCCGGTGTCCACCGCGGCCTGTCCGAGCTGGCCATGCGCGCGCTCGCCAACGACGGCGCGACCGCTTCCCGCCATGAGTCCCCCTGCACCACGCCGGAGGAACTGGTCAAGGCGATCAGCGAGATGCCCCGCATCCGCCCGCCGGAGCCGGCGTTCACCGCGCCGCCGGAGTACCAGCGCACGACCTACCAGCAGGGCACGTACGGCCGCACGGCGCCGCACCCGGGCGTCACCCAGCCGGTCCCGACCCCGCCGCCCCCGCTGCAGAGCCGCACCGGCAAGGCGCTGAAGTGGGCCGTGTCGGCACTGTTGATCGCGGCGTTGGGCCTCGGCAGCTGGCAGCTCGCCGACGCCCTGATCGACCAGGGCGGCAAGGCCGACGACCCGAACCAGACGCAGACGACGGACGGCGACGACAAGAACGTCGACAAGCCGAAGAAGCCGCAGCCGATCGCCATCGAGACCGCCTCCGACTTCGACCCGTTCGGCAGCGACGGCTCCGAGAACTCGGGGGACATAAGCAAGGTCTACGACACCGTTCCCGGAACCTACTGGCAGACGGCCTATTACCTGGGTGCCAAGTTCGGCAATCTGAAGTCCGGCGTCGGAGTCATCGTCGACCTGGGCAAGGTCCAGAAGGTCGGGAACGTCACCGTCACCTTCGTCGGCAGCACCTCGGTCGAACTGCTCGCCGCCGACGGGGACGCGCAGCCGCAGAGCTTCGACGGTTACACGAAGGTCGCCGACGGCACGGGCACCGAGGTGCAGCTCAAGCCGGACAAGGAGCTGCAGTCCCGCTACCTGCTGGTCTGGCTGACCGAGCTGCCGCTCCAGGCGGACACCGGCGAGTACCGCGGCAGGGTCGTCGACATCAAGGTGACCAGCTGAAAGGGCGGGGGCGCGGGCGTGCAGAGCGACCATCACGATGCACCTGACGAGGTCCTCCTGGCGCGGCACGTCGACGGCGACCCCAACGCCTTCGGCGAGCTGGTCCGCCGCCACCGCGACCGGCTGTGGGCCGTCGCGCTGCGCACCCTCGGTGACCGCGAGGAGGCGGCCGACGCGGTGCAGGACGCCCTCGTCTCCGCGTTCCGCGCCGCCCATACCTTCCAGGGCAAGTCGGCGGTCACGACCTGGCTGCACCGGATCACGGTGAACGCCTGCCTGGACCGCGTCCGTAAGGCCGCCTCCCGTAAGACCGCGCCGGTCGACGACACCGAGCGCCTTGAGCAGCTGCTGGAGCCGCACGAGTCGGCCTCGGCGCCCGCCGAGCGCAACGATCTGCACCGCCAGCTCCTGGAGGCGCTCGGCACCCTCCCGCCCGACCAGCGGGCGGCGCTCGTCCTGGTCGACATGCAGGGCTATCCCGTCGCCGAGGCGGCCCGCATCCTCGATGTGCCCACCGGGACGGTGAAGAGCCGCTGCGCGCGCGGCAGAGCGAAGCTGCTGCCACTGCTCACTCATCTACGGCCGGAAAGCGCCGGTTCCGGCACACCACCGGGTGAAGGGCGGAACCGGACGCAGGAGACATCCGTCCCACCGGCAGCGGGACCGCTCGAGGCGGCCCCACGGGATGCCGGGCCAAGCGATTCAGCTGCTGTGAAGGGCGGAGGTGGGCGAGCGTGACTTCTACGACGGACACGGCCGGGCACCCGGACGTCACCGAGATCTCCGACTTCACCGATGGCCTGCTCCCCCCGGCCCGCTCCACCGACGTACGACGGCATCTGGACGAGTGCGCGGTGTGCGCCGACGTGCATGCCTCTCTGGAGGAGATCCGTGGCCTGCTGGGCACCCTGCCGGGTCCCCCGCGGATGCCGGCCGATGTCGCCGGCCGGATCGACGCCGCCCTCGCCGCGGAGGCTCTGCTGCACGCCTCGGCACCCGAGCTGCCCGAGGAAAGCGAGGAAAGCGAGGACAGCGAGGAAAGCGAGGACAGCGAGGAAAGCGACGGGCGTGTGCCGGTGGCTGCGAATTCCGCCCCTGTTTCACGTGAAACGTCGACCGCTACGGACCGCCCGGCCGGACGAGCCCGTATCTCCTCCACCGGACCAGGACGCAAGGATGGCAAGGGCCGCACAGACCGCAGGCACGGTGGACGCCGCCGTGCCGTGGTCCTGAGTGCCGTCCTCTCGGCCGCCGCCCTGGGACTCGGTTCCGTCCTGTGGACGTCCCTGACCGGTACCCAGCCGGACACCCCGGCCCAGGGACATCAGAGCACCGCCGCGGACACCTTCTCCGAGGGACGGCTGGAGGCTCAGGTCGCGGATCTCCTGGCGCAGAAGCAGCACACCAGGAAGGGATCTCGCACTCCGGGCTGGGGCGTCGAGTCCGCCCCTGACTCGGGCGGACCCCGGGTTCTGCAGCAGCCCACCGTCGAGGTGCCCACGTGTGTCCAGCAGGGCATCGGGCGCGACGAGGATGCTCTCGCGACCGAGAAGGGCGTCTACAAGGGGACGGAGGTCCTGCTCGTCGTCCTGCCCGAGGCCTCCGACCCCTCACGGGTGACCGCCTACATCGTCCAGTCGACGTGTGTGGACCAACCGTCGACGGGTGCGGCAAAGGTCCTGCTGAAGCACACCTACGATCGCTGAGGACCTCCTCCGCGTGTCACTCGGTCTCTGACGGCCGTCTCATAGAGCGGTCACCCGCCCGTGTGCCCGGCCACAGCGGGAATGCGCGCCCCTTAGGATCCGTTGGGTGGGGTGAGAGTTCTGAGAGGGGCTCCCACCGGTCAAACGACGCAGTCCAGAGACGAGGAATCAAGCCGTGAGCGACGTCCGTAACGTGATCATCATCGGCTCCGGGCCCGCCGGCTACACGGCGGCGCTCTACACCGCACGCGCGTCGCTGAAGCCACTGGTGTTCGAGGGCGCCGTCACCGCCGGCGGTGCGCTGATGAACACCACGGAGGTGGAGAACTTCCCGGGCTTCCAGGACGGCATCATGGGCCCCGAGCTCATGGACAACATGCGTGCCCAGGCCGAGCGCTTCGGCGCCGAGCTGGTGCCGGACGACATCGTCTCCGTCGACCTGACCGGTGAGATCAAGACCGTCACCGACACCGCCGGCACGGTCCACCGGGCCAAGGCCGTCATCATCACCACCGGCTCCCAGCACCGCAAGCTCGGCCTGCCCAACGAGGACGCCCTGTCCGGCCGCGGTGTCTCCTGGTGCGCCACCTGCGACGGCTTCTTCTTCAAGGACCAGGACATCGCCGTGATCGGCGGCGGCGACACGGCGATGGAGGAGGCCACCTTCCTCTCGCGCTTCGCCAAGTCCGTGACGATCGTCCACCGCCGGGACACCCTGCGCGCCTCCAAGGCGATGCAGGAGCGCGCCTTCGCCGACCCGAAGATCAAGTTCATCTGGGACAGCGAGGTCGCCGAGATCCAGGGCGACCAGAAGCTGGCCGGGCTGAAGCTGCGCAACGTCAAGACCGGTGAGCTCTCGGATCTGCCGGTGACCGGCCTGTTCATCGCGATCGGCCACGACCCGCGCACCGAGCTGTTCAAGGGCCAGCTGGAGCTGGACGAGGAGGGCTACCTGAAGGTGGACGCCCCCTCCACCCGGACCAACGTGACCGGCGTCTTCGGCGCCGGTGACGTGGTGGACCACACCTACCGTCAGGCGATCACCGCAGCCGGCACCGGCTGCTCCGCCGCTCTCGACGCCGAGCGCTTCCTCGCTGCCCTCGCGGACAACGAGCAGAAGGCCGAGCCCGAGAAGACCACTGTCTGACCCCATCCGCCCCACGCATCATCAGTTAAGGAGCCCGCCGTGGCCGGCACCCTCAAGAACGTGACCGACGACTCCTTCGAGCAGGACGTCCTCAAGAGCGACAAGCCCGTCCTGGTGGACTTCTGGGCCGCCTGGTGCGGTCCGTGCCGCCAGATCGCGCCGTCCCTCGAGGCGATTGCCGCCGAGTACGGCGACAAGATCGAGATCGTCAAGCTGAACATCGACGAGAACCCGGGTACGGCGGCCAAGTACGGCGTCATGTCGATCCCGACCCTGAATGTCTACCAGGGCGGCGAGGTCGCCAAGACCATCGTCGGCGCCAAGCCGAAGGCCGCGATCCTGCGCGACCTCGAGGACTTCATCGCCGAGTGACCTCGCACGGGAACGATCGACGTTTCACGTGAAACACGAATGGACCGGCCCGGGAGGGCCGGTCCATTCGCATGATCCCCGGCGGACGAACATGATCCCCGGAGGCCGTATCAGAGCGGCCGCAGAGCCGGTTCCTTCTGCACGGCCCCCAGCAGCCGGTCCAACGCCATCTCGACGTCTTCCTTCCAGGAAAGCGTCGTCCTCAGCTCCAGCCGCATCCGTGGATGGGTCGGGTGCTGCCGGACCGTCTTGAAGCCCACGGCGAGAAGATGGTCAGCGGGCAGAACACAGGCCGGCTCCTTCCAGCGCGCGTCACCGAATGCCTCGATCGCCTTGAAGCCGCGCCGCAGCAGATCCTTGGCGACCGTCTGCACCATCACCCGGCCCAGTCCCTGTCCCTGGTAGCCCGGATCGATGAACCCCGTGATGAGCTGCACCGCGTCGGGTGAGACCGGGCTGGTGGGAAACGCCGCCGAGCGCGGCACGTAGGCCGGAGGGGCGTAGAGCACGAACCCCACCGGTACGTCGTCGACGTAGACGACCCGCCCGCAGGAACCCCAGTCCAGCAGTACGGCCGAGATCCAGGATTCCTTCTCCAGCGCGGCGGTACCCTCCTTGACCGCGGCCTCACCGCTGACCGGGTCCAACTCCCAGAAGACACAGGACCGACAGCGCCGCGGAAGGTCCGGAAGGCTGTCCAGTGTGAGCGGTACGAGCCGACGCCCCATGAAGGATGTTCCTCGCTTCCTTCTCCGCTCCCCTGATCCCCTCGCATCGTATCCACGAAGCGATTCCATCGATACCGCCAAAAAGCAAAGTGCGGGCCGTGTTCCGGTACACACCGGACACGACCCGCACAGGCTGCCTGAGAAGCAGACGCCCTTGCCGAGGCTCAGGCCTCTGTCTCCTCGCCGTCGTCCTCCAGCAGGCTCTTCTGCAGTACCGGCCCCTCGCCAGGGGCCAGCGTGCTGAGGATCCGCTCAAGGTCCTCCACAGAGGCGAACTCGACGGTGATCTTGCCCTTCTTCTGACCGAGATCGACCTTCACCCGTGTCTCGAAGCGATCGGAGAGCCGGGTGGCCAGCTCGTTCAGCGCCGGAGAGACCACCGAGCCGGCCCGGGGGCCCTTGGTCCGCTGGGCCGTCTTGGGCCGCGACCCCATCAGGGTCACGATCTCCTCGACGGCTCGCACGGACAGCCCCTCGGCCACGATCCGGTGAGCCAGCCGGTCCTGCTCCTCCGAGTCCTCCACGGACAGCAGAGCCCGGGCATGACCGGCGGACAGCACTCCGGCAGCCACCCGGCGCTGAACCGCCGGCGACAGCTTCAGCAGTCGCAGGGTGTTGGAGACCTGTGGCCGGGACCGGCCGATACGGTCCGCCAACTGGTCGTGCGTGCAGTTGAAGTCCTTCAGCAGCTGGTCATAGGCCGCCGCCTCTTCCAGCGGGTTCAGCTGCGCGCGGTGCAGATTCTCCAGGAGGGCGTCCAGGAGAAGCTTCTCGTCCTCCGTCGCCCGCACGATCGCGGGGATCGCCTCCAGCCCCGCCTCGCGGCAGGCCCGCCAGCGGCGCTCACCCATGATCAGCTCATAGCGGCCGGGGCCCAGCTGCCGTACGACGACCGGCTGGAGCAGCCCGACCTCCTTGATGGAGGTGACCAGCTCGGCCAGCGCGTCCTCGTCGAAGACCTCACGCGGCTGCCGCGGATTCGGCTTGATGGCGTCCAGCGGGATCTCGGCGAAGTGGGCGCCCACCGGAGGAGCGGGCGTGTCCACGGCGCCGATGAACGACGGCTCCTCGGTTTCACGTGAAACAGCCGGCAGGGTGGTCACCTTGGCGGCAGCTACCCCCCGGTCTCCGGTCAGCACCGGCACCGTCGTGGGGGACGTGGAAGCAGCGCCCCCTACGACACCCGTCGCGACACCCCCCACAGCTGCCTGTGCCGGGTTCTTCTCGGTCGGAGCCGCCGGGATCAGTGCCCCGAGACCACGGCCCAGCCCCCTCCGTCGCTCGCTCACTGGATCCCCTCCACCATGCTTTGATCGTTCTGGGCGCCGAGGTGAGCGTGAGTGCCGTCATCACTGACGCCGACACCCTTCAGCGCGATTTCCCGTGCCGCCTCAAGATAGGAGAGGGCACCGCTCGATCCGGGATCGTACGTCAGCACCGTCTGCCCATAACTCGGCGCCTCGGAGATACGGACCGAGCGGGGAATGCTCGTCCGCAGCACCTCGTCACCGAAGTGGGTGCGCACCTCTTCCGCGACCTGGGACGCAAGCCGCGTCCGGCCGTCGTACATGGTGAGCAGGATCGTCGATACATGCAGGCCGGGGTTGAGGTGCCCCCGCACCAGGTCGACATTGCGCAGCAGCTGACCCAAGCCCTCCAGCGCGTAGTACTCGCACTGAATCGGGATCAGGACCTCCTGGCCCGCGACCAGCGCGTTGACTGTCAGCAGGCCGAGCGAGGGCGGGCAGTCGATGAGGATGTAGTCCAGCGGCTGCTCATAGGCCTGGATGGCCCGCTGAAGACGGCTCTCTCGTGCCACCAGGGACACCAGCTCGATCTCCGCACCGGCGAGATCGATCGTGGCGGGAGCACAGAAGAGACCCTCGACATCGACGACCGGCTGGACGACCTCCGAGAGCGGCTTGCTGTCGACCAGCACGTCATAGATGGACGGGACCTCGGCGTGATGGTCGATCCCCAGAGCGGTGGACGCATTGCCCTGCGGGTCGAGGTCGATCACGAGAACCCGGGCACCGTGCAGAGCCAGCGAAGCGGCAAGGTTGACGGTCGTCGTCGTCTTGCCGACGCCACCCTTCTGGTTGGCGACCACCATGACGCGGGTCTGCTCGGGCCGTGGCAGGCCCTCGCCGGCGCGACCCAATGCCTCCACCGCCAGTTGGGCAGCACGACCGATGGGAGTGTCGTCCATCGGAGGCGGTGTTTCACGTGAAACATCCGCTCCCGTCGACTCGGTACGGGGACCGGGGACCGGATCGGTCATCGGTCCCGCGATGTTGGCGTCGGACCGCAAGGATTCACTCTCCTCGACTTCAGGCTCGCAATGAACAGAGCCTCCCATGCCTTCGGGGTCGTGAACCAGTGAGGCCTGGTCTTCTGTGGAGAAATCCACCTCTGTGGACAACTCCGTGCCCCTCATGGGGGCGGGGGAACTGGAGGAAGGGGGAGCCTCGCCGAGAGAACCGAGAGGCTTACGGTCGCGGGGTTCGGCCGCAGCCCGGCCGCGGCTGATGATGCCGTGCAACAGTGAGCGACGTTTCACGTGAAACACGATGCACAGCGGATCTGGCCGAACTGCCGCGACACTCCGTGATGCGTAGGTTGGGCAGCTTGTGTGGAGTACAGGTCGTCGACCGGGGCGATCAACGGCGCCGACGTGTCCGCCCCGTCCGGGCCGCCTTGGCCCGCTTGGCCGCGAAGCGCACACCGCCGGGGCTTTCCCCGACCTCCACCCGCACGACCGTGGACATCGGGTCGACGACCCCTTCACCCACATGCAGGATCGAGGTCTCCACCGCGCCGAGCTTGCTGAGGGCGGTGGAGGCCGCCTTCAGCTCCTCCTCGGCGGTGTCGCCCTTGAGGGCCAGCATCTCGCCGTAGGGACGCAGCAGGGGGATACCCCACGTGGCCAGCCGGTCCAGCGGCGCCACGGCACGTGCCGTCACCACATGGACCGGGGGCAGCTTGCCCATGACCTCCTCGGCGCGACCGCGGACCACGGTCACATGGTCCAGGCCCAGCAGCTCGACGACCTCGGTGAGGAAGTTCGTCCGCCGCAGCAGCGGCTCCAGCAGAGTGATCTTCAGGTCCTCGCGGACCAGGGCGAGCGGAATCCCGGGCAGACCGGCACCGGAGCCCACATCGCAGACCGTCACCCCCTCGGGCACGACCTCCGAGAGCACCGCGCAGTTCAACAGATGCCTCTCCCACAGGCGAGGCACCTCACGCGGGCCGATGAGCCCCCGCTGCACTCCTGCCTCGGCCAGAAGCTCGGCGTACCGGACCGCATCCGCGAAGCGATCACCGAATACGTCACGAGCATGCTCGGGAGCAGGGGGGAGCTCAGCTGCCTCCGTCACGGGGACCGTCCTTCCGTACCGCATCGGCGCGTCGAGCGCCGACCTTCAGAACTACAGGCTGACAAAGTTAGGCCCCGCCTGCGCAACAGACGGGGCCGGAGGCACGTACGTACCGAATCAGTTGGGCAACACGACGACGAAGCGCTGCGGCTCCTCGCCCTCGGACTCGCTGCGCAGTCCAGCGGCCTTGACCGCGTCGTGCACGACCTTGCGCTCGAACGGCGTCATCGGCTTCATCCTCACGGGCGAGCCGCTGCTCTTGGCATCGGCGGCGGCCTTGGCGCCCAGCTCGGACAGCTCGGAGCGCTTCTTGGCGCGGTAGCCCGCGACGTCCAGCATCAGCCGGCTGCGGTCCCCGGTCTCCCGGTGGACGGCCAGCCGGGTGAGCTCCTGGAGCGCCTCCAGGACCTCGCCGTCCCGGCCGACCAGCTTCTGCAGGTCGCGGCTGCCCGTGTCACTGACGATCGAGACAGAGGCGCGGTCGCCCTCGACGTCCATGTCGATGTCACCGTCGAGGTCGGCGATGTCCAGCAGACCCTCGAGGTAGTCCGCCGCGATCTCACCCTCCTGCTCCAGGCGGGTCAGGGTGTCTGCACCCTCGGCAGCGGCGGAGGTGGTGCCTTCCGTCACGGGATGGACTCCTTCTTACTTCTTGGACGGGGACTTGGGCCGCTGCGGACCCTTGCGCTGGCCGGACTGGGCCCGGCTGCGGGCGCCTCCGGACTTGGACGCCGACTTGCCGGTGGAGCCCGTGGACGTGCTGTCCTCCGGCTCGTCGGACTTGGTCAGGGACGTCTTCTCATCGCCGCCGGCCGGCTTGGGCGGGACGGCCTGGCGCTTCGACTTGGGCTGCCGCTTGGGCTGCTGGCGCCTGGCGGCAGTGGTGGTGGCCGTACCGTCCTCGGACTCGGTGACCACGGTGGTCTCGCTCTTCACCACGGTGCCGTCGGCCTGGGCCGCGAGCCCGGCCTTGGTGAGGCCGTTGATGAACTTGCGCTCGTACTCGTTGCGGTCGCGGCCCTTGGCGACGATGGCCTTGACGATGGCCTTGTCCCGGCGCCGGCTGACCTTGCCGCGGTGCGTGACGTGCTTGTACAGGCGCTCCAGGTAGGCGGACTGGGCCTTGGAACCCGGAGTCGGGTTGTTGTGGATGACGTACATCTGCTGGCCCATGGTCCACACGTTGGTGGTCAGCCAGTAGACGAGGACACCGACCGGGAAGTTGATGCCGAAGACGGCGAAGATGACGGGGAAGACGTACATCAGCATCTTCTGCTGCTGCATGAACGGCGTCTTCACCGTGGTGTCGACGTTCTTCGTCATCAGCTGGCGCTGCGTGTAGAACTGCGACAGCGACATGAGAACGATCATGATGGCGGTGACGACCCGCACATCCATGATCGAGGAACCGAGCGCTTCGACCTTGTCGGAGCTGTCGGTGAACTTCGCGGCGAGCGGTGCCCCGAAGATGTGGGCCTTCTGCGCGCTTTCCAGCAGCCGGTCGTTGATCACGCCGATGGTGTCGTTCGACGCGATGCTGTTGAGCACGTGGTACAGGGCGAAGAAGAACGGCGACTGCGCCAGGATGGGAAGGCACGAGGAGAGCGGGTTGGTGCCCGTCTCCTTGTACAGCTTCATCATCTCTTCGGACTGGCGCTGGCGGTCGTTCTTGTAGCGCTCCTGGATCTTCTTCATCTCCGGCTGGAGCGTCTGCATGGCCCGGGTCGCCTTGATCTGCTTCACGAAGAGCGGGATCAGGCAGATACGGATCAGGATCACCAGGGACACGATGGACAGGCCCCAGGCCCAGCCCGTGTCAGGGCCGAAGATCGCACCGTACAGCGAGTGGAACTGAACGATGACCCACGAGACGGGTGTGGTGATGAAGCTGAAGAGACTGGCAATCGTGTCCACTAATCATGCTCCTTGGGCATGGGACGGGTTCTCTGCGGCCGGGCTCGGAGGAACGTCGCTCGGAGATCCGGTCCTCGGGGAACCGTCGCTCGTCGGGACATTCTCTTCGGTGGCCGATGCGGCGGAGGGCCCGCCCTTGCGTGCGCGCCAGGCATTGCGCAGCATCTCGTGCCACCGCGGACGCTTGCGCGGCGGGACATGGTCCACGCCGCCCAGCGACCACGGATTGCAACGCAGGATGCGCCAGGCCGTGAGTGCGGTGCCCTTGAGAGCCCCGTGCCGGTCGATGGCCGTGTAGCCGTAGTGGGAACACGACGGGTAGTACTTGCACACCGGCCCGAGCAGCGGGCTGATGGTCCACTGGTAGAGCTTGATCAGCGCCAGCAGCGGGTACTTCATCGCGCGCCCCCTCCCAGCAGCCGCTGCAGAGCGGCGTCCAGGTCTTGGGCCAGTTGGGTGTGGTCGGCGTCACCCGCTCCGGGCAACGCACGTACGACTACCAGGCTACCGGGGGGAAGCAGAGCGACTCGGTCGCGCATCAGATGGCGAAGCCTGCGCTTCACCTTGTTGCGCACGACCGCACCGCCCACCGCCTTGCTCACGACGAAACCCGCACGCGTCGGGGGAGCGCTCTCCCCAGGCGCGTGCGGGTCCGTGGCACCGCTTCGAAGGTGGACGACGAGGAGTGGGCGTCCGGCCCGGCGTCCTCGTCGTACCGCGGTCGCGAAGTCCTCGCGCCGCCTCAGCCGGTTCTCGGTGGGCAGCACGACGTCATGACCTGACCGGGATCAGGCGGACAGACGGGCGCGACCCTTGCTACGGCGGGACGCGAGAATCGCGCGGCCGGCACGGGTGCGCATACGCAGCCGGAAGCCGTGGGTCTTCGCGCGACGACGGTTGTTCGGCTGGAAGGTGCGCTTGCTCACTCGGGGGCTCCAGAAAGAATCGGTGGTGGCGGGGTGCCGTCCTGGCTGTCACCGTGCGCCCACGAGTAGCTCGCGTCACGCCCGAGTGCACCGCTTCCCGATCACCTGACGTGACCTGTGCCCATCGGAGGCAGGCGGCAGCAGCCATCGACAACTCGACCTGGTTACGGTACGCGCGGCTACGCCATCCGGTCAAACCGGCGGTGGGTAGGGGACACTATCCACAGGCTGGGGACAACAACTTGAACCGCACGGGTCGCCCTGACTACCGTGGCTGGACTCCGATTCGTTCCCTTATCCCTACCCACCCCGATTTACATCCCGACCCGTCCCACAACCACACGTTCGTGGGACCTGTGAGAGAGCGTGCCCTGTGGCTGACGTACCTGCCGATCTTGCCGCAGTGTGGCCACGCGTACTCGATCAGCTTCTCGGCGAGGGCCGCGGACAGGGTGTGGAGGCCAAGGACGAGCACTGGATCCGGCGCTGCCAGCCGCTGGCGCTGGTCGCCGACACCGCGCTGCTCGCCGTACCGAACGAGTTTGCGAAGGGTGTGCTGGAAGGCCGCCTGGCGCCGATCGTGAGCGAGACGCTGAGCCGCGAGTGCGGCCGCCCGATCCGTATCGCGATCACCGTCGACGACTCCGCGGGCGAGCCCCCGGCCCCGCCGGCGCCCCCCGCCCAGCAACGCTACGAGGAGCCGGAGCCACCGTCCGGTCCGTACGAGGGGGGCTACGGCCGCCACCGCGCGGAACCGCTGCCCGGCACCGACGACCAGCAGCTTCCGGCCGCCCGCCCCGCCTACCCGGCGGAGTACCACCGCCCCGAGCCGGGCGCCTGGCCGCGGCCGGCACAGGACGAGTACGGCTGGCAGCAACCGCGCCTGGGCTTCCCCGAGCGCGACCCCTACGCGACACCGCCGCAGGACCCCTACCGATCCCACGCCCAGGAGAGCTACGGGTCCTCCGGGAACGACTCCTACGGGTCGTCGGGCGGAGACGGCTACGGTTCGCAGCCGGGTGACGGCTACGGCTCGCCGAGGCAGGCGCCCTCCCAGGACTACCGCCGGCAGGGCACCGACCGCCCGCCGTACGACCAGCAGCGCACCGAGCACGGCCCGTCACGCGGCGACTACGACCAGCAGGGCGGCCGGCGCGAGTCTCAGGAGCCGGCGCACCGCGGCCCGGCCGGGGGCGCGCCCTCCGCTAGCGGCGCCCCCGGCCCCCTGGCCGCGCAGCCCGCTCCGGCGACCGGTCCCGGCGAACCGACCGCGCGACTGAACCCCAAATACCTCTTCGACACGTTCGTGATCGGCGCGTCGAACCGTTTCGCGCACGCGGCCGCGGTGGCCGTCGCCGAGGCGCCCGCGAAGGCGTACAACCCGCTGTTCATCTACGGCGAGTCCGGGCTCGGCAAGACGCACCTGCTGCACGCGATCGGGCACTACGCGCGCAGCCTCTACCCGGGCACGCGCGTGCGGTACGTGAGCTCGGAGGAGTTCACCAACGAGTTCATCAACTCCATCCGCGACGGCAAGGGCGACAGCTTCCGCAAGCGCTACCGCGAGATGGACATCCTGCTCGTCGACGACATCCAGTTCCTCGCGGACAAGGAGTCGACGCAGGAGGAGTTCTTCCACACCTTCAACACGCTGCACAACGCGAACAAGCAGATCGTGCTGTCCTCCGACCGGCCGCCGAAGCAGCTGGTCACACTGGAGGACCGGCTGCGGAACCGTTTCGAGTGGGGCCTGATCACCGACGTCCAGCCGCCCGAGCTGGAGACCAGGATCGCCATCCTGCGCAAGAAGGCGGTGCAGGAGCAGCTGAACGCGCCGCCGGAGGTGCTGGAGTTCATCGCGTCCCGGATCTCGCGCAACATCCGCGAGCTGGAGGGCGCGCTGATCCGGGTGACGGCGTTCGCGTCGCTCAACCGGCAGCCGGTGGACCTGGGCCTGACGGAGATCGTCCTGAAGGACCTGATCCCGGGCGGCGAGGACTCGGCTCCCGAGATCACCTCGACGGCGATCATGGGCGCCACGGCGGACTACTTCGGCCTGACCATCGAGGATTTGTGCGGCACCTCGCGCGGGCGCGCGCTGGTCACCGCCCGGCAGATCGCCATGTACCTGTGCCGTGAGCTGACGGATCTGTCGCTGCCGAAGATCGGCGCGCTGTTCGGCGGCCGGGACCACACCACGGTGATGCACGCCGTCCGCAAGGTGGAAGAGCTGCGCGTCTCTGACCAGAGCTTCGCGGAGGATGTCGAACTGCTGAGGCGGATGCTCGAAGGCTGAGAAAAATGGCACCACCAAGGCACCAAGGATACCAAGGTCTGAAACCTCTTGGTGTCCTTGGTGCCTTGGTGGTGGTTCGTCTCGTCCCTGACGGAATCGCTTAGTTTTTTTCGCTGCTGTGCTATATTCCGCACCCCGTTC
>NZ_DASQNH010000046.1:0-39432 GCF_035645055.1 Streptomyces sp. | reverse complement strand
CGCTGCCGCTGCCGTAGGCGCCGTGGCCCTCGCCGTTCCAGGTGAGGACCACGCCGACATCCTTGCCGAGTTCGTCCGCCATCCTGCGGGCGCCCTCGACAGGGGTCGCCGGGTCGCCGGTGTTGCCCACCGTGAGGATCGGCGCGGCGCCGGGAGCGCTCACCTCCGGGGTGTCGTGCTGTCCGGGCACCGGCCAGTCGTGGCACCAGCCGGCCGTGTCCCAGCCCAGGAAGGCCCCGAAGACGGGCGAGATCTTCTCGAACTCGGGAAGCAGCGCCTTCGTCTGCGCGGGCGTCGGCCGCTGCCGGTCGTCCAGGCACGATATGACCCGCTGGGAGTGGGTCGTGGTGCCGTAGCGCCCCGACGCGTCACGCTCGTTGTAGCCGTCGGCGAGGGCCAGCAGCTCCGAGCCGTCGCCCTGCTCGGCCGCCTCCAGGGCGCTGGTCAGGCTGGGCCAGCCGTCCTTGCTGTACAGCGGCAGCACGATGCCGGTGAGGGCGAGCGTCTGGGTGAGCTTCCGGCCGGGGGTGGAGGTGGGCAGCGGCTGGGCGTCGATGCGGTCCAGCAGGGCGGCGATCTCGCGCGTGCCCTCCTCCGGGTCCTGGTCCGTCGACTCCAGGTAGTCGTTCAGCGCGCGCTGGAAGCCCAGCGTCTGGTTCTTTGCGTGCCCCACCGCGTCCGCGCTCGGGTCGACGACCGCGTCCAGGACCATGCGGCCGACGTTCTCCGGGAACAGGTGGGCGTAGACGCCGCCGAGTTCGGTGCCGTAGGAGATGCCGAAGTAGTGCAGCTTCTCGTCGCCGAGCGCCTGGCGCATCTGGTCCATGTCGCGGGCGGTGTCGGTGGTGGAGACATGTGCCATCAGTTTCCCGGCGGTCTCCCGGCAGCCCTTGCCGAAGTCCGCGGCGTCCTCGAGGAACGCCCTCTCCTCGGCCGGGGTGTCCGGAGTGGCGTCCACCTTCGCCTCGGCGGCCTGGATCTCCTTGTCGTCGCGGCACCGCACGCCTTCGCTGGCGGCGACGCCGCGCGGGTCGAAGCTCACCAGGTCGTACCGCTCACGCAGTGAGGAGACGGTGGAGGCGTACGACGGCATCATGGACACGCCCGAGCCACCGGGGCCGCCGAAGTTGAACAGGAGCGAGCCGATGCGGTCGTCGCCGGTCGCCTTGGCGCGGATCAGCGCGACTCCTATCGTCTTGCCCTTCGGCTTCGTCCAGTCCAGCGGCACCTTGAGCGTCGCGCACTGCCACTCGTCACCGGGGGCGGGGGAATCCGCCGTCGCCTCGCACCGGCCCCAGTCGAGCTTTCCCGCGGCTGCCGGGGAGTTCGAGGAGGGCGAGTCGCAGCCCGACGCCAGCATCGCGGCGGCGGCACCGAGCGCCGCCCACCGTACGAAACGAACCATGGACACGTCCCCCCTCGCAGGCCTCCGCGTCTCGACCACGGATGGCTGTCAGGCCATGGTAGGCGGTGGCCGCCGAGCCTGCCCGAGCCTGTGGATAACCCTCTGACCTGGTGATTCTTCGCGCTTCTGGGACGTCAGCGGCAGACGGTGCCGGCTGCCGGCACCTTTCCGTCCAGCAGATAGCCGTTCACGGCGTCCTGCACGCACTTGTTCTTGCTGTCGTACGCGCCGTGCCCCTGCCCCTGGTACGTCAGCTCCACACCGACGCCCCTGCCCAGCGCCCGCACCATCTTCCGGGCGCCCTCGTAGGGCGTGGCCGGGTCGCCGGTGTTGCCCACGACGAGGATCGGCGGCGCACCCGGCGCGCTCACGTCGGGATGGTCGGCGGCGCCCGGCACCGGCCAGTCGACGCAACCGACCATGCCCCAGCCGAGATAGTCCCCGAACAGCGGCGAGGCCTTCCGGAACTCGGGCAGCCTGCGCTCCACGTAGGCGGCGTCGTACCGCGGCTTGTCATCGGCGCAGCTGATGGCGACGTTCGCCGCGGCGAGGTTGCTGTACTCGCCGTTGGTTCTGCGTCCGTTCATCGTGTCGGACAGCAGCATGAGGATCTGCCCGTTCCCGTCGTACGCCTGGTCGAGGCCCTCGGTCAGGTAGTCCCAGAACTCCTGCGAGTACAGCGCCTGCGCGATGCCGCTGGTCGCGGCGGTCTGGGTCAGCTCGCGCGGGAAGACGCCGTCGATGGGTCTGCTGTCGAGGTCCTTCAGCAGCTGGGCGATCCGGTCCTTGACGTCCTGCGCGCTGTTCCCGATCGGGCAGTCCTCCTCCTGCGACACACAGTTCTCGGCGAAGTTGTCGAGCGCCCGCTGGAAGCCCCGGGCCTGTCCGAGGGAGCCCTGTTCGGGCGTCTGGGTCGGGTCGACGACGGCGTCGAAGACGGCCCGGCCGACGTTCTCCGCGAACAGGTGGGCGTACACGCCGCCGAGTTCGGTGCCGTAGGAGATGCCGAAGTAGTGCAGCTTGTCGTCGCCGAGTACCTGGCGCATCAGGTCCATGTCGCGGGCCGCGTCGGTGGTGAGCACATGCGGCAGCATCTTCTTGGAGTTCTTCTCGCAGGCCTCGTTGAAGTCCCGGACGTTCTCCAGCAGTTCGGTGCGCTCGGCCGCGTCGTCAGGCGTCGCGTCCTGCTGGAAGTAGGCGTCGAGCTGCTGGTCGTTCTCGCACAGCACGGGAGCGCTGCGGCCCACTCCGCGTGGGTCGAAGCTCACGAGGTCGTAGCGGGTGCGCAGGTGCGCGTAGTCGTTGCCGAAGGCCGGCAGCGTGGTGACGCCCGAGCCGCCGGGGCCGCCGAAGTTGAAGATCAGCGAGCCGATGCGGCGGTTCTCGTCGCCGCTTGTCCTGGCCCGGATCAGCGCCAGCTTGATGGTGTCGCCCGCGGGGTCGTCCCAGTCGCGGGGCACCTTCATGGTGGCGCACTGCCACTTCTCGCCGTTCGGCAGCGGCGAGGGGGCGCTGCCGCCGCCCTGCGCCCGGGACGGGGCCGGGCAGTCCTTCCAGTCGAGCTGCTGCCGGGTCAGGTCCTCGTCCTCGGCGTCGCCGTCGGAGCATCCCGCCACCAGGGAGGTCAGCAGCAGGGCGGAGACGGTCACGGCGGCGGCGCGCAGCAGGGAGGGGTTCGGCATGACCCCATCCTGCGGTGGCACCCGGCGGGGCGCGCGGGGCGCGGGCCGTACGAGGTATGCGTGCGGCGAGCGGGTGCTACGCACCCGTGCGGGGGTCGGGCGCTGCGCGGGCGGGGTCGGGCGCTACGCGTGCGCGTGTGGTGATCGGCGTTACCCGTGCGCGTGTGCTGATCGGGCGCTACGCGCGCGTGCGGGAGGCAGGCGCTACGCATGCGCACCCTGCGCTACAGCGCGCCCTTGCGGGTGAGGTGGTTGAAGGCGAGCCAGCCCGGCAGCACCGGCAGCCACAGCGTCAGCAGCCGGAAGAGCAGGACGGCGGGGGCGGCGACCTCGCTGGGCAGACCGACGGCGATCAGACCGACCGTCAGGGTCGCCTCGACGGCGCCCACACCGCCCGGCGTCGGCGCCGCGGAGCCGAGCGCGTTCCCCGCGAGGAACACGACGGCCACGCTGGCGATGCTGATCGAGGTGGTCTCGTCGCCGAACGCGCGGATCGACGCGTCCAGGCACATCACGAAGCAGGCCGTGAGCAGCAGCATGCCGCCGATGCCGGTGAGCAGCTTCTGGGGGCGCTGGAGCACGTCCAGCATGCGCGGCACGACGCCCGCGAACAGTGACCTCACGCGCGTGACGACGAATTTCCGCAGGAACGGCACCGAGGTCACCACGAGCACCAGCACCGCCACCGTCAGCAGCCCCGCGATGACCGTCCGGGACGGCGACAGCGAGGGCGTCTTCTCGGTGCCGGTCAGATAGCCGAAGGAGAGCAGCATCAGGATGTGGCAGCCGAGCCCGAACAGCTGCGAGGCGCCGACGCTGGCCACCGCGAGCCCCGGCCGCACCCCCGCGCGCTGGAGGAACCGCGTGTTCAGCGCCACGCCGCCGACCGCGGCCGGCGCCACGATCTTCACGAACGAGCCGGCGACCTGCGCCGCAATCGTCCGCAGGAACGGCACCCGCTCCGGCACGAACCCCAGCAGGCTCATCGCCGCGGCCACATAGCTCAGCGCCGAGAACAACACCGCGGCCGCCACCCAGCCCCACTCGGCGTTGGCCACGAGCGGGCCGAACTCGATGTGCGTGAGCTGGGTGAGCAGGAAGTACGCGGCGATGGCGCCGGCGATGAAACTGATCAGCGTGCGCGGCCGGACCCGCTCCAGGCGGGCGGGTTCCACCGGCGCCTGCGGCCTGATCCGCAGCACCTCGTGCCGGATCTGGGTGAGCAGGTCCTCCTCGCGCGCTTCCTCCAGCGCCTCGTCCAGGGCCCGCTTCTCGGCCCGGGCCTGCGCGCGTTCGGCCTTCTTGCCGGGCTTCTCCAGAGCGACCACCGGCTCTTCGTCCCCGGCCGCCTCCGCACGGGCCAGCCTGGCCTGCCGGGACGCCTCGAGGACCGCCTCGCGCTCGCGCTCGGCGCGCTCCCGGGCCAGCCGGCGCAGTGTCGCGCGCGTGGAGCGGGTCAACGCGATGGGCTGGAGCATCGGCAGACAGTCGGCCACCGCGTCGGGGCCCAGCACCTCGACCGCCGAGGCCACCGCGCGCTCGGCGCCCACCCGCAGGGCGAGCGTGGTCATCAGCTGGGCGACGTCCATGCGCAGCAGCAGGTCGCCGGCCGCGATCTCGCCGCCGCGCAGATCGGTGAGGATCACCGTGCCGGAACGATCCACCAGAATCGCGTCGCCGGCCAGCCTGCGGTGCGCGATCCGCCGCGACTGCAGCGCGCGCACCTGGTGCCAGGTATGGCGCAGCAGCTCGTCGGTGATCTCCTCCTCGGGCAGCGAGTCCAGGGTGCGCCCGCCGGTGTGCTCGTAGACGAGTATCACCGCGTCCGGGCCGAGTTCGGAGGTGGCGATGAGCTTCGGCGCGTGGGCGCCGGCCGCGATGGCGGCGTAGGCGAGCAGCGCCTCCTGCTCCAGGGCCTGGCGCAGGGACTGGAGGCTGCGCCGGGTGGCGAAGCCGCGCAGGGTCAGATTGCGCCACACCCGGTAGAAGAAGCCCTGTGCCTGCTGTTCGCGGTCGACGACCGTGACGTCCAGCGGCGGGCCGTCCTCCAGGGTGACGAAGTAGCGCCGGCCGCGGTCGCCGCCGTCGGCCGCGTCCGCGGTGTCCTGGCGGGCCGCGCTCACCGGGCGGAATCCGACGGTCCGCAGACCCGCCATCAGCGTCCGCCCCGTGGGCCGGACGTTGGGCGAGCCGACCGCATAGAGCGTGCCGTAGGCGACGGTCCAGCCGATCAGCACCGTCAGAATGATCGAGAACGGTGTGGTGTAGCCGGTGACCAGCATCGAGAACGCGTCGAGGAGCAGCACGATCCACAGCACCGCGCGCCAGCGCGGTCTGCGGGACATGCCGACGGCCGTCATGTACGCGATGACCGGCGCGAGATAGCCGTGCACCGGGTCGGTGAGGGCGTTGATGTCGCCGGGGGAGGGCTGGGTCAGCGCCTCCTGGATGGAGTCCGGAGCGGCCTTGGCGACCCAGAGATCGGTGGCGAGTGTCACACCGTGGGCGAGGACGGCCGCGAGCACGCCATCGGCGATCCGCAGCCCGTCGCGCTTGATCAGCCGCTCGATCGCGAAGGCGACCGGCACCAGCAGGATCGCGATGCTGGAGGCCAGTCCCGCGATCTTGATGAGCAGGTCGGGGGCCTGGCCGGTGCCCTTGGTGATGTCCTGTTCGAGGCCCGAGGTGGTGCCGTGCGCGAACGCGGCGATCGCCAGCAGTACGGCGACGCCGAGCACGCCCACCAGGAGCCGCATCAGGTCCGACGGGCGGTGCACGCGCGCGGGGAGGAGCGGTTCGTCGCCCTCGACCTCGTCGGTGAGGGTGTCCGGGCCGGGCCCGCCGGGGTCCCGCCCGCCCGCGCCCATGCCGTCCGCGTCGGCGGTGTCCGGGCGCGACGACGCATCAGAGGTGCTGTCCGCTTCCTCCGGGGGCACACCCTGCTGCTTCATCGTCTCTTCTTGATCTCGTATCACCAGTCACCGCCCGCACGATGGTGGCATGCTCCACCGACACACAGGGGCATCAGGGTGCAAACGCGGGGGCGCACAGTCTGCCCGAAGCACCGCTCCGGGGCGAGGGTCACGCACGGTTGCGACCGCGTCACATTGTCGGCGGCATGCGGCAGGATGGGACGAATGAGCGAGGAAGACCTTCCCGGGGACGCCCGCGCGGAGTACGCCGACGCCCTGCCGGAGTACGCCGAGCGGGTCCTCGACGTCACGGAAATGATCCCGCCCGGGCGCGTTATGACGTATGGCGACGTTGCCGAGTGGCTGGAGGAGGGCGGACCGCGTCAGGTCGGCCGCGTGATGGCGCTCTACGGCGGAGCCGTCCCCTGGTGGCGGGTCGTCCGCGCGGACGGCGCCCTGCTCCCCGGCCACGAACTGAGGGCCCTGGCGCACTACCGCACGGAGGGCACACCCCTGAAGGAGGCGAGCCGGGCCGCCGAAGGCCACCTGCCGCGGCTGGACATGCGACGGGCGCGGTGGGACGGCGGCCAACGTGCGAAGGGTCACACCTGACAGCTTCCGCCATCGGTCACGGCCGTGGGTGACACCTGATCCGTACGGGGGAAACAGGGCACGTCCGTGGCATGACGTACGTTCGAGGTGCAAGGGACGCACGGGTCCGGTGAGCCATGAGGGACCAACCGGAAGCCATGCTTCCGCCCCGTTCGTCGGCGTAGCGTCGGCTCCACGCGTCCCCCTCACCCCGCGGCCACCGCCGTCCCCGCACGGCGATCGGCCCATCCGCACACCCACCAGGACCGGCGAACCACGTGAGCTCCTCTTCCTCCACCAGGCGCCTGTCGCACCACGCGGTGCGACAGGGGAACCGTGGCGCTTACCGGCTCGTCCGTACCCTTCCGGCCCGACCGGATCCCCCTCTTCTGGACGCCGCACAGCGCGCCGTGGTTGACCACCGGTCCGGCCCCCTGCTCGTTCTCGCCGGTCCGGGCACCGGCAAGACCACCACGCTGGTGGAGTCCGTGGCCGCGCGGATCGCCCGCGGCGCGGACCCCGAGCGCATCCTGGTGCTGACCTTCAGCCGCAAGGCGGCCGTCGAGCTGCGCGACCGCATGGCCCTGCGCATGGGCGCCGCCCGCGCGCCCCGCGCGACCACGTTCCACTCCTTCGGCTACGCCTTGGTCCGCGCCCACCAGGACAGTGACCTGTTCGTCGAGCCGCTGCGCCTGCTCTCCGGCCCCGAGCAGGACGTCACCGTCCGCGAGCTGCTCGCCGGGCAGCCCGACCTGGAGCGGAGCGGCCTCGCCCATGTGCGCTGGCCGGACGAGCTGCGTGCCTGCCTCACCACCCGCGGCTTCGCCGACGAGGTCCGCGCGGTCCTCGCCCGCACCCGTGAGCTGGGCCTCGGCCCGGACGCCCTGGACGCCTTCGCCCGGCGCATCGGACGCCCCGATTGGCAAGCCGCGGCATCCTTCCTCGCCGAATACCTCGACGTCCTCGACCTGCAAGGGGTCATCGACTACGCCGAACTCGTCCACCGCGCGGTGCTGCTCACCCGCCGCCCCGAGATCGCCGCGCGGCTCGCCGGGCAGTACGACGCGGTGTACGTCGACGAGTACCAGGACACCGACCCCGCGCAGGTCCGGCTGCTGCGCGCCCTCGCGGGCGGCGGTCGCACCCTTGTGGCCTTCGGTGACCCCGACCAGTCGATCTATGCCTTCCGCGGCGCCGACGTGAACGGCATCCTCGACTTCCCGCACGCCTTCCCCCGCGCGGACGGCCGCCCCGCGCCCGTCGAGGTCCTGCGCACCTCCCGCCGCTCCGGCGCCGGTCTGCTGGCCGCAACCCGGCTGCTGACCCAGCGCATGCCCCTGACCCGGCTCCCGGCCGAGAAGGTGCGCGCCCACCGGGAGCTGACCCCGGCACGGGACGGCGGGCGCGTGGAGGTGTACACCTACCCGACGCCCGGCACCGAGCTGGACAACATCGCCGACATCCTGCGCCGGGCCCATCTGGAGGACGGCGTCCCCTGGAGCGACATGGCCGTCCTGGTGCGCGCCGGTTCCCGCACCATCCCGGCGGTCCGCCGCGCCCTCACCGCCGCGGGCGTCCCGCTCGACATCGACGGCGACGACCTTCCCCTGCGGCACGAGCCTGCGGTGGCGCCACTGCTGACCGCACTGCGGGCGGTGGCCATGGCGGAGGCGGGCCTCCCGGGTGACGCTTCCGCGGGGGCAGTGGATGCCCAGGGGGCCGCCTCGGGGGACGCGGGCCCGGAGGAGACCGCGCCGGAGGCCTCCGCCCCTGAGGAGGCTGCGCCGGAGCAAGCCGCGCCCGAGGTGACCGTGCGGGAGCAAGCCACCCCGGAGGAGAGCGCCTCGGAGGAGTCCGCGGTGGAGAGGAGTGCCCCGGAGGAGAGCGCCTCGGAGGAGTCCGCGGTGGAGTCCGCGGTGGAGAGGAGTGCCCCGGAGGAGACCGCCCCGGGGGACGCCGCACCGCAAGAGGCCCGCCTGGAGGGAACCACCCCGGAGAACGCCGCCCCTGAGGAAACCGCCCTAGAGCACGCCGCCACAGAGGACGCCACCCCGGAGAACGTCGTCCCCGAGGCCCAGCCCCCTTGCTGGCTCGACACCGAGACCGCCCTCACCCTCCTCGCCTCCCCCCTCGCCGGCATGGACGCCGCCGATCTGCGCCGCCTCGGACGCGCCCTGCGCGAGGAGGAGCGCGTGGCGGGCAACCCCGTACCCCCGCCGTCGGACGAACTGCTCGCGCGGGCGCTCGCCGAACCGGAGCGCCTGGTCGCGCACGACCCGGCGTACGCGCGCGGTGCCCAGCGCCTCGGCGCGTTGCTGCGCACGGCGCGCGATCGCCTGGCGCGCGGCGGTACGGCCGAGGAGGCGCTGTGGGACCTCTGGTCGGGCACGCCCTGGCCCGGGCGCCTGGAGCGGGCCGCCCGGCGCGGAGGCGCCGCGGGCCGCAACGCCGACCGCGACCTGGACGCCGTCTGCGCGCTGTTCGCGACCGCCGCCCGCGCGGAGGAGCGCACCGGCGGCCGGGGTGCCCTGAACTTCCTGGCGCAGATCGAGGCCGAGGACATCGCCGCCGACACCCTCACCCGCCGCGCCCTGCGCCCCGACGCCGTGCGCCTGATGACGGCGCACCGCGCCAAGGGCCTGGAGTGGCGGCTCGTCGTCGTCGCGGGCGTCCAGGAGGGCCTGTGGCCGGACCTGCGCCGCCGCGGCTCCCTGCTGGAGGCCGACCGCATCGGCCGCGACGGACTCGCCGAACCGCTCACCCCGGGCGCGCTGCTGGCCGAGGAGCGCCGTCTGTTCTACGTCGCCGCCACGCGCGCGCGGGAACGGCTCGTCGTCACCGCGGTGAAGGCACCCGCGGACGACGGCGACCAGCCCTCCCGCTTCCTGACCGAACTCGGCGTCGAACCGAAGGACGTCACCGGCCGCCCCCGCCGGCCGCTGTCCGTCGCCGCGCTGGTCGCCGAACTGCGCGCCACGACCGTCGACCCGCGCGTCTCGGAGCCGCTGCGGGAGGCCGCCGCCCGCCGGCTGGCCCGGCTCGCCGCGCTCGCCGACGAGGACGGCCGGCCCCTGGTGCCCTCCGCCCACCCCTACCGCTGGTGGGGCATGTTCGAGCCGACCGAGAGCAAGGTGCCGCTGCGCCACCGCGACCAGCCCGTCGTGCTGTCCGGCAGCGCCCTCGACCAGCTCGCCAACACGTGCGCCCTGCAGTGGTTCCTGGGCCGCGAGGTGAAGGCCGACGCGCCCGCCACCGCCGCCCAGGGCTTCGGCAACGTGGTGCACGTCCTCGCCGACGAGGTCGCCTCCGGGCGCACCCCGGCCGACCTCGACGTCCTCATGGAACGCCTGGACTCGGTGTGGGACGCGCTCGCCTTCGACGCGCCGTGGAAGTCGGCGCAGGAGAAGGAGCACGCGCGCGTGGCGCTCGAACGCTTCCTGAAGTGGCACGTCATGGACCGCACCGGACGCACCCCGGTGGCCAGCGAGCACGACTTCGACGTCACCCTGGAAGCCGGCGACTACGCGGTGCGCATCCGTGGCCAGATGGACCGCGTCGAGGCGGACGGCGAGGGACGGGCGTACGTCGTCGACTTCAAGACCGGCAAGCAGGCGCCCAGCGCCGCCGAGGTGGCCCGTCATCCCCAGCTCGCCGTCTACCAGCTCGCCGTCCGCGAGGGCGCCGTCGACGACGTCTTCGACGGGGTACGGCCCGAGCCGGGCGGCGCCGAACTCGTCCAGCTGCGGCAGGGTGCTGCCAAGCGGGACGGCGGGGAGACCCTGCCCAAGGTGCAGGCGCAGGAAGCCCTGGAGGGGGCGGCGGGGGAGTGGGTCGGCGAGCTGCTGGCCACGGCCGCCGGCAAGGTGCTCGACGAGCGGTTCTCCCCCACCACCGGCCAGCACTGTGCGCACTGCGCGTTCCGGGCGTCGTGCAGCGCCCGGCCGGAAGGCCGCCACGTCATCGAGTGACCTCCCGTGTGACGAGCCGCACCACCCGAGCTGACCTGCGCTTCCCTCGTCCCGGAGGACGATTCGGCACCGACTGTCAGTGCCCGCCGCTAGCCTCTCTGAGGTGCCCGCACGTATCACCGATCCCGAGCAGCTCAAGGAGCTCCTCGGCATCCCCTTCACCCCGGAGCAGACGGCCTGCATCACCGCGCCGCCCGCCCCGCAGGTGATCGTGGCCGGAGCGGGCTCCGGCAAGACCACGGTGATGGCGGCCCGCGTGGTGTGGCTGGTCGGCACCGGCCAGGTCGCACCCGAGCAGGTGCTCGGCCTCACCTTCACCAACAAGGCCGCCGGCGAACTCGCCGAACGCGTCCGCAAGGCACTGGTCAAGGCGGGCGTCACCGACCCCGACGTCATCGACCCGGACAACCCGCCGGGCGAACCGGTGATCTCCACGTACCACGCCTTCGCGGGCCGCCTGCTGACCGACCACGGCCTGCGCATCGGCCTGGAGCCGTCCAGCCGCCTGCTCGCCGACGCCACCCGCTACCAGCTGGCCGCGCGGGTGCTGCGCGAGGCCCCGGGCCCCTTTCCGGCGCTGACCCGCTCCTTCGCGGACCTGGTCAGCGACCTCCTCACACTCGACTCGGAGCTGGCCGAACATCTCGTACGCCCCGAGGACCTGCGCGCGTGGGACGCCGGGCTGCTGCGCACCCTCCAGGACGTCAAGCTCACCAACGCCGACCTGCGCAAGGTCCCCGAGACGGCCGCCGCGCGGCGGGAACTCGCCGAGCTGGTACTGCGCTACCGGGCCGCCAAGCGGGAGCGGGACCTGCTCGACTTCGGCGACCAGATCGCCCTCGCCGCCCGCCTCGCCGAGCTGCCCGAGGTCGGCCGCATCCTGCGCGACGAGTTCCGCGTGGTGCTCCTCGACGAGTACCAGGACACCTCGGTCGCCCAGCGCGTCCTCCTCGCCGGCCTCTTCGGCGGCGGCACCGGCCACCCGGTGACCGCCGTCGGCGACCCCTGCCAGGCGATCTACGGCTGGCGCGGCGCCTCCGTCGCCAACCTCGACGACTTCCCCGAGCACTTCGCGCACGCCGACGGCCGCCCCGCCACCCGCCAGGCGCTCAGCGAGAACCGCCGCAGCGGCGGCCGTCTCCTCGACCTCGCCAACGGCCTCGCCGAGCCCCTGCGCGCCATGCACGCGGGCGTGGAGGCGCTGCGCCCGGCCCCCGGCGCCGAGCGCGACGGTGTGGTCCGCTGCGCCCTGCTGCGCACCCACGCGGAGGAGATCGACTGGATCGCCGACTCCATCGCCCACCTGGTGAACACCGGAAAGGCACCGGGCGAGATCGCCGTCCTGTGCCGTACGGCGACCGACTTCGCCGAGATCCAGGGCGCGCTCGTCGCCCGGGACGTCCCCGTCGAGGTGGTGGGCCTCTCCGGGCTGCTGCACCTGCCCGAGGTCGCCGACCTGGTCGCCGTCTGCGAGGTCCTCCAGGACCCGGGCGCCAACGCCGCCCTCGTCCGCCTGCTGACCGGCCCCCGCTGGCGCATCGGACCGCGCGACCTCGCCCTGCTCGGGCGGCGTGCCCGGCTCCTGGTGGCCCACGCGCGCGTGGACGCCGACGACGACCCCGACCGGCGGCTCGCCGAGGCCGTGGCGGGTGTCGACCCGGCCGAGGTGATATCGCTCGCGGACGCCCTCGACACCTTCCTGGAGACCCCCCTGGAGGGCGGCGGGGACGACGACGGACTGCCCTTCTCCCCGGACGCGCGCGTGCGCTTCGCCCGCCTCGCCGCCGAACTGCGCGACCTGCGGCGCTCGCTCGCCGACCCGCTCATGGACGTGCTGCACCGCGTCCTCGCGGTCACCGGCCTGGAGGTGGAACTGTCGGCGTCCCCGCACGCGCTGGCCGCCCGCCGCCGCGAGACCCTGTCGAACTTCCTGGACGTCGCCGCGTCCTTCGCCGCCCACGAGAGCGAGGCGTCCCTGCTGGCCTTCCTCGGCTTCCTGCGCACCGCCGCGCAGTACGAGAAGGGCCTCGACAACGCGCTGCCCGGCGGCGAGAACACCGTCAAGGTGCTCACCGCGCACAAGTCCAAGGGCCTGGAGTGGGACGTCGTCGCCGTCCCCGGGCTGGTCACCGGCACCTTCCCCAGCGCCCAGGGCCGCGAGAAGTGGACCGCCCAGGCCAAGGTGCTGCCGCACGAACTGCGCGGCGACGCCGACACCCTGCCCGACATCGAGGCGTGGGACTCGCGCGGCGTGAAGGCCTTCCACGAGGCCATGAAGGACCACCAGCACACCGAGGAGCTGCGCCTCGGCTACGTCACCTTCACCCGCCCACGCTCCCTGCTCCTGGGCTCCGGTCACTGGTGGGGCCCCACCCAGAAGAAGCCGCGCGGCCCCTCCGGCTTCCTCATGGCCCTCCACGACCACTGCGCCGCGGGACACGGCGAGATCGAGGTCTGGGCGGACGAACCCGCCGAGGAAGAGGAGAACCCGGCCCTGCGCCAGGCCACCGCCGACCAGGCCTGGCCGCTGCCCCTGGACGACACCGCCCTGGCCCGTCGCCGGGCGGCCGCCGAGACGGTCCTCGCCCACCTCGACGCCCTCGCCGCCGAGCCCGGCCGCCCGACGGCCACGCACGACCCCGACGCCCACGACGACCCGGAGTGGCCCTCGCCCCCGGACGAGGACGACTTCCCGGGGGAGGAGATCCCGTACGAGGAGGTCCCGTACGAGGAGGTCCCGTACGAGGAGATCCCGTACGGGGACGAGCCGTACGCCGAGGAGTACGCCCCCGTCGATGAAGACGCCGCCGCCGACGAGGACACCCGCGCCGGCGAAGACGCCCCCGCCGACGAGACCGCGGCCGACTGGGACGCCTGGGCTCCCACCCGCCCGACCGTGCCCCGCCAGGCCGCGCCGGCCGATCCCGGAAGGACCGGGGAGCCCCGCCTCACCCCCGAGGAGGCCCGGATGGTCGCCTCCTGGGACCGCGACCTCGACGCCCTCACCGGCGAGCTGCTGCGCGCGCGGCGGAGCGTCACGGAGGTCGCCCTGCCTGCCTCTCTGACGGCCACCCAGCTGCTGCGGCTGGCCGCCGACCCGGACGGCTTCGCGCAGGAGCTGGCCCGCCCCATGCCCCGCCCGCCGCAGCCCGCCGCCCGCCGCGGCACCCGCTTCCACGCCTGGGTGGAGTCCCGCTTCGAAGCGCTGACCCTGCCCCTGCTGGAGCCGGACGAGCTGCCCGGCACCGAGGCCGAGATCGCCGACGAACGGGACCTCGAAGCGCTGAAGGACGCCTTCGAGCGCACCGAGTACGCGCACCGCACACCCCACCGCGTGGAGGCCCCGTTCCAGATCACCATCGCGGGCCGCGTCGTGCGGGGCCGTATCGACGCCGTGTACCGGGACGGCGACGGCGAGGACGCGACGTACGAGATCGTCGACTGGAAGACCGGCCGCGACCACAGCGGCGACCCCCTCCAGCTCGCCCTGTACCGGCTCGCCTGGGCCGAGCAGCAGGGCGTACCCCTGGAGTCGGTCACGTCGGCCTTCGTCTACGTACGCAGCGGCGAGGTCGTGCGGCCCGACCGCCTTCCGGGCCGGGCGGCGCTGGAGCGGCTGCTGCGGGAGGAGGCGCCGCGGGACGTGCCGGACGGTGCGCCGGGAGAGCCGCCCGGTGACGAACCGCACGATCGGGCTGTCGGCGCGGGCCGATAGGCTCGTGACCATGAGCGAGACCCCGGACAGCGCCGTCCGCACGTACATCGACCGGCATCGCACCGCCTTCCTCGACGACCTCGCCGAGTGGCTGCGCATACCGTCGGTGTCCGCCCAGCCGCACCACGCGTCCGACGTGCGGCGCAGCGCCGACTGGCTCGCCGGCAAACTCAAGGAGACCGGTTTCCCGACCGCCGAGGTCTGGCAGACACCGGGCGCCCCCGCCGTCTACGCCGAGTGGCCCTCCGACGACCCCGCGGCCCCGACCGTCCTCGTCTACGGCCACCACGACGTGCAGCCCGCCGCCCGCGAGGACGGCTGGGACAACGAGCCCTTCGAGCCCGTCGTCGTCGACAACCGGCTCTACGCGCGCGGGGCCGCCGACGACAAGGGCCAGGTCTTCTTCCACACCCTCGGTGTGCGCGCACACCTCGCCGCCACCGGCCGCAGCGTCCCGGCCGTCCATCTGAAGCTGCTGATCGAGGGCGAGGAGGAGTCCGGGTCCCCGCATTTCCGCGCCCTCGTCGAGGAGCACGCCGACCGGCTCGCCGCCGACGCGGTGATCGTGTCCGACACCGGCATGTGGTCCGAGGACACCCCCACGGTGTGCACCGGCATGCGTGGCCTCGCCGAGTGCGAGATCCGGCTCCACGGCCCCGACCAGGACATCCACTCCGGCTCCTTCGGCGGCGCCGTGCCCAACCCGGCCGCCGCCGTCGCCCGCCTGGTCGCCGCCCTCCACGACGAGCAGGGGCGGGTGGCGATCCCCGGCTTCTACGACGGTGTGGTGGAGCTGACCGACCGGGAGCGGCAGCTCTTCGCCGAGCTGCCCTTCGACGAGGAGCGGTGGCTGCGCACCGCGAAGTCGCACGCCGCGCAGGGCGAGGCCGGATACACCACCCTGGAGCGCGTCTGGGCCCGCCCCACCGCCGAGGTCAACGGCATCGGCGGCGGCTACCAGGGCGCCGGCAGCAAGACGATCATCCCGGCGAGCGCCATGGTGAAGCTGTCCTTCCGGCTGGTCGCGGGCCAGGACCTCGACCACATCGAGCGGATCGTCCGGGCGTGGACCGCCGACCGGCTGCCCGCCGGGATCCGGCACGAGATCGCCTTCTCCGCGGGCACGCGCCCGTGTCTGACCCCGCTGGACCACCCGGCCCTGCGGTCGGTCGCCCGCGCCATGGGCCGCGCGTTCGGCACGACGGTCCGCTTCACCCGCGAGGGCGGCTCCGGGCCGGCCGCCGACCTCCAGGACGTCCTCGGCGCACCCGTCCTCTTCCTCGGGATCTCCGTCCCGTCCGACGGCTGGCACGCCCCGAACGAGAAGGTCGAACTGGACCTGCTCCTCAAGGGCGCCGAGGCCGGCGCGTACCTGTGGGGCGATCTCGCGGCGAACTGGCGCCATGCCCGCTGAGTCTGCCCAGCCGTCCGGAGCCCCGCTCCGCGCGGGGCACACTGGAAGGGCCGCCCCGCACCACCGAGCCCTGCCGGACCCGGTCGCATCCCGGATCTACGCCCCGCCGAACCGCCCGCCGAACCAAACCGTTGCACCGGGGGAGTTGGAAGCACCCGTGACCACCTGGACCGACCACACCGCCGACCGTCCCATCTCGCTCACCGCGCCGAGCGGCATCGACCGGGCCGCCCACCACCGGCTCGACGAGGCCTGGCTCGCGGCGGCGTGGAGTCACCCGACCACTCGCTGTTTCGTGGTCTCCGGCGGCCAGGTCCTCATCGACGAGACACCGGACGGGCGCACCGAACTGGTCATGACCCCGTCCTTCGAGGCCCCGCTCACCGAGGCCCACCGGTACTTCCTGGGCATCGACGAGGACGGCGTCAGCTACTTCGCGCTCCAGAAGGACGCCCTGCCCGGCCGGATCGACCAGTCCGCGCGGCCGGCCGGACTGCGGGAGGCCGGACTGCTGCTGTCCCCGCGCGACGCCGGACTGATGGTGCACGCCGTCGGCCTGGAGAACTGGCAGCGCACCCACCGCTTCTGCTCCCGCTGCGGCGAGCGCACCGTGATCGCCGCCGCCGGCCACATCCGCCGCTGCCCCGCCTGTGGCGCCGAACACTACCCGCGCACCGACCCGGCGGTGATCATGGCCGTCACCGACGAGGACGACCGCATCCTCCTCGGCCGCCAGGTCCACTGGCCCGAGGGCCGCTTCTCCACGCTCGCCGGCTTCGTCGAGCCGGGTGAGTCCATCGAGCATGCGGTGCGCCGCGAGGTCCTCGAGGAGGTGGGCGTGAGCGTCGGCCAGGTCGAGTACGTCGCCAGCCAGCCCTGGCCCTTCCCGTCCAGCCTGATGCTCGGCTTCATGGCCCGCGCCACTTCCACGGACATCGACGTCGACGGTGACGAGATCCACGAGGCCCGCTGGTTCTCCCGCGACGAGCTCAGCGCCGCCTTCGACTCCGGCGAGGTCCTGCCGCCCTACGGCATCTCGATCGCGGCCCGCCTGATCGAGCTGTGGTACGGCAAGCCGATGCCGACGCGCAGCATGATCTGACGCGTGAAGGCGGCCCCCGGAAGATCCCGGGGGCCGCCTTCACTCATGTCGCGGCAAGCCGCCGTCAGACGCCGATCTTCTGCTTGACCTGGGCCAGCGACGGGTTCGTCAGCGTGCTCCCGTCCGGGAACAGCACGGTCGGCACGGTCTGGTTCCCGCCGTTCGCCTTCTCCACGAACGCGGCGGACTCCGGGTCCTGCTCGATGTTGATCTCCTCGTACGTGATGCCCTCGCGGTCCAGCTGGCTCTTCAGCCGGCGGCAGTAGCCGCACCACGTGGTGCTGTACATCGTCACAGTGCCCGGCATGTCTTCGCGCTCCTCAACGGCTCGGGGACGGGTGCTTCGCAAAGGGGGAACGTACTTGAAAGCGCCACCATTCCCCCCCGCCCCCCTCGGTGATGCGTCACCTGTGCGGGAGTGATAAGTACGACTGCGAGGCCCCGCCTGTGGACAACCGGCTCAGCCGTCTCCGGCGACCTGGCAGCATGGCTGTGTGACAGCAGCAACGCACCCCCCTCTCATCCCGCGGGCCCCTGACTCGGCCGACGCGGTGCTCGAAGGGCTCGACCCCGAACAGCGCGAGGTCGCCACCGCGCTGCACGGCCCGGTGTGCGTCCTCGCGGGAGCCGGCACGGGCAAGACGCGGGCCATCACCCACCGCATCGCCTACGGAGTGCGGGCCGGAATCCTCCAGCCCTCCAGCGTGCTCGCCGTCACCTTCACCAATCGCGCCGCCGGAGAGATGCGCGGCCGGCTCCGTCAGCTCGGCGCCACCGGCGTCCAGGCCCGCACCTTCCACTCCGCGGCGCTCCGGCAGCTTCAGTACTTCTGGCCGAAAGCGATCGGTGGCTCCCTGCCCCGGCTCGTCGACCGCAAGATCCAGCTCGTCGCGGACGCGGCCGCCGCCTGCCGCATCCGCCTCGACCGGGGCGAGCTGCGGGACGTCACCGCGGAGATCGAATGGTCCAAGGTCACCCAGACCGTCCCCGCCGACTACGCGCTCGCAGCAGCGAAGGCCGGTCGTGATGCCCCTCGCGACCCCGCCGAGATCGCCCAGCTCTACTCGGCGTACGAAGACCTCAAACGCGGCCGCGCGGTCATCGACTTCGAGGACGTTCTGCTGCTGACGGTCGCCATCCTCCAGGACCGGCAGGACATCGCCGAACAGGTGCGCGCCCAGTACCAGCACTTCGTGGTGGACGAGTACCAGGACGTCAGCCCCCTCCAGCAGCGCCTGCTGGAACTCTGGCTCGGCGACCGGGACAACCTGTGCGTCGTCGGCGACGCCAGCCAGACGATCTATTCGTTCACGGGAGCAACCCCCGACCATCTGCTCGACTTCCGCGTCAAGCACCCGCACGCCACCGTCGTCAAGCTGGTCCGCGACTACCGCTCCACCCCCCAGGTCGTCCGACTCGCCAACGGCCTGCTCGCCCAGGCACGCGGCCGCGCCGCCGACCATCGGCTGGAACTCGTCTCCCAGCGCCCCGCCGGCCCCGAGCCCGTCCACAGCGAGTACACCGACGAACCCGCCGAGGCGGAGGGCGCCGCCCGCCGCATCCGCGACCTCCTCGACGCCGGCACACCGGCGAGCGAGATCGCCGTCCTGTTCCGCACGAACGCCCAGTCCGAGACCTACGAGCAGGCTCTCGCCGACGCCGGGATCCCCTACCAGTTGCGCGGCGCCGAGCGGTTCTTCGACCGCCCCGAGGTCCGCAAGGCGGGTATCGCCCTGCGCGGCGCGGCCCGCTTCGGCGGCAACGACGCGGCCCTGGACGAGGCCGTCGACCTGCCCTCCCAGGTCCGGGCCGTGCTCTCCTCCGACGGCTGGACCCCCCAGCCGCCCGCCGGGTCCGGCGCCGTCAGAGAGCGCTGGGAGTCCCTGGCGGCCCTGGCGAACCTGGCACAGGACTTCGCCGCCGCCCAGCCCGGCGCCACCCTCGCCGACTTCGTCGCCGAACTCGACGAGCGGGCAGGCGCCCAGCACGCCCCGACCGTGCAGGGCGTCACCCTCGCCTCCCTGCACTCCGCCAAGGGCCTGGAATGGGACGTCGTCTTCCTCGTCGGCGTCGCCGAGGGAATGATGCCGATCACCTACGCCAGAACCGACGAGCAGATCGAGGAGGAGCGCCGCCTCCTCTACGTCGGTGTCACCCGCGCCCGCACCCATCTCTACGTCTCCTGGGCGCTCGCCCGCTCGCCCGGCGGCCGCCCCAGCCGTCGCCCGAGCCGGTTCCTCGACGGTCTGCGCCCCGGCTCGGGCAGCGCGGTGGGCCGCGGCGGGACGGGCGGTGGGGCCGGGGGTGTCGAGCGCGGTCTCGCGGGCCGGGCCGAGATCGCCCCGCGGCGCACCCAGCGCACCCCGGCCCGCTGCCGGGTGTGCGGGCGCACCCTCACCGACGCCGGCGAGCTGAAGCTGCTGCGTTGCGAGGAGTGCCCCTCCGACATGGACGAGGGGCTGTACGAGCGGTTGCGCGAGTGGCGCGCGGACCAGGCACGGCGCAGCGGCCAGCCCGCGTTCTGCGTCTTCACCGACAAGACGCTGATGGCGATCGCGGAGTCGGTCCCCGACGACGCGGGCGAACTGGCGCGGATCCCCGGCGTCGGAGCGCGCAAGCTCAACCGGTACGGAGCCGATGTGCTGGCGCTCTGCGCGGGCCGGGATCTCGGCGAAGGACCGGGGGAAGGAGCCGGGGAAGGAGGGGACGGGGACTGATGCGAACTCGTCGAAAAAATAGTTTGCGCATGCCCCAGCAATCCCCATAGGTTCTTAGCCGTGGGAACGGCGGCCTTCTCGGAGGCGCCGATTCCGTGTTGTACTTGCATATCCGTCGGACTGGCTCACCCCAGTCCCCCGAGACGCCGAGAGGAGGCGAGTCCAGTGATCAGCATCAACAGCAGCTCCGTCAACACCGCCAAAATGACCGATCGCTCGGTCGTCGCTTCCCTGTGCATGCTCGGCTTCTCGGACCAGGGCACCGGTCTGTCCGGCATTCGTGCCGTCCGTCCGGCGTCCTCCCTGCCGCTCGCGGGCCTTCCCGTTCGCGAGGGCAATGAGCGACCGACCAAGGCACTGGAAGCGGCAGCAGAGGCAAAGGCGCAGGCCTATGCCTTTACGGCGACCGGTGCCGGATTCCGGACGCAGACGACGCAGCACCACCGTATGTGGGCCTTCCGTGGGCCAGAACCCTGGAGTGATCCAGCCTGATCGGCGATCAGGCCGGCGCCTTCAGGGCCGCGGAACCCCATCCGGGATCCGCGGCCCTTCTGTTTGTCCACGAACGTGGATGACAGAGCGAAGGGGCCTCGGGACAAGAAAAGAACCCGGTACCAGCCGCCACCCGGTCCACCCGACCGGAACGACCAGACGAGGAAGACGACCCGTGCAACTCGAAGCGCACGCCCCGTCCGTACCGCCTTCCGAAACGATCCCCCCGCCCGGCCTCACGGAGGACTCCGCCTTGACCCCGCTCACCGCGCTCACCGCGCTCGACGACGCCATCGAGAACCTGGGCGTACCCGTGCCGTGCCGTTCCTACGACCCGGAGGTCTTCTTCGCCGAGTCGCCGGCCGACGTGGAGTACGCCAAGTCCCTCTGCCGCACCTGCCCGCTGATGGAGGCCTGCCTCGCCGGCGCCAAGGAGCGGCGTGAGCCCTGGGGTGTCTGGGGTGGCGAGCTGTTCGTCCAGGGTGTCGTCGTCGCCCGGAAGCGGCCGCGTGGCCGCCCGCGCAAGAACCCGGTCACAGCATGAACACCGCAGGAACGATCGACCGCCCCCTCACGCACGACCCCAAGAAGCAGGCCCCGATGACGCCGTCCACCACCGAGCCCACCGGCTCCGCAACCCGAGACTTCCCCACCAACGGCGCGACCGGTTCGCGTCAGAACAGGACCCGAGAGATGCAACTCATCCCAGAAGCCCTGGCTCGTGCGCATATGCACGACCGACTGCATGAGGCGCAGCGGGAACGCCGGGCCATCAGCCTGGCGGCCGCCCGCCGGATGCAGCGCCGGGCCGAGCGCGCCTCGCTGCGCGCCCGCCGGGCGCTCGCCCTGGCCGTCATGCAGTAACCCACCACGCCTGAAGCGGCGGCCTCCCGGACCTGGGAGGCGAGAGCTTTCCCGCGGGGGCCGGTCCGGCCGAACGGACCGGCCCCCGCGGTGCGTTGCAGCGGCTGATCCGCCGACGGCGGCGTTATGGTCGCCGGGTGACGAGTCTTTCCGGAGGCAGTGACAACGGCGGTTTGAGCACGAGGCGCGGGCCGCTCGTGTGCGCTCGCTGCGGCACTCGCGCGGACGGCCCGCGGCCCACCTGGACCTGCTCCGTCGAGAACGGCGTCCGCCAGTACTTCTGCGACAGGTGCTCCCGCGAGAACCTCGGAGCGATCGAGGGGCGCCTCGACTCGGCCTGGTGGTAGTACCCGGAGCCTCAGGCCTCCGCCGCGGGTTCCTCCTCCGGCTCCTCCTCCACGAACCCCGGCAGCCACTCCTCCAGTTCGTCGCGCAGCCGGACCGTGGCGCCCAGCTGGCACAGGACACCGATGGTGCTGAGAGTGACGCGGTGTATCAGCAGATAGGCCGGGGGCAGGTTCAGCTGCTTGCCCAGCTGGTAGGCGGGGGACCGGGGGTCGGCGACGCGGGCCGCCTGGCTGCGCATCCAGCCGCGGGTGAAGGTGAACGCGTCGGCCTGGGCCGGTTCGATGATCGGCAGCAGATAGTCGAGTACCGCGTCGGGGTCCAGGTCGATGGACTCCTTGACGAACCCCTCCGCGCACAGCAGGTCGTAGACGGCCTGGGCCTCGCCGTCGAGGGTCATGCGCAGGGACTCGCCGATCGGCGTCGGCAGGCCTCCCGGGAGACGGTCGACCGTGCCGAAGTCCAGCACGCCCAGCCGCCAGTCCTCCTCGCCGTCCGGGCTGCCGGGCAGCAGCCGGAAGTTCCCCGGGTGCGGGTCGGCGTGCAGCAGACCGGTGCGGGCCGGGCCGGAGAAGAGGAATCGGGCGAGCAGCTGGCCGGCCCGGTCGCGTTGCTCCTGGGTGCCGGAGGAGATGACCTCCGACAGCGGGACGCCGTCGATCCACTCGGTGACCAGAACCTGCTCGCTCTGGTGGACCACGGCCGGCACCAGCACGTCCGGGTCGCCGGCGAACTCGTCGGCGTGCGCCTGCTGGGCCTGCGCCTCCAGGCCGTAGTCCAGCTCCTCCGAGACCCGGTCCTTCAGTTCCATGATCAGGGGCTTGATGTCCATGCCGGGGACCAGCGGTCCCAGGAGCCGGGCGAAGCGGCTCAGCTGGTTGAGGTCGGAGAGCAGAGCCTCGCCGGCACCCGGGTACTGCACCTTGACCGCGACCTCACGGCCGTCGTGCCACACCCCCCGGTGCACCTGTCCGATAGAGGCCGCCGCCGACGGCTTGTCCTCGAACTCCAGGAAAAGCTCCCGCCAGTCCTCCCCCAGCCGCGCCGCGAGCACCGTGTGCACGGTGCGCGTGGGCATGGGCGGGGCGGCCTCCTGGAGCTTGGTCAGGGCAGCCCGGTAGGGGCCGGCGACCTCCTCGGGCAGCGCGGACTCGAAGACGGACAGGGCCTGCCCGAACTTCATCGCACCGCCCTTGAGCTCCCCGAGCACCTTGAACAGTTGCTCCGCCGTGCGCTGCTGCAGCTCGCGGCCGACGATCTCCGCGGACTCGCCGACGATCCGTTTGCCCAGGCCCCAGGTCGCCCGGCCGGCGAAGCCGAGCGGGAGCGCGGCGAGCTTGGCGGTCCGGGTGACCGCCTTCCGGGGAAGATCAGACATGCGCCCTCCAAGTCCCAGCCGGCCGCGCCGCGGCTGCCGGACGGCTTACCCGCGTTGACGACCCTTGCTCCGCCATTGTCTCGTGTGCGACGCCTTCCTTTGAGGCCGATTCCGCGTGAGATTTCTCCGCCGCCCCGCACGGGCACTCGGAGTGCGCCCACACCGGCCTCGCATGCCACTGGAGTCCGGGCAGGGAGGCCTCCCAGCGGGCGCCCGCGCTGGACGGCGTCCGGCCGCCGAGGAAGGCGAGCGCGTGCGCCGCCGCCAGTCCGGCCACCGTGGTGGCCAGGGCGAGATCGCACGGCCGCCCCTGCCGCTGCCGGCCCGACTGCCACTGGGCGACCAGCCGGGGCCAGGTCGGGTCCCGGTCGGCGCGCACCCGGTGCAGACAGCCGGCGCAGCCGGTCTCACCGGGCAGGACGAGCGGGCCGACCACGCCGGTTCCTTCCACCACCCCCGCGTACAGATGCGGGGTGCCCGAGGCCATGAGGGCAGCGGCGGTGTCCGGGTCGGGGGCGTGGACCGCGACGTCGTCGCGCGGGGCGAGGATCACCAGGGAGAAGCCGGGTTCGGCGTCCCCGGCGGCGGGGCGGGGCGGGCGGTCCGGGGCGGCGGCGCGCACCACCCGCCGGGCGGTCTCGTCCCGGCGGGCGCCGACGGCCTCGGCGGGCAGCCCGCCCGGGCTCACGTCCCATGGCTCCACGTGCCCGCCGTCGCGCACGTCGACCGCGCCGACGCCCGCACCCGCCAGCAGCGCGGCCAGGGTGGAGCCCACCCGTCCGGCTCCTCGCACCTGTACCCGCAGGGAGCGGCGCGCGGCCAGCCGCGCGATCGCCTCGCCCGGTTCCGACGTGGTCAGCGACAGCGTGGCCAGGTCGGGGCGCAGGCGGTCGAGGACGTCCGGCCTGCTCCGCAGGTCCTCCGCGTCGGGCCCGCCGCCCTTCGCGTCGTCGAGCAACCCGGCGCCGGACAGCTGCCGCAGCAGCGCGTCGACATGGCCTTCGGGCAGGTCCATCCGCCGGCCCTCGGCGCGCAGCAGGTCCAGCCCGCGGGTCCCGTTGAGGAGATCGAGGAAGCTGCCGGTCGCCGTGTCCATCGGCCCCAGCGTCATCGCGTGTGCCGGAGTCATCCCGAATTGCACGGTATTGAGGTCGCGCCAGCCGCGCCGGAGCGCGGGCTTCACCATCGGATGCATGTCAGGCCCCCGTTGCCCAGGAAAGTCGTATGAACGCCCTGTTCGTCGATGGAGGTGGGCCGGTCCGGTTTTCTCCCGTCCGTGCCGGTCCCTGATCCGCCGACGCCTGCCAGCATGCCCGGACCGGGCCTCCGCTGCCGAAAGTTGTCCACAGGCGGTGGGTGATTGTCGTACAAATCAAACGCTCGGTGGGGGATACGAGCCGAACCGTCCCGGACTCGGGACTTCCCGCATACGCAGCGGGTAACGTCGGGGCGTGCCCGCCGACCCACTGCACCGCGCCGCGACCCCACAGCGCAGCACGACGAGCCAGCCGCCCGGCGGCTCGGGGGCGAGCGCGATCGAGGTACGCAGGAGCGCCCGCCGGCGAAGGACGGTGTCCGCGTACCGCGAGGGCGATCGCACCGTCGTGCTCATTCCCGCCCGGATGTCCGAGGCGGAGGAACAGCGCTGGGTCAACGTCATGCTCGACAAGCTGGCCGCCCAGGAGAGCAAGCGGGTCCTCGGCGACGCCGAGCTGACCGAGCGCGCCGAGCGGCTGTCGGCGCAGTACTTCGACGGCCGGGCCCGGCCCACCTCGGTCCGCTGGGTCACCAACCAGAACACCCGCTGGGGTTCGTGCACGCCGGCCGAGGGCAGCATCCGGCTCTCCCACCGGCTCCAGGGGATGCCCGAGTACGTCATCGACTACGTGGTCCTCCACGAACTGGCCCACCTGCTGGTGCCCGGCCACGGGCCGCGATTCTGGCGGCTGCTGGAGGCGTATCCGCGAACCGAGCGGGCCCGGGGTTACCTCGAAGGGGTGGTGGCGGCCGAGCGGCTGCCGCACCTGCCCGGCGCGCGCGGGGAGTAACCGCCCCACGCGGGCAGCGATCGTGCTTCGCGGGAGCGATCGGCCCCCGCGCGCGTTTCGACACCGGTCGGCGGAGGTTCTGTACCGGGTCTGTACCGGCCGCGTCCGTTGTCGGACTTTGCCGTTAGCCTGGCGCGACGCACTCACATTCGGGATGGGGGACGGTCGTAACGCATGGCCAGGGAATTCCAACGCGGCCACAAGGCCAGGATCAGTGACCTCACCGCGGGCACGGATCTGTACGTAGGCGTGCAGATCTCCGCCCCGGGACTGACCTTCGACATCAGCTGCTTCGGCCTCGACGCCGACGAACGGCTCGCGGACGACCGGTACTTCATCTTCTTCAACCAGCCGAAGTCCCCCGAGGAGTCCATCCAGCTGCTGGGCGCCCAGGCGGGCGACACGGAGTCCTTCCGGGTCACGCTCGACCGCATCCCCCCGCAGATCCACAAGCTGTCTTTCACGGCGACGATCGACGGCGCCGGACAGATGTCGCAGATCAACCCCGGGTACATCCGGATCGTCGCGGGCGGCGAGGAAGTGGCACGGTACGCCTTCGACGGCTCGGAGTTCTCCACCGAGCGGGCCGTGATGCTGGGTGACTTCTACCTCAAGGACGTCTGGCGGTTCGCGGCCGTCGGACAGGGCTTCGACGGCGGTCTGGAAGCGCTGCTGAGGAACTTCGGCGGCGAGGTCCTGGAGGAGTCGCCCGCGCCGGAGCAGCCCCAGGCCGCGCCCGCGCCCGCCCCGGGCTTCGCCCCGCCCGCGCAGGCCACCGCCCCGCCCGCGTTCGGCGCCCCGGCCGCCCCCGCCCCAGCGACCGCTCCGGCCTCCGTGCCTGCCCCCGCGCCCGCGGCGCAAGGCTTCGCGCCGCCGCACGGCGCCACGCCGCCCCCGGCGCCCCAGCCACAGGTGCACGCCGCGCCCACCATCGCCGCGCCCCTCACCCCGCCCGGCGGCACCGTCCCGCCGCCTGCCCCGGCCCCGACGCCGCCGTACGGCCAGCCCGCCCCCCAGCAGCCGTACGGTCAGCCGGGCCAGCAGCCCGCCTACGGCCAGTCGCCCCAGCAGCAGCCGTACGGCCAGGCCGCCCAGGCGCCGACCGCCCCCCCGCCGCCCGGCTACCCCCAGCCCCAGGCCGCGCCGCCGCCCGGTTACGGCCAGCCCCAGGCCGCGCCGCCGCCCGGTTACGGCCAGCAGCCGCCCTTCGGGCAGGCGCCGGGCCAGCCCGCGCCCTACGGTGCCCCGCAGGGCATGCCGCAGACCGCGCCCTACGGCGCCCCGCACGGCATGCCTCAGGGCGCCCCGCAGGCACCCGGTGTCGCCGCCGCGCTCCAGCAGTTCCGGGAGTCGCCCACCGGGCAGCGCTGGACCCAGCAGAACAAGAAGATGGTCCGGGTGGACCTGGGCATCGGCGGCCAGCCGGTACTCGCCCGCCAGGGCAGCATGGTGCTCTACCAGGGCAAGGTCGACTTCAGCTACAAGGGCGCCGGTTTCGCCGGCCGGATCGTCGGCAACGCCACCGGCCAGGAGATGCAGCTGATGCGCTGCACCGGCCAGGGTCAGGTCTTCCTCGCCGAGAACTCCACGATGCTGCACCCGATAGAGCTCCAGGGCGACGGCATCTGCGTCTCCGCCGAGAACGTCCTCGCCTTCGACGAGAGCCTGACCTACGAGGTCCGCCGCATCGAGGGTCACGGCATCCCGGGCGGAGCGCTGTTCACGATGCAGTTCCAGGGCACCGGCACGATCGTCGTCAAGACCCACGGCACGCCCGTCGTGCTGCCGGTCACGCCGACCACGTTCGCCGACTGCAATGCCGTGGTCGCCTGGTCGTCCGCCGCCCAGGTGGTCGTCTCCAGCCAGGTCCGCATGCGCCGCAACGCCTACCCGGGCGACACCGGAGAGAGCGTGAATCTCCAGTTCCGGGGCGCGCCCGGCAACTTCATCGTCGTCCAGCCGTACGAGGTCTGAGGGAGCCCGTCATGAACCAGCCGCTCGCGGGCTACGCCCCCGCACCCGTCGCCGCCCGCATGGAGAACCACGGCAATCACATGCTGAAGGTCGCCATGCAGACCGGAAACGACCTCCTCGCGCGCGTGGGGTCGATGGTCGCCTACGAAGGCTTCATCCAGTACGAGCCCAACCCGCCGGCCGTGCGCCAGATCGCCAAGGACTGGATGACCGGCGAGGGCGCGCCCCTGATGAAGTGCTCCGGAGACGGCCTGCTCTACCTCGCCGACTACGGCGCCAACGTCGTCGTGATCAACCTCAACGGTGACGGCATCTCCGTCAACGCGACCAACCTGCTCGCCTTCGACGCGCATCTCACCTGGGGCGTCGAGCGGGTCAAGGGGCTCGCGAAGTTCGCCGGGCAGGGCCTGTGGAACACGAAGATCTCCGGGCAGGGCTGGGTCGCGCTGACCTCCCGGGGCAAGCCGATCGTCGTCGACTGCGGCGGGGGCGAGGACGAGACCTACGTCGACCCGGACGCTCTCGTGGCCTGGTCCCCGAACCTCAAGGTGAAGGGCAAGCGCAGCTTCAAGGCCCAGTCGCTGATCGGCCGGGGCAGCGGAGAGGCCTACCAGATGGCCTTCTCCGGTCAGGGCATCGTCGTCGTCCAGCCCAGCGAGGACAGCACCGACCGTCTCCGGGTCCGGGGCTGAGGGGGAGCCAGAAACACCATGCAGAGTCCGCTTTTCGCCCACACCGAGCAGCAGACCCAGGACCGCTGGAGCCTGCAGAACAAGCAGATGCTGCGCGTCGCCCTGGAGGGCCACGACGACATCCTGGCCCGCAAGGGCACCATGGTCGCCTACCAGGGGATGGTGGAGTTCGACGCCGAGTACCAGAGCGGCGGCCAGTCACGCGACCGGGCCCACACCGGTGAGGGTCTGGACCTGATGCGCTGCCACGGGCAGGGCACCGTCTACCTCGCCAACCTCAAGCAGCACATCCACCTGGTCGACGTCGACCAGGACGGGCTCACCGTCGACAGCAGCTACGTCCTCGCGATGGACTCCTCGCTGCACCACGAGGTCATCGCCGTCGACAGTCTGTACGGCATCTCCGGCTCGGGGAAGTACCAGCTCAACATCACCGGCCGCGGCAAGGTCGCCCTGATGACCTCCGGCATGCCGCTGATGATGCAGGTCACGCCGGACAAGTACGTCAACTGTGACGCCGACGCGATCGTCGCCTGGTCCACCGGGCTGCGGGTGCAGATGCAGGCGCAGACGCACTCCTCCGGCGTCTGGCGGCGCCGCGGCAGCACCGGCGAGGGCTGGGAGCTGAGCTTCATGGGCACCGGCTTCGCGCTGATCCAGCCGAGCGAGATGCTGCCGCCGCAGAACGCCCAGATCGGATCGGGCGTCGCCGCCCAGTACGGAATGGGCCAGCAGGGGGCCCGGGGTCAGAACCAGGGCAACGTCTGGAGCTGAGTCCGGACCGAGCCCCCGAGGACATCCGTAAGGGGACGTCGGTAAGGGGACATCGGTAAGGGGTGATCGCCATGGCGGTCACCCCTTACCCGTTCAGAGCCTGGCCCGCGTGGCCTCCAGCAGCCGTACGACCGACTCGTCGGCCACGTCCGCCACCTCGTCGTAGGCGAACCAGCGCAGGTCCAGGGACTCGTCGCTGATCGCCTGGACGGCGTCCGGCGGGGCCAGCACCGCGTACTGCACGTCGAAGTGGACGTGGCAGGGCGGGGGGATCGGATGCCGGTCCAGCCGCACCGGACCGCCCGGGAACAGGGTCAGCCCCGCGATGCCGGACTCCTCGGTCGCCTCGCGCAGGGCCGCCGCCGCCAGCGAGGTGTCCGCCGGCTCGCAGTGGCCGCCCATCTGCAGCCACATCCGCAGCTTGCGGTGGAGCGTGAGCAGCACCCGGTCGCGTCCCGGGTCGATCACCAGGGCGCTCGCCGTGATGTGGCCCGCGTGGCAGGCCTTCCAAATGCCGTCCGGGTGGGCCGTGAGGTGGTCGAGGTACGCCTGGCGCAGTTCTTCCTGGCCCTCGTACGCCTTCAGCACGAGGACCGCGTCGTCGTACAGGCTCACTCCGTGTCGTCGCCCTTGCCGTCGCTCCCGCCGTCCGTCTCGGCCTCGCCCTCGCCCTTGTCCTTCTTGCGCAGGTCGGGCTTGTCCGCCGCCTCGCCGAGCATCTTGTCCCACTCGGAGAAGTCCATCTGCTCGCGGTGCACGAAGCCGTCCGGGTCGTCCAGGTCCGTGGCCGTCGGCAGCATGTCCGGGTGGGCCCACAGGGCGTCCCGCCCGTCGACCCCGCGCGCGTCCGTGAGCGAGGCCCACAGCCGGGAGGCGTCGCGCAGCCGGCGCGGGCGCAGCTCCAGGCCGATCAGGGTGGCGAACGTCTGCTCGGCCGGGCCGCCGGAGGCACGGCGGCGGCGCAGGGTCTCGCGCAGCGCGTCCGAGGACGCCAGGCGGGGCTTGGCCGCGGCGTGCACCACCGCGTCCACCCAGCCCTCGACGAGCGCCAGAGCCGTCTCCAGACGGGCCAGGGCGGCCTTCTGCTCCGGCGTGTCCTCCGGCTGGAACATGCCCTGCTGGAGAGCGTCCTGAAGCTGCTCCGGGTTCTGCGGGTCGAACTGGCCGACCACGTCCTCCAGCTTCGCGGTGTCGACCTTGATGCCGCGCGCATAGCCGTCGACCGCGCCGAACAGGTGCGAGCGCAGCCACGGCACATGGGCGAAGAGCCGCTGGTGGGCGGCCTCGCGCAGGGCGAGATACAGCCGCACCTCCTCCTTGGGCACGCCCAGGTCCTTGCCGAAGGCGTCGATGTTCACCGGCAGCAGCGCGGCCTTGCCGGCCGGGCCGAGCGGCAGGCCGATGTCGGTGGAACCGACGACCTCGCCCGCGAGCATGCCGACGGCCTGCCCGATCTGCGTGCCGAACATGGCGCCGCCCATGGAGCGCATCATGCCGATCAGCGGGCCCGCCATGGCCTGCATCTCCTCCGGCAGGACGTCGCCCATGGCGTTGCCGACGCGCTCGGCGACCGGGTCGACCAGCTCCCGCCACGCGGGCAGGGTGGCCTCGACCCACTCCGCGCGGCTCCAGGCCACGGCGGAGCCGGCGCCGGACGGCAGGGAGGTGGCGTCGTCCAGCCAGAGGTCGGCCAGGCGGACGGCCTCCTGCACGGCGGTGCGCTCGGCGGGGCCGACGCTCGCGTCCTTGGTGCCGTCCGACGTGCCCTGGGAGACCGTCTGGCGGGCGATCTGCTTGGCCATGTCCCAGTTCACCGGGCCGCCCTCGTAGGAGAGCATCTGGCCCAGCTGCTGGAACGCGGCGCCCAGGTCGGTGGGGTTCAGCGATCCGAACATGGCAGCGAGCGGATTGTCCGCCCCGGGGCCTCCAAAGCCTCCGGCGCCGGGCAGCGACCCGAAACCGAACGGGTTGGCCGGTCCCTGCCCACCACCGCTCTGCTGGTCCTTCTTCTTGCCCTCGTCGCCGTTCTCCGGCTCCTCCGGCGGAAGGCCGAATCCGAATGGGGTGTCACTCACGGGATTCCTCGGCTGGTAAGGCCGCCGGTTCTTTACCCGACGGCACGACTGCCCGACAACACCACCCAGCGTAGACACCCGGGGCGGTTCGGGCCTCGGTGCTTCGCCGACAGACGGCCTGCGGCAGGATGGATGCCACCTGGTACGTACGCGTCACTCGCGCTCGTACTGAAGACAACCGCTGGAGACGCCCGGTGAGTTCCCCAGACCCGCAGGTTCGCGCAGCGCGAAACCACTCAACCCCTCCCGCCGCGCGCGGGCCCGTCGTCGCGGTGACCGGTGCCGCGTCCGGGGTCGGCGCGCTGCTCACCGCGCGATTGGCCGCGTCGGAGGAGATCAAGCAGGTCATCGCGATCGACGAGCGACGCGGTGAGTGCGCCGACGCGCAGTGGCACATCCTGGATGTGCGCGATCCGGCCATCGCGGAGAAACTGCGCGGCGCGGACGTCGTCGTCCACCTCGCGCTCGACCTCGACCTGGAGACCGACGCCGCCGCCCGCACGGCGTACAACGTCCGGGGGACGCAGACCGTGCTCACCGCCGCCGCGGCGGCCGGGGTGCACCGCGTGGTGCTGTGCACCTCCGCGATGGTCTACGGAGCGCTGCCGGACAACGAGCTGCCGCTGTCGGAGGACGCCGAGCTGCGCGCCACCGCCGAGGCCACCGGGGTCGGGGACCTGCTGGAGATCGAACGGCTGGCGCGCCGGGCACCCCGCGCGCACCCCGGGCTCAACGTCACCGTGGTCCGCCCCGCCGTGCTGGTCGGGGGCACGGACACCGCGCTGACCAGGTACTTCGAGTCGCCTCGGCTGCTGGTGGTGGCCGGGTCGCGGCCGGCCTGGCAGTTCTGCCACGTCGACGACCTGTGCAGCGCTCTGGAGTACGCCGTCCTGGAGAAGGTGGACGGGGAGCTGGCCGTCGGCTGCGACGGCTGGCTGGAGCAGGAGGAGGTCGAGGAGCTGAGCGGGATCCGGCGGATGGAGCTGCCGTCGGCGGTCGCGCTCGGCGCGGCGGCGCGGCTGCACCGGATCGGGCTCACGCCGTCCCCGGCCGGCGACCTCGCGTACACGATGTACCCCTGGGTGGTCAGCGGCAGCCGGCTGCACGACGCCGGATGGCGGCCCCAGTGGACCAACGAGGAGGTGCTGGCGGAGCTGCTGGAAGAGGTCTCCGGGCGGCACACCGTGGCCGGGCGGCGGCTGGGCCGCAAGGACGCCACGGCGGCGGGAGCGGCCGGGGCCACGGTGGCTCTGCTGGGCGCGGCGGCCGTGGTGCGGCGGGCGCGGAAGGCCCGGCGGCGGATCTGACGGCGAGGCGCCACCCCGGCCGGCCCTCTGCCCGGCTGTCCCCGGCCGGCTGTAGGAGGCTCCAAAGGGTGGCGCCGGGTGCCGGGGAAAAGCGCTATTCCTGGTTGTCGGTGGGGTGAGGCACGATGGAGGCATGGCAGCCACGAACGATCATCCCGGTGAGCAGGGCGCTCGGGAGCCCATCAAGCTGATCGGCATCCGGGAGACGCCGCTCTCCGTGGACGAGGTGTTCCGCGCGGTCGGGGACGAGGCCGCGGGCGGCACCGCGCTGTTCGTCGGGACGGTGCGCAACCACGACGGCGGGGCCGATGTCGACCGGCTCGGGTACTCGTGCCATCCGAGTGCCGAGGCCGAGATGCGGCGCGTCGCGGAGAAGATCGTGGCCGACTTCCCGGTGCGCGCGCTGGCCGCCGTGCACCGCGTGGGCGATCTGCGGGTCGGGGACCTGGCCGTCGTCGTCGCGGTCTCCTGCCCGCATCGCGGCGAGGCCTTCGAGGCCTGCCGCAAGCTGATCGACGACCTCAAGCACGAGGTGCCCATCTGGAAGCACCAGACGTTCTCCGACGGCACCGAGGAGTGGGTCGGAGCCTGCTGAGCGCCAGGCCGGCGCCCCCCGGCGCACCACCCGGCTTGCGTAACCGCACCCCTGCCGTGAGCGTTGTCAGTACGGATGGTTAATCTGCTGATCAGTCAGTTGCGGACGCTCGTACGGGGTTGGGAGGTCGGCATGGCGGCGCTCGCCTGGTTGCTGATTCCGCTGACGGCTGCGATCGGCGCCGGTCTGTGGGGCGTATGGGCCAACCGGACCCGCAAGGCGCGCGGTGACGGGCCCGAGCTCGACGGGTATGCCCGGTTCCGCGCGGCCATGGAGAAGTCCCACTCGGGCAGCTGACCGGAGGGCCGCCCTGACGGTGTGCTGACAGAACCGTCCCGTACTGTCGAGGCATGCCACGCCGCACCGCGACGATGCTCGCCTCCACCCTGATGCTGATCGCGCTCCTGTGCGCGGGAGTCCTCATCCCCGTGCCGTATGCGGAGATGTCCCCGGGGCCGACGGTGAACACGCTGGGCGAGCACGACGGTGAGCCGGTGCTGCAGATCGCGGGCCGCAAGACCTATCCGACGTCCGGGCATCTCAACATGACCACCGTCCGCGTCACCAGTGCCGACTACCGCATGAACCTGGTCGAGGCGGTCTACGGCTGGCTCGCGCACGACAACAAGGTCGTGCCGCACGACACCCTCTACCCGGACGGCAAGACCGAGGAGGAGTCCACCCAGGAGAACGCCGAGGAGTTCAGCCAGTCCCAGGAGAGCGCCAAGGTCGCCGCCCTGAAGCAGCTGGACATCCCGGTGCAGTCCTGGGTGATCGTCTCCACCGTGGTGAAGGGCTCGCCCGCCGAGGGCAGGCTGCACGCCGGTGATGTGATCAAGGCGGTCGACGGTACGGCGGTGAAGGAGCCGGCGGACGTCGCCGAGCTGGTGACCAAGCACGAGCCGGGTGAGGACGTGCGCTTCACGATCGTGCCGGCCAAGGAGCAGGCCGCCGCGGAGAAGGAGAAGCGGGCGCCGGCCAGGACCGAGAACGTCACCATCACCACGGCCGCCTCCGACGACGGCGGCGAGAAGCGGGCCATCGTCGGCATCTCCGCCGGGACGGACCACACCTTCCCGTTCACCATCGACATCAAGCTGGCCGACGTCGGCGGCCCCAGCGCCGGACTGATGTTCGCGCTCGGGATCTACGACAAGCTGACCCCGGGCAGCCTCACCGGCGGCCGTTTCGTCGCGGGCACCGGCACCATCGACGACGCGGGCGAGGTCGGCCCGATCGGCGGGATCGAGATGAAGACGGTCGGCGCGCGCGCCAAGGGCGCCGAGTTCTTCCTGACGCCCGCCGGCAACTGCGCGGCCGCCGCCAAGGACACCCCCGAGGGACTCACCCTGGTCAAGGTGGACACCATCGACGACGCCCTGGACGCCCTGAAGGACATCCGCGCCGGGGACACCGCCGACGTGCCGAAGTGCACCGCCAAGGGCTGAGCGGGCTGCCGCCGCACACGGCTGGGGGCGCCCCGCGAGGCAGGGGCGCCCCCATCGCCGTGACCGGATCTCTCAGTCCTCGAACGTCGCCGCCAGCGCCTCGGCCAGGCCCGGCACCAGGTCGGAGCCGGTGAGCACCTCGGTCGGCGAGTCCTTCTCGCGCAGCCGCAGTGCCGACTCGCGCGAGCCGTCGCGCAGGACGGCGACCGTCATCCGGACCTCCTGGCGCTCGGGGTGGTTCGCCACCCACCGGGTGAGGGCGGCCTCGTCCAGGTCCTGCGGAACCTGAGCCTCCGCGGACGGCGGCAGCATCAGGCGCTCCACGGTGAGCGCGCAGCCGGCCACCGCGCCGGGCCAGGCGATGGTGCCCAGGAACTCGTCGAGCGGTTTGTCCGTCGGCACTTCGTCCTGCTCGATCGGGGTGAGACCGGCGGGGGTCTCCTGCTCGTCCCCCAGGCCGAGCTGCGCCGCGAGGGCGGGTTCCTGGGTCCGCAGCTGCGCGGTGTCTACGAGGGCGAAAAGGCGGGCGGGCTGGTCCCAGCCGAGGCCGGAGGCGTACTCGTCGATCTCGAGTACGGCCCGGGTGAGCGGGCTCGCCGCCATGGGAGTGTTGGACATGGTCACAATCCTGCCTCGTTCCCGCCCGGAATCGGGAACCGAGTAAAGCGTGAGTAAGTTGCATAGGTGAGGGCCTACGATCACGGGGCCCTTCCCACGGCCCGCGAAACCGGGGGCCTGACAGACCAACAGCGACTTTCGAGGTGCCACCTTGGCTTTCCAGATGCCGGACCGCGGCGGAGGCCCGACGGGGCCACGGATCAGAGTGGGCCGCCCGTCCCGGCGTGTCCGGACCCTGCTCATGACACTGGGCGTCCTTGCCGTCCTGGGCATGGCGTTCACCATGTTCGCGGGCTTCTGGACGGACTGGCTCTGGTACCGCTCGGTGAACTACTCGTCCGTCTTCACCACCACCCTGTCGACGAAGATCGGGCTCTTCTTCGTCTTCGGCCTGCTCATGGCCGTGTCGGTGGGCTTCAACATCTGGCTGGCACACCGGCTGCGCCCGCCGCTGAGCGCGATGTCGATGGAGCAGCAGAGCCTCGACCGCTACCGGATGGGCATCGCGCCGTACAAGAAGTGGCTGCTGTTCGGCATCACGGCCCTGGTGGGCCTGATCGCCGGCGCGTCCGCCTCGGGGCAGTGGCGGACCTGGCTGATGTGGGTCAACGGCGTGCCGTTCGGCGTGGAGGACCCGCAGTTCCACCTGGACGTCAAGTTCTACGCCTTCGACCTGCCCTGGTACCGGTTCCTGCTCGGCTTCGGCTTCGCCGCCGTGATCCTCTCCGTGATCGCCGCCGCGCTCACCCACTACCTGTACGGCGGGCTGCGCGTCACCAGCCCGAGCGCCCGCGCCACGGCCGCCGCCACCGGTCACCTGTCGGTGCTCCTCGGCATCTTCGTGGCCCTGAAGGCGGTCGCCTACTGGCTCGACCGGTACGGCCTGGCGGTGAAGTCCAGCGACTTCAAGGCGACGGACAACTGGACCGGTCTGAGGTACGTCGACGCCAACGCCTATCTGCCGGCCAAGACGATCCTGTTCTGCATCGCCGTCATCTGCGCCCTGCTGTTCTTCGCCACCCTGTGGCGGCGCACCTGGCAGCTGCCGGTCATCGGCTTCGGCCTGATGGTGCTCTCCGCGATCCTGATCGGCGGCCTGTACCCGGCGATCGTGCAGAAGTTCCAGGTCCAGCCGAACGAGCAGGCCAAGGAAGCGCCGTACGTCGAGAAGAACCTCGCGGCCACGCGTGAGGCCTACGGCATCGACGGGACCAAGGTCAGCGACTATCCCGGTACGAGCAAGACCGAGGACAAGGCCGCGCTGCGCGACGACGCGGACGCCGCGGCGAGCATCCGGATCCTGGACCCGAACATCGTCTCGCCGACGTTCCAGCAGCTCCAGCAGATCCGGAACTACTACGCGTTCCCGACCAACCTGGACGTCGACCGCTACAGCGAGGACGGCAAGGACCAGGACACGGTCATCGGTCTGCGCGAGCTGAACCTGGCCGGCATCCCGAAGAAGAACTGGATCAACAACCACTTCCGCTACACCCACGGCTACGGCGTGGTCGCCGCCAAGGGAACCACCGCCGACTCCGAGGGCCGCCCGGTCTTCACCGAGTCCGACCTGCCGTCCAAGGGCGATCTCGGGACGTACCAGCAGCGGATCTACTACGGCGAGAAGACGACGATGTACTCGATCGTCGGCGGTCCGCAGAAGGAGATCGACTACTCCGACGACAGCGGCGAGAAGACCTACAGCTACGAGGCCAAGAGCGGGGTCAACCTCTCCAGCCCGATCAACCGGGCCGCTTACGCGGTGGCGTTGAACGAGCCGCAGATCCTCTACTCGGGCGCCATCGGTGAGGGCTCGCGGATCCTGTACAACCGCACGCCCAAGGAGCGTGTCGAGGCGGTCGCCCCGTGGCTGACCATCGACGGCGACGCCTATCCGGCGGTCGTGAACGGCAAGATCCAGTGGATCGTCGACGCGTACACGACGACGAACGGCTACCCGTACGCCTCCCGTACGACCCTCGGCGACACCACGGCCGACTCGCTGAACGCGCGCAACGACTCCCGCACGGTGGTCGCCCAGCAGAACCAGGTCAACTACATCCGCAACTCGGTGAAGGCGACCGTCGACGCGTACACCGGCGAGGTCAAGCTCTACCAGTGGGACACCCAGGACCCGGTCCTGAAGACCTGGATGAAGGCCTTCCCGGACACGGTGGAGCCGAAGGGTGCCATCTCCGAGGAGCTGATGGCCCACCTGCGCTACCCGCAGGACCTGTTCAAGGTGCAGCGCGAGCTGCTCACCCGCTACCACGTGAAGGACGCGACGACGTTCCTCAGCGGCAGCGAGGTGTGGCAGGTGCCGGACGACCCGACCAACAAGACGGGCGACGCGGTGCCGCCGTACTACCTGAGCATGAAGATGCCCGACCAGAAGGAACAGGCGTTCTCGCTGACGACCACCTTCACGCCCAACGGCCGGGACAATCTGAGCGCCTTCATGGCGGTCGACGCGGAGGCGGGCACCAGCGGTTACGGACAGATCAGAATCCTGAAACTGCCGACGAGCACCACGGTCTCCGGGCCCAAGCAGGTGCAGAGCCAGTTCAACTCCGAACAGGACATCGCCGAGACCATCAGGCTGCTGAGAGGCGGCGACTCGGAGGTGGAATACGGCAACCTGCTGACGGTGCCGCTGGACGGCGGGCTGCTGTACGTGGAACCGGTCTACGTCCGCGGTGGCGGCCTGAAGTACCCGCTGCTGCGCAAGGTGCTGGTGACCTACGGCGGCAACACGGCCTTCGAGGACACCCTCGAGGAAGCCCTCAACAAGGTGTTCGACGCGGAGGGTTCGGCCCCCGAGCCACCCCAGGAGGAGGGCGACGGCGACACGACGCCACCGCCGACGACCGGTGACGCCACGGTCGAAGCGGCTCTCGCCGACGCGCAGAAGGCCTTCGACGCCGGCCAGGAAGCCCTGCAGAAGGGCGACTGGGAGGCGTACGGCCGGGCGCAGCAGGACCTGGAGGACGCGCTGAAGCGGGCCGAGGAGGCCCAGTCGCGGGCCGACAGGGCCGGTGGGGGCGGCGGATCCGGCCGTGGCGCCGGAGGCGCTGACGCCGGCGGCAGTTCCAGCCCGAAGCCCGGCACCAGTAGCTGATCACATGCTCCCCCCGCGCCGTGGTACGGTTGTCGAACAACGGCGCGGGGTGGAGCAGCTCGGTAGCTCGCTGGGCTCATAACCCAGAGGTCGCAGGTTCAAATCCTGTCCCCGCTACTGAAGTCGACGACAAGTCGGTGTGAAGTCGGCATAGTCGTACGATGGCGAAGGCCCGGATCTCATCACGAGATCCGGGCCTTTGTGATGTGCGAACTCATGTGCCGATGTGGAGCACCGCCGTGCCGCCGTGGGGAGTTGGGAGATTTGTGTTTGACTTATCTCTCTGTGGGCATGTCGACAAAACGCTGAAGTGACCTCATTGGCTTCGGCATACCAGGTGTACCCGGGTTGCGGGTGGTGCGACGATGGACGTTATGGGGGACATGGCAACTCTGTACGAGACAGGGCGGTTTGTGCAGCCGGCCGGCCAGGAGGAAACCCGCGACGAGGCCACCGAAGCCGCCGAGGAGGCTCGGCAGCGGCTCGCCGCGGAGGCCGGTGACGTCGAGGCGATGAGCGTTCTCGGGGCCATGCTGCTGCGCCGCGGCGATCTCGACGGAGCCGAGCCCCATCTGCGTGCCGCCACCGCCGCCGGGGACCGGGCCGCCGCCAACAACCTGGGCGTCCTGCTCCACCAGCGGGGATACCCCGAGGAAGCCGCCGGATGGTGGCGGATCGCCGCCGTCGCCGGGTCCGCCGCGGCCGCGCACGCCCTCGGGCGGCACTACCGCGAGCGCGGCGACGAGCCCGCCGCCGAGTACTGGCTGCGCCAGTCCGCCGAACAGGGGCACGCGCTGGGCGCCTACGCGCTCGCCGATCTGCTGGAGCACCGCGGGGACGACGAGGCCGAGAAGTGGATGCGGGCCGCCGCCGAGCGGGGGCACAGGGAAGGCGCGTACCGGCTGGCCCGGGCGCTGGACCGGCGGGCCGCCGCCGCTGCCGACATCGCGGAGGACACCGACGGTGACAACGGTGTCGGGGCCGGCGCGGCGGAGGAGGCCGAGCAGTGGTACCGGCAGGCCGCCGCGCGCGGACACCGGCGGGCCGCGCTGTACCTCGGCTCGATCCTCGAACGGCGCGGAGAGCTGAAGGAAGCCGGGCGCTGGTATCTGACCTCCGCCAAGGACGGGGAGGCGCGGGCCGCCTGCGCGCTCGGGTTCCTGCTGCGGGACGCCGGAGACGAGGAGAGCGCCGCCGTGTGGTGGCTGCGGGCCGCGCAGGAAGGCGACGGCAACGCGGCCAACGCGCTGGGGGCACTGCACGCCGAGCGGGGGCAGACCCAGACCGCGGAGCGGTGGTACCGGGCGGCCATGGACGCCGGGGATGTGAACGGCGCGTACAACCTCGGGCTGCTCTGCGCCGAGCAGGGGCGGACCGCGCAGGCCGAGCAGTGGTACCGGCGGGCCGCGTACGCCGGGCACCGGGAGGCGGCGAACGCGCTGGCCATCCTGCTGCTCCAGGGCGGGGACCAGACCGGGGCCGAGCCGTGGTTCTCCAAGGCCGCGGAGGCGGGGAGCGTCGACGCGGCGTTCAACCTGGGGATCCTGTACACGGGGCGGGGCGATGAGGCCGCCGCCCTGCGGTGGTACGAGCGGGCCGCCGCCGCCGGGCACACCGAGGCGGCCCTCCAGGTCGGGATCGCGCGGCTGCGCGACGGGGACGAGCAGGAGGCGGAACGGCATCTGCGGTGCGCGGCCGGAGGGGGGAGCGCGGAGGCGGCGTACCGGCTGGCCACCGTGCTCGACGCGCGGCAGCCGGCCGGGGCCGGGCCCGAACTGGGGGAGCCGGTGCACCGGCGGACCGAGTGCGAGGAGTGGTACGAGCGGGCCGCGTCCCAGGGGCACCGGCGGGCGCAGGTGCGGGTCGGGATGCTCGCGGCGGCGCGCGGGGACGTCGTCGAGGCGGCGCGGTGGTACCGGGAGGCGGCGGAGGCCGGGTCGCGGAACGGGGCGTTCAATCTGGGTCTGCTGCTGGCGCGGGAAGGGAGCGAGCCGGAGGCGGTGGTGTGGTGGAAGCGGGCCGCCGACGACGGGCACGGACGGGCGGCGCTCCGGCTCGCCCTCGTCTACGCGCGTCGCGGTGAGCTCGTGGAAGGGCAGCGGTGGGCCGATCTCGCCGTGACGCTCGGGCCCGGAGAGGTGGCCGAGCGGGCGGCGCGGTTGCGGGACGCGCTGCGGGAGGAACTGTCGGCGTGACGC
>NZ_DASQNH010000045.1:0-134065 GCF_035645055.1 Streptomyces sp. | reverse complement strand
GCCATGGGCTACAAGGAGATCGAGGTCGGCTTCCCCAGCGCCAGCCAGACCGACTTCGACTTCGTCCGCATGCTCATCGACGAAGGCCTGATACCCGACGACGTGGTCATCCAGGTGCTGACGCAGGCCCGCGAGCACCTGATCGAGCGGACGTATGAGTCCATCGCAGGCGCCAAGCAGGCGATCGTGCACCTGTACAACTCCACCTCGACGCTGCAGCGCCGGGTCGTGTTCGGGCTCGACATGGACGGCATCGCCGACATCGCCGTCACAGGCGCGCGGCTGTGCCGCAAGTACGAGGAGATCGTCCCCGAGACGACGGTGTTCTACGAGTACTCGCCGGAGTCCTTCACCGGCACCGAGCTGGAGTTCGCGGCGCGGGTGTGCAACGACGTGCTCGAGGTCTTCCAGCCCACCGCCGACAAGCCGGTCATCATCAACCTGCCCGCCACGGTGGAGATGGCCACCCCCAACGTGTACGCCGACTCGATCGAGTGGATGAACCGGCACCTGAACTACCGGGAGCACGTCGTCCTCTCGCTGCACCCGCACAACGACCGCGGTACGGCGGTGGCTGCCGCCGAGCTGGGCCATCAAGCCGGGGCCGACCGCATCGAGGGGTGCCTGTTCGGCAACGGCGAGCGCACCGGCAACGTCTGCCTGGTGACGCTGGGCATGAACCTGTTCAGCCAGGGCGTCGACCCGCAGATCGACTTCTCCGGCATCGACGAGATCCGGCGCACGGTCGAGTACTGCAACCAGCTGCCGGTGCACGAGCGCCACCCCTACGGCGGCGATCTGGTCTACACGGCCTTCTCCGGATCCCACCAGGACGCCATCAAGAAGGGCTTCGAGGCGATGGAGCGCGATGCCGCGGCGCGCAGTGTCTCCGTCGACGAGCTGCCCTGGGAGGTGCCGTACCTGCCGATCGACCCCAAGGACCTCGGCCGCACCTACGAGGCCGTCATCCGGGTCAACTCGCAGTCCGGCAAGGGCGGCGTGGCGTACGTGCTGAAGAACGAGCACAAGCTCGACCTGCCGCGCCGGATGCAGATCGAGTTCTCCAAGATCATCCAGGCCAAGACCGACGCCGAGGGCGGCGAGGTCACGCCGAAGGACATCTGGGCGACCTTCCAGGACGAGTACCTGCCGAACCCGGAGAATCCGTGGGGTCGGATTCAGGTCAAGAACGGCCAGTCCACCACCGACCGCGACGGCGTCGACACGCTCACCGTGGAGGCCGCCGTCGACGGCGCGGACACCGTGCTGACCGGTCAGGGCAACGGTCCGATCTCGGCCTTCTTCGACGCGCTGCAGTCCATCGGGATCGACGTACGGCTGCTGGACTACCAGGAGCACACGATGAGCGAGGGCGCGTCCGCGCAGGCCGCCTCGTACATCGAATGCGCGATCGACGGCAAGGTGCTGTGGGGCATCGGCATCGACGCCAACACCACCCGCGCCTCCCTGAAGGCGGTCGTCTCGGCCGTCAACCGGGCCGCGCGCTGAACCTCCCCACCGGGGGTTTGAGGGTCCCGTCCGCGGTTTTCCGGTGATCACCGGCGGGCGGGACCCCGTCGTTTACCGGCCACTCACCCGTTCAGGTCACGGAGAGGTCTCGTCCGGGGTGCTGACTAGGGCTCTCGTATGTGGCTAACATCACGCCAGCGCGGCGATGCTGCCGCGGGGTTACGGAGGTGCGACGTGCTGCCAGGACGGGGACGAGACGGCCGTGTCACCGGGCTTTCGCGCATGCTGGGCACCCGTACCGCGTGGACGCCCGTGGGCGACGGGGAGTTCTTCTGCCCCGGCTGCGGCGGCGACCGCAACTACCAGCGGCTCACCGGACGCCGCCGGTTCACCCTGCTGGGCCTGCCGGTGCTGCCGCGCGGCGCGAGCGGCCCGGTCGTCGAGTGCGCGGCCTGCCGCCGGCACTACGGCACCGAGGTCCTCGACCACCCCACCACCACCCGCTTCTCCGCGATGCTCCGCGACGCCGTGCACACCGTCGCCCTCGCGGTGCTCGCCGCGGGCGGTGCCGGATCCCGCACGGCCCTGGAGACGGCCGCCCAGGCGGTGCGCGCGGCCGGCTTCGGCGACTGCACCGAGGAGCAGCTGGCCGCCCTCGTCGAGGCGCTGGAGGCGGACACCGGCCGGATCACCGGCGAGCCCTGCGGGCCCGGGCTGGCCATAGAGCTGCACGAGGCGCTGGACCCGCTGACCCCGCACCTCGCACCGGCCGGACGTGAATCGATCCTGCTCCAGGGCGCCCGGATCGCCCTCGCGGACGGGCCGTACACCACCGCCGAACGCGAGACGCTGGCCACGGTGGGCGCCGCGCTCACCATCACCGCCGACGAGGTGAACCGCCTGCTCGCGGCGGCGCGCACGCCGTCCTGAGTACTCCCCGGGGAGTAACCGGGCCGCCGGGCCACCCCTCGCGGTACCCCGGAACTCGCTCTTGGGCACGACGCGCCGGCCCTCCCGCGCCGGAAGTCTGGAACCGCATCAGACTTCCGCTCCGGAGGGAGGGCCCGTCCATGGGGGCCGGACAGACGACAGGGGTGACCAGCGCGAGCGTGGCACGGGGACGGCGGGAGGCAGCCGGGGCGTGGGGGCACGGGACCGGGCCCAGCTGGTGATCGTGGCGTACGAGTCGGGGCTGGTGACGCCGGGGAGCATGTGACGGGCCGCCCGGTCGGTGGGCCCGGTCTAGAGGAGGCCGGCCGCGGCGAGGAACGTCCCCACCCGTTCCCTCTCCGCCTCCGACAGCGGTACCTGGGGCCGCGCCGTCGTCGGGGAGGTGATGACGCCGCGCAGGTGCAGGGCCGCCTTGAAGGCGCCGATCGCGGAGGAACCGGGCCCCATGCGGGCGGGGTCGCCGGCGTGGACGATGCCGAAGAGGGCGCACAGGCGCTCCTGTTCGGCGCGGGCGCGGACGTGGTCGCCGGTACGGCACAGGCGGTCGAGGCGGACATAGCCGTGCGGGTCGACGTTGGCGAGGCCGGGGACGGCGCCGTCCGCCCCCAGGGCGAGAGCGGTGTCGACGAGCAGCTCGGAGCCGGTGAGGACGGTGAAGCCGGTCAGGCCGGGGCGGGTGCGGGCGCCGGTGACGACCTCGCGGAACGCGGCCAGGTCACCGCTGGAGTCCTTCAGCCCGGCGAGCACTCCCTCGGCGGCCAGGTCCAGGACCAGGCCGGCGGGGAGCTTGGTGTGGACGGCGGGCGGGATGTCGTAGGCGAGGACCGGGACGGGGGACGCGGCGGCGACCAGGCGGTAGTGGCGGGCGATCTCCGCCGGGTGGGTGGGGGCGTAGAACGGGGCCGTGACCACGACCGCGTCGGCGCCGGCCGCCGTGACCGAGGCCACCCGCTCCAGGACCCGGGGGGTGGTCATGTCGATGGCGCCCGCGAGGACCGGCAGCCGCCCGGCCACGTGCCGCACCGTCTCCGCCACCACCAGCTCGCGCTGTCGGTCCGTCAGGTACGCCGCCTCCGAGGTGGAGCCCAGGACGAACAGGCCGTGCACCCCGCCCGCCATCAGATGGTCGAGCAGCCGGCGCAGCGAGCCCACGTCCACCTCGCCCTCCGGTGTCAGGGGCGTGCAGACGGGCGGGACGACGCCGGTGAGCGGGGCGGGGATCGTCATGGCAGCTCCACCGGAGAAGGACAGCGGGCGGTACCGACCCCTGTACGGTACCGCCCGCGTGCCGCCCCGCACGGTTCGTCAGGGCAGGTCCGGCATGTAGTGCTTGTCCTGGTCGGAGTCGTAGACCTGCTTGCCCGCGGCGTCGTAGCCCTTGATGTGCGGTGCCTTGGTGACCTGCTGGTCCAGAATGCCGGTGGCGACGAACCAGCCGTGGTCGAGGACCGCGGTCCGGGGCTCCTCGTCGCCGTATGAGACGGTCACCTCGGCGACCGACGGGTCGACGGCGCCGATGCTGCCCCAGCGGAACGGCAGCTTCCAGTTTCCCTTGTCCAGGAACGACTGCGCGTACAGCTTGTGCGCGTTGACGTCCGGCATGACGGGACCCTGGTCCGGCAGGCCCATGTCCACTCCGCCGACGTTCATCCCCGCGACCTCGCCGTCCTTGACGTTGCAGATCACCCGGGTCCGGGGGGCCTCCTCCCGCACCGCGACCACGAACCGGCCGTCGCCGGGGGCGTTGCTGTCGCCGGTGCTGCGCATGCCGAGCAGGATCCGGTACTCCTCCGGCGCGCCCAGGTCCTGGAGGGCGCTGCCGCGGTCGAAGGCGAGGCAGTCCTCCAGCGCGGCCGCCGCGGACTCCCGCGTCACACCGTCCAGCAACTGCTCGTCACTCGCCGGACCCGCGGGCCCGGACGGAGTGGACGGCGCCGGCGCCTGCGTGGGCGACTGCGCCGGCGTGGCGGACGTCCCCGACGCGGCGGGCGACACGGCCCGGCCGCCCCCGTCCGGGCCGGTCAGCGCATAGGCCCCCACCGGCACCACGGCCAGCGTCACCAGTGCCGCCCCGACCGTCGCCACCCGGCGGCGCCGCTCGGCCAGCCCCCGGCGCCGGATCGCCGGATAGGGCGCCGGCGAGGGCTGGATGGTGAAGGCGTCGTCGGTGAGCAGCGCCCGCACCCGGTCCTCGAACTCCCGCCCGCCGTCCCCGGCCCCGTCCCCCGGAGACTGAGCGCGCTGTTCCCCGTTCACCTGCTGTCTCCCTGCCTGGACGGCACACCCATGGCCTGGGCGAGCCCCGGATACGTACGCAACTTCGCCAGCCCCTTGGACGCCTGGCTCTTGACCGTGCCCGGCGAGCAGCCGAGCACATCGGCGACCTCCGCCTCGGACAGGTCCTCCCAGTAGCGCATGACCACCACCGCGCGCTGCCGGGGCGGCAGTCCGGCCAGCGCGGTCAGCAGCGAGCCGCGCTCGTCCACCCAGGCCACGGCCTCGTCGCTCCCCGCCCGCTCCGGCGGCGAGGCGGTCAGCGCCTCGGGCACCCGCCGCTTGCGGAAACGGTCGCTGTTGCAGCTGACGAGCATCCGGCGGACATACGCCTCCGGGTTGTCGGTGCGCGCGATCCGCCGCCAGGAGCGGTACGCCTTCGCCAGCGCCGTCTGGGTCAGATCCTCCGCGTGGTGCGCGTCGCCCGTCAGCAGATAGGCGGTCCGCACCAGATGGGACCACCGCGCTCTGACGAACTCCTGGAACTGGGCCTCTTGGTCGGCCTTCATCAAGCACCCTCCTCGCCCTCCAGACCACCGGTCGGACGGAATCGGTTGCCCGGAGGGCGCGAGGGATTTCCCGGAGCGGGCGGGGTGCCTCGGCAGGTGCGGGGACGAAGATGCCGGGGCAGGGACGAGGACGCGGGGGCGGGGCTAGGCGAGGGCTTCCGTCAGGACCTTCGCCGTCTTCGCGATCAGGGCGTTCTCCCGGACCGCCGCCGGGTCGGCCTTGCGGGACAGGATGGCCAGGACGACCGGTGTGCCGTCCGGGGTCCAGACGATGCCGACGTTGTTGTTGACGCCGTACTCGCCGCCGCCCGTCTTGTCGGCGACCTTCCAGGTGGGCGGGACTCCGGCGCGCAGCCGGTCAGGGCTGGTGGTGTTGTTCAGCAGCCAGTGAGTGAGCAGCTCCCGGTCGGCGCCGGGCAGCGCGTCGCCGAGCACCAGCCGGGCGTAGGTGCGGCCGATGGCGCGCGGGCTGGTGGTGTCGGTGATCCGCCACGGCTCGGCCGAGTTCAGTCCCGTCTCCCAGCGGTCCAGCCGGGTCACCGGGTCGCCGAGGGAGCGGGCGAACCGGGTGATCGCGGTGGGGCCGCCCAGCTCCCGCAGCAGCAGGTTGCCGGCCGCGTTGTCGCTGTACCGGATGGTGACGTCGCACAGCTCGGCCACGGTCATGCCCTCGGCCAGACGCTTGCGCGTCTCGTCGGAGTCCTCGACCAGGTCGGCCTCCGTGTAGTGGATCCGGCGGGCGAGGAACTCGCCGTCCCGGTCCAGGTCGCGCAGGACGGCCGCGGCGGCGAGGGTCTTGAAGAGTGAGCAGATCGGGAACAGGTCGTCGGCGTGGTGCCGTACGGTCCGCCCGGTGCCGACGTTGTGGGCGTAGACGCCGAGTTTGGCGCCGTACTCCCGCTCCAGGGCGCGCAGGCGTCCGGTGACACCGGCCGGACCGCCGGTGGCGTGTGCCGCGGCCGGGGTGAGCAGGGCCGCGGCGCCGGCCGCGCCGGCGGTGAGGAGGATACGGCGGTTCAACGACATCTCGGTCTCCTTGGTGATCGTCTCTCCCGTGATCGACGCGCCCGCCGCCCGCCCCGGTTGCGGTGCCGCAGCAGGCGTCGTGGCCGGATCGCGCTCGTTCTGCAGGAGCGGGACGGTGGACGGGCCGTCGCCGGTGATCCGCACCGGAGGCTCCCGCGGCTCGAACGGCCGGGCGGCGCACGGCCTCGCGTTCCCGGCACGCCGGCGGTCAGCGGACACGTCGCCCGGCTCTGTGCGACCCCCTTCTCGTCGGGTCGTCCCGCCCTCAGCCCTCCGGGAGGAAGAAACTGTCGTGCCGCACCTGGAACTCCCGCAGTTCCTCAGCCCCCTGGGCCGCTGTCTGCGTGGGCGGCGCGGTCGTGCGCCGCCTGATCACGATCGCCGGCCACCGTCGCCCCGGCATCCGGCTTGAGGCCGTCGCCCGCCCCGACGAGACACCCCCCAGGTCCTGCCTAGTCCTTCGCCACCGTGCGCAGATACGTCCCCAGCCGCGCGATCGCCGACGGATTGCGCGGGCTCTCCACCAGGTCGGCGTAGTCGAGGACGAAGATCCGCCGGTGCTTGATCGCGGAGACGTCCCGCAGCGGTGCGTGGGAGAGCAGGAAGTCCTTCTTCCGCTCGGCGCTCACGTCTCCGTAGTCGCAGATGACGATGACGTCGGGGTCGCGTTCCACGACCGTCTCCCAGCCGACGGTCGTCCACGAGTCGGCCACGTCGTGCAGGAGGTTCACCCCGCCCGCCGCGCTGATGATCTGGTCGGGGGCGGCGTAGCGGCCGGAGGTGAAGGGCTGGTCCTCGCCGCTGTCGTAGAGGAACACCTCGGGCGCCCGCGCGGGTGCCTTCGCGCGCACGTCGGCGATCTGCCGCCGGAAGCCGGCGACCAGGGCGGCGGCCCGCTCCTCGACGCCGAACAGCTTTCCGAGGTTGGTGAGGTCGGTGTAGAGCGCGTCCAGGGGCGGCATGATGCCGCGCGCGGTGCCGGTGCGGCCGTTGCGGCACGACTCGGTGAGGACGTACGACGCTATGCCGAGCTTCCGCAGCGCGTCCGGTGTGAACCCGGCGTCCTCGCGGAAGCCGTAGTTCCACCCGGCGAACACCAGATCCGCGCGCGCGTCCAGCACGGTCTCCGTGGTCAGCTGGTCCTTCGACAGCCACGGCACCTTGTCGTAGCCGTCCTTCCACGGCACCCCGCGCACGTCCCCCTTGTCGTCGGGCATGGCGAACCCGGCCATCCGGTCCTCCAGGCCGAGCGCGAACATCAGCTCGGTGATCCCGACGTCGTTGGTGACGACCCGTTCCGGGACCTTGTCGTACGTCACCTTCTTGCCGCAGTTGGTGAGCGTGACCGACCGGTCCGTCCGCGCGGACGGCTTCTCGACCCGTGCGCCGCACCCGGTGGCGAGGGCGGCGAGACAGAGGGCGGCGGCGAGGGGCCTACGCAGGGGACGGTTCCTCATGGGGCGGTTCCTCGGGGGTGGGGGGCAGCAGGTCGAACAGCAGGCGCACGGCACCGGTCTCCGGATGCCGTACGGGGTGGGCGCGCACACCGAACACCTCGGCCAGCAGACCGGGCCGCAGCACGTCGTGCGGCGGGCCGGACGCGACGACGCGCCCCGCGGCCACCACGTACAGCACATCGCAGTACGCGGCGGCCAGATTGAGGTCGTGCAGCGCGGCCAGCACGGTCAGGCCGCTGTCCCGGACCAGCGACAGCACCTCCAACTGGTGCGCGATGTCCAGGTGGTTGGTGGGCTCGTCCAGCACCAGCACCCTGGGCCGCTGTGCCAGCGCCCGCGCGATCAGCACCCGCTGTTTCTCGCCGCCCGACAGCGCGGGGAACCCCCGGCCGGCGAGGTGGGCGACACCGGTGCGCTCCATCGCCGCCGCGCACACCGCGCGGTCGTCCGCCGCCGTGCGTCCGGTGTGCGGCATTCGCCCCATGGCGACCACCTCGGCCACGGTGAAGTCGAACTCGGCCGTCGACTCCTGCGGCAGCGCGGCCAGGCGCCGGGCCACGGCCCGCGGGTCCATGGCGTGCACCTCGTCCCCGCCGAGCCGCACCACCCCGCCGGCCGGCCGCAGCGCCCGGTACACACACCGCAACAGCGTCGACTTCCCGCTGCCGTTGGGCCCGACCAGCCCCACGAACGCCCCGGACTCCGCCGCCAGCCGGACGTCCTCCAGCAGCCGCACCCCGTCGGTGGTCCGAACGGACACACCCTCCACGTCGAGCCGCATCAGCGCCCCCCGAACACGTAGCCGCCGCGCCGCATCAGCAGCAGGAACGCCGGCACCCCGACCACCGCCGTGATCACCCCGACCGGCAGCTCCATCGGCGCGAACAGCAGCCGGGACAGCAGATCAGCCCACACCAGGAGTACCGCGCCGGCGAGCGGGGCGACGGCCAGTACCCGCCGGTGATCGGCGCCGGCCAGCATCCGTACGACATGGGGCACCATCAGCCCGACGAACCCGATGGCCCCGCTCACCGCGACGACGGTCCCGGTCACCGCGGCGGTGACGACGAACAGCTCCCGCCGCAGCCGCTCCGGCCGTACCCCCAGCACGGCCGCCGTCTCGTCCCCCATGGCCAGCGCGTTCAACGGCTCCGCCCGCGCCCGCAGCCACACCCACCCGGCGGCCACCGTGACCGCCGCGACCGGCACCCGCGCCCAGGTGGCCCCGCCCAGGCTGCCCAGCAGCCACATCAGCGCCGACCGGGCCGCCTCGCCGCGGGCCGCGCCGAACACCATCACGGTGGTCAGGGCCTCGAAGCCGTACGCCAGCGCCGTACCGGTGAGGATCAGCCGCAGCGGGGCCAGCCCGTGCGCGGCGGACCGGGCGACGGCGTACACCACCGCCGTCGCGGCGAGCGCGGAGAGGAACGCGGACACGGACAGTGCCCACACCCCGAGCCCGGCGAACGCCCCCAGCAGGATCACCGCGTTGGCGCCGACGGCCGCGCCGGACGAGATGCCCAGCACGAACGGGTCCGCGAGCGCGTTGCGCACCATCGCCTGCACGGCGACCCCCACGGTGGCCAGCCCCGCGCCGACGACGGCGGCGAGCACCACCCGGGGCAGCCGGATCTCCCAGACGACGGTGTACGCGGCGAGATCACCGGCGGGCAGCGCGCCGCCGCTCAGCCCGGCCCAGACCAGCCGCAGCGTCTGCCCCCAGCCGATGTCCGAGGCCCCGAGCCCGACCCCGCACACCGCCGACCCGAGCAGCAGCACCAGCAGCCCGAGCAGCAGCGGTGGCAGGGGTGTTCGGCGCACGGTCGGCGGGTCCTTCGCCTCGGGCCCGCCTGCCGGACAGGGAGCGGGAAGAGCCCGTACGGCGGTGCCACGGCCGAGCGGTCCCCCTTCTCGCAGTCCGCGGCGAGCGTTGAACGGGTTCGCATCCACCCACGGGCGATCGGGCTCGCACGACGGGCCTGACGGCCGCGCGCACACCGTTGCGGGTCAGCGCCGGACTCTCACCGGACTTCTCCCACGGGGGCGTGTGGAGCGTAACAGGGGCGCATCGGCGGAGCTTGGGGCAGGGGGCGTTCATATGGGTATATGCCCGCGGGGAGGGGGTGGGGGATGCGGCGACTGGTCCTCGTGATGGTGCTGGCCGGCTTGTCGGTCCTCGGGGGAACGGGGGAGGCGCGGGCGGAGCGCGGGATCGCGTGCACGCCGGGGAAGTTACGGGACGCCGAGGTCACCACCTCGGTACGGATCAAGCACGACGGCGAGGACCACACGCGCGCCGAGGCCGACCTCGTCGTCAAGGTGCCGAAGTCCGCGGCCCTCGCACCCGACCTGCTGCTCAACGGGGACACCGACCGCTACCGGGCGGCCATGCGGTGCCTGCTGCGCGACCCCGCCGAGACCCACCCCTACCGGGACACCGAGCTGCGGCCCCGGGAGCCCGAGGTGACCGTCGAGGAGAGGACGGTCACGGTTGAGTACCGTGCCGTCACCTCCGTGGAGAACAGCAGCCACCGGGAGTTCGGCCCCTGGCGCCTGGAGGTGGGCACCCGGTACTGGACCCTCGCCCTGGAACGCCCGCCCGCCCTCGAACGCGCATGGTGGCGCGAGATCACCGTCGACCTCGGCGGACGCGCCGCACGCGACATGGCACCGCCGCCGACCGCGGGCACGCCGACGGACCTGACCTGGAAACGGGCCGAGGCCGCCGGACCGATGCCCGAACTGTGGGTCCGGATCCAGCCACCGGCGACGAAGGCCCTGGCCACGCGGTGGAACGCGCAGCCCTGGCGGCTGGCCGGCTCGGCGGCCTGGCTCGCCTGGGACGTCGTGCTCTTCGCCGTGGTCCTGCTGCTGGTGCGCCGGCTCGCCCGTGCCCCGGGGACGTCACCGGCGACCCCGGCGGAGACGGCCACCCGCCGCAACCTGCTCCGGTGGGCCTGGCTGATGCTCGGCATCGCGCTGGTCGTCGAACTCGACGACCAGCTGCTGTCCTCCTGGCCGGACCACCGGGTCACCCTGCACTTCGTGCTCACCGCGGGCGTCGGCGCCCTGCTCTGCCTCTTCGCCCGCCCGCGCCCGGGCACCGCCCTGGCCGTCGCCGCGGCCACCGCCTACCCCCTCGTCCTGGCCCTCCGCCCCGGCTGGTTCGGGCTGCCCGCCGGCTTCTGGCTCGACCACGACGCGCTCGCCGAGGTGAACCGGCTCACGCGGACCGGCGGATTCGTCTGGATCGCGCTCGCCGCGGCCTGCCTGGCGTTCGTCTGGCTGACGGGCACCGTGTCGGCGATCCGCCGGATGTACGAGGCGACACGCGTCCGGGCGCCCGGGACCACACCGCGCGGACGCCTCCCCTGGTGGGTGCTGCCCGGCTGCCTGCTCCTCGCGGCGGCGCTGGTGGCCGGCGACCTGTGGGCCACCCACGCGGTCTGGGAGCAGGAGACCTGGCTGAGCGACGGCGACGGCTACACCGACCGCTGGCACCTCACCTACCTCTACAACGGCCTCGCCTGGTTCCCCTCCGACTGGCCCGACTGGTTCTTCCCGTGGATCACCTGGTGGTACGGCTTCAACGCGGTGCTCCTCGCCGCGCTCGCCGCGCGCGCGGCGGCCCCCCAGGCCGAACGGACCGCCCCCGAGGGCCCGGACCTCGCCCTCCTCACCGTGGCCGCGATGCAGGCGGTCGTACCGGCACCGGGCTGGTACGCCGGAGTCTCGGCCCACCTGCTGTCCGCGGCGATCACCCTGCTCACCGGCCGACTGCTGCTGGCCCTGGGCAGACGCCGCGCCGTGCTGTCACAGCCGCTGCCCACCGGCGCACCGCTGCGCGACGCGATCCGCGAGCGCGACCGGACCTGGCTGATCAAGTCCGCGCGCGCCTACCGCGACCTGCACTCGCAGCTGCGCCGCCTGGAGCAGGGCGAGCAGGAGGGCAAGCGGGCCGACCTGGAGCGCGACCTGGACGACCTGCACCAGTGGAACCCGCCCGGGGCCACCGCCCCCCACGCCGGTGCGCGGCTCCCCGACTCGGTGGACGCCGTGGAGCTTGCCCTCGCCTGGGGGCCGCGCGCCACCTGGTGGCAGAACGCGCTGCGCGCCGCCCGGTTCTCGGCGGTGCTCGCCCTGCCCGCCACGGCGGTCGGCTTCTGGGCGAACCAGGTGCGCGGCCCGCTGTGGGGCAGTGTGAGGCGGGACGAGTTCGGCCTGGCCGGCCTGCTCGACTACGTGATCACGTCCGAGATCGTCCTGGCGGGCGCGGGTTTCGTCCTGGGCGCGCTGTGGCGGGTCCTGCCCGGCCGCCGCGGACCGGCCAAGGCTCTCGGCCTGTTCCTGGTGTACGCCGCCCCGCTGGCCGGCCACTGGATCCTCACCCGGGCGACCGGTCAGTCCTTCGGCACCTGGGCCCTCGACCTCGCGCTGACCCTGCTCGTCCTCACCTCGACCGGCGTGGCCATGGACATCGACACCTTCCGTCAGGAAGGGATCTACTGGCCCACGAAGGCGTCCCTGCTGCTGTCCGTCTACCAGTTGCGCACGGCCTCCGTGCAGCTGGCGTTCTTCGTCGCGCAGGTCGTCGCCCTGGTCGGCGTCTGGCAGCAGCTCAAGGGGAACGACCCCACGGTGTTCATCCAGCCCCAGGAACCACCGGGAAGATCGGGCGGCCCGGGCGAGGGCGGCGGTTAGCCGCCGGGGACCGCCGACGCACGACCGATGGCCAACGCCTGTGCGGGGAGCGGCACTTCGCGCACAAACTCCTGCCGAGTGTAGGGCCGGCGGCCCGCGCCGGAGACAAAAGAGTGAAACCCGAAAGCGCAGGGGAGCCACGGGGAGGCGCAACGCCGATCGCAGGAAAGAACCGCACGAAAAGGCCGGATCCAATGACACCGACGAAGCCGCCGATCGGCTCGTACGTCGTCGACACCCGCACCGGGAAGGTGGGCATCGTGATGGGCCACGAGGGACCCTACGTACAGCTGAGACCGTACGGCGGCGGCAGGGAGTGGGACGCGGACCCGCGGTCCGTACGCCACGCGACCCCCGCGGAGCGGCTGCGCGCCGCCACCGCGTACGCCAACGCGCGCAGCCGGGGGGAGGTCCCTTGACGTTCCCGGCCGGGCGACCGCGCGGGTAGGCGAGAATGGCTCCATGAGTCTGTTCCGCGACGACGGCATCGTGCTGCGCACCCAGAAGCTGGGTGAGGCGGACCGGATCATCACGTTGCTCACGCGCGGTCACGGGCGGGTACGCGCCGTGGCGAGAGGCGTGCGCCGGACGAAGTCCAAGTTCGGTGCGCGCCTCGAACCGTTCTCCCACGTGGACGTGCAGTTCTTCGCCCGGGGGAGCGAACTGGTGGGCCGGGGCCTGCCGCTGTGCACGCAGAGCGAGACCATCGCCGCGTACGGCGGCACGATCGTCCTGGACTACGCCCGGTACACGGCCGGCACGGCGATGCTGGAGACCGCCGAGCGGTTCACCGACCATGAGGGCGAGCCCGCGGTGCAGCAGTACCTGCTGCTGGTCGGCGCCCTGCGCACGCTCGCCCGCGGCGAGCACGCGCCGCATCTCGTGCTCGACGCGTTCCTGCTGCGCTCCCTCGCCGTCAACGGCTACGCCCCCAGCTTCAGCGACTGTGTGAAGTGCGGGATGCCCGGGCCCAACCGGTTCTTCTCGGTGGCGTCCGGCGGCTCGGTCTGCGTGGACTGCCGGGTGCCCGGCAGTGTCGTACCCTCGCCGCGGACCCTGGAACTGCTCGCCGCGCTGCTTACGGGAGACTGGGAGACCGCGGACGCCTGCGAGCCGCGATATGTGCGGGAGGGCAGCGGACTGGTGTCCGCCTATCTGCACTGGCATCTGGAGCGCGGGCTGCGCTCGCTGAGATACGTCGAGAAGTAAGCACGGCGAGAAACAAGTACGGCGAAGAAGAGCTAGGGAGACGAGAAGCACATGGTCGTACGCGGGTTCCTGGGGCGCCAGCGCCGCGAGTACAGGACGCCGGAGCCGCACCCGTCCGGCGCCCGGCCGCCGAAGCTCCCCGGCGAGCTGGTGCCGAACCATGTGGCGATCGTCATGGACGGCAACGGCCGCTGGGCCAAGGAGCGCGGCCTGCCCCGCACCGAGGGACACAAGGTCGGCGCCGAGCGGGTGCTGGACGTGCTCCAGGGCGGGATCGAGATGGGCGTCGGCGCGATCTCGCTGTACGCCTTCTCCACCGAGAACTGGAAGCGCTCGCCCGACGAGGTGCGCTTCCTGATGAACTTCAACCGCGACTTCATCCGCAAGACCCGCGACCAGCTCGACGAGCTGGGGATCCGGGTGCGCTGGGTGGGCCGGATGCCCAAGCTGTGGAAGTCGGTCGCGAAGGAGCTCCAGATCGCCCAGGAGCAGACCAAGGACAACGACCGGCTCACCCTGTACTTCTGCATGAACTACGGCGGCCGGGCGGAGATCGCCGACGCGGCGAAGGCGCTCGCGGAGGACGTGCGGGCGGGCCGGCTGGACCCGGCCAAGGTCACCGAGAAGACGCTCCAGAAGTACATGTACTACCCGGACATGCCGGACGTGGACCTGTTCCTGCGCCCCAGCGGCGAACAGCGCACCTCCAACTACCTGCTGTGGCAGAGCGCGTACGCCGAGATGGTCTTCCAGGACGTGCTGTGGCCCGACTTCGACCGCCGTGACCTGTGGCGCGCCTGCCTGGAGTTCGCCTCCCGCGACCGGCGGTTCGGCGGAGCCATCCCGAACGAGGAGCTGCTGGCCATGGAGGGCAAGCAGCAGGACTGATCATGACTGATCACGGCCGGTACCATCCCGCCTCATGGTCATGGACATGGGGCGGGACGCCGTCGCACGGGATGAGACAGAGCTGGTCTACCGGCCGACACGCGCGGATCTGCGCGCCGGTATCGGAGTGCGTGACCGCGTCCGGCGCCTGCATCTGGTCCGATGGGGCCTCATCGGCCTCTTCCTCGCCCTCGCCGCCAGGAGCGCGCTCGCCGAGAAGGGCTCGGCGATCTCCTTCGTCGTCGCCGTGCTCTGCGCCGCCGTCATCTGGTCCATGCCGCACGCGCAGGCCCACCACGCGCTGCGTACGGTCTCCTGGCAGGGCGAGTACCGCGCCACGGTGACCGACGACGGGATCCGGGCCGAGACCCGGCATGTGACGCTCACGCAGCGCTGGTCGGTCTTCCGCGGCCACCGTGAGACCCGCGAGCATTTCGTGCTGCTCAGCCGCGACCCGAACATTCTGCTCGTCGAGGTCCTGCCCAAGCGCGGGCTGGCCGGTGAGGCCGACGAGGCCCGGCTGCGCGTGCTGCTCGCCCGGCATCTGCCGGTCGTATGAGGGTGGCCCGAGCGGGAGAGCGCGGGCCGGGAGTCGGTGACTCCTGCACCTGTCACGACCGCGGCGACATGATGCCCTGAGGTCAGTCCTCGGCGGCGGCCCGCGCGCAGTCCGCGCAGGTGCCGAAGATCTCCACCGTGTGGGCCACGTTCACATAGCCGTGCTCGGCCGCGATGGCGTCCGCCCACTTCTCCACCGCCGGGCCCTCCACCTCGACCGCCTTGCCGCAGACGCGGCACACCAGGTGGTGGTGGTGCTCGCCGGTGGAGCACCGGCGGTAGACGGCCTCGCCGTCGGAGGTGCGCAGCACATCGACCTCACCGGCCTCGGCGAGGGACTGGAGGGTGCGGTAGACCGTGGTGAGTCCGACGGAGTCGCCCTTGTGCTTGAGCATGTCGTGCAGGTCCTGCGCGCTGCGGAACTCGTCGACTTCGTCGAGGGCTGCCGCCACGGCGGCGCGCTGCCGGGTGGCGCGGCCCTTCACGGGCGGTCCAGCGGTCGTCACCGGTTGCCTCCTCACGTCTTGCTGCGGTCCGGGCCATTGTGCCAGCCCGGACCGGCAGCGGTCAGACGCCGATCTGGTCCCCGGTCGGGCGACTGGCCGGAATGCTGCACTCCGCCGGGTCTCCGGGCGGCTGCGCGGCGGCCGCCGCGCGGGCCCTGCGCCGGGCCAGCGGGGTCGCCAGCGCGGTCAGCACCAGGAACGCGGCGATGGCCAGCAGCACGATCGTCGCGCCGGGCGGCACGTCCTGGTAGTACGAGGTCACCGTGCCGCCGATGGTCACGCTCACCCCGATCGCCACCGCGATCGCGAAGGTCGCCGCGAAACTGCGGCTGATCTGCTGGGCGGCGGCCACCGGCACCACCATCAGCGCGGACACCAGCAGCAGCCCGACCACGCGCATCGCGACGGTCACCGTCACGGCCGCCGTGATCGCCGTCAGCAGGTTCAGCGCCCGCACCGGCAGTCCGGTCACCCGCGCGAACTCCTCGTCCTGGCTGACCGCGAAGAGCTGGCGGCGCAGCAGCAGGGTGGTGAGGATCACAAACGCCGCGAGGACGCAGATGGCCCGCACGTCCTCCTCGGACACCGTGGACAGCGAGCCGAAGAGATACGACAGCAGGTTGGCGTTGGCGCCGCCGGGCGCCAGGTTGATCAGCATCACACCGCCCGCCATGCCGCCGTAGAACAGCATGGCGAGGGCGATGTCGCCGCGGGTCCTGCCGTACCAGCGGATCAGCTCCATCAGCACCGAGCCGAGGACGGAGACCAGGGTCGCCATCCACACCGGCGACCAGGACAGCAGGAAGCCGAGGCCGACACCGGTCATGGCGACATGGCCGATGCCGTCGCCCATGAGGGCCTGTCGGCGCTGCACCAGGTAGATGCCGACCGCGGGCGCGGTGATGCCGACCAGGACGGCGGCGAGCAGTGCCCGCTGCATGAAGTCGTAGTTCAGGAATTCCATCAGCTCAGCAGTCCCGTCCGGATCGGTTCGGCGTCGTGAGCCGCGTGCGGATGGACGTGGTCGTGGCCGGGCAGCGCGTGCTGGCCGACCGCCTTCGGAGGCGGGCCGTCATGCAGCACGCAGCCGTCGCGCAGCACCACCGCCCGGTCGATCAGGGGCTCCAGCGGGCCCAGTTCGTGCAGCACGAGCAGGACGGTCGCGCCCTGGGCGACCTGCTCGCGCAGGGTCGCGGCGAGCACCTCCTGGCTGGCCAGGTCGACGCCCGCCATCGGCTCGTCCATGATCAGCAGCTCGGGGTCGGCGGCGAGCGCGCGGGCGATCAGCACCCGCTGGTGCTGGCCGCCGGAGAGCGCGCCCACCGAGTCCCCGGCGCGGTCCGCCATGCCGACCAGGTCCAGGGCCCGGCGGACGGCCTCGCGGTCGGTCCTGCGGAAGACGCCGAAGCGGGTGCGGGACAGGCGGCCCGAGGAGACCACCTCGGTCACCGTCGCCGGGACGCCGCCCGCGGCGGTGGTGCGCTGCGGGACGTAGCCGACGCGTGCCCAGTCGCGGAACCGCCGGCGGGGTGTGCCGAACAGCTCGATCTCGCCGGCGCTGACCGGCACCTGGCCGATGATGCCGCGCACGGCCGTCGACTTGCCGGAGCCGTTCGCGCCGAGCAGCGCGACGACCTCACCGCGCGAGACGGTGAGGTCGATACCGCGCAGGACGGGGCGCGAGCCCAGCTCGGCGCGTACGCCGCGCAGGGATATGACGGGCTCGCTCACAGGGGCCTCCGTAACGATCACTTGGCGCCGAGGGCCGTCTTCAGCGCGCCGAGGTTGGACTCCATGACCTGGAAGTAGTCGTCGCCCTCGGACTTGTCGGTGATGCCCTCGAGCGGGTCGAGCACGTCGGTCTTCAGGCCGGCGTCCTTCGCGAGCGTCTTCGCGGTCTTGTCGCTCACCAGTGTCTCGTAGAACACGGTGGTCACGCCGTCGGCCTTCGCCTCCTCCTGGAGTTCCTTGATCCGGGCGGGGCTCGGCTCGGACTCCGGGTCGAGGCCGCTGATGGCCTCCTGGGTGAGGCCGTAGCGCTCGGCGAGGTAGGTGAAGGCGGCGTGGTTGGTGAAGAAGACCTTCGTCTTCGTGTTCTTCAGCCCGTCCTCGAACCGGGTGTTCAGCTCGTTCAGCTTGCCGACCAGCGCGTCCGTGTTCTTCTTGTAGTCGGCGGCGTGGTCCGGGTCGGCCTTCTCGAAGGCGGCGCCGACGCCCTTGGCGATCTCGGCGTACTTCACGGGGTCGAGCCAGACGTGGGGGTCGAGGGCGTGCTCCTCTTCCTCGGAGTGCTCCGCCGAGTGCTCCTCGGCGTGCTCCTCGCCCGCGTGCTCGTGCTCGACGCTGCCGTGGTCCTCCAGCTCGGTGAGGGAGGCCGCGTCGATCTTCGTCCGCACGTCGGCCTGGCCGACGGCCTCGTCGACGGCGGGCTGGAGGCCCTTGAGGTAGAGAACCGCGTCGGACTCCTGGAGCTCGGCGGTCTGCTTGGTGCTCAGCTCCAGGTCGTGGGGTTCCTGACCCGGCTCGGTGAGAGTGGTGACGTCCACATGGTCCCCGCCGATCTGCTCGGCCAGGAACTGCATCGGGTAGAACGACGCGACGACATCGAACTTGTCCGTGTTGCCCGCGTCGGCGGAGTCGCTGGAGCAGGCGGTCAGGGCAGCGAGACCGAGGGCGGTCACCGCTGCGGTGGGTATGAGGCGTCGTCGTACGTTCATGAGAGTCATTTTCAACAAAAGTGGAAACGGTTGTCAACAAAGACCCCATTCGGGACAGGGGGGATCCCGATTTGGTTCAGGGGGAGTCCGCGCCGGTAACCTGAAGCATTCGCTGGAAGCACCTCGCTTCGTCGCCCGTCGTCGTAATGAAGAGAGCACCGTGGCCGCCGACAAGATCGACACCATCGTCAGCCTGAGCAAGCGCCGTGGCTTCGTTTTCCCGTGTAGTGAGATCTACGGCGGCCAGCGTGCCGCCTGGGACTACGGGCCGCTGGGTGTCGAGCTCAAGGAGAACATCAAGCGCCAGTGGTGGCGCTACATGGTGACGTCGCGCGAGGACGTCGTCGGTATCGACTCGTCCGTGATCCTCGCCCCCGAGGTGTGGGTCGCCTCCGGCCACGTCGCCACCTTCACCGACCCGCTCACCGAGTGCACCTCCTGCCACAAGCGGTTCCGCGCGGACCACCTGGAAGAGGCGTACGAGGAGAAGAAGGGCCGCGTCCCGGAGAACGGCCTGGCCGACATCAACTGCCCCAACTGCGGCACCAAGGGCCAGTTCACCGAGCCCAAGCAGTTCTCGGGTCTGCTCTCCACCCACCTCGGCCCGACCCAGGACTCCGGCTCCGTCGCCTACCTGCGTCCCGAGACCGCCCAGGGCATCTTCACCAACTTCGCCCAGGTGCAGACCACTTCGCGCCGCAAGCCGCCGTTCGGCATCGCCCAGATGGGCAAGTCCTTCCGCAACGAGATCACGCCGGGCAACTTCATCTTCCGCACGCGCGAGTTCGAGCAGATGGAGATGGAGTTCTTCGTCAAGCCGGGCGAGGACGAGCAGTGGCAGGAGTACTGGATGGAGCAGCGCTGGAACTGGTACACCGGCCTGGGTCTGCGTGAAGAGAACATGCGCTGGTACGAGCACCCCAAGGAGAAGCTCTCCCACTACTCCAAGCGCACCGCCGACATCGAGTACCGCTTCCAGTTCGGCGGCAGCGAGTGGGGCGAGCTGGAGGGTGTCGCCAACCGCACCGACTACGACCTGACCGCGCACTCCAAGGCCTCCGGCCAGGACCTGGCCTACTACGACCAGGAGGCCCAGGAGCGCTGGACGCCGTACGTCATCGAGCCCGCGGCGGGCGTCGGCCGCACCATGCTGGCCTTCCTGCTCGACGCGTACGTCGAGGACGAGGCGCCCAACGCCAAGGGCAAGATGGAGAAGCGCACGGTGCTGCGCCTGGACCACCGCCTGGCCCCGGTGAAGGTCGCGGTGCTTCCGCTGTCCCGCAACCCGGAGCTGTCCCCGAAGGCCAAGGGCCTCGCCCAGGCGCTGCGCCAGCACTGGAACATCGAGTTCGACGACGCCGGCGCCATCGGCCGCCGCTACCGCCGCCAGGACGAGATCGGTACGCCGTACTGCGTCACCGTCGACTTCGACACCCTCGAGGACAACGCGGTCACCGTCCGCGAGCGTGACTCGATGAAGCAGGAGCGCGTCTCCCTCGACCAGATCGAGGGCTACCTGGCCGGCCGCCTGATCGGCTGCTGACCTCCCGCGCCATCCGATCGGCCCCCGATACGGGACCCTGACCGGTCCTGTATCGGGGGCCTTCGCGCGTCCAGGGTGGTGCCCATGAGCATCGCCTTCCTCCTCACCACCCTGATCGTCGTCGCCACCCCGGGCACCGGGGTCGTACACACCCTCGCCGCCGGATTCTCCCGGGGGCCGCCGGGCGAGCGTCGTCGCCGCCTTCGGCTCCACTCCCGGCATCGTGCCGCACATCCTGGCCACCCTCACCGGCGCGGCGGCCCTGCCGCACACCAGCGCCACCGCCTTCCAGATCCTCGAATACGCCGGTGTCGCCCACCTCCTCCACATGGCCTGGGCCACCCTGCGGGACAAGGACGTGATCGGCGTCGACAGCGGGGCGCCGCCCGTCTCGGCGGGCCGGATGATCGCCCGCGGGTGTGCTGATCAACCTCCTCAATCCGAAGCTGACGCTCTTCTTCCTCGCCTTCCTGCCGCAAGTCGTGGACCCGGGCGAGCCGCACGCGCTGACGCGGATGCTGCTGCTGAGCGGTGTCTTCATGCTGGCGACCTTCGTCGTCTTCGCCCTGTACGGCGTTCTCGCCGCCTCGGTCCGCAGCCAGGTCATCTCCCGCCCGCGCGTCATGGCCTGGCTGCGGCGCGGCTTGGCGGGGTCCTTCGTGGCGCTGGGGGTGACCCTGACGACCGCCGACAGGTGAGGGACCGCGGGGTGCGGCTGACAAATGACGACTGACAGATATTGAAATCTGTCAGTCGTCATGCGAGGGTGGAGTGCATGACGACGATCCAGACCCGCTCCCTCGGCACCACCGGCCCCCAGGTCTCCGCCCTCGCCCTCGGCTGCATGGGCATGTCCGCGCTGTACGGCGACGCCGACCGCGCCGAGTCCGTCGCGACCGTCCACGCGGCCCTCGAAGCCGGCGTCACCCTGCTCGACACCGGCGACTTCTACGGCATGGGCGACAACGAACTGCTCATCGGCGAGGCCCTGCGCACCGCCCCCGCCGCCCGCCGCGAACAGGCGCTGGTCAGCGTGAAGTTCGGCGCCCTGCGCGGCCCCGACGGCAGCTGGCTCGGCATCGACGGACGCCCGGAGGCCGTGAAGAACTTCGCCGCGTACTCCCTCCGGCGCCTCGGCACCGACCACATCGACGTCTACCGGCTCGCCCGCCTCGACCCGGCCGTCCCCGTCGAGGAGACCGTCGGCGCCATCGCCGAACTCGTCGAGCGGGGATACGTCCGGCACATCGGCCTCAGCGAGGTCGGCGCCGACACCGTCCGCAGGGCCGCCGCGACCGCGCCGATCGCGGACCTGCAGATCGAGTACGCCCTGATCACCCGCGGCATCGAGAGGGAGATCCTGCCGGCCGTCCGGGAACTGGGCATCGGCGTCACCGCCTACGGCGTCCTGTCCCGCGGCCTGATCTCCGGCCACTTCACCGCGGACCGCCGGCTCGCCGCCAACGACTTCCGCGCCCTCTCGCCCCGCTTCCAGGGCGAGAACCTCCGCCACAACCTGCGGCTCGTCGAGGCGCTGCGGAAGATCGCCGAGCAGCGGGGCGCGTCCGTCGCGCAGATCGCCATCGCCTGGGTGCTGGCGCAGGGCGAGGACATCGTGCCGCTGGTCGGCGCCCGCCGCCGGGACCGGCTGGCGGAGGCGCTGGGCGCGCTGGACGTGACCCTGGACGCGGCCGACCTCGCGGCGATCGAGGAAGCCGTGCCCGCGGACGCGGCGGCCGGCGAGCGCTACCCGGAAGCGCAGATGGCACACCTCGACAGCGAACGCTGACCGGCCCGCCGGGTACCGTCACCTCCATGGCACCGACCAGCGAGACCCTGACCGCCGAGCGCATCCTCGAAGCCACCGAGGAGGTGCTGCGCCGCCACGGCCCGGCCAAGGCCACCGTGGTCGACGTGGCCCGCGCGCTCGGTGTCAGCCACGGCAGCGTCTACCGGCACTTCCGCACCAAGGCGGCCCTGCGCGAGGCCGTGACGAAGCGCTGGCTGGACCGTACGTCGCAGGAGCTGGCCGGCATCGTCGCCGAGCAGGACCGCGACCCGGAGCAACGGCTGCGCGCCTGGCTGCGGGCCCTGTTCGACGCCAAGCGCCGCAAGGCGGGCCACGACCCGGAGCTGTTCGCGACGTACATGGTCCTGACCCGCGAGAGCGGCGAGGCGGTCCCGGAGCACATCGCCGACCTCACGTCCCAGCTGACCGCGATCATCCGCGCCGGGGTCGAGTCCGGCACCCTCACCGCCCCCGACCCGGCCACCACGGCCCGCGCCGTCTTCCACGCCACCGGTCGCTTCCACGACCCCTGCTACGCCGAGGAGTGGAAGGCCCCCGGCGTCGAGGCGGAGTTCGACGCGGTGGTCGACCTGTTGACGCAGGGACTGAGGGCGCAAGGCTGAGGAGGCAAGCCCTCCCACTTCAGGGGCGCGGGGAGCTGCGCGAGGAAACCCCCACAACCCGCACTCAGCGACGGACCCCCGCCCCCACGGCGCTCTCCTCGCCCGCCTCCAGCCGCGCGGCGGCCCGCTCGGCGGTCCCCCGAGCCCACCCTCCACTCGTGAGCACACCCAGCACCAGCACCACCGCCCCGCACCCCGCGAGGATCCACCACCCGGGCACGGCGGCCGACACGAACGCCTCCCGGTAGCCGGCGGCCCCGATCCCGGCCGCCAGCACCGCCCCGACCACCGCGACCCCGAGCGTCTGCCCCAGCTGCCGGCTGGTGGAGGCGACGGCGGCGGCCACGCCCGCCTGCGCGCGCGGCATCCCCGCCACCGCCGTGTTGGTGATCGGCGCGTTCACGAAGCCGAACCCCACGCCGAACAGCGCGTATCCGGCGAGGAGTCCCGCAGCCGACGTCTCCGCGTCGAACACCGCGAACAGCACCGCGCTCGCCGTCATCGCGACGCCCGCGATCAGCAGCGGCAGCCTCGGCCCGCGGCTGCCCACGAGCCGCCCGGACAGGGGTGCGCACAGGAACGTCGGTACGGCCATGGGCAGCATCCACAGCCCGGCGTGCAGGGCGTCCAGGCCGCGCACGTTCTGGAGGTACAGCGTCGACAGGAACAGGAAGCCGCCCAGCGCGGCGAACGCCGCGATCGCGATCACCGTGGCCCCGCTGAACGGCGCCGAACGGAAGAACCGCAGGTCGATCAGCGGGTCGGCCCGCCGTGGCTCGTACACCAGCAGCCCGGTCAGCGCGGCCCCGGCCACCAGCGCGAACGGCAGCACCGCCGCGAACCCGGCCGCGGGCGCCTCGATGATCGCGTAGGTCAGTCCGCCGAACAGCAGGATGACCAGCATCTGCCCGACCGGGTCCGCCCGGCGGGCCTTCGCCGCGCGGGACTCGGACACGTACCGCAGGGTCAGCAGCAGCGCGGCGAGACCCACCGGCAGGTTGACCCAGAAGATCGCCCGCCAGCCGACCGACTCGACGAGCAGTCCGCCCACCAGCGGGCCCGCGGCCATGGAGATGCCCACCACCGCGCCCCAGGCGCCGATGGCGCGGGCCCGTTCCCGCGGATCCGTGAACGTGTTGGTGATGATCGACATGGCGACCGGGTTCAGCATCGAGCCGCCCACCGCCTGGATCATCCGGAACGCGATCAGGGCGTCCAGGTCCGGCGCCATGGAGCACAGCGCCGAGCCGGCGGTGAAGACCACCAGCCCGGCCACGAAGACCCGTTTGCGGCCGATCCGGTCGGCCGTCGACCCGGCGAGCATCAGCAGCGAGGCCAGCACCAGGGTGTACGCGTCGATCGTCCACTGGAGGCCTGACGTGGTGGCGTCCAGGTCGTCCTGCATGGAGGGGAGTGCCACGTTCAGCACGGTGTTGTCGAGGCTGACGATCAGCAGGCTCATGCAGCAGATCGCGAGCACGAGAAGGCGTCGGCGATGGCTCAGCTCGGGCATGTGCCCCATCGTACGCCGACTTCGATAGTGCGCCTAACTAAAGAATTTTACCCGCTCATCGCGCGGCACAATGGAGGAATGTCCACGCCCACTCAGCCGCCCGCACAGCCGCTCCGGATCGGCCCGCACACCGTCCAGCCCCCCGTCGTCCTCGCCCCCATGGCCGGGATCACCAACGCTCCCTTCCGCACCCTGTGCCGGGAGTTCAGCGGCGGCAAAGGCCTGTTCGTCAGCGAGATGATCACCACCCGGGCGCTGGTCGAGCGCAACGAGAAGACCATGCAGCTGGTCACCTTCGACCCCACCGAGCAGCCCCGCTCGATCCAGCTGTACGGCGTGGACCCGGTCACCGTCGGCAAGGCCGTCCGCATGATCGCGGAGGAGGACCTGGCCGACCACATCGACCTGAACTTCGGCTGCCCGGTCCCGAAGGTCACCCGCAAGGGCGGCGGCTCGGCCCTGCCCTACAAGCGCAACCTGCTGCGCGCGATCCTCCGCGAGGCCGTCGCCGGCGCCGGGGACCTCCCCGTCACCATGAAGATGCGCAAGGGCATCGACGACGACCACATCACCTACCTCGACGCCGGCCGCATCGCCGTCGAGGAGGGCGTCACCGCCATCGCCCTGCACGGCCGCACCGCCGCCCAGCACTACGGCGGCACCGCCGACTGGGACGCCATCGCCCGGCTGAAGGAGCACGTCCCGGAGATCCCGGTGCTCGGCAACGGCGACATCTGGTCCGCCCAGGACGCGGTGCGCATGGTCCGCGAGACCGGCTGCGACGGTGTCGTCGTCGGGCGCGGCTGCCTCGGCCGGCCGTGGCTGTTCTCCGACCTCGTGGCCGCCTTCGAGGGGCGCCCCGAGGACATCGCGCGCCCCACCCTGCGCGAGGTCGCCGACGTCATGGTCCGGCACGCCCGGCTGCTCGGCGAGTGGATCGGCGACGAGTCCAAGGGCGTCGTCGACTTCCGCAAGCACGTCGCCTGGTACCTCAAGGGCTTCGCCGTCGGCTCCGAGATGCGCAAGCGCCTCGCCATCACCTCCTCCCTGGCGGAGCTGCGCGCCGGGCTCGACGAGCTGGACCTCGACCAGCCCTGGCCCTCCGGTGCCGACGGCCCCCGCGGCCGTACCTCCGGCAACAACCGGGTCGTCCTGCCCGACGGCTGGCTGAAGGACCCGTACGACTGCGCGGGCGTCGGCGAGGACGCCGAGCTGGACACCTCCGGCGGCTGATCAGCCCCTCTTCCCCGAGGGCGTGGAGCCGTACGCCGTCAGGAACCGGTCCCGGAACGCGTCCATCCTCCACACCGGCGCGTCCCGGGCGGGCTCCAGCCCCTCCGACCAGCCCCAGCCGTCGATCTTCTCCAGCACCTCCGGGTCCTTGGCGACGATCGACACCGGCACGTCACGGCTGGCGCCCTCGCCGCTGACCCGGGCGATCGGCTGGTGGTCGCCGAGGAAGACCAGGACGGTGTCCTCACCGCCGTAACGCCGCAGCCACTCGGTGAGGCTGGAGACCGAGTACCGCACGGACCTGCCGTAGGCCTCCTTGGAACGGGCGGAACTGGCCACCACGTCCGCGGGGTCGTCCCCCCTCGCCTCGATGCCCTCGAAGATCCGCCCGTCGCCCAGCTCGTCCCAGCCGACCGGCTCGGGGAGCGGCGCCCACGGCTGATGGCTGGATGTGAGGATCACCTCCGCCATCAGCGGCTTGTCCCGCTTCTTCCCGTGCTCCAGCCGCTGGAACGCCTCCAGCGCGTACTGGTCCGGCATCGTCGACCAGCTGAACTTCGGCCCCCGGTAGCCGAGCCGGAACGCGTCGTAGACGTGGTCGAGGCCGTAGAACTCCGCCTCCGGCCAGGCCTTCCGCACCCCCGGCATGATCCCGACCGTCCGCCACGCCCCCGTCTTCTGGAACGCCTTGGTGAGGGTGAGGTGGTCGCTGGAGGTGACCGTGCGGTACCGCTGCTGGTTGGCGATCCACAGGCCCGACAGGAACGTGGAGTGGCCCAGCCAGCTGCTGCCCCCGTACGTCGCCGAGGTCAGCCAGCCGCTCCTCGCCCCGAACCCCGCCTTCGCCAGCGCCCCGGTGCTCGTCTCCAGGGTGCGGTGGACGCCCGGCCGGATCGCCGGATCCTCGATCGCGCTGCGGCCGTAGCTCTCGATGAACGCGAAGATCACGTCCTTGCCGCGCAGCTCGGGCACCAGCCGTCCGGGCGGGGTCGCCCCGAACGCGTCGGCCTTCGCCTCCTTCGCGAACGCCGCCTCGTCGCGCAGCGTGGCCCGCACCCGCTCCGTCTGGATCCGCACCAGCGCCGACGCGTGGTCGGAGGCCACGGGCAGCCCCGCGAGCTGCACCCCCAGCGCGGCGGTCGTCGTCCACACGACGGCGGCGGCGAGCGTCGACCGCACGGCCACCGCGCGATGGCGGGCCAGCAACTCGCCCAGCCGGACCGTGGCCAGCGTGAGCAGCGCGCACAGCAGCAGAGCGAGCACGACCGCCCCGGCCGCCAGCCCGAACGCGCCCGCCGAGCCCATCGTGTCCCCGGCGTACGCCTGGGCGTCGTCCAGCAGCTCCCAGTCCAGCACCAGGTTGAAGCCCCGGCCCAGATACGCGTGGAACCCCATGTCCAGCAGGTTCAGCACCGTCAGCGCCCCCAGCGCCACCCCCGCCAGCACCGCCGCCACCCGCCGGGACCGCCGCGGCAGCGCCAGCAGCAACGCGGCCCCGACGACCGCCTCCACCGGAATCCGCAGGAACTTGTCCGGAGTGAGCGTGTGCAGGGTGTTCGGCAACAGCAGCGCGACCAGGACGAGCAGGGCGGACAGAGCGGTGAGCACACGGTTCAGCGCAGACACCCAGGGGCCTTCCGTACGAAACAGGACTGAAGGCGGACCCGGCGTGGGGGAACGGGTCCGCCGCCCCTTCGTACGGCTTGATCACACCCACTGTTCAACCCAGGGCGCGAACAACTCCCGCAGGGCGCGGGGAACCGCGCGATCAGCCCCCGCCGACCCGTACCCGCGCGAGAACCTCCCCACCCCCTGCCTAGGCGCCCCCCACCGCGGTCAGCAGAGCAAGCGGCGCGGCAGCCGACCGCGCCTCCCGCACGCACGCATGCGGATAAGGCACCGGCTCGGAATGGATGTCGCGCCCATACCCCGCCAGCACCTCCGGCAGCCGGTGCCCGGAGGCGTTCGCCGCGTCCACCAGCGCGTGCGCGACCGTCCGGGCCTCGTCGTGCAGCCCGTACCGGGCCAGGCCGAGTGCGATCAGCGCGTTGTCGTGCGGCCACACCGAACCGCGGTGGTACGACAGCGGGTGGTACGCCGGCTGCCCGGCCGCCAGCGTGCGCACGCCCCAGCCGGAGAAGAAGTCCCCCTCGACCAGCCGCCGTCCGACGACCTTCCCGTACTCCTTGTCCAGCAGCCCCGACCACAGCAGATGCCCGGCGTCCGAGGCCAGCGCGTCCACCTGGCGGCCCGCGTCGTCCAGCGCGAGCGCCGGGAAGGACTGCTCCGCCATCCAGAAATCCCGCTGGAAACGGTCCCGCAGGTCGCCGGCCGCCTGCTCCAGGAGCGCGGCGTAGGTACCGTCCGCCCAGACGGCGCGGGCCAGTTGGGCGGTGCGGCGCAGGGCGTCGTACGCGTACCCCTGCGCGCCCGCCGCCATCACCGGGCCGCTCGGCCGGGTGCCGTCCGCCCAGCAGATCGCGCCGGGGGAGTCCTTCCAGTTCTGGTTGGCGAGGCCGCCCCGGTCGGCGCGGTAGACGAGATAGCCGCGGGAGGTGAGCCCGCCGTGGTCCAGCATCCATCCGACGGCCGCGCGGGCGTGCGGTTCGAGCCGGCGGGCCAGAGCGGTGTCCCCGGTCTGCTCGACATAGGCGCCGAGCAGCACCAGGAAGAGCGGCGTGGCGTCCACCGAACCGTAGTACCGGCCGAACGGCACCTGCCCGAAGTGCGCCAGCTCGCCGGACCGCACCTCGTGCACGATCTTGCCGGGCTGCGCCACCGAACCGGAGTGCGCCTCGGCGGCCTGGGTCGCGGCGAGCGCGGGCAGCACGGCCGCCGCCAGCTGCGGGCGGTAGGGCAGCGCGAACAGGGCGGTGAGCAGGGCGTCGCGGCCCAGCAGTGCCAGGAACCAGGGCGCGCCGCCCGCCGGGACGCGCAGCTCCTCGCCGTCCGGGCCGGTCGTGGGAATCTGGAGGGAGGCCAGGTCGGCGAGGCCGCGCGCGCAGGCCGCCGCCAGCTCCGGCCAGCCGGTGGGGAAGGCCACGCCCTCCATGAACCGGCCCTCCCGCGCCAGCAGGTCCTGGGCCACGGCGCCGGGGGAGCGGGGCACCCGCAGCGCCCGCTTCTCCCCGTGCGGGCGCGCCATCACCCGCAGGGTCAGCCCGGCCGTGCCGTGCGGCTCCAGGTCGAGCGTCCACACCAGGCGCCGGGCGCCGGTGCCGGTCTCCTCCACGGAGTCCGGGGCGGGCTCGGTGGTGACCGTCGTGCACGACCGCCACTCGCCGCGCTGATAGGTGAACTCCAGCCCGTGGTCGAGGACCTGGCGGCGGCGGACGGCGCCCGGCTTGTCGTAGGTGCGGTGGTCGGAGCGGAGTTCGAACTGGTCGGTGAAGTCGGCGTCGGCGGTGATGGCGAGCCGGACCGTGGTGGGCACCGGGCGGTTGCTGGTGACCAGCAGCCGTTCCACGAACGAGCTGTCGCCGACGGCCTGTTCCCGGAACACCGTGCACGCGGGCGGCTCCTGCCGGCCACCGCGCGGGACGAGCACACAGCGCGCGGTGTCCCCGTCGGCCACCGGGGACAGTGTCTCCGGCACCGCGCCGTCGACGGTGAGCTGCCACCGGCTCAGGTGCCGCGCGTCGCGTACGAAGAGCCCGTCGGGCAGGCCCGGACGTCCCGTCCCGCCGGCCCGCACTCCGCTGATGTCGCCGCTGTCGCCCACGGCGGCGAACGTTCCGCCGTGCACGAGCGGATGATGCCGGTCCGTCATCCCCGGTCCCCTCCCCTGAGTTCACTGCTGGCGGTGGTCTGGTCGTGCGACAGCTGGTGCGGTGACCGGTCGTGCGACAGCCGTTCCCGTGACTGGTCGGGCTGGTCGTACGACAGGTCGAGGGCGAGCGCGGCGGTCCAGCCGAAGCCGGTCGCGCCACAGGCCTCGCCGGTGTACGGATCCACGTATTCGGCGAACCCGGAGGCGTCCGCGAGGTCGAGGACCGCCGTGCGCAGGGCGTCGGCCCGGGCCCGCTCGCCGTGCGTGCGCAGCCCCCGCTCCACCAGCCAGGCGGTGTTGAACCAGGCCGGGCCCCGCCAGTACCGGTGCCGGTCGAAGGACTCGCCGAGCAGGTCGTAGCTCGGCACCAGGCGGGTGCTGTCGCCGAGGCCGAAGTGCGGGCCGGTGAGGGTCCCGACCAGGGCGCGGACGACATCGCGGGGGAGGCCGGGCAGCAGCAGCGGGATCAGGCCGGACACCCCGCGCTCGGGGATCGGCTCGCCGGAGCGCACGTCCCGGCAGAGGAACATCCCCTCCCGCCCGTCGAACAGACGGTCGATCAGCACCCCCGTCAGCCGCTCCGCGCGCGCGTGCCGTGCCGTGCCGGTCGCACCCAGCTCCCGGGCGATCCTGGCGAGGGCGTGCTCGGAGGCGATGAGCAGGGCGTTGAAGGCGGGGTCCTCGACGGCGAAGCCGCTCTCCCGGCCGCCGTGTTCGCCGCCCGGCCCGTCCCGGTACCCGCGATCCCGGTACCCGCTGTCGTGGTGTCCGTTGTCGCGGTATCCGTTGTCCCGGTAGTCCGCCGCGAGCCGTACGTACCGGCCGTAGTCCAGGTCCGTCGGGCGGTCCTCGGGGGCGCCGTGGTCGAGGTCGGCGCGGCGGAAGGAGCGGGTCGGGGCGGGGGTGACGCGGGCCAGCGGGGCGTCCCAGCAAGGGCTGTTGTCCATGCCCTGCTCCCAGGGGTGGACGACCGAGGCGAGCCCGGCGCCGCCCAGGTCCCGGCGGTGCAGCAGATAGCGGTGCCAGGCGGCCAGCCGCGGATACACCCCGGCGAGGAAGCCACGCGCCCGGGACAGTCCGGGGTCCGCCTCGTGCACCAGCCAGGCCGCCAGCGCGTGCACCGGTGGCTGCACGATCCCCGACGTCTGTACGGTGCGCGGGGCACCCGCGGCCCGGCCCGCGGTCGAGGAGCGCCAGAAGTCCGGGCTGGGGAAGTAGGCGTCGAGCGGGACGGAGGGGTTGAAGACGATGTGCGGGACGCGTCCGTCGCCCCACTGCGCGGCGAGCAGCGTCTCCAGCTCCGTCTGGGCCCGTAACGGCGACAGGTGGCGCAGGCCGATGGCGATGAACGCGGAGTCCCAGGACCACTGGTGGGGATACAGGCCGCGGGACGGAACGGTGGAGGTGCCCGTCCAGTTGTCCTCCAGGACTCGTATGGCCCTGGCCCGCGGCCCGTCGGGACCGTGCGGCGGATCGTATGCGAGGGCGCGTTCGGCGCCGGGGACGGTCAGTTGGGCGGTGCGATCCACTCGGGGCTCCCCGAAAGGCGTCCGGCCGACCGGTTCGGTCTTGGCCACCATAGAGTTACGTCTATTTAACACGCAAAACTCAATATGTAATGCAGGCTTGGGAAACACAAGGGGGTGCGCATGACCGGACGGCCGGGAAGGTCCGGAAGGATCGCGAGGACCGGAAAGAGCGGCAGCCAGGCGAGCGCCGGCGAACTGCTCGAACTGGTGCGCAGCGGCCGCGCCACCACACGGGGCGCGCTCCAGCAGGTCACCGGGTTGTCCCGGGCCACCGTCGGCCAGCGCCTGGACCGGCTCTTCCGGGCCGGCTGGCTGCGTGAGGGCGCCGGCGGTCCGGTGGACTCACCGCTGGGCGGACGGCCCTCCATCACCCTGGAGTTCGACGACGAACACGCGGTCGTCCTCGCCGCCGACCTGGAGACCCGGCACGCGCGAGCCGCCGTCCTCTCCCTCACCGGCGAGATCCACGCCGAGCGCACCGGCACCCTCGTCATCGAGGACGGCCCCGACGCCGTCCTCGGCGAACTGGGCCGCTGGCTCGCGGAACTGCTGGAGAAGGCCGGACACCGCGCCGAGGAGGTCTGCGGCATCGGCCTCGCCGTACCGGGTCCGGTCGACAGCGACACCGGCCGGGTCGTCCAGCCGCCGATCATGCCCGGCTGGGACGGCTATGACATAAGGGGCCGCCTCGCCCGCGCCTTCACCGAGCACACGGGTGCCGCCGGGGTGCCGGTGCTGGTCGACAACGACGCCAACCTCATGGCCTACGGCGAACAGCGCACCTCCCACCCCGACTGCTCGGCCTTCGTCCTGGTCAAGGTATCCACCGGCATCGGCGCCGGAGTCGTGGTCGACGGCTCGGTCTACCGGGGCGTCGACGGCGGCGCCGGGGACATCGGCCACATCCGGGTGCCGGAGGGCGCGGGCGCGCTGTGCCGGTGCGGCTCCTACGGCTGTCTCGCCGCCGTCGCCAGTGGTGGCGCGGTGGCGCGGCGGCTCGCCGAGAGCGGGGTGCCGGCGGCGTCCGGCTCGGACGTACGCACCCTGCTGGCCGCCGGGCACCCGGAGGCGATGGGGCTGGCCCGGGAGGCCGGGCGCCGGGTCGGCGACGTCCTCGCCACGGTCGTGACCCTGCTGAACCCCGGGGTGCTGATGATCGCGGGCGATCTGGCCGGAACCCCCTTCCTCACGGGCGTACGGGAGCTGCTGTACCAGCGGGCGCTGCCGCGCTCCACCGCTCGTCTGGAGGTGGTGACCTCGCGGCTGGGGGAGCGGGCGGGCCTGGTGGGGGCGGGTGCGCTGGTCGTGGAGCATCTGTACGCGCCGGAGCGGGCGGACGAGCGACTGAGGGCGATGGGGGTGTGAGGTCCCGCCCGTGTGACGGCCGGATTTCCATCTCGGGGCGCGTCCGGATGGTGAAATCCGGCGGCTCGTGGCAGCGTGATTCTCGCCACCCTTGATAAGGGTTGCGCTCAGATGAGCGGATCATGGGCGACTGCACTTCTCCAAGGGGTGGCACTCAGTGCCACCCCTTGATCGTTCATCGATCGAACTCAGGCGTGCCGGAGGCTGCTCATGTGAGCGACAAACCTCGTCTACGGGCATCACCGTGTTCAAGAAATGAAAACATCGCCCGCCAGGGGCTTACCAAGCTTTGACTTTCGATCCGCTGGCGGACGGGTGGTTACAGGCGCATGACGCGCAAGTGGACGTACCCAGCAGCCTTCGATCTGGGTATGTTCCTCGCCGTCAGGGCAGCCACCGCGGCCTCTAGGAGTCGAGACCCGTGTCGGAAAACAAAGATCCCCAGGTAGCCGAGCAGGCCGGCAGCGTTGAGGGCGTGAAGTTCGTTTACGACTTCACCGAGGGCAACAAGGACCTCAAGGACCTCCTCGGCGGCAAGGGCGCGAACCTCGCCGAGATGACCAACCTGGGCCTTCCCGTCCCGCCCGGCTTCACCATCACCACGGAGGCCTGCAAGGTCTACCTGGACAGCGGCGAGGAGCCGGCGGCACTGCGTGACGAGGTGAGTGCGCACCTCGAAGCGCTGGAGCAGCGGATGGGCAAGAAGCTGGGCCAGGCCGACAACCCCCTCCTCGTGTCGGTCCGCTCCGGTGCCAAGTTCTCCATGCCCGGCATGATGGACACGGTCCTCAACATCGGCCTGTCCGACCAGTCGGTGCAGGGCCTGGCCAAGCAGGCCGGCGACGAGCGGTTCGCCTGGGACTCCTACCGCCGCCTCATCCAGATGTTCGGCAAGACCGTCCTCGGCGTCGACGGCGACCTCTTCGAAGAGGCGCTGGAGAAGGCCAAGGAGGCCAAGAAGGTCACGGTCGACACCGAGCTGGAGGCCGCCGACCTCAAGAAGCTCGTCACCGCCTTCAAGAAGATCGTCAAGAAGGAGGCGGGCCGCGACTTCCCGCAGGACCCGCGCGAGCAGATGGACCTCGCCATCAAGGCGGTCTTCGACTCCTGGAACGGCGACCGCGCCAAGCTCTACCGCCGCCAGGAGCGCATCCCGCACGACCTCGGCACGGCCGTCAACGTCTGCTCGATGGTCTTCGGCAACCTGGGCCCCGACTCCGGCACCGGTGTCGCCTTCACCCGCGACCCCGCCTCCGGCCACCAGGGCGTCTACGGCGACTACCTCCAGAACGCCCAGGGCGAGGACGTCGTCGCGGGCATCCGCAACACGGTCCCGCTCGCCGAGCTGGAGTCGATCGACAAGAAGTCGTACGACCAGCTCATGCAGATCATGGAGACCCTGGAGAACCACTACAAGGATCTCTGCGACATCGAGTTCACCATCGAGCGCGGCCAGCTCTGGATGCTTCAGACCCGCGTCGGCAAGCGCACCGCGGGCGCGGCCTTCCGGATCGCCACCCAGCTGGTGGACCAGGGCCTCATCGACGAGGCGGAAGCCCTCCAGCGCGTCACCGGCGCCCAGCTCGCCCAGCTGATGTTCCCCCGCTTCGACGAGAAGGCGAAGGTCGAGCAGGTCGGCCGGGGCATCGCGGCGTCACCGGGCGCGGCGGTCGGCAAGGCGGTCTTCGACTCGTACACCGCGGTCAAGTGGTCCCGCTCCGGCGAGAAGGTCATCCTGATCCGCCGCGAGACCAACCCCGACGACCTGGACGGCATGATCGCCGCCGAGGGCATCCTGACGTCGCGCGGCGGCAAGACGTCGCACGCCGCCGTGGTGGCCCGCGGCATGGGCAAGACGTGCGTGTGCGGGGCCGAGGAGCTGGAGGTCGACACCAAGCGCCGCCGGATGACCGTGCCGGGCGGCCACGTCGTCGAGGAAGGCGACCTGATCTCCATCGACGGCTCGACGGGCAAGGTCTACCTGGGCGAGGTCCCGGTCGTCCCGTCCCCGGTCGTCGAGTACTTCGAGGGCCGGATGCACGCCGGTGCCGACGACGCCGACGAACTCGTCGAGGCCGTGCACCGCATCATGGCCTTCGCGGACCGCAAGCGCCGCCTGCGGGTCCGCGCGAACGCGGACAACGCGGAAGACGCGCTGCGCGCCCGCCGCTTCGGCGCCCAGGGCATCGGCCTCTGCCGCACCGAGCACATGTTCCTCGGCGACCGGCGTGAACTGGTCGAGCGCCTGATCCTGGCGGACACGGAGGCGGAGCGCGAGGAGTCCCTGAAGGAACTCCTCCCCCTCCAGAAGCAGGACTTCGTCGAGCTGTTCGAGGCGATGGACGGCCTCCCGGTCACCGTCCGCCTTCTCGACCCGCCGCTGCACGAGTTCCTGCCGGACATCACGGAACTCTCGGTCCGTGTCGCCCTCGCCGAGTCCCGCCAGGAACCGCACGAGAACGAGCTGCGCCTGCTCCAGGCGGTCCACCGCCTGCACGAGCAGAACCCGATGCTGGGCCTGCGCGGCGTACGCCTCGGCCTTGTCATCCCGGGCCTGTTCACCATGCAGGTCCGCGCCATCGCCGAGGCCGCGGCCGAGCGCAAGGCCGCCAAGGGCGACCCGCGCGCGGAGATCATGATCCCGCTCGTCGGAACCGTCCAGGAGCTGGAGATCGTCCGCGAAGAGGCCGACCAGGTCATCGCCGAGGTCCAGCAGGCGACCGGCACCGAACTGAAGCTGGCCATCGGCACGATGATCGAACTGCCGCGCGCCGCCCTGACGGCGGGCCAGATCGCGGAGGCGGCGGAGTTCTTCTCCTTCGGCACGAACGACCTCACCCAGACGGTGTGGGGCTTCAGCCGGGACGACGTCGAGGCCTCCTTCTTCACCGCGTACCTGGAGAAGGGCATCTTCGGCGTCAGCCCCTTCGAGACCATCGACAAGGACGGCGTCGGCTCGCTCGTGGCCGCGGCGGCCAAGGCCGGCCGCGCGACCCGCCCCGACCTCAAGCTCGGTGTCTGCGGCGAGCACGGCGGTGACCCCGAGTCCGTCCACTTCTTCCACGAGGTGGGCCTGGACTACGTCTCCTGCTCCCCGTTCCGCATCCCGGTCGCCCGCCTGGAGGCCGGCCGCGCGGCCTCGACGTCGGAGGGCAGCGACCACCGCTGAGCCCTGCCGGGCACGGCACGACGCGATGCTCCGAAGCCGCCGCTTGTCACCCGACCCTCACCGATCGGCGACGGCTTCGGTCTCTTGAGAGGGCGGCACCCTGTGCGGGGGTGCCGCCCTTTCGCGCATCATCTGTGGCGTACGGCGGGTGGCGAGCGATCACCGCTTCAGAGGTCGTCTCATTCGGCAAGCCTGCGCCGGCGGACGAGGGGACAGGCGATGCCGGTGAACGCATGGAAGTGGTCAGCCGGCAAGGCTTGAGCTGTTGCGCTTGTTGGCGAGGAAGCGTGCCTTCTTCTCGCGATTTCCACACGTATTCATGTCGCACCATTTCCGTGTGCCGCCTCGGCTGGTGTCCAGGAAAGCGGCTCGGCACGTGGGTGAGGCGCACAAGGAGATCTTTCCCTCTCGCTCTCCCGCAAGGAGACTGATCGCATCGGCGGCGACCACGCTGAGCGCATCTTCTACGGAAGAAGAGCGCAGCCGCCATTTCCGGCCCCCCTCGGACGTCAAGATCGCCGAGGCCAGACCCTGAGTACTGCAGTCATTGATGACTTGGACGGCTGAAGAGGGAAGCGGGTTCTGGTTCGCAACGGCGGTGGCAGCTGCATGAATTGACTCCCTCAGCTCTCGAGCCCGGTCGAGCTGGGACTGGGTGCAGGAGTCGACCGCGAGTCCGTTGACTGCCAGCCAGTCTGCGAGCCGAGAGGGTACAGGAATTCGCTCCAGCGTTTCACCGTAACGCTCTGACAGGGTTCCCGTGAAGCTGGTCGCCAGTACTTTACCCAGGCGGAACTCAGGGAAGTAAACAGTAGCCACGGAACCACCTTAGCCGGTTGCCACCTGGAGCGCCAGCATGTTAGAACCGCCCTAGGTGGTTCGGTGTCGACTCGGGGATCTCATGGAATCCTCCGAGGCCAGCAGCAGGTGCCCGGCCACCGACTGGGGCGACTCGGTGCGGATCGATCGCTGCCGGCGTCGAGGGGCTCCCGGTACGCCACGCCAAAGCCGGAGGTAGTTGACGATGGTGGATTTAGCGGTACTGCCGAGCTACATTGCGGTGATCCTGCTCTTTCTCGCTCCGCCCGGGCCTGATATGGCCTACATGCTCGCAGTGGGCCTTGAAGGTGGTCGCCTGTCCGCGCTGAGAGCCATCCTCGGTATAGGAACAGGTATGAGTTTCTATGCCGCCGCCGTCGTTGCCGGGATGGGGGAGATCGCTGGATCGCACCCATCGGTGCTTGATGCGGTGCGCATACTGGGTGCAGCGTATCTGCTGTGGTTGGCGTACGTGACGCTGCGAAACGCGCGTCGTGCGGTCGACGGACACGGCGATATCGCGACAGGTAGGTGGTATCTGCGAGGAGTGTTAGTCAGCCTGACGAATCCGAAAATAATCCTCTTTTACCTCGCGGTGCTGCCACAGTTCCTAGGGAGTGCAGAGAACCCCGAATTGCAGATGGCCGTTCTCGGTGCAATCAACGTCCTGATGGAGGTAATTCTTTACGGATGCATCGGGGTGTTGTCGGGATTTTTTCATGCGCGACTCACCGGCTCGACAAGAGCGACGGCTGTGCTGAACTATGCTGCGTGCGCCGTTTATGTTGTGCTGGCGGCGGCGATCACTGTCGAGATTCTCCTGGCCTAAGAGGGTCATCTCATCTGGCGAGCCTGCGACAGCAGATGATGATGGCGTGGGGATGGGGTGTGGGGGTGGCGCCGTCGGGCGGGTGCCACCCCCACCCGTCACTCCTCGCTCACGTGGCTACGCCCGGAACGGGCCCGTCACCTCGTACGTGATGCCGCCGGAGGAGCTGCCCGTGGTGCCGCGCTGGCTGGAGAAGTACAGGCGACGGCCGTCGGGGGAGAACGCCGGGCCGGTGATCTCCGAGCCGGACTGGCCGTCGATGCGCACGAACGGGGCGATCACGTCGTTCGGCGTGATGACGCAGATCTCCATGTTGCCGCCGTCCTCGGCGACGAAGAGGTCGCCCGATGACGTGCCCGTGACGTTGTCGACGCCGGTCAGGGGAGCGGTCCCGGTCGTGACGAGAGAGTCGTCGTAGGCCAGTTCGATGGTCTGGGTCGCCGCGTTGTACTGCCAGACGCGGTTGTCGCCCTTGGTGGTGAACCAGCAGGTGTCGTCGGCGTAGTAGCAGCCCTCGCCGCCGTTGAAGCGCTTGGCGCCGGAGACCTGGTTGCGGGTGGCGGTCGCGCCGGTGGGGTCGGGGACGCGGGCCCAGGTGACGGGGCCGGAGGTGCCGGTGCCGGCGACCAGCACCTCCAGGGTGCCCGAGGAGAGGTCGCCCCAGGTGGTGGGCTTGAAGCGGTAGAAGCAGCCGTCCGTGACGTCCTCGGTCATGTAGACGACCTGGCGGACCGGGTCCGCGGCGGCGGCCTCGTGCTTGAAGCGGCCCATGGCGTCGCGGCGGATGGCCGCCTTGGCGCCCCAGGGGTCGGTTTCGTAGACGTAGCCGCGGTCGACCTCCTCGCAGGACAGCCAGGTGTTCCACGGGGTCTTGCCGCCCGCGCAGTTGGTGCGGGTGTCGGAGAGGATGCGGTACGCGGCGGTGATGGCGCCCGTCGAGGAGAACTTCACCGCGCTCGCGCCGCCGCCCGGGTTGATCTCCGAGTTGGAGACGTAGATCCAGCCCGTGCCGTCGGCGTAGCAGGCGCCGCCGTCGGGGGCGTTGTGCCAGGTGTACGAGGTGCCGGCCACCCGCTGCCCGGAGCGGGCGATGACGCGGCTGGTGAAGCCGCTGGGGAGTCTGATGCCGTTGGCGTCCGGGCTGCCCAGGGGGCCGTAGGGGCCGGTGCCGGGCTGGGCGGGGGCCGCGTACGCGGCGCCGCGCCACAGGGTTCCGCCGAGCGCGGCGGAGGAGCCGCCGATGAGGGCCGCACGCAGGAGGCTACGACGTTCCACTCTCACTCCAAGAGTGCCGTGTCCGCCCCGCCGCCGGTCGGTGGCGGGGTCGCGCGTTCCGGGACCCTAGGGCAGGCGGGTGGACGGGTCGTGGATTTGCCGTGACGCGTCGGCGTACGCGGGACGGGCGCCGTGCGGGGGAATGACCCGGGGGACCGGCGGGTTGAGGGCGGCAGTGACCTTGTGATCGATCGATCCCCGGGAGTCTCCGATGTCCGACCGCCCCGCCGTCCGCGAGCTGCGTCTCGTCGTGACAGCCGAGGACTACGACGCCGCCCTGCGCTTCTACCGCGATGCCCTCGGCCTGCCCGAGCGGGCGGCGTTCAGCTCACCCGGTGGGCGGGTCACCATCCTGGAGGCCGGGCGGGCGACGCTGGAGATCACCGATCCGCACCACGCGGAGTTCATCGACGAGGTCGAGGTCGGGCGGCGCGGGGTGGCCGGGCACATCAGGGTGGCCTTCCAGGTGGACGACTCGGCGGCGGTCACCGCGCGGCTGGCCGCCGCCGGTGCGGAGGTGGTCGCCGAGCCGACCCGTACGCCCTGGAACTCGCTCAACTCCCGGCTGGAGGCCCCGGGCGCCCTTCAGCTGACCCTGTTCACCGAGCTGGGGGAGGAGCAGGGCGGGGAGTGAGCCCGGTGCGGGGTTCCGGGATTCACCGGACACGCGCCCGCCACCGTCCGCCGGGCCGGGCGGGCAGGCCAGGGCGGGCCCGGGGGACGGTGGCGGGCGGGGGTGCGTGAGGGCTCAGGCCGTCCGCACCTCGTACGCCGTCACGCGTACGGTCTCGTCGTCCAGGCACTGCCCGGACAGCAGGTCGAAGCGCTGCTTCAGCAGCGGGGAGGCGACGAACGGGCGGCCCTGGTGGGTGCCGGTGAGGCCGCGGGAGAGGACGGCCGCGCCGGTGAAGGGGTCGCGGTTGTCGATGGCGTACAGCCGGTCCTTGCGGTCGCGGAAGAGGGCCACCTGGCGGCCGTCCGGGAGCAGGGCCGCCACGCCCCGGCCGGGCAGCAGGACGTGCAGGTCGCAGACGGTGAACCAGTCGTCGCCGGCCAGCCGGAGCTGGACCTTCAGGCCGGTCGTCTCGGGTGCCAGGGTCATCGCTGGGCGCTTCCTTCCAGAACGTCTTCGCCGGCGGGGCGGCGCAGGCCGATCGAGAGCAGGGGCAGGTCCGGCTTCATCTGGTCGCGCTCGGGGACGAAGGCGACCACCGGGTCCGGGGTGTCGGGCGCGTTGACGAAGGAGACGAACCGGGCGAGCTTCTCGGGGTCGTTGATGGTCTCCGCCCACTCGTCGCGGTAGTGGGAGACGTGGGCCGCCATCAGGTTCTCCAGCTCGTCGCAGATGCCGAGGGAGTCGTGGACGACCACATCGCGTACGTGGTCCAGGCCGCCGGGGATGCGTTCCAGCCAGGTGCTGGTGCGCTCCAGGCGGTCGGCGGTGCGGATGTAGAACATCAGGAAACGGTCGATGAGGCGGATCAGTTCGGCGTCCGACAGGTCCTGGGCGAGGAGGTCCGCGTGGCGCGGGGTGGCGCCGCCGTTGCCGCCGACGTACAGGTTCCAGCCGTTGGACGTGGCGATGACGCCGAAGTCCTTGGACTGGGCCTCCGCGCACTCGCGGGCGCAGCCCGAGACGGCCGACTTCAGTTTGTGCGGGGAGCGCAGGCCCCGGTAGCGCAGTTCCAGGTCGATCGCCATCCGGACGGAGTCCTGGACGCCGTAACGGCACCAGGTCTGGCCGACGCAGGACTTCACGGTGCGCAGCGACTTGCCGTAGGCGTGGCCGGACTCGAAGCCGGCGTCGACCAGCCGGGCCCAGATCGAGGGGAGCTGCTCCACGCGCGCGCCGAACATGTCGATGCGCTGACCGCCGGTGATCTTGGTGTAGAGGCCGAAGTCCCGGGCGATCTCCCCGATCACGATGAGTTTCTCCGGAGCGATCTCACCGCCGGGGATACGAGGGACGACGGAGTACGACCCGTTCTTCTGGAGGTTCGCCAGAAAGTGGTCGTTGGTGTCCTGGAGCGCCGCCTGCTCGCCGTCCAGGACGTATCCGTCGGCGCCGATGGCGGGCGCGAGGGAGGCGATGATCGAGCCGACCGTGGGCTTGCAGACCTCGCAGCCGTCACCGCCCCGCGCGTCCTCCCGGCCGTAGCGGTCGAGCAGGTCCTGGTAGGAGGTGATGCGCAGGGCGAGGACGATCTCGTACAGCTCCTCGCGGGTCTGGGAGAAGCAGCCGCACAGACCCTTGTCGACCTCGATGCCACTGGCCTCCAGCTCGGCGGTGACGAGCTGGCCGAGAACCTTGACGCAGGAGCCGCAGCCGGTGCCGGCCTTGGTGCACTTCTTCACCTCGGGCACGGTGGTGCACCGGTGGTCGGTGACCGCGCCGCGGATGGTGCCCTTGGTGACGTTGTGGCAGGAGCAGACGACCGCCTCGTCGGGCAGCGCGGACGGGCCGAGCTGGGCCGGGGCGCCGGCACCGGCCGGGAGGACCAGCTGCTCGGGGGAGACGGGCGGGACCGAGCCGGTGAACGCGCGCAGGGTGCCGTAGGCCTCCGCGTCGCCGACCAGGATGCCGCCGAGCAGGGTGCCGTCGCGGCCGATGACCAGCTTCTTGTACAGGCCGGAGCGGGAGTCGGAGTAGACGACGTCGAGGCAGTCCCCGGCGGTGCCGTGCGCGTCGCCGAAGGAGGCCACGTCGACGCCGAGCAGCTTCAGCTTGGTGGACAGGTCGGCGCCGGTGAAGGACGCCTCGTCGGCGGCGATCGTCGCGGCTGCCGTCTCGGCCTGCTCGTAACCCGGCGCCACCAGGCCGTACACCCGGCCGTCCGCGGCCAGCGCGCACTCGCCGATCGCGAAGACGTGCGGGTCGGTGACCGTGCGGCACTGCTCGTCGACCGCGATGCCGCCGCGCTCGCCGACCGCGAGACCGCAGTCGCGGGCCAGCTGGTCGCGGGGGCGGACCCCGGCGGAGAAGATCACCATGCCGGTGGCGAGTTCCGAGCCGTCGGACAGCTTCATGCCGGTGACGGCGCCCGCGGCGTCGGTCATGATCTCCTGCGTGCCCACCCCCGTGTGCACGGACAGGCCCATGTCCTCGATGGTGCGCAGCAGCGCCGCGCCGCCGCCCTCGTCGACCTGCACCGGCATCAGCCGCGGCGCGAACTCGACGATGTGCGTCTCGACGCCGAGGCCCTGCAGCGCGCCCGCGGCCTCCAGACCGAGCAGGCCGCCGCCGACCACGGCACCCGACGTCACCGACTTCGCGTACTCCTCGATGGCGAGCAGGTCCTCGATGGTGCGGTAGACGAAGCAGCCCTCGGCGTCCTTGTTCGGGACCGGCGGCACGAACGGGTACGAGCCGGTGGCGAGGACGAGGACGTCGTAGTCGACGACGAGACCCGAGCGGGCGGTCACCTTGCGGGAGTCGCGGTCGATCGTCTCCGCCGGGTCGCCGACGTACAGCTCGATGCCGTGTTCCTCGATGAACGCCAGGTCCGTCAGGGACAGGTCCTCGGGAGTCCTGCCCGCGAAGTACGAGGTGAGCTGCACCCGGTCGTAGGCGGGACGCGGCTCCTCACAGAGCACGACCACGCGGTGCGTGCCGGTCAGGCCGCGCTCGGCGAGTGTTTCGAGGAAGCGCTGGCCGACCATGCCATGGCCGACGAGCACGATCGTGGGGCGCTCCCCGGCGGGTGCGGTCGTGGACATCAGGAGCCTCCGTCATTGGTGAGCAGGTGGAGCAGGGGGCTGCCGTCAGAGGGGAGCGGCTCTGCTCCCTCCCAGGCGCGGGCGAGCGCGCCGACGGTGCCGAGTTCGCCGACGAGGACCCCGCCGACCAGGCGGTCGTCGCGGACGACGACCTTGCGGTAGGTGCCGCGGGTGGCGTCGGCGAGCTGCACGACGTCGTCGCCGGGGCGGGGTTCCGTCTCGCCGAACGCGGCGAGGTCGAAGGGGGCCTGACCGGAGAGGGTGAGGCGGGTGAGGGAACGGGTGCCGGTGTAGCGGGCGGTGCCGTCGCCGGCGAGCAGCCGGGCCAGGACGTCCGCCTGTTCCAGCGCGGGGGCGGCGAGGCCGTACACGTTCCCGTCGTGCTGGGCGCAGTCCCCGATCGCGCGGATGTGCGGGTCGGAGGTGCGCAGTTCGTCGTCGACCAGGACGCCCTTGCGCACGGCGAGCCCGGCCGCCTTGGCGAGGCCGGCGCGCGGGTGGACCCCGCAGGCCAGGACGACGAGGTCGGCGTCGAGGGCGTAGCCGTCGGCCATCTCCACCGAGCGGACCGCGCCGCCGACCACCCGCACGTCGCGTACCCGCAGGTCCGTGTGGACCTCCACGCCGAGGTCGACGAGGTGGCGCCGGACCAGCCGGGAGGCGGCCGGGTCGAGCTGGCGCTCCATCAGCCGCTCGGACTGCTGGGCGAGCACGACCTGCGCGCCACGCATCGCTAGGGCGCGGGCGGCGGAGACCCCGAGCAGACCGCCGCCGATGACGACCGCGCGGACGCCCGGCCGGACCGCCTTGGACAGGCCCAGGCAGTCGTCCATGGTGCGGAAGGCGTGGACGCCCTCCGGAAGTTCGTGGCCGGGGGTGAACAGTCCGCGCAGCGGCGGCAGCACCGGATTGGAGCCGGTGGCCAGGACCAGCGTGCCGTAGGCGATCCGCGAGCCGTCCGCGCAGTGCAGGGTGCGGCCCTCGCGGTCTATCCCGGTCACCCGGGCACGCGTCAGCTCCGCGGGCGCCGGGAGGGCGATCACCTCGGGGCTGTACCGTCCGGCCAGCACTTCGGCGAGCAGCACGCGGTTGTACGGCCGGTGCTCCTCCTCGCCGACGAGCAGCGCGGGCGTGCCTAGCTCACCGAGCCGCCGGGCGAGCCGTACGCCCGCGAGGCCGGCGCCGATCACCACCACACGCTTATTCGAGGTCATGCTCCCGAGCGTGCGGTGCGGGTGTTACCCGGCCGCATCGCGTCTGTTTCGCGCGGGGAACTCTGCCCTCAGCGGGGGCGGGGGAGGGGTGTGAGGGTTGCTGAGCGGGCCGGCGGGGGCGTTGTGAGGACAGCGCTGCCGTGATCCACTCCGGCGCGCCATGCTCCGGCGCCGCCTCGTCGCGGGACGGTGGCACCGGGGGCGCCGAGAACGGAACAGGGGTGGGGCGACGTGGTCGAGGACAGCGGGCCGCGCGTGGGCCGGGTGCTGACGGCGGCCGGACCGGTCGTCCTGGCGGGGGCGGTCCTGGGGCTGGCGGCGGAGCACCACTGCCTGGGGTGGTCGTCGATCCCCGGCAACTCCTGCGGCGGCCGGTACAGCCCCTGCCCGGACGGCACCACGCCGACCCTCGTCCTGGCCTTCCTGCTCTCCTTCGCCGGACTCCTCGGGGCCTCGCTCACCGTCGCCCGGTTCACCGGCCGCCGCCCCGGCAGGGCGCTGCCGCCCACGTCCTCCTCGCGGCGGGCGCGCTGCTCGTGCTGTGGCCCGGCCGGCAGGGCTGTCTGTGGATGCGCGGGCCCGTGCTCGACCTCGCCTGGAAGGCCGTGCCCGACCGGCCCGCGACGGTGCGCGGACTCGGTGCCTGGGCGGTGGACGAGGGCGGGGGGACCGTCGTCCGGGGGCGCGGGGACGCGCTGATCGCATACGACACGCGGGACGGGACGGCGACCGCCGCTGGGTGCTGCGCGCACCGGTGCGGGAGTCGCTGTGCGCGATGAGCGACACCGTCGTCGACGGCATCGGACTGGTCGCCTTCCGCCGGCACGAGAAGCCCTGCGACACCGTGTGGGGGCGTCGATGTGCGCGACGGCCGCAAAGTCTGGGAACGCGACATCAGGGGCGTCCCGCTCCACACCTCCGCCGGGGCCGGCCTGCTCGCCGCCGACCGGGGCGTCGCCGTCGCCTTCGCCGACCAGGCCGTGCACGGGTACGGGCTCGCCGACGGCGCCCCCGCGCCGGACCACGAAGCTGACCGGGCCGAAGGGCGGCGAGCCCGCCGAGTCCGAGGTCGAGTGCGATCCCGAGGCGGCCTCCGCGGCGGGCGGCAGCACACGGGTCGTCGTCGAGTGCGTGGACTTCCTCGACTTCCGCTCCGCGTGGCTGGTCACCCTCGACAACGCCACCGGCAAGGAGCGCGAACGCCGGAGGCTGCCCGTGCCGAACTGGCGGTGTACGGCGACGGCGACCGGCTGTGGACGTTCGACGCGGCCGACGGTACGCGCCGGGGCGAGTCCGACGGCACGCCGGTCCGCGGGGTCACCGGGCGGATCGAGACCGCCGGGCAGCTGATCAGGGCGGGCGACACCTGGGTCTGGGTCGACTCCGACGGGGACGCCTACCCGCCGGTGCTCGCCTTCAGGCCGTAGCGGGACGCGAGGCGAGGAGGTCGATCACGCCCGTGGTGTCCTCGTCGCCGTGCCCGTCGTCGAGCCGCCGCTGCATCAGCCGGATGAACGGCAGCAGCAGCTCCTGGCTGACGCCCTGTTCGTCCGCCGTGCGCAGCAGGGTCTGCTGACCGGCCTGTACCTGCATGGTGAGGTTGGAGACCACGCCCGTCGTGTAGTCGCCGGTGGTCAGCCGGTCGGCGGTCTCGGCCACCGAGGCCGCCATGGCGTGCAGCCAGCCCTCCAGCAGCGGGGCGAACTCCTTCAGCGGGATGTCCTCTCCGCGCACCAGCGCGAAGGCGTGCGAGATCCCGGCGAACATGCCGTACATCCCGCTCAGCAGCGCCACGTCGTGCAGCGCGGCGAAGCCCGGGTCGGTGCCGACGAAACGGGTGTCCGCCGGGACGGCGAGGGTGTCCCGGTGCTCGTCGAACAGCTCGGCCGAGCCGCTGTAGAACACATAGGCCCCGGAGCCGGGCTGCCCGATCATCGGCGGTACGGCCATGATGCCCGCGTCGACGAAACGCGCGCCGCGCGCCTCGGCCCAGGCGGCGCGGGCACGGCCCTCGGCGGGCGTGCCCGTGGTCAGGTTCACCAGGTCGCGGCCGGACAGGTCGGCGTCCTCCAGCGCCTTCTCCACCGAGGCGTCGTCCAGCAGACAGGCGACGACCAGCCGGTTGGCGGCGACCGCCTCGGCCGCGCTCGCGGCGACGGTCGCGCCCTCGGCGGCCAGGGCCTCGGCGCGGGCGGCCGTACGGTTCCAGACGGTCACGGGATGTCCGGCGGCCAGCCAGGCGCGGGCCAGGGCGGTGCCCATGGCGCCGGTGCCGAGCAGGGTGAGGGGCGTGCGGGAGACGGTGGAAGAGTCGTTGTCGGTCATGGCGTTTAGCCTCGTAGAGGCTGAACCGCCGCTCAAGTACGCACTTGGGAGTGGGTGGTTACCGCGAGGGAAGAGTCCAGGCAGCGGACGGGCAGACGGGAAGGCGGGGGTCGGACATGGCGATCGGACGGCGGGCGGGGGCCTACACCTGCGGCGTCGACGCGGCGATGGACGTGATCGGCGGGAAGTGGAAGGTGCTCATCCTCTGGGAGCTGAGTCTGCGCCCGTACCGCTTCGGCGAGCTGCGCCGAGCGCTGGCCGGGATCACCGAGAAGGTGCTCGCGGCGCATCTGCGGGAGCTGGAGGCGGACGGGATCGTGCACCGGCGCGAGTACGACGAGGTGCCGCCGCGGGTGGAGTACTCGCTGACGCCGCGGGGCGTCGCGCTCAACGAGGCGCTGGAGCCGCTCGGCGCGTGGGGGAAGGTGAACGTGCTGGGGCAGGCGCCGGAGCCGGTGTCGTGACCGGGGTCAGCGGCTGCCCGTCAGGTGGGCGAAGACGACCACGTTGCCCTGGTAGCCGGTGGCGCGCGAGTAGCCGCCGCCGCAGGTGATCACCCGCAGCTCGGGGCGGCGGGCCGGGCCGTAGACCTTCTCGTCGGGGAAGCCCTCCGCCTGGTACACCTCGACGGCGTCCACCGTGAACACCGCGACGGAGCCGTCCCGCCGGTCCACCTCGATCGTGCTGCCGCGCTTGACGGCGCCGAGGCCGTAGAAGACGGCGGGGCCCTCGGCGTTGTCGACATGCCCGGCGACGATCGCGGTGCCGCTCTCCCCGGGCGTGGTCCCCGCCTCGTACCAGCCGGCGAGGTTCGGCTGCCCGGCCGGCGGCACCTCCAGGCTGCCGGTCCGGGTCAGGCCCAGGCCGGTCAGCGGGGCGTCCACCCGGATCGCCGGGATGCGGATGCGGTCCGGCGGGGACGGCGCCAGCGCGGGGGCGGCCGAGCGCTCCCCGGCCGGGTCGGCGTGCGCCTCGGCGGCGGACGGCTGCGGCGGGGCGTGCGAGGTGGCGCCGTCGTGCAGCAGCCAGGCTCCCGAGCACAGGGCGACGGCGGTGACGGCCGCTATGGCGGTGTTGCCGTACCCGCGCATGGGAGCCTCCCTGTGGCCGATGGGACGGGGCGGGACCCTTGCCCCCTCCGGGCCTCGGGTCCCCGTACCCCCTCCGGGCCGCGAGGGGCATTGGACCCGGAGGGGAGGGGCGTGCGGTACCGGCGGACGGACAGCGGAGGGTGTCCGTCAGATCCCGTCGCCTCTCGCCCGGCGATGCAGGAGCCAGGTACCGCCCGCGGCGGCGACGGCGAGAGCCGCCACGCCGGCCGCGGTCTGCACGGGGTCGGGGCCCAGTGCGCCGCCGACCCCCGTCTTCACACTCCCCCGGGGATGCGCCGGCCGGACCGAGGTCAGCGTGACCACCAGGTCGCCCCTGACCTCCCGGCCTTCCCCGGAGCACCGGGCGACGATCTCGTACGTCCCCGGCTGCGCGCTCGGCGGCACCCGGAACCGGCCGATCGCGTTGCCCTCGTGGGAGCTGGGCGCCAGTGTGAAGTGCCCGGCGCCGACCGCGCTGGCGTCGCCCGCGGCGGCGCCGTCGGCTCCGCACGCCGCCGTGTTCACGCTGACCGAACCGCCGGGCACCACGGAGGACGGGTACACGTCCAGGGCGCCGGTGCCGCCGCCGTGCGCGGGCGCGGCGGTCAGTGCCGCGGCGGCGACGGCGAGCGCGGTACCGGTCAGCAGCCGGGCGATACGTCGCATCGGTGTTCCCCATCGATCGAGTCGAGCGGTTCGGGCCCTGTTCTTCTCCGTTCCTCTCCGAGGTAAGTGGCAGCGGCGCGAGCGCGCTTCCTGAGATGTCGTCAGAAATACGGAGAACGGGTGCCGGGCGGGTCCGCCGCGCCACGCCTCAGCGGCGCGTTTGTGCAGGTCATCGACGTGTGATGGGGCATCATGCAAGAGGACCCGAAGGATGCACGGGGAAGGTGTGAACGGGTGACCGGGGCGACCGGGGCGCCGGGCTTGACCTCGACCAGACTTGAGGTACGAGCCTGTGCGGCATGAAGAACTCGACCGCTGAGAACTCGACCGCCGAGACCTCGACCGCCGAGACCTCGACCACTGAGACCTCGACCACTGAGACCTCCACCGCCCAGTCCCCTCTGAACGTGACCGTCGTCATCGGCAGCAACCGCCACGGCCGCTTCGGGCCCGTCGTCGCCGACTGGCTGCTGGAACGCGTCCGCGAACGGGACGACCTGGTCGTGGACGTCGTCGACGTCGCCGACGTCACGCTGCCCACCACCATGGAGCCCGCCCCGCACACCGCCGGCCCGGTCAGCGCGAAGCTGGCGGCGGCGGACGCGTTCGTCGTCCTCACCCCCGAGTACAACCACTCCTTCCCCGCCGCACTGAAGAACCTCATCGACTGGCACTTCACCGAGTGGCAGGCCAAGCCCGTCGCCCTCGTCTCCTACGGCGGCGTCTCCGGCGGCCTGCGTGCCACGGAACACCTCCGCCAGGTCTTCGCCGAACTCCACGCCGTCACCGTCCGCGACACCGTCTCCTTCCACAACGCCGCCGCGTCCTTCGGCCCCGGGGGCCGCCTGAAGGACCCGGCCGGCCCGGACGCGGCGGCGAAGACGATGCTGGATCAACTCGTCTGGTGGGCGCGGGCCCTCCAGGAGGCCAAGCGGCGCAGCCCGTACGGCGGTTAGCCCACGCTCCCGCCGGCTCCCCCGCCGACCCCCACCGCGCTCCACGCCGCCCCCACCGCGCGGTGTTCGGGGCTGTCGGCGCCGTACAGGTCGCGGGCCGCGTTCAGGGTGGCCGTGCGGGCGGCGGTGTAGGTGGTGGTCGAGGTCATGTAGACGGTGAGGGCGCGGTACCAGATGGCGCCGAGCTTGGCACGGCCGATGCCGGTGAGCGAGCTGCCGTCGCAGGTGGGGGAGTTGTGGGCGGTGCCGCCCGTGGTCCTGGCTCCGCTGCCCTCGGCCAGCAGGTAGGCGAAGTGGTTGCCGATGCCGGAGGAGTAGTGGACGTCGAGGGTGGCGACGGTGGGGCTCCAGCAGTCGGGGGAGGCGCCGTCCTTCGACGGGCGGTCCATGAAGCGCAGGGCGCTCCGCCCGAAGCCCGGACGGACGATCTTCTCGCCGATCATCCAGTCGCCGGGGTCGGCGGCGTTGGCCGCGTGGAACTCCACCAGCGTGCCGAAGATGTCGGAGGTGGCCTCGTTCAGGCCGCCGGACTCGCCGGTGTAGGCGAGGTTCGCGGTCTTCGAGGTGACGCCGTGGCTCATCTCGTGGCCGGCGACGTCCAGGGAGACCAGCGGGCCGAAGGTCGTCCCGTCACCGTCGCCATAGGTCATGCAGAAACAGCTGTCGTCCCAGAAGGCGTTGTTGTAGCGGTTGCCGTAGTGCACCCGGTTGTAGGAGCCCTTGCCGTCGCCCGCGATGCCCTCGCGGCCGTGGACACCCTTGAAGTAGTCCCAGGTGACGTCGGTGCCGTACTGCGCGTCCACCGCCGCCGACACGCGGTCCGCGGCGGTGCCGTCGCCCCAGTGGTTGTCGGTGTCGGTGAACACGGTCGCGGGGGCGCGGGTGAGGCAGAGGGTGCCCAGCAGGCACAGGTCGGCCTGGTTCGCCGCGTCGCCGGTGTGGGTGCCGCCGCGGGTGGGGTCCTTGAGCGCGTACCCCGACCCGGTCGGCGTCGTCCGGAGCGGAACCGTGCCGCCGTACAGCGAATGGCCGTCCCCGGACGCCGACTCCAGGGTGTCCCAGGCGTCGATCCGGGCCCCGGTCCGCGCGTCCGTGAGCACCGTCCGCGCCACCGGGTTGCCCTGCCCGTCGAGGGCCGCCGCCGCGGTCCGCCACGCCAGCCTCGGTGTCCCGCGCCGCGCGTCGACCACCAGCTCCGGCCTGGCCGTCAGCCGTTTGAGGGGCTCGCCCGGGTGCAGCGCCCGCAGGGCGTTCGCGGCCAGGTCGGCTGCCCTGGGGGCGGACAGCGCCGGGGTCACGTCCGGCAGCGAGAGGGGGGCTGTCGTCGCGCGGTCCACGCCCCGGTAGTCGCCGGCGGGCGTCAGGTGGAGCACGAAGTCCCCGCCGAGGACGGGGAGGTGGCGGTAGGTGCGGTCGTAGCGGACGTGCTGGGTGCCGTCCTCGTCGATGACGACGTCCCGCACCTCGGTGCGCTGCCCGGCGCCGAGTCCCAGGCTTCCGGCTCGTTCGGCGAGGACGGCGGAGGCGTGCTCCAGCGCGGTGGCCCGGGTGGGCCGGCCGGCCGCTCCGGCGGTGGGGGTGAGCGCCGTGGCCAGCAGGGCGGCGGCGGTCGCGGCGGCCAGGGCGTACGGCCGTATCCGGCTCATGGGTCTCCTTGAACTGATCACATTGAGGGTGATCCAGATTCAAGGGGGCGTGGACATGCCAGGGCCAGGGTGAGGACGTGCAGGTGTGTGAGGGGACAGAATCGCTTCTGTGAGTTCTGTGCGGTCCCGTTCCCCCCTCCCCTTCTTCGTCTACGGCACCCTGCGCCCCGGCGAACGCAACCACGACGCCTTCCTGCGCGGACGGACCGCGAGCGAGGCCCCGGCCCGGCTGACCGGCGCGGTCCTCTACGACGGCCCCGGCTACCCGTACGCCGTCGAGCACCCCGGCGGATCGGTGCGTGGCGAACTGGTCACCGCGCTGCCCGAGGCGTACGGCGAACTGCTCGCCGCGCTCGACCGGCTGGAGGAGTGCGAGACGCCCGGCGACCCGCGCAACCTCTACGAACGAGTCGCCCGCGATGTCGTCCGCACCACCGACGGGACGGTCCTGCGGGCCTGGGTCTACCTCGCGGCGCCCCCGGTCGCCGCCCGCCTGCGCGCGCGGGGCACCCGCGTCGAGGGCGGCGACTGGCCGGCGCGGCGCGCCTCGCTGCCGTAACGGCCGGTCAGGCGGTGCCCGGCGTCTTCCGCGTGGTCACGTTCATCCGGTTCCACGTGTTCGCCGTGAAGATCAGGGCGATCAGCCGGGCCAGCGCCGCCTCGTCGAAGTGGCGCGCCGCCTCCTCGTACACCTCGTCCGACACCCCGTCGGGCAGCAGCGTGACGGCCTCCGTCAGGGCCAGGGCCGCCCGCTCCTCGACCGTGTAGAGGCTCGACTCCCGCCACGCGGACAGCTGGTGGACACGGTCCTCCGACTCGCCGGCCCCGCGGGCGTCGGTGGTGTGGTAGTCGAGGCAGTAGGCGCAGTGGTTGAGCTGTGCCGCACGGATCTGGACCAGCTCCACCACCACCGGGTCGAGACCCTCGACGGCGGCGGCCTGCAGGCCCAGGACCGCCTTGAACACCTTGGGGGCGACGGCGGCGAAGTTCATGCGCTGGGGTACCTGGTAGGTCGTCATGGCGCGAACCCACGGGCCGGACAGACCCCCCGCGGGGTGCATTTCCGCACCGGAAACGCGGGTCAATCCTTCCCCGTCACGGCTTCCAGCCGCACCGCGCACGTCTTGAACTCCGGCATCCGCGAGGTCGGGTCGAGCGCCGGGTTGGTGAGGGTGTTGGCGCGGCCCTCGCCCGGCCAGTGGAACGGCATGAAGACCGTGTCGGGGCGGATGGCGTGGGTGATCCGGGCCGGTGCCACGGCCCGGCCGCGCCGGGAGACCACGGCCACCGGGTCGCCCTCGGCGGCGCCAAGCCGGGCCGCCAGCCTCGGATGCAGCTCGACGAAGGGGCCCGGCGCGGCGGCGTTCAGCTCGTCGACCCGCCGGGTCTGCGCGCCCGACTGGTACTGGGCGACCACCCGGCCGGTGGTGAGCAGCACCGGGTACTCGTCGTCGGGCTCCTCGGCGGCGGCCCGGTGCGCCACGGGCACGAAGCGGGCCCGGCCGTCGGGGGTGGCGAACCGGTCGAGGAACAGCCGGGGGGTGCCGGGGTGCGCGTCCTGGACCCCGGCGTCCCGCGCGGGATCGTCCGGCCTGACGGCCGGCGAGGCGTCCTCGGAGTCAGCGGGGCCGCCGGAGTCCGCGGACCGAGGCGCCGGGCACGGCCAGAACACCCCGTTCTCCTCCGCGAGCCTGCGGTAGGTGATGCCCGAGTAGTCGGCGGGCCCGCCCGCGCTCGCCCGGCGCAGCTCCTCGAAGACCTCCTCGGGGTCGGTCGGGAAGCCCTTCTCCACCCCGAGCCGCGCGGCCAGCTCGTGCATGACCTCCAGGTCGCTGCGGACGCCCTGGGGCGGGGTGATGGCCTGCCGCCGCAGCAGCACCCGCCCCTCCAGGCTGGTCGTCGTGCCGGTCTCCTCGGCCCACTGCGTCACCGGCAGCACCACGTCCGCCAGTTCCGCCGTCTCCGACAGCACCACATCACAGACCGCCAGGAAGTCCAGTGACTTGATCCGCTCCTCGATGTGCGCGGCGCGCGGCGCGGACACCACCGGGTTGGAGCCCATCAGCAGCAGTGCCCGGATGTCCGTGCCGAGCGCGTCCAGCAGCTCGTACGCGCTGCGGCCCGGCCCCGGCAGCGAGTCCGGGTCGACCCCCCACACCTCGGCCACGTGGCGGCGCGCCGCCGGGTCGTCCAGCTTGCGGTAGCCGGGCAGCTGGTCGGCCTTCTGGCCGTGCTCGCGCCCGCCCTGCCCGTTGCCCTGCCCGGTGAGGCAGCCGTATCCGCTGTACGGCCGTCCCGCCCGGCCGGTCGCCAGGCACAGGTTGATCCAGGCGCCGACCGTGTCGGTGCCCTTGGACTGCTGCTCGGGGCCGCGGGCGGTGAGCACCATCGCGGTCTCCGGCGCGCAGAACATCCGCACGGCCTCCCGCAGCTGCGGCACCGACACCCCGGTGATCCGCTCCACGTACTCCGGCCAGTGCGCCATGGCCGCGGCCCGCGCGTCCTCCCAGCCGGTGGTCCGCTCGGCGATGTACGCCTCGTCGGTGCGGCCCTCGGCGACGACCAGGTGCAGCAGGCCCAGCGCCAGCGCGAGGTCGGTGCCCGGCCGGGGCGCCAGATGCAGATCGGCCTGCTCGGCGGTCTTCGTGCGGCGCGGGTCGACGACGATCAGGGTGCCGCCGTTCTCCTTCAGCTCGGTGAGGAAGCGCAGCGACGGCGGCATGGTCTCGGCGAGGTTGGAGCCGACGAGGATCACACAGCCGCTTTTCGGGATGTCCTCCAGCGGGAAGGGCAGCCCGCGGTCGAGCCCGAAGGCCTTCGTCCCGGCCGCCGCCGCGGACGACATGCAGAACCGGCCGTTGTAGTCGATCTGCGAGGTGCCGAGCGCCACCCGGGCGAATTTGCCCAGCGTGTACGCCTTCTCGTTGGTCAGCCCGCCCCCGCCGAACACGCCGAGCGCGTCCGCGCCGTGCTCCGCGCGGATACCACCGAGCGCGCCGGCGATCCGGTCCAGGGCCTCGTCCCAGGTCGCGGGCGTCAGCGCGCCGCCCTCCCGCACCAGCGGGGAGGTCAGCCGCACCCGGGACGAGAGCACCGCGGGCGCCGTACGGCCCTTGCCGCACAGCGCTCCCCGGTTCACCGGGAAGTCGGCGCGTTCCAGCACCTCGACGCCCCCGTCCGGCGTGGGCGACAGGTTCATCCCGCACTGCAGGGCGCAGTACGGGCAGTGGGTGGGCGTCGGGGTGCTGTTCATGCCCTTCAGGGTGAATCGGCCGTGTTACGCGCCGGGACGGCTCCCTGTTACACGGCCGGGACGGCGGCCTCCCCGCCGCTCCCGGGCCACCGTGAGGAGCACTCTGCGCAGGTCAGCGCCCGGCGGCCAGCGCCCGCTCCACCCCGGGCTCCTCCGGTCCGAGGAACCGGGGATCGGGTTCGAGGACCGCGTCCAGCGCCGCCTTGCCGCTCGCGAAGATTTCCCGGACCCCGCCGTAGTACCAGGTCGCGTCCCGCTTGGCGGGCACCCCGACGCCGTACGACGCCACCCCCGCCTCCCGGCACAGCGCGACCGCCCGCCGGATGTGGAAGTCCTGGCTGATCAGCACCGCCTCGTCCACCCCGAAGATCTTCTTGGCGCGGACACAGGAGTCCCAGGTGTCGAAGCCCGCGTAGTCGCTGACGATCCGCGCGTCCGGGACGCCGTGCCGGGTGAGATAGGCGCGCATCGCGTCCGGCTCGTCGTAGTCCTCGCGGCTGTTGTCGCCGGTCACCAGGACCACCTCGATCCGGCCCGCCCGGTACAGCCCGGCCGCCGCGTCCAGCCGGTGGGCGAGGTACGGCGACGGCTCGCCGTTCCACAGACCGGCGCCGAAGACGACGGCGACCTCGGTGCGCGGCACGTCCGCGGTGGTCCGCAGCCGGTCGCCGGTCGAGACATACAGCCAGGTGGTCGGCAGCAGCGCCAGCACGCACCCCGCCATCACGGCCTGCACCAGCCGTCGGCGGCCGGCCCGGGTACGCGGCAGACGAGGTCGTACGATCTTCATACGGAAAGGGACGGTCTGTGCGGCGCCCCGGTTGCGTCTCCCTCACACTCCGCCCGCCCCCCGCGGTGAACCCACGGAAAACGCCCGTGACCCCCACGCAACGGGCCGGCAACGTCCTCCCGGCACCCTCGATGCATGGACAGCCAGCTCAGCCACCGCCCCGGACCCCCCGCGCTCGTCGTCGTGGCCCACGGCAGCCGCGACCCGCGCGCCCTCGCCACGGTCCGCGCCCTCCTCGACCGCGTCCGCGCGCTGCGCCCCGGCCTGCCGGTCCACCTCGGGCACATCGAGCTGAACGAGCCCCTGCTCCCCGACACCCTCACCGCCCTGGGCGAACGCGAGGCCGTCCTCGTCCCCCTCCTCCTCAGCCGCGGCTACCACGTCAAGCGGGACATCCCCGAGATGGCCGCCGGCGCCCCGGCCCGCAGCCGCCTGGCCGCCCCCCTCGGCCCCCACCCGCTCCTCGCCGACACCCTCCACACCCGCCTGACCGAGGCGGGCTGGCGCCCCCCGGCGACCGAGGCCGAACGCCGCGCCTCCGCCGTCATCCTCGCCGCCGCGGGCTCCCGCGACCCCGACTCGGCGACCGACACCGGCCGGACGGCCGCCCTCCTCGCGGCCCGCCTCGGCGTCCCGGTCCTCCCCGCCTACGCCTCCGCCGCGACCCCGACGGTGGCAGCGGCCGTCCGCTCCCTCCGGGCGCGGGGCCGCCACCGCATCGCCGTGGCCTCCTACTTCACCGCCCCGGGCCGCTTCGCGACGGAGTGCGCGAAGGCGGCCCCGGACATCGCCGCGGACCCCCTCGGCGCCCACCCCTTGATGGCCGAACTCCTCCTCCACCGCTACGACGAGGCCACGACGAGGGCCACACCCGAACCGGCGCTGGCCGCGACTCACTGAGGGGCACGGGGAACCGCGCGAGCAGCCCAGGACAAGCCGCATCCGCGCCACCACATCAACCCGGCGGACGCGTCTGCGCTTACTGTCGACCCATGGAAGGCAACGAACCCCCCGCATACCCCACCTCCGCAACCGAACGCTGGGCCCCCGAGCCCGACAAACGCCCCGGCCGCACCGCCTTCCAACGCGACCGCGCCCGCATCCTCCACTCATCGGCACTCCGCAGACTCGCGGGCAAAACCCAGGTCGTGACCCCCGGAACCACCGCCCAGGCCTGGGACGCGAGTCCCCGCACCCGCCTCACCCACTCCCTGGAGTGCGCCCAGGTAGGCCGCGAGCTCGGCGCGGCCCTCGGCTGCGACCCCGACCTCGTGGAGGCCGCCTGCCTCGCCCACGACCTCGGCCATCCCCCCTTCGGCCACAACGGCGAGGAGGCGCTGAACGAGTTCGCCGAGGACTGCGGCGGCTTCGAGGGCAACGCCCAGTCGCTGCGCCTCCTCACCCGCATCGAACCGAAACGGTTCACCCCCGAGGGCTCCGTCGGCCTCAACCTCACCCGCGCCACCCTGGACGCCGCCACCAAGTACCCGTGGCCACGCGGCGCCCACCCGGCCGACCCGGCCTCGCGCAAGTTCGGCGTCTACGAGGACGACCGCCCGGTGTTCGACTGGGCCCGCAAGGACGCCCCCGGTACCCGCATCTGCTTCGAGGCGCAGGTCATGGACTGGTCGGACGACGTGGCGTACTCGGTGCACGATGTCGAGGACGGTCTGCACGCCGGGCACATCGACCCCGACTGCCTGCACGCCGAGCCGGAGCGGCGGGAGATCTTCCGCGTCGCCATCGGCCGTTACGTCCCCGCCGGCACCGACCCCGCCGAACTCGCCGCCGCCCTGGACCGCCTCCAGGACGAGGAGTGGTGGCCGCACGGCTACGACGGATCGGCCGTCGCGCAGGCCCGCCTGAAGGACGCCACCAGCCAGCTCATCGGCCGCTTCTGCCTCGCCGCGGAGGGTGCCACGCGCGCGGCGTACGGGGGCGGGCGGCTCACCCGGTACGGCGCGGAGCTGGTCGTACCGCGCGAGACCCGCATGGAGTGCGCGGTGCTGAAGGCGGTCGCCGACCGCTACGTCATGCAGCGCGCCGAGCAGACCCGGCTCCGCGCCGACCAGCGGATCGTCGTCGCCGAACTCGCCGAGGCGCTGACCGCCCGCGCCCCGGACGGCCTGGACCCGCAGTTCCGCGCGCTGTTCGACCAGGCCCCCGACGACCGGGCCCGCAAACGGGTGATCGTCGACCAGATCGCCTCCCTCACCGACGTCTCGGCCCGCTCGCTGCACGCGAGACTCACGGGACGAATGTGACACCGATGTGACCCTGCGTGGCCTGATCGGGTCACCCCCTCTTCCCCCCTCACGCTCCGTGCGGGAGGCTCGTCTGGCGGCACAGTGACGAGGAGGCAACAAGTGGTCGACGCGGATCAGACATTCGTCATCGTCGGAGGAGGACTCGCCGGCGCGAAGGCGGCCGAGACGCTCCGCGCGGAGGGCTTCAACGGGCGGGTGATACTGATCTGCGACGAGCGCGACCACCCGTACGAACGGCCATCGCTGTCCAAGGGCTTCCTGCTCGGCAAGGAGGAACGCGACAGCGTCTTCGTGCACGAGCCCGCCTGGTACGCGCGGCACGACATCGAGCTGCACCTCGGCCAGACCGTCGACGCCATCGACCGCGCGGCGAAGACGGTCCGCTTCGGCGAGGACGGCACGATCGTCCGTTACGACAAGCTGCTGCTGGCCACCGGCGCCGAACCCCGCCGCCTGGACGTCCCGGGCACCGACCTGGCCGGCGTGCACCATCTGCGGCGCCTCGCCCACGCCGAACGCCTCAAGGGCGTGCTCACCCACCTCGGCAGGGACAACGGCCACCTGGTGATCGCGGGCGCGGGCTGGATCGGACTGGAGGTCGCGGCGGCGGCCCGCGAGTACGGCGCCGAGGTCACCGTCGTCGAGCCGGAGCCGACCCCGCTGCACGGGGTGCTCGGCCCCGAGCTGGGCCAGCTCTTCGCCGAGCTGCACCGCGAGCGCGGGGTGCGCTTCCACTTCGGCGTCCGGCTGACGGAGATCGTCGGGCAGGACGGCGTCGTCCTGGCGGCCCGTACCGACGACGGCGAGGAGCACCCGGCGCACGACGTGCTCGCCGCGATCGGCGCCGCGCCGCGGACCGCGCTCGCGGAGGCGGCCGGGCTGGAGACCGCCGACCGGGCGCACGGCGGCGGGATCGTGGTCGACGAGCGGCTGCGCACGTCCGACCCCGACATCCACGCGGCCGGTGATGTCGCCGCCTTCCCGCACGCCCTCTTCGGCACCCGGATGCGGGTGGAGCACTGGGCGAACGCGCTGAACGGGGGCCCCGCGGCGGCACGGGCCATGCTGGGGCAGGACGTCGTCTACGACCGGGTGCCGTACTTCTTCTCCGACCAGTACGACCTGGGCATGGAGTACTCCGGGTGGGCGCCGCCCGGTTCGTACGACCAGGTGGTGATCCGGGGCGACGCGGGAAAGCGGGAGTTCATCGCCTTCTGGGTGAAGGAGGGGCGGGTGCTGGCCGGGATGAACGTGAACGTGTGGGACGTCACAGAGCACATTCAGCGGCTGATCCGGTCCGAGGTCCAGGTGGACGTGGAGGCGCTGTCGTCTCCGCGCGTGCCGTTGGAGGGGCTGGGCGCCTAGGCGTCTGCCGGGTTCCGCCGGGTTCTCCCGCCCCGCGGGTGCGGGTGCTCCATGGCTTGTCGCGCAGTTCCCCGCACCCCTCGGGGAGTCCCGGTGGCCCCTGGAACGCCGGTGGACCCCCGTAGAATTCACGCGTGGCTGGACGGATCAACGACGAGGACGTGAAGGCGGTACGGGACGCGGTCCCGATCGACGCCGTGGTGTCCGAGTACCTCCAGCTCCGCAACGCGGGCGGCGGCAACCTCAAGGGGCTGTGCCCGTTCCACGACGAGAAGTCGCCGTCCTTCCAGGTCAGCCCGAGCAAGGGGCTCTTCCACTGCTTCGGCTGCCAGGAGGGCGGCGACACCATCACCTTCGTGATGAAGGTGGACCACCTCTCCTTCTCCGAGGCGGTCGAACGGCTGGCCGCCCAGGCCGGCATCACCCTGCGCTACGAGGAGGGCGGCTACAACCCCGCCCACCAGCGCGGCGAACGCATCCGCCTGGTCGAGGCCCACAAGATCGCCGCCGAGTGGTACGCGGAACAGCTCGCGACCTCCCCCGAGGCCGAGACCGGCCGGATCTTCCTCGCCGAGCGCGGCTTCGACCAGGCCGCCGCCGTCCACTTCGGCGTCGGCTACAGCCCGCAGGGCTGGGACCACCTCACCCGCTATCTGCGCGGCAAGGGCTTCACCGACAAGGAACTGATCCTCTCCGGGCTCGTCCAGGAGGGCCGCCGGGGTCCCATCGACCGCTTCCGCGGGCGCCTGATGTGGCCGATCCGCGACATCGGCGGCGAGGTCGTCGGCTTCGGCGCGCGCAAGCTCTACGAGGCGGACAACGGCCCCAAGTACCTCAACACGCCCGACACGGCGATCTACCGGAAGTCCCAGGTCCTCTACGGCATCGACCTGGCGAAGAAGGACATCGCCAAGTCGTCCCGCGCGGTCGTCGTCGAGGGCTACACGGACGTCATGGCCTGCCACCTCGCGGGTGTCACCACCGCCATCGCCACCTGCGGCACGGCCTTCGGCGGCGATCACATCAAGATCCTCAGACGGCTGCTGATGGACAACGGCTCCGCCCGCGTGATCTTCACCTTCGACGGTGACGCGGCCGGCCAGAAGGCGGCCCTGCGCGCCTTCGAGGACGACCAGAAGTTCGCCGCCGAGACGTACATCGCCATCGCGCCGGACGGCATGGACCCGTGCGACCTGCGGCTCGCCAAGGGCGACGAGGCGGTGGCCGACCTGGTCGAGCCGCGCACCCCGCTGTTCGAGTTCGCGCTGCGCCAGATCGTGAGCCGCTACGACCTGGACACCCCGGCGGGCCGGGCCGCGGCGCTGGACGAGGCGGCGCCGGTCGTCGCCCGCATCAAGAACAGCGGCGCCCAGCACGAGGTCGCCGTACAGCTCGCCGGCATGCTCGGCATCCTCGACACCCAGTTCGTGGTCAAGCGGGTCGCCCAGCTGGCCCGCTGGGCCCGCGACCGCGGCGGCAAGGGGCCCGCCCCCGCCGGGCGCCCCCAGCAGTCGTACGACGCCGCACCGCGCCCGGCGATGTCCGGCCCCGCCCTGACCCTCCGCAACCCGGTGTACGCGACGGAACGCGAGCTGCTCAAGCTCGCCCTCCAGCGCCCCGATCTGGTGTGCCCGGCGTTCGACGCGTACGGCGTCGACGAGTTCACCGCCGCCCCCTACGCCGCCGTACGGCAGGCGATCCTCGACGCGGGCGGCGTCGAGTACGGCGTCCAGGACCCGCAGGAGTATCTGGTCCGGGTCCGCGAAGCCGCCCCCGACGACACGGTCCGCGCCATGGTCACCGAGCTGGCCGTGGAGGCGATCATGCGCCGTACGGTGGACGAGGCCTACGCGGGCGAGCAGCTGGTCTGGGTCCGCCGCCGCGCGGTGGACCGCCGGATCCAGGACGTCCAGTCCACCCTCACCCGCCTCGCCACCGGCGGCGATCCCGCCCAGCTGGCCGCCGTGCAGAACGAGCTGTGGGTCCTCCAGCAGTACGGCCAGGCACTGCGGGAGCGCGGCGCGGCGGCCCTCTGAGCCGCAGCGGTCCGGCACGGTAACCGCCCGGTCACGCACCGGACTCAAAAAGTGCGCGCACGCCCCTCGTGGCGAGGATGTGTCTTACCCCACACTGGGGTGCGGTGCCTGAGTCCTCGGAGCGCGGCCGATCCGTCCCCCCACGGATCACTCACCCCCGCGGTTCCGCCACCTCAGCAGCGATTCCCCTGGAGGTCGCCCCCGTGCAGACCCAGACCCTCGTCCCTACCGACAGCCCCACCCCGGCGGAGCCGGACGTGCTGGCGGCCGTGCCGCCGCTGAGCCGTGCGGTGCACCACCCGGAGACGCACCCGGAGACGCAGACGGAGACCGAACCGGAATCCGAGCCGCCCGAGGCCGAGGCCGGCACCGAGCCCGAGCCCGTCGAGTCCGAGCCCGTGGAGCCGCCGCCCGCCCGGGTCGTCGACAACAGCGGTCCCTCCTCCGACCTGTTCCGGCAGTACCTGCGCGAGATCGGCCGGATCCCGCTGCTCACCGCCGCCGAGGAGGTAGAGCTCGCCCGCCGTGTCGAGGCCGGCCTGTTCGCCGAGGAGAAGCTCCTCAACACCCCGGACCTGGACACCCGGCTGGCGCTCGACCTGGACCGGCTGGTGGTCATGGGCCGGATGGCCAAGCGACGGCTGATCGAGGCGAACCTGCGGCTGGTGGTGTCGGTCGCCAAGCGGTACGTCGGCCGCGGGCTGACCATGCTCGACCTCGTGCAGGAGGGCAACCTGGGCCTCATCCGGGCCGTCGAGAAGTTCGACTACGCCCGCGGCTACAAGTTCTCCACCTACGCCACCTGGTGGATCCGCCAGGCCATGTCCCGCGCCCTCGCCGACCAGGCCCGCACCATCCGCGTCCCGGTGCACGTCGTCGAGCTGATCAACCGGGTGGTGCGGGTCCAGCGCCGGATGCTCCAGGAGCGCGGCTACGAACCCACGCCCGAAGAGGTCGCCGCCCATCTCGACCTGCCGCCCGAGCGGGTCAGCGAGGTGCTGCGGCTCGCCCAGGAGCCCGTCTCCCTGCACGCCCCCGTCGGCGAGGAGGACGATGTCGCGCTGGGCGACCTGATTGAGGACGGCGACGCCGCCTCGCCCGTGGAATCCGCCGCCTTCCTGCTGCTCAAGCAGCACTTGGAGGCGGTCCTCTCCACCCTCGGCGAACGTGAGCGCAAGGTCGTCCAGCTCCGCTACGGGCTGGCCGACGGACGCCCGCGCACCCTGGAGGAGATCGGCCGCATCTTCGGCGTCACCCGCGAGCGGATCCGCCAGATCGAGTCCAAGACCCTCAGCAAACTCCGCGACCACGCCTTCGCGGACCAGCTGCGGGGTTACCTGGACTGAAGCAGGGTGCCGCTGCATCCGCGGCTGCGGGCAGTCGTGCCGCTGGAGCGGTACGGGTGGGCGCGGCGGCACCCCGACGTTCGGCGCGCTCAGTCCACCTCGGCCACCGCCTGCGCGAACTGCGCCTGGTACAGCCGCGCGTACGCCCCGTCCGCCGCCAGCAGTTCCGCGTGCGCGCCCTGCTCGACGATCGACCCGTTCTCCATCACCAGGATCGTGTCGGCGTCCCGGATGGTCGACAGCCGGTGCGCGATGACGAACGACGTACGCCCGTGCGCCAGCTTGGCCATCGCCTTCTGGATCAGCACCTCGGTGCGGGTGTCGACCGAGCTGGTCGCCTCGTCGAGCACCAGGATCACCGGGTCGGACAGGAAGGCCCGCGCGATGGTGATGAGCTGCTTCTCACCGGCGCTGACCCCGGAGCCCTCGTCGTCGATCACGGTGTCGTAGCCGTCGGGCAGGGTGCGGATGAACCGGTCGGCGTGGGCCGCCCGCGCCGCCTCCTCGATCTCGCCCCGGGTGACCTTCCGGGCCGCGCCGTAGGCGATGTTCTCCGCGATGGTGCCGCCGAACAGCCAGGTGTCCTGGAGCACCATGCCGATCCCGGCGCGCAGCTCGTCCCGGGACATCGTCGCGATGTCGACCCCGTCGAGGGTGATCCGCCCGCCGGACACCTCGTAGAACCGCATCAGCAGATTGACCAGCGTGGTCTTGCCCGCGCCGGTCGGGCCGACGATCGCCACCGTCTGCCCCGGCTCCACGGTCAGCGTCAGGTCCTCGATCAGCGGCTTCTCCGGGTCGTACCGGAAGGAGACGCCCTCCAGCGCGACCCGCCCGCGCAGCTCCTCCGGCCGCACCCCCGGCACCGGGTCCGCCGACTGCTCCTCCGCGTCGAGGAGTTCGAAGACCCGCTCGGCCGACGCCACACCGGACTGCACCAGGTTGGCCATGGACGCGATCTGCGTCAGCGGCATCGAGAACTGCCGCGAGTACTGGATGAACGCCTGCACATCACCGATCGACAGCGAGCCCGACGCCACCCGCAGCCCGCCGACGACCGCGACCAGCACATAGTTCAGGTTGGACACGAACATCATCAGCGGCTGCATGATGCCGCTGTTGAACTGCGCCCTGAACCCGGCCTCGTACAGCGCGTCGTTCTGTTCGGCGAACCGCTTCGCCGACTCGTCCTGCCGCCCGAACACCTTCACCAGGGTGTGCCCGGTGTACATCTCCTCGATGTGCGCGTTCAGCGTGCCCGTGGAGCGCCACTGCTGCACGAAGTGCGGCTGCGACCGCTTGCCGACGTACGTCGCCACGTACAGCGACAGCGGGACCGTGACCAGCGCGACCAGGGCGAGGATCCACGACACCCAGAACATCATCGCCAGCACCCCGATGATGGTCAGCAGCGAGTTGATCAGCTGGCCCATCGACTGCTGGAGGGTCTGCCCGATGTTGTCGATGTCGTTGGTGGCGCGGGACAGCACCTCGCCGCGCTGCCGCTTGTCGAAGTACGAGAGCGGCAGCCGCGACAGCTTCGTCTGCACGTCCTCGCGCATCCGGTACATCGTCCGGTTCACGACCCGGTTCACCAGCCGGGTCGCCACCGCCATCAGCAGCCCCGCGACCGCGAACGCGGCGAGCGCGAACAGCAGCACATGGCCGACGGCGGTGAAGTCGATGCCCTCGCCGGGGGTGAAGTCGGTGGAGCGGAGCATGTCGGCGATGTCCCCGTCGCCGCGCTCCCGCATCGCCTGGAGCACCTGCTCCTTGGTGGCGCCCGGCTCCATCTCCCGGCCGACGATCCCCGCGAAGACCAGGTCGGTGGCCTCGCCGAGGATCTTCGGGCCGGCCACCGACAGGCCGACGCTGATCAGCACGCACAGCAGCAGCGCGGAAAGGGCGAACCGCTCCGGCCGGAAGTGCGCGACGAGTCGCCGGCCCGACCCCTTGAAGTCCAGCGAGCGGTGATCCGGTCCGGTCCCGGCCATCATCCGCCCCATGGGCCCGGCCATCAGGCAGCCTCCGCTTCCGTCAGCTGGGAGAGCACGATCTCCCGGTAGGTCTCGTTGTCCGCCATCAGCTCGTGGTGCCGTCCGGTGCCGACCACCCGGCCCTCGTCGAGCACGACGATCCGGTCGGCGTCGCGGATGGTGGCCACCCGCTGAGCGACGATCACTACGGTCGCCTCGGCGGTCTCCTGGGCGAGCGCGGCGCGCAGGGCCGCGTCGGTGGCGTAGTCGAGGGCGGAGAAGGAGTCGTCGAAGAGGTAGATCTCCGGGCGCTGCACCAGGGTGCGCGCGATGGCGAGGCGCTGGCGCTGCCCGCCGGAGACGTTCGTCCCGCCCTGCGCGATGGGGGAGTCGAGCCCGTTCTCCAGCCGCTCCACGAACTCCCTGGCCTGCGCCACCCCCAGCGCGTGCCACAACTCCTCGTCGGTGGCGTCCGGGTTGCCGTAGCGCAGGTTGCTGGCGACCGTGCCCGCGAAGAGGTACGGCTTCTGCGGGACCAGGCCGACGGTCTTCGCCAGCACCTTCGGGTCGATGGTCCGCACGTCCTCGCCGTCGACCAGGACCGCGCCGTCGGTCGCGTCGAACAGCCGGGGCACCAGCCCCAGCAGGGTGGACTTGCCGCTGCCCGTCGAGCCGATCACCGCGGTGGTCTCGCCCGGCCGGGCGACCAGGTCGATGGCCTTGAGCACCGGTTCCTCGGCCCCCGGGTAGCGGAAGCCCGCCCCCCGGATCTCCAGATGCCCGTGCCGGCGCAGCCGTGTCACCGGCGCCGTCGGCGGGACCACGCTGGACGAGGTGTCCAGCACCTCCTGGACGCGCTCGGCGCAGACCTCCGCGCGCGGCACCATCATGAACATGAAGGTGGCCATCATCACGGACATCACGATCTGCATCAGATAGGCGAGGAACGCGGTCAGATCACCGATCTGCATCCCGCCGCTGTCGATCCGGTGCGCGCCGAACCAGACCACCGCGATCGACGACAGGTTCACCACCGTCATGACGATCGGGAACATCAGCGCGAGCAGATTGCCGGTGCGCAGCGACATCTCGGTCAGCTCGCCGTTCGACTTCCCGAACCGCTGCTGCTCGTACGCGTCGCGGACGAAGGCGCGGATCACCCGGTTGCCGGTGATCTGCTCGCGCAGCACCCGGTTCACCGTGTCCAGCCGCTCCTGCATGGTCCGGAACAGCGGTCGCAGCCGCCGCACGATCAGCGTCACCGCGATGCCGAGCACCGGTACGACGGCGATCAGCACCCCCGACAGCGGCACATCGAGCCCCAGCGCCAGCACGATGCCGCCCACGCACATGATCGGCGCCGACACCATCAGCGTGAACGTCATCAGGGCCAGCATCTGCACCTGCTGGACGTCATTGGTGGTCCGGGTGATCAGCGAGGGCGCGCCGAAGTGCCCGACCTCCCGGGCGGAGAAGGACTGCACCCGGTCGAAGACCGCCGCGCGCACATCCCGGCCCAGCGCCGCGGCCGTACGGGCCCCGTAGTACACGGCGCCGATGTTGCAGACGACCTGCGCCAGCGAGATGCCGATCATCAGGGCGCCGAAGGACAGGATGTAACCGGTGTCGCCGAGCACGACGCCGTTGTCGATGATGTCCGCGTTCAGGGTCGGCAGATAGAGGGTCGCGCAGGTCTGCAGGAACTGGAGCAGCACCAGGAGGACGATGGGTTTTCGATAGGGCCTGAGATAGGTCCGCAGGAGTCGTATGAGCACGCTGGTCTCTCGGAGTCGGCGGGAGGGCTGATGGTTGCCCGTGGCCCCTATCGTCGAACACTCCGCCCGCGTTACCTCAACCGATTAACCCAACAGGCGGCCGCTACGCCCGGAACGCCCCCGGATGGGTCTGCTCCCGCACCGACACGAACTGCTGCCGCACCGCCTGTCCCACCGCCAGCTCCTCACCGGGCTCCAGCACCTGCGCCGCCGCCCCCTGCCAGGCCGGCGGGGTACGCGGATCGAGCGTGCCCTGCGACACACCCAGCGCCCAGGCTGCCTGCCGCGCGGCCCCGAGAGCCGCGTAGTCGGCGGGCTGCGGTACGACGACCTGCGCCCCGAACAGCGCGGGCGCCGAGGCCTGCACGGCGGGCAGCTCGGCGGCCGGGCCCAGCAGGAAGATCCGCCGCACCTCCACGCCCCGTCCGCGCAGCACGTCCAGCGCGTCGGCCAGCCCGCACAGCATGCCCTCGAACGCGGCCCGCGCCAGATGCTCCGGCTTCATCGACTCGCGCCGCAGACCCGCCAGCGTGCCCGCCGTGTGCGGCAGCGCCGGGGTCCGCTCGCCCTCCAGATAGGGCAGCAGCACCAGCCCGTGGGCGCCCGGCGTCGACTTCAGCGCCAGATCGGACAGGCTCTCCAGATCCGGCAGACCGAGCAGCTCCGCGGTGCCGCGCAGGGTGCGCACGGCGTTCAGCGTGGTCACGACCGGCAGATGCATCCCGGTCGCGTCGGCCAGCGAGGTGATCGTCCCCGTCGGGTCGTGCAGCGCCTCGGGGTGTACGGCCATCACCGACCCGGAGGCGCCGAGCGAGACGACCGCGTCCCCGAGCCCCAGCCCCAGCCCGAACGCGGCGGCCATGGTGTCCACGGTCCCGGCGGAGATCAGCAGCCCCTCCGGGGTCGTACCGGCCGCGTCCGAGGGCCCGATCACCTCCGGCAGCATCACCTGGTGGCCGAGGGCCAGCTCGACCAGATCGGGCCGGTAGCCGCCGGTGGCCGCCGACCAGTAGCCGGTGCCGGAGGCGCCGCCGCGGTCCGTGGTCCTGCGCACCGGCCGCCCCAGCAACTGCCACACCAGCCAGTCGTGCGCCTGGAGCAGCACGGTGGTGCGCGCGGCGGCCTCCGGCTCGGTCTTCGCCAGCCAGCGCAGCTTGGTCACCGGGTGCGCGGCCTGCGGGACACAGCCCACGGCCTGGGCCCAGGCCTCGCGGCCGCCGAGCGCGTCGACCAGATCGGCCGCCGCGACCTGCGCCCGCTTGTCGCCGCCGACCAGGGCCGGGCGGACGGTGTTGCCCTGCGCGTCGAGCGGGACCACCGCGTTCGCCTGCGTCGAGACGCCGATCGCCTGGACGCCCTCCAGCAGGCCGCCGCCGGCCGCCTCGCCGAGCGAGAGCAGCCAGGCCTGCGGGTCCATGTCGCTGGGGCGGCCACCATCGGGGCTCTCCAGCGGGTGGGGGGCATATCCCTGCCTGAGCACGGCCCCCGTGTCCGTGTCACAGACGACGATCCGAGTGAAATCGGGTGAACTGTCCAGCCCGGCGACTATCCCCATGCAACAGATTGTGCCGTAGCGGCACCCGTGGTCCGTCTGGCGCGGGTGGTGCGTGGTCGCTCACGCAGTTCCCCGCGCCCCTCCACGGGCCCCTCAGGTGTTGCTGGTGCCCCAGTCGTCGTCCTGGCCGTTGTGGCGGAAGCGGTCGGGGACGCGGTCGCCGACCTTGTCGCTGACCACGTGGTACGCCTTGCCCGCGAACTGGCGGCCCTGCTGGGCCGCGGTCTCCGCGGTGTTGCGGACGGCTGGGTTCTGTGCGAGCTGCCGGGCCGACTTCATCAGCTGCTCGTAGCGTTCGCGCCCGGCGCGTGTGCCCAGCACGTAACCCACAGCTAGTCCGACGACGAACGTGAGCCGGTAACGCATGGTGGCCACCCTTTCCTTGCGTAGTCCCTGGCACGGTTCCGGTGCGGCATCGGGCCCGGGGGTACCGATTGGCGGAGCACCCCCCTGCTTGCGCTAATGTATGTGTCGCAGCGAGCGAGCGCCCCCTGGCGGATACCCAGGTAGGTACGTTCGATGCAACGAGGCATTCCTCCGTAGCTCAATTGGCAGAGCAGCCGGCTGTTAACCGGCAGGTTACTGGTTCGAGTCCAGTCGGGGGAGCTCGGTCCTCCGTAGCTCAATTGGCAGAGCAGCCGGCTGTTAACCGGCAGGTTACTGGTTCGAGTCCAGTCGGGGGAGCATGCTGAACGAGGACCCTCCGGGGTCCTTTTTCATGTCCGGGGGAACCGCTCGGGCCGTGGCGGAGTCCTCATGGTCGTGCGAAGCCGACCATGCCGGAGCAGGAGATCGTATGAGCGGCTATGCTGCGGCAGACGGCGCGCACAAATGTGCGCGACGCGCCGTAAGGGGCGGTAGCTCAGCCGGTTAGAGCAGCGGACTCATAATCCGTCGGCCGTGGGTTCGAGTCCCACCCGCCCCACCAGTAACATGCCCTGACCTGCGGAAACGTATCTTCGATGACCCTGAGTAACGCCTCGGGTCCACCGGAGGAGAATCCGCTGCTCACGAGTACTGGTCGAGGCGTCCGCGATGGATGCGGACACCCCTTCCAGGCTTCTGACCTTCAGTAATGCGGAACGAGCTCATCTGCTGGAGGTTACCCGGCGGAGTCGAAAAGTAAGATCGAGTGGACGCTCAGTGGACGCGAGGAAACGGAGGCGGGGCGTCGGCCGCGCGCGGCCTGGCCGCCGTCCGCTCCAACCCTTTCTGCCAGATGCCTTTCCAAACTGCTGCTCGACTCGCCCGCCGTGGGCGTTGGGGGCTTCGGCGCCCGCCCGTCGACTGGACGCCGGTCCAAGGTGCTGCCTCGGTTGTGGGGCGCTGTCGGCTGCCGCTTGACGGAGGCGAGCCGCGACGTCAGTTGAGCAGGCCGCAGCGGTCGGCGAGCGGACGCGAGGCCGGACGGTGGCGTTTCGGATCGCTGGAGCCCGGGTTCCTTACTCGGGTGACGAATTTTCACCCTTCTTACCTCTGTCCCTGATGTATGAATCTTGCATGACGAGTGCAGGGGGACTGACCGAGCAGGAGACGTGCCGGGCCTTCGTGCTGCCGGCGCTGTCCGCGGCGGGCTGGAGCAAAGATCAGATCCGAGAGCAGTACTCGATCAACGACGGCAAGCTTGTGGTGTCGCCGCGGCGGCATCGGCGTGAGCGGGCGCTGATAGCGGACTACGTCCTGGAGTACCGCGACGACGTGCCCCTCGCGGTGGTCGAGGCCAAGCGGACGAGTGTCGATGTTGCGGCCGGTATCGAGCAGGCCAAGCGGTATGCCCGCAGACTGGGTCTGCCTGTGGCTTACGCCACGAACGGCATCGAGATCTGGGAGATCGAGATCGGTGCCAACCGGCACCGGGTGTCGTCGTTCCCGTCCCCGGAGGAACTTTGGCAGCGGTACTGCGGCGAGAAGGAGATCACAACAGGTCTGGAGCGCGAGCTCATCCTCGCCCCGTTCGACCATCGTCTGCGCAACAACGATCTCACCCCTAAGCGCCCCAGGTACTACCAGCGTCGGGCGGTCAATGAGGCGCTCTTGGCGATAGCCCGTGGCCAGAAGCGAATCCTGCTAACGCTGGCCACTGGCACCGGCAAGACCATGGTTGCGTTCCAGCTGGTCTCAAAGTTGCGCGAGAGCGGGTGGAACGGGGGCGAGAAGCCCCGCGTGCTGTACCTGGCTGATCGCAACATCCTGGTTGACCAGCCAAAAGACGACTACTTCGAGCCAGTCTTCGGAGACGTCGTCCACAAGATCAGCGGAGGGGCGCAGCGCGCGCGGCAGATATTCTTCGCGCTGTACCAGTCGCTGGACAGCAGCCGAGAGGACGAAGCTGCGCTCTTCAGTCAGTACCGTCCAGACTACTTCCACCTGATCATCGTGGACGAATGCCACCGCGGCAGCTCGGCCGAAGAAAGTAAATGGCGGGGCATCCTTGACCACTTCTCGGAGGCCGTACAACTCGGACTGACCGCGACGCCGATCGCGGACTCGGGGCGGCATACCTACGGGTACTTCGGTGAGCCGGTCTACGAGTATTCCCTGAAGGACGGCATCGAGGACGGCTTCCTGGCCCCGTACCGTCTACGGCGGGTCCACCTGAATGTCGACATGACGGGCTTCAAGCCCGAACCTGGGCAGCTCGATACTTCCGGCAACCCCATCCCGGACCGGGTCTATACCCAGCGCCACTACGAGAAGGCCCTGGCCATTGAGGAACGCACCGAGGAAGTAGCCCGGTACCTCACGAACTACCTGACCGATACGGACCGGATGGCGAAGACGATCGTCTTCTGTGAGAACAACGATCACGCACACCGCATGGTCGCCGCACTCAACCAGGCAAACCTCGACCTCGTCGCGCGCTACCCGGACTATGTCTGCCGGATCACCGATGACGACGGTAAGCCGGGAAGGGAGCTCCTGGACCGTTTCCGGCGCGACGACACTGACGAGCCCGTGATCGCCGTGACCAGCCAGATGCTGACGACCGGCGTCGACATCCCCTCGGCCCGCAACATCGTGATCGTGCGCCGGATCAACTCCATGCCGCAGTTCAAGCAGATCATCGGGCGAGGCACCCGGCTGTGTCTGGACATCGACAAGGGGTCCTTCGACATTATCGACTTCGTTGATGCGACTCTTCTGTTCAACGATCCCGAGTTCGACGGCCCGCCGCTGAGAGTCATCAATGACCGGACAGACCAGCAGGGTGAGCTGATCGAGCGCGAAGAGCTGGAGAGCCCGGACGGCAACGCCGAAGAGGTCGCAGAACCCGAAGCGGACTTCCAGTCAGGGGATGGGGGCATACTGCCTGCGGATGACGACGGGACAGTGATCACGGACGAGGACCGCGTCGATGAGATCCAGAGTCGCGGCGCCCGGCGTATCTACGTCAACGGCGTGGAGGTCTTCGTCTGGAATGACATGCACTACCAGCTGCACCCTGACGGCCAGTCCATGCGCATGGTCCAGTACCGGGAATACGTGCATGACCGAGTGCTTGAGCTGAAGCTGTCGCCTACGGACCTGAGGACGCAGTGGGCCACCGCCAAGAGTCGCAACATCCTGCGCGAGCGCCTGAACAGCGAAGAGATCGGCATTACGGAGGAGGACCTGCTGCGCAAGCTCGACCACCCCGAGGCCGACCCCATTGATCTGCTGATCAACGCGGCCTGGGAGCTGCCTCTGATCAGCCGGGCCGAGCGGGCCCACCGGGTACGCCGTGAGCATGATCAGTTCCTCAAGAGCTTCGCACCTGAGGCGCGTGAGGTGCTGGACGTGCTGTTGGACCGCTTCACCGAGAAGGGTGCCATCGAGCTGGAGGCCGGCGCGCTGCGCGTACCGCCCTTCCGGCAGCTGGGTACGGTCCGGCAGCTGGCCGCGCGGTTCGGCGGGGCGCCGCAGATGCATGAGGCGATCGACGACCTGGCTAAGAGGATCTTCGACGTCGCGTAACTACATTCCACTTTTAGTTTCGTGCGTCGATTTGCGTGAAGATAAAGGAAACCAGGAGGAGTATTTCTGCTACGCTCTCACGGTGCTCGGTGATGACACGAATCGCGACCGCCTGTGGCGCACCGCCGCCAGCCAACGCGGCTACTTCACGGCTGCGCAGGCGCTCAAGGCCGGCTACTCCTACCAGGCCCAGCACTTCCACGTCGGTCGTCGCAACTGGATCCGTGTCGACCGCGGCATCTACCGCTTCCGCGAGTATCTCGACCTGCCGAGCACCGACACTGACCACCTGGCCCGCTGGTCTCTCTGGAGCCGGGACCGGGCTGTGGTGTCGCACGCGACGGCCCTTGCTGTACACGACCTGGGCATCGCTAACCCTGCGGAGATCCACCTGACCGTACCTCCGAGCTTTCGCGCCAAGGACTCGGCTGTCGTCCTCCACCGCGCCACTCTCGGCGCTGCGGATATCGAACAGCACGAGGGTTTCAAGGTCACCACACCCCTGCGGGCCATCACGGAGAGCGCGGCTGACGCGGTCGATCAGGACGTAGTCGACTCCGCAGTGAACGACGCCCTCTCGCGGGGTCTGACCACCCGCCGCCGTCTCCTGCACGCCGCCCAGGAACTCGGAGCGCGAGCCGAACTCGGCGTAGAGCGCGCGCTGAGGGGAGCGACGGGGTGAAGGAAAAGCGGTACCAGGATGCTGTCGCACTCCGTAGGGCACTGGAAGCAAGGCTGAAGCGCCAGTCGGAGACCGAAGCCACAGATCTGGGACGCCTGCGCCGCCGAGTGGTCTTCGACCGTATCGCTGCACGGCTCTCAGCCGACTCGGAGGCCGAGTGGATCCTCAAGGGCGGGGCCGCGCTTGAGTTCCGGCTCCGGAATCGGGCCCGAGCCACCAAGGACATGGACCTCGCCATCCGGGAAACGGGACTGGCCGGCGGCACGCTTCGCGAGGCACTGCTCGATGCGCTCGCAGAAGACCCGGACGGGGACTGGTTCACCTTCCGGGTTCCCGCGCCGGTGGAGCTGGCCGCTGATACCGGGGGGCGCCCGGCGTGGAGGTTCTCCATCGAAGCCGGCCTCGGTGGCAAGCCCTTCGCCGGTGTCCGGATCGATGTCGCCGCCCGCGGCGAGGAGGTGGCGGCCACGGAGCCCCTGCCGCTCCTCGGCGCACTGGACTTCGCAGGAATCCCCGCCCGGACCATCGAGGCCGTGGACCGGCGGCAGCACTTCGCCGAAAAGCTCCACGCCCTCACACGTGAATACGGTGACCGTCCCAATACGAGGGTCAAGGACCTGGCTGATCTCGTGCTGTTGATCGAGACGGGCATGGCCGCCGACGCGGAGCTGTACGGCGTAGTGCGGCATGTCTTCACGGTCCGGGACACACATGCCGTCCCTCATTTGATTCCCGACCCCCCACCGCTGTGGCGGGACACGTACCCACCCCTCGCCGAGGGACTGACCGAGACCACAGCGACCTTGGACAGCGCGCTGACCGCAGTGCGCGAATTCTGGGCGCGAGTTGTAAACGCCTCCACCGGAACGGAAGACTGATGCCGCCGCAGGACACCACCAGCCAACTGGCCATTGACGTACCCGCCCAGCCCAAAAAGCGAACTCGCGCGGAACTTCAGTCGGCCATCAAGTCGGCGCGCGACATCATGCGCAAGGACGCCGGCCTCAACGGCGACCTGGACCGCCTGCCTCAGCTGACGTGGATTCTGTTCCTCCGGGCCTTCGATGTGTGCGTGGAGGAGGAGCGGGAGGCGGAGATCCTTGGCTACGAGCGCGTGATCCAGCCGCCATACGACTGGAAGAGCTGGGGAGCAAGAACCGAATTTACGGGGAAGGAGTTCCTCGAATTCGTCAACATGAAACTTCTCCCGTATCTGCGTGACCTAAAAAGCGATGAGGAGGGCGATCCCAGGAATGTGATCTCCACCATCTTCCAGGACGTTAACAACCGGATGCTCTCGGGCACCTTGCTGCGCGACCTCGTCAACGTAGTCAATGACATCAACTTTGACTCCGCTGATGACATCCACACGATGGCCTTCGTCTACGAATCAATTCTGAAGGAGATGCGGGACGCCGCAGGTGACTCGGGCGAGTTCTACACCCCGCGACCGGTGATCCGGTTCATGGTGGAGCAGAGCTTCCTCAGGCTGGGCGAGTCCATCCTCGACCCGGCTTGCGGTACGGGCGGATTCCTCGTGGAGGCTTACGAGGAGCTGAAGGAGCTCCCGCGTTCCCAGGCGGAACTGGCCGAACTCCATCACAACATCCGCGGCATGGAGAAGAAGCCGCTCCCGTATCTGCTCGGGATGATGAACCTCCTCCTCCACGGGATCGACGCGCCGAACGTGATCCGCACGAACGCGCTGCGCAAGATGAGGGAGGAGAGCAGCCCAAGGCACCGCGTGAACGTGGTGCTCACCAACCCGCCGTTCGGCGGTGAGGAGGAGAAGTCGGTAGCGGCTGCCTTCGACTCGGCTGGCGTCGGAACGCACGAGACAGCCTGGCTCTTCCTCTACTCCGTCATCGAGCGACTCACGCCCGGCGGCCGCTGCGCGATCGTCCTGCCGAACGGCGTGCTCTTCGGCGGCGGCGTGGGTGCAAAGATCAAGCAGAAGCTGATGCGGGAGTGCAACCTGCATACGATTGTGCGCCTCCCCCAGGGCGTCTTCGCCCCATACACGCAGATCCCCGCGAATCTGCTCTTCTTCGAGAAGGCTGGCTCGACGAAGGAAACTTGGTTCTACGAGATCCCCCTACCGGAGGGGCGACGCGGCTACTCGAAGACTAAGCCGATGGAATACGAAGAATTCGCTGATTGTGCAAGATGGTGGGGAGGGGAAAGCCGGGAAGGGCGTACCGAAAATGAGTACGCTTGGAAGATCGATGCAAACGAAATCGAGGCGTCTGGGTTCAATCTCGACCTAATCAATCCACACGCTGACGAAGAGCTAGAGCACCGCTCGCCTGTGGCTCTTGTGGATGACCTCATCAAAGGTGAGGAAGAGGTCTTGAGATTTTTGAAGGCCCTTCGTGGAGAATTGGCTTTCCCGTCATCTGAGCCAACCGTTAGACGCCAGGTGGAAAATGTTCGCATCGGAGATGTCCTGCGACTCGAGCGCACGCCAATTGATGTCGAGGAGGATGAATCGTATCGCGTTATCGGCATGCGTTCGTTTGGGAAAGGGATCATCCGTTACCCGAGCGCGCTGGGATCGAAAGTTAGTAAACTAAATTACTTCACCTTCCCGGCGGATGCGCTCATCCTGAGTAACATCAAGGCGTGGGAAGGGGCCATCGGTGTGACTTCGGCGACCGATTCTAAAAATTACATTGCATCCAATAGATTCCTGACTTACCTCCCAGTGGATGGTCGGGTGAACATTAGCTATCTGCGTCACTACTTGCTGTCTCGTGAAGGGCTAGCGAAAATTGCAGCTGCTTCGCCCGGAGGTGCGGATCGTAATCGCACGCTAGGACGCAAGCGTTTCGAAGAAATTGAGATCCCGCTACCCTCCCGTGCTGCGCAGGATCGAGTGGCGGAAGTGCTCGATTCCATTGCCAGTGGATTGAGCGGCGAATATGCGCAGCGTGCGCTCGACCTGCTGCGGCCGTCGGTCCTCAACGCCGCCTTCACCGGCCAGCTGTGACCCGGCGCCAGGCGCTGTCCGTCACGACCACGTGATCAAGGAACCGTAGTCCGACCGTCTGCGCCGCATCCCGCAGGCGATCGGTCACCTGTCGGTCGGCCATGCTCGGTTCGGGGTTGCCCGAGGGGTGATTGTGGGCCACGCCGAAGGACGAGGCGCCAGCCGACAGGACCACGGCGAGGGTGTCACGGACCGGAATCAGGCTGCGGTCCGTGGCGCCGTCTGTCAGGCGGGCGATTCGGAGGACCTTGCCGGACGTGTCGCAGGCCACGACGATTACGCGTTCGTGGCGCAGTCCGCGTAGCAGTGGTGCGGTGAACGCGGCGAGGTCGGCAGTGGTCGTGACACGGTCAGGGCTGTGCAGGTCCGAGTTCTGTAGGCGGCGGGCCAGTTGAAAGGCCGCCGCGACCCGTACCGCTTTCGCTTGGCCCATCCCCGGGAGCTGCACGAGGGCTTGAGGGTCTGCCTGAGCCAGGCCGCGGAGTCCGCCGTGCGCCGCGAGGAGCTCGCCGGCCAGCTGGACCGCGTCCTGCCCCGGAATGCCTGAGCCCAGAAGGAGGGCGAGTAGTTCTCGGTCAGCGAGTGCCTCCCCGCCGTGGAGCCACAGCCGCTCCCGCGGGCGGTCGGCCGCCGGCATGTCTTTGACCCGCATGCGCATGCCTCGCTCAGTCTGCGGAATCCCGGTCGATCGGCTCGTCCGTATCGCTGACCCCACTTCCGCCGTCGTCGGGGACGGCCACATGCTCCTGCGCTCCGGCAGCGGACGAGCCGATGAGTTCCATCAGGCGCTTGTGGAGGGTTTCGGAGCGCGCACGGAGGAATCCCTCATAGTCATCCCGCAGGGCGGCTTCGAAGGCATCCTCCTCGATGAGACAGGTCGCCAGGCGCTTACGAATCGTGTCCTTGCCCTGTGTCTCGCACAGATCCTTCAAGTAGACCGATGGCGGCTGGTCGCTGATGGCGATGTTCGATACAGAGCTCAGCATGATCAAGTTGGCGCAGACATTGGCCTGGCTCACGTTGAGTCCCTGCTTCTTCAGGAACGACTTCGGGAAGAAGTGGTGGAACTCCTTGTCGTTCTGCCAGGACAGCGCCTTGTCGGTGTCGATCCGGCGACCGTTGCGAAGGTCCAGCGGGTGAGCCTCGGCGAGCAACAGGCCCAGCAGCTTCGACGGGGCGTTCGTGGCCCTGAACTGATTGCGGCGCCACAGGACGCTGCGCGGCACGCCCGCACTGACCTCGATCTCATCGGTCCGGCCCGAGGCGAAGCTGTGGACCGCCTCGCGGTCGTCCGCCATCTGCCGCGCGTTCCACCCCTTGAAGTACTCGCCACTGGCGGTGAGCCAGAACCATCGTTCGATGGCGTCGTACTGGGCCGCCGTGGCCTTCGGTACCTGGCGGAAGATCTCGACCAGGACCGCGAACTGGTTGTAGTAGGGCAGGGCAGTAGCACGGGGCGTACGGACATGCGTGGTCAGGAAGTCGACCGCGAGCTTGGATGCTTCGACGGCGGCCTTGACCGCCTCCTCCAGCTCGTCCTTACTCAGGTTCCGCAGCTGGTTCATGTCCTCACGAGAAAACCCGAACCCGGCAGCGGCGGAGATCGTGCGCAGCATGGTCTTCGTGTCGACTTTGCCGTACTGCTTCCGGCTCAGGACCTCGAGCAGCTCGTCGATCTCGTCCTTGAGATCGAACTCCGGGCTCCAGGTCGCCGCCCGCATCAAGTCGACGACGGTGAGCGGGGTCGCGGTGCTGTTGATCCGCTCGAAGACCTTCGCAACCTCGGTCGACGGCATGCCCCGGAGCGTGACTACAGCGATCTGATAGTTCGCGAACCGGTTGTACAGCTCCGCGGCCCGCTCCTGCAGGTCCGCAGAGCCGAGCTTCGAAGCACGGTTGGCGAAGAGGAAGCCGTTGGAGAGCAGCCGGACCGGGATGATGTGCGCGGGTGGGTCCTCCAGGGTGTCCGTATGCCTGAACGCCTGCTCTTCGAGGTCGTAGACGATGTTCCAGTTACTCTCGGCGTCATCATCCGGGGCCCAGTGCAGCGCCCCGCAGATCGTCGCCAGTCGCTGCTGTCCATCGAGGATGTAGTTCACCGGATAGCCGTGGCGGTGCTCGCCGACGGTCAGCCCGGCGACCGTGCGCTCACTCGCGAGCTGCTCGGTGCTCTGCCACAGCAGGATGCTGCCGATGGGGTAGTTACGCGCTACGGAGTCGAGCAGATCGAGGATCTGCTGCCGAGTCCAAACGAAGTTCCGCTGGAACTTGGGCAGTACTACATCGCCCTCCAGCACCCGGTCGACCACGGTTACCAGTCGTGGCACGCTCGAGTCCGGATCCTGTGCCTGGCGCTTCTGAACAGGAATCGTTGCCAACGCATGCCCCCCATCTGAGCAGTTGACGGCAGTCTATGAGGCGCCACTGACAACAGCGGTCGTAGCCCGGCACGACGGAAAGGCACTCTGCTGCGCGCGAGTTCGAGACCTCGACTTCGCCCACCGCGCGGCCTGCGTCGATCCAGGCAGATACCGCAGGCGCCCCCTCGGAAGGGCTCACGGGGGATCCGCCAGTGGACACGCAGTGGACGGAAGGACCCGGCAGGATCAGGAAGGCCGGCGCAGTGCCCGAACAGCAAAGAGCCTCTGACCTGCGGTTATAGGAAGATGGGGGCAAGAGCGGGGACGGATCGGAAGATCAGAAAAGGACTCATAATCCGTCGGCCGTGGGTTCGAGTCCCACCCGCCCCACCACTCCACGACTGTGGAGAAACGTCTTGACCAGCAGTTTCGCTGACCGGACGGTTGCTGATGGAGCTTGGCAGCCTGTGCACGATGCAATCACGCATGGGGGGACGGAGCTGGGACGCGGGTCACGCGGCGGCAGGAAATCCCTCGTGCGGACCAACGCCCTCGGCTCCCCCGGCTGTCTCGAGCGCCTCATCGGACGCTTCCGGTCGCATCTGCCGCTCTGGCTTGGGGCCCGTCCTGTTCGAGCGGGGAACGAGGCAGATCGTGGCGAGCAGTGCCGGCGCCGGCCGACTGGTGCCAGCCGGTTGAAGCGTCGGCTGACCCGGTGCGGTGGAAGGGCTCACCGCTCTCGTGAGCCCAACCGATCGCTCTCGACGCAGGCCTCCTCCCGGCTCCTCGCGTTCCCTCTCCCGCGCGGCCTCGAAGGCTGCCCAGAGCCCGCGCGTCAGGACGTCGAGTGACTGTTCTCACACTGTCCTGCTTGAGGTCCTCGCCCTACCGCCGGTGGACGACTTCGACGACCTGGGCCCGCTCGATCGCGTCGTACTTGGTTCGACGTGCCGCAGCTGAGGTCGCGCCGCTTGATGCGCTCCGGGTGGTTTGAGGCAGAGACGGACGTGCTCCTCTTATCCGTGGGCTGTTGGCCCTTCTGGTCGAGCTTGCGGCGGTTGACGCCGATCGAGCCGCCGCTTCGGGCGGCCTTCGGCGTCGAGTCGAGCTGACGGATGCGGCATGGGAACGGATTGCGCCTCTGCTGCCGGGCGTTGACGGTCGCGGTCGGCCGTGGCGGGATCACCGGCAGGTGATCAACGGGGTGCTGTGGCGGTTGGGGACCGGTGCTCCCTGGCGGGACCTGCCGGAACGCTGTGGTCCTTGGCAGACGGGCTCAGCAGCACGCCGCCGGCGCCCGTAAAAGGGGGGAGGCGGGGGACGAACTGGAAGATCGGGGAGGCATGGCGGCTCGCCAGGCGCTCGGGCGGTCGCGGCGGGCTGACCACCGAGGTCCATCTGGCGCGGGGCATCCGGACCGTCATCCCCGAGCGGGCCGACCAGAGGGCCAACCGCCTGCGGCGCGGCCAGGTCGGCGGTTTTCGACCGCGAGTTCTACAGGCCTCTGCCCAATGCGCTGATTCGGCCGTGCCATTCGAAGGTCCGGCTTCGTGACGCCATGCCGCCGCAGCGGGTCACCACCAGGGGCATACCGATGCTGCCGTGGCGAGAACCCCGGTCCTCCCGAACTCGCCGACAAGTGCCTTCACTGCTCGACAAGCCACCAATCCGTGGCCTGGCGCATCTCGTCGGTGATTTCGATGGGGTGCTTGTCGCGGCGCGGTCAGGGAGAGCGCGTTTGCAGGTCGTCGGCTGGAGGCCTCACGTCGTCTGCGGTTGTCAGGCGGGGAAAGAGGTAGTTTTCGGCGCCTGGTCCGGTGGCCGGCCTGCGGTTGGGGCACTGGTAGCGCGAGACCTCGGGCCTGTGCCGTACGCCCTGTGTCTCTCTTTGTCACCCGTAGGGGCTGCCGTCGCTCGCGAGAGGTCGTTCGAGCGGTGGCCGTCCGGTCGGGAACGAGCCGGCGATGGCCTGGTGGGTGGCGGGCAGCCGGTCTCGTCGGTGGATCCAGCGGGTCAGCCCGCCGTCCAGGCTGGTCCACAGCGCAGGCACACGGCCATTCAGCCTTTTACAGTATTGCCTGATGTCGAAGTCGCGGCGACGTCGGCTGAAGGCCGACCCGCCACCCCCCATATGGCGCATCATGTATTGCCGTGTTGAGCTATCTGTGTGTTATCTTCTGTAACTGTCCGAGCACTTCCGTAAATGGGCGCGCGTAGTGATCAAAATTCGCTCCGCCTTTTCTCGGTCGCGGTGATCGGATTACGCCGAACGGGCTTCTGGACTTCTCCGAGTTCTTCGCGCGGCGTTTTAGAGAGTCGAGCCTCGCACTATCGTGCGAGGCTCGACTCTTCACTTTTTCCGTGTTGGGTGCCGTGATCAGGGCGCCCAACACTTGGTTCTCCCGCCTTCCAGGCTCAGATTCCTCTGCCGTCCCGGCACTGCGCCAACTATTTCCCTCATATGGCGTATCCGGGAATGCGGCCGTGATTGTTCTCCGTGTTATCTTCTGTAACTGTCCGAGCACGATCCGTAACGGACGTACGTGCGCAAAGAGACCGGAGAAGTGATGAGCAAGTTCAAGAAGGTCGCGGCTGTAGCGGTCATGGTCGGCGGCATGGCTCTCGGTGGCGGGGTCGCCCACGCCGGTGACGGCGACTACAAGCACGACTACAAGCACTACGAGTACGACTTCAAGGACTACTTCCTCGTCGGCAACCTGCAGGCCGTGGACTGCGATCAGGAGTTCGACGGTGGCGCGGCCTTTGCGCCCATTCAGGCTACGGTTACCGGCGACAACACCCAGGTGATCGGGAACTTCTGCACGGTGGTCGGGCCCATCGGCGACTGATCCCGCGGCATGTGATGAGGAGCCAGGCTTGCGCAGAATGCGCGAGGCCTGGCTCCTCTCGTGGTCGCAGAAAGATGCCCGGTCGTCAGCCTGGGGCTGGCCGGCCGCCCGGCTCTGCTGCTGACTGAGCTGGATGTGGCCCAGGAGGATCTCCGGGTCCATGCCGGGGGTGCCGGCGGTACACGGCGGTCAGCATGGCCACGCAGTCCATGGCGTCCGCCGCGCCCAATGGTCCCGTACAGCCTCATCGGCCCAGCCCGACCGACGCCGCCCGTGTCCAGCGCCGCCGTCGCGAAGCCGCATGACCACGCCGCCGCCTTGAGGCGCGTGGGGGCCGCAACGCAAGAACCGTTCCGACGTCGACGCTCAGCCTCCGCGGTGATGTGCGAACCGTGTGACCAGGACCGCGTCCACGACGATGCAGAGGCACCGGTGCCGCCGCTGTGAGTTCGCGGGGTCAGACTGACTGCCCCACATCGACAGCGGGAGAAGACGGTGACCGATCAGCCGCCACGGCAGTCCGTCCCGGAAGGGACCGACCTGGCACGCAACGCGTTGTGTCACGCCCGCGAAACCGTCCGACGGGCGAGCCGGAACGCAGAAGCGGGCGACACCCGGTTGGGGCCGCCCGCTTCGTGTGGTCGTGGTCAGGGCCGGTAGTCGCCCTCAAGGCTTTGTCAGCGTTGTGCCGCGGCGGGACCGAGCAGCGGCTCCACCGCGATGTCCTTCGCGCCGGGTCTTTCGTGCTGTTGACCGTGGCTGTACCGCGCGGGTTGGGTCGGCCCCGGCAGAGGGCCGGTGAAAAGCCGTGCTGCCTTTCGCTGTGCTGTCGTAAGCCGGCTAGTGCCTGCTGACGACCCTCTTGCTGTCCTCCTCCAAGGCGTACACCCTGCTGGTCCTCCTCACGGTCTGGTCGCCGGACCCGACCGGCAGGGTGACCGTGATGTTGCACGTCTGGGTCTGGGCGTTCCCCGAAGCGGTGGCTGCCCCGCCCGTAGCGGTTGCCCCCTCAGCAGCGTCCGCGTCACCGGCAGTGGCGGTGTTGGACTGGGTGCACAGTGGGCCCGCCGGTACGGCGGCGAGGGGGGCGGGGCTGCTTTCATCGTCGAACCTGGCGTACTCCGACCGGTGAGACTTTGCGAAGAGGAACAAATCTTCGCCGCCGGAGGAGTGGCCCTTTCCGGAGTGGTCCTTTCCGGAGTGGCCCTTTCCGGAGTGGTCCTTTCCGGAGTGGGACTCTCGCGGGCCGGAGTGGGACTCTCGCGGGTGGGCGGGCTGGTCATCGTCGGCGTAGGCGCTGCCGGCGCCCGAGACCGTCAGCGCGCTGATCGCGGCGCCGAGTAGGGCGGCCTTTGTGCCAAAGCGCATGTGAGCCTCCATGTAGTCATTGCCCCAGGTATATCCACGGACGCTCTAGCAACGCGGCAGCGGCCATTTGGTTCCGATCTGCTCACCCGTCTGGCTCGCATGCTTTCGGGTGACGTTCAAAATGACAATCTCCCCCGCGCGCGGCGGGCTTGTCCGAGTGACTGCCGGACGGCAACTGCAGGCGCTGAAGCTCGTGAACCAGTCACCGTGGGATTGGCTGCCGGTGCGGCGGAGGGTCGCCGAGCGGTTGTGCGAGGGAATCAGCCCTGAGGCACGCGGCCACCGGCACTGCCTCCCGGGGAGGTCGGGCAGGTGTCCAAGGCCCGTCCGGTCTGGGTCTACTGGACCGACTGGCCGGGCAGGCCCTGGCCGTGCGGGTGATCGTGGCCGATGCCGGTCATGGCCGCAGTGTCTCGGTGATTCTGATCCGGTTCGGCCTTCCGGCGGACCGGATGCCGCGGCGACCTGGAAGCCGCCGAACGGGGGCGGGGCCCGGGGATGTGCCGGATAGGTGGGCGGGGAGCCCGTGCCGGACCCCGGTGCCGCGCCGGTCCCACGAGGTTCTGACCCTGTCAGCTCGGCCGGCCGTTGAGACTCGTGCTTCAGCAGCCGGTGGGACAAGCTGCTCGTAGACGGTCGGTCCGCGTAAGGTCACTGGGGCTCCGCCCCGGCGACAGGGGTGGGTCCTCTGCGCGTTGGTGAGGGGAACCCGCTGCGGGCGGCTTGGATGCCTGCCCCCCACGCGGGGTCGATCGTCCAGCGGCCCTGGTATGTTCGCCGATCGAAGGTCTGTTGGGACGTGGGCGGGACGCAGGGGTCGGAAGTGACCGGCAAGGTTGGTGGCACTGCGGCCCCGAGCGTCCGTGCTGCCCTCGTGAAACGCCACCCTCGGGCGCTGATCGGCAGGGGCCGCCAAGACCCTCAAAGGACGCCGGCCTGTATCAACCCCGCCCCCTGGGGGCGGGGGACCAGGGCGTCGACACGTCCAGGATCACCTGCTGGCCCGGCGCTCGCCCGCGGTGCGGGAGGTGCGAATTCGCACACCCGTTCATCCCCGCACGCGCGCGACCGCCGTCCGCAGGGCCCTGTCGACCTCCTCCGGAGGCGCCGCGGACGCGTCCTCCGCGCTCGCGGTGACCGACGCGGCGACCGTACGAAGCTTGGTGTTGGACAGCTGGGAGGCCTCCCGCAGGATCTCCCAGGCCTCGTGGGAGGTGCAGGCGTGGGTGGCCATCAGGATGCCGCGGGCCTGGTCGATGACCGGGCGCGTCGCCATCGCGCGGCGCAGCTGCTCCACCTCCCGGCACAGCTCCCAGAAGTCCCGTGGCTGGCCGCGCCAGTTCACCGCCGCCACGGGGATCATGTGGCGCTCGCCGTAGTCCCGCAGCAGGTCCAGGAAGCGGCGGCCGGCCGTGTCCATGAAGTCCACGCCGGACATGTCCACTTCGACGCGGCGGACCCCGGCGGGCAGCCGGGCCAGTGCCCGGGCCAGCGCCTCGTCGCAGCCGTGCACGAGTTCGCCGCGCACGGCGAGCAGGGCCCGGCCGGTGTCGTCCGTACGGCTCTCGATGATCAGCGGGTTCGACTCGGCAGTCCTCACAAGCGTCCTCGACTCAACCGTTCTCGTCCGTCCGGCTCAACCGTTCTCAGCCGTTGGGCGTCTCTGTTGCCGGTACGGTGCGCCTTCCCGGCGCACGGCGCGGTACACCCGTCCTCGGCGGCAGGCCGGGAATGGCCCCTGCCGGGCGCGGGTACGAGCGTTGACGTCCGAGAGAGTGGGGGAGGCGCTGTGCGGTTGACGGTCTCCCCGCTGGCCGAACGGCAGGGGGTGCGTGCGGCCGGCGAAGTGGGGCTCTCCACCCGCCAGGCCTGGGAGCGGGCGCTGGACGGGATCGTGCGGCAGGGCGAGGAGGTGTGCCATCTGGAGCTGTCCGCCGTGACCTTCGTCGACGTCGCGGGCGCCGGAGCGCTCGTGGCCGCCGCCCGGCGGCTGCCCCGCGACCGGCGACTCGTGCTGCACCGGCCGCCGCCCGCCCTGTGCCGCACCTTGGAACTGTTCTGGCCCGACCTCCCGGCGATCGAGGTGTCGATGTCATGAGTGCCGATGCCATGGGTGGCGACGTCATGGGCGGCGACGTCATGGGAGCCGCGGCCGTGCCCAGCACCGAGGACTCGTTCGTCCACCCCGCCCTCTTCTACGGCGACGACCGGGAGTATCTGGCCGGGACCGTCCCCTTCGTCCTCGACGGTCTGGCCGCCGGGGAGCCCGTCGCCGTCGCCGTGCCCGGGGAGCGGCTGCGGCTGATCCGGGAAGGGCTGGGCGACGCCGCCGCCGACGTGCGGCTGCTCGACATGCGCGAGGCGGGCCGCAACCCCGGCCGGATCATCCCCGGCGTGCTGCGCGCCTTCGCCGACGCCCAGCCGGGCGACCGCCGGGTGCGGATCATCGGCGAGCCGATCTGGGCGGGCCGCTCCGCCACCGAGTACCCGGCCTGCGTCCAGCACGAGGCGCTGATCAACGCCGCCTTCACCGGCCGCGCGGTGACCATCCTGTGCCCGTACGACCTGAACCGCCTCGACGCCGGCGTGCTCGCCGACGCCTACGCCACCCATCCCACGGTCGTGCACGCGAACACCGGAGCGACGGCCGCGCGGATCAGCGACGCCTACGACCCCGACGGCATCGTGGCCCGCTACAACCAGCCGCTGCCCGTCGTCCCCGACACCCTGACCTTCGTGTTCGACGCCGAGTCGCTGCCCGCCGCCCGGCACACCGTCACCGCCGAGGCGGAGCGTCTGGGCCTCACCGGCATCCGGCTCGGCGACCTTGCCCTCGTCACCGCCGAGCTGACCACCAACAGCGTGGTGCACGGCGGCGGCACCGGCACCGTCCGGGTGTGGGAGCAGGACCGGTACGTGGTGTGCGAGGTACGCGACAAGGGGCGGCTCGCGGACCCGCTGGCCGGACGCCGGCCCGCCCCGCAGCACCAGCGCGGCGGGCGCGGGCTGCTGCTGGTGAACCTGGTCGCCGACCTGGTGCGGCTGCACAGCGACGACGAGGGCACGACGGTGCGCTGCTGGTTCGCGCTCTGACCGGCTCCGGCCCGGGGCGCGCCGGGTGCCTCAGGTGGCCAGCGGGTCCAGCACCAGCGGCTCGATCTTGCCCTCCAGCATCGCGCCCAGTCCCTGCACCGCGCACACGTCGGGCCGCTCGGCGATGTGCACCGGCATCCCCGTCGCCTGCCGCAGCATCTGGTCGAGCCCCGGCAGCAGCGCGCTCCCGCCGACCATCATGATCCCGCGGTCGGCGAGGTCCGCGACCAGGTCCGGCGGGCAGTCCCGCAGCACCTTGCCGATCCCGTCGAGCACCGCGGTCAGCGGGGTCTGGATGGCGTCGCGTACGGCGGCGGTGTCCACCTGCACCGACCGGGCGAGGCCCGTCGCCACGTCCCGCCCGTGGATCTCCGTGGAGGCCGGGCCGTGCGGGGTGAGGCCGTTCTCGGACAGGGCGACGTGCAACGGCCGTACCGACTGACTCGGCAGCATCAGCTCGTGCTCGTGCCGCAGATGCTGCACGATCGCGTGATCGACGGCCTCGCCGCCCACCGGGATCCGCTCCGCGGTGACGATCGACCCGAGGGACAGCACCGCGACCTGCGTGGCCGCCGCGCCGCACACCAGGACCATCGTCGCCTCCGGCTGCTCCACGGGCAGCCCGCAGCCGACGGCCGCGGCGATCAGCGTGTCGACCAGCTCGACCCGGCGGGCGCCGAGGCCGACGAGGGTCTCGACGGTCGCCCGCTGTGCCAGCGGATCCGCGTCGTGCGGGGTGCAGGCGGCGGCGCGCAGCCGGGGCTTGCGGCGCAGACTGCGGCGGATCTTGTCGCCGAGCAGATGACGGAGCATCCGCTGGGCCATCTCGATGTCGACGACCGTGCCGCCGGAGACCGGCCGGACGACCCGGATGTAGCCGGGGGTGCGGCCCGTCATCTTCTCCGCGAACTCGCCGACCGCGATCAGCGCGCCGGTCCTGGTGTTCACGGCGGCGACGGACGGCTGGTCGACGACGAGCCCGGCGCCCTTGACGTACACCCGCGTCCTCGCCGCGCCCAGGTCGACGGCGAAGTGGCAGCGGCGCAGCTGCTCCAGCCTGGCGGTCATGGCAGGTCCTCCCGAGAGCACAGACCGTGGACCGCCGGGCGGCGGGCCTCTGTTCGCATCGTGCGGGGAGCGGGGGAGGGGGCGCCTTTTGTGGGGGGCCGGGTGGGGAGCGGCTGAATGGGGGATTCGTGCGGCGGTCACCGTTCCCGGGCGGCGTCCAAGAGAGCGCGGAAGCCGGTCTCGTCGGCGACCCGCAGGAAGGCGACGCCCGCGGCGTCGGCAGCCCGCTCCTCGACGGAGGTGGGAAGCCGTACGCCACCAGCTCCGGGCGACGGTGATCTCCGCCGTGTCGCTGAACCGCACGACGTGGGCGCAGGATCAGGACCCGGCGCGCCGAGACCGGGAAGCCCGCCGACCTCCCTGCCGTACACGATCCGGGCGTGCCAGGCGGACTCGCTCACGCGCGCCCGGGGGTCTGCTCCGGCTGCCAGCTCAGCCGGACGAGGAGGTGGCCCTCCACGGCCCCCTTGGCGATCACCGCACCGGTCTCCGCGGTCATCTTGACCCCGAACTCCAGCTCCACGGTGTCCGGTTGGAGCGTGCCGTCGCGGAACACCCGCAGCGCGGACTCCGCCGCCGCGCGCACCCCGCTCAGCGCCCCCTCGAAGGTGCGGGACGCCTGCGCGGGACCGTCACCGCGCGCGACCAACCGGGCGCCGGTCACGTCCTGGACGCCCTCCACGACGACCAGCGCGCCCTCCTCGGTCCTGAACTGCACCAGACCGTCCATGCGTCGTCCGCTCCCCCCGTGTGTGGTACGTGTGACCTCGCCGAAGTCCATGGTGACGGAGGCCGGTTGCGGATGTCCCGCCGACGCCGCCCGCTGTGCGCCCCACTGGCGGAAACCCGCCACAGCGCCAACCCGCCACGCCTGGGCGGCTCCGCCGCGGCACAAGCCCCCCGACACTCGTCCCAGCATCGACCGAGAGAGGGTGGGGATGATCAGAGGACCAGTCGGACGCGGGGCGATCCTCCTGTCGGCGGGGCTCGTGCTCCCCCTGCTGCCGGCCGCGCGGGCGAGTGCGGCGGACCCGGCGCAGGAGACGGCGAAGGCCCCGGCGGTCACCCGGACGGCGAGCGCCGCCGCCAGGACCGTCACCCTCGTCACCGGCGACCAGGTGACCGTCACCGACCTGGGCGGCGGGAAGAAGACCGTCGAGGTCGAACGGCCCGAGGGCGCCACCGGCGCGGTGCGCGCCCAGAACGCGAACGGCGCGCTGACCGTCGTACCGGACGAGGCACTGCCGTATCTGCGCGCGGGCAGGCTCGACGAACGGCTCTTCGACGTCGGCGCGTTGCTGCGGCAGGGGCTCGCCGACGACCAGGCGGGCGAACTGCCGCTGATCGTGACGTACGAGAAGGGCGCGCGGGCCGCCGACCCGCGCGGCGCCGAGCCGACCCGGGCGCTGCCCTCCGTGCGCGGGGTCGCCGTCGAGGCGGAGAAGGGCCCGGTGTTCTGGCGGGAGTTCACCCGGCGGGGCGCCGGGATCGGCGGCGTCTGGCTGGACGGGCGGGTCACCGCCGACATGGCCGAAAGCAACGCCCAGATCGGTACCCCGGCCGCCTGGGCAGCCGGGCTCACCGGCAAGGGCGTCACCGTCGCCGTCCTCGACACCGGGGTGGACGCGAGCCACCCGGACCTCGCCGGGCGGATATCGGTGAGCCGTAGCTTCATCGAGGGGGAGAACCCCGGAGAAGGCGTCGCCGACCGCAACGGCCACGGCACGCACGTCGCGTCCACCGTCGGCGGCAGCGGCGCCGCCTCCGGCGGAGCGGAGCGTGGCGTGGCGCCCGGTGCCGCCCTCGCCGTCGGCAAGGTGCTCGGCGACCAGGGCTCGGGCAGCGAGTCGCGGATCATCGCCGGGATGGAGTGGGCGGCCCGCGAGGTGGGTGCCGACATCGTCTCCATGAGCCTCGGCTCCACCGGGCCCAGCGACGGCACGGACCCCATGGCGCAGGCCGTGAACACCCTGGCGGAGGAGACCGGCGCCCTGTTCGTCGTCGCCGCCGGGAACACCGGCGCGCCCTCCTCGATCGGCTCGCCCGGCGCCGCCGACGCGGCCCTCACGGTCGGTGCGGTCGACTCCGCCGACCGGGCCGCCCCCTTCACCAGCGCGGGGCCGCGCCACGGCGACCACGCCCTCAAGCCGGACCTGTCCGCCCCTGGCGTCGGCATCCTCGCCGCCCGCTCCTCGCTCAGCGCGGGCAGCGGCGCCTACACCGCCATGAGCGGTACGTCCATGGCGACCCCGCATGTGGCGGGCGTGGCCGCGCTCCTCGCCGAACAGCACCCGGACTGGACGGGCGCCCGGCTGAAGGACGCGCTGATGTCGACGTCCGCGCCGCTGGACGCGTCCGCGTACACGCTGGGCGCGGGCCGGGTCGGCGTGCCGGGCGCGGTGACGGCGCGGGTGACCGCGACGGGCAGCGTGGACCTCGGCTTCTTCGGCTGGCCGTACGAGGCGAACGAGCCCGTGACGAAGACCGTCACCTACGCCAACTCCGGCGACGAGCCGGTCACGCTGGACCTGTCCGTGGAGGGCGCCGCCGGTGTCGCCGCCCTCGCCGACTCGGCCCTCACCGTCCCCGCGCACGGCACCGCGTCCACCACCGTGACCGGGGACGGGGCGCGGGCGCCGGTCGGGAACACCAGCGGGCGGATCGTGGCCGCCGTCGCCGGGACGCCCGTCGCGCACACCGCGTTCGGGCTGGTCAAGGAGGAGGAGCGGTACACGCTCACGGTCCACGTCACGGACCGCGACGGCGCCCCCGCCCCCGCCGGCCTCGTCGTGCAGCGGCTCGCCGAAGGCGCCGAACCCGCCCCGGCGCACGTCGGCGACTCCGGCACCCTGAAGCTGCGGCTCGCGCCCGGCACCTACAGCCTGACCTCGTTCCTCGACGTGCGCGGCGGTCACGGCGCCGACTCGCTCGGCCTCGGCTTCCTCGCGGACCCGGAGATCGTCCTCGACCGGGACCGCGAAGTCACCCTCGACGGACGGCGGTTGCGGCAGATCAGGGCCGACGTCGACCGGCGCGCGGAGACCCGGCAGCTGCTCATGGAGTACGACCGCCGCGCGCACGGCGCCGAGCTGTTCGGCGCGGTGATGGTGCCGGTGACGTACGACAGCGTCTTCGCCGCGCCGACCCGGAAGGTCACCCAGGGCACCTTCGAGTACCGGACCGTGTGGCGGCTCGGCAAGCCGCTGCTGGAGGTGAAGGGCGTCGGCGAGGCGCTGGCCCAGCCCGGCGGCACGCTCGTCGAGGGCCGGGTGCGGCTGCCGCTGGTGGACGCCGGAACCGGCCCCCTGACCGGGGCGCGGGGCAAGGCGGTGCTGGCCGAGCTGAGCGAGGGCACCGAACCGGCCGCGCTCGCCCGGGCGGCCGAGGACGCGGGGGCCGCCGCGCTGTTCGTGACGGACGACGCGCCCGGCCGGCTGAACGCCTGGTGGGGCACCGACGAGGGCGGCGACCGCCCCTTCCCGATCGCCACGGTCGGCGCGGCGGACGCGCAGCGGCTGCGGGACGCCGGACGGGTCGATCTGACCGGCACGAAGAACACGCCGTACGTCTACGACCTGTCGAAGGGCTACCCGGGCGCCGTGCCCGACCGCGACCTGACCTACCGGCCCGACGACGAGCTGGCCGCCGTACGGACCAGGTTCCACGCGGCGCGACCGGTCCACGGCGGCGAGTTCCGCTACTCGATCACCGGCACCTTCCCCATCGGCGTCGGCTTCAAGGAGCGCATCGAGTACCCGGCCGAGCGCACCGACTACGTCTCCACCGGCACCGGACAGCTGTGGCACGAGTCGGTGGACCTCGGGGACGGCGAGCTGGAGCAGCGCGGCGGACTCGTCCGTTACGAGGGCGGCACCCGGCCCGCGCTGAACTGGTTCAAGCCCGTCTGGCGCCCCTGGCTCGGCACCGGCCTCGGCTGGGGCCAGGAGCGCACCGGCGACCAGCTCCGGTTCAACACCCCCGGCTGGGGCGACTCCGGGCCCGACCACACCGGCTTCGGCGACGTGTGGAGCGAGGAGAGCGGCATGTCGCAGACCACGGCCGTGTATCTCGACGGGGAACTCGTCGACCGGCGCACGAGCAGTGCCGTGCACGTGGGGGACGCGCCCGCCGAGGAGCGCACGTACAAGGTGGTCACCGACACCGCGCTCGCCCGGGCCCGCTGGCAGCCGGCGACCGAGGGCCACACCGAGTGGACGTTCCGTTCGGCCCGGACCCCCGCGGACCGGCGCACCGTCCTGCCGCTGATCAACCTCGGCTTCGGCCTCGCCACCGACCTCGCGGGCACGGTGGGCGGCGGGCGGGTGCCGGTGACGATCTTCGCCGAGTACGTGAAGGACGCGGCGGACACCGGGACGCTCGGTGGCGGCACCCTCGACGTGTCGTACGACGAGGGCGCGTCGTGGCGGAAGGTGCCGCTCGGTGCTGATGGTCCGGCCGCCTGGCGCGGCACGCTCGACGTGCCGGAGGGTGCCGCTTCCGTCTCGCTGCGCGCCTCGGCACGGGACGACCGGGGCGGCTCGGTGGTCCAGGAGCTCGTCCGGGCCGTGACCGTCCGCTGACCCCGCCGGTGACGGCGGACGGCGCCGCCTCCCTGGGACGGGGAGGCGGCGCCGCCCTGCGATCCTGATGGTGCCTTCTCCTTGCGGCGGAAGTGCAGAGGGGACCTGCCGTTCGTGTCGCTACGGCAACACCTGCTCGCCTGTGCGGACCCGGGCCACCCCGAGGCGCTCCACGTCCTGTGGCCGGATGAGGAGCTGGTCCGCCGTCGCCTCCACCTCCGTGCCGGGCCGCTTGAGAATGGCCGCCGCCAGTTCGGGTGCGATCACCGAGAAGTAGCTGTCCGGTGTGGCCCAGGTGTTGCCGGGCGCCGCCAGGGCCAGCGCGCCGCCCGAGCCGCCCTCGCCGATCACCAGAGTGGTGAGGGGCGTACGGGCGCCGGCCACCGCGCCGAACAGCTCCGCGATCGCCGCCCCCGCCCCCTGCCGCTCCGCCTCCGCGTCGTTGGCCGCACCCGGCGTGTCCACCAGCGTGAGCACCGGGATGCCCAGCCGGTCCGCGAGCCGGATCAGCCGGGCGGCGGTGCGGAAACCGGCGGGGCGGGTCGCCGTGCCGGTCTGGGCGGCGTAGGCGACCGTACGGCCCTCGTGGGCGCCGAACCCGCACAGCATCCCGTCGTCCGTGCCGCCGCAGCGGTCGCCGCTGAGCGTGACCCGTTCGGTGAAGTAGGCGTCCAGGTAGCGCTCGGCGCGCGGACGGTGCGGCGCGCGGGCGCGCAGCACCGCTTCCCAGCCCGATGCGGGCAGACCGGTCTCGCCGAGAGGGAGGGGCGGGGGCGCGGGCTCGGCGGACGAGGTGCCGGGCGGGGCGGCGGTCGGGGTAGCGGTCGGGGTGGCCGTCGGGGCGGTGAGCAGGCGCAGCCAGCGGCCCAGGGTCGACCGCAGTTCCCCGGGCGGGACGACCGCGTCGGCGGCGCCGGCCGCGACCTGCGCCTCAGCCGTGTACGCCGCCGGGTCGGCGTCCGCCGGGCGCACCCGGGACCCCGCGAACCCCACCTGGGCGCCCGGCAGGGCGAGCACCACGTCCGCGCCCGCGCCGAGCGTCGCCCAGCCGCCGCCGGTGGTCGGATCGCGCAGCACGGCGATCTGCGGCAGCCCGGCCTCCCGGGTCAGCACCGACTGCCGCGCCACCCGCTGGAGCTGGGTGAGCGCGCGCATGCCCTCCTGCATCCGGCTGCCGCCGGTGGCGATCAGCGGCACCACCGGCAGCCGGTGCTCCCGCGCGTACGTGTACGCCGCCTCCAGCCGGTCCCCGGTGCGCTCGCCGAGCGAACCGCCGAGGAAGCCGAACTCGAAGGCGATCAGCACCGCCCGGGTGCCCTCGACCTCGGCGGTGCCGCACACCACCGACTCCTCCTCGCCGGTGCGCTCGGCGGCGCGGGCCCGGGAGGCGTCGTAGCCGTGCCAGCCGAGCGGACCGTCAGGGACGTACTCCCTTCTGGCGCGGGGCAGTTCCTCGAAGCCGTCGGTGACCAGGGCGATCGCCGCGCGGGCGCTCGGACGGCGCTCAGTCATGGCCCAGCGCCCGCTTCATGATCTTCCCCATGTCGTTGCGGGGCAGGACATCGAGGTGATGGACGACCCGGGGCCGCTTGTGCGGGGCGAGCCGCCGGGCGACATGGCCGGCCAACTCGTCGAGCGCGGGCGGCCGTTCGCGGTCGGCCGGCACGATCCAGGCGACGATCCGCTCGCCCAGATCCGGGTCGGGCTCCCCGGTGACGGCGGCCTCCCGTACCCCGGGATGCTCCAGCAGGGCGTTCTCGATCTCCCCGGCCCCGATCTTGTACCCGCCGCTCTTGATCAGATCGGTCGCCTTGCGCCCCACGATCCGGACATGGCCGTCCGGGTCCCGCACCGCCATGTCCCCGGTGCGGAACCAGCCGTCGGCGGTGAACGCGGCGGCCGTGGCGTCGGGCCGGTTCAGGTACTCGGTGAACAGGTTGGCGCCCCGCACCTGGATCTCACCGACGGTCTCCCCGTCGTACGCGGTGACCTCCGACCCGTCCTCCTCCACCAGCCGCAGCTCCACCCCCGGCAGCGGCACCCCCACCGTCCCGGCCCGGGCCTCGCCGTCGGCGCGGACACTGGTGTTCATCAGCGTCTCCGTCATGCCGTACCGCTCGATCACCCGCCGCCCCGTCGCCGCCGTGATCCGCTCATGGTCGTGCACGGGCAGCGCGGCCGACCCCGAGACCAGCAGCCGGGCGCCGGCCAGCGCCTTGGCCAGCTCCGGATCGCCGGGCAGCGCCTCCGCGATCCGGTGGTACATCGTCGGCACCCCGAACAGCATCGTCGCGCCGGAGTTCAGCTCGGCCGCCACCCCCTCGGTCGTGAACCGCCCGAGATGCCGTACGCCGCCGCCCCGCCGCAGCGGGCCGAGGATGCCCAGCACCAGCCCGTGCACATGGAACAGCGGCAGCCCCTGCACCAGGACATCGTCCGCGGTCCACCGCCAGGCGTCCGCGAGCGCGTCCAGGGTGGCGGCGATCGCCCGGCGCGGGATGACGGCGCCCTTCGGCGGGCCGGTGGTGCCGGAGGTGTAGACGACGAGCGCCGGATCGCCGTCGCCGGCGGTCTCCTCCGGGGCGGTGCCCACGGCGGTGACGTCGACGTCGATCCGCTCCAGCCCGGCGAGCGGGGCGGGGAGAGCATCGCCGGGCGCGGCCAGTACGGCGGCGGGCGCGCTGTCGCCCAGGATGTGCCCCAGCTCCTTCTCGCCGGACCTCGGGTTCAGCGGCACCACGGGCACCCCGGCGAGCAGGGCGCCCACCGTCCCGACGGCCGTCTCCAGCACCGGTGTCGCCCACACGGCGACGCGCCCGGCGCCGCGCACCCGCCCGGCCACGGCACCGGCGGCCGGGGCGAGCTGGGCGTAGGTCAGGGAACGCGGACCGAACCGCAGAGCGGGGCGCGCAGCGGCGGCGCCGTCGGCGAGCGCGGGGAAGAGAGAGGACACGCGGCGTACTCCTTGACCGTCGGGACGGGCTGTCGGGGTCGGCATACCCGTTCGTTCCTATCAGGCCCCGGTCCCACGCCACCGCCCGCTGGTCCGGGCCACCCGGCGGCGGGGCTTGTTAGCCTGCGCGCGGTCAGCCGTCAGCCGTCAGCCGTCAGCCGTCAGCCGTCAGTTGTCGGTCGTCCGTCGTCCGTCGTACCGGAGGGAAGCCGCCATGTCGTCCCGTATAGCCCTCGTCACCTGCCGCCCCGGGCCCGAGGTGGCCGTCGACCGTGACCTGCCGGTGCTGGCGCGGGCGCTGCGGGAGGCGGGCGCGGACGTAGAGGTGGTGGCGTGGGACGACCCGGACGCCGACTGGGCCCGGTTCGACCTCGCGCTGATCCGGTCCACCTGGGACTACAGCTGGCGGGCGCAGGAGTTCCTGGAGTGGGCCGAGAGGTGCCAGGCGGTCACACGGCTGGCGAATCCGGCGGACGTGGTGCGGTGGAACGCCGACAAGCGCTACCTCGGGGAACTGGCGGCGGCCGGGGTGCCGACCGTGCCCACCCGGTACATCGCCCCCGGCGAACCGGCCGACCTGCCCGACGACCACGAGTACGTCGTCAAGCCCACCTCCGGCGCCGGAGCCCGGTTCGCCGCCCGTTACCCACCGGAGCAGCGGGAGACCGCCGTACGGCAGCTGGCGCGGATGCACGCGGAAGGGTTCACCGCGATGGTGCAGCCCTATGCGCGGGCCGTCGACGTCACCGGGGAGCGGGCGCTGCAGTTCTTCGGCGGCTCGCTGCTGCACGCCAGCCGGAAGGGGGCCGTCCTCGCGCCGGGGACGCCGTACGACGCGCGGAAGGTGGCACATCCGGACGTGGCGACGTGGGAGCCGAGTGACGCCGAACTGGCGGTCGCCGAGCGCGCCCTGGCCGCCGTACCGGACCCCGCCCGGCTGCTGTACGCACGCGTCGACCTCGTCGACGGGGAGGACGGCCGGCCGGTGGTCATGGAACTGGAACTCGTCGAGCCGAACCTGTTCCTCGACCTGCATCCGGCGTCGACGGCGGGGGTGGTGGAGGCGGTGCTGCGCGCGGCGGGGTGAGGGGCCGACTACTCGGGTACAGGCCGCCCTTGCCGGCCACGTGGTGGTCGGCGTCGGTCGCCTGGGGGCAGACGTGCCAGGTGCCGGCAGGAGGGTTCGCTCACCGGCCGGGACTGGCCGCTGCGCGTGTCCGCCTGTTACGCGGCCAGGGCACCACGCGGACAGGGCAGCGAAACCGCTGACCGGGCAGAGGCCGGTCAGCCCGCCCACTCCCGCAACAGCCGCTCCCGCTCCGCGGCCCGAGGTGTTCCGTCGTCCTCCCGCGTACGGCCCCACTCCGTCATCGCCGCCAGTGTCGTGGCCATCGTCGCGGCGCCCTCCGTGAGTCGGGACAGGAGAGCGCGGGAGAGGTCGACCTCCGTCGCGGAATAGCCGACGGCCGCGGCGGCGTAAGCGGTCAGCTCGTGGTCGCCGCCGGACGACTCCACGCGCACCGTCATGGCCGCCGGGCCCTGGTCCGTCTGGCTCGGGCCGATCGGCAGAGCCAGGTTCACCACCATGTCGACGGCCAGGTCCCTGACCACGCCGACCTGCCGCTTGAGGGTCTTCACGGGGGCGCCCGTCAGCGTCAGGGCGCGCACGTCCTCCCACAGGTGAAGCCCGGACTGCCGCTCCCCGAGGGCCACCACGCCCTCCGGGGACAGCCGCACCCCGGGAGCCAGACCGGACGGCTTCGCGCCTATGTACACGTCGCCCTCGGCGATCCAGAACAGGCCCACCATGGCCATGAGTTGCTCACTTCCCCCGAGCACGGCATCGCCGCCGCGCCGCACATCGAACGATCAGTCGTCCGCCGCAACGCGCGGAGGAACCGGGAAGTTCCCGAGGCCGGGCTCCGCGCGCCCCCGCAGCGGATCCAGACGCGGTTCGTGCGGGCCCACGCAGTCGGCGGCGAGGGCATGAGCAGAGCGCGGCCGCCCTGCTCGTGCGTCGCGCCGGGCGGCGCGGCCACGAAGGGCGTGCCCCACGGCTCGGGATCGATGGCGTCGCGGCACCGTCGAGGGAGCGAGCCCCGTCTCAAGGTCCCGGCCCTTGTCGTGCACGGAGACGTCCGGGACGCCCGGCAGCTCCCGGACGTCCGGGGTCAGCTCGGTGCCGCGCTGCGCGCAGTGGAGAACCGTCACGCGGCGGTACCGGGCGCGGAGGACCGCCTGGTCGTGTCTCGGTGGGTGATGGCCTCGGCCACCTGGTCGATCGCGGTGCCCAGGAGGGTGCCGTAGGCGTCCCGGGGGAGGTGGGGGACGTGCTCGCCCGCCGCGGTGATGTGCTCGGTGGCGGCCTCGAACGAGCCGAGTCGGCGGTGGTCGTCGGCGAGGTTGAGGTGCAGGGACGGATAGAAGCCGGCGAGCCGGAGACCGGCGTGCTGCTGCTGGACGCGCTGCTCGGTCATCGCGTCGGCGGCGTCCAGGGCCCGGACGTCCCAGGTCAGGGCCTCGGCGGGGTGGTCGCAGAGGTCTGCCAGGTGGTGCGCGAGGGTGCAGCGGTGCAGCGGGTCGCCGGTGACACCGATCGCGGCCCAGAGGTCCAGGAGCTTCCGGCGGGCGGAGGCGGCGTCGCCGGCCCGGCCCTCGGCGACGGCTCGGCCGATGACTTCCATGGTCGGGTCGGGGGTGGGCGGGGGGGTGGTCATGGGAGGTCCTCGTCGTTCGGTCAGGTGGACTGGTCGGGCTTGACGGGCATGGCCACGGTGGTGAGGTCGCCGCGGTCCGCGGAGCGGATCGTGACGGGCCGGTCGGGGCCCCGCAGATCGAGCAGTACGTCGGGACCGATGGCCGTGCTGACGGCCGGATAGAGCGTGATCAGCTCAAACGAGAGGTGGAGGGCCGGCCCCGTCACGGCGGCCGGAAGCGGCGAGGTGGGGTGCGCCCCGACGCTCATCGCCTGCCCGGTCACGGACAGCGCGATCCGCTCGCCCGGGTGGTCTTCCAGGGCCCGCAGAAGGGCGTCCTTCGCGACCGTCACCCGGGTGGTGACCTCGGGCAGGGAGGCCAGCATCAGCCGGTGGTCGGGGAACTCCTCCGACAGGAGCCGGCAGTGCTGGTCCGCGCGGCCCGCCAGGCGCAGCCGGATGCCGTGCGGCGTGGCGTCCACGCGCACCCGCGCGCTGCGGCGGATCTCGGCCACCGCGGCCCGCAGGTCGTCTCCGTCGACCGTGGCCGCCCATGTCACGGCCGCCGGCTCCGCCGGTACCAGGGTCCGGCTGGAGAGCCGGTAACGGTCCGTCGCGGTCAGCGTGACCGCTTCCGGGTCCGCCTCGAAACGCAGCCCCCCGAGCACCGGCATCCCCGGTTCACGCGCGGTCGCGGTCAGCACCTGCTCGATCGCGTCGGCCAGCACGGGCCCCATCAGGACGGCGATCGGCAGACCCGGTACGCCGGCGAGGGACGACTTGATCAGCGCGGCCTGCCGCCGCACCGCCTCCGCGTCGCCGAGCACCGTCCCGACGTACTCGTCGATCAGCCGGGAGGCTTCGCCGGGCCCGGCGCCGAGGACCGCCTCCGCGGTGGCGAGCGGCATGGCGATCTCGCGGAGCCGGCGAAGCCCGGTCGCCCGCGCCAGTTGCCCGGCGCTGTAGTAGCGGTAGCCGGAGTCCGGGTCGACCTCGGCAGGGGGCAGCAGCCCGCAGTCGGCGTAGAACCGCAACGCGCTGGAGGTCAGCCCACTGCGCCGGGCGAAGACCCCGATCGGCATCAGTTCGGAATGTGGCACCGGGCCATCGTCGGCCTTCGACCGACTCGAAGGTCAACACGGACCCAGCAGCCGCTGGAACAACCCCCACGTGAACTCCGCCGTCACCTCCCGGCCGTCCGGCCCCGTGAGGACGAGTCCCCAGCGGGTCGGGGCCGTGCCCTGGAGGGGGCGGGCGGGGGCGAAGGCGTGGGCCGCCTCGTCGATGGTGCAGGACCAGGGGGTGAGGTCGTCGAGGGTGCGCAGGTCGGGGGCGGGGGCGCCCGGGGCGCGTACGAGCCACTCGTTCCAGACCGCGCCGCCCGTCCCGGCCAGCACCTCGAACCGCAGGTCCGGCCAGAGCGGGACCGGCCACCGCAAGGCCTCGCATTCCAGGTCGCCGATGCGGCGGGGGGTCCGGGACTCGGGGGTGCCGAGGACGGAGCGGTAGCGGCCGGCCGCCGTACGGCTCCGTGGCGAGCGGACCATCGCCTGCCAGCGCTTGTTGGCCTCCCGCATGTCGGCCAGGGAGACACCGAGCGCGCGGCGCGCGTCGGCCACCAGGTCGGCGTTGTGGTCGGCCATCCGGCGCAGCAGGACCAGCTGGAAGTCGAGGGGGGTGAAGGGGGGCCCGGTACCGCTCATGGGGCGAGTCTCGCAGAGGCTCCGGGCGTGGGTGCTCCGATGTCTGCCGCCGCTCTCCTCCGTCTCACCTGCCCGGGGCGCGTCCCCTCGGCAGGAACAGGACCGAGTTGACGTAGCGGGGGCGGTCGGTGAGGGGGAGGACGCGGCGGAGGAGGCCGTGGGCGGCGACATGGGAGGTGGCTGTCTGGTGGGACTCCAGGGGGAAGGCGGAGAGAGGGACCCAGGTGTTCTCGGGCAGGACCCAGCCGTCGTAGCCGAGCAGGGTCAGGTGCGTGATCACCGGGGTGATGGGCTGGATGCGGGTTTCCAGTTCGACCAGGAGGGCCGGGCGGTCCCGGGTCAGGAGGGCCGCCGCGCCGCGCAGGACGGACAGTTCGCTGCCGTCGACGTCGATCTTGATGAAGCCGACGTCGTGCAGGCCGAGGTCGTCGAGGGCCACGCAGTCCACCGGCACGGCGTGGGCGTGGATGTCCCGGCGGACGAGGGAGGAGACGCCCCGGCTGCCGGTGTCGTGCGCGGGGAGCCACAGGTGTGCCGTTCCGGCGCGGTCGGCGGCGGCCGCCCGCACGATCCGCACGTTGGCGGGGGCCGTCGCCGTCAGCAGGTCCGCGAGGTGCGGGACGGGTTCCACGGTGACCACCCGGCGGGCACGGCGGCTGAGCCGGCGGGTCCAGGGGCCGTACCAGCCGCCGACGTCGACCGCGGTGCCGCAGCCGGGCGGGCACAGGTCGTCGATCCTGGCCAGCTCGGGTTCGAAGCGGGGGTACACGGCGCGGGCCGTCGCCGCGACGAGCCGGGCGGGCAGGTGGGGGGCCAGGCGGGCGGCGAGTGTGGTCATGGGGCCGCCGCCTCGGCGCTGCCGGGGCCGTCGGGCAGCTGCCGCAGCAACTCCTCGTGTTCCTCCTCCGAGACCTGCTGTCCGGAGGAGGGGAGGAGCTGGGGTATTCCGTCGAGGATCGGGTAGCGGCGGCGCAGCCGGGGGTTGTAGAGCGACGGCCGCTCGTCCGCCGTCGCCAGGAGGTGCAGGGGGCCCTTGTCCAGCGGGCACGCCAGGATCTTCATCAGGGGGTCGTCGGGGGTCATGGGGTCAGCTCCTTGGGGGCGGGGGCCGGACGCGGTGCCGTGTCGTGTTTCGGCATCGTCAGCAGGACGGCCACCGCCAGCGCCGTGCCGGACAGGCGCAGCGCCAGCCGCAGCGGGTCGTCCGGGAGTGCCTCGCCGAACGAGAGGGTGCCGAGTACGGCCGTGTAGAGGCAGGTCACCGTCGTGCACACCGGCACGATCAGCGTGGCCCGGCAGCGTTGCAGCGCGGCCTGCGACAAGACCAGGCCGAACGCGCCGGTGAACAGGAGGAGGTAGGGGTACGGGGAGCGCAGGACGGCGGTCAGGGTGCCGAGGGGGTCGGTGGGCGTCCAGTAACCGGAGACGCCCTTGATGGAGAGGGAGCTGACGCCGTAGAGGAGACCCACGGCCACGCCGTACTCCACGCCGGTCGAGGGCAGGCGGTGGCGGCGCAGGGCGCGGCGTTCGGCACAGCGGTAGAGCCAGAGCCCCGCCGCGAGGGAGGGGACGGCCAGCAGCAACAGCAGCGGGTAGGGCGCCGCCCGGCTGACCGTGTCCGTGCCCTCGTCCAGGGAGAGCACCACCATCAGCAGCGCGGCGAGGATCGCGGCGAGCGCGTACCGCTCCCGGCCGCTGGTCTCCTCGCCGAGCAGCCGCGCCGACAGCAGCACCAGCAGCACCAGCCCGGAGACGAACAGGCCCTGCGCGGCGGCGATCGGCAGGGTGCGGTAGACGACGAGCTGGGCGGCGAAGCCGGAGGCCAGCGCCAGGGAGCCGGCGATCCACAGCGGGCTGCCGAGCACCAGCCGCAGCAGCCGCGCCGGTTCGCGCACCGTCACCCGCGGCAGCCCGGCCAGGGCCCGCTTCTCCAGCACGAATCCGCCGCTGTACAGGATGTTCGCCAGCAGCGCGGCGGCCACTCCCCACCACACGGCGCTACGTCCTGCGCGCGTGCAGGAGGAGGATCGAGGCGAGGGACGCTCTCGCGCAGGCCAGCCGGTCCAGGGGGCGCAGGGGACGCGGTACGCCGTGGAAGGGGGCCCCCGCGAGGCGTACGACGTCGAAGCCCGCCGCCGTCACGAACTCCCGCAGCGCGCGGGCCGTGTAGAGGCGCAGATGGCCCACCACCTCCCGGCCCGGACGGCCGTGGATCGCGCGCAGGCTGACCTCCGAGAACACCGGCTGCACCCCGACGGCCAGCAGACCGCGGTTGTACCAGGCGGCCAGGTTCGGCGTGGACAGCATGAGGTGGCCGCCGGGGCGCAGCACCCGGCGGATCTCGTCGAGCGCGGCGTCCGGGTCAACCAGGTGTTCCACCACCTCGCTGAACAGCACGGCGTCCACCGACGCGGTACGGAACGGCAGCCCGCCGTCGGTGAGTTCGCCGCGGATCGCGTACGGCAGCCGGGTCCGGGCGCGGGCGAGGGCGTCCTGGGACCAGTCGACGCCGACCAGGCGGTGGCCGGGCAGCAGGGGCGCGGCGGTGGCGGCGGCCGTGCCGTCGCCGCAGCCGATGTCCAGGATCGTGCGGCCGCCCCCGGGACCGGCCGGGCCGAGGGCGGCGGCCAGCAGGCGGGCCTGGCGCAGCGAGCGCGGGGTGCCCGAGGCGACGGGGACGGCGGGGTTCTCGTAGAAGTCACGCAGGCCGGCGGGCCGCTCGGGCGCGGTCGTCGGTGTCGGCGTCGGTGCCGGTGCCGGTGTCGGCGAGGGCGTCATGGAGCGGGGACCTCCGTCGAGTGCAGATGGTGCGCGAACAGGTCCCGCAGGCGCGCGCCGTCGCCGTCACCGAGCAGGGCGCGGGACCAGCGCAGGGCGAGGTGCAGCCGGCCGGCCGTGGAGGCGGTGGTGAACGTCAGACCGCGCGGCATCCGGGCGGGCGCCGAGAACCACACCGCGTGCGCCCGGCCCGCCTCCGCGCCGAAGTCCAGCGGGTAGGGGATCCGGCCGATGTTGCTGAGCAGCGTGGTGGATGTCCACGGGGACGCCGCGCGGCGCACCGCGCGGGTCGCGGCGGCCCGCCACGTCACGGGCATGACGGGCGCCGTCAGCAGGGCGGCGCCGTGCCCGAGTTGCGGGCGGGGGAGGGACTTCAGGGTGCGGGTGCGGGTAGCGGTGCGGTGCAGCAGGGCCGCCATGTCGATCCGGGACAGGTCGGCCAGCTCCTCGTCGGCGAAGGTCACTTCGACCAGCCGGGTGCCGTTGCCGATGGGCATGGTCAGGTCGCGGGGGCGGTCGTCGACGGGCATGGTGATGCGCAGCGGGGCGGCGCGGGCGCCGTGATCGCGGTTCCAGTGCGCGAGGGTCAGCGCGGTGGCGACCATGAGCTGGTCGTTCACCGTGTACGGGGCGCCCTTGGGCCGGTGCGGCAGACCGAGTTCGGCGACGAGCAGGCCGTTGCCCGGGGAGGCGTCCGGGGAGCCGGGGGCGACCCTGGCCGGGCGGACCCAGGGGGAGGGCGCGCCGGCGGGCGCCTGCGCGGGCTCGGCGGCCCGTACGGGCGGTGCGGCGGGGGAGTTGTCCCGGCCGCCGTACAGCTCCGCGGCGGTGGCGACGACCCGGAGGCAGGCCGGGCCGTCCAGCGCCGTGTGGTGGACGGTGAGCACCAGGACCGTGCCGCCCGCCTCCGGCACCGCCTCCAGCCGCACCGGCGGCGCCAGGGTCAGGGACGGCGCCTGTGTCAGCGCCCGCGTCCGCGCCTCGCGCACCGCGTCCGGCCCCGGCGCCGGGAACGTCACCACCTCCCGGTCCGGGCCCGCCGTCAGCTCCCACTCGTAGCGGCGCCGGTACCAGGGTCCCGGTGCCTCCCGCATGAGGATCCGCGGATGCCGGGCCAGCGCCTCCCCGAACGCCGTCCGCAGCCGGGCCGGATCGACGGGGCCCGGCAGGTGCACCTCGATGTGCACCGTCTCCGGCTCCCCGTCCCGCAGGCAGTGCCGCGCGATCTCGTCCACCACCGGGAACGGCACCCGCTCCGCGGGGCCGGGGTGTGCCGGACGCTCGACTGCGGTCATACGCGGTCGCCTCCCGCCGGGTCGTCGGGTGCCGGGGCTTCACGGAACCGGGTACGCGCGTCCGACGGGCCGGGCTCGGCGGCGCCGGGGCCGCGGGCGGTGAGCGTGGGGCCGGTGCCGGGGGGCCGGCGGGGCGGGGGGATGGCGGGCGGCTCGGAAGGGGCGGGTGGCTTGGCAGCGGCGGGGGGCGGGCCGCCGGCCGTGGTGGGTGGGAGTCCTGTCGTGGTGCGCGGGTCGTCGGCTGTGGTGGGCGGCAGTCCTGCCGTGGTGCGCGGGCCACCGGCCGTGGTGGGTGGGGGCCCTGTCGTCGTGCCCGGGCCGCCGGCCGTGGTGGGTGGGAGTCCTGCCGTGGTGCGCGGGTCGTCGGCCGGGACGGGCGGCAGTACCGCTGCCGGGTCGGGGCCACCGGCCGCAGCCGGCGGCAGTACCGCCGTCGGGCCCGGCTCCTCGGAGCCGTCCTCGGCACCGGCCCGCTCCCGCACGCTCACCAGCGCCGCGAACAGCGCGAGCAGCGCCAGCAGTTGGGCCGTACGCCCGAACGCCCCGGCCCCGTCGGCCACCGGCTCCCCGGCGCCCAGCGCGGCGACGATCCCCGCGCCCGCCAGGCCCAGGAACGCCAGCGGCACCAGCACCGCGTGCCGCCGGTGTGCCAGTACGGCCAGGGCCGGGACCAGCAGGGCGAGCCAGCCCGCGATCACCACGCCGGCCACGGTGGGCGCGACCGTGCCCAGCCACAGCCCGGGTGCCGGGGGCGGCGGCTGCTGCGGCTCGGGATTGGCGGCGCGGCGGCGCCACAGCACCAGGCCCGCCAGCACGGCCAGTCCGGCTCCGCTGCCGATGAGCGCGGCCTCGTACGTGGTCGCCGGCTGGTAGGAGAGGCGGAGCGTGCCGCCCGCCCCGGCGGGGACGCGCCAGCCCTGCTGCCAGCCGTCGAGCCGGACGGGGGTCAGCTCCTCGCCGTTCAGGGTGGCGCGCCAGCCGTCGTTGTGGTTCTCGTACGTCGTCAGGTAGGTGGCCGCGCCCGGGCCGACCGACAGTTCGCGGCGGTCGCCGAGCCAGTCCCGGACGCGCAGGCCGCGGTCGGTGGTGACGGGCTGAGGGGCGGTGCCGCGGGTGAGGGTGACGTCGGTGAGGATCAGCGGTCCGGCGTCGTCCGCCTCGACCCGGTGCGCGCCCGCGCCGAGGTCCGCGCCGTCCGCGCCGGCGCCGCAGAGCGTGACGTCCACCGGCCGCCGCTCCACCAGGTCCCGCAGGGTGCCCCGCACGCTCGTCCGGTACGGCTCGCCGTCCACCGTCAGCACCGGGCCCTTGCCGCACGGCAGGGTGAAGGCGCGGGTGGGGGAGGGCCGCGGGGTCCGGTAGCGGTCGAGGGACGGGATGTACGCCTCGGTGAGACCGACGGGGAGTTGCAGGTCCTCGTCGACGACCGGGTGGTGGAGCGTCAGGGGCGCGGTCTCGGTGATCGTGATGTCCAGCCGGTCCGTGGTGATCGGCGGGAAGCGGACCCAGCCGTTCTCGTCGACGGAGGCGATCGCCGCGCCGTCCGGGGAGCTGAGGTGCACTTCGGCCGGCCGGGACGACAGCCCGCCCGCCGCGGCCAGCACCAGCTCGCCCACCGGCTGCTTGCCGGGCCAGCGCAGATGGAGGGTGGGCCGGTCGCCCGCGATCCACGCGGTGGTCAGGTCGCCGTCGGTGAGGTTGCGGGCGGCGAGGCCGGGGCCCAGGCGGGCGGTGGAGTCGGCGGTCGCGGTGATGCGTTCCACCTGCTCGGGCGCGACCTCGTAGAGCAGCCGGTCCAGCTCCGGGCCGGGTACCGCGACCGCGCTCGCCGCCACCGCGTAGCTGCCCGCCGTGCCCGTGGTGAAGCGGCGGTGCAGTCCTGGCTCGGTGCCGGTCGGGGACATCCCGGCGGGGTCGGGGACGCGGTGCAGGGAGACGATCTCGGTCCCGGCGGCGGTGCGGGCCGCGTCCGTGGGCAGCCGCAGCGTCCGCGTGACCTGCACGCGGGGCAGGCCGACATCGGCGAAGCCCGCGCCGAGCAGCCCGGCCCGCCGGGCCACCGAGTCGACGATGGTCAGCTTCATCCAGCGGGTCTCGCCCTTCGGCGCCCGGACGGTCTGCGTCGAGCCGTCGGCCCGCAGCGGGCTCGTCACCCGTCCCCGCTCGGTCTCCACCCGCACCCGCGTCGGCGCCGACCGCACACCCTCCTGCGGCAGCGGGGTCACCCGGAACGCGGACGGCATGGCGTAGCCGTCGCCCGCGAACGCGATCCGCAGCCACTGCCCGTCCGGGGAGTCGTCGGAGCCCTCCGTCCACACGGTGTCCGGGTCGCCGTCGAAGGCGTTGACGGGGTCGAACTGCGGCAGGTGGAAGAACCAGCTGCCGTACGAGGAGGCGGTCACCGACCGCGCGCCGCGCAGCTCGGCCACCGTCTGGTGGTCGAGTCCGGTCACCGGCAGGATCTGGTGCGGCGGCTCGCCGGCGTCCTGGTGGGCGTCCGGCGCGTTGCGCTCGTCGCGGGTGTACGGGTACGAGGTGTTGGCGTTGACCAGCCCGAACCGGGTGTCCGCGCGGCGCAGCCCGTCGCCCGTCAGCTGGAGCGGCGGCGTGCCGAGCCCGGGGTGGCGGTCGCCGGTGAGGACGGTGGCCCGGCCGCGCAGTGCGGTGGCGAGCGGCAGCAGCGCCTCGGGGCCGCCGGAGACCTGCGCGGTGTCGGCGACCGGCCGCAGCGCCGCCTGCCCGGGACGCGGTACGTCCGGGTCGGCGGGCCGGTAGATCTCCACCGCCCGCTGCCTCGGGTAGAGGCCCTCCACCTGGAGCGGGGTGCCGTCGGCGATCCGGCCGCCGGTCATGACGGGCCCGTGCCCGGTGACCCGCTCGTACCCCGACTGCTCCAGGGCGCGTTTGACGGTCGTGGTCGGGGTGTAGCCGATCTGGTCGGGGTCGAGATCGTTGCGGACGACGACGTAGTAGATCCCCGCCCGGCTCAGGTAGTCGGCGAGTCCCGGGATCGCGCCGCCGGTCTGGAGCGCCTGCTCGACCGCGTCCATGGCGCGCCGGTTGCCGGGTGTGCCGAAGGGGACGTAGTCACGCTGGGCCCAGCGGCTGTCGGCGAGCACGTCGAGGGGCTGGTCGATGGTCGAGCCCCAGGTGTACACGCCGTGCGCGGTGGCCGGGACGACGAGGGCGCGCGAGTCGGGGGAGTACTTCTCCAGCCAGTCGGCGGTGGTCCGCCAGTACGTCGGCAGTTCCTTGAAGGAACCCGGGTTCAGGATCGACCCGTTGAGATACGGCCACACCAGCCCCGGCAGCACCAGCACCGCCGCGGCCAGCGGGGCGTGCCGGCGTGCGCGCACCGGGCGTGCGCGCACCGGGCGGATGCGCACCGGGCGTCCGCGCACCGGGCGGGTGCCGCGCGGCTCGGCGGCGACCGCGACGAGATGCGCGAGCCCCAGCACCAGCGCCAGCGCGAGGCCCGTCTGGAACTTGTAGATGTTGCGGAAGGGGGCCAGCCAGCCGTTCAGCCAGTCCTGGACGGCCGCGTGGAACGGCGCCCCGAACCCGCCCCCGTACCCGGCGAGCAGCACCAGCGCGCACACCAGCACCGTCAGCACCAGCCAGCGCCGCTCCGGCAGATCCCGCCGCGCCAGCCCGGCCAGCCCGAGACCGGCCGCCAGCGCCGAGCAGGCGACCACCACCGCCGAGGCGGCCACCGTCCACCCGGCCGGCAGCCAGGCCTCCCCGAAGTGCAGATACGCCACCCAGTTCCCGGCGCCGCGCAGCGCCTCCGTCGCCGACATGGTGGCCGTGGTCGTCTGCGAACTCTCCACGTACGGCAGGAAGTTCTCCCCGTAGGCGCCGAGCAGCAGCAGCGGGATCCACCACCAGGCCGTGGCGACGAGCACCCCCGGCACCCACCAGGCGATCAGCCCGCGCCGCCGGGGGCCGGGCGGCCGGGACAGCAGATAGAGCCCCACCGGCAGCAGCGACGCCAGCGTGGACGCCGCGTTCACCCCGCCCATGAACGGCACGAGGAGCGCCGAGCGCAGCGCCGCCACCCGGGCGGTGTACCGCTCGTCGGCCAGCGGCAGCAGCACCCACGGCAGGAACGCGCCGGGCAGCGCGGCGGCCGAGGTGGAGCCGACGACCGTGGTGAACACCGGCCACAGCGCGTATGCCACGGCCGCGAGCAGGCGGGACGCCGGACCGCCGATCCGCAGCCGTTCCGCGAGCCGCAGCGCGCCCCAGAAGGCGACCGTCACCACCAGCGACAGCCACAGCCGCTCGGCGATCCACACCGGGATCTGCACGGTCCGGCACAGCCAGTGGAACGGCAGCATCGGCCACAGATAGCCGACGTACTGGTCCTGGATGCCGCCGAACCCGGCCCGGTCGTGCCACAACTGCCCCAGATCGCCGAGGAACCGCCCGGGATCCACGGTCACACCGAGCTTGGTGTCGAAGGTCTGCCGTCCCGGCCGGACCGCCAGGAACAGGGTGAACACCACGGCCCAGAACCCCAGCAGCCAGCGCCGCGACCGGGGCCCGTGGGGCGGGCCCGCGGCGGTCGCGGAGGTGGGGACGGCTGCCGGGGGAGGGGCCTGGACCGTGGTCGTCATGCGGAACACCGCCGGAGGATGAGGAGGAGGTTCCAGGTGGCCACCTCACGCAGGCCGGGGACCTTCACGATCGCCTCGGTGAGGAACGGCCAGTAGCGGGAGCGGGCCGAGACGAGCGTGACGTCGTCGCGGGCGCGCACCTGCCGCAGCGTGGGGCCGATGTGCACGGCGAACAGGTTCTCGCCGAGGGTGTGCTTGGGCTGCCGTCCGGTACGGCGCCGGTAGCGGGCGCGGGCCCGCTCGGCGCCCAGGTAGTGCCAGGGCGCCCACTCGTGACCGCCCCACGGGGACAGCCAGTTGGTGAACGACACATAGATCAGCCCGCCGGGCCGGGTGACCCGCGCCAGCTCGCTGAGAAAGGTCTGCGGGTCGGCCACGTGCTCCAGCACGTTGGAGGAGAACGTGACATCCGCGACCCCGTCGGCCAGCGGCAGCAGATACCCGTCCGCCACCACCACCCCCGCGGGCGGTTTCTCCCCCAGCTCCCGCACATCGGGCTCGAACAGGTACGCCTGCGCGCCACGCCGCCGGAACTCCGCGGTGAAGTACCCGCCGCCACCGCCGACGTCCACGACCGTGCACCCGGCGACGGCCCCGGCGTACGCCTCGACCTGATCGGCGGAGTGCCGGGCGAGCAGCGCGTAACAGCCGTCCGGGTCCTCCTGTTCGCGCAGGAAGGCCCGGAACAACGCAAACGACCTGTGGAGGGACTCGGCCAAGGGGCGCGGTGAGCTGCGCGACGAACCACGACCGGCCCGCAGCCGCGAAACGACCGCACCCGCACGGCGACTAGGCATCACAGCCCCAGCCCCGCACGGCCTCCACGGCCACCGCACGGAACTGCCGCACGGTCCGATCCCAGCGATAGCGCGCCGCGTGCTCCCGCGCGGCCTTCCCCATCAGCTCCCGCCGCCGCCCGGACAGGGCCAGCGCGCACCACGCCGCGGCGAACGAGGACTCGCCGTGCGCCAGCACCCCCGTCTTCCCGTCCACGACGGAGTCCCGCAGCCCCGGTACGTCGAAGGCGACCGCCGGGGTCTCCCGCGCCGCCGCCTCGGTGACGACGAGCCCCCACCCCTCCACCGCGGAGGGGTGCAGCAGCAGCCACGCCGCGCACAGCAGCCGGTGCTTCTCCGCGTCGCAGACGTGGCCGGTGAACTCGACGCCGGGTCCGGCGAGGCGTTCCAGCCGCTCGCGTTCGGGCCCGTCGCCGACGATCACGAGTCGGCCGCCGGTGACGGGCCGTACCCGTTCCCACAGCCGCAGCAGCAGATCGATCCGCTTGTACTCGACGAGCCGCCCCACCGCCACGAACAGCGGCTCCGGCGAGCGGTCGGCGCGCGGCCCGGGGTCCTCGACCCCGTTGTGCACCACCCGGATGCGGTCCCGCTCGACTCCGATCGCGCGCAGCGCGTGCGCCGTCGACGGGGACACGGCGACCAGCAGGCCATGGGACCGCGCCCCGGCCAGCGCCCAGCGCTCCAGTTTGCGGCCGAGCCGGGCGGCGGGCGCGAGGGGGCCGCCGAACCGCATCCCCCACAGGTCCGTGTGGACGTGGTTGACCAGGCACAAGGTCGGCCCGCGGTGCCACAACGGCGCCAGGTACGGCATGCCGTTGCACACCTCCACCAGCAGATCCGTCTCCCCCACCTGCCGGGCGAAGGCGGAGCGGGCACGCAGGTAGTGGCCGTAGGGGCCGCCCGCGGAGACGACCCGGTAGTCGCGGTAGGAGGCGGGGCCGCCGCACAGGAGGGTGACCTGGTGGCCGAGGCGGGTCAGGCCGTCGGCGAGCCGGTCGACGAGGAGTTCGGAACCCCCGGCGGCGGGGTTGCCGAGGTCGCGGTGGGCGAGGAAGACGATCCGGCGCGGAGGTGGGGGGAGCGCCGGGGAGTGGTGCTGCGGCGGCTTGGGGAGTGCCGCGCGCAGCGGGGGCACGTGCTGGGGCATGGGTGCTCCAACTCGTCTCGGGGTGCGGAACGAGGTGTGGGGGAAGGGGTGTTCCGGGTGTTCCGGTGGGTTTCCTGGTGAGGGGTGGGGGTCCTGCTGAGGGGGTGGGGTTTCCTGCTTTCGAGCTGCGTGGGGGCTGTGGACAGGCTGTGCCCGGGGTGGGTGGACAGTTTTGGCCCAGCGCATCGCCACGGCTACTCACCGGAGTGACAATTTCGGCGGTTGTTATAGCTGACGTCACATCAGTTCATGAGGGACGGCCGGCCGCCTTCCCTTGACGGCGAGTGAGCGCCTTGCCGACACTGAGCACCGACAGGCAGGGGCGGGACACCCGGGGTGGGACGACCTCCCGACCAGAGAGGCAGACCCTGCATGTCCAGACTGACCGCCGCCGCCGTCACCGTGGTGGCCGCCGCCGCGCTCGCCGTCGCCGCCGCCTTCGGCGTCGTGGCGCTGCTCGGAGCCACCCCCGACCAGCCCAACACCCCGCTGATCACATACGAGGAAGCGGGCCGGGGGAGCCGGCCGTGACCGCGCACCCGGCGGCGACCGTCCCGCCCCGCTCGGCCTGGCACCACGTCCCCCGGATCCAGGTGCGCCGGTTCGCCTCGATCGCCCTGGCCGAGGCGCCCGCGCTCGCCGAGGAGATCATGCGGGAGATCCGCCGCGAGTACCCGCACCTGCCCGTCGTGCTGGACGAGAACGGCGAGCCGATGGCGCTGGTCGGCATCCGTCGCGCCATCGAGTCCTTCGTGCAGCACCTGGAGCACGTCCACGACGCCGCGGGCAGCCCCACCGTCCCGCCCGGCCTCTTCGAGAACTTCGGCCGCGGCGAGGGCCTGAACGGGCGCAGCCTGGACTCCCTCCAGGCCATCTACCGGATGGGCGTACGCCTGGCCTGGCGCCGGTTCGCCGACATCGGGCAGCGCGTGGAGATCCCGCCGCCCGCGATGTACGAACTCGTCGACGCCGGGTACGAGTACCTCGACGGCCTCGTCGACCAGTCCGTGCGCGGCTACGCCGAGGCCGCCGCCCGCCAGGCCGGGGAACGGCTGCGCCACCAGCGCCGGCTGCTGGAGGTGCTGCTCGCCGAGAGCCACCGCGACCGGTCCGCCGGCGACCGCGACGACCCCGCCGACGCGCTCGTCGAACGGGCCGCGCGGATCGGCTGGCCGCTGCCCGAGAAGGTCGCCGTCGGTGTGCTGCTGCGCCCGGCCCGCGAAGCGGTCGCGCCCGCCGTCGGCCCCGAGGTGCTGCTCGACATGGACTACGAGCGGCCCCGCATGGTCGTGCCCGAACCGGACGCCGCCGGCCGCCCCGAGCTGCTCCAGCGGGCGCTGACCGGCTGGGCGGGCGCCATCGGGCCGCCCGTGCCGCTCGCCGAGGCCGCCAAGTCGCTCGCCTGGGCCGAGGCCGCCGTACGCCTCATGGAGCGGGGTCTGCTGCCCGCCGGGGAAGTGCTCTTCTGCACCGAGCACACCGAGGCGCTGGTGCTGCTCCAGCCCGAGGAACTGATCGACGACCTCGCCGCGCGCTGCCTCGCCCCGCTCGCCGCGTGCGGCCCCGCCCACGGCCGGCGGCTCGCGGAGACGCTGCTGGCGTGGCTGGAGACGCGGGGCGGCGCGCCCGAAGTGGCCGCCCGGCTCGGTGTGCATCCTCAGACCGTCCGCTACCGGTTGCGGCAGATACGGGAGTTATGGGGCGACGGCATCGACGACCCCGACCGGCGCTTCGAACTGGAGCTGGTGCTGCGCGCCCAGCGTCTGCGCGGCGAGATCGGCCGCAGCGGCCCTCAGCCGCGCCGCACCCGCCGGATGGGCGGCCGCACGGGATCGCGCCCCACGACGACGCGCCCGGAGTAACCCTGCTGCGCCTTGGCGTGCCGGGTTCTGCCGGAGACGGGATCGACGGCGCCCGGCACGAGGTGGCTGAGCACCAGCGTGCCCACCCCGGCGCGCTCGGCGAGCGGCCCCGGCCCGCCCGCGCCGGTGCGACCGATCTCCATGTGCCGCAACTGCGCGGGCCGCAGCCCCCCCAGCTTCAGCGTGGCCGGATGCATCACCTCGTGCCGTCATAACCCACTGGACCGGAACGTCACCCGGTGGAGACAGTGAGGCCCATGACGTCTTCCGTCCATCACGTGACCATCGACTGCGCCGACGCCTACCGGCTCGCCGGCTTCTGGGCCCAGGCCCTCGGCGCCTCCATATCCGACGCGGACCGGCCCGGTGACCCCGAGGCGCTCGTCGAGACCGCCGCCGTGAAACTGCTCTTCGTCTCGGTGCCCGAGACCAAGAGCGGCAAGAACCGCCTCCACCTCGACCTGATGCCGGACCACCGCACCCGCGACGAGGAGGTCGAGCGCCTGCTGGCCCTCGGTGCCACGCCGGTCGCCGACCACCGCAGGCCCGACGGGCGGGGCTGGGTCACGCTGGCCGACCCCGAGGGCAACGAGTTCTGCGTGGAGTGCGGCGCCGCCGAGCGCGCGGCGCTGACCGGCGCCCGGCCGCCCGTCACCGCGGACGACGTGACCACTGCCGTGCACCTGGCCGTCGGCACACTCGACGGCGTCCCGGCCGGCGACTGGACGGCACCGGCCGGTTCCCTGGAGTGGAGCCGCTGGGAGACCGTCGAGCATCTGAGCGACGACCTCTTCGCGTACGCGGTCCAGCTGGGGCCGCGCAAGCCGCCGCTCGACGGTGAAGTGCCCTACCGGTGGGCCCCCGCCCGTGCGGGCGGACCGGCGAACGCGATCTGGGCGGACCCCGGGGCCGGCCCCGCCGGGCTGCTGCAGACGCTGGAAGCGAGCGGCGCCCTGCTGGCGGCGATGGTGCGCACGGCCTCCCCGGACCTGCGCTCGTACCACTCGTACGGGATCTCCGACCCGGAGGGCTTCGCCGCGATGGGCATCGTGGAGACCCTGGTGCACACCCATGACGTCGCCGAAGGACTCTCCCTGCCCTGGACGCCGCCCGAGGACCTGTGCGACCGGGTCCTTGCCCGGCTCTTCCCCGAGGCCCCGGCCGACGAGCACCGCTGGACCGTCCTGCTGTGGTGCACCGGCCGCGCCGACCTGCCGGGCCGCGACCGCGTCACCTCGTGGAAGTGGCACGGGGCACCGCTGTAGCCACCGCGTCACCTGAGGAGGGCTTGGCACATCGACGACAACGGGGCGTCGGGACGCGACGGGTGGTGCCCGGCTCCACAGGACCGCACAGGTCGCGTTCTCCGCGCAGGTCGGTGTCCCGTCCATGTTCCTGCCGGGACGGCCGGCCGCGCGGGACCCGGAGGACACCGCACCGCTGCGCGGTGTGCGCGTACACCGCCCTGCCGGAGGAGGAGCGCACCCTCGCCGCGGCCCGGGAACTGCTGGGCGAGGCCTTCGGGTAGCTGAGGAAGATCTGAGCGCGCCGGGGTTTCGGCTGCGGCGGAACCATTGCCCCGCCGGAGGCTCCATGAGTAGCCTGTTCGCTATTCCGACCGTCAGTTGAAATTTCGAACACAGGGAGGGGGTCGGCCGTGGGACGCCTCGTACCTGCCGTGACCCGGGCTCTCGACATCCTGGAGCTCTTCCTCGACGGTGACGGGACGCTCTCCGCCCCCGACATCGTGCGCAAGCTCCAGCTGCCCCGCACCACCGTCCACGAGCTGGTCACCACGCTCGCCGCCCGGTCGTACATCGTCCAGGTGCCCGGCCAGCCCGGACGCTACCGGCTCGGCGTGCGCCCGTACCAGCTCGGCAGCCGCTACGCCGAACAGCTCGACCTCGCCGCCGAGGGCCAGCACGTCGCCCGGACCGTCGCCGAGACCTGCGACGAGACCGTGCACGTCGCCATCCTCGAAGGCACCGACGTCATCTACATCGCCAAGGTCGACTCCACCCACGCGGTGCGCATGGTCTCCGCCGCCGGCCGCCGCCTGCCGGCCCACTGCACCTCCGTCGGCAAGATGCTCCTGGCCTCCCTCCCCGAACCGGAACTCGCCGCCCGCGTCCCCGACGACGCCGAGCTGATCGCGATGACGCCGAACAGCATCACCGAACCGGCCGCGCTGCGGGAGGTCCTGGCCGAAATCCGCCGCCGCGGGATCGCCGTGGAGAGCCGCGAGTCCAACCCGGACGTCAGCTGTGTGGCCGCCCCCGTCCGCGACCGCACCGGGCAGGTGGTCGCCGCGCTCTCCATCTCCGTGCCGATGATCCGCTGGAGCGAGGAGCGCCGCGCCGAACTCGAACAGCTCGCTGCCAAGGGCGCCGCGGAACTCTCCGAGCGGCTCGGCCACCGGAGCGTGGCCGCGTGAGGGCGTACGAGGTAGCGGTGCGCGCCGAGGCCACCCTCGGCGAAGGCCCCACCTGGGACGCGGCCGGGGACCGCCTGCTGTGGATCGACATCCTCGGCTCCCGCGTCCACACCTACGAACCGGCCACCGGCCGCCGCACGGTCCGTACGACCGAGCAGCACGTCGGCGCGGTCAAGCCGCGGGCGGGCGGCGGGCTCGTCCTCAACCTCCGTGACGGCGTCGCACTCCTCGACCCCGACGGCGCCTTCCGCTGGCTGCACCACGAGCCGGTCCCCGGCCGCCGCGCCAACGACGCGGCCGTCGCCCCCGACGGCGCGCTCTGGGCGGGCACCATGCGCTACGACGAGGCACCCGGTGGCGGCACGCTGTCCCGGCTCACCGGCGACGGCACGGTGGACGTCGTCCTGGACGACGTGGCCGTGAGCAACGGGACGGGCTGGAGCCCGGACGGCCGCCTCATGTACTACATCGACACCCCGACCCGGCGCGTCGATGTCTTCGACGTCCTCGACGTCCTCGACGTCGCGGGCGGCCGGGTGGGCAATCGCCGGACCCTCGCCGAGATCGAGGAGGGCGCGGGCTTCCCCGACGGCCTCACGGTGGACGCGGAGGGCTGCGTGTGGGTCGCGCTGTGGGACGGCGGGGCGATCCGCCGCTACACGCCCGGCGGCGAGCTGGACCGCGTCATCGAGTTGCCGACCCCCCGGGTCACGGCGTGCGCGTTCGGGGGCACGGACCTCAGGGACCTGTACGTCACGACCGCCCGGGTGGGACTGCCGGCGCCGCATCCGCTGTCGGGGTCGCTCCTGGTGATCCCGGGGGCGGGCCAGGGGCTTGCGCAGCCGGCGTTCGGGGGCTGACCGTCCCCGGGGCTGCGGTAACCGTGCCGGGTGCGGTGAGTGTGCCGGGTGTCGTGGCCGTGCCGGGTGCGGGTGGTGGGTGGCTGGTCGCGCGGGTCCCCGCGCCCCTCGGGGGGAGCGGTCGCCCGGGTCCGTGGGGCGGCACCCGGGGAGCGCCGGCCCGCGCACCCCATCCCCGGCCGGTCCCACCGCACCGGGTGCCTAGGACAGGCCGGCCAGCCGGAGTTCCTCCGCGCTCAGCGGAGGCGCGGACAGGGGCCGCTTCACCGGGCCCACCACCGCCGCCAGCACCGCCCCCGGCCGTAGCAACCGCTCCGGTCCCGCCGTCATGCTGCTGACCTCCCACACGGCGGACGCCGCGCTGTACGAGCCGGTCATCGCGCGTGTCATCCGGCGGGTGTACCCGGTCGCCAGGCGGTCCGCGAGGCCCGGCGTGCCGCCGCGCGTGCCCGGGTACCAGATGTCCTGGCCGACCGCCATGGTCCAGGCCGCGTGCACCGCCCGGGCGGCCCCGCGCTGCGCCCGCCGGGCGACACCGGGACCGGTGAGCCCGGCGCGGCCCAGTTCGCGGGCGAGGGCGCACGCGCCGAGCGCGGCCACCGACATGCCCTGCCCGTACGCCGGGTTGAAGGTGGCCAGCGCGTCCCCGAGGACGACGAACCGCTCGGGCCAGCGGCGGGTCTTCTCCAGGTGGCGCCGGTGGTTGCCGGTGCTGCGGCTGACGTGGACGTCGGTGAGCGGTTCGGCCCGGGAGATCAGCCGGCCCACGATGGGGTGCGGCAGGCCGAGGGCGTACCGCAGGAAGGCGTCCGGGTCCGACGGGGGCTCGCCGCCGCCGCGGGTGCCGGCGAGGCTCGCCATCCAGCGGCCGCCCTCGATGGGCAGGACCATCCCGCTGCGGCCCGGCCGGGACCCGTACGGGTCGGCGTGCAGGACGGTGACGGGGAAGTCCTCGGCGCCCTCGGGTATGCGGTACACGCGTGTGGCGTTGACCAGCCCGGCGTCGACGGTCTGCGCGCGGACGTCGGTGACGCCCATCGCCCGCAGCCAGGCGTCCACCCGGGACCCGCGCCCGCTCGCGTCGACCACGAAGTCGGCGTCCAGGTCCTCGGTGCCGCTCGGCGTCGACACCCGTACGCCCGTGACCCGCCGCGCGTCCCCGGCCAGTTCGACCACCTGCCCCTTGCGGAGCTTCGCCCCGGTGTGCGCCGGCACCGCCTCCCGCACCACCCAGTCCAGCAGCGCCCGGCTGCACGCCAGCATGTGCGGTCCCGGACCGTGCCAGCGCCGCAGCCAGCCCTCCGGGGTCAGCGACACCATGCCGGAGGCGAGCGAGACCTCCCTGGCACCCGAGGCGAGCAGTCGCTCCCGTACGCTCACGCCGGGCACCAGGTCCTCCATCGCGGCGAGGCCGCCGGCCAGGAGCATGTGCGCGTGGCGGCCCTGCGGGAGTCCCTTGCGGTGCTCGGGCCCGTCGGGCAGGTCGTCGCGGTCCCAGACGATCACCTCGTCGGCGACGGCGGACAGGGCCGCCGCGGCCAGCATTCCGGCCAGTCCGGCTCCGATGACGACAGCTCTACGCGGCATGGGGCTCCTCGCACTGGGCCGGGACGGCGGGCGACCAGGCGTCCGGTGTGGCAGGCGGTCAGTCCTGGCAGGCCTTCACCGTACCTTCACCCGCCGTTCTCGCGGCGGGAGTTCGGGCCAGCGCCTGCGCCAGCTCCACCAGCGCGCCCGCGCCGGACACCTCGGTGGCGTGCAGCCGGTAGGTGGTGGGCGCGGGCAGCGGCGCCTGCCGGGCGGCGGCCCGCCGGGCGGCCGCGTCGAGCATGGCCGCCTCCGCCGCGATCCGCGCCTGGTGCGGCGTACGGCCGCTGTCCAGCGCGGCCGACAGGGCGGTCCGCCGCACCCGGTCGTCGAAGTACGGCGCCAGGGCGAGCAGCGCGTCATGGATGGCCACCTCCCGCCAGTGCAGCCGCTCCAGCGGGAGGTGCCACCAGGACGCGGGCGGCTTCGGGGCCGTCGAGACGAACTCCACCCGGGACCACAGCGGTCCCAGCCGCCAGTAGTCCCGCAGCCCGCACCAGTGCGCCACGGCGGCGGGCAACAGCCTCGGCAGCACGAAGCCGGCGGAGCAGACCAGGGCGCCGAGCGAGGCCATCGGCGGGGCGACGCTCGTGGAGAGGACGTCGAGGTCGTGTCCCGTCCAGCGGGCCACGACGGCCGCGTACTTGGTGGCCTGGAAGCCCAGCAGATCCAGCAGCGCCCCGATGAGGATCAGCCGCAGCCCGGTGCGCAGCAGCCCGGTGACCTCGCGGCCCCACTTCAGGCACACGACGCACATGGCCACCATGGCGGCGGTGTGCCCGAGCAGATACAGCACGATCATCTCGCGCATGTACGGCGTGTTCGCGTAGTAGGTGTCGAGGTCCGTCAGCCGCTCGGTACGCGCGTCGGCGAGGACGAACAGCACCACGATGGCCACGATCAGCGGGCCGTAGGCCGCGATGCTGAACCGGACCATCCGCCGCACCCGTTCCCGCGCCCCGCCCCGCCAGTAGACCAGCAGGATCAGCAGCGAGCAGCTGTACGCGGAGAGCATGCCGTAGGTGAGCGGGGCGCCGAAGTTGGGGACGCCGGTGAGGTCGTTGACGGCGGCCAGCGTCACCGGCGCCGAGCAGCAGAACACCAGCGCGCCGAGACTGATCGCCACGCAGGTGGACACGGTCAGCGGGTTGCGTACGTGGGTGCCCGGCCGCCGGAACAGCACGAGGGCGGCGAGCGCCAGCGCGCCGGCCCCCACGAAGACGACGAGGCTCATGCGTGCGAGCTCCGGGCGACGGTCACCGGCTGCGGCCCCGGCGCGCCGTGCGGGAGCACGGAGGTGGCCAGGACGTCGGCGATGTCCACCAGCGCGGCCGGCTCCGGCGCCCGGTCGGGGAAGAGCCCGGGCGGGCAGGGAGGCCGGGCGTTCGCCGGGTCGGCGGCCTCGCGCACCGCCGCCGCGATGACCGTCGCCCACGCCACGGCCGACGCCCGCTCCGGGTCGCCCGTCGCGCGCAGCACGGTTCGCAGGGTCTCGTCGTACAGCGCGCAGTCCACGTACGCGTCGAGATAGCCGAGGGCGTTGTGGATGCTGGTCTGCCGCCACACCAGCCGGGTGGCGGGGGAGGCCCAGCGCGGGCGGGGCAGGCGCAGGGCGCGGCGGGCGAGGATGTCGTCCAGCTCGCGCTCCAGGGGCTCCAGACGGACGTAGGCCCGCCGGGCCCGCCGCCACTCCGTCAGCCGGGGACCGGCCAGCGGGACCAGGATCCCGGAGGCGGTCACCACCGCGCCGAGACCGGCCGCCGCCGGGGAGACATCGCGGTCCAGTGCCGACCAGTCGTGGCCCGCCCAGTGGGCGGACACGGCGATCAGCTTGCCGGCGCTGTACCCGGCGCCGCACAGGGTGCCGAGGCCCAGGGTCGCCAGGCCCGCCCGCAGCCAGCCGCGCACGTGGCGGGCCCAGCGCAGCGCGGAGAGTGTGGTGACGGCGGACGCGGTGAGATGCCCCAGCAGATAGAGCAGGATCATCTCGCGGATGTAGGGCGTGCTCGCGTAGTAGGTGTCCAGGTCGGTGCGGCGCTCCACCGGGGCCTCGCCGAGGACGAACATGACCACGATGCCGGTGACGACGCCCGTGTACGCGAGGACCCAGCGCCGCGCCGTGCGCCGCATCCCCGGCCCGCCGCGCCAGCGGACGATCAGCACCTGCGAGGCGGCGCTGTACGCGGTGATCGCCACGTACGTCACCGGCGCCGCCAGGTTGGGGATGCCGCTGAGCCGGTTGACGGCGCCGATGGTGGGCGGCGCGCCGAGCAGGAAGCACAGGCCGGCCAGGGCCAGCACCGCGCACATGGACCGCAGATAGGGGTCGTGCCGGTGGCGCAGCAGATCCGGGGACTTCAGCAGCAGGCCGAGCCAGAGGAGGCCGGCGCTGAGGTAGTTGGTCAGTGCGTTCATCGCCGGGTCCCGCGGTAGTTGAGCGCGGCCCCGATGCGGCCGGCGAGGTCCTGGGTGTCGTCGCCCCGGTCCGCGTACACGGAGTCCGCCGGGGCCTCCAGCCAGGTGCGCAGCCGGCGGCCCATCAGCATGCCGAAGCGGTCCGCCTCCTGCTCGTCGGCGAGGGTGAAGTCGGTGCGCGCCGCGGCGGCCCGGAGGCCGTCCGGCCCGCCCGCCGTCTGCCGCTGGTGCATGTGCCACACCTCGTGGCAGAAGATCACGATCTGATGCCATACGGCGGCCCGCTTGTCCACGACGACGTTGTCGTGGGTCTCCCCTTCCAGCCAGAGGCCGCTGGCGGTGTGCGGAGGGAAGACCTCCCGGTGGACCACGATCTTCCGTCCGCGCCACCGCGTGGCCGCCTCGACGACGGCCTGGAACATGACCTCGGGATCCGCGGGAACCGGCACCCGTATGGAGTCGATGAGGGCGTCGGCGAGACGACGCATCTCCCTGTTCGTTCGCACGGTTCTCCCCGTGGCTGCGCGGGTGTTCGATGCAGCAATATGCCAAGACCGGCATCGCTTCAGCCACCTCCCGTCATCCGGGTGGGGAAAGCAGGCCGGGAGGAATGAGGGTGTTACGGACGAAGACGGTCAGGCGCCCGAACAACAATGGCCGAAAACCGGACGCGCCGACCCCCAGGTGAGCGCGGCTCCGCCATCCCCGGGTGGGCAGCACCCGACCGGTCCTCGTCCCGCGTCGGCGCCCCGCGCCCAACTGTCCACCTGCGCACAGGGCCCCGCGTCCCGTGCGGGTGGCGGCCCGCTGCCCGGCACCGGTGGTGCGGTCGGGGGCGACGTGGGCGCCCGGGATCCGGATGCGGCCGCGCCGCCGCCACCGCCGGTGGGGCGGGGCCCGGCCGGGCCCCGGCCCGCCTCGGTGCCTCGCGCCCGGCTGGCCACGTGCGCCCACGGGCCGGTGTCCCGCGCGGGCCGCGGGCCTGCGGCCCGCTCCGGCGGCCGGCCCGGGGGTGGGCCCGGCAGCCGCTTCGCCGGCCGGCCCGGTGGCGGTCCGGGCAGCCGAACCGGTGGTCGTTCGGGCGGCCGGTCCGGTGGTCGCCCCGGGGACCGGGCCGGTGCCGGTGCGGGGGCCGTCGGCGCGGACGGGGCCGCGGAGGTGTGCCCTGGCGTACGAACGGGGGGGTCCCGTGGTCACGGGGCGGGCGGGAACGCCCGGTCGCGCGTCCGGTCGTCCGCGGTGCGGCGCCGGTCGTCGTGGGCCGGTCAGCCGGGGACGCGGGGGGTGGCGGCTCGGGCGCGTACGCGGCGGAGGGCGTCCTCCTGCCCGAGGGCGCGGGACACGGCCGTGATCTCGCGCAGGAGTTCCGTGGTGTCCAGGTGGCTCTCGCGGGGGTGGGGGGTCCTGTTCTCCACCGCGTCCAGGATCGTCACCGCGGCGGCGAGGGCCTTCGCCCGGTCCGCGGGGAAGCCGAGGGCGAGCGCGGCGGCGTAGGACCGTTGGCGCAGGTCGTCGTCGAGGAAGCGGGTCAGCGGCAGCAGTACGTCGCGGATGAATGTCTCGCGGCGGATCAGCCGGAGTTCGGGGGTGGAGCGCAGGGCGAAGGGCACGCCGCCGCCGTCGACGGATTTCATCAGCCGGTACAGCGGGCGCAGCGCGCGGTGGGCGAGCCGGGTCCGGCGGCGGTCGCGCAGGTGCTGTCCGGCGTGCGGCAGGATGAAGCCGACCGCCACGAGCACGGCGGACAGGCTGGCCAGGGGCGGTGCCACGGTGGTGCTGAGCCAGTCGAGGTCCCGGCCGGCCAGGCGGGCGCCGACGGCGGTGAGTTTGGCGGCGTCGAAGGCGAGCTGGAGCGCGAAGCCGGCGCCGAGGAAGGCGAGACCCGCGCGCAGCCAGGTGTCGAGGCGGCCGGTGCGCACCCAGTTCCAGATCAGCGCGTTGACGACGAGCCCGGCCACGGTGTGCGCGAGCAGGTAGAGCAGGATCATCTCGCGTGCGTAGGGCGTGGTGGCGTAGTACGTGTCCAGGTCCCGCAGTCGTTCCTCCGGTACCTCCGCCAGGGCGAACAGCGCCCAGAGGGCGAGGATCACTCCCGCGTAACTCGCGCTCACCCGGCGGCGGGTGCGGGCCGAGCGGCCGGACGGGCCGCCGCGCCAGGTGGTGATCAGCAGCAGGGAGGCGCCGCAGAACGCGGTGAGCAGGGAGTACACCCACGGCGCGGAGATGTTCGGCACGCCGGTGACCCGGTTGACCCAGCCGATCGTCGACGGCGCGACGAAGACGAACACCGCGGAGGCGAGCAGCAGCAGTCCGCCGACCGCCCGCTTGAGCGGATCCCGCCACAGCCGGATGATGCCGGGCAGCCTGACCGCCAGCGCGGCGGTCAGGAACCCGGCGGGGAGCCACCAGAGGGTGGGGTAGTGCGCGTCGACCAACTCCGCTGGGTTCAGGGCGAGCCGGGCGGCGGCACTCGTCACCGTGGCGTGCCCCGGCGCCCGTGGTAACCGAGGGACCTTTGCAGGGGACCGGGCGGCGTCCCGGTGCCGTCTTCGCCGGTCACCAGCGGCCGGAACGTCGCGGCCAGCCGGTGCCCGAAGTCGTCGGCCTCGGCCTCCTCGCGCTGCCGGGAGCCGTCGCGGGCGGCGACGGTGAGGGCGACGTCGCGCCAGCCGGGGCCGGCGGCGAGTGCCCGCGCGGCCGCCGTGCCGGTCAGGCGGTGATGGCCGTGCCCGGCGTGCATGTGCCACAGCTCGTGGCCGAGGATGACCAGCTGCTGGAGGGCTTCGGCCCGTTCCTCGACGATGACCAGGTCGAAGTCCTGGAACTCCACCCACAGGCCGGTGACTTCGATCTCGTCGGGGAACCGCTCGAAGCGGAGTTCCACCGGCCGTCCGCCGCGCCGCGCGCTCATCTCCTCGCACACCGCCCGGCACACCTGTCGTACGTCGGTGGGGGGTTGGGGCCGGGCCCGCAGGGCGGTGTCGAGCCGGGCCGCCAGGTCGCGCATGGCGGAGCCGGTCCGTGCGCGTCGCAGCGCCGCGGCGAGCCGGCCGGCCCTGTGCCGCGCGCCCGGGTTGTCCATCGCTCCTCTTTCCCGCCGCCGTCTGTGCGCCGCACGGCGACGCGTCGAGGGTACGCGGCCGGGTCCGGGCGCGACCACGCTGTTTTCGCAAGTTCCTGTTCAACCCATTGACGCGCACGCGCTTCGACCTTACGGTCCGTTCGAAGTTACGAGCGGCATTCGATATCTCGAACATCTATCTCGCCTCCTCTCGAAACCTTTGTGACGTGTCTCGATAGAACTCGAACAGTAAGGGCAGGGAATGGGACAACCTGGCCTGAACCGCAGGCAATTGCTGGCCACCCTCGGCGGACTGACGATCGCGGGAAGCTTCGGCTTCGCCGCCCTCGGCACCGGCGCCGACGCGCTCGCCTCCGGCGCCCGTACGCGGGTGAGGTACTGGAACCTCTTCAGCGGCGGCGACGGCTACAACATGGTCTCGATGCTGGACGCCTTCCGCGCGGAGCATCCGGACATCGCGGTGAAGGACTCCACCCTCCAGTGGGGCAACCCCTTCTACACCAAGCTCGCCATGGCGGCGGCCGGCAACCGCGCCCCCGACCTCGGTGTCATGCACCTGGGCCGGGTCACCGGCTTCTCGCCCGGCCGCCTCCTGGACCCCTGGGACGTCGGCCTGCTCGCCAAGTACGGCGTCCGGGAGGCCGACTTCAACCCCGAGCTGTGGCGGCGCGCCGTCATCGACGGCAAGCTCTACGCCCTCCCGCTCGACATCCACGTCCAGCTCTGCTTCTACCGCAAGGACGTGCTGCGCAAGGCCGGCCTGCTCGGCTCCGACGGACGGATGGCGACCCCGACGTCCACCGACGAGTGGTTCGCCATGCTGAAGGAGGCCAGGGCGGCCACCAAGAAGGGGCTCCAGACCATCGGCCTGTGGCTCAACGACCAGAACTTCCAGTGGTGGTTCTTCGTCGCCTTCTACACCCAGCTCGGCGGCACCTGGTTCGACGAGACCAGCACCGAGGTCACCTTCGACACCGACAAGGCCACCCAGGTCCTGGAATTCCTGCGCCGGCACATCACCGACGGGTACGCCAACCCCAACTTCGGCGGCGGCGCGGGCGCCGAGCAGTTCATCAACGGCTCCCCCTTCGTCTGGGAGGGCAACTGGTCGGTGCCCGTCTTCGACTCCGCGAAGGTCGATTACGGCGCCACCCCGCTGCCGCCCGTCTTCGGCAAGCAGGCCACCCACGCCGAGTCGCACGCCTTCGTGCTGCCGCACCAGTCCGGCCGGGGCGGCGCCGCCGACGAGGCGGCCCACCGGCTCGCCGCCTACATCGTCAAGAACGCCCAGACCTGGGCGGGGGGCGGTCACATCCCCGCCTACACCCCCATCCTGACCAGCCCCGGCTACCGGAAGCTGAACCCGCAGAGCGAGTACGTCTCGGCCATGGACCACCAGGCCACCGAGCCGAAGGTGTGGTTCGCCGGCTCCACCGGCATCCTCGCCCAGCGCATCGGACCGGTCATCGTCTCCTCGACGATGGGCTCCGCCAAGCCGGACGCCGCCGCCCGCCGGATGAAGAGCGCGCTCACCGGCCTCCTCGCCATGAAGAACCCCATGGACGGGAAGACCGCCGCGCAGGGAGGTGCGGTCGCATGACGACGACCAGTGCGGAGACCGTCATCGCCCCCGTCCGCGCGAAGACCGCCGCGGCGAGCGCCACCGTCCGCCGCAGACAGGGCTTCCAGCACGGCGGCTGGTTCGTCGCCCCGTTCCTGGCGCTGTTCGCGCTGTTCGTGGTCTGGCCGCTGCTGCGCGGACTCTGGCTCAGCTTCACGGACGCCAACATCTCCGGCGAGGGCGCGAGCTTCGTCGGCCTCGACAACTACCGCGAGGCCCTTCAGGACCAGCTGATGTGGGACGCGCTCGGCCACAGCGCGTACTTCACCCTCCTGGTGGTGCCCTGCATCACCGTCCTCGCCTTCCTCCTCGCGATGCTCGCCCACCACATCGAGCGCGGGAAATGGCTGTGGCGGCTGTGCTTCTTCGCCCCGTTCCTGCTGCCGTCCACCGTCGCGGGCAACCTGTGGCAGTGGCTGTTCAACCCCGGCACCGGGATGATCAACCACGTCTTCGGCATCGACACCCCGTGGCTCACCGACAAGTCGTACGCCATGCTCGCCGTCGTCATCACCACCCTGTGGTGGACGGTCGGCTTCAGCTTCCTGCTCTACCTCGCCGCCCTCCAGGGCATCCCCGGCCACCTCTACGAGGCGGCCGAACTGGACGGCGCGAACGCCTGGCACCGCATGGTGCACATCACGCTGCCGATGCTGCGCAACATCACCGGCCTCGTCATCGCGCTCCAGATCCTCGCCTCGCTCCAGGTCTTCGACCAGGCCGTGGTGATGATGGACTTCGGCCCCGGCCCCGAGAACTCGACCCGCACCTTCGTGCAGTACACCCTCGAAGAGGGCTTCACCAGCTACCGCGTGGGCTACGCCTCCGCCATCTCCATCATCTTCTTCCTGATCATCGCGGCCGTCGCCCTCGCGCGGATGTGGCTGCTGCGCGACCGTGAGGAGGGCGGCCGATGACCACCGCCACACAGATCCGGGTCAAGCCGCGCAAGGTGTGGACCCCCAGCCAGATCGTCCTCACCCTCCTCGGCGCCGCCGTCTCCGCGGTGTTCCTCTCCCCGCTCGCCTGGGCGCTGTTCACCTCGCTGAAGTCGGAGACCGAGGCCGTCGAGGTGCCGCCGCACTGGCTGCCGAAGGAGTGGACGGCCCAGGCCTGGTCGGCGATCTTCGAGTCCGGCAACATCACCAACTGGTTCGTGAACTCGCTGGTCGTCTCCGTCTGCGTGACCACCGTCGTGCTGGCCGTCAGCGCCCTCGCCGGATACGGCTTCGCCCGCACCGAGTTCCGCGGCAAGGGCGTCCTGATGGGCGTGGTCATGGCGGGCCTGATGGTCTCCCCGGCGGTCCTCGGCGTCCCCCTCTTCACCACGGTCCAGCAGCTGGGGATGGTCGACACCTACTGGGGCATGATCCTGCCGCAGTGCGCGCCCGCCGCGATGGTCTACATCCTCTACAAGTTCTTCCAGGGCATCCCGCGCGAACTCGAAGAGGCCGCCTTCATCGACGGCGCGGGCCGCTGGCGGGTCTTCTTCACCATCGTCGTCCCGCTCGCCCGCCCCTCCCTCGCCGCGGTCGGCATCTTCACCTTCATCGCGTCGTGGAACAACTTCCTGTGGCCGTACATGGTCACCAACAACCCCGACCTGATGACCATGCCGAACGGCATCGCGACCGTCATGAACTCCTACGGCATCCAGTGGGCCCAGCTCATGGCCGGCGGCCTGATGGCGGGCCTGCCCCTGATCATCGTCTTCGTCTTCTTCCAGCGGCAGATCGTGGCGGGCGTCGCCCACACGGGATTGGCGGGACAGTGACCGTGACCGTGCGCAGAACCCTCACCGCCGTCGCGACGGCCACCCTCATGGTCCTGCTCCCCACCACCGCCCAGGCGGCGGAGACCTACCCCGACCCCCGCCCCCTCACCGGACAGCAGATCATCCACGACCCCACGGTCGCCCGCCTGCAGTCCGGCGGCTACGTGGCGTACTCGACGGGCGGGATCATCGGCGCCCGCCTCTCCGAGGACGGCAGCCACTGGGCCGACGCGGGCAACGCCTTCGCCCGGCCCCCGGCCTGGTGGTACGAGTACAACGACAAGGCCGACCCGTGGGCCCCCGACCTCTCCCACCGAGACGGCCGCCACTGGCTCTACTACGCGGTCTCCTCCTGGGGCAGCAACCACTCCGCGATCGGCGTCGCCACCTCGAAGTCCGGCCGCCCCGGCACCTGGACCGACCACGGCAAGGTCTTCTCCTCCGAGCGCACCGACCCCTGGAACGCCATCGACCCGGCGATCACCGAGGCCGACGGCAAGCTGTGGATGTCCTTCGGCTCGTACTGGACCGGCATCCGCATGGTCGAACTCGACCCGAAGACCGGGAAGGCGGTCCCCGGAGCGACGGTCCACCACCTGGCGACCCGCCCCGACGCCCCCTACGCCGTCGAAGGCCCCTACATCGTCAAGCACGGCCGCCACTACTACCTCTTCGCCTCCTACGACGCCTGCTGCTCCGGCGTGAACTCCACCTACAAGATCAAGGTCGGCCGCTCGACGAAGATCACCGGCCCGTACGTCGACAGCGCGGGCACGCCCCTGCTGAACGGCGGCGGCGACCTCGTCCTGGAGGGCCACGGCCGCTTCATCGGCACCGGCGGCCAGTCGGTCTTCCGCGACAAGGGCAAGGACTGGCTGGCGTACCACTACTACGACGCCGAGGACGAGGGCACGCCGAAGCTGGGCCTGAACGCCCTGAACTGGTCAAGAGAAGGCTGGCCCGAGGCCTCTTAGGGGCGCGGGGAACTGCGCGCCCCCCACAGACCCGCACCCGCCAACGCACCACAAGCCACTCACACGGAAAGGCGCCCATGCGACCCGCCCGCTTCACCCTCGACCCCGCTTTCACCGTCGGCGAGGTCAACCCCCGCCTCTTCGGCTCCTTCGTCGAACACCTCGGCCGCTGCGTCTACACCGGCGTCTTCGAACCGGACCACCCCACCGCCGACGAGGCCGGAATCCGCCAGGACGTCCTGGACCTGGTCCGCGAACTCGGCGTGACGGCCATCCGCTACCCCGGCGGCAACTTCGTCTCCGGCTACAAGTGGGAGGACTCGGTCGGCCCGGCCGAGGACCGCCCCCGCCGCCTCGACCTGTCCTGGCACTCGACGGAGACGAACCGCTTCGGCCTCTCCGAGTACATCGCCTTCCTGAAGAAGATCGGCCCGCAGGCGGAGCCGATGATGGCCGTCAACCTCGGCACGCGGGGCGTCGCGGAGGCCCTGGAGCTCCAGGAGTACGCCAACCACCCCGCCGGCACGGCCCTGTCCGACCTCCGCGTCTCGCACGGCGACGAGGAGCCCTTCGACATCCGCCTGTGGTGCCTGGGCAACGAGATGGACGGCCCCTGGCAGACGGGCCACAAGACGGCCCGGGAGTACGGCCGGATCGCCGCGGAGACGGCCCGCGCGATGCGCCAGGCGGACCCGGGCGTCGAACTGGTCGCCTGCGGCTCCTCGGGCCAGTCCATGCCGACGTTCGCCGAGTGGGAGGCGACGGTCCTGGCGGAGACGTACGACCTGGTCGACTACATCTCCCTGCACGCCTACTACGAGCCGGTCGACGGCGACGTGGACTCCTTCCTGGCGTCCGCCGTGGACATGGAGTCCTTCATCGAGAACGTCGTCGCCACCTGTGACCACGTCGGCGCCCGCCTCAAGTCGAAGAAGAAGATCAACCTCTCCTTCGACGAGTGGAACGTCTGGTACCTCTCCCGCTGGGAGGAGCGGGCCAAGACGTTCGAGCGGCACGACTGGCCCGAGGCCCCGCGCCTGCTGGAGGACAACTACAGCGTCACCGACGCCGTCGTCTTCGGCTCCCTCCTGATCGCCCTCCTCCGCCACGCCGACCGCGTGGCCGTGGCCTGCCTTGCCCAGCTGGTGAACGTCATCGCCCCGATCATGACCGAGCCCGGCGGCCCGGCCTGGCGCCAGACGACGTTCTTCCCCTTCGCCCAGGCGTCGAAGTACGGCCGCGGCGAGGTGCTGGACGTCCGCGTCGACTCCCCGACGTACGAGACGGCGAAGTACGGCGAGACCGACCTCCTGCACGCCACCGCCGTACGCGCCGAGGACGGCACGGTCACCGTGTTCGCCGTCAACCGGGGCCGCACGGACGCGCTCCCGCTGGAGGTGGCCCTGAACGGCCTCGGCCTCACCCGGGTCGTCGAGCACAGCGCCCTCGCGGACGCCGACCCCGACGCCCGCAACACCCTCGACGCCCCCGACCGGGTCACCCCGCACCCCGTCGAGGGCACGACCCTCACGGACGGCCGCCTGAACGCCGTACTGGAGCCACTGTCCTGGAACGTGATCCGTCTCGCCTGACCGGGGCGCGGGGCGGCCGGGACGCCTGTCCCGTCCCCGGTCGCCCCGCCGGGTGGCCCGGACCGTCTTCCGCGTCGAGTCCGGCCGGGGGAGACACTGGGATCTGAGAGTCGGAAGGTGGTTGTGGACATGGCGGAGACTGCCCCTCGACCGTCCGCTTCGGCGGGCCTGGAAGCGGCGCTCCGGTCGCTGGGCGTGGCGGACCCCGCGCCGCGCGAGCGGTGGGAGGGGGACGCCTGGGTGGCGGACTGGGACGGTGACGTCCACGGTCACGACGTGTACGTCCTCGTCATGGGCGCCCGCAATCACCCCGGGAGCGCACGGCTCATGCTGGACGACTTCACGTTCGAGGACGTGCGCGCGGAACACGTGGCGGAGCTGGTGCGCAAGGCGTTCACCGGTGACGCCCGGGTGACGCGGCGCCGCGCGCTGCTGTCCAAGCAGCTCGTCCTCGACGTCCGGGCCGGCTCGCAGACGTACACGGCGAGCGTGGGCGGCGACTCCGTGGACGACCTGTCCACCTGGGCGAGGCCCCTGGCCACGCCGTAAGGCGGTAAAGGGGCGGCCCGGTACCCGGCCGGACACCGGGTACCGGGCCGCCCGTCCAGTCGGGGTCCCCGCGCCGCCTTCCCTCACCGGCCGGCGGCGTCGGACACCCACGCGCTCGCGGCCCGGACCGCCGGTCCATCGACGTGTGCGGCGCCGGCCGTGTACAGCAGCCACAGCAGCTCGAGGCAGCCGAAGAAGGACTCGCCCCAGCTGTCGACCCAGACCCGGACCTGTGCCGGGCCGACCGGGACGACGTCCCAGAACTCCCAGCCGCGGGAATCATCGTCCGGGTCGAATCGGTGGATCCAGTCCTGCGGGGACCAGGGGCCGCCTCCGCCGCGGCGCCGGTACGCCGCGTTGTCGGGGGCCTCGGTGAACCAGTCCGGAAAGCCGTCCGTCGGCAGGTCCTCGTCGCCGAACTCAGCGGTGCGGGCCAGTTCCAGCGCCGCCATGAGAACCTGCCGCACCCGCTCCGGGTAGCCCTCCTCGGAGCCCTCGGCGATGTCGACGGTGAACTCCGCCAGCACCGGCGGCGCCGACTCGGCCGCCGGGCGCCGCCGTACACGGTCCAGTTCGGCGGTGACGCTGCCGAGGTCGTGGATCACGTGCCGTCCACCCGCCTTCCCTCCCACGCGAACTCGTACCGGTTCCGCTCCCGGTCGAAGGTGGGACCGGCCTCGACGCCGGGGATGCCGTAGTGCTCCCGCAGGCACTCGATGAGGGCGGCGGCGGCGACCTCGTCCTGGTAGTCCGTGAGCATCGGAACGTCCCAGTCGGTCACCCGCACCAGGATGGGGCCGGTCCCGGCCCAGACAGCTTCGAGCTGCCCGGACACCAGGCCCAGGCCGAACGCCATCCACCGCGCTTCCGCCGGGGTGATTCCCCGCGGCGGCAGCAGCAGCCGGACGCGCGAATCGCCGATTCCGCGCGCCTCGCGCGGCGGCTCGTCCACGGGCCCGGCGTCCAGGGTGACGCGGGCGACGAGCCCCCACGGGCCGATGCGCTTCTTGTACACGTGCGTGACTGACATGGGTGGGCCTTCTTCTCCGTCCCTAAAGGAATCTCAGCCGGTCGAAGACACGGGAGTGGAAGTAGTTCTCCGTTCCCATGTTGGTGGGACGGGAGATGTAGTCGTAGTCGTGGGGCTCGCCACGCCCGTACATGATGCTGTGCCGGTCGATGAACTCGTCCATCTCGGTCTGGCTCATGGTGCCCACGTGGGCTTGGCGCATGGCGTCCAGATCCGCTTCGCTGACCCGGAACGGCATGATCTCCACGTCCGCGCCGCGCCGGTTGCGCAACAGCTCCGCGTAGCGCTCGGCCTCTTCCCGCGTGCCCCACGAATAGACACCGGGGCCCAGGTGGGCCCGGTGCTCGTCGGTGGGCCACGGCGTTCCGTCCGCCCGCAGCCGCGCCGCGTTCTCGCGGTCCTGGACCGTGTAGAACTCCCGCTCACCGCACTCGGGCGCGAGGCCGAGGGGATCCGTCCACCGGTGGGGGTTCGGGACGTACGCCGCCGGGTTGGGCGCCGGTGTCAGGCCCAGGGGGTCGGGCGTGAGGTAGCGGGCGGTCTCCGGGTCGTAGTGGCGGAAGCAGTTGTAGTGGAGGCCCGTCTCGGGGTCGCTGTACTGGCCGGGGAAGCGGAGCGGGGTGTAGGCGGTGGCGTCCTTGTTCCACGTCGTGGTGCCCCAGAGGGTGGTGCGGGTGCGCCAGGCGACGTCGCCGTGCTCGTCGACCAGCTCGCGGGGGGAGCCGACGAGGTCGGTGACGATCGCGAAGAAGCGGGAGTCGATCTCCTCCTGCGGGGCGTGCGCCGCGGTGATCCGCTCGGTCTGCGCGATGGGATGCAGGCCCTGGTGGTCCCAGGTGAGCGTGACCGGGTTCGGCAGGTCCGCGGACCATGTGGTCTGCTCGCACAGCATGGTGCCGTCCCAGGTGAAGTCGACGCGCTCGACGACCGTCTCGCCGTCGGCGCCGAGGCGGAGCTTGGCGGCGCGGCGGCCGAGGGGGTCGTAGGTGTAGCGCCAGACGGTGCCGTCCGGGGTGGTCACCCGGGTGAGCCGGTCCTCGGTGTCCCACTCGTAGCGCCAGGTGTCCGGCTTGCGGGACAGCCGTGTCTTCTGGCGCAGCGTGACGCGGCCCAGCGCGTCGTGTTCGTAGCGGACGTTCCCGGCGCGGGTGATGCGGGTGCCGGTGTAGGAGCGCTCGCCGGTGGCCTCCTGGCCGGGGTGGGAGGCGGGCCAGTCGGCGCGCGTCTGGTTGCCGGCCTCGTCGTAGGCGTAGCTCTCGCTCCAGCCCTCGGCGCGGACGGCGGTGACGCGGCCGGCCGGGTCGAGTTCGAAGGCGCGCGGGCCGTTGATCCGGTCGTCGAGGGAGGCGAGGTGGCCGTCGGCGCGGTAGGTGTAGGCGCGGCGCTGGAGGGTGCGGCCGTCCGCGCTCGTGGCCGTCTGGGCGGCGAGCCGGCCCAGGGGGTCGTAGGCGTTCTCCAGGGTGAGGAAGTCGCCGACGCGGCGGGTGAGTTCACGGCCCGAGGCGTCGAAGGCGATGTCGACGGGGCGGCCGGAGGCCAGCAGGCTCGTGCGGCGGCCCGCGGCGTCGTACGACCAGGTGGTCGTCGCGCCGGTGGGCGTGGTGCGCCCGTTGCGGCGCCCCAGCTCGTCGTAGGTGTACGTGAGGGTGCGGCCGTCGACGGTCTCGGACCGGACGAGGCCGTACCGGTCGCGGTCGATGGCCACCCGGACGCCGTCGGGGCCGGTGGCCTCGGCGAGCCGGCCGAGCGCGTCGTACGTGAAGGTGGTGACCCGCCCGGCGGCGTCCTTGCGGAGGATCTGTCCCAGGGCGTTGCGCTCGAAGACGGTGGTCTCGCCGAGGGCGTTGGTGCGGGCGGTCAGACGGCCCGCGGCGTCGTGCCGGTAGCTGAGCGTGCGGTCGTCGAAGTCGGTCTCGGCGGTCAGCCGGCCCGCCGCGTCGTGGGTGTAGGTCCAGGTCAGTCCCTGCGGGTTGGTGACCTTGGTGAGGCGCAGCTCGGTGTCGTGGGCGAACTCGTAGCGCACGCCGTCGGGGGTGGTGCGGGCGGTGAGCAGGTCGAAGTGGGTGTACTCGAAGCGGGTCTCGCCGCCGAGCGGATCGGTGTGGGTGGTGCAGTTGCCCTCGCCGTCGTAGGTCCAGGACTCCCGGGTGCCGTCGGGCAGGGTGCGCCGGGCCAGCTGGTTCTCGGGCGTCCACTCCATCAGGGTGGTGGCCCCCGTGGGGTCGGTACGGGTGACCGGGCGACCGAGGGCGTCGTGGGTCTGGCGGGTGACCGCGCCGAGCGGGTCGGTGATCTCCTGGGGGAGGCCGGCCGGGTTGCAGCCGATCGTGGTGACGTTGCCGAGCGGGTCGGTGACCGAGGTGAGGCGGCCCGCCTCGTCGTAGCCGAAGCGGGTGGTGTGGCCGGCCGGCGTGGTGACGGACGTGCGGTTGCCGCGGGTGTCGTACGTGTACCGGGTGACGTTGCCGTCGGGGGTGCGGATGCTGACCGGCTGGGGGAAGGCGCCGTACTCGGCGGTGGTCTCGGTGCCGTCGGGGCGCACCACGGCCACGAGGTGCCCGGCGTCGTCGTAGCGGTGGACCACGGTGTGGCCCGTCGGGTCGGTGCGGCTGAGCAGCCGGTCGCGGAGGTCCCAGGTCTGGGTGGTCGTGTTGCCGAGCGGATCGGTGAGGGCGACGATCTGGCCGAGCGGATTGGCACGGTAGACGGTGGCGTGGCCCAGGGAGTCGGTGTAGGTGACGGTGGTGGTGCCGTCGGGGTCCGGTCCCGCGTAGGAGATGCGGGAGTCGAGGATGCCGTCGCTGCCGTGGGTGGCGGTGACCCGGCCCTGGTCGTCGTAGGTGTACGTGAAGGTGGTGCCGTTGCTGTCGTGCCAGCCGGTGACGCGGTGCGCGGTGTCGTAGGTGTAGCGGGTGGCCGCGTCGACGGCGTTGACGACCTCCACCAGGTCGCCGCCCTCGTCGTAGCGGTAGGCGCGCAGGCGCAGCGGGCCGTCCTCGGTGAGGGCGTGCACGGAGGTCACCCGGCCGGTGTCCGCGTCGCAGACCGGCGTCAGCCGGTAGCCGCCGGAGTGGGTGATCCCGGTCAGGAGGTCGTTCGTGTCCCGTTCGAACGAGACGTGGTTGCGGTTGCGGTCCTCGACGTGGGCCAGCCACCAGACGCCCTCGGTGGCTTCGGCCGGTTCGAAGGAGCGGGTCAGGCCGGTGGTCGGGTCCTGCACCACAAGGACGTAGGAGGTGCCCTGGGAGACGTACGTCAGCGGCAGGCGCTCGCCCGCCACCGGGTCGACGCGGTCGCCGACGATGTCCGGGGTGCGCGGGTAGTACAGGCTGGAGCCGTCCTCGCGGCGCCACCACACGCCGCCCGCCCGCGGGTCCTTCTCCAGGCGCTCGTCGAACGTGGACGCCCATGACGGGCCGAAGGCGTTGCCGTGCGTGTAGCCGGTGAGGTGGGTGCGGCGCAGGGTCACCGGCAGGACGCCGGGCAGGTCGACGTCGGTCTGCGCCATGACCATCTGGCCGGTGGCCATGTCGACGGGGTCGCCGCAGGTCTCCTTGTCGGTCAGCGCGCGGGCCTGCCTGGAGCGTTCGGGCAGGTTCGGGTCGCGCTTGTCGTCCGCGTCGGTCTTGGGGCGGGTGCCCGCACCGGACCCCTCGCCCCCGTCCTTGCCGTCGCCGTGCTTGCCGACGTCGATCCCCTTGGCCCGGTCGCCGACGCCGAGGTCGTTGCCCTTGTGCAGCTTGGAGGCGGCCTTCACCCGGGCCGGAACGGTCTCCGTGATGTGCTTGGCGACCTTGTCCATGGCCTTGTCGGTGCCCTTGAGCGCGCCGTGCAGCACGCTGTCGAAGGCCTCCGTGAACGGGTCGCGGCCCTTGCTCCGGCCGAACGCGGTGCGCGCCCGGTTCAGCGGCGAGGAGGCGGCCAGGCGCAGTGCGCCGCCGTGTCCCGACACCTTCCCGGCGCCGCTCTCGAACTCGAAGTGGTCGATGCGGGTGCGCTTCTGCGGGCCACCGCCCCCGCCGTCACCGCCGCCCGCCGAGGCCAGCTGCATCCCGCCCTTGCCGCCGTGCCCGCCCTGGCCCTCGGCGCCGCCGTCCGCGGGCGGCATCGAGAACGCGCCCTCGGCCAGGTCGAGCACCATGTCCTCGACCATCGCCTCCAGCTTGGCGTTGACCGGTTCGGTGAGCTTGGCGAGCACCTCGTCGACGATCCGCTCCACGGCCTCGTCGATGATCCGCTTGACCACCTGCCGCATCGCCGCGACCTCGGCCGCGCCGATCAGCGCGGACAGCCCGCCGGTGACCACGGCGAGACCGGCCGAGATACCGACCGAGGCGGCCATCACGCCCAGCTCGATCTCGGCCTTGCGCTTCATCCCGAAGACGATGTCGGCGAGCGTGTCGCAGGCGTCCGCGAACAGCCGGGCGATCTGGGGGAGTTGTTCCAGATGGCTGCCCTTGACCTTGTTCCAGTGCTTCTCCATGGCGTCGACGGCCCAGCCCTCGGAGGAGGACAGGATGCGGGAGAACGCCTTGTGCGCGTCCCCGCCGTGGCCCTCGAACTTGTCCGCGAACTCCCGCAGGGCCTCGGCCATCTCGCGGTAGTCGTCCTCGTCCACGTTCGGGAAGTTGATGCCGATGAAGTCAAGGACCTCGTCGAGCCAGCCCGGAATCGTGTAACCCATGCCTGTCGTTCCCCGTGAATGCGCGCACCGTCCGGCTGCCCGGCTGTCCTGTGTGCCTTTCGATCTCGTCGGACCCTATCCAGGGACGCTCGGGACCGAGCCGCCGGTTGCGATCCGTCGCCCCGGCCGGGGTCAGGCGCCGCGCAGGACGACCAGTTGCCGGGTCGCCCGGGTCATCGCCACATAGCGGTCGACCGCCCCTTCGACGCCCTCGCCGAACCGCTCCGGGTCGACGAGGACGACCAGGTCGAATTCGAGGCCCTTGGAGAGTTCCGGGGTCAGCGAGCGGACGCGGGGTGACGGCGGGCGGAACGCGGGAGCGCCGATCACGCAGGCGATGCCGTCGGCCTGCTCGGCCAGCCAGGCGCCGAGGAACCGGTCCAGGTCCGCGACGGGGCCGTGGACGACGGGGAGGCCGCCGGAGCGGATGGACGTCGGCACGTTGGCGTCGGGGAGGACGGACCGGATGACCGGCTCGGCCTCCGCCATGACCTCCTCCGGGGTGCGGTAGTTGACGGTCAGCGAGGCCACCTCGATCCGGTCGAACCCGACCCGCTCCAGCCGTTCCCGCCACGACTCGGTGAACCCGTGCCGGGCCTGGGCGCGGTCGCCGACGATGGTGAAGCTGCGGGACGGGCAGCGCAGCAGCAGCATCTGCCATTCCGCGTCGGTCAGTTCCTGCGCCTCGTCGACGATGATGTGCGCGAACGGGCCGGCCAGCGGGTCCCGGTCGGCGCCGGGCAGCGCGCCGTCGTCGACCAGGCTGTCCCGCAGGTCGCGGCCGTGGAGCATGGTCACCGCGCTCTCGCCGTCGGGGTCGGCGGCGAGGACGTTGTCGATGACGGCCTCCATGCGGGTGCGCTCGGCGGCGACGGCGGCTCGGTGCCGGCGCCTGCGCCGGGACGCCTGCGGGTCGCCGAGCCGCTGCCGCGCCGCGTCCAGCAGCGGCAGGTCGGACACCGTCCACGCCTGGGGGGCCTCCTTGCGCTGGAGCCTGCGCACCTCGTCCTTGGTCAGCCAGGGGGCGCACATCCGCAGATAGGCGGGGACCGACCACAGGTCGCCGACGAGGTCGGCCGCTTCGAGCAGCGGCCAGGCTCGGCGCAGGGTGCCGGTCAGTTCCTCGTTGCGCGCCAGCGCCCTGCGGAACAGCTCCGGCGACACGTCGCCGTCGTACTGGTCCCACAGGATGGTGACCAGTTCCTCCCAGATCAGATCGCGTCCCTCGTTGTGCGGGGTGCCGGGCGGCGGGGCCGCGAACGCCTCGGCCCAGTCGGCGGCGCTCAGCCGGAGGTCGGCCCCTTCGACGGTGACCGTCATCCCCTCGGCGGGCGGCTCCTCGTAGAACCGGACGGCCTTCTCGATCGCCTTCACCAGCTCCGCGGAGGACTTGAGCCGGGCCGCCTCCGGGTCGGCCTCGGTCCCCGCCCGCTCGCCCTCGGCGACGAGGTCGCGCAGGACGCAGGTCCGCACGCCCTCCTCGCCCAGGCTGGGCAGGACGTCGGAGACGTAGTCCAGGTAGGGCCGGTGCGGGCCGACGAACAGGACGCCGCCCCGGCGCTGCACGAGGCGGGGATCGGAGTAGAGGAGATACGCCGAGCGGTGCAGGGCGACGACGGTCTTGCCGGTGCCCGGGCCGCCGTCGACGACGAGGGCGCCGCGCGATCCGGCCCGGATGATGGCGTCCTGGTCGGCCTGGATGGTGGCGAGCACGTCCCGCATCCGGGCCGACCGGTTGCCGCCCAGGCTGGCGATGAAGGCGGACTGGTCGTCGAGCGCGGCGTGCCCGTCGAGCCCGTCGGCGGTGAACACCTCGTCCCAGTAGTCGGTGATCCGGCCGCCGGTCCAGCGGTATCTGCGGCGGCTGGCCAGGCCCATCGGGTTGGCGTGCGTCGCCGCGAAGAACGGTTCGGCGGCGGGGGAGCGCCAGTCGACGAGGAGCCGCCGTCCGCCGCTGTCGGTGAGGCCGAGCCGTCCGATGTAGAGGGGCTCCGGGTGGTCCGCGCCGACGATGCGGCCGAGGCACAGGTCGAGTCCGAAGCGGCGCAGGGCCCGCAGCCGGCCGGTCAGCCGGTGGATTTCGGCGTCCCGGTCCATCGCCGCCCGGCCGACGCCGCCGGGCGCCTTCAGTTCGGCGTCGAGGCGGTCTGACAGTTCGGTGATCGTCTGCTCCAGGCTTTCGGCGATGGCCTGGAAGTGCTTTTCGTCGTCGGCGATCAGGGTCGGGTCGGCCTTGGCGGCCAGGTGGGCGGGGAGGTCGAACGCGGGCACGTCGTAGATCCACCATTTCCGCAGGTAGACGGCTTGGATCAGTGATTGTCCGGCATGGTGGGGGCCTTGCCGCAAGCCCCCCGGTGCGCTATACGTTGTATATGGCGGGGAGGGCGTCGTCGCCTTGTGCTCTCATGGCCGCATGAACAGACGGCGCCAGAAGAAGTTGACGGCGCGGCTCGTGATGGCCGCGATCCTCGGCGAGCACACCGAAGTCAGGGCGCTGCTGCGCACGGGCGTCGACCCGCGGATCCCCAACGCCGACGGCACGACGCCCCTGTACGCCGCGTCCGTCCACGGGGACACCGCCAGTGTCCGCGCCCTGCTGGCGGCCGGCGCCGACCCCGACACCGAGAGCGGCCACGGCAGCGAGGGCACACCGCTGTGCGGAGCCGCCTGCTGGGGCCACACGGACACGGTCCGGGTCCTTCTCGCCCATGGCGCCGATCCCCACCTCCGGGAAGACGGGGGGATCGGGCTCACGCCGCTGGCCTGGGCGGAGGCCGGGGGTCACGCCGAGACGGCGGAGGCCTTGCGGACGGCGGGGGCCGCTACGGGGTCTCCCCGCGCAGACGGGTGTGGCTGAGGAAGTCGCCCCATGCGGCGGGGGAGAGGGCGAGGCGGGGGCCCGCCTTGTCCTTGGAGTCACGGACGTGCACGCTGGCGGGGGTGAGGGCGACTTCTACGCAGTCGCCG
>NZ_DASQNH010000044.1:0-68320 GCF_035645055.1 Streptomyces sp. | reverse complement strand
GACGCCGTGCTCGCGGCAGGCGAGCACCGCCTTGCGGGTGAGCACGTCGACGACCGCCTCCTGGAAGCTCGCGGCGACGTCGGCGACCGGCACCGCCTCGCCCGCACGCTCGCGGGTCTCGACCCAGCGCGCCACCGCCGTCTTCAGGCCGGAGAAGGAGAAGTCGTAGCGGTGGTCCCGCAGGTCGTGCGGCCCGGTTAGCCCTCGGGGGAAGGTGACGTAGGCGCGGTCACCCTCGCGGGCGGTCCGGTCGATGTGCGGCCCGCCCGGGAACGGCAACCCGAGCACGCGGGCCACCTTGTCGAAGGCCTCGCCGGCGGCGTCGTCGATCGTCGCACCGAGCGGCGTCACCTCGGCCGTGACGTCCGGCACGAGCAGCAGGCTCGAGTGACCGCCGGACACCAGGAGGGCCATCGTCGGCTCGGGCAGCGGACCGTGCTCGAGCTCGTCGACGGCGACGTGCGCGGCCAGGTGGTTGACGCCGTAGAGCGGCCGGTCGAGCGCGAGGGCGAGCGCCTTGGCCGCCGCGACACCGACGAGCAGGGCGCCTGCGAGCCCGGGGCCGCTCGTCACGGCCAGCGCGTCGACGTCGTCGAGGCGTACGCCCGCCGTGTCGCACGCCCGCTCGACCATGGGCAGCATCGCCTCCAGGTGCGCCCGGCTGGCCACCTCGGGCACGACGCCGCCGAAGCGCGCGTGCTCCTCGACGCTGCTCGCGAGGGCGTCGGCGAGCAGCGTCCGGCCGCGCACGATCCCGACGCCGGTCTCGTCGCAGGAGGTCTCGATGCCGAGTACCAGAGGCTCGTCGCGTGAGTCAGTCATTGATCTCGGTTCCTTGTACGGAGGGTGCGCCCGCGGCGGAGGCGCTGTCAGGCAGGGTGGCGAGGCGCATGACCAGGGCGTCCACGTTGCCGGGCTGGTAGTAGCCGCGCCGGAAGCCGATGGGCTCGAAGCCGAAGCGCTCGTACAGCTTCTGCGCGCGGACGTTGTCCACCCGGCACTCCAGCAGCACCTCGGCGCACTCGAAGGCGGTCGCGGCCCGCAGGAGTTCGGTCAGCAGCCGGGCACCGAGACCGGTGCCCCAGTGCTCACGGGCGACGGCGATGGTCTGGACGTCGGCGGTCTCACCGGCGGAGGCGAGCCCGGCGTAGCCGACGATCCGGCCGCCGCCGTCCCCCTCGCCGTCCTCGGCGTCCTCGGCGACCAGGTAGCGCCGGGTCGCCTCGGGTCCGCGCGCGTGCGCCAGCTCGGACCAGAACATGCCCCGCGACCAGGCGTCCTCGGGGAAGAGGGCCCGCTCCAGTGCGAGTACGGGGTCGATGTCCCACCAGCGCATCTCGCGCAGCCGGGGGGTCGGGGTGCCGGTCACTTGGGGGTGACCACCTTGTAGTTCTTGGGGACCTGGGCGTCGGGCCGGCGCAGGTACAGCGGCCGGGGCGCGGGCAGCTCCTCCCCCGCGGCCAGCTTGCGGGCGGCCAGGGAGGCGAGCGCGGCGGCCGAGACATGCTCGGGCTCGTGCGCGCTGGGGAAGACCTCCGGGTAGAGCAGCGCGCCGGCGCCGACCGCGGGCAGGTCCGCGACCTGCTCGGCGATGTCGGCGGGCCGGTCGACGGCCGGATCGGTCACCCGGGTGCGGGAGTCCGCGTACCGGGCCCAGTAGACCTCCTTGCGGCGGGCGTCCGTCGCGACGACGAAGGGGCCCTCCAGGTCGGCGGCGTAGGCGAGCCCGTCGAGCGTGCACACGCCGTGCACGGGGACGCCCAGGGCGAGGCCGAAGGTGTCGGCGGTCATCAGGCCGACGCGCAGCCCGGTGTACGGACCGGGTCCGATGCCGACGACGATGCCGGTCACGGCGTCGAGCGCGAGTCCGGCCTCGGTGAGCACCCGGTCGACGGCGGGCAGCAGCAACTCGCCGTGCCGGCGCGCGTCCACCTGGCTGGACGAGGCGATGACATCCGTGCCGTCGTGCAGGGCGACGGTGACGGCGGGGGTGGCGGTATCCAGAGCGAGCAAGAGCACGCCAACAGCCTACGGCTCCCCGGGCCCCGTGTCGGAAGTCCCGGTCCTCCGCTCCCCGGCTGCTACCGTCACCTACCGTTACGGCACGTCTTTGGATCTTTGGGACATACGACGCGGAGGTGGACGCCCGTGGCCAGCAGCAGTGCCGGATTCGTGACCGGACTGACGGCGGCGGCGATGGTGACGGTCGGGTACCTCGCCTACCAGGCGTCGGCGAACGTCCCCGCCGAGCTGGGGGCGCAGGCCGGAAAGCCCGTGGCGGCCGCGCCGAAGGCGCCCCGGGACAAGCGGAACCCGGCCGCGCTGCCGACCGGGTCCGGCCGGGGCGAGCGGGTCGTGTACTCGCTGGACGACGACCGGGTGTGGCTCGTCAGCCCCGGCAACAAGGTGCTGCGCACCTTCCGGGTCACGCCGAGCGCGGTCGACCCGTCACCCGGCGTCTACGCGGTCACGTCCCGCTCCAACCGCATCACCGGCACCGACGGCACCCTCATCGAGCATGTCGTCCGTTTCGCCAGCGTGGACAGCGTGACCATCGGTTTCAGCGCGGCGGTGGACGGCTCCACCGCCGCCCCGGACCGGCGTACGCGCACGGGCGGCATCCGGGAGTCCCGCGCCGACGGGGACGCGATGTGGGACTTCGCGACGATCGGCCAGAAGGTCGTCGTCATCCGATAGGCGCCGTCCTCCGGACGGGGGGACCGTCCGGCACCGGCGGGGCGGCTACGCGGCCTCGCGATGCTCGGTCAGCTGTTCGCCTTCCGGCCGGCGGGGCTCGCGCGGCGGCGTGGAGACGGCGGTCGCCGCCGCGCAGGACGCCAGCAGATCGCGCATGGACACCGCGGGCACCACGCGCGGCCGCGTCTCGTCTCGTTCCGGAGCCTGCATGGACGCCTCCTGGGACCTGGGGGCGGATGTAGTTAGGTAGACCTAACTACGGACGGGATACCATGTGACCACGCCCGGCCACCCCGGCGCAATATTTTCCCGACGTCCTGTCGGAAACGTCCCGCCGCCGTCCCCGGCACCGCCGCTCAGGCGGTCAGCGCGCTCAGGTCCGCCGCCGCCCAGCGCGCGCCGATGCCGGTCAGGCTCACGTGCCGCACCTCGTCCGTCGTGTCGCCCACGGCCCGGTGGATGACCACGTGCAGCCGGTCGTCGGTCAGCTCCTCGACCTTGCCCTCGCCCCACTCCACGACGATCACCGAGTCGGGCAGCGAGACGTCGAGGTCCAGGTCCTCCATCTCGTCCAGCCCGCCGGACAGCCGGTAGGCGTCCACGTGGACGAGCGGCGGGCCGTCGCCGAGCGAGGGATGCACCCGGGCGATCACGAACGTCGGGGAGGTGACCGCGCCGCGCACGTCCAGCCCCTCGCCGAGGCCGCGGGTGAGCGTGGTCTTGCCTGCGCCCAGTTCCCCGGTGAGCATCACCAGGTCGCCGGCGCGCAGCAGTTTGGCGAGCCGGCGGCCCAGCTCGCGCATCTGGTCGGGGGAGGTGACGGTCAGCTCGGTGACGGCCGGGCCGTTCTCGGCCGGGTCGTTCGCAGCCGGGTCGTTCTCAGCCGGGTTGTGCGGTGCCGCTGGTGCTTCCATAGCCACCCACGGTAGCCCCTGCGGGCACGGCACCCGCACGGGTGAGCAGGTCGGCGAGGCGGTCGGTGACCACTTCCGGGTGCTCCAGCATCACCAGGTGCCCGGCGTCCGGCACCAGCACCAGCTCGGCGTCCGGCAGCAGGTCGGCGATGGCCTCGCTGTGCCGGCTGGGGGTCACCAGGTCCTGCACGCCGGCCAGCACCAGCACCGGCAGCTGGGCGAAGTGGACCAGTGCCTCGGTCTTGTCGTGCTCGGTGAACGCCGGATAGAACTCGGCGACCACGTCGATCGGGGTGCTCTCGATCATCCGCTCGGCGAAGCGCTCCACGGCCGGGTCGACGTCCCGGGACGCGAACGAGTACCGCTTGATGATCCCGGCGAACAGATCTGCGGTGGCCCGCCGCCCCTTCTCCACCAGCTCGGCCCGCTGTCCCAGTGCCCTCAGCACCCCGGGCAGCACCCGGCGCACCGCGTTGACCCCGGCGACCGGCAGCCCGAAGTTGACCTCGCCGAGCCGGCCCGGGGACGTGCCGACGAGCGCCACGGCCACCACCCGCTCCCGGATCAGCTCCGGATACTGGTCGGCCAGCGCCATCATCGTCATCCCGCCCATGGAGTGCCCGACCAGCACGATCGGGCCCTCCGGCACGGCCGCGTCGAGGACGGCCTTCAGATCGCGGCCCAGCTGGTCGATGCTGACCGGCGTCCGGTCCGTCAGCTGCGCGACCCCGCGCCCGGACCGGCCGTGGCTGCGCTGGTCCCAGTGCACGGTCCGCACGACACCGCGCAGCGCCGCGCGCTGGAAGTGCCACGAGTCCTGGCCGAGGCAGTAACCGTGGCTGAACACGACGGTGACGGGGCCGGGCGCCTTGCGGCCGAAGAGCCTGCGGCGGCGCGGGCTGACGGCGGCACCGGTGTCCGGCTCGACATCGTCGACCTCGTAGTACAGCTCCGTGCCGTCGTCGGCGTACGCCTTGCCGGGGGTGCCGCGCAGCGCGCCGTACGGGCCCGCCGAGTCCAGCGCGACACGGGCCTTGCGGCGCACCCCGCGCCCGACGGTCATCCGCTCCAGCGCCACCCCGGCGGCGGCCCCCGCGGCCAGCACGCCTATCGCGGCGCCCGCGATCCCGGTCGCCCGGCGCCAGTTCCCGGCCGCCCCCGTGGCGGAGACGACGGCCGCGGCGTCCGCGACCGCCTCCGCGCTGCTCTGGCTCACCTACCGCTCCTCACCGACTGACGTCGCCGTGCCGCTGGCTATGCGGGCTCGTTGCCGTGTTCGTTCCCGTCCTCGTTCCCGTCTTCGTTCACATAGACACGGGGAACGCGGGTTCCGATACGCGTCACGATCTCGTACGCGATGGTTCCGGCGGCCTGCGCCCAGTCCTCCGCGGTGGGTTCCCCGCAGTCGCCCGGCCCGAACAGCACGGCTTCCTCGCCCGGCGCGGGCTCGTCACCGCCGAGGTCGACGACGAACTGGTCCATCGCCACCCGGCCCGCGACCGTCCGCCGCTTGCCGCCGACCAGCACCGGGCCGGTGCCCGAGGCGTGCCGGGGGATGCCGTCGGCGTAGCCGAGCGGGACCAGGCCGAGCGTGGTCTTGCCGGGGGTCGTGTAGTGGTGGCCGTAGCTCACCCCGTGCCCGCCCGGTACCTGCTTCACCAGGGCCAGCGAGGCGGAGAGGGTCATCACCGGGCGCAGCCCGAAGTCGGCGGAGGTGCCCAGTTCCGGGCTGGGCGAGACGCCGTAGAGCGCGATCCCCGGGCGGACGAGGTCGAAGTGGGCCTCGGGGATGGTGAGGGTGGCCGGGGAGTTGGCGATGTGCCGCACCTCCGGGCGCACGCCCTGGCCCTCCGCGTACGCCAGCATCTCCCGGAAGAGGGACAGCTGGGCGGCGATGGAGGGATGGCCGGGCTCGTCGGCGCAGGCGAAGTGGGACCACAGACCGGTGATCCGCACCAGCCCTTCCCGCTCGGCCCGCAGCGCGGCCCCGACCAGTTCCTCCCAGTCGCCGCCGGGCTGGCAGCCGTTGCGCCCGAGCCCGGTGTCGGCCTTGAGCTGCACCCGTGCCGGGCGCCCCGCCAGCCGCGCGGCGGCGGTGACCTCGCGCAGCGCCCACATCCCGCTCACGGACATGTCGAGACCGGCCTCGACGGCCTCCCGCCACGGCCCGCCGGGCGTCCACAGCCAGCACAGGATCCGCACGTCCGCGGGCACCGCCCCGCAGGACCGCAGCGCCAGCGCCTCCTCCGGCGTGGCGGTGCCCAGCCAGGTCGCCCCCGCCGCCACGGCCGCGCGGGCACACGGCACCGCCCCATGGCCGTACGCCTCTGACTTCACCACGGCCATCAGGGCCGCGCCGGGCGCGTGGGCGCGCAGGGCCCGCACATTGGCGCGCAGCGCGGCCAGATCGATCTCGGCGCGGGCGCGCAGCGGGGCGGTCGGCAGATGTGCAGTCGTACTCATCGCGCCCAGTGTCTCAGAGGCCTCCGGCGGCCCGGCCGGCCGCGGGGTCCGGCCGCTCGCCGGCCGCCCGGCCCGCGCCCCCACACGTACACCCGGTCCCCGGTCCTCAGCACGTCCCACAGCTTGCGCGCGTCCTTGAGCCGCAGGTCGACGCAGCCCATGGACCCGACCGTCGTGCAGACGGTCTCGTACACCGCGTGGAAGGCCTGCCCGCCGCTGAAGAACCGGGAGTAGGGCACGGGCGTGTTGTGGAGGGCCGACACATGGTGCTTGTGCGGCCAGTAGATCGTGTGCCGCCCGGTCCGGGTCGCGTACCCGGCCCGTCCGCTGCGCATCGGCACCGGCCCGAGCACGACCTTCTCGCCCTGCTGCAGCTCCCAGGTCAGCTGCCGGGCGAGGTCCACACAGGCGACGCGGTGCCCGCGCACCGGGCCTCGGAGACCTGGGGCGCGGCTCAGCGAGGTCAGGAGCCCTCGATCACCGCCGCCCGGACATCCCGCCAAGCCCGCGGCACGGCCTCCCCCACATCCCGTGCCCCGACCGGCGCCCCGTCCGCCGCGAGCCTCCCGGCCAGCCCGTGCAGATACGCGCCGACGCTCCCCGCGTCGACCGCCGACAACCCTGCCGCCAGCAGCGACCCGGCCAGCCCGGACAGCACGTCCCCGCTCCCGGCCGTGGCCAGCCAGGGCGTACCCGTCGGGTTCACCCGCACCGCTCCCCCGCCGCCCGCCGGGGCCACCAGGGTCGTCGACCCCTTCAGCAGCACGGCCGCGCCGTACCGCCCCGCCAGTTCCCGCACCGCCGCCAGCCGGGCGGCCTCGACCTCCTCCCGGCTCACGCCGAGCAGCGCCGCCGCCTCCCCGGCGTGCGGGGTCATGAGGGTGGGCGCCGTCCGCGCCCGTACGGCCGCGGCGTCGGCCAGCCGCAGTCCGTCGGCGTCGATCAGCACGGGCACCTCGGCCGCCAGCACCTCCGCGACCGTCCCGGCGTCGTCCCCGGCCCCCGGTCCGACGACCCAGGCCTGGACGCGCCCCGCCCGCTTCGGCCCCTGGCCGGAGACGAGCGCCTCGGGGAAGCGGGCGATGACCGCGTCCCCGGCGGGCCCGACGTACCGCACGGCCCCGGCGCCGCCCCGCAGCGCCCCGCCGACGGCCAGCACCGCCGCTCCGGGGTACCGCGCCGACCCGGCGGCGACGCCCACGACGCCGCGCCGGTACTTGTCGCTCTCCGCCGCCGGCACCGGCAGCAGCGCCGCCACCTCCGCGTGCTGCAACGCCTCCAGCTCGGGCTCGGCGGGCAGCTCGGCCCGCAGCCCGATGTCGACGAGCCGTACCGTCCCGGCGTACTCGCGCGCCGGGTCGATCAGCAGCCCCGGCTTGTGCGTCCCGAAGGTCACGGTCAGATCGGCCCGCAGCGCCGCGCCCCGCACCTCACCGGTGTCCGCGTCGACCCCGCTCGGCAGGTCGACGGCGACGACGGCGGCCCGGGAGCGCGCGGCGGCCTCCGCGAGGGGGACGGCCTCGGCCCGCAGCCCGCCCGTGCCGCCGATGCCGACGATTCCGTCGACGACGAGGTCCGCCCGCTCGATCAGCCGCTCCCCCGCTCCGGTCTCCGCGACCGTGCCGCCCGCCCGCCGCAGCGCCGCGAGTCCGCCCGGGTGCGCCCGCTCCGGGGAGAGCAGCACGGCGGTGACGCCCGCGCCCCGGCGGGCGAGCCGCGCCCCGGCGTGGAGGGCGTCGCCCCCGTTGTCGCCGCTGCCGGCCAGCAGCACGATCCGGCTGCCGTAGACCCGCCCGAGCAGTTGCGCGCAGGCGGTGGCGAGGCCCGCCGCCGCCCGCTGCATCAAGGTGCCCTCCGGCAGCCGCGCCATCAGCGCCCGCTCCGCCGCCCTGACCGTCTCCACGCCGTACGCAGTCCGCATGCGTCCGAGTCTCCCGTACGTCGGTCTCGTTGCCGCCGGTCTCGTTGCCCGTCGGTCCCGTCCTACCCGTTGACGCTCTGCCGTCTCGTTGCCAGACTCCCGGACCCTGGTCGACAGCGCCCAGTCCGTCTGCTGAGGCGGGCCCGCCGCGCCCTCATCCCTCCGCGATCACCACCGCCGACGCCACCCCCGCGTCATGGCTGAGGGACACGTGCCAGGAGCGCACGCCCAGTTCGGCCGCCCGGGCCGCGACCGTGCCGGTGACCCGCAGCCGGGGGCGGCCGCTGTCCTCGACGTGGACCTCCGCGTCCGTCCACAGCAGGCCGGGCGGGGCACCCAGGGCCTTGGCCAGGGCCTCCTTCGCCGCGAAGCGGGCGGCGAGGGAGGCCGGGCCCCGGCGCTCCCCGCTGGGCAGCAGCAGCTCACTCGCCCGGAAGAGGCGCTGGGCCAGCGCGGGGGTGCGCTCCAGGGACGCCGCGAAGCGGTCGATCTCGGCGACGTCGATACCGACTCCGATGATGCTCATGCCGGTCACCCTACGATCGGACGCCCGCCTGTCCGGCTGCTAGCCTGCGGCGACTTCCCACTTCACACACGCCGGCGCGCCCTGGGGGGCCAGTTCGCGCGCCCGGCGTCTCCATCGGCAGCCAGGGGGCGGAGGAATGAGCAGGACCACCAGCGGCATACCGGGCGCGGTGCCCGGAACGGGGCCGTTCTTCGACCCGTACGACACCCTGCCCGAACTCCTCCCGCTGCGCACCGCCGCACGCGACGGCAACTGGGCCGCCGTACAGGCGTACTTCGCCGCCCTCGACTCGCCGGAGCAGGTGAGCTTCGCCGTCGGGCTGCTCGCCGAGGAGGACGGGATCGAGACGATGCTGGAGCGGGTCGCGGCCGAGCACCCGGCCGATCCGCTGCCGCGCACCCTGCTCGCCGACCGGTACGTCCGCATCGGCTGGGCGATCCGCAGCGACCTGCGCGCCGAGCACGTCTCCCAGGACCAGTTCGCGCGGTTCCACGAGTGGCTGCGGCGAGCCGAGCAGATCCTCATCGACGTGTGCGCGCAAGCGCCGTGGTACGCGCCCGCCTGGACCGTGCGGCTGATCACCGCGCGCGGCCTCCAGCTCGGCCAGGCCGAGGCGCGCCGCCGCTACGACCGGCTCAGCGCCCACCACCCGCACCACTACCCGGCCCAGACGCAGCTGCTCCAGCAGCTGTGCCCGAAGTGGGGCGGCTCCTGGGACGCCGCGCACGGCTTCGCCCGGGAGGCCACCACCGCCGCCCCCGACGGCGCGCACACCGGCGCCCTGGTGGCCCTCGCCCATCTGGAGCGCTGGCTCGACCTGGACGGCCCCGAGGCGGGCGCCTACATGAGGGGCGTGCCCGTCCGGGACGATCTGCGGTTCGCCGCACAGGTGTCCGTGCTGCACCCGGACCACCGGCCCGGCTGGCACTGGATCGGTGCGCACAGCGCCTTCGCGATGGCCTTCTCGCTCGGCGGCCACTTCGCCGACGCACGGCGGCACTTCGCGGTCCTCGGCGACCGGGCGAGCGACTTCCCGTGGTCGTACCTGTCCGATCCGAAGGCCGCGTTCGTGAAGTACCGCAAGTCCGCGCTGGCGACGATCTGAGGGGGCGGCACATCCATGAGCACCGAGACGAACCAGACGTGTCCGACCGGCCTCGACGCCCTCTCCGGACTGGTCTCCCACACCACCACCCAGGGCATCCCCACCCTCTACGCCCCGGCGCAGGGCGGCGAGATCACCGCCGGTCTGTTCTTCCGGGTCGGCCGCGCCGACGAGACCCTCGCCACCAGCGGCATCACCCACCTGGTGGAACACCTCGCCCTGCACCGGCTCGGCCTGACCGACCTGCACTACAACGGCGCCACCGCGAACGCCTACACGCTCTTCCACGTCACCGGCAGCGAGGCGGAGGTCGTCGCGCATCTGAACGCGGTCTGCGCTTCGCTGCGCGATCTGCCGCTGGAGCGGCTGGAGACCGAGAAGGAGATCCTGCGCACGGAGGCCGCCGGGCGCGGCCAGGGCGCCGGCTCGCAGCTGCCGCTGTGGCGGTACGGCGCCCAGGGCTACGGCCTGTCCAGCTATCGCGAGCTGGGCACCTGGAGCCTCACCGCCGACCAGGTCCGGCACTGGGCGCGGACCCGGTTCACCCGGGAGAACGCGGTGCTGTGGATCACCAGCGAGCACGTCCCGGCGGGTCTTGACCTGACCCTGCCGGCCGGTGCCCGCATGCCGGCCCCGGCCGCGACCAGCGCGCTGCCCGTCACCCCGGCCTACATCCACGGCGACGACGGCCATGTCGTGTTCACCTCGGTGCTGCGCCGCACCACCGCCGCCTCCGTCTTCGCCGACGTCCTCGGCCGCGCCCTCTTCCAGGACCTGCGCCAGGAGGGCGGCTACTCCTACACCGCGGAGGCCGACTACAGCCCGCGCGACGCCGAGTTCGCCACGCTCACCGCGTACGCGGACGCGCTGCCGCAGAAGCAGGACGCGGTCGTCGGCGGCTTCGTCGACACCCTCGCGCGGCTGCGGGCCGGGCGGATCGAGCAGGCGGAGCTGGACACCGTACGCGGCAAGATCCTGAAGATGTACGACGTGCCGGACCTGGCCGCCGCCGCGCTGCCGTCGTACGCGCTGAGCCTGCTGCTCGGGCACCGCCTGCTCTCCCCGGACCAGCACCGGGCCGAGCTGGCGGCGGTCACCGTGGACGATCTGCGCGAGGTGGCCCGTCAGGCCTGGGACGCGGGGCTGCTCCAGGTGCCGGGGCGGGGCGCCGACTGGGCGGGCCTCACCCTCGCCCCGCAGTACTCGGCGGACGCCGTCGCCGGCACCCGGCATCCCTCCCTGGAGGACGAGCGGGTCACCCTGGTCATCGGCGCGGACGGGGTCGGCCTGCTGACCCCGGGCGGCCCGGTCACCGTCCGGTACGACGCCGTCGCGGCGATGTCCGCACGGCCCGACGGAGCCCGCAGCCTCACCGGCCACGACGGCTTCTGCGTCAGCGTGGAGCCCACCCTCTACCGGGGCGTGACCCCGGACCGGATCGCGGCGCTGGACGCGGCCGTCCCGCCGGGCGCGGTGGTCCGGCTGCCGGCCCGGGACCCGGAGGACATCCCCCGCCCGGGCGAGCGCCCGGCGGGCGGCGCCCGCCCGGCCCGGGGGCGCGGCGCGGCCGCCTGGGCGTGGCAGATCGGGTTCTGGGCCTGCGCCGCCCTGACGGCCCTGTGGGGGCTGCTGTGCGTGCTGGTCACCGTCGACGAGGCCGGAGCCGCGCGCCCCGAGTGGGACGCGGTGATCGGCATCTGGGCACTGGAGCTGCCGCCGCTGTTCGTGACCTGGAAGCTGTTCCGGGAGCCACGCCGCCGGGGCCGCTGACCGGGAGCCGCTGACCAGGCGCCCGGTCAGCGGCGCTCCCTATTCCACGGTCACGGACTTCGCCAGGTTCCGCGGCTGGTCCACCTCGTTGCCGCGGGCCGTCGCCAGTTCGCAGGCGAAGACCTGGAGCGGCACCGTCGCGACCAGCGGCTGGAGCAGGGTGGGCGTGGCGGGCACGCTGATGAGGTGGTCGGCGTACGGCACGACCGCCTCGTCGCCCTCCTCCGCGATCACGATGGTGCGGGCGCCCCGGGCGCGGATCTCCTGGATGTTGGAGACGATCTTGTCGTGCAGCACGGACCGGCCGCGCGGCGACGGCACGATCACCACCACCGGCAGGTCCTCCTCGATCAGCGCGATCGGCCCGTGCTTCAGCTCGCCCGCCGCGAAGCCCTCGGCGTGCATGTAGGCGAGTTCCTTGAGCTTGAGCGCGCCCTCCAGGGCCACCGGGTAGCCGACGTGGCGGCCCAGGAACAGCACGGTGTTCTTGTGCGCGAGGCCGCGCGCCAGCTCCCGCACCGGTTCCATGGTCTCCAGCACCCGCTCGACCTCACCGGCGATCTTCGCCAGCTCGCGGATGACGTCCCGGATCTCGTCGCCCCACTTGGTGCCGCGCACCTGGCCCAGGTACAGCGCCACCAGGTAGCAGGCGACCAGCTGGGTGAGGAACGCCTTGGTGGAGGCGACGGCGACCTCGGGTCCGGCGTGCGTGTAGAGCACGGCGTCCGACTCACGGGGGATGGTGGAGCCGTTGGTGTTGCAGATCGCCAGCACCTTGGAGCCCTGCTCGCGGGCGTGCCGCAGGGCCATCAGGGTGTCCATGGTCTCGCCGGACTGGGAGATGGCGATGACCAGCGTCTGCGGGTCGAGGATCGGGTCCCGGTAGCGGAACTCGCTGGCCAGTTCGACCTCGCAGGGGATCCGCGTCCAGTGCTCGATGGCGTACTTGGCGATCAGTCCGGCGTGGAAGGCGGTCCCGCAGGCGATGATGACGACCTTGTCGACCTCGCGCAGCGCGCTCGTCGGGATGCGCACCTCGTCCAGGGTGAGCGATCCGGCGGCGTCGATCCGGCCGAGCAGGGTGTCGGCGACCGCCTTGGGCTGCTCGGCGATCTCCTTGAGCATGAAGTAGTCGTAGCCGCCCTTCTCGGCGGCCGAGGCGTCCCAGTCGACGTGGTAGGAGCGCACGTCGGCGGGGCGGCCGTCGAATCCGGTGACGGTCACGCCGTCCCGGCGCAGCTCGACCACCTGGTCCTGGCCGAGTTCGATCGCGTCGCGGGTGTGCGCGATGAACGCGGCGACGTCCGAGGCGAGGAAGGCCTCGTCCTCGCCGACGCCGACCACGAGCGGCGAGTTGCGGCGCGCGCCGACCACCACGTCCGGCTCGTCGGCGTGCACCGCGACCAGGGTGAACGCGCCCTCCAGACGCCGGCACACCAGCCGCATCGCCTCCGCGAGGTCCGCGCAGGAGGAGAACTCCTCGGCCAGCAGATGCGCCACGACCTCGGTGTCGGTCTCGGAGGTCAGCTCGTGACCGCGCTCGGTCAGCTCGGCGCGCAGGGCGGCGAAGTTCTCGATGATGCCGTTGTGGACGACGGCGACCCGGCCCGCGTTGTCCAGGTGCGGGTGGGCGTTGGCGTCGGTCGGGCCGCCGTGGGTGGCCCAGCGGGTGTGCCCGATGCCGGTGGCGCCGGCCGGCAGCGGCCGCTCCGACAGTTCCTTCTCCAGGTTGACCAGCTTCCCGGCCCGCTTGGCCGCGGCCAGCCCGCCGTCCGCGAGCACGGCGACGCCGGCCGAGTCGTAGCCCCGGTACTCCAGCCGCTTCAGCCCGGCCATCACGACATCGAGCGCCGACTGCGACCCCACGTATCCCACGATTCCGCACATGAGCGGCAGCCTACGGTCGTTCCGCGCTCCGAACCGGCCGCCGCGTGCCCGAAATCGGAAATTCCCACCGCGGTACGAAGGCCCGAACGGACCGTTCTCAGGCCTTCGCCCGGTACGCCCGCATCGCCAGGGGATAGAACACCAGCGCGATCCCCGCCGCCCAGACCAGCGACCACAGCACCGGCCCGGCCACCGGCCCGCCGAGCAGCAGCCCGCGGAACGCGTCGGACAGATGGGTCACCGGATTCACATCGCTCCATGCCTGGAGCCACCCCGGCATGGTGTCCACGACGACGAACGCGCTGCTGGTGAAGGTGATCGGGAAGATGAGCGTGAACGCGAACGCCTGCACCTTCTCCGCGTCCCCGGCGAGCATCCCGATCAGCACCGCGCTCCACGAGACGGCCGCGGCGAACACCACCAGCAGCACCACGCCGAGCAGGAACCCGCCGAACCCCCCGGTGATCCGGAAGCCGAGCAGCAGCCCGAGGCCGATCATCAGCAGCATCGCCCACACGTGCTTGGCGAGGTCCGCGGTGATCCGCCCGATCAGCGGCGCGGAGCGGGTGATCGGCAGACTGCGCAGCCGGTCGAAGACGCCCTTGGTGAGGTCGGTGTTGAGCGCCATCGCCGTGTACATCGTCATGAACAGGGTGTTCTGCACGATGATCCCGGGCAGCGCGTACTTCAGATACGCCTCGGGCGATCCGGCCATCTGGCCGCCCAGCACATAGGTGAAGAGGAACACGAACATGATCGGCGTGATGCTGTAGTCGACCAGTTCGAGCGGGTTGTGCTTCACGGCGACCAGGCTGCGCCACGCCATCGTGAAGGTCTGCCGCAGCCCGGCCAGTGGCGGTACCCGGCCCGAGGCGCTGATCGGGGCGGTGACGGTGCCGGCGGTCATGGCCGCATCACCGCCTTCCGGGGCTCGTTGTCGTCCTCCCGGACGGCCGCGCCGCCGTTGCCCTCGGGCGCCCCGTGCTCGGCGCGGTGACCGGTGAGGGCGAGGAAGACCTCGTCGAGCGAGGAGCGGCGCAGCGCCAGCTCCCCCACCGCGATGCCCTCCCGGTCCAGCGCACGCACCACGGCCGGCATCAGCTCGGGGTCCTTCACCGGGGCGGTGACCGTCTCGCCCTCGATCCGGGCCTGCCCGCCGGCCGCCCCCGCCACCAGCGCGTGCACCCGCCGAAGGTCCCGTCCCAGCACCGGCCGCAGTTGCAGCACCTGCCCGCCGACCTGCGACTTCAGCTGGTCGGGGGTGCCCTCGGCGATCACCCGGCCCTGGTCGATCACCACGATGTCGTCGGCGAGCACATCCGCCTCGTTCAGATACTGCGTGGTCAGCAGGGCCGTCGCCCCGTCCGCGACCAGAGCGCGCAGCATGTCCCACAGCTCGCCGCGGCTGTGCGGGTCGAGGCCGGTGGTCGGCTCGTCGAGGAAGAGGATGCTGGGCCGGCCGACGAGACTGGCCGCGAGGTCCAGGCGGCGGCGCATACCGCCCGAGAAGGTCTTCACGGCCCGCCCGGCCGCGTACGTGAGCCCGAAGCGCTCCAGAAGCTCGGCGGCCCGCGCCTTGGCCGCCCGCCGCGGCAACCCCAGCAGCCGGCCGATGAGCAGCAGGTTCTCCGCGCCGGTCAGGTTCTCGTCGACTGCGGCGTACTGCCCGGTCAACCCGACGAGGGCGCGCACCACCCCGGCCTCCCGGACCACGTCGTGCCCGGCCACCCGGGCCGTGCCGCCGTCCGGGCGCAGCAGCGTCGCGAAGATCCGCACCGCGGTGGTCTTCCCGGCGCCGTTGGGGCCCAGCAGTCCGAGCACCGAACCCTTGCGGGCCGCCAGATCGACACCGGCCAGCGCCTCCGTCTCCCTGAACCGCTTGACCAGGCCTTCCGCCTCTATCGCATACGTCATGGGTCACCCCTCGGGGTCGGTGGACCCGGCCGAGCCCACCTCTCCCACAACTGTGACGCACACCACTGACATTCCCCCGTTCAGCCGCGTTCCTCCCGCTTCGTCCGGTGTCCACGGCCGCGTGACGGATCCCACCCCGCCGCCCGTTCGTCCTCCCGTAACAATGGACTGTGATCTCTCCGGTCTCCCCGCTGCCCCGGAGCGCCCACCGGCCCCGCCCGGAGGCGACTCCCTACCTCGACCTCACCCGCGCCGAGTGGAGCGCGCTGCGCGACAAGACGCCGCTGCCGCTCACCGCCGAGGAGGTCGAGAAGCTGCGCGGCCTCGGCGACGTCATCGATCTCGACGAGGTGCGGGACATCTACCTCCCGCTGTCCCGGCTGCTCAACCTCTACGTCGGCGCCACCGACGGCCTGCGCGGCGCGCTGAACACCTTCCTGGGCGAGCAGGGCTCCCAGTCCGGCACCCCCTTCGTCATAGGGGTCGCCGGTTCGGTCGCCGTCGGCAAGTCCACGGTCGCCCGTCTGCTCCAGGCGCTGCTCTCCCGCTGGCCGGAGCACCCCCGCGTCGAACTGGTCACCACGGACGGCTTCCTGCTGCCCACCGAGGAACTCCAGGCCCGCGGACTGATGTCCCGCAAGGGCTTCCCCGAGTCCTACGACCGCCGCGCCCTGACCCGTTTCGTCGCCGACATCAAGGCCGGGAAGGACGAGGTCACCGCCCCCGTCTACTCCCACCTCATCTACGACATCGTGCCCGGCGAGCGCCTCGTCGTACGCCGCCCCGACATCCTGATCGTGGAGGGCCTGAACGTCCTCCAGCCCGCCCTGCCCGGCAAGGACGGCCGTACCCGGGTCGGCCTCGCCGACTACTTCGACTTCAGCGTGTACGTCGACGCCCGCGCCGAGGACATCGAGCGCTGGTACCTCAACCGGTTCCGCAAGCTGCGCGCGACCGCCTTCCAGAACCCCTCCTCCTACTTCCGCAAGTACACCCAGGTGTCGGAGGAGGAGGCCCTGGACTACGCCCGCACCATGTGGCGCACCATCAACAAGCCGAACCTGGTGGAGAACATCGCCCCCACCCGGGGCCGCGCCACCCTGGTCCTGCGCAAGGGCCCGGACCACACGGTGCAGCGCCTGAGCCTGCGCAAGCTGTAAGGGCCGTCAAGGGCGCCTGCTACAAAGGCGCCATGCTGCATCTCCGCCTGATCACCCCGGCCGAGAAGACCGACGGCGTGGTCCGCCTGATCGAGAACACGGTCGGCACCACCCACCTGGTCGTGATGCAGGGCGCCGCCCGCGACCCGGCCGGTGATGTCGTCATGTGCGACGTGGCCCGCGAGGCGGCGGACGAACTCATGGAGGATCTGCGGGCGTTCGACCTCGACGAGTGCGGCTCGATCGCGGCCGAGAACGTCGACCTCACCCTCTCCAGACGCGCCGAGGAAGCGGAGCGGGCGGCCCCCGGCGAGGGTGCCGACGCGGTCGTGTGGGACCAGCTCGCGGAGGCGACGCACGAGGAGTCGACCCTCTCCGTCACCTATCTCGCGTTCCTCACCCTGGCCACGATGATCGCGGCCTGCGGTGTGGTCCTCGACAACGCGGTCCTGATCGTCGGCGCGATGGCGGTGGGCCCGGAGTTCGGCCCGCTGGCCGGGTTCTGCACGGCCCTCGTGCAGCGGCGGCCCCGGCTGGCCGTGCGCTCCCTGACCGCCGTGCTGGCCGGCTTCGCCGTGGCCATGCTGGTGACGGTCGGCTTCAGCTACTTCATGGACGCCGTCGACCTGTTCACCGCCGAAGCCCTGGACGCCGACCGCCCCAACACCAACTTCATCTACCGCCCCGACTGGTTCTCCTTCGTCGTGGCGGTCCTGGCGGGCTGCGCCGGCACCCTCTCGCTGACCTCGGCGAAGTCCGGCGCCCTGGTCGGCGTCGCCATCTCGGTCACCACGGTCCCGGCCGCCGCCAACGCGGCGGTCGCCTTCAGCTACGACGCCTACCGCCAGGCCTGGGGCTCCACCGAACAGCTCCTGCTGAACCTGCTGGGCATCATCCTGGCCGGCACCCTGACCCTCCTGGCCCAGAAGGCTCTGTGGTCGAAGAAACCCCGCACATCGATCACACGGTGACGGAGAAGGGGCGCGGGGAACCGCGCGACGAGCCACGAACAGCCCGCGGCCCGCATCGCACAGCACCCCACGCCCCGAAGCCGGAGCCGGAGAACTACCCCAGCGCGGACTTCACGGCGTCGGCCAGCCGCCCCGCCACAGACCGAGCCTGCTCGATGTCCGCCGCTTCGACCATCACCCGAACCAGCGGCTCCGTCCCGGAGGGCCGCAGCAGCACCCGTCCGGTGGCCCCCAGCTCCTGCTCCGCCTCGGCGACGGCGGCGGCCAGGTCGGCCGAGGTCGAGACCCGGGACCTGTCCACGTCCGGCACATTGATCAGCACCTGCGGCAACCGCTCCATCACGGACGCCAGGTCCCGCAGCGAGCGCCCGCTCTGCGCGACCCGAGCGGCCAGCAGCAGCCCGGTCAGCGTGCCGTCACCGGTGGTCGCGTGGTCGAGGATGATCACGTGCCCGGACTGCTCGCCGCCGAGGGCGAAGTCGTGCTCCTTCATCTCCTCCAGGACGTACCGGTCACCGACCGCGGTCTGCACCAGCCGGATCCCCTCGCGCTCCAGGGCGAGCTTGAAGCCCAGGTTGGACATGACGGTGGCGACGACGGTGTCGGAGCGCAGCACCGACCGCTCCCGCATGGCCAGCGCCAGCACGGCCAGGATCTGATCGCCGTCGACCTCCGCACCGGTGTGGTCCACGGCCAGGCAGCGGTCCGCGTCCCCGTCGTGCGCGATGCCGAGGTCCGCGCCGTGCTCGACGACGGCGGCCTTGAGCAGCCCGAGGTGCGTCGACCCGCACCCGTCGTTGATGTTCAGCCCGTCCGGCTCGGCGCCGATGGTGATCACCTCGGCACCGGCCCGCGCGAAGGCGTCCGGGGAGACCCGGGCCGCCGCGCCGTGCGCCTCGTCGAGGACGATCTTCAGCCCGTCGAGCCGGTTCGGCAGCACGCTCAGCAGGTGCTCGACGTACTGGTCCGCGCCTTCGTCGTACGAGCGCACCCGGCCGACGCCGGCGCCGGTCGGCCGGTCCCACGGCGCGCCGGTGCGGTGCTCCGCGTAGACGGACTCGATGCGGTCCTCGATGTCGTCGGGGAGTTTGTGGCCGCCACGGGCGAAGAACTTGATCCCGTTGTCGGGCATGGCGTTGTGGCTGGCCGAGAGCATGACGCCCAGGTCGGCACCGAGCGCCCCGGTGAGATACGCCACCGCGGGGGTCGGCAGCACGCCGACGCGCAGCACGTCCACGCCCGCGCTGGCGAGGCCCGCGACCACGGCGGCCTCCAGGAACTCCCCGGACGCGCGCGGGTCACGCCCGACCACCGCGGTCGGCCGATGGCCCTCGAAGGTGCCCGCCTCGGCCAGCACGTGGGCCGCCGCGACGGACAGCCCGAGCGCCAGCTCGGCGGTCAGATCCGCGTTGGCGACACCGCGCACGCCGTCCGTGCCGAAGAGTCGTCCCACTTGTCCTCCTGAGGAAGCTTCTGTTCCGAAAGCCCCGCCGCTTGCGGCCCGGGCGGGGGTGCGAGGCGCGGCCTCCGTGAACCCGGGGCGGCACACACCGCGCCCGGTCATCCGATCACACAGGCCTTTGAGCGTCTTGTGCCGTTATACGCCTGTGGTTGTGATAAACGAACGCCCCGGCGGCACAGTGGCGTGCCGCCGGGGCGTTCGGAGTACGAGCAGGCAGCTGTGATTAGCGCTTGCTGTACTGCGGAGCCTTGCGGGCCTTCTTCAGACCGGCCTTCTTGCGCTCGACCGCACGGTCGTCGCGCTTGAGGAAGCCGGCCTTCTTCAGCGGGCCGCGGTTGTTGTCGACGTCGGCCTCGTTCAGCGCACGGGCGACACCGAGACGGAGCGCACCGGCCTGACCGGAGACACCGCCACCGGCGATACGGGCGATGACGTCGTAACGGCCCTCGAGCTCCAGCACCTTGAAGGGCTCGTTGACTTCCTGCTGGTGCACCTTGTTCGGGAAGTAGTCCTCGAGGGTGCGACCGTTGATCTTCCACTTGCCGGTGCCCGGAACGATCCGGACGCGGGCGATGGCGTTCTTGCGACGGCCCAGGCCGGCGGCCGGCTGCGGGTCGCCGAAGCGGGACGCGAGGGACTCGGAGGTGTACTCGCCCTCGACGGGCACCTCGGACTCGGTGGTGTAGCTGTCGATGTCGACGGTCTCGTCGAGCGGCTGCTCGGCAGTGGTCTCGGCCACGATTCTCCTCAGATTCTGTTCAGTCTTAGGGGGTGGCCGGACTTACTGCGCGACCTGGGTGATCTCGAACGGCTGCGGCTGCTGCGCGCCGTGCGGGTGCTGGTCACCCTTGTAGACCTTCAGCTTCGAGAGCATCTGACGGCCCAGCGTGTTCTTGGGGAGCATGCCCTTGACGGCCTTCTCGATGGCCTTCTCGGGGTTCTTCTCAAGCAGCTCGTCGTAGCGGACGGAGCGCAGACCACCCGGGTAGCCGGAGTGGCGGTACGCCATCTTCTGGGTCCGCTTGTTGCCGGAGAGGTGCACCTTGTCGGCGTTGATGATGATGACGAAGTCACCGGTGTCGACGTGGGGCGCGTAGATCGGCTTGTGCTTGCCACGCAGGATGGAGGCCGCGGTGGAGGCCAGACGACCCAGGACGACGTCCTGAGCGTCGATGACGTGCCACTGGCGCGTCACATCGCCGGGCTTGGGGCTGTACGTACGCACGGTTCGTAGCCTTCGCTTCGAGTGAATGGTCCTAGACAAGGTCACCGAAACGATCACGACAGCCTAGACCGCACCACGGTGACGCAAACCGCGTGCTGGTCGCTGGTCATCGGCCCGGTGGACCGGTGTAAGGGCCCGTCCCGTGAGAATGAGCAAGCCAATACACAACGAACATGCAGGATACCCGCGCCGACCCGGACGGGTCAAAACGCGGAACCACCGGGGTGAGAGCCCGGCATCCGCACCCTTTCAGAGTACGCGAGCCCCGCTGCCGGACTGTTCGCGTCGCGGGCCGACGAAGCGGCCCGGGCCCCGCGGCGGCTTGCGGCGGGCGCAGTGAACGCCGACGGTCGCGGCCAGGACGCAGAGCGTGAGGGCGTCCTTGAAGGCCCGGCGGCGGGGCGGCTCCAGATAGGGCAGGGCCAGCGACGGCAGCTGCGGGGCCAGGGCCAGCCAGAACCAGGGCCGCCGGGCCACCGACCCGGCGTACGGCAGCCCGGCGAGCAGCAGCGGCAGCACGACCAGCAGATAGTGGTCGTACGACGGCCGGGACACCAGGAACGCGGAGAGCATCAGGGCCGCCGCGGTCTCCGGCAGCCGCAGCGGGCCCGGGTCGGCCCGCCGCCACCGGCGGTGCGCGCACAGCACCCCGACCGCGGCCGCCGCCGCGGCGAGCAGCCCGGCCAGGGCCGGCGGCACCCCGAGGCGCGGCAGCACGGCGGCCGGGGAGGCCTCGTAGAGCCGTACGAAGCTGTCGTCGCCCCTCAGCAGGAACGGCAGGGTGCGGGTGAAGAAGGCCGCCGGGTCCGGCATCAGCAGGCCCGCCCCGGCCGAGGCCGCCGCCGGGACCAGGACGGTCGCGGCCAGCGCCCGCCACCGGCGGGCGAACAGGAACAGCAGCGCCATCGGCGCGAGCAGCGGTTTGAGGGCCACCGCCGCGCCGATCGCCACCCCCGCCGCGGTCCACCGCCCGCGCCCCGCGAGCAGCAGGGCCAGCGGCAGGGCGAGGGCCGCGGTGACCGTCCAGTTCGCCAGCTGCACCAGATGCGCGAACGGTGCGAACCCGGCCGCGAGCCCGGCCAGCCCCAGCGCGGCGAACCTGCTGCCCAGCGGCACCCGGTGCAGCCGCAGCGCGGCCGCCCAGGCCCCGGCCAGCAGGACGGTCACCGCCAGCGGCACCAGCAGCCGCAGCCACGACGGGGGCAGCAGGGCCTGTGGGGCCGCCGCGAGGACGGCGCTCGGCAGATAGAGGAAGTGCGGATCGTCGTACGGGGAGCCGCCGGCCAGCCAGGTGCGCGCCGCGCGGACGACGATCGCGTTGTCCATGCCGCCGTCCGGGCTGAGCCGCGCGACCCGCAGCGCCTGCGCGCCGAGCACGATCGCCGGAACGGCCCACAGATGCCAGGAGGCCGGTCGCACCAGCCACCCGGAAATATCGCCCTTCACAGGATTTTTGCCGGAATTCATGCACCGCACGCTAGGGGTTCCGGGGCCACCGGAGGCGGACCAGCGCGCCGTCCGGCCCGTCTAAGATGCGCCCCATGAGCTTTGGGCAGGGGGGACCCCAGTCTCGGTGGGATCCCTGGACACCTCAATCGCAGCAGCAGTCCTGGAACAGCGGCAGCGACCAGACCCCGGACTGGGCCGCGCTCGCGGAGGCCTCGGAGGCCCGCAACAAGCGGCGCCGGCTGCTGTTCGTCGGCGGCGGCGCGCTCGCCACCGTCGCCATCGGCACGGCCGTCGCCATGGCCGTCGTCTCGGCGAACGGTGACAACGGGCAGGCGAGCAACCAGACGTCCCAGCTGCCCGCCACCGCGGACATCCCCGGCACGTCCACCGCCGCGCCGCCGTCCTTCGCCCCGACCAGCGCCCCGCCGCCGCTGGATCCGAAGGACTTCATCTCCGGCAAGGACAAGGACACCGCGCCGCTCAGCCCGCAGATCCTCTTCCCGGGGACGCAGCTGACCATGGGCGACACGGTGTACAAGAAGGGCCCGACCGCCGACACCAAGAGCTGTGCGTCGGCCGCCCGGCAGACGCTCCCCAAGGTGCTCACCGCCAACGACTGCACCAGGATGCTGCGCGTCACCTACACCAAGGGCGGCATCGCGGTCACGGTCGGCGTGGCCGTCTTCGACACCGAGGCGCAGGCCACGAGGACGAAGAACCAGGCCGACGACAAGAGCATCGTGAAGTCCCTCGACGGGGGCGGCGTGACGCCGTTCTGCAACTCCGCCGTCTGCCGCACGACGACCAACTCCTTCGGCCGGTACGCCTACTTCACCATCGCCGGATTCACCGACGGCAGGGACGTCACCACGCAGGACACGGAGGTCTTCGCCACCGGCGACGACCTGGCGGAGTTCACCTTCCGTCAGATCCGCCGCCGCGGCGAGGCCCAGGCCTCCGCCGCCGCGGCCGAGGGATGAGACCCGCCGCGGATCCGTTCCCCCGCCGGGACGTGTGACGCGGTGCGGACGCGCGGACGGCTGGGCCCGCTCGGCGCCGGGGCCGGTCCGGCACTGCTGCTGCCGGCCGGCGCCCGGCTGCCCCGCCGTCATCGGCGGTCACGCCGTCTACTGGGACTACAGCCACATGTCGGGCAGCCATGCTCGCTCCCTCGCGCCCTTCCTGAAGCCGGCCTTCGAAAGGTCCTGGCCGGCTGAACCCGGTGCGGCCCCGCCCCGACGGCGAAGGGGGGACTCCGCGGAGTCCCCCCTTCAGCAGCACCCGCCGCCCGCCGCCACCCCCGGCAGCGACCGCTTGTTGCGCGCCTCCCTGCTCCGCGCCGCCAGCAGCTCGTCGGCCGGATAGCCGACCTCCTCCAGGGTCAGCCCGTGCGGCCGTACGACATGCACGGCCGAGTCCCGTACGCCCGCCGCCAGCACCTTGCCCGGCCAGTCCGGCGGCCGGTGCCCGTCGCCCACGAACAGCAGCGCCCCGATCAGCGAGCGCACCATGTTGTGGCAAAAAGCGTCGGCCCGCACGGTCGCGGTGATGATCCCGTCGTCGCCGCGGACCAGACTCAGCTCCTGGAGCGTACGGATCGTCGTCGCACCCTCCCGCCGCTTGCAGTACGCCGCGAAGTCGTGCTCCCCGAGCAGCCCCCGCGCCGCCTCGTTCATGGCGTCCACGTCGAGCGGCCAGTCGTGCCACAGGACGTGGTTGCGCAGCAGCGGATCCACGCCCCCCGGGTTGTCCGTCACCCGGTACGCATAGCGCCGCCACACCGCCGAGAACCGCGCGTTGAACCCGCTCGGCGCCTCGCGCAGCGCCCACACCCGCACATCCCGCGGCAGCCGCCCCGCGAGCCGCTTCAGCAGCTTCTCGTGGTGCTCGCGCCAGACCGCCTCGGGCAGGTCCACGTGCGCCACCTGTCCGCGCGCGTGCACCCCCGCGTCGGTCCGCCCGGCGACCGTCAGTTCAAAGGTCTCCCGGGACCGGGTCACCGTCCGCAGGGCGTCCTCGATCTCGCCCTGCACGGTCCGCCGTCCCCCGGCCTGCTTGGCCCAGCCGGAGAACTCGGTGCCGTCGTAGGACAGGTCAAGGCGCACCCGCACATATCCGGGCTGTACGTCGTCACTCACCCGTGAATCCTCTCAGGAACGCGCAGCGGGCCCGCCCCCGAGGGCGAGCCCGCTGGACGGCACCTGCTGCTGATCAGCTGCCGCGTGTGGGGTTCAGCACGATCGTCCCGGAGTCGTTCGCAGGATTGCCCTCGTTCGGCATCGTGTACGGGAAGAACGCCCGGCCGGTGGCGTTCTTGATCACCTCGTCGACGCGCAGACCGAAGGTGAACGTCCGGGAGTCGTCCTCCAGGATCGGCGTGCTGACGAAGCAGTGGTAGTCGCCCTCGGAGCCCTCCCAGCCGCGCTGGCAGTTCTCGGGAACCGTGGTGGCCGTCGTCCCCGGCGGCAGGTCCACCGCGAACGAGATCGGCTCTCCGCCGGACCGCAGCAGGGCCAGCCAGGCGGGGCCGTGGTTGGCGAAGCCGATGTCCACCGGCACCGTGTCGCCCTTGCGGGCCCGCAGCCGCTCCCCGGTCAGGTCCAGGTCGAAGGTGTTCTTCGTCGGAATGTCCAGCTCGGCCCAGCGCCCGTAGCCGGCCGGGTCGGCGTCCGGCAGGCGCACCAGCTCCAGCGCCGGCCCGGTGCCCGCCTGGTAGTCGCCCTCGGCCAGGAGCTCCCGCGCCTGCGCGGCGGGCACCGCGCTGAAGCTGTACGACATCGCGTCGTAGAGCGCGAACCCGGCCGTCCGCACCGGGAAGGGCGCGCTCAGCCCGTAGGCCGCGTCACCGGCGAACTCGCTGTCGAAGACACACAGCGCCTCGGACCGCCCGAGCAGGTCCTCCGGGTCCTGCGGGTCGTACCAGCAGTTGCCGAAGGTTCCGGGGAAGGACAGGCCGCGGGTGCCGGACACCCGCAGCACGACGCCGTCACCGCCCAGCCCGCCGACGTTGCGGAAGCCCAGCGGCGCCGGGAAGGTGTCACCGGCCCGGAAGCCCGCGGGCTCGGCCAGCTGCTTGTTCAGCAGCTCGGCGCCGCCGACCAGCACGTCCACCGTGTGCCCGGTGAAGGCGAGCCCCTCGCCCGCGGCCGTGACCTGAATGCTGCCGGTGTCGCCCGCGGCGCTTTCGCCGGTGACGTCGAGGCGGATACCGCCGAGCCGGTTGTAGTCCTGGCCCGCGTAGATCTCGGAGCCCGGGCAGGTGGCGACCAGCCCGTCCACGGAGCAGCCCCGCCACCCGCCGAGGCCGGAGAAGTCCACCGCGGCGACACCGGCCAGGGAGCTGGCGTCCACGGTGACCGTGTAGTCGCCGGTGTGGATCGGATAGGTCACACCGTTCTCGTCCGGCACCGGCTCCCCGGGCGCCCGGAGGCCCAGCTCGATCTGCGGCTCCGTCGACCCGTTCGGGTCCTGGTGCAGCGAGAGGTTCACGCTGTCGGGTCCGGTCACGGACACCGGCAGCGGTTCCTCCTGCGCCCGCGCGGGACTGCCGAGCGCCGTGCCGGCCAGCGCGGCCAGCGCGAAGACGGAGATGCTGCGCCGCACCGCGGCGAGAGAAGGCATGAGACCCCCCGTGATTCGGATGTCGAGCGCGCCGGTTCCGCCGACGCATATGCATGACCTTCGAACCCCCCGGAGGGTTGCCCCTGATCTTGCCCGCGCACGCCGACGGGCCCGCTCCCTGAGGGAACGGGCCCGTCAACACCCCACGGGGCGCGGGGAACTGCGCGACAAGCCACGACGAAGCCGCAGCCGCCGAGATCAGTCACCCGGCAGAACGCTTACGCGTCCTTCGACTCCTCGGCGGGAGCCTCGGCGGCCTCGGTCTCGTCGACCTTGGTCTCCTCGGCCTTGGCCTCCTCGGCCTCCTTGACCGCACGCTTGGTGGCGGCCTCGGCCTCACCGGTAGCCTGCTGCGCCACCGTCAGCGCCTCGACCAGCTCGATGACAGCCATGGGCGCGTTGTCGCCACGGCGGTTGCCGATCTTGGTGATACGGGTGTAGCCACCCGGACGGTTCTCGTAGCGCGGGCCGATCTCGGTGAAGAGCGTGTGGACGATGCTCTTGTCCGTGATGACCTGGAGCACCTGACGGCGGTTGTGAAGGTCACCCTTCTTCGCCTTGGTGATCAGACGCTCCGCGTACGGGCGAAGGCGGCGGGCCTTGGCCTCGGTCGTGGTGATCTTGCCGTGCTCGAAGAGGCTCTTCGCGAGGTTCGCGAGCAGCAGCTTCTCGTGCGCGGCGCTGCCGCCCAGACGGGCACCCTTGGTGGGCTTCGGCATGGTGTTTCTCCTAGGTGTCTGCCCCGGCCGTATCAGGTACCGGAGTCAGTATCCGAGCAGGCGGTTGCCTGTCGGAGATCCGGGAGCCCTTTCGGGCTCCCGGAGGGTCCGCGCCCCGAAAGGGGCGCGGGGGACTGCGCGACCAGCCACAGCGGACCGGCAGCCGAATCAGTACTGCTCGGTCTCCACGAAACCGGCGTCGGCGTCGTCATCGGCACCGAACGCGTCGGCCGCGGCGGTCGGGTCGAACCCGGGCGGGGAGTCCTTGAGGGCGAGACCCATGCCGGCCAGCTTGGCCTTGACCTCGTCGATGGACTTCGCACCGAAGTTGCGGATGTCGAGCAGGTCCGCCTCGGAACGGGCGACCAGCTCACCCACGGAGTGGATGCCCTCACGCTTGAGGCAGTTGTACGACCGAACGGTGAGCTCCAGCTCCTCGATCGGCAGCGCCAGATCGGCGGCGAGCGCGGCGTCCGTCGGGGACGGACCCATGTCGATGCCCTCGGCGTCGATGTTCAGCTCGCGGGCGAGACCGAACAGCTCGACCAGCGTCTTACCGGCGGAGGCCATGGCGTCACGCGGACGCATCGCCTGCTTGGTCTCGACGTCGACGATCAGCTTGTCGAAGTCGGTGCGCTGCTCGACACGCGTGGCCTCGACCTTGTACGTGACCTTGAGCACCGGCGAGTAGATGGAGTCGACCGGGATACGGCCGATCTCCTGGCCGACCTGCTTGTTCTGCACGGCGGAGACGTAACCGCGGCCACGCTCGACCGTCAGCTCCATCTCCAGCTTGCCCTTGCCGTTGAGCGTGGCGAGGACGAGGTCGGGGTTGTGCACCTCGACACCGGCCGGGGGCGCGATGTCGGCGGCGGTGACCAGACCCGGGCCCTGCTTGCGCAGGTACATCACGACCGGCTCGTCGTGCTCCGAGGAGACGACCAGCTGCTTGATGTTGAGGATCAGGTCGGTGACGTCCTCCTTGACGCCCGGCACGGTGGTGAACTCGTGCAGCACGCCGTCGATCCGGATCGAGGTGACGGCGGCACCCGGGATCGAGGACAGGAGGGTACGGCGGAGGGAGTTGCCGAGGGTGTAACCGAAGCCCGGCTCCAGCGGCTCGATCACGAACCGGGAGCGGAACTCGTCGACGACCTCTTCGGTCAACGAGGGACGCTGAGCGATCAGCATGTGTGGATCAGATCCTTCATTCGTGGACGCCCGCTATTTGACGCCCGACGGAAACCGCACCCGTGACAAGTGCGGGTACTGCAAGGGTACGGGCGGCACGGCCCCTTTACGGTGCCGTACCGCCCGAAACCACAGTCTGCTCGAAGCAGCCGAGCGTCAGACGCGGCGGCGCTTCGGCGGACGGCAGCCGTTGTGCGGGGTCGGGGTGACGTCCTGGATGGAGCCGACCTCGAGACCGGTCGCCTGAAGCGAACGGATGGCGGTCTCACGACCGGAACCCGGACCCTTCACGAACACGTCGACCTTGCGCATGCCGTGCTCCTGGGCGCGGCGGGCAGCCGACTCGGCGGCCATCTGCGCGGCGAACGGCGTGGACTTCCGGGAGCCCTTGAAGCCGACGTGGCCGGCGGAGGCCCAGGAGATCACGTTGCCGGACGGGTCCGTGATCGAGACGATCGTGTTGTTGAACGTGCTCTTGATGTGCGCGTGGCCGTGAGCGACGTTCTTCTTTTCCTTGCGGCGCACCTTCTTGGCAGCGCCCTGACGACCCTTGGGGGGCATGTCGTTCTCCTACGGGAGGTGGTCGGTCCTACGACAGCTGGCAAGACCGCTGCGTGGACTACTTCTTGCCCGGCTTCTTCTTGCCGGCGATGGCGCGACGCGGGCCCTTGCGGGTGCGGGCGTTGGTGCTGGTGCGCTGACCGCGGACGGGCAGGCCACGACGGTGGCGGAGACCCTGGTAGGTACCGATCTCGACCTTGCGGCGGATGTCGGCCTGGATCTCGCGACGGAGGTCACCCTCGGTCTTGATGTTGTTGTCGACGTACTCGCGGATCGCGACGAGCTGCTCTTCGGTGAGGTCGCGAACACGGGTGTTCGGGTCCACGCCGGTGGCAGCGAGCGTCTGCTGCGAGAGAGTCCGGCCGATGCCGAACACGTAGGTGAGGGCGATCTCCACGCGCTTTTCGCGCGGGATGTCAACACCGGAAACGCGTGCCATTCAATGGCTCCAGTTGATCTTCGGAGGTCTTCCGCAGAACCGACTCCCAGCCGCCGTACCAGGTACGAACTGGGTCCCCGGCCTCCGAACCGGGGGTGTCAAGCCCGAGGGCTCGGGTCCTGCGTATGAACATATTCAGCTCGCGTCGCGCGAAGTCTCTGCGATAGCGGTGCAGAGGGAAATGATCGTGCGGTCAGCCCTGGCGCTGCTTGTGGCGCGGGTTCTCGCAGATGATCATGACCCGGCCGTGACGGCGGATCACCCTGCACTTGTCGCAGATCTTCTTGACGCTCGGCTTGACCTTCATGGGATGTGAGGCTCTCCGGGTCAGTTGCCGGCGGACCCGCACCCGGAGCGGGCACGGGACGTGGGCAAGATCTACTTGTACCGGTAGACGATCCGGCCACGCGTCAGGTCGTACGGAGACAACTCCACCACGACCCGGTCGTCAGGGAGGATGCGGATGTAGTGCATACGCATCTTGCCGCTGATGTGAGCCAGGACCTGGTGGCCGTTCTGGAGCTCGACCTTGAACATGGCGTTCGGAAGAGACTCGACGACAGTGCCCTCGATCTCGATGGCACCTTGCTTCTTGGCCACGCTTCGCCCTTCGAATCGACTACCTTGATCGACTCAGTGTGAGCGCATGCAGACATGCGGGTACACAAGAGCCGACGAGTCAGTCTACGTCAGCGCACCCGGAAACACGAATCGAGGCAGTCTGCCCCGCGCCAGAGATCATTATGCGAGGTGATCCGGGGGCACTCACGTACGGCGGCCATCGTCAGGCCAGCGGGTCCGGGGCCGTCGTGATGCCGTACTCCGCCAGCTTCGCCCTGCCGCCGTCCGGGGCCGTCAGGACCAGCGGCCCCCGCTCGGTGAGGGCCACCGAGTGCTCCCAGTGGGAGGACCAGGTGCCGTCCGTCGTGATGACGGTCCAGTCGTCCTCCAGAACCTCCGTCTTCGGGGTGCCCAGGGAGACCATCGGCTCGATGGCCAGGCAGAAGCCGGGGACCAGCTTGGGGCCCTTGCCGCGGCGGCGGTCGACGTAGTTCAGCAGGTGCGGGTCCATGTGCATCTCCGAGCCGATGCCGTGGCCGCCGTAGTCCTCGATGATCCCGTACCGGCCGCCGCCCGGCTTCGGCTGGCGGCGGATGTACGTCTCGATGGCCCGCGAGATGTCGACGAGCCGGTTGCCCTGCTTCATGGCCGCGATACCGGCCCACATCGACTCCTCGGTCACCCGGGAGAGCTCGATCAGCTCCGGGGCGTGGCCGGAGCCCACGAAGGCCGTGTAGGCGGCGTCACCGTGCCAGCCGTCGACGATCGCGCCGCAGTCGATGGAGATGATGTCGCCGTCCTTGAGGACGACATCGTCCGAGGGGATGCCGTGGACGACGACGTCGTTCACGGACGTGCAGATGGTCGCCGGGAATCCGCCGTAGCCGAGGAAGTTCGACTTCGCCCCGTGCTCGGCGAGCACCTTGCGCGCCACCTGGTCCAGGTCCTTGGTGGAGGCGCCGGGCACCGCGGCCTCCCGGGTGGCCGCGTGGATGGCTGCGACGACCAGCCCCGCCGCACGCATCTTGGCGATCTGCTCGGGGGTCTTGATCTGCACCATGGGGCCCTGCGCTCTCCGTCACTCACGTCAACCGGTTACCTACACAACAGTACGGCCGTGACACCCCTCGGGGCGCCACGGCCGCTACCGCATCCGACGGCTACTGGCCGTCGCCCTCACGCTTCAGCGCCTCCAGGGCGCGCCCCGTGACCTCGTCCACCGCGCCCAGCGCGGAGATGGTGACGACCAGCCCCTGCGCCTTGTAGTAGTCGATGATCGGCTCGGTCTGCGTGTGGTAGACCTCGAGCCGCTTGCGGACGGTGTCCTCGGAGTCGTCGTCGCGCTGGTACAGCTCGCCGCCGCACACGTCGCAGACGCCCTCGGTCTTCGGCTTGCTGTACGTCACGTGGAACACGTGACTGCCGTCCTTGCGGCAGATCCGCCGGCCGGCGATCCGCTTGACGACCTCGTCCTCGGGTGCCTCCAGGTCGAGCACCGCGTCCAGCTGGATGCTCTCGGTGGTCAGCAGCTCGTCCAGCGCCTCGGCCTGCGAGACGTTGCGCGGGAAGCCGTCCAGGAGGAAGCCGTTCTCGGCGTCCGGCTGCTCCATGCGGTCCTTGGCCATCGCGATCGTGACCTCGTCCGGCACCAGATTGCCGGCGTCCATGTAGGACTTCGCGAGCTTGCCGAGCTCCGTCTGCCGGCTGATGTTGGCGCGGAACAGGTCGCCCGTGGAGATGTGCGGGATCGACAGCTTCTCGGCAAGGCGCGTGGCTTGCGTTCCCTTGCCAGCACCCGGCGGCCCGACGAGGACGATTCGCATCAGCGGAGGAACCCTTCGTAATTGCGCTGCTGGAGCTGGCTCTCAATCTGCTTCACGGTCTCGAGACCGACACCCACGATGATCAGGATGCTGGTCCCGCCGAACGGGAAGTTCTGGTTTGCCCCGAAACCGGCCAACGCCATTGTCGGCACGAGAGCGATCAGACCCAGATACAGCGAACCCGGCCAGGTGATCCGATTGAGCACGTAGGACAGGTACTCAGCGGTCGGTCGGCCAGCCCGGATGCCCGGGATGAAGCCACCATACTTCTTCATGTTGTCCGCGACTTCCTCGGGGTTGAACGAGATGGCCACGTAGAAGAACGCGAAGAAGACAATCAGGAAGAAGTAGATCGTGATGTGAACGGGCGCGGCGGTGTCCGCGAGATTGCCCTGGATCCAGCTCGCCCAGCCCGCCGTGGAGTTGGAGAACTGGACGATCAGCGCCGGGATGTAGAGCAGCGACGACGCGAAGATGACGGGGATCACACCGGCCTGGTTGACCTTCAGCGGGATGTAGGTCGACGTCCCGCCGTAGGACCGGCGGCCGATCATGCGCTTCGCGTACTGGACCGGGATCCGGCGCTGGGCCTGCTCGACGAAAACCACCAGGCCGACCATGAACAGGCCGACGAGGATCACGGTGCCGAATTCGATCCAGCCGTCGGCCAGGCTGCCCTGCTGCTTGATGGCCCACAGCGCGGACGGGAAGGTGGCGGCGATCGAGATGAACATCAGGATCGACATGCCGTTGCCGATGCCGCGGTCGGTGACCAGCTCGCCCAGCCACATGACGACGGCGGTGCCGGCGGTCATGGTGATGACCATGGTGACGGTCACGAAGATGGACTGGTCCGGAACGATCTCCGAGGCGACCGGGCAGCCGTTGAAGAGGGCGCCGCTGCGGGCGGTGGCCACCAGGCCGGTGCCCTGCAGGACGGCGAGCGCCACGGTCAGGTAACGGGTGTACTGCGTGATCTTCGCCGTGCCGGCCTGGCCCTCCTTCTTCAGGGCTTCCAGGCGCGGGATCACCACCGTCAGCAGCTGGAGGATGATGCTCGCGGTGATGTACGGCATGATGCCCAGCGCGAAGATCGTGATCTGCAGCAGTGCGCCGCCACTGAACATGTTGACCAGACCGAAGAGACCCTGGTTGCCCTTGGCCACGTCGATACAGGTCTGGACGTTCCGGTAGTCGACACCCGGGATCGGGATGTGCGTACCGATCCGGTACACCACGATGATGCCGAGCGTGAAGAGCAGCTTCTTGCGCAGGTCGGGCGTCTTGAACGCCCGGGCGAACGCGGTGAGCACGGTGCCTCCTGCGACCCCCGCGCATCTGCGTCAAGGGTGACGGTCTTGAGGTTTCGACGAATACGTAACGGTCAACTGCCGCTCAGAGTGCCCGAGGTACGGCACCCGGTGAAAGTTGGCAGTGCAGGCCACCTTACCGGCGAGACTGCCACCTAGGAACGACCAACCGGGGATACCCCATTTGTGGGGTATCCCCGGTCGGGATCGCTCAAGTCATCGAGACGCCTGAAGAAGTCAGACGAGCTCGGTGACGGTACCGCCGGCGGCGGTGATCTTCTCCTTGGCGGAGCCGGAGACGGCGTCGACCGTCACCTGCAGCGCCACGGAGATCTCGCCCTGGCCGAGCACCTTGACGAGGCTGTTCTTGCGAACGGCACCCTTGGCGACGAGACCCTCGACGGTGACCTCGCCACCCTCCGGGTACAGCGCGGCCAGCTTGTCGAGGTTCACGACCTGGTACTCGGTCTTGAACGGGTTCTTGAAGCCCTTCAGCTTCGGGAGACGCATGTGGAGCGGCATCTGGCCACCCTCGAAGCGCTCCGGAACCTGGTAGCGGGCCTTCGTGCCCTTGGTACCACGACCGGCCGTCTTACCCTTCGACGCCTCACCACGACCCACACGGGTCTTGGCGGTCTTGGCGCCCGGGGCGGGACGGAGGTTGTGGATCTTGAGCGGGTTGTTCTCCGCCATGATCAGTCGACCTCCTCGACCGTCACGAGGTGGCGGACGGTGTGCACCATGCCGCGGAACTCGGGGCGGTCCTCCTTGACGACCACGGTGTTGATCCCCTTGAGACCAAGCGACCGCAGGGTGTCACGGTGGTTCTGCTTGCTGCCGATGTAGGACTTGACCTGCGTGATCTTGAGCTGCGCCATGATTACGCACCCGCCCCGGCACGCGCACGCAGCAGAGCCGCGGGAGCGACGTCCTCGAGCGGCAGACCACGGCGGGCCGCGATCTCCTCGGGACGCTGCAGACCCTTCAGGGCCGCCACGGTCGCGTGCACGATGTTGATGGCGTTGTCGGAGCCGAGCGACTTCGACAGCACGTCGTGGATACCGGCGCACTCGAGCACCGCACGCACCGGACCACCGGCGATAACGCCGGTACCCGGGGACGCGGGCTTGAGCAGCACGACGCCGGCGGCCTTCTCACCCTGGATGGGGTGCGGGATGGTGCCCTGGATCCGGGGGACCTTGAAGAAGTGCTTCTTGGCCTCCTCAACACCCTTGGCGATGGCGGCCGGCACCTCCTTGGCCTTGCCGTATCCGACACCCACGGTGCCGTCACCGTCGCCCACCACGACCAGCGCGGTGAAGCTGAAGCGACGACCACCCTTCACAACCTTGGCGACGCGGTTGATCGCGACGACGCGCTCAACGTACGCGGTCTTCTCGGCGGCAGCAGCGCCGCCGTCACGGCCCTTCCGGTCCCGCCGCTCGCCGCCACCGGCACCGCTTCCGCGGCGCTGGGGTCCAGCCATTGGATTACCTCTCTCTTTCCGCTAGCTACAAGCGGCTCAGAACTTGAGCCCGGCCTCGCGGGCGGCGTCCGCCAGGGCGGCGATGCGCCCGGCGTACTGGTTGCCACCACGGTCGAACACGACGGCCTCGACACCGGCGGCCTTGGCACGCTCGGCGACCAGGGCGCCGACCTTCTTGGCCTGCGAGGACTTGTCCTCGGCACCGCGGATCGACGCGTCCAGCGAGGACGCCGACGCCAGGGTGTGGCCCTTCAGGTCGTCGATCACCTGCGCCACGATGTGGCGGTTGGAGCGAGTCACGACCAGGCGGGGGCGCTCGGCGGTACCCGAGATCCGCTTGCGGATCCGGATGTGACGGCGCTTGATCGCGGCGCGCTTGTAGGCGTCGCCCTTGAGGATCTTCTGCCCGTATGCCATGGCTTACTTACCCGCCTTTCCGACCTTGCGGCGGATGACTTCGCCCTCGTACTTGACGCCCTTGGCCTTGTACGGGTCGGGCTTGCGCAGCTTGCGGATGTTGGCCGCGACCTCGCCGACCTTCTGCTTGTCGATGCCCTCGACCGAGAAACGGGTCGGGGTCTCCACCTTGAAGGTGATGCCCTCGGGGGCCTCGACAACGATCGGGTGGCTGTAACCGAGCGCGAACTCGAGGTTCGAGCCCTTGGCGGTCACGCGGTAACCGACACCGCTGATCTCGAGCTTCTTGACATATCCCTGGGTCACACCGGTGATCATGTTCGCCACCAGCGTGCGGGACAGGCCGTGCAGGGCCTTGCTCTGCCGCTCGTCGTTCGGGCGCAGCACCTGAAGGGTGCCGTCCTCGCCCTTAGCGATGTCGATCGGCGCGGCAACGGTGTGGGTCAGCTCGCCCTTGGGGCCCTTGACCTTGACCGTACGGCCGTCGATGGTGACGTCCACGCCGGCGGGAACCGGGATGGGGAGCTTGCCGATGCGCGACATAGCTGTTTCCTCCGTTCCCTTCCGTTACCAGACGTAGGCGAGGACTTCCCCACCCACGCCCTTCTTCTGTGCCTGCTTGTCGGTCAGCAGACCGTGCGACGTGGAGATGATCGCCACGCCCAGGCCGCCCAGGACCTTCGGCAGGTTGGTGGACTTCGCGTAGACCCGGAGACCGGGCTTCGAGATCCGCTTGATGCCCGCGATGGAGCGCTCACGGTTCGGGCCGAACTTCAGCTCGAGGACGAGGTTCTTGCCGACCTCGGCGTCCTCGACCTTCCAGCCCGTGATGAAGCCCTCCTGCTGGAGGATCTCCGCGATGTGAGACTTGATCTTGGAGTGCGGCATCGACACCGAGTCGTGGTACGCCGAGTTCGCGTTCCGCAGACGCGTCAGCATGTCTGCGATCGGATCAGTCATGGTCATGAATTGGCCTGTGGCCTTTCTCGCCGGGGTTTCCTATATGCGCCATCCCTCTCCCCATACATGGACGGGACGGGTGCGGCGCGGGGACCTACGGCGTAGTAAGCAAATATCTGGCGGACAGCTGTCCGCGGGCGATCCTGGGCGGCAGAGCCCAACCCCACCAGCCTACGGCATGAGGGGTGCTGGGCCCTGCCGACCCAGTTGCTTACCGAGAGGTCCAGGAATCCCGAATTACCGGGATTACCAGGAGCTCTTGGTCACGCCCGGCAGCTCGCCGCGGTGAGCCATCTCACGGAGGCACACGCGGCAGAGGCCGAACTTGCGGTAGACGGAGTGCGGACGACCGCAGCGCTGGCAGCGGGTGTAGCCACGCACACCGAACTTGGGCTTGCGAGCAGCCTTCGCGATGAGAGCCTTCTTCGCCATCTCGCTCACGCCTCCTTGAACGGGAAGCCGAGGTGACGGAGGAGCGCGCGGCCCTCTTCGTCGTTGGTCGCCGTGGTGACCACGGTGATGTCCATACCCCGGACGCGGTCGATCTTGTCCTGGTCGATCTCGTGGAACATGACCTGCTCCGTGAGACCGAAGGTGTAGTTGCCACGGCCGTCGAACTGCTTGGGGGACAGGCCGCGGAAGTCGCGGATGCGCGGCAGCGCGAGCGACAGGGTGCGGTCCAGGAACTCCCACATGCGGTCGCCACGGAGCGTGACGTGGGCACCGATCGGCTGACCCTCGCGCAGCTTGAACTGCGCGATGGACTTGCGGGCCTTGGTGACGGCCGGCTTCTGACCGGTGATGGTGGTCAGGTCGCGGATCGCGCCCTCGATCAGCTTCGAGTCACGGGCGGCGTCGCCGACACCCATGTTGACCACGATCTTGACGAGGCCGGGAACCTGCATGACGTTCTCGTACTTGAACTCGTCACGCAGCTTGCCCGCGATCTCCTCGCGGTACTTCGTCTTCAGACGCGGAGTGGTGGTGGTAGCCATCAGATGTCCTCACCCGTCCGCTTGGCAACGCGGATCTTGTTGCCCTCTTCGTCGAAGCGGTAGCCGACACGCGTGACGACCTTCTTGCCGTCCTGCTCCACGACCAGCTGGACGTTGGAGACGTGGATCGGCGCCTCGGTGGTCACGATGCCGCCGGCCTGGGAGCCCTTGGCGGTCGGGCCGGCCTTCGTGTGCTTCTTGACCCGGTTGACACCCTCGACCAGGACGCGGTCCTCGCGGGGGAAGGCCGCGATGACCTTGCCCTGCTTGCCCTTGTCCTTACCGGTGATGACCTGGACCAGGTCGCCCTTCTTGATCTTCATGCTTACAGCACCTCCGGCGCGAGCGAGATGATCTTCATGAACTTCTTCTCGCGCAGCTCACGGCCCACCGGGCCGAAGATACGGGTGCCGCGAGGGTCGCCGTCGTTCTTCAGAATGACGGCGGCGTTCTCGTCGAAGCGGATGTACGAGCCGTCCGGACGGCGGCGCTCCTTGACGGTGCGAACGATGACCGCCTTGACGACGTCACCCTTCTTCACGTTGCCACCGGGGATCGCGTCCTTGACGGTGGCGACGATGACGTCACCGATGCCCGCGTAGCGGCGACCGGAGCCACCGAGCACACGGATGCAAAGGATCTCCTTCGCACCAGTGTTGTCGGCGACACGCAGTCGCGACTCCTGCTGGATCACGTCTATCTCCTGATCGTCTGCCGGTTCCCGGCAGGGGCCTCAGTACGAGGACCCCTGCCGAGCCTGGCGGAACTGACCTGCGGGATTACCCCCGCAGGAATTACTTGGCCTTCTCGAGGATCTCGACGACGCGCCAGCGCTTCGTCGCGGACAGCGGCCGGGTCTCCATGAGGAGGACGCGGTCGCCGACACCCGCGGCGTTCTGCTCGTCGTGCGCCTTGAGCTTGTTGGTACGGCGGATGACCTTGCCGTACAGCGCGTGCTTGACGCGGTCCTCGACGGCGACGACGACGGTCTTGTCCATCTTGTCGCTGACGACGTAACCCTCACGGGTCTTGCGGAAGCCGCGCGCCTCGGTGTTCTGCTCAGTCACGTTGTTCTCGCTCATGCGTTCTCCACCGTCTCGATGCCCAGCTCGCGCTCGCGCATCAGGGTGTAGATCCGCGCGATGTCCTTACGGACGGCCTTCAGCCGACCGTGGTTCTCGAGCTGACCCGTCGCCGCCTGGAAGCGGAGGTTGAACAGCTCTTCCTTGGCCTCGCGGAGCTTCGCAAGAAGCTCCTCGTTGCCCAGCTCGCGCAGCTCGGACGCCTTGGTACCGGCCGACATCACGCTTCACCTGCCTCGCGCTTGACGATCCGGCACTTCATCGGCAGCTTGTGGGCCGCACGGGTCAGCGCCTCACGGGCGATCTTCTCGTTGGGGTACGACAGCTCGAACATCACGCGTCCGGGCTTGACGTTGGCGACCCACCACTCCGGAGAACCCTTACCGGAACCCATGCGGGTCTCGGCCGGCTTCTTCGTCAGGGGGCGGTCCGGGTAAATGTTGATCCAGACCTTGCCGCCACGCTTGATGTGACGGGTCATGGCGATACGAGCCGCTTCGATCTGGCGGTTCGTGACGTACGCCGGGGTCAGCGCCTGGATGCCGTACTCGCCGAACGCAACCTGCGTCCCACCCTTGGACATACCGTTGCGCTTCGGGTGGTGCTGCTTGCGGTGCTTGACCCTACGGGGGATCAGCATGACGGTCAGGCCTCCGTTCCGGTGCTCTCAGCCGGAGCGGCGGCGGGAGCCTCGGCCTTGGGGGCCTCGGCGCCGGCAGCCTGCTGCGGCTTGCGACCGCGCCGCTCGCCACCGCGGCCACCACGGGCCGGGCGGTCGGAGCCGCCACCGCGAGCCGGGCGGTTACCCGCACGGGCGGCAGCGTTCTCGGCGCGGACCTCGGCGATGTTCTTGACGTCGCCCTTGTAGATCCAGACCTTCACGCCGATGCGGCCGAAGGTCGTCTTGGCCTCGAAGAAGCCGTAGTCCACGTTCGCACGGAGCGTGTGCAGGGGCACACGGCCCTCGCGGTAGAACTCCGAGCGGGACATCTCGGCGCCGCCGAGGCGGCCACCGCACTGGATCTTGATGCCCTTGGCGCCGGCCTTCATGGCGGACTGCATGCTCTTGCGCATGGCCCGACGGAAGGAGACGCGGGAGGACAGCTGCTCGGCGACGGCCTGGGCCACCAGCTGAGCGTCCGTCTCCGGGTTCTTGACCTCGAGGATGTTCAGCTGGACCTGCTTGCCGGTCAGCTTCTCCAGGTCACCGCGGATGCGGTCGGCCTCGGCGCCGCGGCGGCCGATGACGATGCCGGGACGCGCGGTGTGGATGTCGACGCGGACGCGGTCACGGGTGCGCTCGATCTCCACCTTGGAGATGCCGGCGCGCTCCATACCGGACGTCATCATCCGACGGATGGCGACGTCTTCCTTGACGTAGTCCTTGTACAGCTTGTCGGCGTACCAACGCGACTTGAAGTCGGTCGTGACACCGAGCCGGAACCCATGCGGGTTTACCTTCTGGCCCATTACCGGGTTCCTTCCTTGCTGGCGACGACCACGGTGATGTGGCTGGTCCGCTTGCGGATCCGGTAGGCACGGCCCTGGGCGCGCGGACGGAACCGCTTCAGGGTCGGGCCCTCGTCGACGTAGGCCTCAGCGATGTAGAGGCTGTCGACATCGGTGTGGTCGTAGTTGTGCGCGGCGTTGGCAATGGCGCTGTCGAGCACCTTGCCGACCGGCACGGAGGCAGCCTGCGGAGCGAATCGCAGGACCGCCTGAGCCTCCGTGGCGTCCATGCCACGGATCAGGTCCACCACGCGGCGGGCCTTCATGGGCGTGACGCGGATGTACCGCGCCTGGGCCCTGGCTTCCATGGTTGTCCCTTCAGTTACTTACGTGTCTGAATGCGATCCGCTACTAGCGGCGCTTCGACTTCCGGTCTTCCTTGACGTGACCCCGGAAGGTGCGCGTCGGCGAGAACTCGCCGAGCTTGTGGCCGACCATCGACTCGGTGACGAACACCGGGATGTGGGTCTTGCCGTTGTGCACCGCCAGCGTGTGGCCGAGCATGGCCGGCACGATCATGGAGCGCCGGGACCAGGTCTTGATGACGTTCTTGGTGCCGGCTTCGTTCTGGGCGTCCACCTTCTTCATCAGGTGGTCGTCGACGAAGGGCCCCTTCTTCAAGCTACGAGGCATCTCAACCCGTCCTTAGCGCTTCTTGTTCGTCTTGCGGCGGCGGACGATGTACTTGTTCGACGCCTTCTTGGGCGAACGAGTACGGCCTTCCTTCTTGCCCCACGGGGAAACCGGGTGGCGGCCACCGGAGGTACGACCCTCACCACCACCGTGCGGGTGGTCGACCGGGTTCATGACCACACCACGGACGGTCGGGCGAACGCCCAGCCAGCGCTTGCGGCCGGCCTTACCCCAGTTGATGTTGCTCTGCTCGGCGTTGCCGACCTCGCCGACGGTGGCGCGGCAGCGCACGTCGACCAGGCGGATCTCTCCGGACGGCATGCGGAGGTGGGCGTAGGCGCCCTCCTTCGCGAGCAGCTGCACGGAGGCACCGGCGGAACGGGCGAACTTGGCACCGCCACCGGGACGGAGCTCGATCGCGTGGATCGTGGTACCGACCGGGATGTTGCGGAGGGCCAGGTTGTTGCCCGGCTTGATGTCGGCCCCGGGACCGTTCTCGATGCGGTCGCCCTGCTGCAGGCCGCGCGGCGCGAGGATGTAGCGCTTCTCGCCGTCGGCGTAGTGCAGCAGCGCGATACGCGCCGTGCGGTTGGGGTCGTACTCGATGTGCGCGACCTTCGCCGGCACGCCGTCCTTGTCGTGACGACGGAAGTCGATCACGCGGTAGGCGCGCTTGTGGCCACCACCCTGGTGGCGGACGGTCACACGACCGGCGTTGTTACGGCCGCCCTTGCTGTGCAGCGGGCGGACCAGCGACTTCTCCGGCGTGGACCGCGTGACCTCGACGAAGTCGGCGACGCTGGCGCCACGACGGCCAGGAGTCGTCGGCTTGTACTTGCGGATACCCATTTCTCAGTCCTCGTCCGATATCGGACGATCCTGACCTCCGTTAGGAGGTCGGACCGCCGAAGATGTCGATACGGTCGCCCTCGGCGAGGGTCACGATCGCGCGCTTGGTGGCGGCACGCTGGCCGAAGCCCGTGCGGGTCCGCTTGCGCTTGCCCTGGCGGTTGATCGTGTTGACCCCGGTGACCTTGACCGAGAAGACCGACTGCACGGCCTCCTTGATCTGGGTCTTGTTGGCCCGCGGGTCGACGATGAACGTGTACTTGTTCTCGTCGAGGAGCGCGTAGCTCTTCTCGGACACGACCGGCTTGAGCAGGACGTCACGGGGGTCCGTGTACGCCTTGCTCGCCGGGGTGACGACGGTGTTCTTGCCCTCGGCGGCGTGGCGACGCGCCTTGGCGACGCGCGCGGCCTTGGCGGCCTTGGCGGCCTTGGAGGCAATGGCGGGGTGACGGATAGCCATCAGGCCTCGCTCCCTTCGGTGTCAGCAGCCTTCGGGCCGGACACGAAGGACTCGAAGGCGGCCTTGGTGAAGACCACGTCGTCGGAGACGAGAACGTCGTACGTGTTCAGCTGGCCCGGCTCCAGGATGTGGACCTGGGGCAGGTTGCGGGCGGACAGCCACGCGGCCTCGTCGGCCCGGTCGACGACCAGGAGCAGGTTCTTGCGCTCGCTGATCTTGCCGAACAGGCTCTTGGCGGCCTTCGTGGACGGGTTGTCGCCCTCGACCACGCCGGTGACGACGTGGATGCGGTTGTGACGCGCCCGGTCGGTGAGGGCGTGACGCAGAGCGGCAGCCTTCATCTTCTTGGGCGTGCGCTGCGAGTAGTCGCGCGGCACGGGACCGTGCACGACGCCACCACCGGCGAACTGCGGCGCGCGGGTCGAACCCTGACGGGCGCGACCGGTGCCCTTCTGGCGGTACGGCTTCTTGCCACCGCCGCGGACTTCGCCACGCGTCTTGGTCTTGTGGGTGCCCTGGCGGGCAGCGGCCAGCTGTGCGACGACGACCTGGTGGATCAGCGGGACGCTGACCTTCTCAACGCCGAAGATCTCCGCGGGGAGCTCGACGGTACCGGCCTTGTCGCCCGCCGGCGAAAGGATGTCAACAGTGCTCATCGGTTACCTCAGGCCCCCTTGGCCGCGGTGCGGACCAGGACGAGGCCGCCGTTCGGACCGGGAACCGCGCCCTTGATGAGCAGCAGACCCTTCTCCGCGTCAACGGCGTGGACGGTCAGGTTCTGGGTGGTGACCCGCTCGTTGCCCATGCGACCCGCCATGCGGAGGCCCTTGAACACGCGGCCCGGGGTGGCGCAACCGCCGATGGCGCCCGGGGAGCGGTGCTTGCGCTGGGTGCCGTGACCGGCGCCGAGGCCACCGAAGTTGTGGCGCTTCATGACACCGGCGAAGCCCTTGCCCTTGCTCTTGCCGGTGACGTCGACCTTCACGCCGGCCTCGAACACCTCGGCGGTGATCTCCTGGCCGAGGGTGTACTCGGAAGCGTCCGACGTGCGGATCTCCACGAGGTGACGACGCGGGGTGACGTCCGCCTTGGCGAAGTGACCCTTGAGGGGCTTGTTCACCTTGCGCGGGTCGATGTCGCCGAAGGCGATCTGGACGGACTCGTAGCCGTCGACGTCGTTCGTACGGACCTGGGTGACGACATTGGGCCCGGCCTTGACGACGGTGACCGGAACAACACGGTTGTTCTCGTCCCACACCTGCGTCATACCGAGCTTCTCGCCCAGGATGCCCTTGATCTGCTTAGCCATTCTCAGCCCACCAGCCTCAGAGCTTGATCTCGATGTCGACACCGGCCGGGAGGTCGAGTCGCATCAGAGAGTCAACGGTCTTGGGGGTCGGGTCGAGGATGTCGATCAGGCGCTTGTGCGTGCGCATCTCGAAGTGCTCGCGCGAGTCCTTGTACTTGTGCGGCGACTTGATGACGCAGTACACGTTCTTCTCAGTGGGCAGCGGCACCGGGCCCGCGACCGACGCACCAGTGCGCGTCACCGTCTCGACGATCTTCTTCGCCGAAGAGTCGATGACCTCGTGGTCGTAGGCCTTGAGCCGGATGCGGATCTTCTGTCCCGCCATGGCTACTTCGTAGTCCTGTCTCTCTTCCGCTCTGGAACCCGGTGTTCCAGGCACTTTCTCCGACCCACGCGGTCGGGCGTGTCGCGGTCCCGCTGACACAGATGTCCCTTGCTCGAACATCCCTGCGGGAATGCGCACGGCCCTACCGGAACCGCAAGCCGGGGACGAAAGGCCCACCGGGTGCCTGGCCGGTGCCGCACCGACGCTTCCCGGAAGATTCCCGTACGTCCGCCCCTGATCAGGGGCGACGAGTACTGTGGGACTCGCTTCCGGTCCTCCCGGCGGGAGGCGCGCAGCATCAACACTCGACCGAGCAACTCCGACAGTCTGCCATATGGCGCAGGCCGGACGCCAATCGAGCCGAGGAGAATACCCCGAGGGTGACGTAGGTCAAACACCTGGCGCCGCGGGGGTGATCATGCCCAAATGCGGTGAACGCCCCGCCGACGGCGGCTACCGGGACCGCGCGAGGGCCGTGCAGCGGCCGAGGATGTCGGCGACCAGGGCTCGGGTGTGGTCCGCCAGGTAGAAGTGGCCGCCGGGGAACGCGCGCGTGGTGAAGCCGGAGCGGGTCACGCTCCGCCAGGCCTGGACGGCCGCTTCGGGGACGTCCGCGTCCGCGGCTCCGTAGTAGGCGGCGACCGGGCACGGCAGCGGCACGATCCTGGGCTCGTACCCGCGCAGCAGCCGGTAGTCGGCCCGGATGGGCGGCAGGACCAGAGGCCGCAGCTCCGGATGGTCGAAGGCCTGCGCCTGGGTGCCGCCGAGGCCGCGCACCTCGGCCATCAGCGCCTCGTCGTCCTGGTCCGCGAGGACCCGGACGGGGTGGTCGCCGCCCGGCCCCTGGCGGGCGGAGACGCACAGCAGCGCCGGGAGCGCGCCCCGGGCCGCCAGGCGGACCGCGACCTCGTAGGCGACGGACGCGCCCATGCTGTGGCCGAAGAACACCACGGGCCGGTCGAAGAGCGGCGCGCACGCGGGGGTGATCTCTTCGGCGAGCTGCTCCATCGACTCGGCGAAGGGGTCCGCCAGCCGGTCCTCCCGGCCGGGGTAGCGCACCGCGAGCAGCTCCACGTCGCCGGGCAGCTCCCTCGCCCAGGGCGCGAAGCAGCTCGCCGCGCCTCCCGCGTGCGGGAAGCAGACGAGACGCAGCCTCGGCCGGGGGCAGGGCTTCAGGGTCCGCAGCCAGCGGCCGGTCACCTCGGGTGTCTCCTTCACGGGGTCCGCCCGGCGGGGCGGGAGGGGAACATGCGGCGTTCCGCGTCGGTCAGGATGTCGACGGATCCGATGCGGCGCGTGGGGTCGGCGACGACGGCGGCGAGGAAGCGGCCGAACCGTTCGGTCAGGGCCCTGGCGGTGTCCGCCTCGAACAGATCCGTGCGGTACTGCAACCGGCCGTCGATCCCGCCCGCCTCGGTCTCGGCCAGCTGGAACGTGAGGTCGAACTTCACCGACGGCAGGGCCACGGGCAGCGGCGTGGCCCGCACGCCCGGCAGCCGGAGGGTGGCGGCCGAGGTGTTGCGCAGCGAGAGCATCGTCTGGAACAGCGGGTGGTGGGCCGGGCTGCGCGCGGGGCGCGTCGCCTCGACCACCTGGTCGAATCCGACGTCCTGGTGGGCGTAGTCGGCGAGGTCGGCGTCCCGCACGGAGGCGAGCAGGTCGGCGAAGGCCGGGTTGCCCGAGGTGTCGGTGCGCAGCACCAGGCTGTTCACGAAGCACCCGACGGTGTCCTCGTAGGAGGGGTGCGTGCGCCCGGCCACCACGGTCCCGATCGGGACGTCGGTGCCCGCGCCGAGCCGGGAGAGCAGGGCCGCCAGCGCGGCGTGCAGCACCATGAACAGGCTCGCGCCGGCCCCGGCGGCGAGCTTGCGGGCGCCGGTGACGGTCGCGGCGTCCAGGGTGAAGCGGGCCTCGGCGCCCTCGGTGCTCGCGACGGCCGGGCGCGGCCGGTCCAGCGGCAGGTCGACGCAGTCGGGCAGGCCCGCCAGGCGGTCCCGCCAGTAGCGGGTCTGCGCGGTGAGGTCCCTCGCCCGCTCGCGGAGCGCGTACTCGCCGTACGGCGTCACCGGGGGCCAGTCGGGGGCCCGTCCCGCGCTGCGGGCGCCGTAGGCCGTGCTCAGGTCCCGGCCGAGCAGGCCGAGGGACCAGCCGTCCAGCGCGATGTGGTGGGCCACCACCAGCAGCACGCTGTCGTCGGGGCCGGTCTCGAACAGCACGGCCCGCACCGGCGGGCGTTCGGCCAGCTGCCAGCGGGTGGCCAGCTCGGCCCGGACGGCTTCGTCGAGCGCGGCCGGCTCGATCCGGCGCACGGCCAGGCCGGGTACCGCGTCGGTGACCCGCTGGCACGGCTCGCCGCCGGTCTCCGGATAGACGGTGCGCAGTGCCTCGTGCCGTGCCGCCGTGTCGGCGAGTGCCTGGCGGAGGACTTCGCGGTCGACGGGGCCGGTGAGCCGGACGGCCCACGGAACGGTGTAGCTCGGGCCTCCCAGCTGATCGAGGAACCACAGCCTGCGCTGGCCCGGGGAGAGGGGGATCGCGCCCCCCTGGGCGACGGCGCGGGCCGGGACCGCAGCGGCCGGGGCGGGCAGCGCGGCGGCCAGGGCGGACACCGTGGGGTGGTCGAACAGGGTGCGCAGCGACACGTCGGTGCCGAGTGCCGCGCGCAGCCGGGTGATCACCCGGGTCGCGGACAGCGAGTGCCCGCCGAGCGCGAAGAAGTCGTCGTCGGGTCCCACGTCGGGGACGCCGAGGACGTCCTCGAAGACCTGCCGTACGGCCGCCTCGCGTTCGTCCCGGGCGGCGCCTGGGCCGCCCGAGCCGCGGAGGTCGGGGGCGGGCAGCGCCGCCCGGTCGAGTTTGCCGTTGGGGTTGAGCGGCAGCGCGTCGAGGGACACGACGGCGGCGGGCACCAGGTGCCGGGGCAGCACGGCGGCGGCGTGGGCCCGGACCTCGGCGCCGGAGGCCGTGCCCGTCACATAGGCGACCAGCTGTTTGTGGCCCGCCGGGTCCTCCCGGGCCACGACGGCGGCGGCGGTGACGCCGGGGCAGCCGGCCAGCGCGGCCTCCACCTCGCCCGGCTCGACGCGGAAGCCCCGGATCTTCACCTGGTCGTCCAGGCGGCCCAGGTAGTCGAGGTCGCCGTCCGGGGTGCGGCGCACGAGGTCGCCGGTGCGGTACATGCGCTCGCCGGGCTGTCCGAAGGGGTCGGCGGGGAACCGCTGAGCGGTCAGCGCGGGCCGGCCCAGATAACCGTCGGCGATGCCCGCTCCGGCCAGGTACAGCTCCCCCTCGGCGCCCGGCGGGACCGGCCGCAGGGCGGCGTCGAGCACGTAGGCGCGGCGGCCTTCGAGCGGGCGGCCGATCAGGGGCCTGGTGCGGGGGTCGGCCGGGGAGCGCCAGGCCGTCGCGTAGACCGTCGCCTCCGTCGGTCCGTAGAGGTTGAGGATCTCGCATGCGGGCAGCCGCTCGCGCAGTTCGGCGACCAGGGAGGCCGGCAGGGCCTCGCCGGCGAGGACGACCGTCTCGGCGCCGAACGGCGTGGCGGTCTGCTGGAGCAGCCCGGCCAGGGCCGAGGGCACGCCGCTGAGGAGGCTGCCCTTCCAGGGGCGGTCCGCGAGCGCGAGCAGGTTCGGTACGAGTTCCACCGTGCCGCCCGCCGCGAGCGGGGCGAACAGCTCGAACACCGACACGTCGAAGTTGAGCGAGGTGGCCGCCAGGACGTGGCGCAGCCGGCGGGTGCCCAGCTCGGTGACGGCCCAGTGCACGAATTCCGCCATCGCGGCGGCCGGGACGACGACGCCCTTGGGCGTGCCGGTGGAGCCGGAGGTGTAGATGACGTAGGCGGGGGCCTGCGGGGGGACGGGGGTGGCCTCGGTGCCGGCCGGCGGCGGGCCGCCGGTGGAGGGGCGCGCGTCGGCCGCCGTCCCCGTCTCGTCCACGGTCAGTGTGGGCACCGGCGTGTCGAGCCGGGTGGTGCCGTCGGTCAGCAGCAGGACCGGTGCGGCGTCGCGCAGCATGAAGCGGACGCGGTCGCCGGGATAGGCGGGGTCCACGGGCAGGTAGGCGGCGCCGGTCTTCAGTACGGCGAGCAGGGCGACCGGCAGCCGGGTCGTGCGGGCCAGGCTGAGCGCCACGAGGGTGCCCGGCCGGGCGCCGCGGGCGCGCAGCCGGGCCGCGAGGCGCGTGGCCCGCTCGTCCAGCTCGCGGTAGGTCAGCCGGTCGTCGCCGCCGATCACGGCGACGGCGTCGGGTGTCTCCGCGGCGCGGGCGGCGATCATGGCCCGCACCTCGGGCGCCCGGCTCCGTCGCGGGGCCGGGCGGGCGATGGCCGCGCCGCCGGTGTCCAGGGGGGCGGTCCCGATCGGGGCGCCGTGGGCGAGGGCGGCGAGGAAGAGCGGGAAGCGCGCGCCGTGGCCGGCCAGGTCGGACGGCGAATACAGCGCGGGGTTGGCGTCGAGGTCGAGCCGGAGCCGGTCCCGGGCCGCCCGGTCGGTGACGCAGGAGAACGACAGGTCGAAGACGGGCCCGTGCGCGAGACCGTGGACGGTGGCCGGGTGTTCGCCGAAGCACAGGCCGCGGTGGAAGGGCAGGATGTTGACCAGGGGGCCGAAGACGGCGTCGCCGGTGCGCAGGTCGCGGCGCAGCCGCTCGAAGCGGTACCGCTGGCCGCGCAGCGCCCTCCACACACCGCGCGCGACCTCGGCCGTCAGCTCGGGCAGGGTGCGGGCGCCGTCCACCCTCACCCGCAGCGGCACGATGTTCGACGCCGTCCCGGCGAAGGCCTGCGCCGCCGCTCCGGCGCGGCCGGGGGCCGGCATGCCGAGCACCACCTCGGGCGCCCCGGTCATCCGGGAGAGGTAGGCCGCGACACCCGCGATCAGGGCCGGGGAGAAGTGGGCCGCGCTGTCACCGGCGGCCCGGACCAGGCCGTCGGCGGTGTCGGGGGCCAGTGTCAGCGAGTGCCGGTGGAAGGTGCCGGGCACGGGTGCCGGCCGGCCCGCGATCGTCGGCGGCGGCAGGGGCAGGCCGCGCAGGTGCTCCAGCCAGAAGGCCCGGTCGGCGTCCCGGGCCGGTGAGGCCGCGTAGGCGGCGTCCGCGTCGAGCATGGCCCGCTGGCCGGTGAACCGGGCCGGGGGGAGCGCGGGCCGGGCGTACAGGTCGGCCACCCGCCGGGTGACCAGGGCGTGCCCGTAGCCGTCCATCACGATGTGGTGCGCCCGCTGGTACCACAGGACCCGGCGGGGTCCCAGCACGAGCAGCGCCTGGGTGAAGAGCGGGCCGCGGGAGAGATCGACCGGGCGGGCGAGGTCGGCGGCCATCCACGCGTGGGCCGCGGCGTGGGGGTCGTCGTGCTCCCGGAGGTCGGTGACCTGCACGCGCCACGCGGAACCGTCGCGGGTCACCACGGGTCCGTCCGGGCCGTCGGCGAAGGTCACCCGCAGGGTGCCGGTCTCCTGGACCGCCCGGTGTACGGCGGCGGCGAGGGCGGGCACGTCCACGGGCCCGTCGATGTCGACGTACTGGGCGCCCTGGTAACCGGTCCCGGACGGGTCGAGTTGGTGCGCGTACCAGATGCCGAGCTGGGCGTCGGTCAGTGGCTGCGTCATGCTTCCCTACCAGTCGAAGGCGCGGGCGTCGGCCAGATCGACGCCGAGCGCGGACTTGCCGACGTAGTCGAGGCACTCGTCGGGCTTGGCGGGCATCACCGAGCAGAACGGCGCCTCGCGCAGGTACCGGTGCAGGGCCCGGCGCCGGTCGAGCGCGGTGGTGCCGGCCAGCCGCGGGGCGCTCGCCACCAGCTCCGTGAGCAGTTCGGCCACGGCGTACTTCGCCGCGTGCACGGCGGTGTTGGCACGCGGCGTCCCGCGGGCCGCGTCGACCTCGGCGCACGCCGTGTAGGTGAGGGCGCGGGCCGCGGCGAGCCGGGCCGACAGCCTGCCGAGCTCGCGGACGGTGACGGGCGAGGCGGCGCGGGCGGGGCTGTCGCGCACGCACGCGGTGAGCTCGCGCACGAGGGCGACGGCGAGCCCGAGGTAGGCGCCGGTGTAGCCGGACACCATCCAGTGCGGCTCGCGCACCAGTTTGAACAGGGACATGCCCTCCACGCCGAGGAAGAGCCGTTCGCGTCCGAGGCGTACCCCGTCCAGGGTCATGTCGGCCGTGTGGGTGCCGGCCAGGGCCTGGCCGGTCCAGGGGGTGCCGAACGTGACGCCCTCGTCCGTGGCGGACACGACGAAATGGGACACCTCGTTCTCGGCGTCCTCGGCGGCGTCCCGCGCGGCGACGACGTAGTAGTCGGCCACGCCGGCGAGGGACACGAAGGACTTGCGCCCGCCGAGCACATAGGTGCCCTCGGAGCGCCGGTAGGTGGTGCGCACCCCGCGCAGCTTCGCACCGGTGCCCGCCTCGGACGTGGCCGAGGCGAACATGCGGTCGTGCTCGGTGATCTCCCGGAACACCCAGTCGGCGAAGGCCCGCCCGGTGGCGCCGAGGCGTCCGGCGGCGGCCTCGCGCAGCGCACCGATGGACACGTTGTGCATGTTCAGGGCGAGCGCGGTGGCCACGTCCCGTGCGCCGATCACCTCCAGGACCCGGGTGTACTGGGCGAAGGACAGGCCGTCGCCGCCCGCGTCCCGGGGGACGAGCGAGCGCAGCAGCCCGGCGTCCTTGAGCAGCTTCAGACTCGCGGTGCCGTCCCCGGCTCCGGCGTCGACGTCGGCCGCCAGCGGGGCGAGCGTCTCGGCGAGCGCGGTGACCCGGTCGAGGAGCCCGGCGGGCAGGGCGGGTACGCCGGCCATCAGTGGTTCCCCACCGGCAGTCCGAGGCCGCGGGCCACGGAGACGCGCAGCAGGTCGTTGGGGCCCGCGTACACCGATCCGGCGAGGGCGCTGGCCAGGTCCGCGAAGCCGGCCCGGTCGCGGAGGAACGCCCGGACCCCGGCGAGCATGCCGGCGGTCTCGGCGAGGTGCAGATGGTCCTCGGTGACGGAGATCTTGACCATGGCGGCCTCGTTCGCCAGATGCCGCACGGGGGTGCCCCCGTCGAGCCTGCGGGCCATCCCGTAGATCAGCTCACGGGACCGGTGCACCCGCAGTGCCATGTCGGCCACCCGGCCCGCGACCTGGTGGCTCGCCCCCATCGGGCGGTCGAAGTGGCGGCGGTGGGCGGCCCACTGGACCGTCTCCTCCAGCAGCCGGCGCATGGGGCCGAGCGCGTACGACAGCAGCAGCGCCCGTTCGCAGGTGGTCGTGGCGGCCATCACCGTCAGACCGGCGCCCTCGCGCAGCACCAGCCGGTCGGCCGGGACCGTCACGTCGTCGAAGGTGAGCGAGCCCATCGGTACGCCGGGCAGGGCGCTCTTGTCCTCCCGTGCGCCCCTGGTCACACCGGGCTGATCGAGGTCGACCAGGAACGCGGACAGGGCGAACGGGGAGCGGCCCTCGCCGGTGCGGGCGAAGACGAGCCCGCGGTCGGCGACCGGGGCGGCGGTGATGAAGGACTTGCGGCCCGTCAGACGGTAGGAGCCGTCGGGCAGCCGGGTGGCGGTGGTGGTGCCGGACAGCGGGTCGCTGCCGCCGCCCTCCTCCGTCGACGCGTGGCACAGCAGCAGCTCGCCCTCGGCGGTGCCGTCCAGCAGCCCCTGCTGCCCGGGGGCCAGCAGCAGGCGCAACGGCATCTGGATGCCGAACAGCTGGGAGGCGGCGCCGTAGCACAGGCCCGGGTCGACACCGCCGAGACCGAGCCCTTCGAACCGGGCCACGGCCTCGGTGACCCAGCCGTCGCCGCCGTCGCGCAGCACACCCAGCCCGGCGAGTTCCCGCCAGTGGCGGCGGAAGTCGTCCGGGCCGGTGAACGGCGGGAGGCCGGCGGCCAGTTCACGGAACGCGCCGACGGCCGCATCCTGTTCGTACATCTGCACTCCCCCGCCGCTCAGACGGTCTGCGCGCGCAGCGACGAGACGAGGTCCCACAGATGCGCGGGCGTGCGGAAGTTCGCGGCGACCATCTCCTCCTCCGGGATCCTGATGCCGCAGCGCTGCTCGATCTCCACGACGAGGGTGAGGACGCTCATCGAGTCGAGGAGGCCGGTGTCGAGCAACCGCAGATCGCTGGTGACCTCCAGGCCGGGCTCCCGGCCGGCCGCCGGGGAGAGCGGTGACGCGGCGAACTCCTGGATCAGGGCGCACAGGTCGTCGACGGATTCCATCATGCTCCTTCGGTGCTGGCGAGCTCGGCGAGCTCGCGTCGGTCGACCTTTCCGTGCCCGCTCACCGGCAGGCGGTCGGTCAGGACGATGCGGTCGGGCAGCATCCGGCGCGGCAGCACGCCGGCCAGTGCGGTCAGGACCTGCCGCTCGCTCTCGGCGCCGACCACGTACGCCCAGATCTCGCCCTCGTGGGGGCCGCGTTTGGCGACCACGGCGCAGGCCTCCGGGGCGGCGGCCTCGCGCAGGGCGCTCTCCACGTCCCGCAGGTCGATGCGGTGGCCGCGGCGTTTGACCTGGTCGTCGGCGCGGCCGAGCAGCAGCAGCCGGCCGTCGTCGCCGGTCTCGGCGAGGTCTCCGGTGGGGTAGGCGCGGCGGGTGACGCCGTCGGCGAAGCGGACCTCGCGGGTGGGGTCGCGCAGCTCGCCGTCGACCAGGTAGCCGCGCAGCACGGTGGGTCCGGCGACATGCAGTTCGCCGCGCCGGGCGGGTCGGCCGTGCGGGTCCAGGACGACGGTGTGCACGCCCTCGACGGCCCGGCCGATCGGCACCGTGTCGCCGACGGTGCTGCCGGGCGGGAAGTGCGCGGCCGTGCACACGTTGGTCTCGGTGGGGCCGTACAGGTTGTGGCAGGAGGCGCCGGGAAACCCGGCGAGGTACCAGGCGAGCAGGTCGGGCGGCAGCGGTTCCCCGGCGAAGGCGAACAGCCGCAGGTGGGGGGCCGTCCGCCCGGTGAGGAGGCCCGTCCGCCGCAGCAGCCGGTAGAGCGTCGGCACCGCGTACAGCACGGAGATCTCGTGCTCGCGCAGCCAGCCCGCGACATCGGCCGGGAACGCGGTGAGCCGCTCGGGCATGAGGTGCACGGCCGCGCCCGCCAGGGCGGACGAGTACAGGTCGAAGGTGCTGAGGTCGAAGGTGAGGGCGGCCTGCGCGCCCACCCGGTCCTCGGCGCGCAGGCCGAGGGTGCGGGCCGCCCAGTCGGCGAAGTGCAGGACGTTCTCGTGGGACAGCAGCACGCCCTTGGGGGTGCCGGTGCTGCCGGACGTGGAGAAGATGTAACCGCCGTCGAGCGCCAGGTCGCCGGCGGTCTCGGCGGCGACCGGCAGCAGGCTCAGGCCGCCCAGGTCGGTGGGCGGGGCGGTGCGGCCCAGCAGGGCGGCGGCCTCGGCGGCGCGGGCGGGCGCGGCGGAGGCCAGGAAGTGCAGCCCGCTGCCGCGGACGGTGCGCGCCAGCCGGGCGGGCGGGTCCGCGGGGTCGAGCGGGGCGGCGACCGCGCCGGCGCGCAGCACGGCGTAGAGAGCGGTGACCGCGGTGATCCCGCGCGGCGCGTGCACGCCGACCCGGGAACCCGGACCGACCCCGTGCCGCGTCAGCTCCCGCGCGAGCGCGGTCACCCGCTCGTCCAGCTGCCGGTAGGTGAGGGACTCGGTCTCGTCGATCACCGCGAGGCGGTCACCGTGGCGCCCGGCGGCGTCGGCCAGTACCTGGTCCAGCCGGCGGGTGGGCGGATTCGACCGTGGCGGGTTCACCGTGGGACTCCTCGACGTGTACGGCCCGTGGTGGCGTCCGGCCTCGGGTACGCGGGCCGGGCCAGGGCTTCCCGATTCGGGCTCTCACCACCGGATTTCAGGGCTCACCACTGGATGTCCCGCTCACCCTAGGAGCCGGTGCCGCTCCGTCAGAACCCCAGCACCACCCCAGTGTCGGCGGCGGTCGGACAGGGGTGCGCGGGGGCGGCCTAGGGGGGCACCGGAGTCAGGGGTTCTCGGCCGCCGCGGGCGGTGGCTATAGATGGAGTCCCGACTGCGCCGGCCCGCGCATCCCGAAGGTCGGGCGAGTGCCCCGTCGTGGCGAGCGGCCCCTCGGCGCCGCCGCCGGCGGCGCGCACGAACCAGCGTGCCTCGTCGAACGTCCCCTTCGGACAAGGAACCCTTCTTTGCTGACGAACAGAAACAGAGCACGTTATCCGCTCGGCTATCTGCTGCTCGTCGTCGTGCCGGCCGCCGCGGCGGTCGCCCTGCTGGTGACGCTGGCCGAACCCGGGCGCTCCGGGGACCCGGCCGACGCGGTCCATCCGTCCCGGCTGCTGCCCGCGCTGGCCGTCATCCTGGTGGTGGTACGGCTGGTGGGTGCCGCGCTCAGACGGCTGGGCCAGCCGGCGGTGGTCGGCGAGATCGTCGCCGGTCTCATGCTCGGCCCGTCCGTCCTCGGCTTCTTCCTGCCGGACCTGCAGCGAACGCTGTTCCCCGCCTCGATCCTTCCGTCGCTGGACACCCTCGCGCAGCTGGGCGTCGTGCTGTTCATGTTCCTCGTCGGCCTGGAGCTGCCCCTGGACCTGCTGCGCCGCAGCGGCCCGGCGGCAGCGGCGCTCGCGCAGGCCAGCACGGCCGTGCCGTTCCTGTGCGGCGCGGTCCTGGCCGCGGCGTTGCTCGACTCGTACCGGCCTCCCGGCGCCTCCCGGCTGGCGATGGTGATGTTCGTGGGTGTCGCCTTCGCGATCACCGCGTTTCCCGTCCTGGCACGGATCCTCGGCGAGCAGCGCCTGACGCACACTCCGCTCGGCACCCTCGGTCTGGCCACGGCCGGAATCGGCGACGTCATCGCCTGGTGTCTGCTGGCCGCCGTGACGGCGGTCGCCACCAGCGCCTCCGCCGCGCCCACCGTGCTGTCGTGCGCGCTGGTCACGCTCTACGCGGCCGTCATGTTCCTGGTGGTCCGCCCGGCGTTCACCCGGCTCGCGCCGCGGATCGGTGAGGCGGGTCAGCCGCTGGTGGCGGCGGCCGTGCTGACCACCACGCTGGTCTCGGCGTGGCTCACCGACACCATGGGCGCGCACGCCATCTTCGGGGCGTTCATCGCCGGCGTGGTGATGCCCCGCAACTCGGTGGCGATCCAGCGGATCGCGGACCGGGTGGAGGGGCTGACCGGCTGGGTGCTGCTGCCCGTCTTCTTCGCCGTGGTCGGCCTCAAGCTCGACCTGCCGGCGGTGGGCGGCCTGCGGGACTGGGGCGTGCTCGCCCTGATCGTGCTCGTGGCCTCGGCGGCCAAGTTCTGCACGGTGGCCCTCTTCGCCCGCCTGCTGGGCCGCCACCGGCGGGACGCGGCGGCCCTCGGACTGATGATGAACTGCCGCGGCGTCACCGAGCTGATCGTGCTCCAGCTCGGCCTCACCCTCGGCGTCCTGTCCCAGCAGCTGTTCGCGATGCTCACCTGCATGGCGCTGGTGACCACGGCCGCGACCGGCCCGCTGCTGCGCAGGCTGCGGCTGGACCGCGGCCGCTCCGACCCCACCCGCACCACTACGGAGGCTCCGTTGTTGACCAGCCATGAGGGGACGACATGAGCGTCACATCCGACCACGACGTACTCGTCCTGGGTTCCGGCCCCGGCGCCTCGGTCCTGGCCGCGGCGCTGGCCCGGGCCGGCTCGGACGTCCTGATCGTCGGCGAGGACACCCACCCGCGCTACCGGCAGGGCGAGACGTCGACGCCGTTGTTGTCCTGGCTGCTGCGGCTGCTCTCGGCGCGCTACGACGTCCCGGAGTTCGCCCGCCTCGCCGAGTACGCCACGGCCCGCGAGCAGGTGAGCCGGCGGGTCGGTGCGGAACGCTCGATCGGCTTCGCGCACGACGGGCGGGAGCGACGGGTGGCGCTGCCGCGCGCCGCGGCCGGGGCCCTGCTGTACCGGCAGGACGTCGACGCCTACCTCTTCCACACCGCCGCGTTGCGCGGCGCCCGGGTCCGTCAGCAGGTCAAGGTCGTCAAGGCCGAGGTCACCGCGGACCGGGTGCTGGTGACGACGGCGCGCGGGGAGACGTTCTCGGCGCGTTTCCTGGTGGACGCGAGCGGCCGGGACTCGGCCGCCCTGGCGGCGCTCGGCGCGGAGGTGCGCGAGGAGGGCGCGGGGGACGAACCGCGCACCCGGTCGGTCCACACCCATCTGATCGAGACGGGTCTGCCCGCCTCGGACGGCACCACGCACCATCTGTTCGACGGCGGCTGGCTCACGCTGAGCCCGTTCACCAACGGCGGGGTGAATCCGGTCACCGGGGTGCGCTTCACGGTGGACGCCGACCGGTTCGAGCGGGACGAGGATCCCGAGCGGGAGTTCCGGGACCTGCTGGAGCGGGTGCCGCGGCTGCGGCTGCGCCGCGTCGCTCCGGTGCAGCCGTGGCGCTCCACCGGAGCGCAGCACTACGCCAGGGAGCGGCGGGCGGGAGAGCGCTGGTTCGCGCTCGGCGCCGCCGCCGGTTTCACCGACCCGTTCCTCGCCGGTGAGCTGGTCCACGAGCTCCAGGTCGTGAACGCGCTGGCCTGGCGGCTGATCGACGCGCTCGCCGCCGACGACCTGGGTGCCGCCCGTTTCACCGAGGTGCTCGCGCTCGACGAGCGCCTGCGCACGGCCCACGGCCGGCTCGTCGCCGACTTCCTCGCCGCATCGGCCGACCCGGCGCGGCTGGACGCGTTCGTGGAGCGCTGGGAGCTGGCGAGCTTCTATGCGACGCTGCGGCTGCGGGAGGCGGTCGTGGCCCTGCCCGGCTCGCAGGGCCCCGCCCGGGCCTACGAGGGCCTCGTGCCCGACGACGATCTGGAGACGCTGCGGCAGGTGACCCCGCCGGCGTTCCGGTCGGGTGTGACCGCGCTGCGCGAACCGGGCCGCGGCCTCACCGCCGTGGGCCGGCTGCGCGCCGCCGCCCGGACCAGCCCCTCCCCCGACATCCGGCGGCTGCTGCTGGCCGCCACCCCCGACCTTGTGCGAGGCCGCCTGTGAACGCCACGACCGATCACGACGTCATCGTGCTGGGAGCCGGGATCGCCGGTTCCATGCTCGGCGCGATCCTCGCCCGCCACGGCGCGTCGGTGCTGCTCGTGGACGCGGGCTCGCACCCGAAGTTCGCGGTCGGCGAGTCGACGATCCCCGAGACCCTCGTGACGCTCAGGATGATCGCCGAGCGGTACGACGTCCCCGAGATCGCGACGCTGACGAACACCAAGTTCCTCATGGAGCGGATCAACAGCTCGTTCGGGGTGAAGGACCACTTCGGGTTCCTGCTCCATCGCGAGGGCGAGGAGCCCGACTGGCGTGAGGCGGTCCAGCTGAGCACTCCGGGCGGGGTGTACAAGACCAGCCACCTGTTCCGGCAGGACACCGACACCTACCTTTTCCACGCCGCGGTCCGCCACGGCTGTGTGCCCAAGCTGGACTACCTGGTGTCCGACGTGGAGATCGAGGACGACCGGGTCGCCGTGGTGGGAGCCGACGGGCGCCGGATCACGGCCCGCTACCTGGTGGACGCGAGCGGTTTCCGCTCACCGCTCGCCGCGAAGCTGGGCCTGCGCGAGGAGCCGTCCCGGCTCAAGCACCACTCGCGGTCGCTGTTCGGGCACATGATCAATGTGCGGCAGGACGAGGTACTGGGCCACACCGGCGACCAGTGCCCGCCGACGCGCTGGTACGACGGCACGATGCACCACACCTTCGACCGCGGCTGGTTCTGGGTCATCCCCTTCGACAACAATCCCGCCTCCCGCAACCCGCTGGTCAGCGTGGGCGTCACGCTGGACGAGCGGACGTACCCGAAGAACCGGGAGCTGACTCCCGAGCAGGAGTTCTTCGAGCTGGCCTCCCGGTTCCCGGCCGTGAAGCGGCAGTTCGAGAACGCGGTCTCGGTGCGCGAGTGGGTGTCCACGGAGCGGCTCCAGTACTCCGCGACCCGCTCGGTGGGAGCCCGGTGGTGCCTGATGTCGCACGCGGCCGGCTTCATCGACCCGCTGTTCTCGCGCGGCATCTCCAACACCGCGAACGTGGTGAACGTCCTGGCGCACCGGCTGCTGGGCGCGCTGCGCGAGGACGACTTCACCCTGGAGCGGTTCGAGTACGTCGAGCGCGTGGAGCAGGGGCTGCTCGACTACAACGACGCGCTGGTCAACGCCTCGTTCATCTCCTTCGGCCACTATCCGCTGTGGAGCGCGGTGTTCCGGGTGTGGACGCTCGGCACGGTGTTCAGCTCGAACCGGTTGCAGGCCGCGATGATGCGGTTCCGGCGCACCGGTGACCCGGAGCATCTGCGGGCGCTGGAGGACCAGACCTATCCGGGTCTGTGGTGGCCCGACGCCCGCTACCGGGCGCTGCTGGACGCGGTCGTCGAGCAGACCTCGCGCTACGAGCGGGGCGAGGTGTCCGGCGACGAGGCGGCCCGGCACCTGTTCGGCCTGCTGTCCTCGGCCGACTTCGTCCCCAAGCCGTTCGGTTTCGCCGACATCGAGCACCGCTTCCTGCGGCCGACACCGGGGCGGATGGTCTCGATGCTGAAGTGGGCCGTCACCGAGGCACCGGATGACGTGCGCGACCTGTACCTGGGCCCGGTGAAGGAGTCCCTGAAGGGGCTCATGGCCGGGCGGCGGCCGGCGTAGGGGCGGGCGATGACCACCGTGGACAGGCATCCCGGGCACGTGGACGCCGCCGAGTACCGCACGCTGATGGGCGCCTTCCCGACCGGTGTCGTGGTCGTCACCACGACCGGCGAGGACGGCACACCGTACGGCCTGACCTGCTCCTCCCTGTCGAGCGTCACCGTGCGGCCGCCGACGCTCCAGGTGTCGTTGACGTCCACCAGCCAAGTGCTGGCGGCGATCCTGGAGAACCGCCGGTTCGCCGTGAACCTGCTGCACGCCCGCGCCCGGGAGGCGGCGTCGGTGTTCGCCTCGCCCACCGACCGGTTCGCCGCGGTGCCCTGGCGGCCGACCCCCCGGCTGGGCCTGCCGTGGCTGCACCGGGACGCGTTCGCCGTGGCGGAGTGCCGGCTGGCCCGGACCCTGGAGATCGGCGACCACACCCTGCTGTTCGGCGAGGTCAGCACCGTCGACCACGCCGACGACGTGCCGCTCCTGTACGGCAGGCGGCAGTACTCGGCCTGGCCCGGCGACTAGGGCCGGGGGAAATACGGAAGGTGGGGGTGCCGGCGAAGAGGACTTCGCCGGCACCCCCGTCTTCGTCGTCGGTCCCGACTGCCGCTCAGCGGCGGGACGCGACGAACGCGGCCAGGCGGTCCAGGGCCTCGTCGATCTCGGCCGGCGAGACGGCACTGCACGACAGGCGCAGCCGCCGGTCGGCGTCCGGATGGTCGTAGAAGTGGCGCATCGGCACCCACAGCACCCCGTACTCCTCGGCGGAGTGCTCCAGCGCCGCGTCGTCCGCGGTGAACGGCACGTCCACCACGACGAAGAAGCCGCCGCCCGGGGTGTTCCAGCGCACGCCGCTGTCCGCGGGGAAGCGGGCCGCCAGGCCGTCGAGCAGGAGGTGGAGGTTGCGCTGGTACAGCGCGCGTTCCGCGGTGTTGGCGGCGACCAGGCTGCACCCGTGGGTCACCAGGTGGCCTCCGACGACGGCCTGCGCGACCGGGGAGGTGTTCACGGTGAGCATGCCCTTGATCTTGGCCAGCTCGTCCGCGAACAGGCCGTGGCCGCCGTCGGCGCCCGCGACCGGGGTGTCGGCCACGACGTAGCCGACGCGGGCGCCGGGCAGGCAGGTCTTGGCGAACGAACCGAAGTAGACCACCCGGTGGCCGGTGTCGAGCGCCTTCAGGGTCGGCAGGTGCTCCCCGCCGTGGAAGAGCCCGTACGGGTTGTCCTCCAGGAGCAGCAGGTCGAGCGCCGCCGCCGCGTCCAGCAGGGCGTGCCGGGTGGCGAGATCCAGGCTCAGCCCGGAAGGGTTGGCGAAGTCAGGCATGACGTAGCAGGCGCGCGGGCGCCGTCCCTCGGCCCGCAGCCGGGAGACCTCGTGGGCGAGTGCGTCGAGGTCGACACCGCGCGGGCCGCCGGGTACGGGCACCACGGGCAGGTCGACCAGGGCGGCCGCCCCGGTCAGGCCCACGTAGGTCGGGGCGACGGCGAGCAGCACGTCCCGGTCGTCGGCGCGCAGCGCGCGCAGGGTGAGCACCATCGCCTCCTGGCAGCCGACGGTGACCACCACGGACTCCGGGTCGATGTCGATGCCCTCGTCGAGACGGAGCATCCGGGCGATCAGGTCGTGGATGATGCCCTTGGTCCGGCCGTACTGGAACAGCGTCCTGCGCACCTGTTCGGGGGTGAGCCCGCGTTCGGCGGCCAGGTGCCGCCGGTAGGCGGCGAGATGGCGTTCCGGGGCGTCCGCCTCGAAGAGGCCCTCGTGGGGCCGGCCGGCGGCGAGCGAGATGGCGTCGGGGTAGCGGTGCGACACCTCGTTGAGGAAGTTCATCGACTCCAGGACCGGCCGGCTCAGGGCCGGGTGGAGTTCGCCGGCCCGCAGCACGGCGGAGCGGGCCGGCGCGACCGTGGTCCCACTCATCGGCTCTGCCCGGCCAGGGCCGCTTCCTCCACCGCCTCGTAGAGCGCCCGGATGTTGCCGCTGCCGAAGTTGCGGGCGCCGAACCGCTCGATGACCTCGTAGAACAGCGTGCCGCGCGGGTGCGTGGAGCGGGTGAAGATCTGGTACAGCTGGCCGTCGTGGTCCTCGTCGACCAGGATGTCCAGGTCCCGGAGTTCGGCCACCGGATGCCGGGCCGGCGTGAGCCGCTCGGTGAGCCGGTCGTAGTAGGTGTCCGGGGTGTCCAGGAAGCCGACGCCGCGTTCGGCGAGGACGGCGACGGACCGGACGACGTTGCGGGTGGAGAACGCCACGTGCTGGACGCCGGCCCCGCCGTTGTCCCGCAGGAATCGGTCGATCTGCCCGCAGTCGCCGCTCGTGTCCGGCTCGATCAGGGTCAGGGTGACGTCCCCGGAGGGGCTCTGCACGACCTTGGAGTCCATCGCCTGGGTGCCCACCTCGATGCGCTCCGCGAAGGTCATCCGGAAGCCGAGGGTGCGCTCGTAGCGCTCCACGGCGGGGGCGAGGTCGCCGGGTTCCAGGCAGACGGCGAAGTGGTCGACCCGCTCCAGGCAGGTGGACGAGGGCGGCTGCGGCGTGAGCGGTCCGAAGCCGGGCAGCCATGTCCCGTCGGTGCCGGCGGGCGGCTGCACCAGGGTGTGCGCCACGTCCCCGAACGCCGCGACGGCCGCGAGCGTCGCCCCGTCCTCGGTGGCCGGGTCCCGCAGGGACCGGGCGCCGGCCGCCACCGCCGTCCGGTGCGTGACGGCCGCGTCGGCGGTGCGCAGCGCGATGTCCGCCACGCCGGATCCGTGCCGCTCGGTGAACGCGCGGGTGTGCGGGCCGTCGGTGACCAGGACGGCGATGTCGCGCACGCCGAGGGCGATCGTGCGGCCACCGCCGGGCAGCACCCGGGAACCCCACGGCCGGAGGCCGAACCGGTCCTCCAGCTCGGCCGCGGCCTCGTCGGCGTCGGGGGCGTAGTACTCCAGGTGGTTGAGCGTGACGTCCGTGGCGTGCTGCGGCACGCCGCTCGGTGACTGCATCAGAGTCCTTCCTAGGGGACGTGAGGGAGGTAGAGGACGCGAGGAGAAGGGCGTCACCGGGGCTGTTCGGCCACCAGCACGGAGAAGTCGGAGTCCGGCACGGCGCGCACGGCGGAGAGGGTGTAACCCGCCTTGGTGAGCAGCGCCTCGAACTCCGCGGCGGTGCGCTCGCGGCCGCCGGTGAGCACCATCATTCCGATGTCGCTCCACATGCTCGGATGCCAGGAGCCGTCCTCGGGCACCAGCATTTCGACGATCATCAGCCGGCCGCCCGGTTCCAGCGCCGCCCGCGAGGAGGACAGGATCGACACGCACTGTTCGTCCGTCCAGTCGTGCAGCACGCTGCACAGCAGGTGGGTGTCGGCGCCCCGGGGCACGCCCTCGAAGAAATCACCGGCCCGCAGCTCGCAGTCGCGGCCGTCGAAGGTGCCGGCCTCGCGGACCGCGGCCACCACCGCGGGCCGGTCGAACAGCACGCCCCGCAGCCGTGGTGCGCTGCGCAGGATCGCGTCGAGCTGGTAGCCGTCGCCGCCGCCGATGTCCATCACCGTGTGGGACTCGCTCCAGTCGGTGCCGGTGGCGAACCGCGGGTACAGCCGCGCGGCCCGCTCCCGCATCCGCTGGAGGAACGCCCGGTCGGAGGCGCTGTCGGCGTCCTTGTGGGCGAAGAAGCCGCCGTGCCGGCCGTCGAACACCGATCTGCCGGTGCGGAACGTGTCGATGCCGTGCAGCCAGGCACGCTGGCTCTCCACGTTGAGCAGCGACGTGCGGACGCTGCCCGGGACACCGGCGCGCAGCCGGTGCCCGGCCGGCGTGAGCCGGAAGATGTGTCCGCCTTCCTCGGTCAGCACGCCGACCGACGCCAGCGCGCGCAGCAGCCGGTACAGCGCGTCCGGCTCGGCGCCGACGGCCTCGGCGATCTCGTCGGCGCCGAGCGCGCCGTCGCCGAGGACGTCGGCGACGGCGAGCTCCACGGCGATGCGCAGGACGTGCGGGAGCAGCGCCACACAGCTGTCGTCGACCAGGCCGAGGTAGTCGTCGAGCAGTGCGGCGGGCCGCGGCGCCGGCTCAGGCACTCGCGTCCTCCATCGCGCGGACCAGGCTGCGCGGGCGCAGGTCGGTCCAGTGGGCCTCGATGTAGTCGAGGCATGCCTGGCGCGAGTCCTTCCCGTGCGCGACGGTCCAGCCGGCGGGCACGTCGGCGAAGGCCGGCCACAGCGAGTGCTGGCCCTCCTCGTTGACCAGCACCAGGTAGTCGGCGTCGTTGTCCTCGAACGGATTGGTCATCGCTGGGTTCCCTTTCCTGTGGGGTTCTCGGTGGGGGCGGCGGGGCCCGGCCCGCCGTGCGCGCGGGCACGGCGGGTCAGATCGCGCAGCCGGTCGGAGACGCAACGGCCGATGGTGGCCAGTGCGCCGGGGTCGGTGAGCATCAGGCCGTGGTCGCTGGCGACCTGGTGGTGGCGGATGGCGCCGTTGACGTACGGCTGCCAGTCCCCGGCGGTCGGCCAGTCCGCGCCGCGTCCGCCGGTCGCGGTGACGAACAGCAGGTCGCCGTCGAACACCTCCGGGGAGAAGGCCTGCTGCGCCTCGAAGTTGCGGCGGAACACCTCCACCGCGCGGGCCAGCCGGTGCTCGTCCAGGGTGGCGAGCGCGCTGCCGCCGCGTTCCAGTACGGCCCGCGCGGCGGACACGGTCAGCGGCTCGGCGCGGTCCCAGGCGTGGCCGGCGTAGTGCAGCAGGCCGGTGAGCACGGCCTGGGTGTCCGGGGTGTAGTCCCGTGCTCCGTCGAACCGCGGGTAGGCGTCGAGGATCGCCAGCAGGGCGACCTCCTCGCCCCGGGCCTGCAACCGGGTGGCGAGCCGGTGGGCGAGCACGCCGCCGAAGGACCATCCGAGGAGGTGGACCGGGCCGTGCGGCTGCACCCGGCGGATCTGTTCGGCGTAGTCGTCCGCCATGTCCTCCAGCGTGGCGCCGGACAGCGGCGCGCCGTCCAGGCCGCGGGACTGCAGCGCGTACACCGGCTGGTCGCGGCCGAGGTGGCGCAGCAGCCCGCTGTAGCACCAGCCGAGTCCGGCGGCCGGATGGACGCAGAACAGGGGGGCGCGCCGGCCCGTCGGCCGCAGCGGCAGCAGGACGTCGAGACCGCTGCCGGTTTCCTCGCCCAGGCGCTCGGCGAAGGAGGCGACGGTGGGCGCGGTGAACAGCGTGCGGATGCCGGTCTCGACGCCGAGCACCTCCCGCACCCGGCCGATCAGCCGGGCCGCGAGCAGCGAGTGGCCGCCCAGGTCGAAGAAGTCGTCGTGGACGCCGATCCGGTCCAGGCCGAGAATGTCGGCGAAGAGCCCGCACAGCACCTCCTCGCGGGGGGTGCGCGGGGCGCCGGCCGGATCGGTGACGGGCGGTGCCGGGGCGGGCAGCGCCCGCCGGTCCAGCTTGCCGTTCGGGGTGAGCGGGAACCGGTCGAGCACGACGACGTGCGACGGGACCATGACGTCCGGCAGGTGGACGGCGGCGTGCTTGCGCAAGGCCGCCGGATCGGCGTCCTCACCGGGCGCGGGCACGACGTAGCCGACGAGCCGGTCCGCACGCAGCACGACCTCCGCGTGGCGCACGGCGGGGTGGCGTTCCAGCACGGCGGCGACCTCGCCCGGCTCGATCCGCTGCCCGCGCAGCTTCACCTGGTCGTCGACGCGGCCGGCGTACTCCAGTGCGCCGTCGTGACGCAGCCGGGCCAGGTCGCCGGTGCGGAACAGGCGGGCGCCGGGCGGGCCGTAGGGGTCGGCGACGAACCGCTCGGCCGTGCGGGCGGGCTGCGCGAGGTAGCCGCGGGCCAGCTGGCGGCCGCCCAGGTACAGCTCGCCGGTGACGCCGACGGGCACCGGCTGGAGGGCGCTGTCCAGGACGTAGGCGCGGGTGTTCCACACCGGCCGCCCGATGGGCACGGTGTCGCCGCCGTCGCACCGCCAGGCGGTGACGTCGACGGACGCCTCGGTGGGCCCGTACAGGTTGTGCAGGCGCGCGCCCTCCAGCGTGGCCAGGCAGCGGGCGGCGAGTTCGGCGGGCAGGGCCTCGCCGCTGCAGATCACCCGGGTGAGGCTGGTGCACGCGGCCGAGGCCGGTTCGTCGAGGAACGTGCGCAGCATCGACGGCACGAAGTGGACGGTGGTGACCCGCTCCTCGGCGATCAGCCGGGCGAGGTAGCCGGGGTCGCGGTGGCCGTCGGGGCGCGCCACCACCAGGGTGGCGCCGTTCAGCAGCGGCCACAGGAACTCCCAGACGGAGACGTCGAATCCGGCCGGGGTCTTCTGCAGCACCCGGTCGTCCGGTGTCAGGCGGTAGGCGTCCTGCATCCAGGCGAGCCGGTTGGCGATGCCCTCGTGCGGGACGACGACCCCCTTGGGCCGGCCCGTCGACCCGGAGGTGTACAGCACGTAGGCCGGGTGTCCGGGGAGCGGTGCGCGGTCGCCGGGGCCGTCGCCGGCCCGTGGACCGGGCGGGCCGCAGGAGTCACCGCGCAGGGCGATCCGGGGGAAGGTCCCGGGCAGTTCGGTGGTGTCGTCGAGGGTGACGATGACGTCGGGGGCGGCCTCCTCGGTCATGAGCCGCAGCCGCTCCGTGGGCAGGCCGAGGTCCAGGGGCAGGTAGGCGCCGCCGGCCTTGAGCACCGCGAGGACGGCGACGACGAGTTCCACGGACCGGGGCAGCGCGAGCCCCACCAGCCGCTCGGGGCCGACGCCGTGTGCCCTCAGCCGGCGGGCCAGCCGGTCGACGCGGGCGTCGAGAGCGCCGTACGTCACCCGCTCGCCCTCGAAGACCACCGCCGTACGGTCGGCGAAGCGGGCCGCGGTCTCCTCGAACTGCCGGGGCAGGGTCCGCTCGGGGACCGGGTGGCCGGTCTCGTTCCACTGGTGGACGACGCGCTGCTCCTCGACGGGGTCCAGCAGCCTGACGGAGGTGACGGGCGCGTCCGCGGCGGTGGCGAACCGGGTGAGCACCTGTCCGAGCCGGGCCACCAGGTCGCGGGCGTGCTCGGGCGGGAAGAGGTCGGTGCGGTGGGTGACGCGCAACCGGAGCCGTTCCCCGGGGACGACCACGAGGGTGAGCGGGTAGTGGGTGGCGTCCTGGACCTGCATCCCCGTGGCGAGCATGCCGTCGGCGCCGGCCTTCAGGCCGTCGTGGTCGACCGGGTAGCTCTCGAAGACGACCATCGTGTCGAACAGCCGGTCCAGGCCGGACCAGCGGGTCACCTCGGCGAGGGAGCGGTGCTGGTGGCCGGTGAGCGCCGCCTGCTCCCGCTGGACGCGGGTCAGCAGCGCGGAGAGCGGCTCGGCGGGGCTGAACCGGATACGGACCGGCAGGGCGTTGATGAACAGCCCGACCATCTGGTCCGCGCCGGGCACCTCGGGCGGCCGGCCGGAGACGATCGCGCCGAAGACGACGTCGTCCTGGCCGGTGGCGTGCCGCAGCAGCGTGCCCCAGGCGCACTGCACGACGGTGTTGAGCGTCGTGCCGTTGCGCCGGGCGAGGTGGGCGAGGTCGGTGGTGACGTCGGTGGGCAGCAGGCATTCGGCGGCCTCCGGGAGCGCCGCCGCGCGGGCCGGGTCGGGCGGTGCCATGAACGTGCCGGCGGTGAGTCCGTCCAGCGCCGTGCGCCAGGCGTGTTCGGCGGCCGCCGGGTCCTGGCCGGCCAGCCAGGCCAGGTAGTTCCGGTAGGGCGGCGCGGGCGGCAGCTGCCGCCCGGCGTAGAGGGCGAACAGCTCGCGCACCGCGATCGCCAGCGACCAGCCGTCCAGCAGGATGTGGTGGTGCGTCAGCACGAACCGGTGCTCCCGCTCGCCGGTGCGCACCAGCGTGCAGCGCAGCAGCGGCCCCTGCGCGGGATCGAACGGGCGCACCCGGTCCGCGGCGAGCAGCCGGGCGTACGCGTCCTCGCCCGCCCCGCGCAGGTCCGTCTCGGTCCACGGCACGGTGACCGCACGCGGCACCACCTGGACCGGCAGGCCGGACTTGCCGAAGCGGAAGGAGCCGCGCAGGTTCGGGTGGCGGCGCAGCAGGGCCTCGACCGCGCCGCGCAGCCGGCCGGGGTCGGCTCCCTGGCTGAGGGTGAGGGTCAGCTGGACGTTGTACACGTCCGTGCCGGCCGGGTCGAAAAGGGCGTGGAAGAGCAGCCCTTCCTGGAGCGGTGCGAGCGGGAGGACGTCCTCGACGCGTGATCCGGTATGCGCTTGGCGCATGTCAGTCGCCCTCCTCGTCGGCGTGGAAGGGGTGGGGCCGGGGGCCGGCGGGGCCGCCGGGATCGGCCAGGTGGTAGGTGTCCGCGAGGGCGCCCGGTTCGCCCTCGAACAGGTCGAGGTCGTCCTCGAACAGGTCCAGATCGTCCTCGAACAGGTCGAGGTCGTCCTGGCTGAGCTGGACCAGGCCGACGTCGGATGGTGTCGGGGCGAAGCGGACGGGCGACGCGGCGCGGGCGGTGAGCCGGTCCAGGACGGCGAACCAGGTGTCCACCAGGTCGGCCGCGGCCTTCTCCGGCAGCAGCGCACCGGCGAAGGCCAGGCCCACCACGAGCTGGTCGTCGCGCACCATCGCGGTGATCTCCAGGCCGTGCGCCACGGGCAGCGCGGGGTCGGCCGCGCCGCCGAAGGCGCCGGGCTCGGGCGCGACGGCCCAGTCGGCCGCCGAGTCGCCGCCACCGCCGAACCGGCCCAGGTAGTTGAACGCGGCCTCGGGCGTCACCGCGCCGGCCAGCGCCCGCCGCCCCCGCGGGGACAGATGGCGCAGCGGGCCGAACCCGGTGCCCTTCTCCGGGACCGCGCGCAGCTGGTCCTTGACCCGGCCGAAGGCGCGGCCGAGGGCCAGGTCGTCGTGCGGTTCGGCGGCCCAGGACGCCGGGCCGGTGTCCAGCCGGACGGGGTACACACTGGTGAACCAGCCCACGGTCCGGGTCAGGTCGACGCCGGGGTCCGTCTCGTCCCGTCCGTGGCCCTCCAGGTCCAGCAGCACCTCGGGGTGCGCGGTCCCGGTCCGCCGGGCCCGCCAGTCGGCGAGCGCCAGGGCGAGCGCGCCGAGCAGCACCTCGCCGGTGGTGGCGTGCAGCGCCGCCGGTACGTCCGTGAGCAGCGGGGCGGTGCGCTCGGCGGACAGCCGCGCACTGTGGTGGCGTACGGATGCCTCCGTGTCGCGTGCCGGGTTCACGGGGCCGTCCAGCAGCAGGGGTGCCGGTGCCGTCATACGGGTCCAGAAGGACAGTTCGTCCTCCCGGGCCCGGGCCCGTTCCGGCAGCAGGTGGGCCCACTGCCGCAGCGGGGTTCCGGTCTCCGGCACCTCGCCGGTGCGCCAGGCGGTGTCCAGGTCGGACAGCAGGATCTGCCAGGACACGGCGTCCACGACCAGGTGGTGCAGGACGAGGACGAGCCGGCCGGTGCGCCCGGGCCGGTCGAGCCACACCGCCTGCGCCATCACGCCTTCCCGGGGGGCCAGCCGGTCGCGGGCCGCCTCGGTCAGGGCGGGCAGGTCGGCGAGGTCGCCGGAGGCCTGCCGCAGCAGGTCGGCGGCCCGGACCGCGCCGGCCGGGCGGATCGTGGTGGTCCAGGACCGCCCGTCGTCGGCCAGGACCGTCCGGAGCGCCGCGTGCCGGTCCAGCAGCTGCTGGAGCAGCCGCTCCAGGGTGTCGCGGTCCAGGCCGCGCGGGGTGCGGATCCACAGGGACTGGCTGAACCGGTCGACGGGGCCCCCGCGTCCGGCGAGCCAGTGCGCCATCGGTGTCAGCGGCAGGTCGCCGTGGTCCGCCATGGTCGCGGCCGCCGTCCGGGTGCCGCCCGCCACCGCGGCGAGGGCGGCCACGGTCCGGTGGTCGAACACGTCGCGCACGGTGAGCTGGACGCCCTCGGCGCGGGCCCGGCTGACCAGGCGGATCGAGGTGATGCTGTCGCCGCCCAGGTCGAAGAAGCCGTCGTCGACGCCGACCTCGGGCACGCCGAGCACCTCGGCGAAGACCCGGCACAGCACGGCCTCGGTCTCGCCGGACGGCTCCCGCGCGGTGGTGGCGGAGATCTGTGGTTCGGGCAGGGCCGCGTGGTCGAGCTTGCCGTTCACGGTCAGCGGCAGCCGGTCCAGGAGGACCACGGCGGACGGCACCATGTAGTCGGGCAGGGCCGTGGCCAGCGCGCGCCGCAGGGCGCCGCCGTCCGCCCCGGCCCCTGCCGGTACGGCGTACCCGACCAGGCGGCCCGAGTCCCGCTGGACGACGACGGCGTGGGCGACCTCGGGCAGCGCGCCCAGCGCCGCTTCGACCTCCCCGAGTTCGATGCGGTGGCCGCGGACCTTGACCTGGTTGTCGGCGCGGCCGAGGAACTCCAGCCCCTCGGCGCCCCAGCGGGCCAGGTCGCCGGTGCGGTACATCCGGCTGCCGGGCGGGCCGTAGGGGTCGGCCACGAACCGGGACGCGGTCAGGCCGGGCCGGTCGTGGTAGCCGCGCGCCAGGCCGGCGCCGGCCACGTACATCTCACCGGCCACCCCCGGCGGGACCGGGCGCAGCGCGCTGTCGAGGACCCGGACGGTGAGGTCGGCCAGCGGAGTGCCGATCGGGCTGCCGAGCCGCGCGCGGACGTCGGCGGGGCCCAGGGCCCGCGCGGTCACGTGCACGGTCGTCTCGGTGATGCCGTACATGTTGATCAGCTGCGGGGCGTCGGCGGGGCGGGCGGCGTACCAGGCGTCCAGGCGCCGGGTGTCGAGCGCCTCGCCGCCGAACACGACCGCCCGCACGGGCAGTTCGCCCTCGGTGGGCACGGCGGAGAGCAGGTGGAACGCCGACGGCGTCTGGCTGAGCACCGTGACCCGTTCCCGCTCCAGGAGGCGCAGGAAGTCCTCCGGGGAGCGGCTCACCTCGAACGGCACGACGACCAGGCGTCCGCCGTGCAGCAGCGCGCCCCACAGCTCCCACACCGAGAAGTCGAAGGCGTACGAGTGGAACAGCGTCCACACGTCGTCCGCGGTGGGCCGCAGGTGCCGTTCGGTGGCCGCGAACAGGCGCAGCACGTTCCGGTGGGTCACCACCACGCCCTTGGGACGGCCCGTGGAGCCCGAGGTGTAGATGAGGTAGGCGGCGTTGTCCTGGTGCGTCCCGGGGTCGGGCAGCGGGGCTCCGGGGTGGGCCGCGGCGTCGGCGACCGTCACCGCGGGCAGGCCGGCGGGCAGCGCGTGCGCGCACTCGGGGGCGGTGACGGCGACCGCCGGCCGGGTGTCCTCGGTGACGAGGGCGATCCGCCGGGCGGGGTGCGCGGGGTCCAGCGGGACGTAGGCGGCACCCGTCTTGAGCACGGCGACCACCGCGACGACCAGGTCCGTCGAGCGTGGCAGCAGCAGGGCCACCCGGCGCTCCGGTCCGGCCCCGTGCTCGCGCAGCAGATGCGCCAGCCGGTTGGAGCGCGCGTCCAGCTCCCGGTAGCTGAGCCGCTCGGTGCCGCAGGTCACCGCGATGGCGTCCGGGGTGCGGGCGGCCTGCTGCGCGAACCGGGCCGCGAGCGTGCCGCCCGCGGTCAGCGTCCGCGGCACGGGCATCAGCTCGGCCCGCTCCTGGTCGTCGAGCAGGTCGAGGTCGCCCAGGGGGCGCCGCGGATCGGCCACGGCGGCGTCCAGCAGCCGTACGAAGCGCCGGGCGATCGCCTCGGCCGTGGCGGCGTCGAACAGGTCCGTGCGGTACTCGACGGCACCGGCGAGTCCGGCGGGTTCGCCCTCGGCGTCCCGCGCCTCCTGCACGTGCACGGTCAGGTCGAAGCGGGCGACCTCCACCGGCACCTCGGCCGCGGCGATCTCCAGGCCGGGCATCCGCAGCTGCGCGCCCGGCGTGTTCTGGAGGGCGAGCATCACCTGGAAGAGGGGCTGGCGGGCGAGTGACCGCTCCGGGTTGAGGACCTCGACCAGCCGCTCGAACGGCACGTCCTGGTGGGCGTAGGCGGCCAGGTCCGTCTCGCGCACCCGCTCCAGCAGCGTCGCGAAGTCCGGGTCCCCGGAGGTGTC
>NZ_DASQNH010000043.1:0-63143 GCF_035645055.1 Streptomyces sp. | reverse complement strand
ATTCCCTGCCTATCCTGAAGGGACCCCCCGAGTCGCCCCGGCGACTGCACGATGAGGAGGACTCCGTGCCGCTCTCAGAGCACGAGCAGCGCATGCTCGAGCAGATGGAGCGAGCGCTGTACGCCGAAGATCCCAAGTTCGCGACAGCGCTTGAGGGAAGCGGGCTGCGTACGTACACCCGGCGACGGGTCTACCAGGCGGTCGCGGGCTTCCTCGTAGGTATCGCGCTCCTCATGGCCGGAATGGTCGCCAAGCAGGTCTGGCTCAGCGTGGTGGGTTTTCTCGTCATGCTGGGCTGTGCGGTGCTCGCCGTGACCGGCTGGCGCAAGGCCCCCCGTCCGGGCGAGCAGCCCGCCGGCGGTCCGCACGCCCGCCATCAGGAACGTCAGCGGCGCTCGATGATGGATCGCATCGAACAGCGCTGGCAGCGACGCCGTGACGAGCAGCAGGGGCACTGACCGCCCCTCGCTCCATCCCTCGCTCCGCTCCTCTGACGCAGATCAGACGCAGACATGTGTGAGGGGGCTGCCACCCGGCCCGGTGGCAGCCCCCTCACGCATGTGTGCGTCTGAGAGCGGGCGCTCCCCAGGAGTGAACGACAGCGGGCCCCGGCGTCCGGAGGTGGTCCTCCGGACGCCGGGGCCCGCTCGATGCGTCCTCAGCCGGTCCGCTGACCCGACGGCCTGCGCAGCAGCGCCGCCCAGCGTCCCGTCCAGCGCGCCTTGACGGCGGTCCAGCGGTCGGCCGCGTCCCAGAGCGCTCGCTGCGCCGAGCGCGGTGCGAGCACCGCCCGCACCCGGGTGCGCCGGCCGGCCCGGGACCGCAGTGCCGTCCGCACCCCGCGCACCTCGGCGGCCAGCCCGGTCACCGCCTGCGGCCGCGGTGCGAACAGCACCTGCTCCACCGCCCCGGCGACCCGGTGCACCGCCACGGCCGCGGCCTCGTCCAGCTGCCCGAGCCGGACGATCCGCGCGGCGGCCTTGCGCGGGGTGAGCGCGTCGTCCGGCATGATGCCGTAGTCCCAGGCGGTGTCCGTCAGCTCCCGCCAGATGGCGAGCACATGCCCGGCGGCCACCTCGGTCGCCCGCCGCTCCGCCTCACCCGGCAGCGCCTCCACCTCGATGCCGTCCGTCCTGCCCTCGCCCCGGTCCCGGCCCCGGGCGAACCCGCGCGCCGGGCCCGACGGGGCGTGCAGGGGCGAGGTCAGCCGCACCGACCGCCGCCTGAGCCGCCACAGCATGGGCAGCAGCGGCAACACCACCGCCGCCGCCCCGAGTGCCACCCAGGCCGCGGTCTGCCACCAGGGCCGGCCCTCGTCGTCCGTGCCGCCCAGGTCCAGCGGCAGTGCCGCGCCGCACTCCTGGATCCGCTTCTGCTGCGTCGAGCAGCTGGTGCTCGCCGACGGCTCGGCCGACGGGGCCTCGGCGGTCGGCCGGGACTGCTCCGGCAGCTCCGGCAGGCTGCTGCCCGGGATCTCCGGGACGGTGTACGTCGGGGTGGTGCCCCGGTTCGGGGTCGGCTCGAAGCGGGTCCAGCCCACGCCCTCGAAGTACAGCTCCGGCCAGGCGTGCGCGTCCCGCAGCCCCACCGACACCGTGCCGTCCGCCTGCGGGGTGCCGGGCGCGAAGCCCACCGCCACCCGGGCCGGGATGCCGAGGGTGCGCGCCATCGACGCCATCGCGAAGGAGAAGTGGACGCAGAAGCCCTGCTTGTCCCGCAGGAACCGGGCGATCCCCTCGGAGCCGCTGCCGACGTCGACCTCGGTGTCGTACTCGAATCCGCCGCTCAGCGCGAAGTACTCCTGGAGCTTCACCGCCTGCTCGTAAGGGTTCGCCGCGCCGTCGGTGACCTCCCGGGCGGTTTCGGAGACCACGGACGGCAGCGAGTCGGGCACCTCGGTGAACTCCCGCCTGAGAGCGGGCGGCGGTGCCGGGGCCTCGGCGAGCTGCCGCGCGGTCGGCTGCACGTCCAGGCTGGTCACGGTGTACCGCACACCGCGGGTGTTCTGGCCGTGGTCGCCGACCAGGGTCATGCCGAGCGGCTCGTAGCGCCAGTTGCCCTCGATGTCCACGCTGCTCGGCGGGTACGGCATCGGCAGCCAGTCCTGCGCGTACCCGTCCGACGCCGCGATCCGGGTGCGCACCTCGGCGCGCCGCACGTCCGGGCCGAGGCCCTGCGGGGTGGGCAGCTCGTCCGGCACGGCGACGATGTCACGGCGGGACGGCTTCCAGGTGGTGCCGTCGAAGTCGTCCAGGGAGACGATCCGCAGATACAGGTTGGAGAGGTTGCTCGTCTCGGTGCGCAGGGAGAGGACCTGCCGGTCCTCCTCCAGGTTCAGGCTGTCGCGCAGGGACACCAGCGGGTTCACCGCGGAGATCGTGCCGCCGCCCCCGGTGCCGGTGCCGACCCCGGTCCCGGCGCCGTCCAGCAGACCGCCGTTCATGGTGGGCAGGGCCAGCGGCACCACCAGGGCGACGCCCAGCGCCACCGCGCCGATCCGCCGCCCGGTGCGCACCGGGGCCACGGCCCCGGGCTCCCCGCCCGGCGTGCGCGGCGCCCCGCCGAAGACCCGCCCCCACTGCGACAGCCGCTCCCGGCCCTCGGCGAGCAGCATCGTGAGATAGCCGACCGCGGCGATCAGGAACCACAGCCAGTCGGCGGCGCCGTCGGACAGACCCGCGGCGACCGAGTAGAGCGCGAGCAGCGGCAGCCCGGCCGGGGCGGCGTTGCGGAAGGTCACCGCGAGGGCGTCCACGGCCAGCCCGATCAGCAGCACACCGCCGATCAGCAGCAGCCGGATGCCGTCGGAGAGCGGGGCCGGGATCGCGTACCGCGAGACGTCGTCGGTGCCCTGCTGGAGCAGGTCGGCGAACCGGCCGAACGCCTCCGGCCCCGGTATCAGCCCGGCGGGCGCCTGTTCACGGGCGAAGACCAGGGTGAGCAGCAGCAGCGTGACCACGAACTGCGCCACCACGGTCAGCGGCCGGGCCAGCGGCACCCGGCGGGCGGCCGCGCCCACCGCCGTCTGGATCACCAGCAGGATGGCCGCCTGGAGGAACCAGGTGGCCGGGTCGACCAGCGGCAGCAGCGCGCACGACGCCATCAGCGTGGCCGCCGCCGCACAGACCGCCATCCGGGCTCGCCCGCTCATCACCGCGCCTCCCCGCCACGCGCCCCGAAACCGCCCCGGGCCCCGAGACCGCCGTTCGCCCGGAAACCGTCACCGGCCCTGAGACCGCCGTCCGCCCTGAGACCGCCGTCCGTCCCGAAGCCGCCACCGCCCCCGAAGCCACCGTCCGTCCTGAAGCCGCCACCGCCCCCGAAGCCGCCATCCGTCCCGGACCCGCCGCTCGCCCCCAGGCCCGCGCCGGCCGTGACCACACCGCCCCGGTCCCGGTCGGCCTGGCGCCACATGTCGTTCAGTGTCGTCCCGCGCGGGACGCTCACCGCGGTCCAGCCGGCCTGGCGCAGCATCCGCAACCGCTCCTCACCCCGGTTCACCGGTCCGGGCACCTCGTGCGGTTCCCGTGCCCAGACCCCGCTGTCCAGCAGGAACGCGACGGCGGCCCCGCTGCGCTGGCGCATCCGGGCGGCCACCGCGGCCTGCTCCTCGTCGAGGTCGCCGAAGAAGGCGACCAGCAGTCCCTCGTTGCCGCCGCGCAGCACGTCGTAGGCACGGGAGAGCCCGGAGCCGTCGGAGTGGTCGATCACCGCGAGGGTGTCCATCATCAGCCCGGCCGCGTCCGCCGACTGCTGGGCGGCGCCCGCGAACCCGTCGGCGCCCTCGCCGGGCACCGAGCTGCCGGTGTCGGTCAGCAGCCGCACCGAGAAGCCCCGTTCCAGCATGTGGACCAGGACCGACGCGGTGCCGGCGACGGCCCACTCGAAGGCGGAGTCGGGGCCGGCCCCACGGAAGGCGCGGCCGCGCGTGTCCAGCAGCACGGTGCAGCGGGCGCGCTGCGGCTGCTCCTCGCGCCGCACCATCAGCTCGCCGTACCGCGCGGTGGAGCGCCAGTGCACGCGGCGCAGGTCGTCGCCGTAGCGGTAACCGCGCGGGATGACGTCGTCCTCGCCGGCCAGCGCCAGCGAACGCAGCCGTCCCTCGCCGTAGCCCTTGGCCTCGCCGGTCAGCCGCACCGGCGGCAGCGCCTCCACGCGCGGGACGACGGTCAGGGTGTCGTGCGCCGAGAAGGACTGGGTCAGCTCGCACATCCCGAAGGGGTCGGTCAGACGCAGCTGGAGCGGGCCCAGCGGGTAGCGGCCGCGCAGGTCGGAGCGGACCCGGTAGGACACCTCGCGGCGCCCGCCCGCCTCCACCCGGTCCAGCACGAACCGGGGGCGCGGGCCGAGCACATAGGGCACCCGGTCCTGGAGCATCAGCAGCCCGGTGGGCAGCCGGGAGACGTTGTCGACGCGCAGATGGACCCGGGCCTCGCTGCCGGCGGACACGCGCGCGGGGGAGAGGCGGCGGCTGCCCGCGACCCGGTAGCGGGTGCGGTAGAGCAGGGTCGCGCACACCAGCGGCAGCACCGCGAGCAGCAGTCCGACCCGCAGCAGATCGCTCTGCCCGAGGACGTACGCGCAGACGGCGGCCGCCACTCCGGCGGCCAGGAAGGAGCGCCCGCGGGTGGTCAGACCGGCGAGGGCGGTGCGCAGCCCGCCCCGCTCGCCCTCCGGCTGCCCGGGCCGGGCCTGGCGCACCGCCCCCGTGCTCATCAGAGCCTCCGGGGCGGCTGCTGGCCGTAGGCCGGGGCGCCGTGGCCCAGGCCGTAGGCGTTCTGCTGGGGTGCGGCGGGCACCGGGGTGTGCTGCAGGATCTCCTGGACGACCTGCTCCGACGTCCGCCGGTTCAGCTGGGCCTGGGCGGTGGGCAGCAGCCGGTGGGCGAGCACGGGCACGGCGAGGGCCTGCACGTCGTCCGGCAGCGCGTACTCCCGGCCGCTGAGGGCGGCGGACGCCTTGGCGGCGCGCAGCAGGTGCAGTGTGGCGCGCGGCGAGGCGCCCAGTCTGAGGTCGGGGTGGACGCGGGTGGCGGCGACCAGGTCCACCGCGTACCGCCGGACGGCGTCGGCGACGTGGACGCCGCGCACGGCCTCGATCAGCTTCACGACCTCGTGCGCGTGGGCCACCGGCTGGAGGTCGTCCAGCGGGCTGACCCCGCCGTGCACGTCCAGCATCTGCAGCTCGGCCTCCGGGCTGGGATAGCCGATCGAGACCCGGGCCATGAAGCGGTCGCGCTGGGCCTCGGGCAGCGGGTAGGTGCCCTCCATCTCGACCGGGTTCTGGGTGGCCACCACCATGAACGGGCTGGGCAGCTCGTAGCTCTGCCCGTCGATGGTGACCTGGCGCTCCTCCATGGACTCCAGGAGCGCCGACTGGGTCTTCGGCGAGGCGCGGTTGATCTCGTCGCCGATCACGATCTGCGCGAAGATCGCGCCCGGCTTGAACTCGAAGTCCCGGCGCTGCTGGTCCCAGATGGACACGCCGGTGATGTCGGACGGCAGCAGGTCGGGCGTGAACTGGATGCGCCGCACCGAGCAGTCGATGGACCGCGCGAGCGTCTTGGCGAGCATCGTCTTGCCCACGCCGGGGACGTCCTCGATCAGCAGATGCCCCTCGGCGAGCAGCACGGTCAGCGAAAGCCGTACGACCTCGGGCTTGCCCTCGATCACGCCCTCCACCGAACCCCGCACGCGCTCGACCACCGCGGTCAGATCAGTGAGGCTCGCTCGATCGTCATAGGTCGTCACCCGGCCCTCCTCGGCCCCGTTCTCCAAGACCGACGCAACGGCTCGCGCGACCGGCCCACCCCGAAACACGGACAGCGCGCGGGAAAGGTTCCGCGCGACGCCACCACCGCATTCTTGTTGCCGTTACCGGTTCGTGTCACTCGCCTGTGGACAACTGCCAGCGATATGTCGGCTTTGATGCCTTTTGTGGCGTCGCGGGCGCGAATTGATAGCGAAACGACAGCTTCGGCGTGGGGTTACGCCGCCGCGTCGATCTCGCGCAGCAGGCCGGTCTTCACGTCGAAGACGAAACCGCGCACGTCGTCGGTGTGCGGCAGGAACGGCGAGGTGCGCACCCGCCGCATCGACTGCCGCACGTCCTGGTCGACGTCCCGGAAGGACTCCACCGCCCACGCCGGGCGCTGGCCGACCTCCTGCTCCAGCTCGGTGCGGAAGTCCTCGGTCAGGGTCTCCATGCCGCAGCCGGTGTGGTGGACCAGAACGACGCTGCGTGTGCCGAGCTTGCGCTGGCTGATCGTCAGGGAACGGATCACGTCGTCGGTGACGACACCGCCCGCGTTGCGGATGGTGTGGCAGTCGCCGAGCTGGAGACCGAGCGCCGTGAGCACGTCGAGCCGGGCGTCCATGCAGGCCACAACCGCGACCCGCTGCACCGGGCGGGCGTCCAGGTCGGAGTGGGCGAAGGAGGCGGCGTACCGCTCGTTGGCCTCGACGAGCCGGTCCGTGACGGAGCCCGCGGAGGCGGCGGTGTCCTGGGAGTCGGTGGGAACCGATGCAGAAGTCGTCATGCTTATGACGTTACTGGTCACCCGTGATCCGGTCTTGCTGTGAGACGGGGCAAAGAACGTCATTGGGTCGTTCTGTGAGGTAGTCCACAAGCGTCCTGCGGAGGGGTCCGTACGAGTGGCCCGCCGGCCCGGACACCGTCGCATGCGGTGCCCGTCGCGACGCGCAGGCCGGTTGATTGACCGGGCGACAGGGTGGACTAAAGTGACGCGAAGCGGGAGGCGAGACGCGCCCTCCCTGCTGGACCGCATTCACCCGGAGTCCCCGGCGACGTACCGGAGATCCCCCACGTGCGCGGCGCGTACGTACGGCTCGGCCTCCACCCGCTCCGGCCGGCCGACGCCTCCGGCGCCGGCAGGCCTCCCCTTCGCGAGCGGGCGGGGACCCGGCGGTGCGTACCGCCCGCCGGACCTGAGAGGGCCCCTTGAGCCAGAGTCGACACGTCCCGGTGATGCTCCAGCGGTGCCTGGACCTGTTGGCACCGGCCCTCCAGGCGCCGGGCGCGGTGGTCGTCGACTGCACCCTCGGCCTCGGCGGCCACAGCGAGGCCCTGCTCGCCCGCTTCCCCGAGGCGCGGCTCGTCGCCCTCGACCGGGACAAGGAGGCGCTGCGCCTGTCCGGCGAGCGGCTGGCCCCCTACGGCGAGCGCGCCACCCTCGTGCACGCGGTGTACGACGAGCTGCCCGACGTCCTGGACCGGCTCGGCATCCCGCGCGTCCAGGGCGTCCTGTTCGACCTCGGGGTCTCCTCCATGCAGCTCGACGAGGCCGGCCGCGGCTTCGCCTACGCCCAGGACGCCCCGCTCGACATGCGCATGGACCAGACGACCGGCATCAGCGCCGCGGAGGTCCTCAACACCTACCCGGCCGGCGAGCTGGTGCGGATCCTGCGCGCGTACGGCGAGGAGAAGCAGGCCAAGCGGATCGTCGGGGCGATCGTGCGCGAGCGGGAGAAGGAGCCGTTCAGCAACAGCGCCCGCCTGGTGGAACTGATCCGGGACGCGCTGCCGCAGGCCGCCAAGCGGACCGGCGGCAATCCCGCCAAGCGCACCTTCCAGGCGCTGCGGATCGAGGTCAACGGTGAACTCTCGGTGCTGGAGCGCGCGATCCCGGCGGCCGTGAAGGCGCTCGCCGTGGGCGGGCGGATCGCCGTGCTGTCGTACCACTCCCTGGAGGACCGGCTGGTCAAGCACGTCTTCGCGGCCGGTGCCGCGTCCACCGCGCCGCCCGGACTGCCCGTCGTCCCCGAGCGCTACCAGCCGCGCCTCAAGCTGCTCACGCGCGGTGCCGAACTTCCCACCGAGGAAGAGATCGCGGAGAACCGCCGGGCCGCCCCGGCCCGGCTGCGCGGCGCCGAGCGCATCAGGGAGGACGTCGAGTGAGCCGGGCGGAGGGCCGGGCGCGCACAGGCGCGGGTCGGAAAACCGGACCCACCGGGAGGGCGAGTGAGTAGGAAACCAGAACTGAGGGGCAGGGCGGCGCGGCTGGCGCGGCTCCTGCCCACGGCTCCGGGCCAGGCCGCCCGTACCCCCTTCGTCCTTCTCGTCGTGCTGCTCCTCGGCGGCGGCCTGATCGGTCTGCTGGTGCTGAACTCCGCGCTCAGCGAGGGCTCCTTCAAACTGGACGACCTCCAGCGCGAGACCAAGAACCTCACGGACGAGGAACAGGCCCTCCAGCGCGACATCGACGCCTACTCCGCCCCCGACGCCCTCCAGCGCCGCGCCCGCGAGCTGGGCATGGTCCCCGGCGGCGACCCGGCCTTCCTGAACCCCGACGGCACGGTCAAGGGCGTCCCCTCACCCGCCCCGGCCGCCGAGCCGCAGAGCGCCGCCCGCTCCCCGCTCGTCCTGGCCCCCGAGGCGATGACCGACCCCACCGCGTCCCAGACCGATTCCACGGCCTCCACGGCCGATCCGGCCGCACCCACGGGCGCCCCCACCGCTCCCGCGGCCGGCGGCCCCACGGCAGCCGCCTCCCCGTCCGCCCCCTCCGCCGCCCCCCGGCCCGCTCCGCCCGCCCCGACCATCCCCACGACCCCCGGCAGGTGACGGAAGTGGCTGACGACTACGGCAGGCAACCGCCGCGCCGCCGGGTGCCCGGCCCCGCGCGGCCCGTCCGCTCCGGCGGGCAGCGGCGCCCCGCACCCGCATCCGGAGCCCGCCCGGCCCGCCGCCCCGCGCGCCCCGCCCCGCCCCGCGCCACCGCCCCGCGCGTCATCCGGCTGGGCAGCCCCCGGCCCCGGCTGCGCATGGTCGGCGTCGCGCTCACGCTGGTCCTGCTCGTCTTCGTCGTACGTCTGCTCCAGGTGCAGGCCGTCGACGCGAGCGCGTACGCGGCCAAGGCGGAGCAGAACCGGTACGTCGGCCAGGTGCTGGCCGCCGAGCGCGGCGAGATCACCGACCGCGCCGGCGTGGCCCTCGCCACCAGCGTCGACGCGTACGACATCACCGCCGACCCCACGCTCTTCACTCGCGAGCAGCTGGAGATCGACGACGGCCCCGAGCAGGCCGCCGCCCTCCTCGCGCCGATCCTCGGCCAGGAGCAGGAGGACATCGTCAGGAAGCTGCGGCCCGAGGACGAGAAGCTGCGCTACGTCAAGCTCGCCGACCGGCAGACCCCGCAGGTCTGGAAGCAGATCAAGGACCTGAAGTCGGCGCTGGCCAACAAGGAGCAGACGGACGAGTCCACGGTGAACGTCCTCGCCGGTGTCCTGGCCACCCCCAGCAGCAAGCGGGTGTACCCGAACGGCGAGCTGGCCGCCGGGATACTGGGCTGGGTCAACGCCGAGGGCAAGGGCGGCGGCGGCGTCGAGCAGCAGCTGAACAAGCAGCTGGCCGGAAAGGACGGTGAGATCCGCTACGCCCAGTCCGGCGGCCGCCAGGTGCCCACCGTGGGTGCCGAGGAGACGCCCGCCGTGCCCGGCTCGGACATCGAACTCACCATCGACCGCGACATCCAGTGGGCCGCGCAGAACGCCATCGCCGAGCAGGTGGAGAAGTCGGCGGCGGACCGCGGCTATGTGATCGTGCAGGACACCCGGACCGGCGAGATCCTGGCCATGGCCAACTCGCCCGGCTTCGACCCCAACGACCTGTCCCGCGCCACCTCGGCCAACATGGGCAACGCGGCCCTCCAGGACGCCTACGAGCCCGGCTCCACCGCCAAGGTGATGTCGATGGCCGCCGTACTGGAGGAGGAGGTAGCCACCCCCGAGACGCGGGTGGTGGTGCCGAACCGGCTGCACCGCGGCGACCGGCTCTTCCAGGACGACATCGACCACCCCACCTGGTACCTCACGCTGAACGGCGTGCTCGCCAAGTCCAGCAACATCGGCACCATCCTCGCCACCGGCCAGCTCGGCAAGACCCAGGCGCAGGCCAACCGCGTCCTCTACTCCTACCTGCGCAAGTTCGGCATCGGCGAGTACACCGGGCTCGACTTCCCGGGCGAGACCAAGGGCATCCTGGCCCCGCCGGACGAGTGGTCGACCTCGCAGCAGTACACGATTCCTTTCGGCCAGGGCGTGTCCATCAACGCGATGCAGGCGGCGTCCGTCTACTCGACGATCGCCAACGGCGGCGTACGTGTCGAGCCGACCCTGATCCGCGGCACGAAGGGCCCCGACGGACGCTTCACCCCCGCCCCCGCACCCGAGAAGACCCGCGTGGTCAGCGAGAAGACCGCGAAGACGCTGGCCCGGATGCTGGAGTCGGTGGTCGACGACGAGGAGGGCACCGGCACCAAGGCGCGCATCCCGGGTTACCGGGTCGCGGGCAAGACGGGCACCGCCAACCGTGTGGATCCGGCCACCGGCAAGTACCACGGCTACACGTCGTCGTTCGCCGGTTTCGCCCCCGCGGACCAGCCCCGGGTCACCGTCTACTGCGCCATCCAGAACGCCACCGAGGGCAGCTACTTCGGCGGCCAGATCTGCGGGCCGGTCTACAAGCAGGTGATGGAGTTCGCGCTGAAGACGCTCCAGATCCCGCCCACCGGCGCCCAGCCCGCGAACCTGCCCGTGACGTACCAGCCCTGATCAGTCCTGAACAGCACCGAGCACCACCGAGCAACCAGGAACCACCGTGACAACGATCACCCCGGATGCCGGGAACCAAGGCACCCCCCGCCCCTCACTTCGCTCCGGGGCGGGTACGCCCGGTACGCTCACCGCCGTGCCACACGCTGATCAGTCCCAAACCACCCAGAAGGGCCATCCCGTGACCTATCCGGGACCGCCCCGGCCGGCGCAGGTCTCCGCCACACCCCTCGCGGAACTGGCCCGACAGCTGGGTGTCGCCGCTCCGGAGGACGACGCCGGGGTCACGGGCATCACCCATGACTCGCGCGCCGTCCGCCCCGGCGACCTGTACGCCGCCCTGCCCGGCGCCCGCGCCCACGGCGCCGACTTCGTCACCCAGGCCGCCGGCCTCGGCGCGGCGGCCGTGCTGACCGACCCGGCCGGCGCCGAGCGCGTCGCCGCCACCGGCCTGCCGGTGCTCGTCGTCGACGACCCGCGCGCGCGGATGGGCGAACTGGCCGCCACCATCTACGGCCGGCCCGGGCGGGACCTGCTCCAGATCGGCATCACCGGCACCTCCGGCAAGACCACGACGGCCTACCTCGTCGAGGGCGGCCTGAAGACGGTGAAGTCCACCGGACTGGTCGGCACCGTCGAGATGCGCATCGGCGACGAGCGCATCAAGTCCGAGCGCACCACCCCGGAAGCCACCGACCTCCAGGCCCTGTTCGCGGTGATGCGCGAACGCGGCGTCGAGGCGGTCGCCATGGAGGTCTCCAGCCACGCCCTGGTACTCGGCCGGGTCGACGGCTGTGTCTTCGACATCGCCGTGTTCACCAACCTCAGCCCGGAGCACATGGAGTTCCACTCCGGCATGGAGGACTACTTCCAGGCCAAGGCGCGGCTGTTCACGCCGGAGCGCAGCAGGCTCGGCGTGGTCAACGTCGACGACGAGTACGGCCGCCGGCTCGCCCGCGAGGCCACCGTCCCGGTCGTCACCTACTCCGCCGAGGGCCACCCGGACGCCGACTGGCGTGCCGAGGACGTGGTGATCGGCCAGCTCGACTCGACGTTCACCGTGCTCGGCCCGAACGGCGAGCGGATCGCCGCCAAATCGCCGCTGCCCGGCCCGTTCAACGTGGCGAACACCCTCGCCGCGCTGGTCGCCCTGGCCGCCGCCGGTCTCGAACCGCAGACCGCCGCCGACGGCATCGCCGCCGTGCCGGGCGTCCCGGGCCGCCTGGAGCGGGTGGACGCCGGGCAGCCCTACCTCGCGGTGGTCGACTACGCCCACAAGACCGATGCCGTCGAGTCGGTCCTGAAGGCGCTGCGCAAGGTCACCAAGGGCCGGCTGCACGTCGTCCTCGGCTGTGGCGGAGACCGGGACACCACCAAGCGGGCCCCGATGGGCGCCGCCGTGGCGCGGCTCGCCGACACCGCCGTACTGACCTCCGACAACCCCCGCTCCGAGGACCCGCTCGCGATCCTCGCCACCATGCTCCAGGGCGCGGCGTCGGTGCCGGTGCACGAGCGAGGCGAGGTCGTGCTCTTCGAGGACCGCGCCGCCGCGATCGCCGCCGCCGTCGAGCGGGCCCGGCCCGGCGACACGGTGCTGGTCGCCGGCAAGGGCCATGAGCAGGGCCAGGACATCGCCGGAGTGGTCCGTCCCTTCGACGACCGCCAGGTGCTTCGCGAAGCCATCCAGAAGACCCAGGGATGAAATCCCGAAAGATCCAGGGGATGAACTTGTGATCGCCCTCTCTCTCGCCGAGATCGCAGAAGTCGTCGGCGGGCAGACGTACGACATACCGGACACGTCGGTCCTGGTGACCGGGCCGGTCGTCCGGGACTCCCGTGAGGTGGGACCCGGCAGCCTGTTCGCCGCGTTCGTCGGCGAACGCGTCGACGGCCACGACTTCGCGCCACAGGTCGTGGCGGCGGGCGCGGTCGCCGTGCTCGGCTCGCGGCCCGTCGGTGTGCCCGCGATCGTCGTGGACGACGTCCAGGCGGCGCTCGGTGCCCTCGCCCGCCATGTCGTGAACGAACTCGGCACGACCCTGGTCGCGCTCACCGGCTCGGCGGGCAAGACCAGCACCAAGGACCTCATCGCGCAGGTGCTCCGGCGCAAGGCGCCGACGGTGTTCACGCCCGGCTCGCTCAACAACGAGATCGGGCTGCCGCTCACCGCGCTCAGCGCCACCGAGGAAACCCGGTTCCTGGTCCTGGAGATGGGCGCCCGCGGCATCGGCCACATCCGTTACCTGACCGAGCTGACGCCCCCGAAGATCGGCCTGGTGCTCAACGTCGGCTCCGCGCACATCGGCGAGTTCGGCGGCCGCGAGCAGATCGCGCAGGCCAAGGGCGAGTTGGTGGAGGCCCTCCCGGAGGACGGCACGGCGGTCCTCAACGCCGACGATCCGTACGTACGCGCCATGGCCTCCCGTACGAAGGCGAAGGTGCTGCTCTTCGGCGAGGCCGACGAAGCGGACGTACGCGCCGAGAACGTGCGGTTGACGGACACCGGGCAGCCCTCCTTCACCCTTCACACACCCTCCGGGTGCAGCGACGTGACCATGCGCCTGTACGGTGAGCACCACGTGTCGAACGCGCTCGCCGCGGCCGCCGTCGCCCATGAGCTGGGCATGTCCGCGGAAGAGATCGCCACCGCGCTCTCCGAGGCGGGCTCCCTCTCCCGCTGGCGGATGGAGGTCACCGAGCGCCCGGACGGCGTGACGGTCGTCAACGACGCCTACAACGCGAACCCCGAGTCCATGAAGGCCGCTCTGCGCGCGCTGGCGGCCATCGGCAAGGGGCGGCGGACCTGGGCGGTGCTCGGCAAGATGGCCGAGCTCGGGGACGAATCGCTCGCCGAGCACGACGCGGTCGGACGGCTCGCCGTCCGGCTCAACGTCAGCAAGCTCGTCGCGGTCGGGGGCAGGGAAGCCGCCTGGCTGCAACTGGGCGCATATAACGAGGGTTCGTGGGGTGAGGAGTCGGTGCACGTGTCCGACGCACAGGCGGCTGTCGACCTGTTGCGCAGCGAGTTGCGCCCGGGGGACGTGGTACTCGTGAAGGCGTCCCGTTCGGTCGGGCTCGAAAGCGTTGCCCAGGCGCTGCTGGAGTCCGGTGCCGAGGGTGAGGTTGCCGCCCGATGATGAAGCAGATCCTGTTCGCGGGAGTCATTGGCCTCTTCCTGACGCTGGTCGGCACCCCGCTGCTGATCAAGCTCCTCGCGCGCAAGGGCTACGGTCAGTACATCCGTGACGACGGCCCGCGCGAGCACGCCAGCAAGCGCGGTACGCCGACCATGGGCGGTATCGCCTTCATCCTGGCGACGGTCGCCGCGTACTTCCTGTCCAAGGTCATCACCGGCTACCCCCCGACCTACTCGGGCCTGCTGGTGCTCGGCCTGATGGTCGGCATGGGCCTGGTCGGCTTCCTCGACGACTACATCAAGATCGTCAAGCGGCGCTCGCTGGGTCTGCGGGCCAAGGCGAAGATGGCCGGCCAGCTGATCGTCGGCATCGCCTTCGCGGTGCTCTCGCTCCAGTTCGCCGACAACCGCGGCAACACCCCGGCCTCCACCAAGCTGTCGTTCATCACCGACTTCGGCTGGACCATCGGTCCGGTGCTGTTCGTGGTCTGGGCGCTGTTCATGATCCTCGCCATGTCGAACGGCGTGAACCTGACGGACGGTCTGGACGGTCTGGCCACCGGCGCCTCGGTCCTCGTCTTCGGCGCCTACACCTTCATCGGTGTCTGGCAGTTCCAGGAGTCCTGCGCCAACGCGGGCACCCTGACCAACCCCGGCGCCTGTTACGAGGTGCGCGACCCGCTCGACCTCGCGGTCGTCGCCTCCGCGCTGATGGGCGCCTGCCTCGGCTTCCTGTGGTGGAACACCTCACCGGCCAAGATCTTCATGGGCGACACCGGTTCGCTGGCGCTCGGCGGTGTGCTCGCGGGTCTCGCGATCTGCTCCCGCACCGAGCTGCTGCTGGCCATCCTCGGCGGTCTGTTCGTCCTCATCACCATGTCGGTGGTCATCCAGGTCGGCTCCTTCCGGCTCACCGGGAAGCGGGTCTTCAGGATGGCGCCGCTCCAGCACCACTTCGAACTCAAGGGCTGGTCCGAAGTGCTCGTGGTGGTCCGTTTCTGGATCATCCAGGGCATCTGCGTGATCGTCGGACTCGGCCTCTTCTACGCGGGATGGGCAGCAGAGAAGTGACCGACTGGCAGGGAAAGCGCGTCACCGTCGCCGGGCTCGGCGTCTCCGGCGTCCCGGCGGCCAAGGTGCTGCACGGGCTCGGCGCGATCGTCACCGTGGTCAACGACGGCGACGACGAGCGGGCCCGGGCGCAGGCCGCCGAGCTGGAGGCGCTGGGCGTCACCGTCCGCCTCGGCGACGGCGCGACCCTGCCCGACGGCACCGAGCTGATCGTCACCGCGCCCGGCTGGCAGCCGGACAAGCCGCTGTTCACGGCGGCTCGCGAAGCGGGGGTTCCGGTCTGGGGCGATGTCGAGCTGGCCTGGCGGCTGCGCGGCCCGGACGCCGCGCCCTGGCTCTGCGTGACCGGCACCAACGGCAAGACCACGACCGTGCAGATGCTGGCCTCCATCCTGAAGGCCGCCGGGCTGCGCACCGCCGCCGTCGGCAACATCGGCGTCTCGCTGCTGGACGCGGTGCTCGGCGACGAGGAGTACGACGTCCTCGCCGTCGAGCTGTCCAGCTACCAGCTGCACTGGGCGCCCTCGCTGCGCGCCCACTCCGCCGCCGTCCTCAACCTGGCCCCCGACCACCTCGACTGGCACGGCTCCATGGAGGCGTACGCGCGCGACAAGGGCCGCATCTACGAGGGCAATCGGGTCGCCTGCGTCTACAACGTGGCCGACAAGGCCACCGAGGACCTGGTGCGCGAGGCCGACGTGGAGGAGGGCTGCCGGGCCATCGGCTTCACCCTCGGCACCCCGGCGCCGTCCCAACTCGGCGTCGTGGAGGGCATCCTGGTCGACCGCGCCTTCGTCGAGAACCGGCAGAAGAACGCCCAGGAGCTGGCCGAGGTCGCCGACGTCAACCCGCCGGCTCCGCACAACATCGCCAACGCCCTCGCCGCGGCGGCCCTCGCCCGCGCCTTCGGGGTGCCCCCGCAGGCCGTACGGGACGGTCTGCGGGCCTTCCGGCCGGACGCCCACCGCATCGCCCATGTCGCCGACGTGGCCGGGGTCGCCTACGTCGACGACTCCAAGGCCACCAACACCCACGCCGCCGAAGCCTCGTTGGCGGCGTACGAGTCGATCGTGTGGATCGCGGGCGGGCTGGCCAAGGGCGCCACCTTCGACGAGCTGGTGGCCAGGTCGGCGAAGCGGCTGCGCGGGGTCGTGCTGATCGGCGCCGACCGCGCGCTGATCCGCGAAGCCCTCGCGCGACACGCCCCCGAGGTACCCGTCGTCGACCTCGACCGGACCGACACTGGGGCGATGCTCGCGGCTGTCCGGGAGGCCCAGCGCCTCGCCGAGCCGGGCGACACGGTGCTGCTGGCCCCGGCCTGCGCCTCGATGGACATGTTCGCCGACTACAACAAGCGCGGTGACGCGTTCGCGGCGGCCGTCCGCGAACTCGAAGCGGGCGCCTGACTGCGGGTCTCGACCACGGCGGGTGCTTCGGGACCCTTGGAGGGACGAATGACTCGGATGTGGCTCGGGATCGGCCGGCGGGAGTCCGCCGGTGGCAGGGCGCCGCGGCGGTCCGCGGCCGCGCCGCCCGGGGCCCGCCCCCGGGCGTTCCGGTGCGGGCGGGCGGGAGCCGGTCATGTCCGGTAGCCGTACGGGCCGTCCTCCGGTGCAGCGGGCCGTGCGGCCTCCGGCCGCCCCCCGCGAGAACCCGGTGGTACGGCTCCACACGCGGGCCCGCCGGGCCTGGGACCGGCCGCTGACCGCGTACTACCTGATCTTCGGCGGCAGCCTGCTGATCACCGTGCTCGGGCTGGTGATGGTCTACTCGGCCTCCCAGATCACCGCGCTCCAGATGTCGCTGCCCGGGTCGTACTTCTTCCGCAAGCAGCTGCTGGCCGCCGTGATCGGCGCCGGGCTGCTGTACGCGGCGTCCCGGATGCCGGTGAAGCTGCACCGGGCCCTCGCCTACCCGATCCTCGCGGGCGCCGTCTTCCTGATGGCGCTGGTGCAGGTGCCCGGGATAGGAGTGGCGGTCAACGGCAACCAGAACTGGATCTCGCTCGGCGGCTCCTTCCAGATCCAGCCCAGCGAGTTCGGCAAGCTCGCCCTGGTCCTGTGGGGCGCCGACCTGCTCGCCCGCAAGCAGGACAGGAAGCTGATGGCGCAGTGGAAGCACATGCTGGTGCCGCTCGTTCCGGTGGCGTTCCTGCTGCTCGGGTTGATCATGCTCGGCGGGGACATGGGCACCGCGATCATCCTGACCGCGATCCTGTTCGGGCTGCTGTGGCTGGCCGGGGCGCCCACCCGGCTGTTCGTGGGGGTGCTCGCGGTCGCCGGGGCGATCGGCGCGATCCTGATCAAGACCAATTCCAACCGGCTGGACCGCTTCGCCTGCATCGGCGCCACCGAGATGGGCCCGGACGGCTCCTGCTGGCAGGCCGTGCACGGGATCTACGCCCTCGCGTCCGGCGGGCTCTTCGGTTCCGGGCTCGGTGCGAGTGTGGAAAAATGGGGTCAACTCCCCGAAGCGCACACCGACTTCATCTTCGCCGTCACCGGTGAGGAACTGGGCCTCGCGGGGACGCTGTCGGTGCTCGCCCTCTTCGCCGCTCTAGGCTATGCGGGTATCCGCGTGGCCGGACGCACGGAGGACCCCTTCGTGAGGTATGCCGCGGGAGGTGTGACCACCTGGATCACGGCCCAGGCCGTGATCAACATGGGTGCGGTGCTCGGCCTGCTGCCGATCGCCGGCGTCCCCCTCCCGCTGTTCTCCTACGGGGGTTCCGCCCTGCTGCCGACCATGTTCGCCATCGGGCTGCTGATCGCCTTCGCGCGCGACGAGCCCGCTGCGCGGGCGGCGCTTGCGATGCGGCAACCCCGCTTTGGTAGAAAGCGGGGGGCTGGGGGTCCCGCGGGGCCCCGGAGATGGAACACGATGCGACGGCGCACCTCGGCGGTGCGCACGTCCGGAGAGCGGTGAATTTCGGTGCATGTCGTACTCGCCGGCGGGGGTACCGCGGGCCACATCGAGCCCGCGCTCGCCCTCGCGGACGCCCTGCGCAGGCAGGACCCGACCGTGGGCATCACGGCCCTGGGCACGGAGCGCGGCCTGGAGACGAGGCTGGTCCCGGAGCGGGGTTACGAGCTGGCGCTGATCCCGGCCGTACCGTTGCCCCGCAAGCCCACTCCCGAGCTGATCACCGTCCCGGGCCGGCTGCGCGGCACCATCAAGGCGGCCGAGCAGATCCTGGAGCGCACCAGGGCGGACGTCGTGGTCGGCTTCGGCGGCTATGTCGCGCTGCCCGGCTACCTGGCGGCCAAGCGCCTCGGCGTGCCGATCGTCATCCACGAGGCCAACGCCCGCCCCGGCCTCGCCAACAAGATCGGTTCGCGGTACGCCGCGCAGGTCGCCGTCGCCACCCCGGACAGCAAGCTCCGGAACTCGCGCTACATCGGCATCCCGCTGCGCCACTCCATCGCCACCCTGGACCGGGCCGCCGTGCGCCCCGAGGCGCGCGCGATGTTCGGGCTGGACCCCAATCTGCCGACGCTGCTCGTCTCGGGCGGCTCGCAGGGCGCCCGCCGCCTCAACGAGGTCGTCCAGCAGGTCGCGCCCTGGCTCCAGCAGGCCGGGATCCAGATCCTGCACGCGGTGGGCCCGAAGAACGAACTGCCGCAGGTGCACCAGATGCCCGGGATGCCCCCGTACATCCCGGTAAGTTACCTGGACCGGATGGACCTCGCGTACGCCGCGGCCGACATGATGCTCTGCCGCGCGGGCGCGATGACCGTCGCCGAGCTGTCCGCCGTCGGGCTCCCGGCCGCCTACGTCCCGCTGCCCATCGGCAACGGCGAGCAGCGGCTGAACGCCCAGCCGGTGGTCAAGGCCGGTGGCGGGCTGCTGGTCGACGACGCGGAGCTGACCCCCGAGTGGGTCCAGCAGAACGTGCTGCCCGTGCTCGCCGACCCGCACCGGCTGTACGAGATGTCCCGCGCCGCCGCCGAGTTCGGCCGCCGGGACGCCGACGAGCTGCTCGTCGGCATGGTGTACGAGGCGATCGCCGCCCACCGTGCACACCGATAGGAACCGGATCTCCAGGTAAGCGGAAGGCAGGGAGCGTGGCCGGACCCACCACCGCCGAGCGCGGTGCACGCCAGCAGGAGCCGTCCGGCCCGCCCCCCGCCCGGTGGCCACGGCTGCCCGGTATCCGTACGATCATCATCCCCGCCGTCGCCCTGGCGCTGCTCGTCTCGGGCGGCGGCTGGGTGCTGTACGGCTCGCAGTGGCTGCGCGTGGAGCGCGTCTCCGTCTCCGGCACCCGGGTGCTCGGCCCCGAGCAGGTGCGCGAGGCCGCCGACGTCCCCTTGGGGGAGCCCCTCATCTCGGTCGACACCGAGGCGATGGAGAGCCGGCTGCGCCGGAAACTGCCCAGAATTGACGAGATTGACGTGGTCCGTTCCTGGCCGCAGGGAATCGGTCTGAAAGTCACCGAGCGGACCCCGGTCCTGCTCGTCGGAAAGGGCCGGAAGTTTGTGGAAGTGGACGATGAAGGTGTCCGATTCGCCACGGTTTCTGACGCGCCGAAAGGTGTTCCTCTTCTGGAATTGACGCCCTCCCGGTCCGGTTCCGCCGCGGCCAGCCTGCGCCGTTTCGGCGAGCCCAGGCTGGTGCGCGAGGCGGTACGGGTGGCCGGTGCCCTCCCGGCGGCGGTCGCGCACCGGACGCGGACGGTCAAGGTCCGCTCCTACGACGACATCTCGCTGAAGCTGGCCGACGGCCGCACCGTCGCCTGGGGGAGCGGCGAGAAGGGGGCCGCGAAGGCCCGTACCCTCACCGCTCTCATGAAAGCGGCCCCCGATGCGCGGCACTTCGACGTGAGCGTCCCCACCGCCCCCGCGTCATCAGGGAGTTGACGCACATCCGCGCAGGCCAGCACCCTGGTTGGGCACCGCTACGGCTGATCACATAGGGTGAAAAGAAAAACGGGAGGTTCGGCGTGTTCGTTGAACGTGCGCCACTTGTCGACTTAGTGTCCTGTTCAGAAGACTCCAGGGAACAGACACACTGGTAACCCTAAACTTCAACGTTAGGGTTCGGGTCGGCACTACGGACCGTCCCATTCGGCATCAGTCGTCGGATCGCGGGGGCGCAGCGCCCACCGTGATGCGGCGACACGTAACTCGAGGCGAGAGGCCTTCGACGTGGCAGCACCGCAGAACTACCTCGCAGTCATCAAAGTCATCGGTGTCGGCGGCGGTGGTGTCAATGCCATCAACCGGATGATCGAGGTCGGTCTCAAGGGCGTCGAGTTCATCGCCATCAACACCGACGCGCAAGCTCTGTTGATGAGCGACGCCGACGTCAAGCTGGACGTCGGCCGCGAACTCACCCGCGGACTCGGCGCCGGAGCCAACCCGGCCGTCGGCCGCAAGGCCGCCGAGGACCACCGCGAGGAGATCGAGGAGGTCCTCAAGGGGGCCGACATGGTCTTCGTGACGGCCGGTGAAGGCGGCGGCACCGGCACCGGCGGCGCGCCCGTCGTGGCCAACATCGCACGCTCCCTCGGCGCGCTCACCATCGGCGTGGTCACGCGCCCGTTCACCTTCGAGGGACGGCGCCGCGCGAACCAGGCCGAGGACGGCATCGCCGAGCTGCGCGAAGAGGTCGACACCCTCATCGTCATCCCGAACGACCGTCTGCTGTCCATCTCGGACCGCCAGGTCTCGGTCCTCGACGCCTTCAAGTCGGCCGACCAGGTCCTGCTCTCCGGTGTCCAGGGCATCACCGACCTCATCACCACCCCCGGCCTGATCAACCTGGACTTCGCCGACGTCAAGTCGGTCATGTCCGAGGCCGGTTCCGCCCTCATGGGCATCGGCTCGGCGCGCGGCGACGACCGCGCGGTGGCCGCGGCCGAGATGGCGATCTCCTCCCCGCTCCTCGAGGCGTCCATCGACGGCGCCCGCGGTGTGCTGCTCTCCATCTCCGGCGGCTCCGACCTCGGCCTGTTCGAGATCAACGAGGCCGCCCAGCTGGTCAGCGAGGCCGCCCACCCCGAGGCCAACATCATCTTCGGCGCGGTCATCGACGACGCCCTCGGTGACGAGGTGCGGGTCACCGTGATCGCGGCCGGCTTCGACGGCGGCCAGCCGCCGGCCCGCCGGGACAACGTACTCGGCTCGGCCTCCGCCACCCCGGCCCGCCGCGAGGAGCCCGCTCCGGCACGGCAGCCGGAGAGCCGCCCGTCGTTCGGCTCGCTCGGCAGCGTCACGCCGAAGGAGGAGCCGGAGCCCGCGCCGGAGCCGGTGAACGACATCCCGGTCGCCCCGCCGGTCACGCCGGCGCCGCGGACCTACACGGACAGCGCGGCCGAGGAGCTGGACGTCCCGGACTTCCTGAAGTGATAGGACAGCGCGAGAGCGTCAGCGGCGCGCACTTCGCCTTCACCGACCGGTGGGGCGGGGTGAGCGCCGCTCCGTATGAGCAGCTCAATCTCGGCGGCGCGGTCGGCGACGACCCGGCCGCCGTGACGGCCAACCGGGAACTGGCGGCGAAGTCGCTGGGGATCGACCCGGCCCGGGTGATCTGGATGAACCAGGTGCACGGCAACGACGTGGCGGTGGTCGACGGCCCCTGGGGCGCCGACGCCGGGATCCCCTCGGTGGACGCGGTGGTCACCGCCCGCCGGGGACTCGCCCTCGCCGTCCTCACCGCCGACTGCACACCCGTCCTGCTCGCCGACCCGGTCGCCGGAGTGGTGGCCGCCGCCCACGCGGGCCGGCCCGGGATGGTCGCGGGGGTCGTCCCCGCCGCCGTCCGGGCCATGACGGAACTCGGCGCCGAACCCTCCCGGATCGTCGCCCGCACCGGACCCGCCGTCTGCGGCAGGTGCTACGAGGTGCCGGAGGCGATGCGCGCCGAGGTGACCGCCGTCGAACCGGCGGCGCACGCCGTCACGAGCTGGGACACGCCGGCGGTCGACGTGACCGCCGGGGTGCACGCGCAGCTCGATCGGCTCGGGGTGCACGACCGGGCGCAGTCGCCGGTGTGCACGCTGGAGTCGCACGACCACTTCTCTTACCGCCGCGACCGCGCCACCGGTCGGCTGGCGGGCTATGTCTGGCTGGACTGATAGGGCATGACGGACCGTAGGGACGAACTCGCCGGAAATCTGGCACGGGTCGAGGAGCGCATCGCCGCGGCCTGCGCGGCGGCGGGACGCAAGCGTGAAGAGGTGACCCTGATCGTGGTCACCAAGACCTACCCCGCGAGCGATGTGCGGATCCTGTCGGAACTCGGTGTGCGCCACGTCGCCGAGAACCGTGACCAGGACGCGGCGCCCAAGGCCGCGGAATGCCGGGATCTGTCCCTTTCCTGGCATTTCGTCGGCCAGTTGCAGACCAACAAAGTCCGTTCTGTGGTCGGTTACGCGGATGTGGTGCAGTCCGTCGACCGGGACCGGCTGGTGACGGCGCTCTCCAAGGAGGCCGTACGGGCCGGACGGGAGGTCGGCTGTCTGATCCAGGTGGCCTTCGACGCCGGAGCGAGCGGCCGGGGCGAGCGGGGCGGCGTGGCGCCGGAAGGTGTCGAGGAGTTGGCCGGCCTGATCGCCGGCTCTCCCGGGCTGCGGCTCGACGGGCTGATGACGGTCGCACCTCTGACCGGTGAGTACGCCGGGCGGCAACAGGCGGCGTTCGAGCGGTTGGTGGATTTGTCGGCCGACCTGCGCCGAGACCATCCGGCTGCGAACATGGTCTCGGCAGGGATGAGTGGGGATCTCGAACAGGCCGTGGCCGCCGGAGCGACACATGTACGCGTCGGCAGCGCGGTACTCGGAGTCCGTCCCAGGGTCGGGTAACGTCGCCAGGAAGTCGGACCACAGCAGAAAATATGGTCATTACCGTCGAAGGGCGGGCGTAACGACCTCGTGGATCGCGGGCACTTGCCACTCGTCAGCCGATCCACCACAGAGCGGAGGACTCAGAGCATGGCCGGCGCGATGCGCAAGATGGCGGTCTACCTCGGCCTCGTGGAGGACGATGGGTACGACGGCCGGGGATTCGACCCCGATGACGACTTCGAGCCCGAGCTGGACCCGGAGCCCGAACGGGATCACCGGCGGCACGAACAGTCCCACCAGTCGCACGGTTCACACCAGCCCCAAAGGGACGAATCGGTGCGAGTCGTACACCCTCCCGCGCCCCGCGAGCCGGCGGCGCACTCCGCTTCGCTCCCCGCGGAATCCGGACGTCCGGCGCGCATCGCGCCCGTGGCGTCCATCACACAAGAACGCGCAAGCCTGGAGAAGAACGCACCGGTGATCATGCCCAAGGTCGTGTCGGAACGAGAGCCTTACCGGATCACCACGCTTCACCCGCGGACCTACAACGAGGCCCGTACCATCGGGGAACACTTCCGTGAGGGCACGCCGGTGATCATGAATCTGACCGAGATGGACGACACGGACGCGAAGCGACTTGTCGACTTTGCGGCCGGTTTGGTGTTTGGTCTTCACGGCAGCATCGAACGGGTGACGCAGAAGGTGTTCCTGTTGTCGCCTGCTAACGTCGATGTCACGGCGGAGGACAAGGCCCGCATCGCAGAGGGCGGGTTCTTCAACCAGAGCTGAGACGCACGACCGGAAATCGCGGTACAAAGCAGTACCCACACAGCACGGGAAACAGGGGAGAGGGAAGCACGGGCATGAGCGTGGTTCTGGATGTCATCTACATCGCGCTGATGTGCTTCCTCATCGTGCTCATCTTCCGGTTGGTCATGGACTACGTCTTCCAGTTCGCCCGCTCGTGGCAACCCGGCAAGGCGATGGTGGTCGTTCTGGAGGCCACCTACACTGTCACTGATCCACCGCTCAAGCTTCTGCGGCGGTTCATTCCGCCGCTGCGTCTCGGGGGCGTGGCGCTCGACCTGTCCTTCTTCGTACTGATGATCATCGTCTACATCCTGATCTCGATCGTGAGCCGGCTGTGAGCGATGTGACCTACCGTCTTGCCGAATGCCGACGACTACGTTGAGGTGAAGAGATGCCGTTGACCCCCGAGGACGTGCGGAACAAGCAGTTCACGACCGTCCGCCTCCGAGAAGGCTATGACGAGGACGAGGTCGATGCCTTCCTCGACGAGGTCGAAGCCGAACTGACCCGTCTGCTCCGCGAGAACGAGGATCTGCGCGCGAAGCTGGCCGCGGCCACCCGCGCCGCCGCGCAGAACCAGCAGAACATGCGCAAGCCGCAGGAGCAGCAGGACCAGCAGCAGCCTCAGCAGGGCATGCCCCAGCAGGGCATGCCGCAGCAGGGCATGCGAGGTCCCGGCGCTCCGGTGCCCGCCGGCATATCGGGCCCGCCGCAGCAGCAGATGGGCGGCCCCATGGGTGGCCCGCCCCAGCTGCCGAGCGGTGCCCCGCAGCTGCCCGCCGGCCCCGGCGGTCAGGGTCCGCAGGGTCCCGGCCCGATGGGTCAGGGTCCGATGGGCCAGGGTGGCCCGATGCAGGGCCAGATGGGCCCGGGTCCGATGGGCGGCCCCATGGGCGGTCCGATGGGCGGACCCGGTCAGGGCCCCGGCGGCGACAGCGCCGCCCGTGTCCTCTCGCTGGCCCAGCAGACCGCCGACCAGGCGATCGCCGAGGCCCGTTCCGAGGCCAACAAGATCGTCGGCGAGGCGCGTTCGCGTGCCGAGGGTCTGGAGCGTGACGCCCGTGCCAAGGCCGATGCCCTGGAGCGGGACGCGCAGGAGAAGCACCGTGTCGCGATGGGCTCCCTGGAGTCCGCCCGCGCCACGCTGGAGCGCAAGGTCGAGGACCTGCGCGGCTTCGAGCGCGAGTACCGCACGCGACTGAAGTCGTACCTGGAGTCGCAGCTGCGCCAGCTGGAGACCCAGGCCGACGACTCCCTCGCCCCGCCGCGGAACCCGGCGACCGCGTCCCTCCCGCCGTCCCCGGCGCCCTCCATGGCCCCGGCCGGCGCGAGCGCCCCGTCGTACGGCGGCAACCAGTCGATGGGGGGTGCGCCGAGCCCGTCCGCTCCGTCCTACGGCGGTCAGCAGCAGATGTCCCCGGCCATGACCCAGCCGATGGCGCCGGTCCGGCCGCAGGGTCCGTCGCCGATGGGCCAGGCTCCCTCGCCGATGCGCGGGTTCCTGATCGACGAGGACGACAACTGACAGCGCGTGGTACGGCGTAGCCGTCGGCAGCATTCAGGGCGGGGCCCCGGATTTCGATCCGGGGCCCCGCCCTTTTGCGCGGGAAGTCGCGTAGGGTGCTCGGGGGGCGCGTAGCGCAGAGGGAGTCGCGCCTCGATGGCATCGAGGAGGACGCCGGTTCGAATCCGGCCCGCCCCTGCTTGCTCGTCGCCCTTCCGTGACCTGTGACGACGTGCGACGCGAAAGGCCCGGCCCCCCAGTACGGGAGGCCGGGCCTTTCGCGTCGTCCGCCCGTGCCTTACGCCTTGCGCAGGCGGAAGGTCAGGGACAGGCCCTCGTCGGTGAACGGCTCGCCGTAGCCCGAGCCGTCGGCCTCGCCCTGGGCGAAGTCCGTGGCCAGCACCTCGTCGGCGATCAGCGCGGAGTGCTCGGACAGGGCGGCGACGACCGCCGGGTCCGTGGCCGTCCAGCGCAGCGCGATCCGGTCGGCCACGTCGAGGCCGCTGTTCTTGCGGGCCTCCTGGATCAGCCGGATCGCGTCACGGGCGAGGCCCGCCTGGCGCAGCTCCTCGGTGATCTCCAGGTCCAGGGCGACCGTGGCACCCGCGTCGGACGCCACCGACCAGCCCTCGCGCGGGGTCTCGGTGATGATCACCTCGTCCGGGGCGAGGGTGATCGTCTCGCCGTCGACCTCCACGGACGCGTTGCCCTCGCGCAGTGCCAGCGACAGGGCCGCCGCGTCGGCGTTCGCGATCGCCTTGGCGACGTCCTGGACACGCTTGCCGAACCGCTTGCCCAGGGCACGGAAGTTGGCCTTGGCGGTCGTGTCGACCAGGGAGCCGCCGACCTCGCTGAGCGACGCCAGCGACTCGACGTTCAGCTCCTCGGTGATCTGGGTGTGCAGCTCGCGGTCGAGCGCCTCGAAGCCGGTCGCCGCGATCAGCGCGCGCCTGAGCGGCTGACGGGTCTTGACGCCCGACTCCGCGCGGGTGGCCCGTCCCAGCTCCACCAGGCGGCGCACCAGCACCATCTGCCGCGACAGCTCCGGGTCGATCGCGCCGAGGTCCGCCTCCGGCCAGGACGCCAGGTGCACCGACTCCGGCGCGCCCGGGGTGACCGGGACGACCAGGTCCTGCCAGACCCGCTCGGTGATGAACGGGGTCAGCGGGGCCATCAGCTTGGTGACCGTCTCGACCACCTCGTGCAGGGTGCGCAGCGCGGCCTTGTCGCCCTGCCAGAATCGGCGCCGGGAGCGGCGGACGTACCAGTTCGACAGGTCGTCGACGAACGCGGACAGCAGCTTGCCGGCGCGCTGGGTGTCGTACGCCTCCAGCGCCTGGGTCACCTGGTCGGTGAGGGCGTGGAGTTCGCTGAGCAGCCAGCGGTCCAGCAGCGGGCGGTCGGCCGGGGCCGGGTCCGCCGCGGACGGCGCCCAGTTCGACGTCCGCGCGTACAGGGCCTGGAAGGCGACCGTGTTCCAGTAGGTGAGGAGCGTCTTGCGGACGACCTCCTGGATGGTGCCGTGGCCCACGCGGCGGGCCGCCCACGGGGAGCCGCCGGCCGCCATGAACCAGCGGACCGCGTCCGCGCCGTGCTGGTCCATCAACGGGATCGGCTGGAGGATGTTGCCCAGGTGCTTGGACATCTTCCGGCCGTCCTCGGCGAGGATGTGGCCGAGGCAGACGACGTTCTCGTAAGACGACTTGTCGAAGACGAGCGTGCCCACCGCCATCAGCGTGTAGAACCAGCCGCGGGTCTGGTCGATGGCCTCGGAGATGAACTGCGCCGGGTACCGGCTCTCGAACAGCTCCTTGTTCTTGTACGGGTAGCCCCACTGCGCGAACGGCATCGAACCCGAGTCGTACCAGGCGTCGATGACCTCCGGCACGCGCACCGCGTCGAGGGAGCAGCCCTCGTGGGTGCAGGTGAAGGTGACGTCGTCGATGAACGGGCGGTGCGGGTCGAGGTTCGACTGGTCGGTGCCGGTCAGCTCGGTCAGCTCCGCGCGGGAGCCGACGCAGGTGAGGTGGCCCTCCTCGCAGCGCCAGATCGGCAGCGGGGTGCCCCAGTAGCGGTTGCGGGACAGCGCCCAGTCGATGTTGTTGTTCAGCCAGTCGCCGAAGCGGCCGTGCTTGACCGTGTCCGGGAACCAGTTGGTCTTCTCGTTCTCCTGGAGCAGGCGGTCCTTGACGGCGGTCGTGCGGATGTACCAGGAGGGCTGCGCGTAGTACAGCAGCGCGGTGTGGCAGCGCCAGCAGTGCGGGTAGCTGTGCTCGTACGGCAGGTGCTTGAAGAGCAGGCCCCGCTGCTGGAGGTCCTCGGTGAGCTTCTCGTCGGCCTTCTTGAAGAAGACGCCGCCGACCAGCGGGACCTCCTCCTCGAAGGTGCCGTCCGGGCGGACCGGGTTCACCACGGGCAGGCCGTAGGCGCGGCAGACCTTGAGGTCGTCCTCACCGAAGGCGGGGGACTGGTGGACCAGACCCGTGCCGTCCTCGGTGGTCACGTACTCGGCGTTCACCACGAAGTGGGCCGGCTCCGGGAACTCGACCAGCTCGAAGGGGCGCTGGTACGTCCAGCGTTCCATCTCGGCGCCGGTGAAGGACTGGCCGGTGGTCTCCCAGCCCTCGCCGAGCGCCTTGGCGACCAGCGGCTCGGCGACGACCAGCTTCTCCGTGCCCTCGGGGCCCTTCGTCGCGACGACGTAGGTGACCTCCGGGTGGGCGGCCACGGCGGTGTTGGAGACCAGGGTCCACGGGGTGGTCGTCCACACCAGCAGGGCCGCCTCGCCGGCCAGCGGGCCGGAGGTCAGCGGGAAGCGGACGTAGACCGACGGGTCGACGACCGTCTCGTAGCCCTGCGCCAGCTCGTGGTCGGACAGGCCGGTGCCGCAGCGCGGGCACCAGGGCGCCACGCGGTGGTCCTGGACCAGCAGGCCCTTGTCGAAGATGGTCTTCAGCGACCACCAGACCGACTCGATGTACTCCGGGTCCATCGTGCGGTAGGCGTCGTCGAGGTCGACCCAGTAGCCCATGCGGGTCGTCAGCTCGGCGAAGGCGTCGGTGTGGCGGGTCACGGACTCGCGGCACTTGGCGTTGAACTCGGCGATGCCGAACGCCTCGATGTCCTGCTTGCCGGCGAAGCCCAGCTCCTTCTCGACCGCCAGCTCGACCGGCAGGCCGTGGCAGTCCCAGCCCGCCTTGCGGGCCACGTGGTAGCCGCGCATGGTGCGGAAGCGGGGGAAGACGTCCTTGAAGACGCGCGCCTCGATGTGGTGGGCGCCGGGCATGCCGTTGGCGGTGGGTGGGCCCTCGTAGAACACCCACTCGGGGCGGCCCTGGGAATGCTCCAGGCTCTTGGCAAAGATCTTCTGCTCGCGCCAGAACTCGAGCACGGCGTGCTCGAGCGCGGGCAGGTCGACCTGAGCGGGCACCTGGCGGTACGTCGGCGCTGTCGTCATCAGCGATCTTCCTCCGGCGGAGTTGCTGCGTTCCGTCGGAGGGACGAGAGCTACGTCTTTCCTACGCCGCTTCGGCGCGCTCCCGCGGTACCACCCTCCTTGGCTCTCCGGGGCAGGTCCTTGCCTCGGCGAGCCCCCTCATTGGGGTCGCGATGCCGGTTCTACTGGCCACTGCTCCGGGCTGCGGCTTTCTTCCGGCGGCTCCGGGGTGATCTTCACGTCGCGCTCGCCCCCGGGCTTCCACCGTCCCCGGGTCGCTCTGGGCTGCGTACGCCGCTACTCGTCCCCATCCACGCTTTTCGCTCCGCCCAGTGTACGGCGCCCCACGGACAGCGGCCGACCGGTTTTACGGCGGGCCCGGCGCGGCGCTCGCGATGACCCGAATGGACATCTGGGGGGTCGCGTTCCGGGGAAGTCGAGCTCGGCGGCATACCCCGCGGGGAGCTGGGCACAACGCATGCATGCCGGTCACACGGGGTCGTGGGGCGGGCGAATCGGGCGGCGTGCCCCGTTGCCGCGGGACTCAAGTCGATTTATCGTCCCAGCACGATTCGCGTGCAAGATCACAATATGTGAAGGGGCCGCGGCCATGGTGGCGAAGAAGACCGCCGTACAGCAGTCGGCGTCGGGCAGGCCCACGAGCGCCCGTGCCTCCGGCGGTGCGGCCGGGGATGTGAGCGGTGCGGTCAAGGATGTGAGCGGGAAGAGGAGCACGCGGGGTGCCGACGCGGCGGGGGCGAAGCGTGCGGTGAACGCCGTGAACACGGTGCGGAGGGAGGGGGGCGGGGGGAAGGCGGCTGCTCCTGAGGTCGCCGCGGGGAAAGCGGTGGCGGGGAAGAAGACCGCGGGCAAGGAGGCGGGCCTGAAGAAGGCCGTCCCGGAGAAGGCGGCGGTGACGGCGGCTGCCGCGAAGGAGACCGCCGCGAAGAAGACGACGGCCCAGAAGACGACGGCCCAGAAGTCGGTGGCCAAGAACACCGCCGCGAAGGAGACCGCCGCGAAGGAGACCGCCGGGAAGAAGGCGGCGGCCAAGGAGACCGCCGCGAAGAAGGCGGCGGCCAAGAAGACCGCGGGCAAGAAGACTGCGGCCGAGAAGACTGCGGGCAGGAAGACCGCGGCCGAGAAGACCGCGGTCAGGAAGGCGGCAGCCGAGGAGGTGCCCGCCGAGAAGGCCGTGGCTGCGGCGCCGCCCGAGGAGGTGCCCGTCAGGAAGGCCCCCGTCAAGAAGGCCCCCGCCGAGAAGACAGTGGCCAAGAAGACCGCGGCCGAGAAGACAGTGGCCAAGAAGACAGTGGCCAAGAAGACCGCGGCCAAAAAGGCGGCGGTCAAGAAGGCCTCCCCCGGGCAGGCTCCGGCCGGCCAGGCCGCGGCCGGGAGGGCGGCGCCCCGCCGCCCGACGGGCAGGAAGGCCGCGGCCGAGGCCCCCGCCGCCGGTGGGACGGCCGTGGCGGGCGAAGAGGGTGCCGGGCGGGAAGAGGGAGCGCAGGGTCCTGCCGAGGGCGGGGCGGAGAGCACGGCGAAGAAGGCGGGCGCGGCCGAGGCCGCGGAGCAGACGGGAGCCACGACGGTGGTTGCGAAGAAGACTTCTGGCACGGCCCCGGCGGCCCAGACCGCCGTCCCCAAGGCACGCGCCGCCGCGGCGGAGCCCGGCGAGCTGGCGGTGCGCCCCGGTGAGGACCCCTGGACCCCTGAGGAGGTCGAGGAGGCCCGCGCGGACCTGTCGGGCGAGGCGGACCGGCTGAGCGCGGAGATCGCCTCCTCGGAGGCGTCCCTGGCCGGCCTGATGCGGGAGTCCGGGGACGGCGCGGGGGACGACCAGGCGGACACCGGTGCCAAGAACATCACGCGCGAGCACGAGCTGGCCCTGGTCGCGAACGCGCGCGAGATGCTGATGCAGATCGAGCGCGCCCTGCAGCGCCTGGACACGGGCACGTACGGCCTGTGCGAGAACTGCGGCAACCCGATCGGCAAGGCGAGGATGCAGGCCTTCCCGCGCGCGACCCTGTGCGTGGAGTGCAAGCAGAAGCAGGAGCGCCGGTACTGAACGCCGGTACTGATCGGCACGGAAGGCGTGCCGTACCCTCGTCCTCAGTCAGGCACCTAGGTTGAGGGACTCACGTGGCAGAGGCGGAGCGCATCATCGGTACGCCGGACAATTCGGACGCGGCCCGGGCCGAGGAGCCGGAGCGGCCCGGCGGCGACGAAAGCGGCGAGAGCGGCGCCGAGTCCGGGGCCGCTGCCGCGGGGCACCGGGGCAAGCGGCGGATCGCCGTGCTCTTCGCGGTCGCCGCCTTCGCCTACCTGCTCGACCTGATCAGCAAGATCATTGTGGTCGAGAAGCTGGAGCACCAGGAGCCGATCGAGGTCATCGGCGACTGGCTGCGGTTCGAGGCGATCCGCAACGCGGGCGCGGCCTTCGGCTTCGGTGAGGCCTTCACCGTGATCTTCACGGTGATCGCGGCGGCCGTGATCGTGGTGATCGCCCGCCTCGCCCGCAAGCTGTACAGCCTGCCCTGGGCGATCGCGCTCGGCATGCTGCTGGGCGGCGCGCTCGGCAACCTCACGGACCGGATCTTCCGCTCGCCGGGCGTCTTCGAGGGCGCGGTGGTGGACTTCATCGCGCCCAAGCACTTCGCCGTCTTCAACCTGGCCGACTCGGCGATCGTGTGCGGCGGAATCCTGATCGTGCTGCTGTCCTTCAAGGGCCTCGACCCGGACGGCACCGTCCACAAGGACTGAGCACCGCGTACGGATGTGCCGGACCCGTCCGGCATACTCGACGGGTGAGCACCCTTCCCGAGATCCGTAACCTGCCCGTGCCCGACGGCCTGGAGGGCGAGCGCGTCGACGCCGCCATCTCCCGCATGTTCGGCTTCTCCCGTACGAAGGCCGCGGAGCTGGCCGCGGCGGGCAAGGTGCTGGTCGACGGCACGGTGGTCGGCAAGTCCGAGCGGGTGCGCGGCGGCGCCTGGCTGGAGGTCGAGATGCCGCAGGCCGCCGCGCCGGTGCAGGTGGTGGCCGAGCCCGTCGAGGGCATGGAGATCGTGCATGACGACGATGACGTGGTCGTCATCGTGAAGCCGGTCGGTGTCGCCGCCCACCCGAGCCCCGGCTGGACCGGGCCGACCGTCATCGGCGGGCTCGCCGCCGCGGGGTACCGGATCTCGACGTCCGGCGCCGCCGAGCGCCAGGGCATCGTGCACCGCCTGGACGTCGGCACGTCGGGCCTGATGGTCGTGGCGAAGTCGGAGTACGCGTACACGTCGCTGAAGCGCCAGTTCAAGGAGCGCACGGTCGACAAGCGGTACCACACGCTCGTGCAGGGCCACCCGGACCCGACCAGCGGCACCATCGACGCGCCGATCGGCCGCCACCCGAACCACGACTACAAGTGGGCGGTCATCGCCGAGGGCAAGCCCTCCGTCACGCACTACGACCTGATCGAGGCGTTCCGCGCGGCGTCCCTGCTCGATGTGAAGCTGGAGACCGGCCGCACCCACCAGATCCGCGTCCACATGGCCGCGCACCGGCACCCCTGCGTCGGCGACCTGACGTACGGCGCCGACCCGACGCTCGCCAAGCGGCTGCGCCTGACCCGGCAGTGGCTGCACGCCGTCCGCCTCGGCTTCGAGCACCCGGGCAGCGGCGAGTGGGCCGAGTTCGCCTGCGACTATCCCGAGGACCTCCAGCAGGCGCTGGACCAGGTCCGCGAGGAGACCTACGGATGACCCCGCCCGCCCCGTCCGGCAAGTCGGCGTACGTCGTGCGCGTCGCCGAGGAGTCGGCCGACCGTGAGGCGTGCTTCGCGGTGCGCAAGCAGGTCTTCGTCGCCGAGCAGGGCGTACCGGAGGACGTGGAGTACGACGCGTACGACGCCGGCGCGCTGCATGTGCTCGCCGTCCGGGAGGACGGGGTGCCGCTGGGCACCGGGCGGCTGCTGTACGGCGAGGCCGCCGCGGCGCGGACCGGGGGCGACCCGTCGGTGGGCGCCCTCGGCCGGCTGGCGGTCGTCCGGGACGCGCGCGGCCTGGGGGTCGGCGTGGCACTGGTCCGGGCGATCGAGGACGCGGCCCGTGCGCGGGGGCTCGCGGCGGTGGATCTGCACGCGCAGACGCACGCGCTGCGTTTCTACGAGCGGCTGGGGTACGAGTCCTACGGCCCGGAGTACCTGGAGGCGGGGATTCCGCACCAGGCGATGCGGCGCGCGCTGTAGCGCGGATGGTCCATGGCAGGGTGGGTATCCGGGGGGCCTGATCGCCTAGACCCGTCGGAGTGCTGAGCGTGGATCAGTTGGCCCTGTTGTTCGTCCTGCTGCTCGGGGCCGTGGTGAGCGTCCCGGTCGGGGACCGCCTGGGTGTGCCCGCGCCGGTACTGATGACGCTGCTCGGCATCGTGCTGGCGCTGCTCGACTTCGTGCCGAACGTCGACATCCCGCCGGACCTGATCCTGCCGCTGTTGCTGCCGCCGCTGCTCTACGCGGCCGTACGACGCACCTCCTGGCGCCAGTTCGCGGCGAACAAACGGCCGATCTTCCTGCTCGCCGTGGCGCTGGTGTTCGTCACGATGTTCTGTGTGGGCTTCGTCGCCCACGCCATCGTGCCCGGACTGCCGATCGCCGCCGCCCTGGCCCTCGGCGCCCTGGTCGCGCCGCCCGACCCGGTCGCCGCGACCGCCGTCGCCGGGCAGCTGGGGCTGCCACGCCGGCTGGTGTCCATCCTGGAGGGCGAGGGTCTGTTCAACGATGTGACGGCCATCGTGCTCTACCACGTGGCGATCGCCGCCGTGGTCGGCGGCAGCTTCTCGCCCTGGGGAGCCGGGCTCGACCTGGTGCTGTCCGCCGTGGTGGCGGTCGCGGTGGGGCTCGCGCTCGGCTGGGGCGCGAACAAGCTGATGGACCTGCTGGGCGACCCCACCCTCCAGATCGGGCTCACCCTGCTGGTGCCGTACGCCGCCTATGTGCTGGCCGAGGAACTGCACGGCTCCGGGGTACTGGCCGTGCTCACCGCGGCGCTGTTCCTCGCGGAGTACGCCACCGACGCCGACGACGTCATGACCCGGCTCGCCGGGCACACCTTCTGGGACGTCGTCGACACCCTCGTCACCGGGGTCGCCTTCGGGCTGATCGGCCTCGAACTGCACAACGCGATCCACACGGCGTCCGGACGGTGGGGCGAGATGCTGGGCTGGGCGGCGGCCGTCGCGGGCGTCGTGGTCCTCGTCCGGCTGCTCTGGCTGCTGCCCGCGACCTGGCTGACCAAACGGCTGCACGCGCGGCGCGACCACGAGGACATCCCCATGAGCTGGCGGGAGACCGTCGTCATGTGGTGGGCGGGGATGCGGGGTGTGGCCTCGGTGGCGCTGGCGCTGGCCATTCCGCTGAAGACCGACGACGGGTCGCCGTTCCCCGACCGGGACGAGATCGTCTTCATCGCGTTCGGTGTGATCATGGCGACGCTGGTGCTCCAGGGGCTGACCCTGCCGTGGCTGGTCAAGCGGCTCGGAGTGCGCGCGGACAGCGAGCGGGAGAAGGAGTTCGAGAAGGCGCTCGCGGTGCGGGCGGCCAAGGCCGCCAAGCGGCGGTTGCGGGAGATCGAGCAGGTCGAGGAACTGCCGGAGGAGCTGTCCGAGCGGATGCTGCGGCGTGCCTTCGAGATCGGGGTGCGGATCAGCCCGGACATGGGCGAGGAGGAGCGGATGGAGGCGCACGCCCAGCGGGTGAAGCGGATGAAGCGGGTGCGCCGGATCGAGGGGGAGATGCTGAGCGCCGCCCGGCACGAGGTGCTGGCGGCGCGCAGCGAACAGGGGGCGGACCCCGAGGTGGTGGACCGGGTGCTGCGCCAGCTGGATGTGCGCAGTCTGCGCTAGGGGGTGTCCCGCCCGGCCGTCCGGCTCAGCTCCGGTCCGCCCTCGGGGTCTCCACCGCGCGGCGGTTCGGCATGCCGTCGAGGGACGAGCGGGGACCCGGCGGCCGGCCCGGCAGGTTGGCGTCGGCCGTGTTGACCCGGGGCAGGGCGTACGGGTGCTCGCGGACCAGCCAGTCGATCATCTGCTCGCGGACCGCGACCCGGACCGTCCAGACGTCGTCGGCGTCCTTCGCGGTCATCAGGGCCCGCACCTCCATCGTGTTGGGCGTGGTGTCGGTGACCGAGAGGTCGTAGGCGCGCCCGTCCCAGGCGGGGCACTCGCGCAGCAGGTCGCGGAGCTTGTCGCGCATCGCCTCCACCGGGGCCGAGTGGTCCAGGTGCCAGAAGACGACACCGGTCATCTGCGGGGTGCCGCGCGACCAGTTCTCGAACGGCTTGGAGGTGAAGTACGACACCGGCATGGTGACCCGGCGCTCGTCCCAGGTCCGTACCGTCAGATAGGTCAGGGTGATCTCCTCGACGGTGCCCCACTGGCCGTCCACGACGACCGTGTCCCCGATGCGCACCATGTCGCCGAACGCGATCTGGAAGCCCGCGAACACGTTGCTCAGCGTGGACTGCGCGGCGACGCCGGCGACGATGCCGAGGATGCCCGCGGAGGCCAGCAGGGAGGCGCCCGCCGCGCGGAAGGCGGGGAACGTCAGCAGCATCGCCGCCACCGCCACCACCCCGACGGTCGCCGCGACCACCCGCATGATCAGCGACACCTGGGTGCGCACCCGGCGCACCCGCGCGGGGTCGCGCCGGGCCCGGGAGTGGGCGTACCGGGTGTACGAGGTCTCGACGACCGCCGCCGCGATCCGGATCACCAGCCAGGCGGCCGAGCCGATCAGCACCAGAGTGAGGACGTGGCCGACACCGACCCGGTGGTCGCCGAGCAGCTGCGCCTTGTCGTACGACCCTCTCAGCAGCGCGGCGCACAGGACGAGCTGGTAGGGAATGCGGCCGCGGCGCAGCAGGTCCCACAGCGGGGTCTCGCCCTGCCGTTCGTCGGCCCTGCGCAGCAGCAGGTCGGTGGCCCAGCCGATCACCAGAGTGAGCAGGACGGAGCCGCCGACCACGATCAGTGGGCGGAGTATGTTCTCCATGACCAGGAACGTAACCGGCCATCGCAGGCCTGAACCTGTGATTCGGCCGACGTTCCGGGTAGTGCCCGGGCCCCGCGAGGTCACACCCGGCTGGCACCATGGCCTCATGAACATCATGCTCTTTCACTCGACCTATGGCCTCAGGCCCGCGGTGCGGGCCGCGGCGGACCGGCTGCGCGCGGCCGGGCACGAGGTGTGGACGCCGGACCTCCTGGAGGGGCGCACGTTCGACACGGTCGAGGAGGGCATGGCGGTCCAGGACGAGATCGGCAAGGACGAACTGCTGAAGCGGGCCGTGCTGGCCGCCGCCCCGTATTCGGAGCGGGGGCTGGTGTACGCCGGGTTCTCCCTCGGGGCCTCGATCGCGCAGACCCTGGCCCTGGGCGACGAGAAGGCGAAGGGCCTGCTGCTGCTGCACGGCACCTCGGATCTCGCGCCGGACGTCTCGGTGGATGATCTGCCGGTGCAGCTGCACATGGCCGAGCCGGACCCGTTCGAGACGGAGGACTGGCTCGGCTCCTGGTATCTCCAGATGCGCCGCGCGGGCGCGGACGTGGAGGTGTTCCGGTATGCCGGGGCGGGCCACCTCTACACCGACCCCGAGCTGCCGGACTACGACGCGGAGGCAGCCGAGGCCACCTGGCGGGTGGCGCTCGGCTTCCTGGACTCGCTCCACTAGACGGTCAGACGGTTCAGCCGTTGGCGCGGTAGGCCGTCCAGTTCTGTTGCATGCGGGTCACCTGGCCGGAGGTGAACTGGTACATGCAGGCGTCGTAGGTGTAGTCCATGAAGTTGTGGATCGGGTCGGTGCCCGCCTTGCGGGCGCAGGTGTCCCGGCCCTCGGGGCACTCGTAGGCCGGGCTCTTCTCGGCCGGGGTGTCCTCGACGTAGTCGCCGTTGCCGCTGCAGCCGCCCTGGAAGGTGTGGTACAGGCCCAGCCAGTGACCGACCTCGTGGGTCGCGGTGTCGCCCTCGTCGTAGTGGGTGGCCGAGCCGCCGGGCAGCGACGCGTCCAGCACGACCACGCCGTCCATGGACGGACTGGAGTTGTACGAGCTGGGGAAGGTGGCCCAGCCGAGCAGTCCGCCGCCGAGGTTGGCGGTGTAGAAGTTGAGCGCGCCCGCCCCGCCCTTGCGCAGGGCGGACTTCATCGCCTTCTCCTCGGCGGAGCCGGAGGAGAGGTTGTACCAGGCGGCGTTGTCCGTGTAGTCGGTGCCGGCCAGGGTGAACTGGAAGCCGGAGTCGACGTTGCCGGTGCCCTGGCCGCCGAACGCCGCGTTCAGCACGTTCATCTGGGCGGTGATGTCGGCCGAGCCGAGCCGGCCCTTGGTGCCGTCGTGGATGACGTGGAAGTAGACCGGGATGCTGGTCGTGGCGGTCGCCGAGAGGCTGCGGCCGTTCGCGGGCAGCTTGTCGAGCTTCCTGCGCAGGTCGGCGTCCATGGCCTGAGCCCTGGCGGCGCTCACCTCGTTGGGCTCGGCGGCGTGCTCGCCGTGCCCGGGGCGGGCCTCGCGGGCCGTGGCGGGGGTGCTCGCGTGGGCGTCCGCGTGGGTGTCCTCGACGCACTCGGCGGCCGTGGGGGTGCCGGCCGCCGCGACGCTGGTGGGCGCCGACAGGGGGGTGAGCATCAGGGTTCCGGCCACGACGGCGGTGGCGAGAACACGTCTGCGCGTCGAGGGAGATATCCGGGCAAGCGCACGCATGCTGGCTCCTAGCGGATGCGGTGGGGAGGGCGCACAGGGGTCTTCCTGGTCGCCGCCCGGAGATTACGTGGACATGACCAGGCGAGAAGAGTTGCGATCAGGCCCAATCAAATTCCCGGCAAACAGGGAGAACTGAGGAGATGAACTGTCGGCCTGTCCGAGGTTTGAAGTCCCGGCATGGCGAAGGCCGTCACCGAGGCGGGTGGTGTGTCCGGATTCGATCCATGGCTCGCACCACCCGCCGTAGCGGAGGACGGGGCGTCGTGATCTCGCCTCAGCAACTCATCACGTCAGTGTGGTTGGCTGAAAATCGCCCCTTGAGTACCGCTGTCACACAGGGGTGTGGGCGCGCTCGACCTTCTGCGTCCCGCTGCGGGTCCGGTAGGAGCGCGCCCACGAGGAGGCCGCGTCCGCCTCGGTGCGGTCGGACAGCACGTAGTAGTCCATCTGCGCCCGCTCGGCGGTGAGGTCCAGGACGCCGTATCCGTGCCGGTCGGTGTCGACCCAGTGGACATGCCGGTTGGCGGCGCGGATGACCGGGGCGGCGACCGCGGAGACCGTGCCCTCCGGGACCTTCAGCAGGTCGTCCAGGTTGTCGGAGGTGACCGAGGTGACCACGAACTCCGTGGCGGCCGAGGCCGACAGCGGATACGTCCCGGCGTTCACCGGCACGTCGTTCGCCCAGGCCATGTGGATGTCGCCGGTCAGGAACACCGTGTTGCGGATGGCGTTCGCGCGCAGATGGGCCAGCAGCTCCCGGCGGTCGTCGGTGTAGCCGTCCCACTGGTCGGTGCTGATCGCCAGGCCCTCCCGCGGCAGGCCCAGCAGCTTCGCCAGCGGCTTGAGCAGCTCCGCCGGGAGCGAGCCGACGGCGAACGGCGCGATCATCACCGAGTTGCCGACCAGCCGCCAGGTGGTGTCCGAGGCGGCCAGCCCCGCCTTCAGCCAGTCCAGCTGGGCGCGCCCGGTGAGCGTGCGCTCCGGGTCGTCGACCTCGCCGCTGCCGACGGTGACCTGCCGCGAGCGGAAGGAGCGCAGGTCGAGCAGGGACAGATCGGCCAGCTTGCCGAAGCGCAGCCGGCGGTAGGTGGTGCCGGCGAGCGCCGCGCGGACCGGCATCCACTCGAAGTACGCCTGCTTGGCCGCCGCCTGGCGCGCGGCCCAGGTGCCCTCCGCGCCCTCGGTGTGGTTCTCGGCGCCGCCGGACCAGGTGTCGTTGGCGATCTCGTGGTCGTCCCAGATGGCGACGACCGGGGCCGCGGCGTGCAGGGCCTGGAGGTCCGGGTCGGTCTTGTAACGCCCGTGCCGGGTCCGGTAGTCGGCGAGGGTCAGGATCTCGTGGGCCGGGGTGTGCGGCCGGACGACGGTGCCGCGCGTGCCGTACTGGCCCGTGCCGTACTCGTATATGTAGTCGCCGAGGTGCAGCCAGGCGTCCAGGTCGCCGCGGGCCGCGAGATGGCGGTACGCCGCGAAGTGCCCGGCCTCCCAGTTGGCGCACGAGACCACGCCGAAGCGGAGGTTGGCCACCGCGGTGTCGGCGGCCGGGGCGGTGCGGGTGCGGGCGGCGGGGGAGGTGGTGCCGGCGGCCGAGAAGCGGAACCAGTAGTCGGTGGCGGGCGTGAGGCCGCGGACGTCTGCCTTGACGGTGTGGTCGGAGGCGGCGGTCGCGGTGACGGAGCCCTGGGCGACGACGGTGGTGAACGCCTTGTCCAGAGCGACGGTCCAGTTCACCTCGACATCGGGGCCGAGGCCCGAGCCGGGGACGGCCTCCGGGGCGGGGGTCACCCGGGTCCACAGCAGGATGCCGTCCGGGAGCGGGTCGCCGGAGGCGACGCCGTGCAGGAAGGCGGGCGCCTCGGCGGCCCGCGCCGGGACGGCGGCGGCCGACGGGGCCGCGAGAACGGCCCCGGCCGCGGCGGCCTTGACGACCGTACGGCGGCGCGGGGCGGGCGAGTGGGGATCGGTGTGGGATCTACGACTGGTCACGGCCGGTCAGATTACTGATCGGTAAGGGATTCGGTAAGGAGCCGTACGTGAAGAGCGGGCGAACCCCGGGGAGTTCGCCCGCTCCGGTGTCCCGCGTTACTTGGTGACGCCCGCGTCCTTGAGCGCCTTCTCCCAGTCGGCCACGGTGCGCGGGTTCTCGATGACCTTGTCGTTGATCTTGATGGTGGGGGTGGACTTGACGTCCTTCGTGTCGTCGAAGGTGTCGCTCATCCGCATCGCCCAGGCGTCGTACGTGCCCTTCTCGACCGCGTCCTGGAACTTCTTGTTGTTCTTCAGGGCGTCGACCGTGTTCGCCACCTTGATCAGGTAGTCGTCCTTCGCGAACTCGTCGCTCGTCTCGGCGGGGTGGTACTTCGCCGAGTACAGCGCCGCCTTGTAGTCGAGGAACGCGTCGGGACTCACGTTCAGCGCGGCGCCGAGCGCGCTCAGCGCGTTCTTGGAGCCCTCGCCGCTGAGGTTGCCGTCGAGGAAGGTGCCGAGGGTGAAGGAGAGCTTGTAGTCGCCGTCCTCCATGCCCTTGTTGACGGTCTCGCCGATGGTCTGCTCGAAGGAGGCGCAGGCCGGGCAGCGCGGGTCCTCGTAGAGGTGGACGACGTTGTCGGACTTGGAGTCGCCGAGGAGGATCTCGGTGCCGTCCTTGCCGGAGGTGTTGGCCGGGGCGACGACCTTGGCCTCGGCGGCGGCCTCCCAGCCCGAGGGCTTGCTGCCCTGGACGACGGCGTAACCGATGCCGCCGGCTATCGCGAGGACCGCGACCATCGAGCCGGCCACGATCAGCTGCCGCCTGGTCTTCTCGCGCTTGGCCTGGCGCTCGCGCTCCTGACGCAGCCGCTCCCGGGCCGCCGTCTTCGCCGTCTGGCTGTTCCGCTTGCTCATGTCGTGATCTCCCTGGGGTGGCGCGCAGCTCTGCGCGCATCTGGACGAGGAACCGCTCGTGTTCGGATGTGCCGCTTCGCTCAGACGACAGCGAGCGCGACAGCGGCCGAGCGCGGCGGTCCGCGCCGTCCCAGGGAGTGCGCGAGGAGGAGGTCGGGGGCGGTCGAGGCGAGGCGGTGCGCGGGGCGCGGCAGCCGGCCGGCCGCCGGGGCCGGCCGGGCCGTCACCGCGGCGACCGCCAGCAGCAGCGGGCGGAAGGTGGTCGCGGGCATCGCGCGCAGCAGCTGGGCCAGCGCCTGCTCGCCGCGGCGCAGCCAGGCCGCCGCCAGCAGCCCCACGCCGACATGCGCGCCCAGCAGCAGCCAGGCGGTCTCCGGATGGGCGTCGGCGAGCAGCGCGGCGACCCGTTCGGTGCCGGTCGTCCCGGCCATCCGGGCCAGCGGGCTGCCCACCTCGCCGCCGCCGCACAGCACGTCCAGGCCGACCGAGCGCAGCGGACCGGCGACGGGGCCGCCCGCGCGGCCGTAGCAGGCGTGCTGGCCGGCGGTGAAGACGGTGTCGGCGGCCAGCTCCAGCGGGATCAGCAGCGCGGCGATCCGGCCGAAGCCCCGCTCCCGGCCGGCCAGCGCGTAGGCGATCACGAACACGGCGCCGGTGATCGCCGCCACCGTGCCCAGGGGCAGCGGGACCCGTGACAGCAGCACGTGCGACGCGGTGCTGAGCGTCACGACGATCGCCGTGAACAGCGCCGCGCGCACGGCTCTGATCTGGGTCCCTGATATGTCCATCGCGGGAGAGTGTGTCATGGGCTCCGGTAAGAGACCCCTAAAGGGTTCCTGTGCGGGAGCGCCGGCGGTCCTGAGCGGCTAGAGACCGGGGATCCGGCCGTTGCGGAACAGGTCGAGGAAGATCTGGTGGTCGGCACGCGCGCGTGCCCCGTAGGTGTGCGCGAAGTCCACCAGGAGCGGGGCGAAGCCCTCCTCGTCGGCCGCGAGGGCCGCGTCGATGGCCCGCTCGGTGGAGAACGGCACCAGGGACTCCCCGGACTGGTCGTCCGCCGCCGAGTGCATCGACGCCGTGGCCCGCCCCAGGTCGGCGACGACCGCCTCGATCTCCTCCGGGTCGTCGATGTCGCCCCAGTCCAGGTCGACCGCGTACGGCGAGACCTCGGCGACCAGCTGGCCCGAGCCGTCCAGCTCGGTCCAGCCCAGCCACGGGTCGGCGTGCGCCTGGAGGGCGCGCTGGGAGATCACCGTGCGGTGGCCCTCGTGCCGGAAGTACTCCCGGATCGCCGGGTCCGTGATGTGCCGGGAGACGGCCGGGGTCTGGGCCTGCTTGATGTAGATCACGACGTCGTTCTCCAGGGCGTCGCTGTGGCCCTCCAGCAGGATGTTGTACGACGGCAGGCCCGCCGACCCGATGCCGATGCCGCGGCGCCCGACGACGTCCTTCACGCGGTAGGAGTCCGGGCGGGCCAGGGACGTCTCCGGCAGGGTCTCCAGATAGCCGTCGAAGGCGGCCAGCACCTTGTAGCGGGTGGCCGCGTCCAGCTCGATGGAGCCGCCGCCGGGGGCGAAGCGGCGCTCGAAGTCACGGATCTCGGTCATCGAGTCCAGCAGCCCGAACCGGGTCAGCGAGCGGGCGTCGCGCAGCGCGTCCAGCAGCGGCCCGTCGGCGGTGTCCAGGGTGAACGGCGGCACCTCGTCGCTCTTGGCGCCGGTGGCCAGGGCGTGGATCCGCTCGCGGTACGCGCCCGCGTAGACCGTCACCAGCTCGGTGATCTGCTCGTCGCTGAGCGCCTTCGCGTACCCGACCAGCGCGATCGAGGCGGAGAAGCGCTGGAGGTCCCAGGTGAAGGGGCCGACGTAGGCCTCGTCGAAGTCGTTGACGTTGAAGATCAGCCGGCCCGTGGAGTCCATGTACGTGCCGAAGTTCTCGGCGTGCAGATCGCCGTGGATCCACACCCGGGAGGTCCGCTCGTCCAGGTACGGCCCGGCAGGCGTCGTCCCGCCGTCCCGCCCGGCGTTCCCGGCGTCGAGGTCGTGGTAGAAGAGGCACGCCGTGCCCCGGTAGAACGCGAACGCCGAGGCGGCCATCTTCCGGAACTTCACCCGGAACGCGGCCGGGTCGGCGGCCAGGAGCTCGCCGAAGGCGGTGTCGAGTACGGCAAGGATCTCCTCGCCGCGTTGCTCGTCGCTGAGCTGCGGAAACGACATCGCGGGGTGCCTCCTGGTACCGGTGGTGCATGACCTGTGCGGACGGGGTCCGGGACGGGTGTCCGACAGCTTCCAACGTCCGACCGTACGCGGGAGTGCCCGCCGGGTGTCACCGGCGAGGCATAGACTTCGACGCTGTCCCCCAGACTGTCCGCAGCCTGTCGGACCCCCGTCGACCCACGTTTCCCCTGGAGGCCGCAGCCGTGTCGAAGCCGCCGTTCACGCACCTGCACGTCCACACCCAGTACTCGCTGCTGGACGGTGCCGCGCGGCTGAAGGACATGTTCAACGCCTGCAATGAGATGGGCATGACGCATATCGCCATGTCCGACCACGGCAACCTGCACGGCGCGTACGACTTCTTCCACTCCGCGAAAAAGGCCGGAGTCACCCCGATCATCGGGATCGAGGCCTATGTCGCCCCCGAATCCCGGCGCAACAAGCGCAAGATCCTCTGGGGCCAGCCGCACCAGAAGCGGGACGACGTCTCCGGTTCCGGTGGTTACACCCACAAGACGATGTGGGCGGTGAACAGGACCGGCCTGCACAACCTCTTCCGGCTCTCCTCCGACGCCTACGCCGAGGGCTGGCTGCAGAAGTGGCCCCGGATGGACAAGGAGACCATCGCCCGGTGGTCCGAGGGCATCGTCGCCTCCACCGGCTGCCCCTCCGGCGAGGTGCAGACCAGGCTGCGCCTCGGCCACTTCGACGAGGCGCTGAAGGCCGCCGCCGACTACCAGGACATCTTCGGCAAGGACCGCTACTTCCTGGAGCTGATGGACCACGGCATCGAGATCGAGCGCCGGGTCCGCGACGGCCTCCTGGAGATCGCCAAGAAGCTCGGCATCCCGCCGCTGGTCACGAACGACTCGCACTACACGTACGCGCACGAGGCGGGCGCGCACGACGCGCTGCTGTGCATCCAGACCGGCAAGAACCTCTCCGATCCGGACCGCTTCAAGTTCGACGGCACCGGCTACTACCTGAAGTCCACGGACGAGATGTACGCCATCGACTCCTCGGACGCGTGGCAGGAGGGCTGCGCCAACACGCGCCTCATCGCCGAGATGGTCGACACCGCGGGCATGTTCGAGAAGCGCGACCTGATGCCGAAGTTCGACATCCCGGAGGGCTACACGGAGGTCAGCTGGTTCCGCGAGGAGACCATGCGCGGGATGCACCGCCGGTTCCCGGACGGCATCCCGGACGACCGGATGAAGCAGGTCGAGTACGAGATGGACACGATCATCTCGATGGGGTTCCCGGGCTACTTCCTCGTGGTCGCCGACTTCATCATGTGGGCGAAGAAGCAGGGCATCGCGGTCGGCCCCGGCCGGGGCTCCGCGGCCGGCTCTATCGTCGCCTACGCCCTGGGCATCACCGACCTCGACCCGATCCCGCACGGACTGATCTTCGAGCGGTTCCTCAACCCCGAGCGCATCTCGATGCCCGATGTCGACATCGACTTCGACGAGCGCCGGCGCGTCGAGGTGATCAGGTACGTGACGGAGAAGTACGGCGCCGACAAGGTCGCCATGATCGGCACCTACGGCACCATCAAGGCCAAGAACGCGATCAAGGACTCCGCGCGCGTGCTGGGCTACCCGTACGCGATGGGTGACCGGATCACCAAGGCGATGCCGCCGGACGTCCTGGGCAAGGGCATCCCGCTGTCGGGTATCACCGACCCCCAGCACCCCCGCTACTCGGAGGCGGGCGAGGTCCGGGCGATGTACGAGAACGAGCCGGACGTGAAGAAGGTCATCGACACCGCGCGCGGTGTGGAGGGCCTGGTCCGGCAGATGGGTGTGCACGCCGCCGGCGTGATCATGTCCAGCGAGACCATCACCGAGCACGTCCCGGTCTGGGTGCGGCACACCGACGGCGTGACCATCACGCAGTGGGACTATCCGAGCTGTGAGTCGCTCGGCCTGCTGAAGATGGACTTCCTGGGCCTGCGCAACCTCACGATCATGGACGACGCCGTCAAGATGGTGAAGGCGAACAAGGGGATCGACATCGATCTCCTGAGCCTCCCGCTCGACGACCCGACGACCTTCGAGCTGCTCCAGCGCGGCGACACCCTCGGCGTCTTCCAGTTCGACGGCGGCCCCATGCGCTCCCTGCTGCGCATGATGAAGCCCGACAACTTCGAGGACATCTCCGCCGTCTCGGCCCTGTACCGGCCGGGTCCGATGGGCATGAACTCGCACATCAACTACGCGCTGCGCAAGAACGGCCAGCAGGAGATCACCCCGATCCACCCCGAGCTGGAGGCGCCGCTCAAGGAGGTCCTGGACGTCACCTACGGCCTGATCGTCTATCAGGAGCAGGTGCAGAAGGCCGCCCAGATCATCGCGGGCTACTCGCTCGGCGAGGCCGACATCCTCCGCCGCGTGATGGGCAAGAAGAAGCCGGAGGAGCTGGAGAAGAACTTCGTCATCTTCCAGGCCGGTGCCCGCAAGAACGGCTACAGCGACGAGGCCATCCAGGCGCTCTGGGACGTGCTGGTCCCCTTCGCCGGATACGCCTTCAACAAGGCACACTCCGCCGCGTACGGCCTGGTCTCCTACTGGACCGCCTATCTGAAGGCGAACCACCCGGCCGAGTACATGGCGGCGCTGCTGACCTCGGTGAAGGACGACAAGGACAAGTCGGCCGTCTACCTCAACGAGTGCCGCCGCATGGGCATCAAGGTGCTCCCGCCGAACGTGAACGAGTCGGAGTCCAACTTCGCCGCCCAGGGCGACGACGTGATCCTCTTCGGCCTCTCCGCGGTGCGCAACGTGGGCACCAACGTGGTGGAGTCGATCATCAAGTGCCGCAAGGCGAAGGGGAAGTACAGCTCCTTTCCCGACTACCTCGACAAGGTCGACGCGGTGGTCTGCAACAAGCGGACCACGGAATCGCTGATCAAGGCGGGCGCCTTCGACTCGATGGGGCACACCCGCAAGGGCCTGATGGCGCAGTACGAGCCGATGATCGACAACGTGGTCGCGGTCAAGCGCAAGGAGGCCGAGGGCCAGTTCGACCTCTTCGGCGGGATGGGCGAGGAGAACAGCAGCGAACCCGGCTTCGGACTCGACGTGGAGTTCTCCACCGACGAGTGGGACAAGACCTACCTGCTCGCCCAGGAACGCGAGATGCTCGGCCTGTACGTGTCCGACCACCCGCTGTTCGGTCTGGAACACGTGCTGTCCGACAAGGCCGACGCGGGCATCGCCCAGCTCACCGGCGGTGAGCACGCGGACGGCGCGGTCGTCACCATCGGCGGCATCATCTCCGGCCTCCAGCGCAAGATGACCAAGCAGGGCAACGCCTGGGCCATCGCCACCGTCGAGGACCTCGCGGGCTCCATCGAGTGCATGTTCTTCCCGGCGACCTACCAGCTCGTCTCCACCCAACTGGTCGAGGACGCCGTGGTGTTCGTCAAGGGCCGCCTCGACAAGCGTGAGGACGTGCCGCGGCTGGTCGCGATGGAGCTGATGGTCCCGGACCTGTCCAACGCGGGCACCAACGCCCCCGTCGTCCTCACCATTCCCGCCGTCAAGGTCACCCCGCCCCTGGTCAGCCGCCTCGGCGAAGTCCTCAGCCACCACAAGGGCGACAGCGAGGTGCGGATCAGGCTCCAGGGGCCGACCAAGACGACCGTGCTGCGCCTGGACCGGCACCGGGTGAAGCCGGACCCGGCACTCTTCGGTGACCTGAAGGTGCTGCTCGGCCCGTCCTGCCTGGCGGGCTAGGGGTCTTCGCTCAGGGTCCGTCGTCCGGAGCGGGCCCGGTGTCCGTACGCTGCGCCAAGGGGCGTCTCCCGCGCGGGAGACGCCCCTTGCGTGTGCCGGGGCCACGACGGCCCTCGACGCGATGATCAGTTGTGGCCGAAGCGCTTCTGCCGGCCCTTGCGGGCCAGGTCGCCGGGGGTCACCTGCGGGGAGGGCTGGTCCTGCGTGTCGATCGGGGACTGCGGGGCCTGCTGCGCGCGCTCGGACTGCGGCTGCTTACGGTCACGGTTCTTGTTCTTGGCCATGGTGATGCCTCCTGTGGGGGATCTAGGGGCCAGGGCCGGGATCAGATTCACATAGCCCGACACGCCGCGCATGTCGGACAATTACCGTCCGTGACAGGGCTTGTCGAGGCACGCGGGGGCGCGCCCCCGCACCGATTCCCGCAAACGCCACGCCGAAGATCGAGTTCCGGCCGTTAACCCTTGCGCGGTCGGGCAGACTCGGAGGAAGCCCGAAGCAAACCTCCCGGGAAGAGGGTGAGTCGCGTGGACCGCTGCATCGTCCTGGTGGACGCCGGGTATCTCCTGGGGGCCGCGGCCAGCCTCCTCGCCGGAGAGCCCTCGCGGTCCCGGATCACCGTCGACCACCACGCCCTCATCCAGGGCCTGAGGGAACGCGCGGAATCGGACACCCAGCAGCCCCTCCTGCGCATCTACTGGTTCGACGGCGCGCCCGACCGCGTCCCGCAGCCCGAACACCGGCGGCTGCGGGTGATGCCCCGGGTCACCGTCCGGCTGGGCGCGCTGACCCGCAGTGACGGCCGCTGGGCGCAGAAGGGCGTGGACGCCGCGATGCACGCCGAACTGACCGAGCTGGCCCGCAACCGGGCCTGCTCCGACGTGGTCCTGGTGACCGGGGACGGCGATCTGCTGCCCGGCATGATGGCCGCCAAGGAGCACGGGGTCGCCGTCCATCTGTGGGCCGTGCAGGCCGCCGACGGGGACTACAACCAGTCCGAGGACCTGGTCGCCGAGGCCGACGAGCGCCGGGTCCTCGACCGGGCGTGGATCACCAAGGCCGTACGCGCCAAGGAACTGGGCGGGATCTGCGCGCCGGCGCACACGCCGCGCCCGGAGATCGCCGCGATCCTCTCCGCGCCGCTGCCCGAGTCGGCGCTCGGCGCGCCGGAACGCACCGCCGAGGAGCCTCCGGGTCCGGAGCCGGCCGCCGCGCAGAACGGCGCGGCGGAGCGGATGCCGGCGTCGAAGGCCGTGCCGACCCCCAAGGACCTGGCCGCGCTGCGGGCGCACGGCACCCAGTCGGCCGCTCCGGCCGCCCAGCACCCCACCACCGCCACCCTGCGCTGGTCCTCCGACAAAGGGTGGGTGGACCGCTCCGGGATCGCCTCCGAGCCGCCCGAGGCCGTCGCCATGCCGACCCTGGCCCAGCTGACCACCGCCGAGCAGCGGTGGGCCGACCGGGAGGAGGACATCACCACGGTCGGCGGGGACCCGTACGAGGTGGGGCAGGTCTTCGCCCGGCGCTGGATCTCCCGCCTCGGCGACCAGGGGCATCTCCAGCGGCTGTCCGGGATGTACCCGCGGATCCCGCACCGCATCGACGGGGAGCTGCTGCGCTACGCCGCCCGCTTCGGGCTGCTGGCCCACAAGGACGACCAGATCGACGAGCACGACCGATACGCGATCCGCGCGGGCTTCTGGCGCGAGGTGGACGCCCGCACCGGGGCCGAACGCACGCCGGCGGGGGAGTAGAGCGGGGAGTGGCGCGCCGCGCGGAGCAGGAGCGGCGCCCTCGCGCGCAATGGGAGCCCCTGCGCGGAACGCGGCGGAATGATCGTTACCGGTGGATTTGTGGGTGGGGAGGCCGCCCCGCGCGCGGAGGCCGGTCCGGCACCCCGTAGTCTCGTCCCTTGTGAGTACGCGCGCGGGACAGGCCTTTGGGGACAGCGGTGAGGTCGTGTGTGCGGTGCGCGGGCTGACCAAGACGTACCCCGCCACCCGGGCGCGCCGCGGTGCCCCCGGGACACCCGCGGTACGGGCCACCGACGACGTACGGCTCGATGTGCGGCGCGGCGAGATCTTCGGACTGCTCGGGCCGAACGGGGCCGGCAAGTCCACCCTCGTCCGCCAGCTCACCGGGCTGATGCGGCCCGACAGCGGCAGCGTCGAGATCCTCGGCCACGACATCGTGCGCCATCCCGAGCGCGCCTCGCGCATCCTCGCCTACCTCGGCCAGGAGTCCACCGCCCTCGACGAGCTGACCGTCTCGCTCGCCGCCGAGACCACCGGGCGGCTGCGCGGTCTGGACGTGCGGCGGGCACGGGCCGAGCGGGACGCCGTACTCGACGAACTCGGGCTCGCCCCGATCGCCTCCCGGCCGCTGAAGAAGCTCTCCGGCGGGCAGCGGCGGCTGGCCTGCTTCGCCGCCGCCCTGGTGGGCGAGCGGCCGCTGCTGGTGCTCGACGAGCCGACCGCCGCGATGGACCCGGTGGCGCGGCGCGCGGTGTGGTCCGCCGTCGACCGGCGGCGCGCCGAGCGCGGCACCACGGTCGTGCTGGTCACCCACAACGTCATCGAGGCGGAGACCGTCCTCGACCGGGTCGCCGTCCTCGACCAGGGCCGGGTGATCGCCTGTGACACGCCCGCCGGGCTCAAGGAGCAGGTGGCCGGCGAGGTGCGGGTCGACCTGGTGTGGCGGGAGCGGGCGCCGCTGGACGTCCCGGAGGTGGCCGCGCTGCGGGACCGGGCCGAGGAGTCCGGGCGCCGCTGGACGCTGCGGCTGGCGCCCGAGGAGGCCCGCGCGGTCGTCTCGACCGTCACCGGCGGGGCCGCCTTCGCGGCGCTGGACGACTTCACCCTGACCACGCCGAGCCTGGAGGACGTGTACATGGCGCTCGGCGGGGCCGCGCGGCAAGGGCTGGTGAAGGCATGAGCGGCCCGGGCGCCGCATCCGTACGGAACAGGGCCACCGCCGGAGGGAACGCCGCAGTGAAGAGGAGCAGCACGACGTGAGTGTCGTACCCGCAGAGGTTCTGCCGGGCAGCGCCCTGGCCGCGGACCAGGTGAAGCGTCCCGCCGCCGAGCTGGCGCCGGCCGCCCGGCTGTGGCCGTCGCTGTGCGCCGTGTACCGGGCGCAGCTGTCGCGGGCGCGGGTGGCGCGGATCCCGCTGCTGTTCGTGGCGACCTTCCAGTCCGTCGGCATCATGATCATGATGCGGGGGGTCGTCGACGGCGGTGGCGAGGCGCAGTCCGTCGTCGCCGGATCCTCGGTCGTCGTCGTCGCGTTCGTCGCCCTGAACCTGCTCGCGCAGTACTTCGGGCAGCTGCGGGCCACCGGCGGACTCGACCACTACGCCACGCTGCCCGTGCCGCCCGCCGCCGTGGTGCTCGGAGCGGCCGGGGCGTACGCCTCCTTCACCGTGCCCGGGACCTTCGTCACCGCCGCCGTCGGATGCCTGCTGTTCGGACTGCCGCTCACCCACCTGTGGATCCTCCTCGCGGTCATCCCGCTCGCGGGCGCGGCGCTCGCCGGGCTCGGGGCCGTGTGCGGGCTGCTCGCGCCGCGGCCCGAGCTGGCCACGCTGCTCGGGCAGCTCGGCATGTCGGCGGCGCTGCTGCTCGGGGTGCTGCCGCCGGAGCGGATGCCGGAGATCATCCGGCTCGCGCGGGACCTGCTGCCGTCGACCTACGGCGTGGAGGCGTACGCCCGGACCTTCTCCGCCGATCCGGACTGGGCCGTCGTCGCTGCCGACCTCGCGGTGTGCGCCGGAGTCGGGGTGATCTCGCTGGCCGCGGCCACCTGGGCGTACCGGCGGGCCGCCGTCCGGTGACGCGTCCCCTGGGCGGGCCTGGCACGATGTCAGGGTGACAGCACCGTTGACACCGCCTCCGCCGCCGCACGAACAGTCCGCGCACCGTCAGGGGCCGCCCTCGGCCGCCGCGGGGTACGGGAGTGCGGCGTACGGAGCCCACGGAGGGCAGGGACAGGACGGCCCCGGGATGAAGACCGAAGTGCGGGAGGCCGCCGTGATCACGGTGGCGGTGGCGCTCGGCGGGGTGCTGCTCGGACTGCTGTGGCACTGGCTGGCACCGCGCGTGCCGCTGGTCGGGGACGTCGTGGACGGCCGCTGGGCGGTGTACGTCAAGGACACCGAGGGGGAGCAGGCGGCCGGCGTCGACGGGACGTTCGCCCTGCTGGCGCTGGCGTTCGGGGTGCTCAGCGGCGTGATCGTGTTCCTGCTGCGGCGGCGCGGGGGCGTGCCGGTGGTGGTGGCCCTGGGCGTCGGAGGGCTGCTCGGGTCGCTGCTCGCCTGGCGGGTGGGCGTGTGGCTCGGACCGGCGCAGGATGTCCTGGCGCACGCCAAGGACGTGGGGCGCGGGGTGACGTTCTCGGCGCCGGTCGAGCTGGGGGCGAAGGGGGCGTTGCTGGCGTGGTCGCTGGGGGCGCTGCTGGTGCATCTGGGGTTGACGGCGCTGTTCGGGCCCCGGGATCCCGAGGGGCCGTATGGGTACGGGCCGGAGGGCGGGACCGGGGCGGTGGGGTGAGCCGCGCTCGGCGTTCGCGCTGAGGTGCCGGAGTTTCGCAGCCCGGCGCGACGGGGTGCCGCCCGCGCCCGCCTTCGGCGTCCGGGGGTGTCTCGCCGATCATGCCGGTCCGGCCTGATCGACGAGACCCTCCTAGGCCCGGCCGATGGGGGCCAGGACCGCGTTCGTCAAAGTCGTCAGGTCCTTCGGGGAGAGTTCGACCTCCAGGCCGCGGCGGCCCGCCGAGACGCAGATCGTCTCGTGGGACGTGGCGGAGGTGTCCAGGACCGTGGGGAGCTTCTTGCGCTGGCCCAGGGGGGAGATACCGCCCCGGACGTAACCCGTGGTGCGTTCCGCGAGGGCGGGGTCGGCCATGGTCGCGCGTTTGCCGCCGACCGCCGAGGCCAGGGCCTTGAGGTCCAGCTGGCCCGCCACCGGGACCACCGCCACGGTGAGGTTGCCGTCCACGTCCGCGACCAGCGTCTTGAAGACCCGCTCCGGGGAGACGCCCATCGCCTCGGCCGCCTCCTCGCCGTACGACGGGTGGGAGGGGTCGTGGTCGTAGGCGTGGACCGTGTACGCGACGCCCGCCGCGGTCAACGCGACCGTCGCGGGCGTGCCACCGGACTGGGGCTGCTTCTTCGACTTCTTCGCCATCGGTTCCCGGTCTTCAGTTCAGACTCGTCGGCCCGCGCGTCAGTTCAGCCGCGGGCAGCGACGGCAGCGTACGGATGATCGACGTCTCGGCGCGAAGGAGTTTCAGCTCGTCGCGCAGCCGGGACGCGGTGTCCGGTGCCTGCAGGAGCCGCTGCTTGGTGGGGATGTCCAGCATCATCGCCGCCGCGACCAGGTAGGACACGACCGACGGCTCGTCGGGCAGCTCGGCGCCGGTGGCCAGCGAGCGCTCCCGCGCGCCCGCGAGGCGCTTCTGGTACTGCCGGAACGCCCGCAGCACCCCCTCGGCCAGCGCCCCCGCCTCGTCACCCGGCTCCTCCGGCAGCTCTTCCAGCTCGCCGGTGAGGTACGGCCCGGAGGCGTCCACGGACAGCAGCCGCACCCGGGTCGTTCCGGTCGCCAGCACCTCGAAGGTGCCGTCGGCCCGCTCCCGGATGGTGGCCGCGTCGGCCACGCAGCCGACGCGGTGGAAGGCCTTGGCGGGGTCCGCGCCGAACCCGGCGGCGGGCCCCCGTTCCGGCAGCGAGGTCGGATCGGGCATCCCCGGCGCGCTCGGAGCCACCTCGTGGCCGTCGCGGATCGCCACGACGGCGAACCGGCGCGGATCGTCCTCGGGGGTCTTCGACAGCGCGCGCATCATGGCGCGGTAACGCTCCTCGAAGACGTTCAGCGGGAGGACGAGTCCCGGGAACAGCACCGAGTTCAGGGGGAAGAGCGGCAGCCGGACGGTGGTCACGGCGCCAAAGCCTAATGGTCGCGGACGTCGGGGCGTCCGCCCCGCCCACGGGAAGGGCACGCCGGGCCCCTTCCCGGACCCGCTGCTTCCGGCTCCCGGACCCGCTGCTTCCGGCTCCCGGGCCACTCGGTTCCGGCTCCCGGGCCACTCCGTTCCCGCCCCCGGACCCCTTCGTCCCCGCTCTCCCGGCCACTCCGCTCCCGCCCCGGACCCGTCAGTTCCGGCGCAGCAGCCGGGTCGCGCCCGCCGCCACGGTGGTGGCCAGGACCCAGCCCAGCAGCACCAGCGCCGCTCCCAGCCACTGCCAGCCGCCGCGCAGCTGCCAGACGCCCGCCTGGCCGAGGTCGATGACGGGGAGCAGCAGGTCGAGGGCGAACAGGGCGGGGTTCCAGGGTGGGTCCGCGGCGCTGCCGCCGCCCGCCTCCGGCCGCCCGGCGTGCGCGAAGGCGAGGGAGCCCGCCGCCCACAGCACCGCCATCCACACGGCGGCGCGCCCCGGCCGGTAGCCGTAGGCCACGGTCCAGTCCTGCGCGTACCCGACGATTTTGGCGGCGGGCGGCAGGGTCTCGCGGCGCCGGCGCTGCTTGGCGAGCAGCACCTCGCGCGCGTCCTCGTCCTCCCCGCCGGCCCGCAGCACGGCGGCGAGACGTTCGTACGGGTCCGGGTTGTACTCGGCGGTCGCCGCAGCCACCCACTCCAGCCGCTCGGCCAGCGGGAACGGGCCCTGCGGGACCAGGTTCTCGTAGGTGAAACCCGGCATGTGCAGATGCCCGGGGCCCGGCCAGCTGCTCGCCCGGTCGACGAGGTTGACGATCCGCGCGCCGGACAGCACCACCTTGCCGCGCTGCGGGCGTTCCCCGAGGAAGCGCAGCTCGGGCACCTGGACACGGCGCAGGGACAGCTCCTGGTCGTCGGTGAGGACGAGACGGGCGCCGTCGAGGTCGACCGCGTCGCCGAACCGGCCGTCGTCCAGCCGCAGCCCGCCCTGGCACTCGAACCGCTGCACCCGGGTGCCCTGCGCGGGAGTCCGGCCGCTCAGCTGGAGACCGCCGACGCCCGCCGGGGTGAGGTACAGGGTGCGCTCGACGGTCAGCTGGGGGGCGTTGAGCGCGAGCCGGCCGTACGGGTTGCGCAGCCGGGCGCCGCGCAGGCTGAGCGAGACCCCGACCGTGGCGCTGCGCAGGCTCAGCTCGCCGTGCGACTCCAGCAGCTCGGCCTGGAGGTCCTGCCCGACGTTCAGGCCGTCCGCGGCGATGGACCGGCCGCTGCGGTCGCGGTACACGATCGCCTGGTTGAGCAGCAGGTCGGTGCCGATCTGGGCGTCGGTGAGCCGCATCCCGCTCAGGAACCGGGAGCGCGGCAGATGCAGATCGCCCTCGGTCTGGACCCGGGCCGCCTCCAGCCGGGGCACCGAGCAGTTCACCAGCCGCACGGTGGTGAAGCGGGCCTCGGGCAGCCGGACCTCGCGTTCGAAGCGGCAGCCGGTCAGCTCCACGTACGGCACCACGGTGCCGCCGGCCAGGTCCATCGAGTCGGCGATCTGCACCCCGGTCAGCTTCAGCGAGGACACCCGGCCGGCCAGCGCGGGCGGTCCGTCCAGCAGCAGCCAGCACACTATGCGGGCCCGCACGGTCCGCTCGGGGCCCCAGGGCTGCCCGCCGTGCGGATCGTCGACGACGATGTCGCCGCTGCGCAGGTCGTAGACGCTGCCGTTGCGGAAGGCCTGCCACATGCCGGCCTCGGCGGCGGTCAGTTCGTCGGGGATGTCCCCGGTCCGTAAGGCGGCCCCTTCGGTCACATCGGTCCCTCCTTTCCCGGATACTCGCGGGTTTCGGTCCTCGTACACCCGTTCATGCCCGCTGAGTGACCTGTCGAACACGAAACGTGAGGGAGATCTTCCGGGTTGGCGGGGGATTCTGTATCAGCCATTGATACGCGCGAACGGCCGCCGTCGCCGATCTGCGAGAATTGAGCACGTGATCTCCCGAATCGATCTGCGCGGCGACGCCCTCCCGGAGGGTCCCGCCCTGCGCGACCTGCTGCCCCGAGCCGACTTCGACGTATCGGCCGCCCTGGAGAAGGTGCGTCCGATCTGCGAGGCCGTGCATCATCGGGGCGACGCGGCGCTGATCGACTTCGCCGAGAAGTTCGACGGCGTCAAGCTCGACCGGGTGCGGGTGCCGGCCGCCGCCCTCGCCCGTGCCCTGGAGGAGCTGGACCCGGCCGTGCGCGCGGCCCTGGAGGAGTCCATCCGCCGGGCCCGCCTGGTCCACCGCGCCCAGCGGCGCGCGACCCACACCACCCAGGTGGTGCCCGGCGGCTCCGTCACCGAGAAGTGGGTGCCGGTCGAGCGCGTCGGCCTGTACGCGCCGGGCGGCCGCTCGGTCTACCCGTCCTCCGTGGTGATGAACGTCGTCCCGGCCCAGGAGGCCGGCGTCGAGTCCATCGCGCTCGCCTCGCCCGCCCAGTCCGACTTCGGCGGCCTGCCGCACCCGACGATCCTCGCCGCCTGCGCGCTGCTCGGCGTCGACGAGGTGTACGCCGCGGGTGGCGCGACGGCCGTGGCGATGTTCGCGTACGGCACCGAGTCCTGCCCGCCCGCCAACATGGTCACCGGCCCCGGCAACATCTGGGTCGCCGCCGCCAAGCGCTACTTCACCGGCAAGATCGGCATCGACGCCGAGGCCGGCCCGACCGAGATCGCGATCCTCGCGGACTCCACCGCCGACCCCGTGCACGTCGCCGCCGACCTGATCAGCCAGGCCGAGCACGACCCGCTCGCGGCCGCCGTCCTGGTCACCGACTCCGCCGAGCTGGCGGAGGCCGTGGAGAAGGAGCTGGACACCCAGGTCGCGGCCAGCAAGCACATCGACGACCGGATCGTGCCCGCCCTCAAGGGCAAGCAGTCCGCGATCGTGCTGGTCGACGGGGTCGAGGAGGGCCTGCGCGTGGTCGACGCGTACGGCGCCGAGCACCTGGAGATCCAGACCGCCGACGCCGCCGCGGTCGCCGACCGGGTGAAGAACGCGGGCGCGATCTTCATCGGCCCCTGGGCCCCCGTCTCGCTCGGCGACTACGCCGCCGGGTCCAACCACGTCCTGCCCACCGGCGGCTGCGCCTGCCACTCCTCGGGCCTGTCCGTCCAGTCCTTCCTGCGCGGCATCCACATCGTGGACTACACCCGCGACGCCCTCGCCGAGGTGGCCCACCACGTGGTGACGCTGGCGGAGGCCGAGGACCTGCCGGCGCACGGCGCGGCGATCAAGGCCCGGTTCGACTGGAAGGTGCCGGAGAGCAAGTGAACATCCGGATCGACGATCTCCCCGTCCGGGACGAGCTGCGCGGCAAGACCCCCTACGGCGCGCCCCAGCTCGACGTCCCGGTACGGCTGAACACCAACGAGAACCCGTACCCGCTGCCCGAGCCGCTGGTCGAGCGGATCGCCGAGCGGGTGCGCGAGGCGGCCCGCCACCTCAACCGCTACCCGGACCGCGACGCGGTCGAGCTGCGCACCAAGCTCGCCGAGTACCTGACGAAGACCTCCGGGTACGAGGCCGGCCCGGCGAACGTCTGGGCGGCCAACGGCTCCAACGAGGTCATCCAGCAGCTGCTGCAGACCTTCGGCGGGCCCGGCCGCACCGCGATCGGCTTCGAGCCGTCGTACTCGATGCACGGGCTCATCGCGCGCGGGACGGGCACGGGCTGGATCTCCGGCCCCCGCAACGAAGACTTCACCATCGACCTCGCGGCGGCGGAGAAGGCGATCGCCGAGCACCGGCCGGACGTCGTCTTCATCACCACCCCCAACAACCCCACCGGCACCGCGGTCCCGCCGGAGACGGTCGTCGCGCTGTACGAGGCCGCGCAGGCCGCCAAGCCGTCGATGGTGATCGCGGACGAGGCGTACATCGAGTTCAGCCACGGCGACTCGCTGCTGCCGCTGCTCGAAGGCCGCCCGCACCTGGTCGTCTCCCGCACCATGTCCAAGGCGTTCGGCGCGGCGGGCCTGCGCCTCGGCTACCTCGCCGCGCACCCGGCCGTCGTCGACGCCGTGCAGCTGGTCCGGCTGCCCTACCACCTGTCGGCGGTCACCCAGGCGACCGCCCTGGCCGCCCTGGAGCACACCGACACGCTGCTCGGGTACGTGGAGCAGCTGAAGGCCGAGCGGGACCGCCTGGTGAGCGAACTGCTCGCGATCGGCTACGAGGTCACGGCCTCGGACGCCAACTTCGTGCAGTTCGGCCGGTTCGCCGACGCCCACGAGGCCTGGCGGAAGATCCTCGACCGGGGCGTCCTGGTCCGGGACAACGGCGTACCGGGGTGGCTCAGGGTCACCGCCGGCACCCCGGAGGAGAACGACGCGTTCCTCGACGCGGTCCGTGAACTGAAGAAGGAGCAGAACGCATGAACCGCGTGGGACGTGTGGAGCGCACGACCAAGGAGACCTCGGTCCTCGTCGAGATAGACCTCGACGGCACCGGGAAGACCGACATCTCCACCGGTGTCGGCTTCTACGACCACATGCTCGACCAGCTCGGCCGGCACGGTCTGTTCGACCTCACCGTGAAGACCGAGGGCGACCTGCACATCGACTCCCACCACACCATCGAGGACACCGCCCTCGCGCTGGGCGCCGCCTTCAAGCAGGCACTCGGCGACAAGGTGGGCATCTACCGCTTCGGCAACTGCACGGTCCCGCTCGACGAGTCCCTCGCCCAGGTCACCGTCGACCTGTCCGGCCGCCCGTACCTCGTGCACACCGAGCCCGAGAAGATGGCGCCGATGATCGGCGAGTACGACACCACGATGACCCGGCACATCCTGGAGTCCTTCGTCGCCCAGGCGCAGATCGCGCTGCACGTGCACGTGCCGTACGGGCGCAACGCGCACCACATCGTGGAGTGCCAGTTCAAGGCGCTCGCCCGGGCCCTGCGGTACGCCTCCGAGCGCGACCCGCGCGCGGCCGGAATCCTTCCCTCCACGAAGGGCGCGCTGTGAACGGCTCCTCGACGGCGCTGATCGTCGTCGGCCTCTTCCTGATCGGCGGCATCATCTCCTTCATCAAGCAGAAGATGCCGACGAGCCTGATCGTCCTGCTCTCCATCGGCGCCGCGATGTGTCTCGTCGCGGGCGTCATGCGGCTGGAGGTGTGGAATTGAGCACCAAGAGCGTCGTGGTCTTCGACTACGGCTTCGGAAACGTCCGCTCCGCCGAGCGTGCCCTCGCGCGCGCGGGAGCCGACGTCGAGATAACCCGCGACTTCGACAAGGCCATGAACGCGGACGGCCTGCTGGTGCCGGGCGTCGGCGCCTTCGCCGCCTGCATGCGGGGCCTGCGCGCGGCGCGCGGTGACTGGGTCATCGACCGCCGGCTGTCCGGCGGACGCCCCGTGATGGGCATCTGCGTCGGCATGCAGATCCTCTTCGCCCGCGGCATCGAGCACGGTGTGGAGGCCGAGGGCCTGGACGAGTGGCCCGGCTCGGTCGAGCCCCTCCAGGCCGACATCGTCCCCCACATGGGCTGGAACACCGTCGAGGCCCCGGCCGGCACCGAGCTGTTCGCCGGCCTGGACGCGGACGCCCGCTTCTACTTCGTGCACTCCTACGCCGTCCACGACTGGACCCTGGAGACGCACAACCCGGCGATCGCCGCGCCCAAGGTCACCTGGACCACGCACGGCAAACCCTTCGTGGCCGCCGTGGAGAACGGCGCCCTGTGGGCCACGCAGTTCCACCCCGAGAAGTCCGGCGACGCCGGCGCGCAGCTGCTCACCAACTGGATCGGAACCCTGTAGAGACATGGCCAAGCTCGAACTGCTTCCCGCCGTCGACGTCCGCGACGGCCAGGCCGTCCGCCTCGTGCACGGCGAGTCCGGCACCGAGACCTCCTACGGCTCCCCGCTGGAGGCCGCCCTCGCCTGGCAGCGCGCGGGCGCCGAATGGCTGCACCTGGTCGACCTGGACGCGGCCTTCGGCACCGGCGACAACCGTGAGCTGATCGCGGAGGTGGCCAAGGCGATGGACATCAAGGTGGAGCTGTCCGGCGGCATCCGCGACGACGCCTCGCTGGCCGCCGCGCTCGCCACCGGCTGCACCCGCGTCAACCTCGGCACCGCCGCCCTGGAGACCCCGCAGTGGGTCGCCAAGGTCATCGCCGAGCACGGCGACAAGATCGCGGTCGGTCTCGACGTACGGGGCACGACCCTGCGCGGCCGGGGCTGGACCCGGGACGGCGGGGATCTCTACGAGACGCTGGACCGCCTCAACAAGGAGGGCTGCGCGCGGTACGTCGTCACCGACATCGCCAAGGACGGCACCCTCCAGGGCCCGAACCTGGAGCTGCTGAAGAACGTCTGCGCGGCCACCGACCGCCCGGTCGTCGCCTCCGGCGGCGTGTCGTCCCTGGACGACCTGCGCGCGATCTCCGAGCTGGTCCCCCTCGGCGTCGAGGGCGCCATCGTCGGGAAGGCCCTGTACGCCAAGGCGTTCACCCTGGAAGAGGCCCTGGAGACGGTGTCGTCATGACGTCCGGAGCCGTGCGGCGCGTGCAGAGCGGAAGCCCCTGGGGGGAGTCCTTCGGTTTCGCGCGCGCCGTCGCGGCGGGCGACCGCGTCCTGGTCGCGGGCACCACGTCCTTCAAGGGGACGGTGCTGTACGGCGAGGGCGACCCGTACGAACAGGCCATGGTGGCCTTCACGAGCGCGATCGAGGCGATCGGCGAGTTCGGGCTGGGCGTCGAGTCCGTCATCCGCACCCGGATGTACCTGACGCACGCCCGCGACGTGGACGCGGTGGGCCGCGCCCACAAGGAAATCTTCGGCACGGTGCGGCCGGTGTCCACCCTCCTGGTGGTGGAGGGCTTCGTGGACCCGCGCATCCTGGTCGAGGTCGAAGTAGAGGCATTCAGAGGAGCCGAGCAGTCATGACCCTGGCGGTCCGAGTCATCCCCTGCCTGGACGTGGACAACGGCCGGGTCGTCAAGGGCGTCAACTTCCAGAACCTGCGCGACGCGGGCGACCCCGTCGAGATGGCGAAGGTGTACGACGCCGAGGGCGCCGACGAGCTGACGTTCCTGGACATCACCGCGTCCTCGGGCAACCGCGAGACGACCTACGACGTGGTGCGCCGCACCGCCGAGCAGGTGTTCATCCCGCTCACGGTCGGCGGCGGCGTCCGCACGGCCGACGACGTGGACCGGCTGCTGCGCGCGGGCGCGGACAAGGTCGGCGTCAACACGGCCGCGATCGCCCGCCCCGACCTGATCCGCGAGATCGCCGAGCGCTTCGGCCGGCAGGTGCTGGTGCTGTCGGTGGACGCCCGGCGGACGGAGAGCGGCTCCTTCGAGGTGACCACGCACGGCGGTCGCAAGGGCACCGGCATCGACGCCGTCGAGTGGGCGCACCGGGCCGCCGAGCTGGGCGCGGGGGAGATCCTGCTGAACTCGATGGACGCGGACGGCACCAAGGACGGCTACGACCTGGAGATGATCCGGGCCGTCCGCAAGCACGTCACGGTCCCCGTGATCGCCTCCGGCGGCGCCGGCCGGCTCACCGACTTCCCGCCCGCGATCGAGGCCGGCGCGGACGCGGTCCTCGCGGCCTCCGTGTTCCACTTCGGCGACCTGCGCATCGGCGAGGTCAAGCAGACCCTGCGGGAGGCCGGCCACCCGGTCCGGTGACCCGGTCCGGTGCCCCGGTGCGCGGCTCGGCGGCTCGGCCTCCTCGGCAGCTCAGATGCCGAGCTGCTTGCTGTCGTGCAGGCGTTCGATCGCGTCCGCGTCGCCGTCCAGATCGACCTTGGCGACGTTCTGGCGGCCGTAGAGGAACAGCAGCAGCTCGGACGGCTCGCCGGTCACCGTCACCACCGGGGTGCCCCGGCGGGCGACCGCCGTCTGGCCGTCGGGGCGGCGCAGCACCAGGCCGGTCGGGGCGCTGCGGCCCGTCAGCCGCGCGGTGCGCTCCGTCCGGGACCACAGGGCGTCCTGGAAGACCGGGTCGAGCACCCGCGCGGTCCACTCGGGCTGGGCGCGCCGGACGTCCTCGGCGTGGACGTAGAACTCCACCGTGTTCGACATCTCGTCGAGCTGCTTCAGGGAGAACGGCGAGAAGCGCGGCGGGCCGGTGCGGATGAGCTGGATCAGCTCCTCGTACGGTTTCGCCGCGAACTCCTCCATCGCCTTCTCCAGGCGTGGCGCGAGCTGTTTGATCAGCAGACCGCCGGCCGCGTCGGGGCGGCGCTCGCGCACCACCACGTGCGCGGCCAGGTCCCGGGTCCGCCAGCCCTCGCACAGGGTGGGAGCCTCCGGGCCCGCGGTTTCCAAGAGGTCGGCGAGAAGGAGCCGTTCACGCTTGGCAAAGGTCGACATGCCGTCAGCCTACGACCGCCTGCCTCGTCCGCCCACCCGGCACTCGGCCACGCCCCCCGACTAGGCGCTTCGCGCCCTGCTGCCCATCTGGTGGACGCCGCGCCGGGACTGTCCGTGGCGCGCGGCACAATGGCCCCATGACCAGCACGCCTCCCCCCAGCAGGCCCAGCGGCCTGGACCCCGAGATCGCGGCGCGCCTCAAGCGCGGCGCGGACGGTCTCGTGCCCGCCATCGCTCAGCAGTACGACACCGGAGAGGTGCTCATGCTGGGCTGGATGGACGACGAGGCGCTGCACCGCACGCTGACCACCGGCCGCTGCACCTACTGGTCCCGCAGCCGCCAGGAGTACTGGGTGAAGGGCGACACCTCCGGTCACTTCCAGTGGGTGAAGTCCGTCGCGCTGGACTGCGACGCGGACACCGTGCTGGTCAAGGTCGACCAGGTCGGCGCCGCCTGCCACACCGGCGCGCGCACCTGCTTCGACGAGGACGTGCTGTTGGAAGACCTTCAGGACGCCGACGCGCCGGCCGGGAATCAGTAAGGTCGGCGGCCATGGACCTCGAGACGTTCCGCAAGCTCGCCACCGACCGCCGGGTCATCCCCGTCACCCGCAAGCTCCTCGCCGACGGCGACACCCCGGTCGCGCTCTACCGCAAGCTCGCCGCCGAGCGCCCCGGCACCTTCCTCCTGGAGTCCGCGGAGAACGGCCGCTCCTGGTCCCGCTACTCCTTCGTGGGCGTCCGCTCCGCCGCGACCCTCACCGAGCGCGACGGCCGGGCGCACTGGCTGGGCGTCCCGCCGGTCGGCGTCCCGGTCGACGGCGACCCGCTCGCCGCCCTGCGCGCCACCATCGAGGCGCTGCACACCCCGCACCAGGAGGGCCTGCCGCCCTTCACCGGCGGCATGGTCGGCTATCTCGGCTACGACATCGTGCGCCGCCTGGAGAAGATCGGCCCCGGCGAGCGCGACGACCTGAAGCTGCCCGAGCTGACCATGCTCCTCACCAGCGATCTCGCGGTGATGGACCACTGGGAGGGCTCGGTCCTGCTGATCGCCAACGCGATCAACCACAACGACCTGGACACCGGCGTCGACGAGGCCCACGCGGACGCGGTCGCCCGCCTGGACGCCATGGAGGCTGACCTGTCCCGCGCGGTCGCCCAGCCGCCCGCCGTCCTGCCGCCGTCCGAGCTGCCGGAGTACACCGCGCTGTGGGGCGGCGCCGAGTACCAGGCGGCCGTCGAGGACATCAAGGAGCGCATCCGCGCGGGCGAGGCCTTCCAGGTGGTGCCCTCGCAGCGGTTCGAGACCCCCTGCACGGCGAGCGCGCTGGACGTGTACCGGGTACTGCGGGCCACCAACCCGTCCCCGTACATGTACCTGTTCCGGTTCGACGGGTTCGACGTCGTCGGCTCGTCCCCCGAGGCACTGGTCAAGGTCGAGGACGGGCGGGCCATGGTCCACCCCATCGCCGGCACCCGCCATCGCGGCGCCACCCCGCAGGAGGACCAGGCCCTCGCCGAGGAACTGCTCGCCGACCCCAAGGAGCGCGCCGAGCACCTGATGCTCGTCGACCTGGGCCGCAACGACCTGGGGCGGGTCTGCGAGCCCGGCTCGGTCGAGGTCGTCGACTTCATGTCCATCGAGCGGTACTCGCACGTCATGCACATCGTCTCCACGGTCACCGGCAAGGTCGCCGCGGGCCGCACCGCGTTCGACGTGCTGACCGCCTGCTTCCCGGCCGGCACCCTCTCCGGGGCGCCGAAGCCGCGCGCGATGCAGATCATCGACGAGCTGGAGCCGTCCCGGCGCGGGCTGTACGGCGGCTGCGTCGGCTACCTCGACTTCGCGGGCGACTCCGACACCGCCATCGCCATCCGCACCGCGCTGCTGCGCGACGGCACCGCCTACGTCCAGGCGGGCGCCGGAGTCGTCGCCGACTCCGACCCCGTCGCCGAGGACACCGAGTGCCGCAACAAGGCCGCCGCGGTCCTGCGGGCCGTCCACACCGCCAGCCGGCTCGGCGAGTAGGGCGCGGATCACGTGAGCCCCGGGTGACGGTTCGCCCGGGGTTCAGGCGATAGTGGAGTACGTGACTGCTGCTCCTCACCCCCGATCCGAAGCCCCACGACCCGCGCGGGCCGGGCGCCGGAGCCTCGCCGTGGCGCTGCTGTGCGGCGCGCTCGGCGCGGCCCTGGTGCTCCTCGCCACCCGCCAGCAGTGGTCGGAGGGCACCGCGACGGTGGCCGGCGGCTCCTTCCCCCTGACCGCCAACGGCAGCGACGTCACCGGCGTCCCCGCGGCCCTGGCCATAGTGGGCCTCGCCGCGCTCGTCGCCGTGTTCGCCGTACGCCGCGCCGGCCGCCTCGTGGTCGCCGCGCTGCTCACGCTGTCCGGCGCCGGCATCGCCGCCGCCGCCCTGCTCGGCGCCTCCGACACCGCCGCGCTCGACGAGCGGGCCGCCCGCGCCTCCGGCGACACCTCGGCCACCGTCCACGCGCTCAGCCACACCGCGTGGCCGTACGTCGCGGCCGCCGGCGGCGCGCTGATCCTGTGCGCCGGACTGCTCGCCCTGCGCTACGGCCGCCGCTGGCCCACGATGTCCGGCCGCTACGAGCGCACCGGCGCCCCCCGGCCGCGCCGCACCGCCCCCGTCGTCGACCCGGACCGGCCCGAGGACCTGTGGAAGGCTCTGGACCGCGGCGAGGACCCCACCGGCACCGGCCCGGCCTGACGGCCGACGGCGGTGATCCGGCCAACTCGCCCCGGTGTGGCGAAACAGACGCGACCCCGGGGCCACCCCGGCGCGGGCGTACGGGACAATGGACGACGAGCGTCAGGCTCACACACGTACACGGCTACGAGGAGCAAGCAATGGCGGACAGCAGCCACGGGCACGGTCACACCCCGGCCGCCTGGACCGGTGTCATCATCGCCTTCATCGGTTTC
>NZ_DASQNH010000042.1:0-90040 GCF_035645055.1 Streptomyces sp. | reverse complement strand
GAGTTCTACGCGGCGCTGTTCGGCTGGGAGTTCCGCCCCGGTCCCCAGCAGCTCGGCCCTTACGTGCGGGCCCTGCTCGACGGCCGCGAGGTGGCCGGCATCGGGCAGTTGCCGCCCGACCGGCATCTCCCCATCGCCTGGACGCCGTATCTCGCCTCCGACGACGCGCACCGGACGGCGGAGACGGCGCGGCTGTGCGGCGGCACGATCGGCGTGGGTCCGCTGGACGCCGGTGAGGCCGGGCGGCTGGCGATCGGGTCGGATCCCACGGGTGCCGTCTTCGGGATCTGGCAGGCGGCGCGGCACCGCGGCACGGCCGTCTCGGGGGTGCCCGGCACGCCCGCCTGGAACGAGCTGCTGACCTTCGAGTCCGCGACCGTGGCCAAGTTCTACGAGACCGTCTTCGGCTACGAGGAGGAGCCGGTGGTCTCCGCCGACTTCGACTACGTGACCCTCTCCGTCGAGGGCAGGGCGGTCGCCGGCATCCACGGTGTGGGCCACGCCCTGCCGCGCGACCGGGGGCCGCACTGGGTGACGCACTTCGAGGTCGCGGACATCGACGAGGCCCTCGTCCGCCTGACCGAGCTGGGCGGGCACGTCCTGAAACCGGCCGAGGACGGCGAACGCGGCCGGGTCGCGACGGTGACCGACCCCGAGGGCGCCCGCTTCTGCCTGCTCCAGCCCGCCTGAGCGAGGGCACGGCCGGGGCCGCGCGGGTGTCAGGTGGTCTGCGGCACCGGCAGGACGTCCGGGGACAGGGCCGCCGCGCGGGCCGTCGCCGCGGTCATCCGCCGGCGGTGGTGGCGGCGGCACAGCACCTCGTAGCCGACGGCCTCCGCCTGGTTGACGTCGCCGACGACCACCTGGGCGCCCTCGACGACCATCTCGCCGCCGACGGTGCGGGCGTTGTGGGTGGCGCGGGCACCGCACCAGCACAGGGCCTCCACCTGGAGCACCTCGACCCGGTCGGCCAGTTCCACCAGCCGCTGCGAGCCGGGGAAGAGCTTGGTGCGGAAGTCGGTGGTGATGCCGAAGGCGTAGACGTCGAGCCCCAGGTCGTCGACCACGCGCGCGAGTTGGTCGATCTGCTCCGGGGCCAGGAACTGCGCCTCGTCGGCGATCACGTAGTCCGCGCGGCCACCGTGCGAGAGGTGGTCGACGAGGTACCCGTAGAGGTCCATGCCGTCCTCGACCTCGACCGCGTCGGTGACCAGGCCGAGCCGGGAGGACAGTTTGCCCTCGCCCGCGCGGTCGTCGCGGGTGAAGATCATGCCCTGAAGTCCGCGCGCGGAGCGGTTGTGCTCGATCTGGAGAGCCAGGGTCGACTTCCCGCAGTCCATGGTTCCGGAGAAGAAGACCAGCTCGGGCATGGGAGGTTGAGCACCTTTCGGCGAAATCGTCATGGTGTGCGGTCGGCGGGCCTCAGGCCCGTACTTCGAGCAGCGGGACCAGCTGCTCGGCGGGGGTCAGCGAGCCGTGGTTGCCGACCATGGCCGACTCGTTGGGCTCCCGCTCGGAGGCGATGAGCAGCACGTCGTCCCGCGCGGCCGCGACGACGTCGCCGATGCGCGCGTACACCCGCTCGTCGACCCGCGGCCCGAACCAGCCGGCGGCGATCGCCTCGTCCCGCGAGGCCACCCAGAACTGCTCGCCGAGCACTTCCCGCCAGCAGGTCAGGACGTCGTTCGCGGCGCCCGGCACGGCGTAGACGTGCCGGGCCCGGCCCTCGCCGCCCAGCAGGGCGACCCCGGCGCGCAGCTCCCAGTCCTCGTCGAAGTCGATGCGGTGCTCTTCGTCGAACGGCACATCCACCATGCCGTGGTCGGCGGTGACGTAGAGCGCGCTGCGCGGGGGCAGCTGCTCGGCCAGGCGCTGGACCAGGCGGTCGACGTACATCAGCTGGCCGCGCCAGGTGTCGGAGTCGACACCGAAGCGGTGGCCGGCGCCGTCGACCTCGGCGTAGTACGTGTAGACCAGGCTGCGGTCCGCGGCGGCGAGCTGCTGCGCCGCGAGGTCCATGCGGTCCTCACCGGACAGCCGCCCGTGGAAGGTGCCGCCGCTGAGCGCGACCTTGGTCAGCGGGGTGTTCGCGAAGGCCGGGGAGGACACCTGGGCGGCGTGCACCCCCGCGCGGTCGGCCAGCTCGAAGACGGTGGGGTACGGCTGCCAGGCACTCGGCTCGGTCCACGGCTGCCAGCGCAGCTGGTTCATCAGCGCGCCGGTGGCCGGATCGCGCACGGTGTAGCCGGGCAGGCCGTGGGCGCCCGGCGGCAGGCCGGTGCCCACGGAGGCGAGGGAGGTGGCCGTGGTCGCCGGGTAGCCGGTGGTCAGCGGGCGGCCGGTGCCGCCGCGCGAGGCGGCGAGGAGCGAGGTCAGGAACGGTGCCTCGGCCGGGTGCGCCTTCAGCTGCTCCCAGCCGAGACCGTCGATCAGGAACACGCAGTTGCGGTCGGCGGGGGTCAGCTCCGGGATGGCGGCCGTGACACCGGGCACGCCCATGCCCGCGGCGAGCGTGGGCAGCAGATCGGCGAGCGATCCCGTGCCGTACTCGGGCAGGGGGGCGGAGTCGACGGCGAGGGGTTCCGGATGGGAGTCCCAGGCGGTGGGCGGCTGCACCATCAGCGGGTCGGGTCCGCGGTCGCCTCGGAGATGGCCTGCGCGAAGGCGAGCGCCTGGCGCACCGTCTCGGGGCCGTCGCCGGCCTCGCTGACGCGCAGGCTGAGGTCGTCGGCCGTCGCGCTGCCGGTGTAGCCGTGGTCGGCCTCGCAGTTGGGGTCGCCGCAGGCGGCGGGCTCCAGGTCGATCCGGGAGACGGCGCCCCAGCCGATGGTGAGCACGACCTCGCGCGGGAGGCTGCCCGGCGTGTACGACTCCGGGTTGGCGACCACGCGGCTGACCACCACCGACGAGATCCGGCCGAGCTTCACGGACTCCGTGGAGGTGGTGGCGTACGGCGTCGGCGAGGTGTTGTCGGCGGCCTGCTCGTCGGTGTGGCTGACGATGAAACGGGTGCCGGTGAGGACCAGCACGGTCACATGCCGGCGGACCTCGTTCTGGTCGAACGTCGTCTCCTGGTGGACCAGGTACGACCGGATGGGCTCGCCGCCCACGGCGGCCTCCACCGCCTCGGCCACGAGGGCCGGGTAGTAGCCGCTGCGCTCGATCGCCGCACGCAGCCCCTGGGTCGTCGTACTGGTCTTGGCCATGCCGTCCATCCTACGGGGGCGCACTGACTGCGAGGCACCGCTCGGAAGCCCCGGGCCGGGTTCGGATCCGTCCCGGGAGGCTCTCAGTAGGCGGGGAGCGTGCGCGGGCCCAGGTCATCGCGGGCGGGAGGCGGGGCCAGCCGCACCGAGGCGCCGAGCACGCTCAGGCCCTCGGTGGCGACGACGACCGGCTCCAGCGTGACGGCGACCACTTCGGGGTGGTCGTCGACCAGCCGGGAGACCCGCAGCAGCAGCTCCTCCAGGGCGGGGGTGTCGACCGGTGCCGAGCCGCGCCAGCCGAACAGCAGCGGTGCCGTCCGGATCGACCGGACCAGAGAGGTCGCCTCCCGGTCGGTGACCGGGATCAGCCGGTGCGCCATGTCGCCGAGCAGCTGCGAGGCGGCCCCGGCGAGCCCGAAGGAGAGCACCGCTCCGGCGGCGGGATCGATCACCGCGCGGACGACGGTGTCCACCCCGCGCGGTGCCATGCCCTGCACCACCGGGCGCAGCTCCTCCGGCGTGCCGAACAGGCCGGCCAGTTCGGCGTAGGCGCGGCGCAGTTGCTCCTCGTCCGCGAGGTCGAGGCGGACGCCGCCGAGGTCCGCGCGGTGCCGCAGGTGCGGGGCGGTGGCCTTGAGGGCGACCGGGTAGCCGAGGGCGCGGGCGGCGGCGACGGCCTCCTCGGGGGTGGGGGCGGGCAGGGCGCGGCGCACCCGGATGCCGTACCGGCCCAGCAGCTCGCAGGTCTCCTCGGTACCGAGGGTGAGGCCCTGGCCGCGCGAGAGGAGACCGCCGATCAGCCGGGCGGCGCCCTTCTCGTCGATGTCCTCGTACTCCGGCACCTTGCCGGGGTCGGCGGACTCGCGCCGCCACTGCGCGTACTTCACGGCCTCGGCGAGGGCGCGGACGGCGCGTTCGGCGGCGGGGTAGGCGGGGATGAGGCGGGTGCCCTCGGCCGGCTCGGCCACGGGGACCCGTTCCGGGCGGGCGTCGGGCGCCGTCGCGTCCGCCGTCGCGGCCCGTGCGCGCGGGGCGGTGCTCATGGCGGCCGACAGGGCCTCGGCGAGTCCGCCCAGCTCCACGTGCACGACCAGGACCGGCTTGGACGGCGCCCGCTCGGCCGCGGACCGCAGCGCCTCGGCCAGCGCCGCGTCTCCGGCGGACTCCTCCCCGATCGCGGGTATCGCCGTGACCACCACCGCGTCGCAGGTGTCGTCGGCCAGCGCGCGGGACAGGGCCGCGCGGAAGTCCTCCGGCGTCGCGGCGGTCGTCAGGTCCAGGGGCGGCGCGGGCCTGAGGCCCTCGGAGAGGCAGGCGTCGTAGGTCAGCACGCCCAGGGACTCGGAGTTCCCGAGGATCGCCACGCGCGGTCCGGGGGGAAGGGGCTGACGGGCGAGCAGCAGGCCCGTGTCCACCAGTTCCGTGATGGTGTCCACGCGGATCACGCCGGCCTGGCGGAGCAGCGCGGAGACCGTGGCGTGCGGCAGCCGCGTGGCGCGGACCGCGTGGCCCTGCGGGCCGGAGCCGGCGCCCTGGACCACCACCAGGGGCTTGGCGGCCGCCGTCCGGCGGGCGAGGCGGGTGAACTTGCGGGGGTTGCCGATGGACTCCAGGTACATCAGGACGACGTCGGTGTCCGGGTCGTCGTACCAGTACTGGAGGACGTCGTTGCCCGAGACGTCCGCGCGGTTGCCGGAGGAGACGAAGGTGGAGACACCGGTGACCCCCGTGACGCCGCCGCCGCGCCGGTGCAGCCGGGACAGCAGGGCGATGCCGATCGCGCCGGACTGGGCGAACAGGCCGATCCGTCCGGGGCGGGGCGGCTCGGGGGCGAGGGAGGCGTTGAGGCGTACCTCCGGGGAGTTGTTGATGATCCCGAAGGCGTTGGGCCCGATGATCCGCATGCCGTACGCGCGCGCGAGGCGCACCAGGGCCCGCTGGCGCTCGCGTCCCTCGGGGCCGCTCTCGGCGTATCCGGCGGAGATGACGACCAGCCCCTGGACGCCGTGCTCGCCGCACTCGGTGACGGCCTCGGGCACGTGCTCGGCGGGCACGGCGACGACCGCGAGGTCCACGGGGCCGTCGATGTCCCGCACGGACCGGTACGCCGGGACCCCGTCCAGCTCCTTCCGCCCGTCGGGCAGGGCGCGGTTGACCGCGTACAGCCGCCCGGTGAAGCCGGCGTCCCGGATGTTGCCGAGCAGACCGCGGCCCACTCCGCCGGGGGTGCGGCCGGCGCCGACGACGGCGACCGAGCCGGGGGCGAGCAGTCGCTGCACGGAACGCGCCTCGGCGCGCTGCTCGCGCGCGTACTGCACGGCCAGGGAGCGGTCGGTGGGTTCGAGGTCCAGCTCCAGGCGGACGACGCCGTCCTCGAAACTGCGCTTCTGGGTGTACCCGGCGTCCGTGAACACCTTGATCATCTTGGTGTTGGCGGGCAGCACCTCGGCGGCGAAGCGGCGGATGCCGCGCTCGCGGGCGACGGCGGCGATGTGTTCCAGCAGGGCGGAGGCGACACCGCGGCCCTGGTGGGCGTCCTGCACCAGGAAGGCGACCTCGGCCTCGTCGGCGGGGCCGGAAGCGGGCAGTCCGTTCTTGCCGATGCGGTCGTAGCGTACGGTGGCGATGAACTCGCCGCCGATCGTGGCCGCGAGTCCCACCCGGTCCACAAAGTCGTGGTGCGTGAAGCGGTGGACGTCCTTCGCGGACAGACGCGGGTAGGGCGCGAAGAAGCGGTAGTACTTCGACTCGTCCGAAACCTGCTCGTAGAAGCTGACCAGGCGCTCGGCGTCATCGACGGTGATGGGGCGGACGCGCGCGGTGCCGCCGTCGCGCAGCACCACGTCGGCTTCCCAGTGGGCGGGGTACTCGTGCCGGTCCGACGAGGTCTGCATGGGCCCCAGAGTACGGCTCGCGTCCGACAACGGCGCGGGGCAGTCTGTGAGGACGGAACACCGGACCGAGGCCGCGGTCCGGCGACACCCGGTGGAGGGGACGCACGTCCGCTCCGGGCATGCTTCACGATGTGGGAAACTGGTCTAGACAACCTGAACACTGAAGGGCAGCATCACATGGCTGAGCGCCGCGTCAACGTCGGCTGGGCCGAGGGTCTCCACGCCCGCCCCGCCTCCATCTTCGTCCGAGCCGCCACGGCCGCAGGCGTCCCGGTGACGATCGCCAAGGCCGGCGGCACCCCCGTCAACGCGGCCTCCATGCTGGCCGTCCTCGGCCTGGGCGCCCAGGGCGGCGAGGAGATCGTCCTCGCCTCCGACGCCGAGGGCGCGGACGCCGCGCTCGACCGCCTGGCCAAGCTGGTCGCCGAGGGTCTCGAGGAGCTCCCCGAGACCGTCTGACGCTCGCGCGGCAGTCACGCCGGGACCGCGTCGCCCTTCCGGGGCGGCGCGGTTCCGCTTTTCCCGGGGAACCGCCGCCGCGGCAATGCCCGATGTATTTCCGGACAGGCGCACATCGCACGGGCGACGATTACCGGCGCACGGGAAAATGGGCAGGGAAATACCCGGCCGCCGAAATACCTGCTCTTTGTATACGGCTCCCGTGTTAATGCCGCAGGCCCGACATGTTTACGGGATGTTGCGAGTTCCTCACACGCTCCGGGCGGTCCCCGCCCGAGCCGAACCGCAGGCGGTGGGCGGCCGTCGCGCGCTCGGTGTGCACCGCGGTGATCGCCCGCGCGCGTTCGCCGTCGCCGCGCGCCACGGCGTCCACGATCGCCCCGTGCTCCGCCCAGGACTCCACCGGGCCGGCCGGCGCCTCCACCGTGTACATCCAGGCGATCTTGTGCCGCAGCTGGGTCAGCGTCGAGGTCAGCGCGGGGCTGCCGCAGGCCTGGGCCAGCGTCTCGTGGAACCAGCCGCCCAGGGAGCGCAGATCGTCGCTGTGGCCGCGGCGGGCGCGCTCCTGGCCGAGCCGGACCAGGCCGCGCAGCACCTTCAGATGCGCCTCCGTGCGCCGCTGGGCCGCGCGGGAGGCACCCAGCGGCTCCAGCAGCAGGCGCATCTCCAGCAGGTCGGAGGCCTCCTGCTCGGTGGGTTCCGCGACGCACGCGCCCGCGTGCCGCCGGGTCACCACGAAGCCCTCCGCCTCCAGCGTGCGCAGGGCCTCCCGGACGGGGACGCGTGAGACGCCGTAGCGGCGGGCGAGCAGTTCCTCGGTGAGCCGGCTGCCGCGCTCGTGGACACCCGCGACGATGTCGTCCCGGATCGCCGTGCATACCGAGTGCGCCGGAATACGCATGACCGACCTCCGCCTTAATCCCCGTGAAACGTCGACGATTGACGTGTGTTCAGCGACTCTATGACAATGAGCCGGAATTTCCGACGGCGGGCCGGAATCCATGGATATTTTTTGGACAAGAGGGCGGCCGAAATACCGAAAGCCCCGGCGCGGGGCCGGGGCTTCGGGAAGTGCGTGGAGGTACGAGGGGGTGCGTCAGATGCTGACGCCGTGCGCGCGCAGGTAGGCGACCGGGTCGATGTCCGAGCCGTACTCGGCGCCCGTGCGGGCCTCGAAGTGCAGGTGCGGGCCGGTGACGTTGCCGGTCGCGCCGGACAGGCCGATCTGCTGGCCCGGCGTCACCGTCTGGCCGACGAACACGCCGATGGAGGACAGGTGCCCGTACTGGGTGTACGTGCCGTCGTGCATCCGGATGACCACCTGGTTGCCGTACGCCCCGCCCCAGCCGGCCTCGACGACCGTGCCGGCGCCGACCGAGTGCACCGAGGTGCCGCTGGCGGCGTGGAAGTCGACGCCGGTGTGGCTGCCGGAGGACCACAGGGAGCTGCCGGCCTGGTAGCCGGTGGAGACGTAGGAGCCGCTGATCGGCAGCACGAAGGTGTTGAGGCGCTTGCGCTCGGCCTCCCGGGCCGCCCGCTCCTCGGCCTCGCGGGCCTTGCGGGCCTCCTCCTGGGCGCGCTTCATGGCGGCCGCCTCGGCCCTCTTGACGGCGGCGGCGTGCTCGGCGGCCTGCTGCTGCGCGGCGGCCTGCGCGTCGATCTGGTCGGCGACCTCGTCGCCGATGGTCAGGACGGGAGTCAGACCGGTCTGCTCGGCGGGGGACTCGACGGCGGCGAGCGCCGGGCCCGCCAGGGTGCCGATGACGCCGGTGGTGGTGAGCGCCGCGACGCCCGCCGCGCGGGCGGTGGAACGCTGCATCCGGCCGGGACGACGGTGCTTCCCGGTGGCGCGGGTGAACGCCATGAAGTGGCTGGTCCTTTCCTTCCCTCTCGCCTACCGGGTTAGCTGACGGGTTCGGAGCAGGAAGGTCTCCTACGGACCCCCTCGCGCACGGCGCGGGCGTCCGATTCACCCCAGGGACTTCATGGTTGGGTCCCCGGCTCCCCTGGCTCGCGCCGTACGGGGACTCGGCGATGACTGTCCGGTGCCGCGGGTGCGGCGCACTGCCTGACGAACAGCCCGGACGACGCTAAACGGGACGGCTTTCAAAGCCCAAACGAATGCGGGGTTTTGTAGCGCATCCCACAGGTCAGACAGGCAACCTCTGCCCCAATTCGGACACCAAGGGGCCCTGGTGACACTTCGGTCACCAGGGCCCCCCGCGCGGGTGTGCCCGGGCGGCTGCGCGGGTGCGCCCGCGCGGCTGCCCTACTCGGCCGAGACGACGGTGACTTCCCCGATGCCCAGGGCCGCCACGGGCTCCTCGATCTGCGCCGCGTCACCGACGAGGACGGTCACCAGACGGTCCACCGGGAAGGCGCTGACGACCGCCGCGGTGGCCTCGACCGTGCCGGTGGCGGCCAGCTGCCGGTACAGCGTCGCCTGGTAGTCGTCGGGCAGGTGCTGCTCGACCTGGTCGGCCAGGGTGCTCGCCACGGCCGCCGCCGTCTCGTACTTGAGCGGCGCCACACCCACCAGGTTCTGCACGGCGACGTCCCGCTCGGCGTCGGTCAGGCCCTCCGCGGCGAGCGTGCGCAGCACCGTCCACAGGTCCTTCAACGCGGGCCCGGTGTTCGGGGTGTCCACCGAGCCGCTGATGGCGAGCATCGAGGCACCCGTGCCGTCCGGGGCGGACCGCAGGACCTGCCCGAAGGAACGCACGCCGTAGGTGTAGCCCTTCTCCTCGCGCAGCACCCGGTCCAGGCGGGAGGTGAGGGTGCCGCCGAGGCAGTACGTGCCGAGCACCTGAGCGGGCCAGACGCGGTCGTGCCGGTCCGGGCCGACGCGGCCGATGAGCAGCTGCGTCTGGACGGCGCCGGGACGGTCGACGATGACGACGCGCCCCGTGTCGTCGGCGGTCACCGGCGGCACCGGCCGCGGCTGTCCCGGGGAGCCGGCCCAGGCGCCGAGGGTCTCGCCGAGCAGGGCGTCCAGGTCGACGCCGGTGAGATCGCCGACCACCACGGCGGTGGCGGTGGCCGGGCGGACGTGCCGCTCGTAGAAGGCGCGGACGGCCGCCGAGTCGATCTTCGCGACCGTCTCCTCGGTGCCCTGGCGCGGGCGCGACATGCGCGACGTCGCCGGGAACAGCTCCTTGGACAGCTCCTTGGCGGCCCGCCGGGCGGGGTTGGCCAGCTCGTGCGGGATCTCGTCCAGGCGGTTGCGGACCAGCCGCTCGACCTCGCCGTCGGCGAACGCGGGCGCCCGCAGCGCGTCCGCGAGCAGGCCGAGGCCCTTCTCCAGCCGGGACGCCGGGACCTCCAGGCTCAACCGTACGCCCGGGTGGTCGGCGTGCGCGTCGAGGGTGGCGCCGCAGCGCTCCAGCTCGGCGGCGTACTCCTCGGCGGAGTGCTTGTCTGTGCCCTCGGAGAAGGCGCGCGCCATGATCGTGGCGACACCGTCCAGGCCGGCGGGCTCGGCCTCCAGCGGGGCGTCGAGGAGCACCTCGACGGCGACGACCTTCTGACCCGGGCGGTGGCAGCGCAGGACGGTGAGGCCGTTGTCGAGGGCGCCGCGCGCGGGTGCCGGGAACGCCCACGGCCTGGCCTCGCCCGGCTGCGGCCGGGGGTGGAACTCCATGCTGGTCAGCTCGGTCACTTGGCCGCCTCCTCGTTGTCGTCGGCGGCTTCCACGGTCGCCGCGGATTCCGGGTCCTCGGTGCCCTCCACCTGCTCGGGCTGCTCGGGGGCGAGCGGCTCGTAGACGAGCACCGCGCGGTTGTCGGGCCGCAGGCGGGCCTTGGCGACCTCCTGGACCTCCTCCGGTGTCACCTCCAGCACCCGCTTGACGGCCGTGAGGGCGAGCTGCGGGTCACCGAACAGCACGGCGTACCGGCACAGTTCGTCGGCGCGGCCCGCGACCGTGCCCAGCCGGTCCAGCCACTCGCGCTCCAGCTGGGCCTGGGCGCGCTCCATCTCCTCGGCGGTGGGTCCCTCCTCGGCGAACCGGGCCAGCTCCTCGTCGATGGCGGTCTCGATGACCGGCACCTCGACGTCGCCGGAGGTCTTCACGTCCAGCCAGCCGAGCGAGGGCGCGCCGGCCAGCCGCAGCAGGCCGAAGCCGGCCGCGACCGCCGTGCGGTCCCGGCGGACCAGCCGGTTGTACAGGCGGGAGGACTCGCCGCCGCCCAGGATGGTCAGCGCCAGGTCCGCCGCGTCACACGCGCGCGTGCCGTCGTGCGGGAGCCGGTAGGCGGCCATCAGGGCGCGCGCCGGGACCTCCTCCTCGACGACCTCGCGCAGCTGCTCGCCGATGATGTCGGGCAGCGAGCCGTCGCGCGGGGCGGGCTTGCCGTCGTGGGAGGGGATCGAGCCGAAGTACTTCTCGATCCACGCGAGGGTCTGCTCCGGGTCGATGTCGCCGACGACCGAGAGCACCGCGTTGTTGGGCGCGTAGTAGGTGCGGAAGAACTCCCGCGCGTCCTCAAGGGTCGCCGCGTCCAGGTCGGCCATCGAGCCGATCGGCGTGTGGTGGTAGGGGTGGCCCTCCGGGTAGGCGAGGGCGGTCAGCTTCTCGAAGGCGGTGCCGTAGGGGACGTTGTCGTAGCGCTGGCGGCGCTCGTTCTTGACGACGTCGCGCTGGTTCTCCATGGACTCGTCGTCCAGGGCGGCCAGCAGGGAGCCCATGCGGTCGGCCTCCAGCCAGAGGGCGAGCTCCAGCTGGTGGGCGGGCATGGTCTCGAAGTAGTTGGTCCGCTCGAAGCTGGTGGTGCCGTTGAGGGAACCGCCGGCGCCCTGCACCAGCTCGAAGTGGCCGTTGCCCTTGACCTGGGCGGAGCCCTGGAACATCAAGTGCTCGAAAAGGTGAGCCAGGCCGGTACGCCCCTTGACCTCGTGCCGGGAGCCGACGTCGTACCAGAGGCACACCGCCGCGACCGGGGTCAGGTGGTCCTCGGAGAGCACCACGCGCAGGCCGTTGGCCAGGCGGTGCTCGGTCGCTGTCAGGCCGCCGGAGCCTGCCTCGGCTGTGGCCGTGTGACCCATGGGCATGTACGTCCCTTCGATCGCGGATGCGGTGGCTGAGACCGCTTGATTCCTGCCGGTCCTGCCACTGTATGCAAGCGTGCGGACCGGCTGCGAAGTTCCCGCCAGCGCGTACGCCGAGAGCGAGAACGGGATTGCCCGCCGCGAGGGCGTAGCCTGCGGGCAGCGGGGCCGGGCGGCGACAGGCGTAGCCTGCGCGCAGCGGGGGGCCGGGCGGCGACGCCGGGTCCCGCTCCGCGTTGTCAGTGCCGCGGTCCACAATGGTCCGCGTCAGATCCGTCAATCGCTTCAGCAAGGAGCCAGGCAGCGATGGCCCGCCGCAGCACGAAGACCCCGCCGCCCGACGACTCGTTCGAGGAGCGCATCCTCGACATCGACGTCGTCGACGAGATGCAGGGCTCCTTCCTCGAGTACGCGTACTCGGTCATCTACTCCCGCGCGCTGCCGGACGCCCGCGACGGCCTGAAGCCGGTGCACCGCCGCATCGTCTACCAGATGAACGAGATGGGCCTGCGCCCCGAGCGCGGCTATGTGAAGTGCGCCCGCGTGGTCGGCGAGGTCATGGGCAAGCTGCACCCGCACGGCGACGCCTCGATCTACGACGCCCTGGTGCGCATGGCCCAGCCCTTCTCCATGCGGGTGCCGCTGGTCGACGGCCACGGCAACTTCGGCTCGCTGGGCAATGACGACCCGCCCGCCGCCATGCGGTACACCGAGTGCCGGATGGCCGCGGCCTCGGGCCTGATGACCGAGTCCATCGACGAGGACACGGTCGACTTCGCCCCGAACTACGACGGCCAGGAGCAGGAGCCGGTCGCCCTGCCCGCCGCCTTCCCGAACCTGCTGGTGAACGGCGCCTCGGGCATCGCGGTCGGCATGGCCACCAACATGCCGCCGCACAACCTGGGCGAGGTCATCGCGGCCGCCCGCCACCTCATCCGGCACCCGAACGCCGATCTCGACGCCCTGATGCGGCACGTCCCGGGCCCCGACCTGCCCACCGGCGGCCGGATCGTCGGCCTGTCCGGCATCCGCGACGCGTACGAGACGGGCCGCGGCACCTTCAAGATGCGCGCGACGGTCTCCGTCGAGAACGTCACGGCCCGCCGCAAGGGGCTGGTCGTCACCGAGCTGCCCTTCACGGTCGGCCCGGAGAAGGTCATCGCCAAGATCAAGGACCTGGTCGGCTCCAAGAAGCTCCAGGGCATCGCCGACGTCAAGGACCTCACCGACCGCGAGCACGGACTGCGCCTGGTCATCGAGATCAAGAACGGCTTCGTCCCGGAGGCGGTCCTGGAGCAGCTGTACAAGCTGACGCCGATGGAGGAGTCCTTCGGCATCAACAACGTCGCCCTGGTCGACGGCCAGCCGCTGACGCTGGGCCTGAAGGAGCTGCTGGAGGTCTACCTCGACCACCGCTTCGAGGTCGTCCGGCGCCGCTCCGAGTACCGCCGCAGCAAGCGGCGCGACCGGCTCCACCTGGTCGAGGGCCTGCTCACCGCACTGGTCGACATCGACGAGGTCATCCGGCTGATCCGCTCCAGCGAGAACAGCGCGCAGGCCAAGGAGCGCCTGATGGAGCGCTTCTCGCTGAGCGAGGTGCAGACCCAGTACATCCTCGACACCCCGCTGCGCCGGCTCACCAAGTACGACCGGATCGAGCTGGAGGCGGAGAAGGACAGGCTCAACACCGAGATCGAGGAGCTGACCCGGATCCTGGAGTCGGACGCGGAGCTGCGCAAGCTGGTCTCCTCGGAACTGGCCGCGGTCGCCAAGAAGTTCGGCACCGAGCGGCGTACGGTGCTGCTGGAGTCCGCGGGCGCCACGGCCGCCACCGTGCCGCTCCAGGTGGCGGACGACCCGTGCCGGGTGCTGCTGTCCTCGACGGGCCTGCTGGCCCGCACGGCCAACGCCGAGCCGTTCGCGGAGGACGAGGGCGGCAAGCGCGCCAAGCACGACGTGATCGTCTCGGCGGTGCCGGCCACGGCCCGCGGCGAGGTGGGCGCGGTGACGTCGGCCGGCCGGCTGCTGCGGATCAACGTCGTCGACCTGCCGCAGCTGCCGGAGACGGCGGCGGCGCCCACCCTCTCGGGAGGCGCGCCGCTGGCGGAGTTCGTGTCCCTGGAGGTCGACGAGACGGTGGTCTGCCTGACCACGCTCGACGAGTCCTCGCCCGGTCTGGCGCTGGGCACGGAACAGGGTGTCGTCAAGCGGGTGGTCCCGGACTATCCGGCCAACAAGGAGGAGCTGGAGGTGATCACCCTCAAGGAGGGTGACCGGATCGTCGGCGCGGTGGAGCTGCGCACCGGCGAGGAGGACCTGGTCTTCATCACCGACGACGCCCAGCTGCTGCGCTTCCAGGCCTCCCAGGTCCGCCCGCAGGGCCGTCCCGCGGGCGGTATGACGGGCATCAAGCTCGCCGACGGGGCCAAGGTCATCTCGTTCACGGCGGTGGACCCGGCGGCGGACGCGGTCGTCTTCACCGTCGCCGGCTCGCGCGGCACGCTGGACGACTCGGTCCAGACGACCGCCAAGGTGACCCCGTTCGACCAGTTCCCGCGCAAGGGCCGCGCCACCGGCGGGGTGCGCTGCCAGCGGTTCCTGAAGGGCGAGGACTGCCTGTCCTTCGCCTGGGCGGGTGCGACGCCGGCCCGGGCCGCGCAGAAGAACGGCTCGCCGACCGAGCTGCCCGAGATCGACCCGCGCCGCGACGGATCGGGCGTGTCGCTGCCGAAGCCGGTGGCGGCGGTGGCCGGGCCGGTGTAGGTCCCGGCCCGGCTTCAGTGGTCGCCGGAGTCCGGGTCGAGCGGCTCGGGGTCGAGCGGCTCGAGAACGAGCGATTCGGACGCGAGCGGTTCGGCGTCTGTGTCCGGCCCGGGGTCCGGCTCGTCCCGGTCCTCCGGGTCCTGGACGTAGCGCAGGACGCCCCACATGCCGTGCTCGTCGGCGGTGTGCGGGGCGTCGCTCCTGCACGCCTCCAGTTCCTTGCCGAGGAGCCGGGCGTCGATGCCGGAGCCGATCAGCACGAGCTGGGTGAGCCGTCCGGCGCCGGGCGCCCAGGGCTCCGGGTAGAACCGCAGGAACCGCCCGACGGCGTGGACGGCGTAGCGGTTGCGGGAGTCGTGGGCGCCGAAGTCGACATAGCCCTTGATCCGGTACAGCCCCTCCGGCCGGCTGTCGAGGAACCGCATCAGCCGCCGGGGGTCGAGCGGGACGTCGGAGACGAAGGACAGGCTGTCGTAGCCGGTGTGCAGGTGCCCGGCGTGGCCCCGCGCCTCGTCCTCCTGGCCCTCGTGTGCGCCGTCGTACGCCTCCTGGTGCAGGTCGTCGAAGGACAGCTGCCCGACGCGCTCCTCGCTCGGCCGGCAGTCGAACAGGAACTCGGGGTCGATCCGGCCGTAGGTCGCGGGAACGACGGCGGCCCGGTCGGTGAGGGAGCGGACCTGACCGAGGACGCGTTCGGCGTCCGGGGCCCGGTCCAGCTTGTTGACCACCACGAGGTCGGCGAGGGCGAGGTGCCGGTCGATCTCGGGGTGCTTCGCGCGCGTGCCGTCGAACTCGGCGGCGTCCACGACCTCGACGAGCCCGCCGTAGACCACGCGCGGGTTCTCGCTCGCCAGCACCATACGGACCAGTTCCTGCGGCTCGGCGAGCCCGCTGGCCTCGATCACGATGACGTCGATGCCGGCCTCGGGCCGGGCGAGCCGGTCGAGGTAGAGGTCCAGCTCACCGGCGTCGACCGCGCAGCACAGGCATCCGTTGCCGAGGGAGACGGTGGAGTCGCCGAGCGCGCCGGCCACCGCCATGGCGTCGATCTCGATGGCGCCGAAGTCGTTCACCACGGCACCGATCCGGCTGCCTCCGCTGCGGTGCAGCAGGTGGTTGAGGAGGGTCGTCTTGCCGGAGCCCAGGAATCCGGCGAGGACGACGACCGGGATCTGGTGCGGCCTCGGGCTCTGCCCCAACGTATGACCTCTCTCCGACCGGGAACTGACTGCGACGCCCAGGATACGAGCCGTCGGCAGGGCCTTACCGGACGCCCATACCCTCCCGGAGTAGGACAACACCGCGACCGGAGGCATCTGATGACCAAGTCAGGTTAGGCTCACCTCTGTGAGTACGTGTGCGACCGTCTCCCGGAGCCTCGACGAGCCCATTTCCGGAACCGCGGCCACCGCCAGGACCTGGCTCCTGGTGGAACAGCCCGGCCCGTGGGGCGCCAGGGCGCTCACCTCGAGCCACCTGGATCCCGCGCTGGGCCGTGCCCTGGAAGCCGCCGCGAAGGGCACGGGCGTACGCATCGCGCTCATCCGCCGCCCCGGCCGCCACGCGGACTGCCGTACGCCCGCCGTCCGCCGGATCTACGCCGCCCACACCGTGCCCGGCAGCACCTGGCTGCGCACCGCCACGGCCGACGACCCCCGCCGGCTGCTCGACCTGGACTTCGCCGCCCTGGGGCGGGGCGACCACCGCGCCTTCGACACCGTCCTCCAGGGCCGCCCCCACACCGGTGACCCCCTCGCCCTGGTGTGCACCAACGGCAAACGCGACCGCTGCTGCGCCCTGCTGGGCCGCCCCCTCGCCGCCGAACTGGCCGCGTCCGGTGTGGAGGGCGTCTGGGAGGTCACCCATCTCGGCGGTCACCGCTTCTCGCCGACGCTGCTCGTCCTGCCGTACGGCTACGCCTACGGCCGGGCCGAGGCCCACGGCGTCAAGGAGGTCCTGCACGCCGTCCAGGAGGGCCGGATCGTCGTCGACGGGTGCCGGGGCAGCTCCGCCTGGGAGCGGCCCGGCCAGGCGGCCGAGCTGGCGGTTCGGCGGGCGGTGCGGGAGTACGCGGCGGACGCGCTGAGCGTGGTACGGACCGAGAACGCCGTACGGACGGCCGGTGCGGCTCCGCGCTGGGAGGTGACCGTCGCCCATGCCGACGGCCGCTGCTGGCGCGTCCTGGTGGCCCAGGGGGCGTCGGAGCCGCCGCGGCCGGAGAGCTGCGGCACCTCGGTCCTGGGCGCCCCCGCGCGGATGGACGTCGTCGCGGTCCGCGAACTGACACCGGCGGCCCTCGCGGGCTGACCCGCCCCCTCCGCGCGGACGAGAAGAACGCCTCCGCGCGGGAAGCCGGGCGCACGGACGTACGGGCATCCGCGGGCGGGCGGGAGGAGCCCCCGACGCCCCCGCGCTTCGGCGCGGGCGCTCCCGCCACGTACCGTCATGGGTATGAGCCCCACGCCCCCCGCCCGCCGCTTGCGTCTCGGCCTGCCGCGCCGGGTGTTCTCGCAGGTGCTGCTGATGCAGGTGGCGATCGCCGCGGGAGTCGCGGTGCTCGCGACCGGGCTGTTCCTCGCACCGCTCAGCGATCAGCTGGACGACCAGGCGATGCGCCGGGCGCTGGCGATCGCGCAGACCACCGCCGCCCAGCCGCGGCTCGCCGAGGACGTCCGCGGTACACCCCCGACGCCCGACGGGCCCGTCCAGCGCGAGGCGGAGCGGATCCGCGAGGCCACCCGGGCCGAGTACGTCGTGGTCATGGACACGCGCGGCGTGCGCTGGTCGCACACCGAGCCGGAGGAGATCGGCCGGCACGTCTCCACCGACCCCAGCGAGGCGCTCGCCGGCCGGGAGGTCATGGAGATCGACGAGGGCACCCTGGGCCGCTCCGCGCGCGGCAAGGTGCCGTTGCGCGACGGCGACGGCGAGATCGTCGGAGCGGTGTCGGTCGGCATCGCGTACGACAGTGTCCGCGCACGGCTCGTCCACGCGATCCCGGAGCTGCTGGCGTACGCCGGTGGCGCCCTGGCCGTCGGCGCGCTGGCCGCGTGGCTGATCGCCCGCCGGGTGCAGCGACAGACCCGGGACCTGGCGTTCTCCGACATCGCGGCCCTGCTGGCGGAGCGGGAGGCGATGCTGCACGGCATCCGGGAGGGCGTGGTGGCCCTGGACCGCGCGGGCCGGATCCGGCTGCTGAACGACGAGGCGCGGCGTCTGCTGGGCCTCGGGGACGAGGCGGTGGGGCACTCCCTGGACGAGGCGCTGGGCGGGGGACGTACGGCCGATGTGCTGGCCGGCCGGGTCACGGGCACCGATCTGCTCACCGTGCGGGGGCAGCGGGTGCTGGTCGCCAACCGCATGCCCACCGACGACGGAGGGGCGGTCGCCACCCTGCGCGACCGCACCGAGCTGGAGCAGCTGGGCCGGGAGCTGGACTCCACCCGGGGCCTGATCGACGCCCTGCGCGCCCAGGACCACGAGCACGCCAACCGGATGCACACCCTGCTGGGGCTGCTCGAACTGGAGATGTACGAGGACGCCGTGGAGTTCGTCGGCGAGGTGGTGGGTGATCACCGGGCCACGGCGGAACAGATCACCGAGCGGATCCAGGACCCGCTGCTCGCCGCCCTGCTGGTCGGCAAGGCGACCGTCGCGGCCGAGCGCGGCGTGGCGCTGCGGCTCTCCGGCCGCACCGGCCTGCCGGACCGGCTGATCGACGCACGGGGGCTGGTCACCATCGTCGGCAACCTGGTCGACAACGCGCTGGACGCCGTCGCGGGCACACCCCACGCGCGCGTGGAGGTCGAATTGCAGGCCGAGGGCCGCACCGCCGTGCTCACGGTGCGCGACACCGGGCCCGGCATCCCCGAGGAGCGGCGCGAGGTCGTCTTCACCGACGGATGGTCGACGAAGGAGCCGCCCGCCCACCGCAAGCGCGGCATCGGGCTGTCCCTGGTGCGCCGGCTCGCGGAGCGGCAGGGCGGCACGGTGACGGTGGGCGAGGCGCCCGGCGGGGGCGCGGAGTTCACCGTGGTTCTGCCCGAGGCGCTGGCCGAGCCGGGGCCGCCGCGGCCCGCTGTGAGCGTGCCGGGCGCGGAGTCCACCGGAACCGTACCGGGCACGGGTACCGACGGTGCCGTACCGGGCACGGACTCCGCCCGGACCCCATCGAGCCCGAAGTCCGCCCGCGCCGTGCCGTCCGCCGCGCGGTCCGCCGAGGAGGAGACGCGATGATCGAGGTCCTGGTCGTGGACGACGACACCAGGGTCGCGCGGGTGAACGCCGCGTACGTGGAGAAGGTGCCGGGCTTCCATGTCGCCGGCGAGGCGCACCAGGCCGCGGAGGCGCTGCGGTTGCTGGAGACGCTGCCGCACGTGGATCTGGTCCTCATGGACCACTATCTGCCCGACGGGACGGGCCTTGCGGTGGTGCAGGAGATGCGCAGGCGCGGCCACCAGACCGACGTGATCATGGTGACGGCGGCCCGCGACGTCTCGACGGTGCAGGCGGCGATGCGGCACGGCGCGCTGCAGTACCTGGTCAAGCCGTTCGCCTTCGCGGGGCTGCGCGCCAAGCTGGAGGCGTACGCGCAGCTGCGCCGCACCCTCGACGGCGGCGGCGAGGCGGAGCAGGCGGAGGTCGACCGCATCTTCGGCGCGCTGTCCGCGCCGTCGGAGCCGGATCTGCCGAAGGGGCACTCCCCCGCTACGGCCGAGTCGGTGCGGCAGTGCCTGATGAACGCCGAAGGGCCGCTGTCGGCCCAGGAGATCGCCGAACGCACCGGGGTGAGCCGGCAGACCGCCCAGCGCTATCTGAAGCTCCTGGAGCGCACCGGGCGGGCCACGCTGACCCTGAAGTACGGCGACGCGGGCCGCCCGGAACACCGTTACGTGTGGGCGACCCGCGCCTGAGGCACGGCCCGTGGGGCGGGGGAAGGACCGTGCCCCCTTGGATACGGACGGGATCCGCTGTCTTCTCGACGGTTCCTCGCCCGCTTCACGCCGCCCCCGCCCCCGTCAGCGACCGCACTTCCGTCTCCGCGTGCTTGGCCTCGTCCGGCAGCTCCGCCGAGGTGACCGTGCCGAGCCAGCCGGCGAGGAAGCCCAGCGGGATGGAGACGAGACCCGGGTTCTGCAGCGGGAAGTACTGGAAGTCGGCGTGCGGGAACAGCGCGTCGGGGCTGCCCGAGACGACGGGTGACAGCAGCACCAGCGCCACGGCCGGGAGCAGGCCTCCGTAGACGGACCAGACCGCGCCCCGGGTGGTGAAGCGCCGCCAGAACAGCGAGTAGAGCAGCACCGGCAGATTCGCGGACGCGGCGACGGCGAACGCCAGGCCCACCAGGAAGGCGACGTTGAGGTCCCGGGCGAGCAGCCCGAGGGCGATCGCGACGACTCCGATGCCGGCCGCCGCCACCCTCGCCACGGCCACCTCGCTGCGCGGCTTCGCGCGTCCGCGGCGCAGCGAGGCGTACAGGTCGTGGGCGACGGACGCCGAGGAGGCGAGGGTGATTCCGGCGACCACCGCGAGGATGGTGGCGAAGGCGACCGCGGCGACGACCGCGAAGAGAACCGTTCCGCCCGTGGAGTGCGCGCCGCCGCCCAGGTCGAGCGCCAGCAGCGGGACCGCCGTGTTCCCGGCCGCGTTCGACGCGCGCACGGCCTGCGGGCCCACGAGCGCGGCCGCGCCGAAGCCGAGGACGATCGTCATCAGGTAGAAGCCGCCGATGAGCCCGATCGACCAGACGACCGAGCGCCGCGCCGCGCGTGCCGTGGGCACGGTGTAGAAGCGGGACAGGATGTGCGGCAGCCCGGCCGTGCCCAGCACCAGCGCGAGTCCGAGGCTGATGAAGTCGAAGCGGGCGGTCCAGTCCCCGCCGTACTTCAGGCCGGGCGCCAGGAACGCCGCGCCGTGGCCACTGCGGTCCGCCGCGGTGCGCAGCAGCTGGTCGACGTCGCCGTGGAACCGCACCAGCACGAGCGCGGTCAGCGTGATCGCCCCGCCCATCAGCAGGACCGCCTTCACGATCTGGATCCAGGTGGTGGCCCGCATCCCTCCCCACGACACATAGACGACCATCAGGGCGCCGACCCCGATCACCGTCCAGGTCTGCGCGGCTGCGCTCGTCCCGCCCAGCAGCAGCGCGACCAGGCTGCCCGCCCCCACCATCTGCGCCACCAGATACAGAACGGACACGGTGACCGAGGAAGTTCCCGCCGCGATCCGCACCGGCCGTTCCCGCATCCGCGCGGCGACCACGTCGGCGAGGGTGAACCGCCCGCAGTTGCGGACCAGTTCGGCGACCAGGAAGAGCACCACCAGCCAGGCCACCAGGAAGCCCACCGAGTACAGCAGCCCGTCGTAGCCGAAGAGCGCGATGAGACCGGAGATGCCGAGGAAGGATGCGGCCGACATGTAGTCACCGGCGATGGCAAAACCATTCTCCATCGGCGAGAAGAGCCGTCCGCCCGCGTAGAACTCCTCGGCCGAGCCGTGCCGGTCACGGCTCACCCAGCTCGTGATCGCCAGTGTCACGGCGACGAAGACGCTGAACAGCAGAAGGGCCAGGGTCTGGTGCTCACCGGTCACCGGGCACCGCCCTGCGGATGCCGCGCGTCAGTTCCTGGGTGTCCCAGCGCAGTTCGAGCGCCGCGCGGTCCCTGCGCAGCCGGGCGTGCCGGGCGTACGCCCAGGTGAGCAGGAAGGTGGAGAGGAACTGCCCGAGCCCGGCCAGCATCGCCACGTTCACCGCGCCCGCCACGGGCCGGGCCATGAGTCCGGGCGCGGTGGTGGCGGCGATGACGTAGCCGACGTACCAGGTGAAGAAGGCGGCGAACGCCGGGACGACGAACCGGCGGTACCGGTTCCGCACCTCCTGGAAGGCGGCGCTGCGCTGCACCTCGAGGTAGACGTCCGCGGCGCTCACCGCACCGTCCCGGGGCTCCGTCCGCTCGGCCCGCCCGGGCCACTCGGAGGCCGTGGCGGGCACGCGCGCGGGGAACCCGTCCGCCTCGCCCCAGCCGGAGGCGAGTGCGGCGTACCAGGGATCGTCGTACCGCACACTTCTGGCGTCACGGGGACGACCGTCACTTGAGCGCATGCCCAAGCATGGACAGAACGGAAAGGTCCCTGGCTCTTCTTCTCGACGCCCTTCACCCCATCAGGTGACCCCGACGACGGGCCGCCGCCGCGGCCGGGCAGCCCTCACAGGGGCCACCCGGTCAGGGTCCCGCACAGCGGCTACGCGTCGATACGCGACCGGTCCAGCGTCGCCGCCGAGCTGGAGATGAACTCCTTGCGGGGCGCCACGTCGTTGCCCATCAGCAGGTCGAAGACCTGCTCGGCGGCGTCCAGGTCGGAGAGGTTGATGCGGCGCAGGGTGCGGTGGCGCGGGTCCATCGTGGTCTCGGCCAGCTGGTCGGCGTCCATCTCGCCCAGGCCCTTGTAGCGCTGGATCGAGTCCTTGTACCGGACGCCCTTGCTCTGGAACTCCATGAGCTTGTCGCGCAGTTCCCGGTCCGAGTACGTGTACACGTACTTGTCCTGGCCCTTCTTGGGCTGGATCAGCTCGATCCGGTGCAGCGGCGGGACCGCGGCGAACACCCGGCCGGCCTCGACCATGGGCCGCATGTAGCGGTGGAACAGCGTGAGCAGCAGGGTCCGGATGTGGGAGCCGTCCACATCGGCGTCGGTCATCATGATGATCTTGCCGTAGCGGGCGGCGTCGATGTCGAACGTCCGGCCCGAGCCCGCCCCTATGACCTGGATGATCGCGCCGCACTCGGCGTTCTTGAGCATGTCGGTCACGGACGACTTCTGGACGTTGAGGATCTTGCCGCGGATCGGCAGCAGCGCCTGGAACTCGGAGTTCCGGGCGAGCTTGGCGGTGCCGAGCGCGGAGTCTCCCTCGACGATGAACAGCTCGCTGCGGTCGACGTCGTCGCTACGGCAGTCGGCGAGCTTCGCGGGCAGCGAGGACGACTCCAGGGCCGTCTTGCGACGCTGCGCGTCCTTGTGCTGACGGGCCGCGATGCGGGTCCTCGCGGCGGCGACGGCCTTCTCCAGGACCACCCGGGCCTGCTGCGCCGCGTCACGTTTCGTGGCGGTGAGGAACGCCTTCAGCTCCTTGGTGACCACGTTGTTCACGATGCGGCGGGCCGCCGAGGTGCCGAGCACCTCCTTGGTCTGCCCCTCGAACTGCGGCTCGGCGAGGCGGACGGTGACGACCGCGGTCAAGCCCTCCAGGGCGTCGTCCTTGACGATGTCGTCCTCGGCGACGCGCAGCAGCTTCTTGGCGCGCAGCACCTCGTTCATCGTCTTGGCGATCGCCTGCTCGAAGCCGGCGACATGGGTGCCGCCCTTGGGAGTGGCGATGATGTTCACGAAGGACTTGACGGTCGTCTCGTAGCCCGTGCCCCAGCGCAGGGCGACGTCGACGCCGAGTTCCCGGGTGACCTCGGTGGGTGTCATCTGGCCGTGCTCGTCGAGGACCGGAACGGTCTCCTTGAAGGTGCCCTGGCCGGTGAAGCGGAGCACGTCGCAGATGGGCTTGTCGGCTGCCAGGAACTCGCAGAACTCGCTGATGCCGCCGTCGAAGCGGAAGGACTCCTCGCCCTTGCTGCCACCCTCGCCGAGGCCGAACTCGTCGCGGACGACGATGGTCAGGCCGGGCACCAGGAACGCGGTCTGGCGTGCGCGCTGGTGCAGGTTCTCCAGGGAGAGCTTGGCGTCCTTGAGGAAGATCTGGCGGTCGGCCCAGTACCGCACGCGGGTGCCGGTGCGGGTCCTGGGGATCTTCTTGGCCTTGCGCAGGCCGCTCTTGGCCTCGAACTTCGCGTCCGGGCCGGACGCGGCGAAGGCACCGGGCACGCCGCGCCGGAAGCTGATCGCGTGGGTGTGGCCGCCGCGGTCCACCTCGACGTCCAGCCGCGCGGAGAGCGCGTTCACCACGGAGGCGCCGACGCCGTGCAGACCACCGGAGGCGGCGTAGGAACCGCCGCCGAACTTGCCGCCGGCGTGCAGCTTGGTCATCACGACCTCGACGCCGGACAGACCGGTCTTGGGCTCGACGTCGACCGGGATGCCGCGGCCGTTGTCGCGCACCTCCACCGAGCCGTCGTCGTGCAGGATCACCTCGATGTGATCGCAGTGGCCGCCCAGGGCCTCGTCGACGGAGTTGTCGATGATCTCCCAGAGGCAGTGCATCAGACCGCGGCTGTCGGTCGATCCGATGTACATGCCCGGGCGCTTGCGGACGGCCTCCAGCCCCTCCAGGACGAGCAGGTGCCGCGCGGTGTAGTTGGAACCGTCCCGGTCTGCTCCTGCCAGCAGAGCTGTGGACGGCACGGACGTCTCGGCGGTCACGCGGTTCGCTCCTCGCTGAATTTCAGATGGGGCCCATCGGGGTAAGGCCGTGGCTCGGGTAGCCGCTCAGAGGGTACCGAGGCCTGGTAGAGCCGCTGTAACGCCACCCTCGTCATGAACGCAGACTAGTCCACAGTCGCATACACGTTCGATCCCTCGATAGGGTGAAGTACATATCACGTTCCCTTCCAGGCATGAACCATTTAGGCTCCGGGCACGTCCTCATGAACAACCGGCAACCCAGCCGGCAGGACCGAGACCGATACGAACGCGCGAAACCGTACGACACACAGACACGCACTACGGCACATTCGCCGCCAACCGGCAGCAGCCAGCCGCCTCGGAAAAAAATCTTTCGAGGAAAAGCCGCGAGCGGGAACGTTTTGGGGCTGGTTGGATGTTGACCCTGGTACGACAGCTCGTCGAGCTAGAGAAGAGGCGACGTGACTACTGTTCTGACCCCCGCGAGCCCGCTGACGGCCGCTGATCGCTGCGACCGCTGCGGCGCCCAGGCATACCTGCGCGTCGTCCTGCTGAGCGGCGGAGAACTGCTCTTCTGCGCCCACCACGGCCGCAAGTTCGAGCCGGAACTCAAGAAGATCGCCGCTGAGATACAGGACGAGACCGAGCGCCTCACGACCGTTCCCAACCACGCCTCCGAAGAAGAGCGCTGATATTCGCGTCCACGACGAGCCAGCCCCGGCACAGGCCGGTGAACGGGCGGCCGCCCCTGCACCCAGGGCCGGCCGCCCGTCGTCCTGCCCGCCCGGAACCTCAGGCTCCGTCGAAGGCCCTCACGCTGCCCCCCGGCCCGCGCAGTCCCAGCCCAGCTTCCGCAGGGCGTCCGAGACCCGCGTATAGACGCCGGGACTGCCGGAGCGCCCGCAGCCGCTCCCCCAGGACACCAGCCCGATGAGGCGCCCCTGGGCCACCAGCGGTCCCCCGCTGTCCCCCTGGCACGCGTCCCGGCCACCCTGCCGCTCCCCAGCGCAGACCATGGCTTCGGCAACATAGCTGCCATCGCCGCCGGCTGGATACGCCCGCTCACAGAGCGCGTCGGGCAGCACCTGGACGCTCGCGGCCCGCAGCCCGTCCGCGTAGTCGCCCAGACCCGAGGCGTCGCCCCAGCCGTACACCACGGCCCGCGTGCCGGGGGCGTACGCAGGGTCGTCCGCGCCGGCCATCGGGAGGAGCGCGTTCTGCGGCAGCGGCTCGGCGAGCGTCAGCACCGCGAAGTCCCCGCTGTTGCTGGCATCGTCGTAGCCCGGATTCACCCAGCTCTCGCGCACCGCCACCTCCTGGCCCTGATCGGTGCGCAGATCCGTACGCCCGGTGATCACCTTGAGATCAGGTACCTGGTGCGGCGGAGACCCCAGGACCTCCTCCTCCAGACAGTGCGCCGCCGTGAGCACGGTGGTGGGGCCGACCGCCACCCCGCCGCAGAACTGCCCGGATCGCGTTCCCCCGAACCGGTCACGGCTGGAGAGCGCCACCGTCCAGGGAGCCTGGGACACCTCGACAGGAAACCCGCCCACGACTATGCCCTCTGCTGCCGCGGGAGCGGCGGAGACCGCCGGTACCAGCGGTATCGCGGCCGCGACAGCCACCCCGGCCAGGGGACGGGTCAGTGCTCGGACAAGGGGACGACGCATGCGAACTCCTCACTCCGGGGCGTTCATGGAACACCCAGAGTGATTGAGAGCACCGCGCCCCGCACCCGCTCGGCACCACTGCGCCCGCCCGCCACCGCCCCTGCTCAGCGCGAAGGCCCGGCACCGCTTCCGCGGAGCCGGGCCTTCGATGTCGTACGGCGGCGAGCAGGCCGGGCTGGACCTAGTCGAGGTAGTCGCGCAGCACCTGCGAACGCGACGGGTGGCGCAGCTTCGACATGGTCTTGGACTCGATCTGGCGGATGCGCTCACGCGTGACGCCGTAGACCTTGCCGATCTCGTCGAGGGTCTTCGGCTGACCGTCGGTGAGACCGAAACGCATGGAGACGACGCCGGCCTCCCGCTCGGACAGGGTGTCCAGGACCGAGTGCAGCTGCTCCTGGAGGAGCGTGAAGCTGACCGCGTCGGCCGGGACGACGGCCTCGGAGTCCTCGATGAGGTCACCGAACTCGCTGTCGCCGTCCTCGCCCAGCGGGGTGTGCAGCGAGATCGGCTCGCGGCCGTACTTCTGGACCTCGATGACCTTCTCGGGGGTCATGTCGAGTTCCTTGGCCAGCTCCTCCGGGGTGGGCTCGCGGCCCAGGTCCTGGAGCATCTGGCGCTGGACGCGCGCGAGCTTGTTGATGACCTCGACCATGTGCACCGGAATACGGATGGTGCGGGCCTGGTCGGCCATCGCGCGGGTGATCGCCTGGCGGATCCACCAGGTGGCGTACGTGGAGAACTTGTAGCCCTTGGTGTAGTCGAACTTCTCGACCGCGCGGATCAGACCGAGGTTGCCCTCCTGGATGAGGTCCAGGAAGAGCATGCCGCGGCCGGTGTAACGCTTGGCCAGGGAGACCACCAGACGAAGGTTGGCCTCCAGCAGGTGGTTCTTGGCGCGGCGGCCGTCCTCGGCGATGATCTCCAGCTCGCGCTTGAGCTTCGGGGCGAGCTTGTCGGCGTTGGCCAGCTTGTCCTCGGCGAACAGACCCGCCTCGATGCGCTTGGCCAGCTCGACCTCCTGCTCGGCGTTGAGCAGGGGGACCTTGCCGATCTGCTTGAGGTAGTCCTTGACCGGGTCGGCGGTGGCACCGGCCGCGGCGACCTGCTGCGCGGGGGCGTCGTCCTCGTCCTCGTCGGACAGGACGAAGCCGGCGCTCTCGGCGCTCTCGGGCTCGTCGGCGACCTTGGTGTCCTCGAGGACCTCTTCGTCGAGCAGCTCGACGTCGTCCTTCTTGGCGCTGGTCTTCTTGGCCGCCGTCTTCTTGGCGGTGGTCTTCTTCGCGACCGCCTTCTTGGCGGTCGTCTTCTTGGCAGCGGCCTTCTTCGCGGGCGCGGCTTCCTCGGTGGGGTCGACGGCAGGGTCGACGGGCGTGGCCGGCGCGGCCGAGGTGGCGGTGGCCTTACGAGTGGTCACCGTCTTCGCCGCGACCGCCTTGGTGGCGGTGCGCTTGGCCGGGCTCTTCGCTGCGACGCTCTTTCGGGTGCGCTTGGGTTCTGCGGCACTGACCATCAGCGTCACACCCTCTTCCTCGAGGATCTGATTGAGGCTGCGCAGTACGTTCTTCCACTGAGTGGCCGGAATCTGGTCAGCTTCGAAGGCCCGACGCACGTCATCGCCGGCGATCTGCCCCTCAGCCTTTCCCCGCTCAATGAGCGCCATGACAGAGACGGACTCGGCGATCTCCGGCGGGAGCGTACGGGATGTGCTGGCCGACACGAACAACCTCTCGGAACGTTGGAAAACGACTTCCGGCCCCGTCCACGGCGGACGAGAGCCGACCGCCGGCTTGGGAATGGGCCGACGGCGCGGGCGGGGGCCGGGAAGATGCACAGCGCCTTGAACGGCGTCCGTATTCCCTCCGCGGCTGTCACCTCTTAGGTCATCGCGCTGTTCCCCCGAGCGTTACGCCCAATCCGCGTGGCCCGAGTCACACCCCGTAAGCGATCAAAAGCAGACAGACACGCACATAGGAGGTCATATGCGGTCCGGCCGGCGTTCGTCGCGGCGTCGGACCCCGCAGGTCCGGTGGATCCTGCGAGATCCGACGGGAGACGGCTCGCCAGGCCGGGTGATGCCGGAGAGAGGAAGAAGGAGGAAGCCCTTCGGCCGTGACGTCCGGGGGCTTGCTCAGTGCTCGCGCGGCGCGGGAACGACGCGCTCCACCTCGGGGTGGACGGTGAGCAGCTGCCGCATGGCCGCCTCGGCCGCCGCGCCGTCCCCCGCGGCGAGGGCGTCGACGATCCGGCCGTGGTGGACCAGCGTCGCCTCGTTCGGCCGGTCACAGCCGGTGACCGGCCCCCCGGAGACGTGGAGGGCCGCCGAGACGATGCCGGAGAGGTGCTCCAGCATGCGGTTGCCGGCGACCTGGATGAGCAGCGAGTGGAACTCGGTGTCCGCGCGGGAGAAGGTGAGCGCGTCACCCTGCCCCATGGCGTGGCCCATGATCTCGACCATGTCGGACAGGCGCTGCTGGACGTCCTCGCGGCCGTGGCCGGCCGCCAGCCGCGCGGCGAGCGGTTCGATCGTCCACCTCAGCTCGCTCAGCTCACGGCGCTGGTCGTCGCGCTGGGGGCCGAAGGCCCGCCACTCGATGATGTCCGGGTCGAGCAGGTTCCAGTCGCTGACGGGACGCACGCGCGTGCCGACGTTCGGGCGGGCGCTGACCAGGCCCTTGGCCTCCAGGACGCGCAGCGACTCGCGGACGACGGTGCGGGACACCTCGAAGCGCTGGCCGATCTCCTCGGGCACCAGCGGACGGTCCGCGCCCAGGTCGCCGGAGACGATCATCTGGCCGAGCTGCTGGACGAGTTGGCCGTGCAGGCCGCGGCCTCGGCTGCCCGCGGTCCGCCGGCCCACCCGGCGCAGCTCGGGGTCCGCGCCCTCCCAGGCGGGGGCCCCGACGCGGTCTGCGGCGGCGGCCTCTGCGTAGGGGTAGCGGTCGAGTTCGCCCGGGCCGGCGAGGCCGGAGTCTGCGGCGCGGGCGGGGGTCATCATGGTGTGCGCAAGGGTACTCACGGATCCTTTGTCGGCGCCGTGTCCAACTCCCTTGAGGTCTTTGGTGAAAAGCACACGAAAGGGTGATCGCTCACAACGCCGCAATTGACGCCTTATCGGAAAGAAACGGGCGTTCTACGAGGGAGTTGTGCACGAGCCGGACCGGAAGGGCGCGGGCAATTGTCACCTGGCCCTCCGTCGCAGGGTCGCGAGCAGATACGCGCAGAGCAGCGTGACCAGCGACAACGTCAGCGCACTGCCCACGGGTTGCCCGATCACCCGCGCCACGGCCGACACATAACGCTCCCCGCCGAAAGGCCACTGGGAGAGCAGCACCTCACGCAGCCGCAGCGGGAAACCCGCCGCACTCCGCACGGACGGCCCTTCCAGGAGCTTCCGCACGAGCGGTACGACGACCACCGGCACGGCCACCACCGCCGCGAGCCCGCCCGCGGTGGACCGGAAGACCCCGGCGGCCAGCACCCCGGCCCAGGCGCAGCCGATCACCAGAGCGATCCAACTCACCCCCAGTGACAGCCAATCCACGGGAACCTCCACAAGCTCCCGTCCGTACAGCAGATAGAGCACCTCGGCATCACACCCCACGGTCAGCACGGCCAGGACCAGCCCGGTGGCCGCGGAGACGAGGAGCTTGGCGGCGAGCAGCCCCAGCCGGCGGGGCACCGTGCCGCGATCCGCCGCCAGAGCGGGGTGGCGGAACTCGTCCCCGAAGGCCAGCGCCCCCAGCAGCCCCGCACCGAGCGCCGCGGGCGGCAACGGCAGCTCCCGCGGCCAGGCGGCGAGCAGCCGCGCCTGGGGGGTGTGCCCGATACGGGCCAGGACCGCGGCGGTGAGCGCCGAGACCCCCAGCACCACGGCACCGGTGAGAAACCCGGCCCCGACCCCGGTGGCCCGGCGCAGCTCGTACCGCAGCGGCCGCAGCGGGCTGGGCGCAGGACGGACCGAGATGGGGGGTGGGAGATCGGGCAGGGGGCCGGCGGAGTGGCTGGGGGGTGGGGAGGGGCGGGAGGAGGTGGGGTGGGGCGTGGCGGGGGGCGGGGCGGCGGGGGATGTGTCGGCGGCCGCTGGGTCCGTCGTGGATGTGTCTGCGGTCGATGTCTCCGCGGTCGCAGAGGGGGCTTCCGAGGGCACGTGCGAGGCGGTGTCGCAGTCCTGCGATGCGTCGGCCCGGACCTCATGGGGGGCGTTGGCCTCGGCCTCGGCGGCTGCCTCGGCCCGGGCCGGCCGATCGGCGCCCTCAGCGCCGCTGCCGCTCCCTGCCGGACCCCGCCCCTCGACGGCTCCCGGCGCGGACGGGGCCGGCTCGCCCGCGCCGGGCCCCATGTCGCCCACCTCGTCGGCGAGTTGGTGGACGAGAATGCCGTACCGAAACGCGGCGTCACCCACGGCGGCGCAGGTACTGCCGTACACGTACAGACGGTTGCCCCCTTCCCGTGCGACCTCGACCGAGCGCTGCCCGGTGCGGGCCTCCTTGGTGAGGAGTGCGGCGAGGCGGGCGGCGTGCGGGGTGCGGACGGCGACCCGCGGGCGCAGCCGGGTGCGGGCGAAGTCCCCCGCCGCCTGGTCGGCGGCGACCCTGCCCCCGTCCAGGGTGACGACCCGGTCGGCGATCCGTGCGGCCTCCTTGGGGTCGGCCGTGCTCACCAGGACGGTGCCGCCCTGCGTGGCGTGGGCGCGCAGCATGCCGTGCAGCCAGCGGCTCTCCCGGGCGGAAAGCCCGTCGGCGGGGTCGTCGAGCACGAGGGTGTGCGGGTCGGCGAGCAGCGCGCAAGCCAGGCCGAGGCGGCGGTCCATGCCGCGGGAGAGGGCGCCGAGCCGTTCGTCGCGCAGGCTGACGAGGCCGACCGCCTCGAGGACTTCGTCCGCCCGCCGGACCGGCACTCCGGCGGCGGCGCACAGCATGCGCAGATGGCCGCGGACGGTGCGCCCCGGGTGGCCGGGGACATCGCCGAGCAGAACGCCCACTTCGCGCGAGGGGTGCGCGATGCGGTGCAGCGGGCGTCCGCGGAAATGCGTGAGGCCACGGCCCTGTTGGAGTTCGAGCATGAGCCTGAGCACTGTCGACTTGCCCGCGCCGGCGGCACCGAGCAGCGCGGTGACGTGTCCCGCGCGCGCGTCGAAGGAGACGTCGTCGACGGCGGGCGGAAGGCCCTTGCGAGGGTTGCTGGTCAGTCCGAAGGCCTGGATCACCTTCAGCAATTTAGCGCGCTATATACGGTTTTTCGGGCACCGAACGGCCCGCTCACCGACCGGATCCGTCGATCTCGGACCCCTTCACGGATCTTCGTTCTTCGTTTTCATCGCCCCTCTGCCCCCCGGGGCCCCGCTCACCGCCGGTCGTGCGGCTTGCTCACACCTCGGGCCGCAGCATCGGCGGGTTGAGGAGAGTGGCGCCGCCGGCGCGGAAGAGCTGGGCTGGGCGCCCGCCCTGGCGGGTGGTCGTGCCGCCGGTGGGAACGAGGAAGCCGGGTGTGCCCGTCACCTTGCGATGGAAGTTGCGCGGGTCGAGGGCCACGCCCCAGACCGCCTCGTAGACCCGGCGCAGCTCCCCGACGGTGAACTCGGACGGGCAGAACGCCGTGGCCAGCGACGAGTATTCAATCTTGGAGCGGGCGCGTTCCACCCCGTCCGCGAGGATCTGCGCGTGGTCGAAGGCGAGTGGGGCCAGGGGCTCGCCGTCGCGGCCGTACCCGCTCTGCTGGAGCAGTTCCTCGACCGGCGCCCAGCGGGCGTTGCTGGCGTCGCCGCCCGCGCGGGGCGCGGGCAGGTCGGGGGCGAGAGCGAGGTGGGCGACGCTGACCACCCGCATGCGGGGGTCCCGCTTGGGGTCGCCGTAGGTCGCGAGCTGTTCCAGGTGGGCGCCGTTGTCCTGGGCCGGAACGGCCGGGTCGTGGACGCGCAGTCCGGTCTCCTCGGCCAGTTCGCGCGCCGCCGCCTGCGCCAGGTCCTCGTCGGCCCGCACGAAGCCGCCGGGCAGCGCCCAGCGCCCCTGGAACGGCGGCTCGCCCCTGCGTACCGCCAGCGCGCACAGGGCATGGCGGCGCACGGTCAGCACGACCAGGTCCACGGTGACGGCGAAGGGCGGAAAGGCTGACGGGTCGTAGGGCATGTCGCGATCATAGTCGTCTGCCTGACGATAAACACTCCCTTCGTCGGTCGCTTCGATGGCCTGTCTGCGGCCCTGGGCGCGGTCTCACCAGTCGTTCCGGGCGTCGGGACGGTGCGCCCCTCTCTCCGTCCTGCGCCGCTGTCGCCCACCGGGCCGGACGCCGTCTCGCCGCCGCGTCACACCCCCAGCTGCAGTCCGCCGACGGCCTCCTCGACCATGGCGAGGCCGAGGCGGCTCACCCGTACGGAGAAGGGGGCGCCCGCGACGCGTAGCCCGGTCAGGCAGATCTCGCCGAGAGGCGCGGTGCGCGGCGGGCGGAGGGTGACCGTTCGGGCCGGGGCGTCCGGTCGGAGGCCCGTGAGGGTGGTCAGCAGCAGGATTCCGGCGGCCGCGGCGGTGGCGGCCGGCCGGCAGGCGGCGGGATGGGGCAGCGGGGCGCCACCCTCGGTGCGCTGCTCCCCGGCGTACATCTCGGGCAGCCGGTACCCGAAGGCCTCCGTCGCCGCCAGGACGCCGCGCAGCAGCGAGTTCGCCTCCTTCTCATGGCCGGCTGCTGCCAGGCCCGCGACCGCCACCGCCGTCTCGTGGACCCGTACGGCACCACTGCGATGGCCGAAGGGGTTGTAGCCCGCTTCCTTGGCGCCCAGGCCGCGCAGCCCCCAGCCGGAGTCCATCGCCGGACCGCCGAACAGCCGGGCGAGCTGCTCGGTCCGCACCCGGTCGAGCAGGCCGGGGGCATGTTCGCCGCCGCCGAGCAGTCCGGTGTCCAGGAGGTGTGCCGCGGTGGCCCCGAGGTGCGCGAAGAGGCGCCCGTCCGGCGCACGGGCGGCGGCCGGACGACCGCCGCCCGGGTCGTCGATCCAGAAGTCCTCCCGGAAAGCGGCCCGGAGCGCTCCGGCCCACTGCCGTAGCCCGGCGCCGCCCGGTCTGCCGCAGGCGTCGAGCAGGTCGGCACCGAGCAGGGCGGCCCGGTGGGCGTGCGCCTGTGTCTCGCAGCGGACGAGGCCACCGGGCTGTGGGTCGGGCAGGTAGGCGCCGTCGCCCACGGCGGTCCGCAGCCAGGTCAGACAGCGTTCGGCGGTCGGCAGCAGTTCCTCCGTGTCGGGCTCCGGCAGGCCCCAGCGGCGTGCCTCCGCGAGCAGCACCGGGAAGAGCAGCGTGGCCTCCGTGCCGGTGCAGCTCGGTGGCAGATGGGCTCCGGCGTCCCGCCGCGGCCCGGGGATCAGGCCGGCTCGCGGCCCGGTGCCCCCGACCTGCGTACGGGCGAGGGCCCGCAGCGTGCCTGCGGCGAGCCGGGTGCCGAGGGGCAGGGCCATCCGGGCTGCCGAGAGCGATTCGGCGGGGGCCGGTCCGCAGCGCCAGGGCGCCCCGGCGGCGAGGTACATGTCAGCGGGGTGCCCGGGGTCGCGCAGCAGCAGGGCCTGGAGGTCGTCCACGCTGGTCCGCAGGAGCGCCGCGACCCGCGGGTCGTCGCCGGCCGCGGCGGTGGGAGCGAGAGGGCTCGTGGCCGCGCGGCCGACCGCCCGCAGGGGTGCCGCGCCGTCCAGGCGCACCCGTAATTCCACGCTGACGCTGCCGCCCGGGGGCAGTTCGAACTCCCAGCGCAGCAGCCCCGCGGAGGCCAGCGCGTCGGTGGGCGGCGGCTCGGCGGAGACCGACGACGCGCCGGTGGGGCAGGACCAGCGCAGACCGGAGTCGTGGACACTGGCGGGCAGCTCCGGACCGGCGTTGCCCGCGGCGATGGCGCCGAGTGCCGCCAGGTCCGTTCCGAGCGCCACCTCCAGGGGCAGGCGCAGGGGGCGGGCAGCCGCACTGCGCAGAGTGATCCGCTCCGTGCCATCCGCGTGGCGGACGCGCTCCACGACGATGTCCGGGTCCGGTCCGGCCTGCGGAGACACGCGCAGTGTCCCCACGAAGCGGGCCCGGCCGGCACCCGTCATCCGGGTCAGCACGGCGAGCGGCTCGCGCCCGGCGACCCAAACCTGGCAGCGGGAGAGCAGGCGCCGCCCCGCGCGATAGAAGCCCTCCAGTCCTCGTCCGGTCAGCTGGCCCTGTTCCGTGGAGACGGCGAGGCCCGGAAGGGCGACGCAGATGAGGGCGGTGTGGGTGGGAGGCAACTCCGCAGGACGGCGCGGGGGCGCCGGTGGCGGCACAGGCGCCCCCGCTCTGGGGGGCCGGCGGAGCTGCCCGACGGAGAGGACCCCTCCGTGCTGGCCACGCTGGCCGTGCTGGCCGTACTGGCCGTGCTGGCCAACGGAAGCGGCCTCTCCGTACTGGCCGATAGGTGTCGCCCCTCCGTACGTCCCGGCGGAAGTGACAGCTCCGTCCGTCCTCACCGGGTCGTGCGTGCTCGGAGCCTCCTCTGCCTCGCCCGAGTCCCGGCCTCGGGCCGGCGGCGACGCCGTCTGCTCACTGTGCCCAACGGGCTCACCACGACCAACCGGCTCACTGTGCCGAACGGGCTCGCCACGACCAACCGGCTCACTGCGACCAACGGGCTGACTGCGGCCAACGGGCTCTCTGCGATCGCTGAGCGAAGGGATCGGATGGGCGTTGCCCGTGGCCCTGCGGTCATGGGGAGCGTCGTCCCGCGCCGACGGCTCACGAGGAGCGTCGGGCCGGGGCGGAGTCGGCTGGTGCATCGCGAGCGACTTCCTCTGCGCGCTGTACGCCTCGGGTGAGGCCGGCGCCGGTCGAGGGGTTCCGGCAGGACAAGGGCGGTACGGCGGCATCACCCGTCCAGGCGTTCCGCCACTCAGGTGAACGGAGCGGGCCTCCCCGGGGTCACGGCTGGGATCGGCCGGTACCGCCGAAGAACGGTGCCGGAAGCGGGCCGCTCCAGACGCCGCCCGACGGCGGCCCGGCAACAGCCATCCGCCGACGGCGCTCACCACCCGCCGGTACCGACGCCGACGTCCTTGCCCCACGCTCATGTGTCCTCCCGCATACCGCCCCCGGTGCCGCCGCTGCCGGTGCCGGAGTGCGGGTCTTGCGAACAGCTGCCGCGCCGCCGCGCGGGCCCCTTCGAAAGGCGCGGACGGGTGCCGCCGGGCCGTCCCGCCCCCGGGTGCGTACCGGCGCCCGTCGTACGGGAGCGCGGTCCCCTGCTGGCCGTGTCCGGCGTCTTCGCCCCCGAAGGGAGTGTGCGGGCCCGGGCGCGGCGGCGAGTGGACGGAGCCGGCGGCGGCGCGAGCGTGGGCTGGGCGCCGGGGTCCGCACGGTCGGGCGCGGCACCGCCGGAGTTCCGAGCGTCGTCCGGCGCCGCAGTCGCCTCCTCCCTCTCCACCGCTGCCACCGTCTCCACGACGCTGGGACCGGCACTGTCCGCCGCCTCGTCATCGTCGGCGCGAGTCACGCGAGACGTACGTCCGTCCCGCTCTCCGCGCAGGCAGCGGCGGATCGACTCCGGATCCAGTCCCTCGTTGACCGCCTGGTGGAGGAGACGCGCGAAGAGATAGTCGGGGTCCGCGCCCAGTGCCATGGCCAGGGCCTCGCGGGCCTCCAGTTCGTCACCGGTCGACCAGGCGACCCAGCCGGCGAGGGTCAGGGGTGCGGCGGCGTGCTCGCCATAGGGTCCGACGCAGCGGCGGGCCAGCGCCCGCCAGAGCCGGAGAGCGGGCCCGGCCTCGTCTCCCTCCATCCACTCCGCAGCGCGGTCACGGGTCGCGCGGTCCTGCAGGCCGAGGATGAGCGCGGCGGCTTCGCCGTGGTTGATCAGCTCGTCGTCGCGGAGGTCCGCCAGGAGCGATCCCGACACCGGGCGGGCCGTGGCCAGCCGTCCGATGAGCCGCTCGGCCAGCGCGAGCGTCTCCTCGGCCACGCCGGCCCGGCCGGCGTCGTCCAGGATCCTGGGCACGAGCGCCATGCTCGCCGTGTCCAGGGCGACCTCCTGCTCCAGGGCGGCCGCGGTCTCCCATGGCAGCAGCCTGGCGCGCAGCTCCCGCAGGGTGCCGCGCACCTGGATCCCGGCGTAGGTCGCGGCGGCCGCCAGGACCGAGGTGCCGGGCAGTCCCATCGGCTCTCCCTCGGCCGGGCAGCACCCCTTCATCTCGCAGCAGTAGGACCAGAACCGTCCCTCGGAGATGCACAGCGCCTCGACCACGGGGGCGCCGCGACTGCTGCACTGGCGCCGCAGTTCGTCCGCCAGCGGCCGGAGCCGTTCCATGACCTGCCGGCCTGTCTCGCCGGCGCCCGGCTCCTGGCAGAGGTAGGCCACCATCCGCTCCGGGACACCGCGCCGACGGGCGCTGCCCGCCATCAGACCGCGCGTCAGCTCCGCGGCGACCGACGCCCAGTCGTCGGGGCTCGCGGGGATGCCGAGCCGGGCCCGGCCGCCGAACCTGCCCCGTCCGCCCCAGTTGTGCAGGGCGACGAGCACGACGCTGTCCTCGGGGTGGTACCCGAGCAGATACGGCAGGGCGTCCGCCAGTTCCGCCGGGGTGCGCAGGGTGACCTGGTGGGTCTCGGTCCGGTCGTCGAGGACGTCGGCGTCCGTGGCGGCCGTAGGCTTCGGGGCCGCCTCTGCGGTGCTGCGGGCGTCGGGAGCGCTCTGCCCCTCCCGCCCCTCCCGTCCCGTGATGTCGTCGTTGTCGAAGGAACCGGTGGTTTCGTCGTGATTCGTCGTCATGCGAAGACGATCTCGCGGAATCCAAGACTCCGCTTCGACCTGTGGATAACTCCGATCAGGGACACGTCACCAGCACCTCCGGAGGGGTGACGACCGCCGCCGCTGCCCCCTCTCCCCTTCTCGCCGTGCCCGCTGTCAGTGCCGTCCTGTTGTATGGAACTCATGGAGCACACGAGCAACGCGGATCTCCGGGCGGAGGCCGACGCGGTCCTCGCCCGTCTTGTCGGGGACGCGACGGGCGCGGCACGGCTGCGCGAGGACCAGTGGCGGGCCATCGAGGCGCTGGTCGCCGAGCGGCGCCGGGCGCTGGTCGTCCAGCGCACGGGATGGGGCAAGTCCGCGGTGTACTTCGTGGCGACGGCGCTGCTGCGCGCCCGGGGCAGCGGCCCCACCGTGATCGTCTCCCCGCTGCTCGCGCTCATGCGCAACCAGGTCGACTCCGCGGCGCGGGCCGGTATCCACGCCCGGACGATCAACTCCTCGAACACCGAGGAGTGGGCCGGCGTCCAGGCCGAGATCGCCGCCGGTGCGGTGGACGTCCTGCTGGTCAGCCCGGAGCGGCTGAACAACCCCGACTTCCGCGATCAGGTGCTGCCCGCGCTCGCCGCGGCGACGGGGCTCCTCGTCGTGGACGAGGCGCACTGCATCTCCGACTGGGGCCACGATTTCCGCCCCGACTACCGACGGCTGCGGACCATGCTCGCCGACCTCCCGGCGGGCGTCCCGGTGCTCGCGACCACCGCCACCGCCAACGCGCGCGTGACCGCTGACGTCGCCGACCAGCTCGGCACCGGAGGCTCCTCGGACGCCCTGGTGCTGCGCGGCCCGCTGGACCGCGAGAGCCTGAGCCTCAACGTGCTGCGGTTGCCGGACGCCGCGCACCGGATGGCGTGGCTCGCCGACCACCTCGACGAACTGCCGGGCTCGGGGATCATCTACACGCTCACCGTGGCCGCCGCCGAGGAGGTCACCGCCTTTCTGCGGCACCGCGGGCACATCGTCGCCTCGTACACGGGCAAGACGGATAACGCCGAGCGGCAGCAGGCGGAGGAGGATCTGCTCGCCAACAAGGTGAAGGCCCTGGTCGCCACGTCCGCCCTCGGTATGGGGTTCGACAAGCCCGACCTGGGGTTCGTGGTGCACCTGGGCTCGCCCTCTTCCCCCATCGCCTACTACCAGCAGGTCGGCCGCGCCGGACGTGGCGTGAAACATGCCGAGGTCCTGCTCCTGCCGGGGCGGGAGGACGAGGCGATCTGGGAGTACTTCGCCTCCCTCGCCTTCCCCCCGGAGGATCTGGTCCGCCGCACCCTCGACGTCCTCGCCCGCGCGGACCGACCCCTGTCCCTGCCCGCTCTCGAGCCCCTGGTGGAGCTGCGCCGCTCCCGCCTGGAGACGATGCTCAAGGTCCTGGACGTCGACGGGGCGGTCCGAAGGGTCAAGGGCGGCTGGATCGGGACGGGGCAGCCGTGGACGTACGACACCGAACGGTACGACTGGGTCGCCCGGCAACGGAAGGCCGAACAGCAGGCGATGCGCGAGTACGCCTCGACGAGCGGCTGCCGCATGGAGTTCCTGCAGCGGCAACTGGACGACGAAGGCGCCAAGCCCTGCGGCCGCTGCGACAACTGCGCGGGCCCCCGCTTCACGGCGGACACCTCCACGGCCGCCGTGGATGCCGCGCGCACGGATCTCGGGCGGGCGGGCGTCGAGGTGGAGCCCCGGCGGATGTGGCCGACCGGCCTGCCGGCGATCGGCGTCGACCTCAAGGGCCGTATCCCGGCCGGCGAACAGGCCAGCCCCGGGCGGGCGTTGGGCCGGCTGTCGGACATCGGCTGGGGCAACCGGCTGCGGCCGATGTTCGCGCCCCAGGCGCCGGACGGTCCCGTGCCGGACGATGTGGCGAAGGCGGTCGTGGGGGTCCTGGCCGACTGGGCCAAGGGCCCTGGCGGCTGGGCGACGGGAGCACCGGATGCCCAGCCGCGCCCCGTCGGCGTGGTCACCGTCGCCTCCCGCACCCGGCCACAGCTGATCGGCTCCCTGGGCGAGCACATCGCCCGCGTGGGGCGGCTGCCCCTGCTGGGCACGGTCGAGTACACCGCCGACAGCGGACCGGTCCCCCGAAGCAACAGCGCCCAGCGGCTCAAGGTGCTCGACGGAGCGCTGACCGTGCCGCCCGCCCTCGCCGCCACGCTGGCCGACCGCCACGGACCGGTGCTGCTCGTGGATGACTTCACGGAGACCGGCTGGACCCTCGCGGTCGTGGCCCGCATGCTCCGACGAGCCGGCGCGCAGGGGGTGTTGCCCCTGGTTCTGGCCGTTCAGGGCTGACGCCCGGCACGGTGCCCGCGAGCCCGCCGACGCACCGTCACCGATCCATTGCCGACCCCGCTGCCGACCTGCCTCCCGGCGGCCGGAGTACGGGCGTGGCCTGCACCGTCGCTCCCAGGCGTCGCCCGGCGTACCTATGGGTAGGGATATAAGCCACGCACCACCCGATAAGGGCCGGTGGCCCCAATTGCTCGTTGCCGCTTCCAGGTTCGACAGGAAGAATTGAAGTCCGCTCCCCGCACGGCTCGTCCGTGATCAGGCAGGGCTCCGCTGCGGTGTGCGCTCCCCCCGAAACCAACCCCCGCCCGCAGTGTGGGCGCGTAGCCGAAGGGAGGATCGTGACCTTCGGATTCGCTCCGTCCTCGGCATCCACGTCGACGTCCGCCGACCTGTCCGCCGCATCCGCCACCCCTGTGGCCCGGATGCTCGAACCCGCGGAGTGGGCCGCCGCCGGGATCCCCCTGCTGCGCAACCCGCGCGAGGTGGTCAGCGGGCTGCACGCACGGCATCGCCCCCAGCCGGCCACCGCGATCGTGGCCGTGCTCGACCCGGACGAACGGCTACGGGCGAGCGCGTCCTTCACCCGCCGCCCGGCCCCGGCCGACGGCTGGATGTTCCGCAACGCGCTCCTCGCCCAGCTGCGCCGGGTCATCCCGCACGATCTGCGCCGCCGTACGCCGGTGCGCACGGCCGTGCTGCTGTACTGCCGGGACGGCGAAGCGCGTTGGACGGAGGAGGACGGAGCCTGGATGTGGGGCCTGCGGGACGCCTGCACACTCCACGGCCTGCGCTGCGGGGCGTACATCACCCTGACCAGGGACGGCTGGCAGGTCCTCGGCGAGGGACGCGGCGGACGCCGCCCGAGCACGGACTCGGCACCCGAGCCGTTCGCCCTGTCCGAGGCGCCGCCACCGCCGATACGCACCGGCGGCGCGACCTCCGAGGTACTGCGCCGAGCGGCGGCACGCTGAGCCGCCCACGGCTCCGCGGCAGCACCGGCCGACGGTACGCGCTCCCCTGACCGGGCGCGTACGTTACGCCCCTGGCCCCAGCCACAGCCACAGCCACAGCCACAGCCACAGCACGAACAGCCTTGACCGATCGCGCGCTTGGTTACGGCCGAACAGCACCGGCGGCTGCCCAGGCGACCGCCTCGGCACCGCACCGAAACCCACGCCGGCAGGCGGCCACACACCCCGGCCGTCCGGGCACGGCAAAGCCGTCACGCATGCGCGCGGCCTCGCCCGCCCCGAGACCGGGGGTCTGCTCGACGCTGCTCAGACCCCGACGCCCAGCACCGCGTTGATCTGCTGCGGGTCACCGCAGACGATCAGCAGTGCACCGGCGCGCTTGAGGGCCAGAGGCAGAGCGGTGGCGGCCACGGCGTCGGAGCCGCCGTTGACGGCGACGACGACCACCGGTCGGGAGGCGGCACGCCCGGCGACGGCGGCGTCGGCGTAGAAGACGTCGTCGCGCGCGTCGTGCTGGGCCCAGTAGGCGGCCTCACCGAAGGACAGCTCATGGGCAGCCCACGGGTGCTGCTCGCCGGTGGTGATCACCAGCACGTCGCCGGGGGCCCGGCCCGACTCCAGGAGAAGATCCACGGCCTCCTCGGCGGCGTCGAGCGCTCCCTCGACCGAGGCCGGGATCAGCTGGATCTGCGGGGTCGCCGGAGCCGAAGCGGAGGCGGCGGGGGCGGCCGGGCCGGGATGGGTCGCTGCCGCGTCACGCGGCGTCCGCTGCACCGGAGGCGCGGGCCGGAGAGGGCCGGGACGACCAGGACGCGGCGGAGCCGCGGGGCGGGGGCCGGGTACGGGGCGGGGGGTCGGCGCGGTGCGGCCACTGGCCGGAGTGGCGCGGGGACCCTGGGCACTCTCGTGAATCTGAGGCTCCTCGGGGATGAGAGGCATGACTTGATGTTTATCAAACGTTGGTGCGGCACGCGCGACTGGGTGGCACATACGTGCGATCGGAAGTGTCAGAAATCGAAGCCGAGCTGGCCCTCGATTTCCGGAACGCGTCCATCCGCCCAGCTGCAGGCCTTCTTGAGGTGCCGCCACTGGGGCAGCGCATCAAGATACGCCCACGACAACCGGTGGTACGGAGTGGGACCCCGCACCTCCAGTGCGGCCTTGTGCACGGGCGACGGATACCCGGCATTGTCCGCGAAACCGAAGTCTGCATGGTCGACACCCAGTTCGGCCATCATTTTGTCCCGCTGAACCTTGGCGATCACCGATGCCGCCGCCACCGCCACACACGACCGGTCACCCTTGATCACGGTACGGACCTTCCAGGGCCCGCCGAGATAGTCGTGCTTGCCGTCGAGGATCACCGCGTCGGGGCGGACCGGCAGGCCGTCCAGAGCGCGCACCGCGGCGAGCCGCAGCGCCGCCGTCATCCCCAGCTCGTCGATCTCTTCCGGGGAAGCGTGCCCCAGGGCGTACGACGTGACCCACTTCCGCAGCGTCTCGGCAAGCGCGGTGCGCCGCTTGACGGTGAGCAGCTTGGAGTCGGTGAGACCTTCGGGGGGCCGGCGCAGTCCGGTGATCGCCGCGCAGACGGTGACGGGCCCGGCCCACGCGCCGCGCCCCACCTCGTCGACACCGGCAATGATCTTCGCTCCGGTCGTGGCGCGGAGTGAGCGCTCGACGGTGTGAGTAGGTGGTTCGTACGGCATGGCGCCCTTAGCGTACGCCCGTCCGAAGCCGCGGCGACACCCCGGTTTGCCCTTGCCGCATCCCGACGCTCTCCGCCCGTGCTCAGCCCCCGGCGACGCGGAGCAGCGGCATCATCAGCTGGTCGGCCATCTCCTCAAGGACTTCGATCATCCCATTCGCAGCCGCACATTCTTGATCGGTACATCATCATCGCCGGGACAGCGTCGAGAACGCATCCGTTGACGGCGTCCGCCCACACGTCGCCTCGCGTGATTCCACGTTCGGTCACCTCGCGCAGCAGCTTGACCGTCGGCTCCACCCGCGACGCCGGGGTTTCCGCCGGCACCGCCGGTCTGCTCCACCCCTCGACGATCACCGCATGGAAGCGCTACGCCTGCATGGTGTCGCATGCGTGAATGACGGAACGCAAGGCGATACCCGGGCGCGAGAACATCGCGTTACGCGCCTGGAGGCACAGCGCGAGCAGATCCTCCCGCACGCTCCGGAGATCGGGCGCCGCGTCCAGCCGCGGTAGCCCGGCCTGCAGCGCGTCCGCGGCGATGGCCGTGCTGCCCTGGTCACCGCGTGGTGGGTGATCCGCGTTCGCAAGAGCGATCTGGAAACTCAGTCCGGCACGGCGGGCCCGATGGTCGGCTGGGCGAAGGACTTCGCGGGCCACCCAGGCCGCCGGGGCGAGGGGCATGACGGGGGTATGCCCGCGGCTCACCGGCCGGCCCGCGTATGACCGCGGATGGCGGGACAGCGTCCATCGGTCCGACGGCGAGGACGCCGGTCCGGCCTCCCGCGCGCTCCACACCGGCGCCGCCGTCAGCACCGCCGCCGCCACCGGTACCGTCACGGTGAGCAGGGCCGACAACACCCCCTGCGCTGGCCGACAGATCCCGCGGCGCAGCGGAGCGCACCGCGGATACCGTGACAACGCAGCCCGATCACGGAGAGTTCCCGCCCTGCACGGAGAGTTTTCAGCGTATCCCGGAGGGTCCAGGCCGCCCTGGTCAGCCGGTCGTGGGAACCCAGTCCGGCAGCGACTCCGTCCGCTCCGCCCACGCGGCGGGCGGCGCCCCCGCCTTGCAGGCGGCGATCACCCCGCCCACGATGGCGCAGGTGGTGTCGACGTCGCCGCCGGCCTGCGCGGTCGTCCAGAATGCACCCTCGTAGTCCCCGAGCGAGCGCGCGGCCGACCAGAGGGCGAAGGGCACGGTGTCATGAGCCGTCGTACGCCGTCCGCAGCCCAGCACGGCCGCGACCGTGGCCGCGTCGCCATAGTCGAGCATGTCGCGGGCGCGGCGCAGGCCCGCTCCGACGGCGCTCTTCGGGACGAGCGCGATGACCCCGTCGAGCAGCGCCTCGGCGCTCGGCGGCCCGGCGGGATCGGCGGCCAGCGCGGCGGCCGCGGCGACGGCCATGGCGCCGACCACGGCCTCGCGGTGCTGGTGCGTGGGGTAGGCGGAGATCTCCGCCTGGTGGGTCGCCTGCTCGGGGTCGTCCGCGTACCAGGCGCCCAAGGGAGCGATCCGCATGGCGGCGCCGTTGCCCCAGGACCCCTGGCCGTTGAAGAGCGCGGCGGCCAGCTCACGCCAGTCGCCGCCCTCCCGGACCAGCCGAAGCAGCCGGTTGACGGCGGGACCGTAGCCGCGGTCGAAGTCGTGGTGGTGGGCGAAGGAGTGGGCCAGGGCGTCCTGGTCGATCCGTCGGTGGGCGGCGAGGACGGCGACGACGGAGCAGGCCATTTCCGTGTCGTCGGTCCACTGCCAGGGGCCGGGCGGCAGCTCCCGTCGCTTCAGCAGCGGATAGTTCACCGGCACGAAGAACTGGGAGCCCAGCGCGTCCCCCACGGCCAGTCCGCGCAGGCTGGCCAGGGCGCGGTCCAGGCGCCCGTCGGAAGAGGAGTCAGCGGTCATCGCCCTGCCACTCTATCCGGTGATCCCATAGGGCTCCGGATCTCGCCAGCGTTCGAACGGCCGGTCCAGTGTGTACCTGCCGTCCTCGCCCAGAACGAGCATCCGCATGTCGCCGTTCCCGGGGTTCAGCAGCGACTCGAACTCGGCGACCGTCCAGTGGAACCAGCGCATGCAGAACAGCCGCATGGCCAGGCCATGGGTCACCAGCAGCACGTTCGGCGGATGGTCGGGGGCCTCGAAGCTGCGGAACAGGCTTTCGAGGAAGCCCCCGACCCGGTCGTAGACGTCGGCCCCGCTCTCGCCTTGGGCGAAGCGGTAGAAGAAGTGCCCGTAGGCGTCCCGGTAGGCCTTTTGCAGGCGTACATCGTCGCGGTCCTGCCAGTTCCCCCAGTCCTGCTCGCGCAGCCGGGGCTCCTCGCGCACGCGTATCAGCTCGGGGTCGAGGTGGAAGGCCTGCAGGGTCTCGTGCGTACGCCGGTACGGGGAGACGTACACGCTGACCCGTTCCCGGCCGAACAGCTCCCGCAGTCTCTTGCCGGTCTCCTCGGCCTGCTGCCGGCCCCGCTCGGTCAGGGCCAGGGCGTGGTCGGGTTCGCGTTCGTACACGGAGTCATCAACATTGCCCGTTGACTCGCCGTGCCGGACAAGGACGATGCGCCGTGGTCGTGCCATGCCAAAACCCTAGATCGCGCCGCGGGCGGCGGAGCACTCGTACGGGCTCCATACGGCGTAGGTCACACATTTCCCTCACCGGGCGCCACACAGGAGGCGCGGTTCGACCGCCCGGCCGTCAAACCGTCCAGGTCGGCTCCAGGTCGACGACGTCGCCGGTGAGCGCGGCGACGTCCGCTTCGGTCTGGGCCCGCAGGGCGAGCCGCTCCACCCGCTCGGTGCGGTACTTGCCGTGCTCGGCCGCCGACCGCCACATGGACAGGACCATGAACTCGTTGCCGGGCGCCTCGGCGAACAAGCCGCGGATCATGCCCGGCGAACCGGCCATCGCGGGGTTCCAGACCTTCTCCTGCATCAGGGTGAAGTTCTCGACGCGTCCCTCGTGGACCCGGCAGAGGGCGACGCGGAGAAGATCGGCGTCCGTGAAACGGGGTTCGAACCCGGTCTTCACGTCGAAACGGTGGTCGAACAGTCTGGCCTGGGCGTCCTTGAAGGTGCCCGACTGCGCCGCCGCCAGCCGGTCGTGGGAGCGGGCCATGAAGGAGTCGTAGAAGGCCCGGCTCTCCCAGAAGGCGAAGACATGGGCCACCGAGGGCCGGCTACGGCTCCAGCCCCCGCCCTGCCCCCGAAAACCCGGCTCACCCAGCAGCCCCGCCCACTTTCGCTGTCCCCGCTCGAACCCCCGACGGTCCACCACGGTGCAGCGAATCCACTTGACCAGCACCGCGCCATGGTAAGGCCACGGAACGTGGCGGGGGTCACGCTCCGGCGGACCGGACACGCGCGAGCGCCCCGGCGCGCGTGGCAGGATGGGCAACCGTCTTGGACCGCCCGGCAGTTCGGCCTGCGGGCACTCGGGAAGGGGGACGTTCGTGAACGGCATCAGCAAGGGGATCGGCAAGGTCGAGATCGCGCTCAAGTGGGACCCGAGTCCGGCGGGGCAGCCGCCCACCGATCTCGACATAGTGGCCGCCACCTACCTGGCGAGCGATCCGTACGGCGATCCCGCGTATGTGGTGCACTTCGACAGCCGCTCCCCCGACGGCACCATCTATCTCAACCGGGACAGCAAGGACGGCAAGGGCTTCGGCTGGGACGAGGTGCTGACCGTGGAGCTGCACCGGCTCGATCCGCGCTACGCGCGCGTGGTGGCCGGTGTCGCGATCCAGCAGCGGCCCGCGCGGCGCACCTTCGTCAGCGTGGTCAACCCGGCTCTGCGCATCCGCGAGGGGTACGCCGATCTCGCCCAGGACGACTTCGACGGGATCCTCGGGGCGACCGCGGCGACGGTCGCGGAGTTCCGGCGCGACGAGGCGGGAGTGTGGGAGTTCCACCCCGGGCTGATCGGCTTCGAGGACGACCCCACGCACTTCGCACGCACCATGGGAACCCTGAGCAGGCCCTGATTCCGCGCGGAAGCCCCGCAGACGCCAGGAGGGGCGCCGGCTCGAAGCCGGCGCCCCTCACTCACAGCTCAGCGGTCAGCTGCAACCGCTGGTCGAGCCGCAGCCCTCGCAGATGTAGCAGGAACCGGCCCGCTGCATCTTCGTGCCGCAGGAGAAGCACAGCGGGGCGTCGGCCTGGATGCCCAGCTGCATCTCCACCAGCTCGGCGCTGGTGTGGGCCTGCTTCGGAGCGGACTTGGCCACCTCGGCCTCGGCCTTCGGGGTGGCGACGGCCTTGAGCTCCTGGGCGCGCGGCGCCGACTGGGCCAGGCCCTCGACGTCGACGTCCTCGTCGTCCAGCGGCTCGTAGGAGCCGGTCTCCAGGTGACGCTGACGCTCCTCGGCGGAGTGGATGCCGAGCGCGGAGCGGGTCTCGAAGGGCAGGAAGTCGAGCGCCAGGCGGCGGAAGATGTAGTCGACGATCGACTGCGCCATCCGCACGTCCGGGTCGTCCGTCATACCGGCCGGCTCGAAGCGCATGTTGGTGAACTTCGAGACGTACGTCTCCAGCGGCACGCCGTACTGGAGACCGACCGACACCGCGATGGAGAAGGCGTCCATCATGCCCGCGAGGGTCGAGCCCTGCTTGGACATCTTCAGGAAGACCTCGCCGAGACCGTCGTCCGGGTAGGAGTTGGCGGTCATGTAGCCCTCGGCGCCGCCGACGGTGAAGGACGTGGTGATGCCGGGACGTCCCTTCGGGAGGCGCTTGCGGACCGGACGGTACTCGACGACCTTCTCGACCTTGGCGGCGGGGGCCTCCTCGGCCTTGACCTCGGTCTTCTTGTCGTCGTCCTTCTTCTTGGCCGACAGCGGCTGGCCGACCTTGCAGTTGTCGCGGTAGATGGCGAGGGCCTTGATGCCCATCTTCCAGGCCTCGAAGTAGATCTCCTCGACCTCCTCGACGGTCGCCGTCTCCGGCATGTTGACCGTCTTGGACAGGGCGCCGGAGATCCACGGCTGGATCGCGGCCATCATGCGGACGTGGCCCATCGGGGAGATGGCGCGCTCGCCCATGGCGCAGTCGAACACCTCGTAGTGCTCCTGCTTGAGGCCGGGGGCGTCGATCACATTGCCGTGCTCGGCGATGTGGGCGACGATCGCCTCGATCTGCTCCTCCTGGTAACCCAGGCGGCGCAGGGCCTGCGGGACGGTGCCGTTGACGATCTGCATCGAGCCGCCGCCGACCAGCTTCTTGAACTTGACCAGGGCGAGGTCGGGCTCGAGGCCGGTGGTGTCGCAGGACATCGCCAGGCCGATGGTGCCGGTCGGGGCGATGACGGACGCCTGGGAGTTACGGAAACCGTTCTTCTCGCCGAGGCGGAGCACGTCGTTCCAGGCCTCCGTGGCGGCGGCCCAGATCGGCGTGTCCAGGTCGTCCATGCGGACGGCCTTGTCGTTGGCGTCGGCGTGCTGCTTCATGACGCGGTTGTGCGCGTCGGCGTTGCGGGCGTACCCGTCGTACGCGCCGACGACCGCGGCCAGCTCCGCGGAGCGGCGGTAGGCCGTACCGGTCATCAGGGAGGTGACGGCACCGGCGAGGGCGCGGCCGCCGTCGGAGTCGTACGCGTGACCGGTGGCCATCAGCAGGGCACCCAGGTTGGCGTAGCCGATGCCGAGCTGGCGGAACGCGCGGGTGTTCTCGCCGATCTTCTCGGTCGGGAAGTCGGCGAAGCAGATGGAGATGTCCATCGCGGTGATGACCAGCTCGACGACCTTCGCGAAGCGGTCGGCGTCGAAGGACTGGTTGCCCTTGCTGTCGTCCTTCAGGAACTTCATCAGGTTCAGCGAGGCCAGGTTGCAGGACGTGTTGTCCAGGTGCATGTACTCGCTGCAGGGGTTCGAGCCGTTGATCCGGCCGGACTCCGGGCAGGTGTGCCAGTGGTTGATCGTGTCGTCGTACTGGATGCCCGGGTCGGCGCAGGCCCAGGCGGCCTCGGCCATCTTGCGGAAGAGAGCCTTGGCGTCGACCTCCTCGATGACCTCGCCGGTCATACGGGCACGCAGGCCGAACTTGCCGCCCGCCTCGACCGCCTTCATGAACTCGTCGTTCACGCGGACCGAGTTGTTGGCGTTCTGGTACTGGACGGACGTGATGTCGTCGCCGCCCAGGTCCATGTCGAAGCCCGCGTCGCGCAGCGCGCGGATCTTCTCCTCTTCCTTGACCTTGGTCTCGATGAAATCCTCGATGTCGGGGTGGTCGACGTCGAGGATGACCATCTTGGCCGCGCGGCGGGTGGCACCGCCGGACTTGATCGTTCCTGCGGAGGCGTCGGCGCCGCGCATGAAGGAGACGGGGCCGGAGGCGTTGCCGCCGGAGGACAGCAGCTCCTTGGAGGAGCGGATGCGGGAGAGGTTCAGGCCGGCGCCGGAGCCGCCCTTGAAGATCATGCCCTCTTCCTTGTACCAGTCGAGGATCGACTCCATGGAGTCGTCGACGGACAGGATGAAGCAGGCGGAGACCTGCTGGGGCTGCGGGGTGCCGACGTTGAACCAGACCGGGCTGTTGAAGCTGAAGATCTGGTGCAGGAGGGCGTACGCCAGCTCGTGCTCGAAGATCTCGGCGTCGGCGGGCGAGGAGAAGTACTTGTAGTCCTCACCGGCCTTCCGGTACGTCTTCACGATGCGGTCGATCAGCTGCTTGAGGCTGGTCTCGCGCTGCGGCGTGCCGACAGCACCGCGGAAGTACTTGCTGGTGACGATGTTGACCGCGTTCACCGACCAGAAGTCGGGGAACTCGACGCCACGCTGCTCGAAGTTGACCGAGCCGTCGCGCCAGTTGGTCATGACGACGTCACGGCGCTCCCAGGTGACCTCGTCGTACGGGTGCACGCCGGGGGTGGTGTGGATGCGCTCGATACGCAGCCCCTTGGTGGCCTTGGCGCCCTTCGTTGCTCGGGACCCTCGTGCCGGACCGCTCGCCGTCTCTGTCATGCCGCCTCCCTGTACGGGCGAAAACGCCCTGAAGTGCCCCTATGTTCCCGGAGCACGGTGTTCTGTCTGATGTTGCGGGCACCCTCTCGCTGCCGCCCGCAACAGGTCTTCGATCGCCGCCGACCGGCCGGTCCGGACGCGGTGTCCGGCCGGCCCCTCGGTCAGTCGGCGGCACTCGCGGGCTCGGGGACCGGTACGGCCTCTCCCGACCCGCGGTCGTCTTCCTGGCTCCCCACGCCCGCGTCTCCGTCGCCCGCGGCGCGGCGGCCCGTCTGTTCCCTGAGCTCAGCGATCGCCGTCTCGAAGTCCTCCAGCGAGTCGAACGCCCGGTAGACGGACGCGAAGCGCAGATAGGCGACGAGGTCCAGCTCCTGCAACGGGCCGAGTATGGCCAGCCCCACATCGTGGGTGGTCAGCTCGGCGCTCCCGGTGGCCCGCACCGCCTCCTCGACCCGCTGGCCGAGCTGGGCGAGCGCGTCCTCGGTGACAGGCCGCCCCTGGCATGCCTTGCGCACACCGTTGATGACCTTGGTACGGCTGAACGGCTCGGTGACTCCGGACCGCTTGACCACCATGAGTGAGCAGGTCTCCACGGTCGTGAAACGACGGGAGCAGTCAGGACACTGGCGGCGCCTGCGGATCGACGTGCCGTCGTCGGTCGTACGACTGTCGACGACGCGGCTGTCGGGGTGCCTGCAGAAGGGGCAGTGCATGAACTCCAACCCTCCTCACAGCAGACTCAATAGCCTCGGAGGCCTCACGGGCCCCTCGAAGCAGCCCCAAGCATAGGCGATCGCTGCGGGGTCGATGACCCGGGGGACCACAACTTCTGGGCTGCTGTCGCCATCCAACCACTAGATGTGGGGATTGGCTCGCACATCCAGCCCAGGCCGCGTGTCGATCGCGCCCGCGTCCGCGCACGGCCGCTCACGGTGGCGCACGGACGGCGGCGCCGGGAGGACACATGGGGAGATAGCGTGGTCGCCGCACGGAGAAGACGTAGGACTCCTGCGCGAACGGGGGCCGGTGCCCGGCTGACGGGGTCCCGGATGGCAGACTGGGGGCCCGCCCCACAAGGGCGCTGCCCCGGCGGTGAAGAGTACAACAATGGGCGCATTTGCCCGCGCGGCACCGCGTCAGCCATACACCCAGACACATGATCGCGTCAGACAAAGCGCGAATTTTCACTCGAACGTGTGTTTGGCGCAACCTTTCGAAAGCAACTACCGTTGTGCAGCAGGGAGACCATCGAGAGGGGCCGACGTGACCACCACCGCAGACAGTGCCACCATCACTGCCCAGGACCGCTCCCAGGGCCGACTCGAGCCGGTGCATGCGATGAACGAAGCCACGAATCCCGAGGGGCACAAGCGCTCCCTGCCGGGCCGACCTCCAGGCATCCGAGCGGACAGCTCGGGGCTCACCGATCGCCAGCGCCGTGTGATCGAGGTCATCAGGGACTCCGTCCAGCGGCGCGGCTACCCGCCGTCGATGCGGGAGATCGGCCAGGCGGTCGGCCTGTCCAGCACCTCCTCGGTGGCGCACCAGCTGATGGCACTGGAGCGCAAGGGCTTCCTGCGCCGTGACCCGCACCGCCCGCGCGCCTACGAGGTCCGTGGCTCCGACCAGGCCGCCTCGGTGGCCCCCACCGACACCGCCGGCAAGCCCGCCGCGTCGTATGTGCCACTGGTCGGCCGGATCGCCGCCGGTGGCCCCATCCTCGCCGAGGAGTCGGTCGAGGACGTCTTCCCACTGCCCCGGCAGCTGGTCGGTGACGGTGAGCTGTTCGTCCTGAAGGTCGTCGGCGACTCCATGATCGAGGCCGCGATCTGCGACGGCGACTGGGTCACCGTCCGCCGCCAGCCGGTCGCCGAGAACGGCGACATCGTGGCCGCGATGCTCGACGGCGAGGCCACCGTGAAGCGCTTCAAGCGCGAGGACGGCCACGTCTGGCTCCTCCCGCACAACGCCGCGTACGAGCCCATCCCGGGTGACGACGCGACCATCCTGGGCAAGGTGGTGGCCGTCCTGCGGCGCGTATGACGGCCGCGACGGGCGGGCTGCTCGCAGCCGCCGCCCCTCCGACCGGGCCCCGGAACCCCTGCGCCGGTTCCGGGGCCCTGTGCTGTCCCGTGGGGCGGCCGGCCCCCTCAGGGGGGCGGCCGACCGCGTCCCTGGTGGCTGTGCCGTGGGGGCCCGTCCGAAGACTCGAACGGGCCCCACAGTCATTTCCCTTCCGTCTGCTTCGCCGCCGCGTCGATCGCCGCAAGGGACTTCCGGACCTGGTTGCGGTCCGTGGTGTACCAGAAATCGGGCAGTGACGCCTTCAGATAGCTGCCGTAGCGTGCCGTCGCCAGCCGCTGATCCAGTACGGCGACCACGCCCCGGTCCCCTGTCGCGCGGACGAGGCGCCCTGCGCCCTGGGCCATGAGCAGCGCCGCGTGGGTGGCGGCGACGGCCATGAAGCCATTGCCGCCGGCCTCCTCGACCGCCTTCTGCCGGGCGCTCATCAGCGGGTCGTCAGGGCGCGGGAACGGAATCTTGTCCATGACGACCAGCTGACAGCTGGGACCGGGCACGTCGACGCCCTGCCAGAGGGAGAGCGTGCCGAACAGGCAGGTCTTGGGATCAGCGGCGAAGTTCTTGATCAACTCGCCCAGGGTCTCCTCGCCCTGGAGCAGGATCGGGAACTCCGGGATACGCGAGCGCAGCTCCTCGGCGGCGAGCTGGGCGGCCCGCATGGAGGAGAACAGGCCCAGAGTGCGGCCGCCGGCCGCCTGGATCAGCTCCGTCAGCTCGTCCAGCATGTCCGCGCGGTCACCGTCCCGCGCGGGGCGCGACAGGTGCTTGGCGACATAGAGGATGCCCTGCTTGGGGTAGTCGAACGGCGAACCGACGTCGACGCCCTTCCACTGCGGAAGATCGTCCCCCTCCATGCCCTCCGGGCCGAGCCCCAGAGACGCCCCGACGCCATTGAAGTCGCCGCCCAGCTTCAAGGTCGCCGACGTGAGGATCACGGACCGGTCCGTGAACAACTTCTCGCGCAGCAGTCCCGAGACGGACATCGGAGCGACGCGCAGGGAGGCGCCGAAGCGGTCGTGGCGTTCGTACCAGACGACGTCCCACTCGGAGCCGTTGGTGATCCGCTCCGCCACATCGTGCACCGTCTCCACGGAGGCCAGCGCCTGCTTGCGGACCGCGTCCTCGTCCTGCACGGACTTGTCGCGGGTCGCGCCGATCGCGGAGATCACGGTACGGCAGGCGTCACGCAGCGCCATCAGGGCATAGCCGAGGTCTTCCGGGATCTCCTCCAGGCGTCCGGGCAGGGCCAGCTCCATCAGGCGCTCGAAGCCCTCCGCAGCGGTCTGGAGCTGGTCGGCGGCCTTCTCGTTGACGAGCTTCGCGGCACGCCGCACCGCGCGGTTGACCTGGCCGGGGGTCAGCTCGCCGGTGGCGACACCGGTGACCCGCGAGACCAGCTCATGCGCCTCGTCGACGATCAGTACCTCGTGCTGCGGCAGGACCGGGGCGCCTTCGATCGCGTCGATCGCGAGCAGAGCGTGGTTGGTCACGATCACTTCGGCGAGCTTGGCCCGCTCACGGGCCATCTCGGCGAAGCACTCGGCGCCGTACGCGCACTTCGTCGCGCCCAGGCACTCCCGGGACGACACCGACACCTGGGCCCAGGCACGGTCGGAGATTCCGGGCGTGAGGTCGTCGCGGTCGCCGGTCTCGGTCTCGTCGGCCCAGTCGCGCACGCGCAGCAGGTCCTGGCCGAGCTTGCTGGTGGGTGCGGCCGCCTCGAACTGGTCGAACAGGCCCTCCTCCTCGTCCTGCGGGACGCCCTCGTGGAGGCGGTGCAGGCAGAGATAGTTCGACCGGCCCTTCAGCATCGCGAACTCAGGACGGCGACGCAGCAGCGGGTGCAGCGCGTCGACCGTGCGCGGCAGGTCCCGCTCCACCAGCTGGCGCTGCAGGGCCAGCGTCGCGGTGGCCACGACCACTCGCTCCCCGTGGGCGAGCGCCGGCACGAGATAGCCGAGCGACTTTCCGGTGCCGGTGCCGGCCTGGACGAGCAGATGGGAGCCGTCGTCGATGGCGTCCGCGACGGCTTCGGCCATGGCCACCTGGCCGGGGCGCTCCATGCCGCCGACAGCGGTGACGGCAGCATGCAGGAGTTCGGGGAGTGAGGGCTTCGTCATAGCGCGACCACCCTACGACCCGGGGCTGACAAACGGGGGGTCGCGCCGGGGGCGAAGGGTTGGATCAAGCCCGTGAGGTCGGTGGGGTGGGGACCGGTAGGCATCGCTTCGGACCGGCTCGTATTGCTTGGGATCGATCGGCGTGCACTTCCGCGCACTTCCGATCAGGGCGGTGGGGGTTTTGATCGGACGGGGTGCGCACCCGCTGCGCCCGCAAAAGGTGGGAACCAAGTCGCCGCGAGCGGTGTACCAAAAGTGACGATGAAGACGCACGGTGCGACGACGCCCGGGGACGCTACGGCGCATCGCGCAGGCCCCGTTCCCGGACCATGAGGGCGGCCCGCTTGCCGGGCAGCTCCACCTCACTGGAGAGACGGAAGCCCGCGCGCAGGAATGCGGACAAGGAGGGTGTGTTGTGCACGTCGGGTTCCGCGATGACGCGGGTGCAGGCGGAGCGCTTGTCCAGGATGAGTTCGGCGACGGCTTCGAGGAGAGAGCTGCCGAGCCCTCGCCCCCGGTCCGCGGCATCGCCGATGAGGAGGTGGATTCCGGTGTCATGAGGTCGGGCGGGATAGTGCCGGGCCAGCGGGTCGAGGTCGGCCCGGTAGATCTCCCAGTAGCCGATCGGTGTGCCGTCCAGTACGCCGAGGCACGGGACGCTGTGCCCGTCGCCGACGAGCTGGGCGCGCAGATGCAGCGCGGTCACCACCGGTGGACCTGCCAGATGCCAGTACGCGGCCACGGCGGGGTCGTTCATCCAGCGGCTGATGAGCGCGAGGTCCCGCTTGATCTGCACGGGGACGAGACGAAAGGCGCCGAGGGGCGTGACAGTGGGGCCCCACTCGTCCACGCGGTCGAGCAGATCGTCCTCGGCGAACCGCACGGCAGCAGGCTCGGACGGCAGGTGTCGATTCAGCTTGTCCTCGGCGTCGGCACTCGCGTCGGTGGCAGACAGGACGAGGCTCCTCTCAGGGTGCGGGCGGGGGCGATGGTGGGCGGAAGTCAGGAGTGCAGGGGGTTGGCGATGGTGACGTAGACGGACTGCGTGTCCACTGGCCCGACGAGTTCGTCCAGGCCGTGCAGCCGGGTGAGGAGATTGGCCTTGCAGCGCAGGAAGGGTGAGTCGAGCAGCCGGGCAGGCAGGGAACTGCGCAGCCTGCCGGGACCGGAGGCGGCACCCGCGAGAAAGCGGCGGAATGCGGCGAGCAACAGGGCTTCCTCGGCGAGGCTCTGGGACCCGAAGGCACCGATGAGGCCGAACACGTTGTTGATCGCCAGGTAGTAGGCGAAGCGTTCGTCCGTGACGTCGTCGGACACGAACGTGTCGCTGCGCTCACCGATCCCGGGCAGTCGGGCATCGAGTTCCGCCCGGCGGGACTCACGGAAGTAGTAGCCCTGATTGTCGCGGTACCGGCCGCCCGCGGGCCAGCCCAGGGCGTCCAGCAGGAGCAGGGTGTTCTGCTGGTGGGCCTCCAGGGCGATCCCCGCCTCGCCGTCCAGCCACAGCACGGGACGGACGACCTGCTCCAGGTAGCGCAGGAACCACTCGACGGCGACGGCCGCGCCCGGCCGACCGGTTTGTGCGGCGAGACGCTTGATGAGTCGGGCCAGTCGGGACCGGGCCGGTCGGAGTGCCGGTGCCCGTACCGGCGCTTGGGGCGTCACGAGCCCGGCGACGCAGGACACGTCGTCCGCGGGGGCGAACGGGTTGTGCCGGATCATCACGTCCAGTCCGGTCACGGGGTTGCCTTCGGGTCCGTCGACGGCGAGCCAGGCCGGATCGCGGACGATGTCGAAGCACGGGTGCGCGGCACGCCACTGCTGGGTCAGCCCGGTGCGGAGCAGCCGGTGCACCTCCACGCCCCGATGGAGCTCCTTGCGGAGGTTCTCCCGACGGGAGTTGGTGATACGCAGGCCCAGGGAGAGCTTCAGCATGGCCGCGGCTTCGGACCGGTAGACGGTGCGGACGGAGGAGGTGGGGTGCCAGGGAGACCCATGTGTCCCGAGGTTCCGGAGCAGCCCGGCGTCGAGCAGGGAAGCGACCTCGGGACTGTGCCGGATCTCGCGGAACTGCCAGGGGTGCAGAGGCAGAGCGGCGTATCCCTCGGGCAGGGCCAGGTCCGGCCCGGCCAGGCGAGCGGTGAGACGGGGCGCGGGCACCGGCCTGCCGCGCTCGGTCCAGGCGGAGTCGGTGGAGAGCAGGGAGGGAGCGACAGCGAGCCAGTGCAGCGGGAAGGAGCCACGCAGTTCAGGTGAGTACGGCCGTGCTTCGGCGTCGGTGATGCCCTCGCGGCTCTTCGGGGTCGGGTGCAGAGGGTGCCCGAGCAGGAGTGCCTGCTCGGCGGCGAGGAAGAGGTCGGACGCGTCCGCGGAGGCGCTTCGACGGTCACGGAGGAAGGTGGTGACCCTGCGGACCGAGTCGGCGACGCGGCCCACGAGTTCGGGGACGTGACCGAAAGTGAAGGCGGCCGGGGGCAGGCCGCTCGGCTCGGGAGCCCTGGCCGGGGCTACGGCAGGCGCTTGGCACTCCCGCGACGCCTCTCGGGCGAGCAGAGCCGCGACGGTGACCGCGTCGACCGGCGGGGACGGATGAGGGGCGCCGGCCAGATACGGCAGCCCGAAGCGGTGCCAGCCGGTGGCGGACGAGTAGTGCACCGGGGCGAGCAGAACCGTGCCGCTGGCGGGGAGGGGGATGCGGAGGGTGCCGTGGGTGGGGACGGGGATGTTCGCCTCACGGACCCAGCAGCGCAGCAGGTTCTCCACGGCCGCGGACTCGGCCGCGATATGCGGGTCCGAGTGCTGGAGGAAATCGTGGGCGGCGTCCGGCCGCTGCCGCTCGGGATGCCCCGAGCCAGCCTGCCGACCGAGGGCCGCTTCCGTCGCCGGCTCGGGCGGGGGCTGCGTCCCGGGCAGGCCCGGCTCTGATGGGCGGATGCGGCTGTCGGCGGTGGGGTTGGTGTGCAAGGCGGTTCCTCGGGGGGTGTTCCGGCGCTTGGGGAGCGTGCCGAGCGGTAGGGCGAAGAGACCGGACACGGAGAGTCCGTGTCTGGGCAGTGAGCGGATCGACGGGAGGTAATCGGCGTGGTGTCACGGACATGGGTGGGCTCCAGCGAGGTGAAGAGGGCGGACGGCATGTCGGACCGCGTAGCGAGGCGTCCGCCGGGCGGGAAGTGCGCGCACGCAACGGTTGCCTCGCTATCGCGCCGGCTCTGCGGGGTCGCCGGTCTCGTGCTGCCGCTCGCCCCGAGGGCGCGGCTGTCGGGAGTGATGTCGGCCCTGTGGGATGCGATGACGGGAGTGGTCTCGGGCCACGGCTGCCAGCGCGTCGGCCAGTCGGTCGAGCACCGCGGCGGCCTGATCGTCGCTGATCGTCAGGGGTGGCAGCAGCCGTACGACACTCGATTCGCCAGCACCGAGGCCACCCGCGTCGCCGCCGAGTCCGACGATCAGGCCCCGTCGCAGGCACTCGCGCTGAACCGCCGTGGCGAGGTGGGGCGCGGGCGGGCGGGGAGGCGGGGCGGGGTACGGACCGGGTGCCGACCGCGTGACGCCCCCGCCCTGGCTGTACGGCAGTGGAACACCGGTCGTCGCGCCACTCCCCTCGCTCGACGAGCACGGGGCTTCGCCTGTCACCGGACCGGCATCCGCCTCGGGATCCACAAGCTCGACGCCGAGCATCAGCCCCCGACCGCGCACCTCTCCGACACAGCTGAAGTTCCGAGCGAATTCCCGCAGTCGGCCGAGCAGCCGGGAGCCCAGAGCGGCGGCACGTTCGGCGAGACGCTGATGTCTGACGTGGGCGAGTGTGGCGGCACCGGCGGCCATGGCCAGCTGGTTGCCGCGAAAAGGGCCGGGAGGGGGAGCCGGTTCCCCCGCGTCCAGGAGGTCGTCTCGGTGGACGACGGCGGCCAGCGGAAGGCTGCCGCCGATGGCCTTGGACAGAATCATCACGTCGGGCGTCACCCCACTGTGTTCGACGGCCCAGAAGGCGCCGGTTCGGCCCACACCGGTCTGCGACTCGTCGACGATCAGCGGCACGGACCGAGTCGCCGTGAGCTGCCGCATCCGTCGCAGCCACGCGTCGGGCGCGGGGATCACCCCCTCGCTCTGAACGGGTTCGAGGATCATCCCGGCGGGCGCGGTGTCAGCCCCGGTGCCAGGCAGGCCAGGGGTATCAGAAAGGCCAGGGAGGGCAGGCATGGTGGAGCCGGGATGCCACGGAGTGGTCCTGGGCGCGGCATCGCCCTCGCAAGCTCCCGGAGTGCCGTGAGCATCCGCTGGCCAAGAAGACGGCACCGGCGTATCCGCGCCGTCCAGTACCGCCTCCGTCCAGCGAGCGGCGAGTTCGGCGCCGTGGGGGCCGCCGACGCCGAAGAGGCAGCGATAGTCCTGCGGGTAGGGCAGTGGACGGCCGGTGAGGCCGAGTGTGCCCAGGGGCTGCCCTCCGGCCCCCGCACCGTGCTCGCTGCCGGCGAAGCCGAGGATCGCGGTACGGCCGGTGGCGGCTCGCACCAGCGCGCAGGCGGTGGACACCGCGTCGATGCCGGCCGGCCCGCAGAACCGTACGCGGGCGCGGTCGGCGAGCCCGGGCGGCAGGGTGTGCCGCAGTTCGGTGACGAAGGCCTCTTCGACGGGGGTGGTGAGACCGGGCACGTTCAGTGGTGCGCCCGAGTCGAGGACCTTGCGGATCGCCTCCAGGACGACCGGGTGGTTGTGGCCGAGGGCCAGGGTGCCCGCTCCGGAGAGGCAGTCCAGATAGCGGCGGCCGTCGGCATCTTCGATGGTCAGGCCGCGGGCCCGCACCGGCACGACGGGGAGGGCGTGGGGATAGGTGCGGGCCGCCGGCTCCCTCGCCGGTGGGCGTCGCGGGGTCTCCTCAGTCACGGCCGTGGCTCCTCGTTCTTCCGCTCTCCAGCGAGGAGTCGACCGCTCGCTCCGGCCCGTCCGTCCCTCGCTCGCTCGCCATGCCGCTTGCCCAACACCGACCACATCCGCCCCGGCCCAAGTCCCAACACCCCGGCGCGCGAGCCCTACCGCCCCCGGCCACCGGCTCCCCCCGTCGCCCGGTCCGCCCGCCCCCCGTCCGGCCAGGCAGACCCCACCGCTACCAACCCCGCTTCAGGCGCCGGGTTACGGGTTGCTTCAAGATCCTTGCCGTGACGGAACCGTTGCCGTTCCGTCGGAAGTCCCCCACAGCGACCGCATAGTGTGGGGTGCCATTCCCGGAAGGCCGTGCGAGCAGCCTGAGTTCCGTATGGGCTCGGGTCGGAGTCGCGGCCACCGCGCCACGTCAGTCCACCTCAGGGGGAGTAACACCATGCGATCCACACGGCCGTCGTTCACCGCTCGCCGGGAGAGGAGCGGGCGCCGCAGAACCTCCCCCGTGCTGACCGCGGTGGCCCTGGCCTCGGTGCTCACGCTCACCGTCACCGCCTGCGAGTCCGGCGACGCCGAGGCGGGCGGCGAGGCGACGGCCTCCGCGGCGGCGGGGGACGACAAGATCCGGATTCCGGACGACCTCAAGGACCGTCTGAAGGAACACGGGATCGACATCGACAAGTGGCGGGACGGCGCCTGGAAGAACTGGAACAGGGACGACTGGCTGCGCGAGGCCGAGGACTTCGTCAACCCGATCATCGAGGACCTGTGGGACCCGGACCGGATGCGGGAGGCCGAGGAGCCGGACCAGCAGGTCGATGAGAGCGACATCTCCGGTGACCAGGGCGTGACCGACCCGGAGCCGGCTCCGGTGGAGGCGGAAGCCGTTCCGGCCTCGTATCACGCCAACGCTCCCGAGGCGGGCAAGGTGTTCTTCGACTCCCCCGAGGGCACGATGGTCTGCTCGGCGACGGTCGTGAAGGACCCCTCGAACCCGGGCAAGTCGAACCTGGTGTGGACGGCGGGGCACTGTGTGCACGCGGGCAAGAGCGGCGGCTGGTACCGCAACATCGCGTTCGTGCCGTCGTACAACGACGCCGGCAAGTCGGCCGCGGAGTTGCAGGACGCCACCAAGGAAGAGGTCGCCCCGTACGGCGTCTGGTGGGGCGACTGGGCGCAGACTTCCGACCAGTGGATCGAGCAGGGCGGTGCGACGGGCGGTGACGGCGCCCCGTACGACTTCGCCGTCATCCATGTGACGCCTGAGGAGGGCAGCGGCGGCAAGTCGCTGGAGGAGATGGTCGGTTCGGCGCTTCCGGTGGACTTCAACGCCCCGGCCGTGCCGAAGACCGAGAGCATGACGGCGATCGGGTATCCGGCGGCGCCGCCGTACGACGGCCAGAAGCTGTACCGGTGCGAGGACAAGCCGGGCCGGCTGTCGATCCAGGCCGCGGACCCGACGATGTACCGCATCGGCTGCACCATGACCGGCGGTTCGTCCGGTGGCGGCTGGGTCGCGACGGGTTCGGACGGCAAGCCGGCGCTGGTGTCCAACACCTCCATCGGCCCGATCACCGCGGGCTGGCTGGCGGGCCCGCGGCTGGGCGAGGAGGCCGAGGCCGTGTTCGACGAGGTGAGCAAGAAGTTCGCCGGCCAGTGACGGCCGGGTAGGGAGAGGCGGCGGTGGGTGCCGTGCGGAAAGCTTCACGGTCCCGCCGCCGTTCGCCCTCGGCCCCACGGGCATAGTGGGGTGTCGCATGCGGGGTCGAGTTCTGCGCGAACTCCCGCACCGCACATGACAAGCACATGACATTGACGCGTTCCTACGGGGGTCATCGCACCATGCGTTCCATACGCACGCCCGAAACACCGCGGCGGCGTCGGCGTACCGTTCTCGCCGCCACCGGCCTCGTCGCCGCCCTGGCACTCACCGCGACCGCCTGCAACGGCTCCGACGAGGAGAAGGCGGCCGACCAGCCGGGCGCCACCGCCTCGCAGGGCGCCGACGGCGCCGGTGACGGGACCGGTGACGGCAAGGTCAGCATCCCGTCCGACATCGCCGGCCGGCTCGAGGAGCACGGCATCGACGTCGACGACTGGAAGAACGGCGGCTGGAAGAACTGGGACAAGGACAAGTGGCTCAGTGAGGCCAAGGACTTCGTCAACCCCGTGATCGAGGGGCTGTGGAAGCCGGAGCGGATGCAGTCCGCGAAGGAGGCCGACAAGACGGTCACGACCAAGGACACGTCCGCCGGCCAGGGCGTGAGCGACCCGGAGCCCGCACCGGTCCAGGCCACGGCCGAGAAGACGCCGTACCACGACAACGCCGCCCCGGTCGGCAAGATCTTCTTCGACTCCCCCGAGGGCTCGATGGTCTGCTCGGGCACGGTCATCAAGGACGTGAACCACCCGGGCAGGTCCAACCTGGTCTGGACGGCCGGTCACTGCGTGCACGCGGGTCGGAACGGCGGCTGGTACCGCAACATCGTGTTCGTCCCGGCCTTCAACGACCTCGGCAAGTCCGAGGACCGGCTGAACAACGCCGACCCCGTCGAGATCGCCCCCTACGGCAACTGGTGGGCGGACTGGGCCTCGACCTCGAACGGCTGGATCGAGGGCGGCTCCGAGACCGGCGGCGCGGGTGCGCCGTACGACTACGCCGTGCTGCATGTGCAGCCGGAGCAGGGCGCGAAGTCGCTGGAGGAGACCGTCGGCGCCGCGCTGGACGTGGACTTCTCCGCGCCGGCCGCGGCCGAGGCCGGGAGCATGGGCGCCTGGGGCTACCCGGCGGCGCCGCCGTACAACGGTCTCCGGATGTTCAAGTGCATCGACCAGCCGGGCCGGCTCGCGCTGAGCCCGGCGATGCCGACGATGTACCGCATCGGCTGCACCATGACCGGTGGCTCGTCCGGCGGCGGCTGGTTCCGGGTGGTGGACGGCAAGACCAAGCTGGTCTCCAACACCTCGATCGGCCCGGCCGACAACACCTGGCTGGCCGGCCCGCAGCTCGGCCGGGACGCCCAGGCGCTGTACCGGAACATGAGCGAGGCCTACGGCGGTCGGTGACGCCGACCGGTACCGGACAGGCCGAAGGCCCGCTCCCCGCGTGCGGCGGGGAGCGGGCCTTCGGGCTGTTCTCGGTCGTCCGCCGGGTACGGCCGGTCAGACCGCCGAAGCCGGAGCGTACGGCGTCAGCTCGGCCGCCAGCTCCTCGTGCACCCGGACCTTGAGCAGGGTGCCCTCCGCGGTGTGCTCCTCGGAGATCACCTCGCCCTCGTCGTGGGCGCGGGCGACCAGCTTGCCGTGCGTGTACGGCACCAGGGCCTCGATCTCGACCGCCGGGCGCGGCAGCTCGCTGTCGATCAGCGCCAGCAGCTCCGTGATGCCCCGGCCGGTGCGGGCCGAGACCGCGATGGAGCGCTTCTCGATCCGCAGCAGCCGCTGGAGCACCAGCGGATCCGCGGCGTCGGCCTTGTTGATGACCACGATCTCGGGCACGTCGGTGGCGCCGACGTCCCTGATCACCTCGCGTACGGCGGCCAGCTGCTCCTCCGGGGTCGGGTGCGAACCGTCCACCACGTGCAGGATCAGGTCGGAGTCGCCGACCTCCTCCATCGTGGAGCGGAACGCCTCGACCAGGTGGTGCGGCAGGTGCCGGACGAATCCGACGGTGTCGGCCAGCGTGTACAGCCGGCCGCTCGGGGTCTCGGCCCGGCGCACGGTCGGGTCCAGGGTCGCGAACAGCGCGTTCTCGACCAGGACGCCCGCGCCGGTGAGGCGGTTGAGCAACGAGGACTTGCCCGCGTTGGTGTAGCCCGCGATCGCGACGGAGGGCACCTTGTGGCGACGGCGCTCCTGGCGCTTGATGTCGCGCCCGGTCTTCATCTCCGCGATCTCCCGGCGCATCTTCGCCATCTTCTCGCGGATCCGGCGCCGGTCCGTCTCGATCTTGGTCTCACCGGGACCGCGCGTGGCGAGGCCGCCGCCCTTGCCGCCGCCCATCTGCCGGGAGAGAGACTGGCCCCAGCCGCGGAGCCTCGGCAGCATGTACTGCATCTGCGCGAGCGCGACCTGCGCCTTGCCCTCTCGGGACTTGGCGTGCTGGGCGAAGATGTCCAGGATCAGGGCCGTACGGTCGATGACCTTGACCTTGACGACGTCTTCGAGGTGGATCAGCTGGCCCGGGCTCAGCTCGCCGTCGCAGATCACGGTGTCCGCGCCGGTCTCGAGCACGACGTCGCGCAGCTCCTCGGCCTTGCCGGAGCCGATGTAGGTGGCGGCGTCGGGCTTGTCACGGCGCTGGATCACGCCGTCGAGCACGAGCGCGCCCGCGGTCTCCGCGAGAGCCGCCAGCTCCGCGAGGGAGTTCTCCGCGTCCTGCACGGTCCCCGAGGTCCAGACGCCGACGAGCACGACCCGCTCCAGGCGGAGCTGGCGGTACTCGACCTCGGTGACGTCCTCGAGTTCGGTGGAGAGGCCCGCGACGCGGCGCAGAGCCGCGCGCTCGGAGCGGTCGAACTGGTCGCCGTCCCGTTCTCCGTCGATCTCGTGGCTCCAGGCGACGTCCTCTTCCATCAGGGCATCGGCCCGAAGACCCTCGGGGTAGTCGTGCGCAAGGCGCTTGCGCTGGGTGTCCTGGGAAGGGGAAGAAGAGGAGGTCATTGGGTCCTTACGTCGTTGGGGTTTCCGTTTTGCGGGCGGAGCCGGTCCGTCATTGCTCACAACGCACGAGTACCCCGGGAGATTCCCGCGCCCCGTCGCGTGCCTGCAAAACGATGGTCGCACGGAACGCCCCGTCTCGTCACCGTGTTATTACCCGGCCGCCTCCGCCCCAATCGCCCGGCCGCCACCCTCTCGTTCACCTTGCTGTTTCCCGGTCTGTTCCCGGGCCGCCCCGGCGGGAGCGTCCGACTTCCAGTCCGGGTGCCCGGGCATCGGCGGGGTCTTCTCGCCGTACAGCCAGCCCTGGAAGAAACCGGTGAGATCGCGTCCGGAGATCTCACCGGCGAGCCGCACGAAGTCGGCCGTGCCGGCCGTGGCGTCCTGGTGGCGGCTCACCCACACCCGCTCCAGCCGCTCGAAGGCCGGGCGTCCGATCTCCTGGCGCAGCGCGTAGAGGATCAGGGCGGCGCCGTCGTAGACATTGGGGCGGAAGATCCCGAGCCGGTTGCCGGCCTCGGGGGCCTTGGGCGCGGCGGGCGGTCCGCCGGCCGCGCGCCAGCGGTCGGAGGCGCTGTACGCGGCCTTCATCCGGTCCTCCATGGGCCGGTCGGCCGTCTCGTCCGCGTACAGCGCCTCGTACCAGGTGGCGTGCCCCTCGTTGAGCCACAGGTCGGACCAGCTGCGCGGGGTGACGCTGTCGCCGAACCACTGGTGGGCCAGTTCGTGCACCATGATCGCGTCGACGTACCACACGGGGAAGGCGGGATCGGTGAACAGCTCTCTCTCGAAGAGAGAGAGCGTCTGTGTCTCCAGTTCGAAGCCGGTGGAGGCGTCCGCCATGAGCACGCCGTACGTCTCGAAGGGGTACGGCCCGACCTTGCGCTCCATCCACGCGATCTGGTCGGGTGTCTTCGCCAGCCATGGTTCGAGCCGCTCGCGGTGGGCGGTGGGGACGACGTCCCGGATCGGCAGTCCGCGCGGTCCGGTGCGGTGCAGCACCGTGGAGCGGCCGATGGAGATCTGGGCCAGCTCGGTGGCCATGGGGTGGTGGGTGCGGTACGTCCAGGTGGTCGCGGCGGCCGATCGCTCGATGTCGGAGGGAAGGCCGTTGGCGACGGCGGTGTAGCCCTCGGGTGCGGTCACCCGGAAGGTGAACATGGCCTTGTCCGAGGGGTGGTCGTTGCACGGGAACACCAGGTGCGCGGCGTCCGCCTGGTTCGCCATGGCGAGGCCGTCCGCGGTCCGCACCCAGCCGCCCTGCCTGCCCTTCCCGGCCACCGGGTCGCTGGTGTGCCGGACGACGATCCGCGTCCACTGACCCGCGGACAGCGGCTCCTCGGGGGTGATCACCAGGTCCTCGCCGGCCGCGGCGTACGCGGCGGGCTCGCCGTCGATGTCCACCGACTCGACCTTCCCGCGCGCGAAGTCGAGGTTGACGCGGTCGAGGTCCTCGGTCGTCCAGGCGTCGATCGTCGTGACGGCCGTCAGCGGCTTGTCGTTCGCGCCGGAGTAGGCGAGGGCGAGGTCGTACGACGCCACGTCGTAGCCGGGGTTTCCCAGGTGCGGGAAGAGGCGGTCGCCGACGCCCAGCGGGGCCGGCGGGGTGCCCGCGGCGACGAGGCAGACGGTGACGGCCGAGGCGAGCAGCGCCGCCCTCAGCCGCCGAGGGGCGTGGGTGCGGGGGGTGAAGGGCATGCCCCACGGCTACCAGCGCACGCCCGGCGCACGGCGCAGACGCGCGCCGGGCCCACTCGAACGGGCTCCCCCGCCAGGCCTCGTGGCCGCCCTCAGTGCGCCGAAGCCGGGTGCTGCGCCCGGCTCACGTCGTACACGCCGGGGACGTTGCGCATGGCGCGCATCAGCGCCGGCAGACGGGCCGCCGCGGGGAGTTGGAGGGTGTAGGTATGGCGCACCCGCTGCTGGCTGGGGGGCTCCACGGTGGCCGAGACGATCTCGGCGTCCTCCAGGGCGATGGCCTCCGTCAGGTCCGCGAGGAGATGCGGGCGGCCGAACGATTCAGCGACCAGCGTGACGCGGCACCCCGAGGTCTCGCTCCCGGCGGCCTCACCCCAGCGCACTCCCACCTCGTCCCGGCCCGCGCCCTTCATGCGCGCCACGACCGCGCATTCGACCCGGTGCACGGTCACCGCTCCCCCGCGCACCGCGAATCCGGTGACCGCGTCAGGCGGTACGGGCGTACAGCATCCGGCCAGGCGTACGGGGGCACCGGGGCGGTCGGCGAGGGCGGTGACGGTGACGGATGTCGCGGGGACCGTAGGGGCCACAGCGGCTTCAGGCTCGGTCTGCCCGGTCTGCCCGGTCTGCCTTGCCACCCCGGTCTGCCTTGCGCCTCTGATCTCCCTCGTCTCGGTGGCCTCCATAGCCTTCCTGCTCACGGCAACCTCGGCAGTCTCGAGCAACTCGACCACCTCCCCGGTTCCTCCCGACCCCTCAGGCTCCGGGTGCGCCGCCAGCCACCGCTGGATGGCGATCCGCGCGCCCGGGGTGTGAGCGTGCTCCAGCCACTCCCGCGAGGGTTCCGACGCCGGGTCCTGCCCCATGAGCAGCTGGACGGTGTCCCCGTCCCGCAGCACCGTGCTCAGTGTCGCGAGCCGGCCGTTGACGCGCGCGCCGATGCACGCGTGCGCGTCCTCCCCGTACTGCGCGTACGCGGCGTCCACACAGGTCGCGCCCTCGGGCAGGCCGAGGGCGCCTCCGTCGGGCCGGAGCACGGTGATCTCACGGTCCTGTGCCAGGTCCTCGCGCAGGGTCGACCAGAAGGTGTCCGGGTCGGGTGCGGCGCGCTGCCATTCGAGAAGACGCGAGAGCCAGCCGGGGCGGGTGGGGTCGACGCGCTCGCCGTCCGCCGCCGACTGCACCTCCGGGGGAGCCGCGTAGGGGTTGCCGAGCGCGATGACGCCCGCCTCCGCGACCTTGTGCATCCGGTGGGTGCGGATGAGGACTTCGACGACCTGACCGTCGGGGCGGGCGACGGCGGTGTGCAGCGACTGGTACAGGTTGAACTTCGGTACGGCGATGAAGTCCTTGAACTCCGACACCACGGGCGTCATACAGGTGTGCAGCTCGCCCAGGACGCCGTAGCAGTCCGCGTCCTCGTTCACCAGCACCAGGATCCGCCCGAAGTCGGCGCCGCGCAGCCGGCCGCGTTTGCGGGAGACGCGGTGCACGGAGACGAAGTGCCGGGGCCGGATGAGGACTTCGGCCGGGATGCCGGCCTCGCGCAGCACGGACCGCATCTCGTCGGCGATCTCGGCGAGCGGGTCGTCGGCCCGGGTCGCGTTCTCGACGATCAACTCCCGGGTGCGCTCGTACTCCTCGGGGCGCAGGATCGCGAAGACCAGGTCCTCCAGCTCGGTCTTGAGCGCCTGGACGCCGAGCCGTTCGGCGAGCGGGATGAGGACGTCCCGGGTGACCTTGGCGATCCGGGCCTGTTTCTCGGGGCGCATCACGCCGAGGGTGCGCATGTTGTGCAGCCGGTCGGCGAGTTTGATCGACATCACCCGGACGTCGTTGCCCGTGGCGACGAGCATCTTGCGGAACGTCTCGGGTTCGGCGGCGGCGCCGTAGTCGACCTTCTCCAGCTTGGTGACGCCGTCGACGAGATAGCGCACCTCCTCGCCGAACTGCTCACCCACCTGGTCGAGCGTCACGTCGGTGTCCTCGACGGTGTCGTGGAGCAGGGACGCGGTCAAGGTCGTGGTCTCGGCACCGAGTTCGGCGAGGATCAGGGTCACCGCGAGGGGGTGGGTGATGTACGGCTCCCCGCTCTTGCGCATCTGGCCGCGGTGCGAGGACTCGGCCAGGACGTAGGCGCGGCGCAGGGGTTCGAGATCGGCGTCGGGGTGGTGGGCGCGGTGGGCGTCGACGACATGGCTGATGGCGTCGGGCAGCCGGTCCCTGGCGGCGGGGCCGAGCAGCGCGGCGCGGCCCAGGCGGCGCAGATCGATTCTGGGCCGGCCTCTCCTGCGTGGAGCGGCGGCCGCCGTGGGCGCGACGGCGCTGGTCACAGCGTCTGTCACAGCGCCTGGACTCGCAGGGTTCGTGGCCTCCGCACTCATGGGCACCTCCGGCTGCGTGGACCGGCGGACGGGGTGCCCCAGGGCGGACACGGCTCAGGGGGCGGCGACATCTCCCCCGTCCGGGCCGGTGCTTGATGCTACCGAGCCCATCACGTGCGACTGACCGCCTCTCGCCGAGCGTGAAACGGATCACCCATTCGAGCGAAGGTGAGGACGTTTACGGCTGGGCGCGTCCGGCCGTGGGTGAGAGCGCTCCACGCACCCGCGCACGGGTGCCGCGCCCATGCCTCAGTCCCTCGGCCGCGCCGCCGCCCCGGCCAGCCACTCCCCGTCGATCTCGCCCTCGGCGACGATCACCGCCGGGCCGGTCATCTCGATCTCTCCGTCGGGCCGCTCGGTGATCACCAGGCGACCGCCGGGGACGTCCACGGTGTAGGTGACGGGGGTGCCGGTGGTCGTCGGGTCCGCGCCGTCCCGGCGGGCGGTGGCCACGGCGACGGCGCACGCGCCGGTGCCGCACGAGCGGGTCTCGCCGGAGCCGCGCTCGTGCACGCGCATCGCGACGTGCCGGGGGCCTCGGTCGACGACGAACTCCACGTTCACCCCGTCCGGGTAGGCGGCGGCCGGGCTGAACGGGGGCGGGGTGAGCAGATCCCCGGCCTCCGCGAGGTCGTCGACGAAGGCGACCGCGTGGGGGTTGCCCATGTTCACGTTCCGCGCGGGCCAGCTGCGCTCGCCGACGCTCACGGTGACGTCGCCTTCGGGCAGCAGCGCCTTGCCCATGCCGACGGTGACGTCCCCCTCCTTGGCGACGTGCACGGTCTTCACGCCGCCGCGCGTGGCGACAGCGAGGTCGCCCTCGGTGGCATGCCCGGCGTGCTGGAGGTAGCGCGCGAACACGCGTACGCCGTTGCCGCACATCTCGGCGATGGAGCCGTCGCCGTTGCGGTAGTCCATGAACCACTCCGCCTCGGCCGCCATCTCCTTGGCCTCGGGGTGCGCGGCGGACCGCACCACGTGCAGCAGTCCGTCACCGCCGATGCCCGCGCGGCGGTCGCACAGCGCGGCGACGGCGGCCGGGGACAGGTCGAGGGCGTTCTCGGGGTCCGGGACGATCACGAAGTCGTTCTCGGTGCCGTGCCCCTTGAGGAAGGCGATCCGCGTGCTCATTCCTCGATCGTACGGGGTGGGTACGACAACGGATCGACGACCGGGTGGCAGCGCCCCCGCGCGGGACGCCGACACGGTTCACGCGGGACGGCGGCGGCTCAGCGCAGCCGCGCCACACGCCACACGGCCAGCACCACGACCGCGGCGACCACGACCACGTACGCGATCACGACCCGCCAGTCCGGGCGCCGTCCGGAGCCGCGCTGCGGCAGCCCGGGCCACGTGTAGCCGACCCTGCGCGCGGCCATCATGCCCCAGCCGGCCGCGCAGGAGCAGATGAGCAGCCCCAGCATGGCGATCATGGCCCCGCTGTCGCCGAAGTCGAAGGCCAGCGGAAAGGCGAACATCAGCGAGCCGATCGCGCCCAGGCCCACGATCGGCGCCAACTGCCACAGGCGCAGGCGCCGCTGGGGACGCAGCTCGACCTCGACCTCGGGCCCGCCCACGAACATCTCGTCGGGCTCGGGACCGTCGGCGGTCACTTCGCCCTGGGTCTCGTCCGGCCCGTCGGGGCTCAGGCGGTCGTCGTTCCGCTCGGCAGCGTCACCTTCTGTGGTGGCGTGCTCGGCGCCTTGTGCGGTGTCGCGAGGGCCGGCCTCCATCGCCACGCGCCCTCCCAACTAGGACTTCACTCGGTCGATCGAAGCTCGATGATGGCACGGCGCCGGAGGCCCCGATGACGGCCGGAGCGTCCCGATGCCATGACGTGATCAGGCTGTAACCGGTCGTTCGACCAACGCCAGGGCCAGCTGCGGAAGTTCCCCGATGTCCGCCGCGGCCCCACTGAGCCAATGCACCCGGGGGTCGCGCCTGAACCACGAATCCTGACGGCGCGCGAAGCGCTTGGTGGCGCGGATGGTTTCGGCCCGCGCCTCGTCGAGCGTGCACTCGCCGGCCAGCGCGGCGAGCACCTGCTGGTAGCCGAGCGCGCGCGACGCCGTACGCCCCTCGCGCAACCCCTGCGTCTCCAGTGCGCGCACTTCCTCGACCAGCCCGGCCTCCCACATCCGGTCGACCCGGCGCGCGATGCGCTCGTCCAGCTCCGGCCGGGCCACATCGATGCCGATCTGCACGGTGTCGTAGACCGAGTCATGGCCGGGGAGGTTGGCGGTGAACGGCCGACCGGTGATCTCGATCACTTCCAGGGCCCGGACGATACGGCGGCCGTTGCTCGGCAGGATCGCCCGCGCGGCCTCGGGGTCGGCGGCGGCGAGACGGGCGTGCAGGGCACCGGAGCCGCGCAGCACCAGCTCGCCCTCCAGGCGGGCCCGGACCTCGGGATCGGTGCCGGGGAACTCCAGGTTGTCGACGGCCCCACGGACGTACAGACCGGAGCCGCCGACCAGGATCGGCCAGCGCCCTTCGGCGAGCAGGGCGTCGATCCGCTCCCGGGCGAGGCGCTGGTACTCGGCGACGGAGGCCGTGACGGTCACGTCCCAGACGTCCAGGAGGTGATGCGGGACGCCACCGCGCTCCTCGGGCGTCAGCTTGGCGGTGCCGATGTCCATCCCCCGGTAGAGCTGCATGGAGTCCGCGTTGACGACCTCCCCGCCGAGTCGCCGGGCGAGAAATACGCCCAAATCAGACTTTCCGGCCGCGGTGGGACCGACGACGGCGATGACACGGGGGGCGGGGGCTGCGCTGCTCACCGCACCAGTCTCGCAAACCTCGCACCCTGGCCTCGAACGAGTTACGTGACGCCCCGCAACCGGGGGTCGTTGCCCGTTGCGAGGTTCTTGCCGCCGATCGGCAGGGGCGGTGACCCGGGCGACGCAAACGGACGCACCGGGTGACGCGGGATTTCGCCCGCACGAGTAACGTATGGAGTGGATATGGGCGTTTTTGCGCGACTTCTTCGGAGGTCGAAGGCTACCGAGGAGGCCTCGACCGCCGAGGCACGGGCCGACACGTCGTCGGCCGGCTCCGAGGCGAACGAGGCTGCGGAAGCCAAGGGATCGGCCGACGCCGGAACCGACTCCTCCACGGAGACGACGACGGAGACCACGGCGGGCACCGATTCGGGCACGGATTCGGGCACGGGTACGCCCACGGCGGAGACCGGGGAGGCCGGTTCGTCCGACGCCGTCGGGATCCCCAAGCAGCAGTCCGCCGTGGAAGCGGCCGACAGCGAGGCCGACAAGGGCGCCCGCACATAGACTGCCCGCGAGGGAAGGTGAACCCATGGGTCTCTTCGACAATGTGAAGGCCAAGCTCGCCCCGGCCAAGGACAAGGTCTCCGGCCTCGCACAGCAGCACGGGGACAAGATCCAGCACGGGATCGACCGTGCCGCCAAGGTCGTCGACGAGCGCACCAAGGGCAAGTACAGCGACAAGATCCAGTCGGGCTCCGGAAAGGCCAAGGGCGCGATGGACCGGCTCGCCCACAAGGACGGCACCGGCCCGGGAGGCACCATCGGCACCCCGCCGACCACGCCGCCGAGCACCCCGCCGACCACGCCGCCGGGCACCCCGCCGAGCACCCCGCCAGGCACGCCCCCACCGGCTTCCTGAGCGGCAGTCGACACCGCAGGACAACGCGGGACAACGCGTACGGCGGACGGCCGTGGAGCAGCGGGCTCCCGGCCGTCCGCCGTTGCGCATCTGGGGCTCAGGCGGCGTTACGACCAGGCCGCCACCACATACCCCACCCCGTACGGCGCGTCCTCGTACAGCAGCGTGCCGCTGAGCCCCGCGTCCTGCGCGGCGCCCGCGAGCACCTGCCACGGCGCGCGCCCCGACACCTTCAGTTCCCGGGCCAGCCCGCTGTCGAGCGCCCGGAGCGCCGCGACGTCGGCCGCCCCCAGCGCACGCGCGACCTCCGCGTCGAAGGGCTCCGCCCGCTCGTCCAGATAGCCCGGGGCCTTCACCGTCCGGCACGCGCTGGCGTCGCCCATCACCAGCATCGCGACCCGCCCGGCCCGTCCGGCGATGTCCCGTCCGACTTCGGTACACCGCTCGACGCCGAGTGGTTCCGCCACACCCATTCCCTCGATCGGGGCATCCGACCATCCGGTGCGTTCCAGCAGCCACGCGGCGACCGCCAGCGACGGCGGCAGTGCGCGCGCTTCCTCGGTGGCCTGCTCGCAGCCCAGGCGGACGCCGAGATCGACCCCGAAGCCGCGGAAGGAGCCCGGCGTGCCCTCCGGGTACGGCCCGGATCCGCCGTCGTCGGCGGGCCCGACGACCACCAGCCGGTCCGGCCGGGCGGCGGCGAGCACCCCGAGGGCGTCCGTGCAGGCGGCACGCGCGGCGTCCAGTTCGGGCGCGGCACCCGCGGCGACCACGGGCACCAGGAGGGGCGGACACGGGCAGACAGCGGCGGCGACAAGCATGATCGGCAGGGTAACCCCCGTCGGGTCGCACAGCGCGCCGCGCCCCGGCGAGAGCCCGGCGCTGCCCTGCGCCCCCGCGAGAGCCCGGCGCTGCCTGCGTTCCGGCGAGAGCCCATCGCTGCCGCCGGCTCCGTGAGTTCTCGGGCTCCCGCCCCGTCGAGTCCCCCCGCGCTTCCTCAGTCGCAGCCGCAGCCGCTTCCCGTGGCGACCGGCAGAGGCTGCGGCACGCCGATCTTCGGCAGGCCCAGCATCACGCCGGCCGGCTTGGCTGCCTCGGCGGCGTTGCGCTTCTCCCAGGCGTCGCCCGCGCGCGTGCGGCGCACAGCGAGGACGGCGCCCTCGGCGAGGAGGTGGTGCGGGGCGGCGTAGGTGACCTCGACGGTGACCACGTCGCCGGGGCGCACCTCCTGCTCCGGCTTGGTGAAGTGGACGAGGCGGTTGTCGGGGGCACGGCCGGACAGGCGGTGGGTCGCGCCGTCCTTGCGGCCCTCGCCCTCGGCGACCATCAGCTCCAGGGTGCGGCCGACCTGCTTCTTGTTCTCCTCCCAGGAGATCTCCTCCTGGAGAGCGACCAGCCGCTCGTAGCGCGCCTGGACGACCTCCTTGGGGATCTGGTTCTCCATCTCGGCGGCCGGGGTGCCCGGGCGCTTGGAGTACTGGAAGGTGAACGCCTGGGCGAAGCGGGCCTCGCGCACCACGTGCAGGGTCTGCTCGAAGTCCTCCTCGGTCTCCCCGGGGAAGCCCACGATGATGTCGGTGGTGATGGCCGCGTGCGGGATGGCCGCGCGGACCTTCTCGATGATGCCGAGGTAGCGCTCCTGGCGGTAGGAGCGGCGCATCGCCTTCAGGACGGTGTCCGAGCCGGACTGGAGCGGCATGTGGAGCTGGGGCATGACGTTCGGCGTCTCGGCCATGGCGGCGATGACGTCGTCGGTGAAGTCGCGCGGGTGCGGGGAGGTGAAGCGCACCCGCTCCAGGCCCTCGATCGTGCCGCAGGCCCGCAGCAGCTTGCTGAACGCCTCGCGGTCGCCGATGTCGGAGCCGTAGGCGTTGACGTTCTGGCCGAGCAGCGTGATCTCGGAGACGCCCTCGGCGACCAGGGCCTCGACCTCGGCGAGGATGTCGCCGGGGCGGCGGTCCTTCTCCTTGCCGCGCAGCGCCGGGACGATGCAGAAGGTGCAGGTGTTGTTGCAGCCGACGGAGATCGACACCCAGGCGGCGTACGCGCTCTCCCGCCGGGTCGGCAGCGTGGAGGGGAACGCCTCCAGCGACTCGGCGATCTCGACCTGTGCCTCCTCCTGCACGCGCGCGCGTTCCAGCAGGACCGGCAGCTTGCCGATGTTGTGCGTGCCGAAGACGACGTCCACCCAGGGCGCCTTCTTCACGATGGTGTCGCGGTCCTTCTGGGCGAGACAGCCGCCGACCGCGATCTGCATCCCGGGCCGCTTGGCCTTCTTCGGGGCGAGGTGGCCGAGGTTGCCGTACAGCCGGTTGTCGGCGTTCTCCCGGACGGCGCAGGTGTTGAAGACGACGACATCCGCGTCGCCGTCGGAGCCCTCGGGCGCGCGCACATAGCCCGCGTCCTCCAGCAGACCGGCCAGCCGCTCGGAATCATGGACGTTCATCTGGCACCCGTAGGTGCGTACCTCGTATGTGCGGACGCCCATGGTCCGGCTCTGGTCGATGCTGCTCATGGGACAAGGGTAGGCGGTCTGCGGAAGTGGCTCGGGCCGCCTGTGGACAACCGGACGGCGCGATCTCGGTCACCCGATCGGCTCACGGTTCGATCAGGCCGGCGCGTATCGCGTACCGGGTCAGTTCCAGGCGGTCACGCAGACCGAGCTTGTGCAGCAGGTTGGCGCGGTGCCGTTCGACCGTCTTGGCGCTGATGAACAGCAGCTCGGCGATCTCCTTCGACGTGTGGCCCTCGGCGACCAGCTTCAGGATCTCCTCCTCGCGCTCGGTGACGGCCCGTTCCGGCAGGCGGCCGTCGCCGCGGTGGAGCCGGTCCAGGTAGGCCCGGACCAGGGCCCGCTCGGCGCCCGGGTAGACGAACGGCTCGTCGCGCATGGCCGCGCGGCACGCCTCGACCAGGTCGCGGTCGGCCACGGACTTGAGAACGTAGCCGCAGGCACCGGCCTTCAGCGCCTCGAAGAAGTACTGCTCGTTGTCGTACATCGTGAGGATGAGGATGCGCAGCCCGGGCAGCCGCCGGGACAGCTCACGGGCCGCCTGCAGACCCGTCATGCGCGGCATGGCGACGTCCAGGACCGCCAGGTCGACATCGCCCGCACGCGCGCGTGCGACCGCCTCGGCGCCGTCGCCGGCCTCGGCGACGACGGTCAGGTCCGGCTCGCCGTCCAGGATCAGGCGCACCCCTCGGCGGACGAGCGTGTGATCGTCGGCGAGCAGGACGCGGACGGGGGCCGTCACCGGGACCCCCGCCGTGCGCACGGGATCCGCATCCGTATGTCCGTGCCTCCGCCGGGGCCCGGCCCGAGGCCCAGCTCCGCCCCGATGAGCAGCGCCCGCTCCCGGATGCCGGCGATGCCCGCGCCCTCCCGCGCCCGCGCGCCCAGGCCCTTGCCGTTGTCGCGGACGAGCAGTTCGACACCGCCGGGGACGGGGCCGAGGCGGAGTTCCGCGCGACCGGCGCCGGAGTGTCGCGCGGTGTTGGTGAGCCCTTCCTGCGCCACCCGGTAGATCACGAGTTCGGTCTCCGCGGTGAGCGGGGGCAGTTCGCCGCGCACCTCGTGCCGCACGGTCAGCCCGTGGGCGGTGAACTCGCCGGCGAGCGAGCGCAGGGCACTGGCGAGGCCCAGCTCCTCCAGCACGCCCGGGCGCAGCCGACGCGCTATCCGGCGGATCTCGTCCAGCCCCGCGCGGGTGGCCTCCTGGGTCTGGCCAAGCTCCTGGCGCAGTCCCTCGGGTGCCTGGTCGGCGACCTGCTTGAGCTGGAGCAGCACGGCGGTGAGGGTCTGGCCGACCTCGTCGTGCAGTTCCCGCGCGACGCGATGCCGTTCGCGCTCCTGCGCGAGGAGTGCCCGGCCCGCGCTGGCCGCGCGTTCGGTCTCCAGGCGGTCGAGCATGGTGTTGTACGTCGTGATCAGCTCGGCGGTCTCCGGGGGACCGGCGACGACCGCGCGGGTCCCCGGCCGCAGCAGGTCCACGGCCGCCATGGCCCGCCCCAGCCGCTGCAAGGGAGCGAGCCCGATGCGCAGCACGGCCGCGTTGGCGGTGAGCAGCGCCGCGAGTCCGGCCAGCACGACCAGCGCCTCGCCGGGCAGCACGGGGGTCGACACGGTGACCGGGCCCAGCAGCAGCGCGGCTGCCGCGACCAGGCCCACGGAGTTGAGCGAGAAGATCCGCCAGAACAGCGACACGCTTCCGACTCCGCTCCCTCCGGCGTCTCCGGCCCCTACGGCTGCTCCGGCCTCTCCGGCTCCCACGGCTGCTCCGGCCTGTCGCACCTCTCCGGCTGCTCCGGCCTCCCCGGTCCGCAGGCACGACCGCGCCCCCTCCCGCTTCGCCGCCGCCCGCCGCCCGCGTATATCCGTGACAACACCCATGCCGTCACCGTACGGGCGGCTGACAACATGGCGACGGCCGGAGTCTCCCGCACCGATCGGGGGTCCCGGCCCATGGGGAAGAGCAAGGCGAACAAAGGGAAGAAACGTGTCCGCACCACGCCTGAAGGCGACGCCGCTGCCGGGTATCGGGGTCCAGTACGACCTCGTCACGCGCGAACAGCGCCACCTGTCCGTCGTGGCCCACCGCGACGGCACCCGCACGGTCGGGGTGTACCGCGCGGACGACCCCGACTCGTGCGCCCAGTCCCTGCGGCTGACCGGCGCCGAGGCGGGCGCGCTGATCGACGCCCTGATGCCGTCGCACCACAGCACGAGCCTGCTGTACACCACCGACCTGGGTCTGGTGGCCGAGCGGATCGAGGTGGGCGCGACCTCGCACTGGAACGGGCGGCTGCTCGGCGACACCCGGATGCGGACCGAGACCGGCGCCTCCGTCGTGGCGGTGCTGCGGCGGGCCGAGGCGATCCCGTCCCCCGCGCCCGACTTCCGGCTCGCGGGCGGGGACATCCTGATCGTCATCGGCACCCGGGAGGGCGTCGACGCCGCTGCCGCGACACTCGGGCGGGAGTGAACGGGTGCACTCCGCGGTCCTCCTGATCGAGTTCGGTTCCATCATCCTCGGCCTGGGCCTGCTGGGCCGGATCGCCGGGCGGTTCGGCATCTCCGCCATCCCGCTGTATCTGCTGGCCGGTCTGGCCTTCGGCACGGGCGGTCTGCTGCCGCTCGGCGCGAGCGAGGAGTTCATCGCCACGGGCGCCGAGATCGGTGTCATCCTGCTGCTGCTGATGCTCGGCCTGGAGTACACGGCGAGCGATCTCGTCTCCAATCTCAAGGCGCACTACCCGGCCGGGCTGGTCGACTGCGCGCTCAACGCCCTGCCGGGCGCGGCCGCCGCGCTGCTGCTCGGCTGGGGTCCCGTCGCCGCCGTCGTCCTGGCCGGCGTCACCTGGATCTCCTCCTCCGGGGTCATCGCCAAGGTGCTCGGCGAACTGGGCCGGATCGGCAACCGGGAGACCCCGGTGATCCTGAGCGTGCTGGTCCTGGAGGACCTGGCGATGGCCGTGTACCTGCCGATCGTCACCGCGCTGGTCGCCGGGGTGAGTCTGGCGGCGGGGAGCGTCACGCTGGCGATCGCGCTGGGCGTCGCGGGACTGGTGCTCTTCGCGGCCGTGCGCTACGGCCGGGTCATCTCCCGGTTCGTCTCCAGCGACGACCCGGAGAAGCTGCTGCTCGTCGTGCTCGGCCTGACGATCCTGGTCGCCGGTGTCGCGCAGCAGCTCCAGGTGTCCGCGGCGGTGGGCGCCTTCCTGGTGGGCATCGCACTGTCCGGGGAGGTCGCGGAGGGTGCGCACACCCTGCTCAGCCCGCTCAGGGACCTGTTCGCCGCGGTGTTCTTCGTCTTCTTCGGCCTGCACACGGACCCGGCGAGCATCCCTCCGGTGCTGCTGCCCGCCCTCGTCCTCGCCGTCGTCACCGCCGTGACGAAGATCGCCACCGGCTACTGGGCGGCACGCCGGGCCGGAATCTCCGTCAAGGGCCGCTGGCGGACGGGCGGGGCGCTGGTGGCCCGCGGCGAGTTCTCCATCGTCATCGCCGGCCTGGCGGTCACCGCGGGCATCGAACCGGCCCTGGGCCCGCTGGCCACCGCCTACGTCCTGCTCCTGGTCGTCCTCGGCCCGCTCACCGCGCGGTACACCGAGCCGCTGGCGATGTGGTGGACCCGCCGGTCCGCCGCCCGCGCGCAGGCCGCGCATCCCGTACGCCCCGGGGAGGAGCAGCGGGCGCAGACGCCGGTGGGCGACTGAGGAGAAGCCGCTCGAGTCCTCCTGGGCGGAAACCTCAGGAGGACTCCGCCCGCCACCCCTGGCGCCGGAGCACCGCCGACACGTCCGGCGCCTCGTAGTGCTCGCCCTTGAGGACCTTGCCGTCGGCTCTGCGGGAGACCGTGCCGTCGGGGCCCAGCTTGGTCATGTTGGAGCGGTGGATCTCGGCGATCACCTGGTCCAGGTCGATGCCGTGGACGAGGGCGGTGCCGTACGCCACGTAGACCACATCGGCCAGCTCGTGCGCGAGCCGGTCCAGCGGGCCGTCGACCGAGACCTCGGCGACCTCCGCGGCCTCCTCCGCCAGCAGCTCGCCTCTGTGCGCGGCCAGCTCCGTCGGGACCTCGGTCGGCGCGCTGCGGGCGTCGAGACCGAAGGCGAGGTGGAATTCGCGGACCAGGTCGGCGGGCGATGAACTCATACGCCGACTGTATCGGCCGCCTCTGACAGTCCCCGCTGTGATTCCGGCCCTGGTCAGGTGGGCCCACGGGCTGGCAGGATCTCGCGCATGTCCAAGCTGCTCCCCCGCATCGGCCGACGCCGGGCCCTGCAGAGCGCGGCCGCCGGTGTCGTGGCTCTCGGGCTGCTGCTGTGGTGGCTGCTGCCCTTGGAGGAGGAGCCTCCGGGCGGGACGATCACGTTCAGCACCGGCACGCGCGCGGGGGTCTACTACGAGTACGGGGACCGGCTGCGCAAGGAGCTGGCCAAGGACATGCCGGACCTCGAGGTGGAACTGCTCACCAGCGCGGGCTCACAGGAGAACGTCGCGCGCGTGGCCACCGGGAAGGCGGACTTCACCATCGCCGCCGCCGACGCGGTCGAGACGTACAAGCTCGGCGGTGAGGGCGCCGACCGGCTGCGCGGGGTCGCTCGTCTGTACGACGACTATGTGCAGCTCGTGGTCCCGCCGAACTCGGAGATCCGGTCCGTCGCCGACCTGCGGGGCAAGCGGGTGGCCATAGGACTGCCCGATTCCGGGGTGCGGCTGATCGCCACCCGGGTGCTCAGGGCGGCCGGCCTCGACCCGGAGCACGACATCACGCCGTACTCGGACGGCATCGACACCGGGCCGAAGCAGCTGGGGAAGAAGCTGGACGCCTTCTTCTGGTCGGGTGGGCTGCCGACGGACGGTCTACGAAAGCTCACCGAGACCGATTCGTTCCGGTTCATCCCGATCAGTACCGGTCTGGTCGCCACACTGCACAAGGAGCGCGCCGCCACGCGCTACTACCGCGCCACCAGCATGCCCGAGTCGGCCTACCCGACGATCCAGAAGGGCGAGCCCGTCCCGACGATCGCGGTCTCCAACCTGCTGATCACCCGCAAGGACATGGATCCCGAGCTGACCGAGTGGCTGACCCGGACCGTCATCAGGAGCCGCGACCGCATCGGCGCCCACGTCCACTCCGCCCAGCTGGTCGACCTTCGCACCGCGATCTACACCGACCCGCTGACCCTGCACGAGGGCGCCCGGCGCTACTACCGCTCGGTGAAGCCGTGACGCCGCCACGGCCTTTGGGGCTGCTCACGCCGCAGGCCCGCTCCGCGGCACCCTGAGCGTCACCTTCAGGCCGTGCGGCTCGTGATGGTCGTACGTGATGGAGCCGCCCGCCGAGGCGAGCAGCGCCCGGGTGATGGACAGGCCGAGGCCGGAGCCCTTGACGTTCTGGTGACGGCCGCTGCGCCAGAAACGGTCACCCACACGGGTCAGTTCCTCATCGGTGAGACCCGGCCCGTGGTCCGCGACCACGACGGTCGAGGTGTCGCCGTTGGACGCCACGCTCACCTCCACGCGCTCGCCGGCAGGGGTGAACTTCAGCGCGTTGTCGATCACCGCGTCCAGCGCGCTGGACAGGGTGACCGCGTCCGCCCAGGCCGTGGTGGGCGGGCAGTCGGCCTCCAGCCGTACGCCGTTGGCCTCGGCGGTGGCCGCCCAGGCCGCGACCCTCTCGGCGGTGAGCGCGCCGATGTCGGTGAGTTCCAGGTCGGCCTCGGCGTGCTCGGCGAGCGCCAGGCCGAGCAGATCGTCGAGCACCTGGGCGAGGCGTCTGCCCTCGGCCTGCACGGAGGCGATCTCCGCGTTGCCCTCGGGCAGCTCCAGGGCCAGCAGCTCGATCCGCAGCAGCAGCGCGGCGAGCGGGTTGCGCAGCTGGTGGGAGGCGTCGGCGACGAAGGCGCGCTGCTGTTCCAGGACGTCCTCGACGTTGTCCGCCATCTCGTTGAAGGACCGGGCCAGCCGGCGCAGCTCCGGCGGCCCGCTCGCCACCGCCACCCGGGACTTCAGCCGTCCGGTGGCGATGTCGTGCGTGGTGGCGTCCAGCACGCGTACGGGCTTGAGCACCCAGCCGGTCAGCCGCAGCGCGGCGCCCACGGCCAGCAGCATCGCGGCGGTCTCCCCCGCGGCGATGACCAGCCAGCCGCGCAGGATCCGGGAGCGCATCTGGCCGGTGGGCGAGTCGGTGACGACCACCGCCACGACATCGCCGTCCCGGATCACCGGCGAGGCGACGACCAGGCGGTGCCGCTCCCAGGGCCACACCTGCTTCGGGTCGTGGCTGCGGCGGCTGAGGAACGCCTCGTCGAACGCCGCCCGCACCTCACCCGATCGGGGGAGCAGCCAGTCGTCCGGCGCATGAGCCATCGGGGTGCTGTTGCGGTAGAAGACGCCGGCACGAATGCCGTAGACCTTGTAGTAACTGATCAGCTCGCGCTTCAGCGTGTCGCGACGCTCGTCCTTGACCGTGGGCGTGGCGGTGACGAACTGCGCGAGGGCCGCGAACCGCGCGGTGTCGTCGATCCGGTCGACGACCACCTTCTGCTGCTGGGCCGCGGCGAGGCTGACGGCGAGCGGGAGGCCCAGCGCCAGCAGCACGGCCGCCATCAGGACGATGAGCAGGGGCAGAAGACGTGTGCGCACCCTGCCCCGCTACGTGCCCGGGGCGACGAGCCGGTAACCGACGCCGCGCACGGTCTCGATGAGCGCCGGCATGCGCAGCTTGGCCCGCAGGGACGCGACATGCACCTCCAGGGTGCGCCCGGTCCCTTCCCAGCTGGTGCGCCAGACCTCGCTGATGATCTGCTCCCGCCGGAAGACCACGCCCGGGCGTTGCGCCAGGAGGGCGAGGAGATCGAACTCCTTGCGGGTCAGCTGGACGACCGAACCGTCGACGCTGACCTGGCGCGTGGGCAGGTCGATCCGGACGGGCCCCAGGTGGAGGGCGGTCTCGACGGGGCCGGTGGCGTCCTCGTGGACCGAGCGCCGGCTGACCGCGTGGATCCGGGCGAGCAGTTCCCCGGTGTCGTACGGCTTGACCACGTAGTCGTCGGCCCCGAGGTTGAGGCCGTGGATGCGGGAGCGCACGTCGGACCGCGCGGTGACCATGATCACCGGGGTGCCGGTGCGCTTGCGGATCTTGCTGCACACCTCGTACCCGTCCTGGTCGGGCAGCCCGAGGTCGAGCAGGACGACACCGAAGCCGGCGCCCTCGGGCACGAGGGCCTGCAGGGCCTCCTCGCCGCTGCGCGCGTGGGTGACGTCGAAGCCGTGCCGCGCCAGGACCGCGGACAGAGCGGTGGCGACATGGTTGTCGTCCTCGACGAGGAGCAGTCTCATCCCGGCCCCCTTCGGTTCATCGGCTGGTTGGATGCGCTGGCTGTAATCGCGTGCACGCGCGCGTGCACCATGGCAGTCACGCTGATGGATGACGACGGCGTCAAGAGGGTTCCGGTTGCCGGGCTCCCGAAGTTATCCGGCCGAGACGCTCCCAGGTCACAAGTGCTACGACAGGTGTCCGATTGCTATCGGATCGTGATGCTCAGATTCCCCTCAGATGTAATGACGCAGGTCGCGTAGGGTTATTAGTGTCCTCCGAAACCCGAGGAGGACGGAGCCAGCAAGCGATGACCGAAGTATCGGTGGCCAAGGAAGACGTGGCCGCGCCCGGCGAACTGGTCGTCCTGAAGAGCGTCAACAAGCACTTCGGCGCGTTGCACGTACTCCAGGACATCGATCTGACGATCGCCCGCGGCGAAGTCGTCGTGGTCATCGGGCCCTCCGGGTCCGGGAAGTCCACCCTGTGCCGCACCATCAACCGGCTGGAGACGATCGATTCCGGCACGATCACGATCGACGGAAAGCCGCTGCCCCAGGAGGGCAAGGAGCTGGCCCGGCTGCGGGCCGACGTCGGGATGGTGTTCCAGTCCTTCAATCTCTTCGCGCACAAGACCGTGCTCGAGAACGTGATGCTCGGCCAGATGAAGGTCCGCAAGGCGGACAGGAAGAAGGCCGAGGAGAAGGCGCGCGCCCTGCTGGACCGGGTCGGCGTGGCATCCCAGGCGGACAAGTACCCCGCGCAGCTCTCCGGCGGCCAGCAGCAGCGTGTCGCCATCGCGCGGGCCCTCGCCATGGACCCCAAGGTCATGCTCTTCGACGAGCCGACGTCGGCGCTCGACCCGGAGATGATCAACGAGGTCCTCGAGGTCATGCAGCAGCTCGCCCGTGAGGGCATGACCATGATCGTGGTGACCCACGAGATGGGCTTCGCACGATCGGCCGCAAACCGCGTGGTCTTCATGGCGGACGGCCGCATCGTCGAGGAGGCTGCGCCCGACCAGTTCTTCAGCAACCCGCGCAGCGACCGTGCCAAGGACTTCCTGTCGAAGATCCTGCACCACTGACCCGGCCTCGCCGCCCGCGCGGCGAGCAGCGTCACCCCCGCACCGGACGGCCCGCACCACCGGTACCACCGCACCGGACGGCCGCGTCACCCCGCACCGGACGGCCCGCGTCCCCTTCACCACGCAAAGGATGTCACCATGAAGCTCCGCAAGGTCACCGCAGCGGCCGCGGCCGCGCTCGTCCTGTCGATCACCGCGACCGCCTGCGGCGGCGACGGGGACAAGGACAGCGGCTCGGGTTCCGGTGGCGGCGACAAGATCAAGATCGGCATCAAGTACGACCAGCCCGGTCTCGGTCTGAAGGAGCCCGGCGGTTCCTTCTCCGGCTTCGACGTCGACGTGGCGACGTACGTGGCCAAGGAGCTCGGCTACGAGCCCGACCAGATCGAGTGGGTCGAGACCAAGAGCGCCGACCGTGAGAACGCGCTGGCCCGCGGTGACGTGAAGTTCATCGCCGCGACCTACTCCATCACCGACGAGCGCAAGGAGAAGGTCGACTTCGCGGGTCCGTACCTGCTGGCCCACCAGGACCTGCTGGTGAAGAAGGGCTCGGACATCACCGAGGCCACCGACCTCAACGACAAGAAGCTCTGCTCGGTCGCCGGCTCGACGTCGGCGCAGAACGTCAAGGACGACTTCGCCCCGGACGCTCAGCTCAAGGAGGTCGGCACCTACTCGGAGTGCCTCGCCGCCGTGCAGAGCGGCGCCATGGACGCGCTGACGACGGACGACTCGATCCTCGCCGGCTTCGCCGCGCAGAAGCAGTACCAGGGCCAGTTCAAGCTCGTCGGCCTGAAGCTCAGCAACGAGAACTACGGCATCGGCGTCAAGAAGGGCGACACCGAGACCGTGAACAAGATCAACGACGCGCTGGAGAAGATGGTCGCCGACAAGTCCTGGGACAAGGCGGTCAAGGAGAACTTCGGCCCGGCCAACTACAAGCACGAGTCGGCCCCCAAGATCGGCAACATCGTCAAGTAAGCCAGGCCAGTCCAGTAACGCGGGGTTTCTGAGGCGTGCCGCCGTCCGCTGCGATCAGGGCGGCGGCACGCCGCGTCCGCCACGTACGCCACACACCCGGAAGCGCGGGAGATCGTGTTCGACTTCATTTCTGACTATGACGATCCAACCTTGTTGGGTGCCTTCTGGGTGACGGTGCAGCTCACCGTGTTCTCGGCCGTCGGCTCCCTGGTCTGGGGCACCCTGCTGGCGGCGATGCGGGTCAGCCCGGTGCCGCTGATGCGGGGGTTCGGAACCGCCTATGTGAACATCGTCCGGAACATCCCGCTCACCGTCATCATCGTCTTCACCTCGCTCGGTCTCGCCGACATCTTCGGCATGACCATGGGCGCGCCCGACGACCTGAAGGTCCAGGGCTTCCGCCTCGCGGTGCTCGGCCTCGTCGCGTACACCGCGGCGTTCGTCTGCGAGGCGCTGCGCTCCGGCATCAACACGGTGCCGGTCGGGCAGGCGGAGGCGGCCCGTGCCCTCGGTCTGAGCTTCAGTCAGGTGCTGCGGCTGATCGTGCTGCCGCAGGCGTTCCGTTCGGTCATCGGCCCGCTCGCCAACGTGCTGATCGCGCTGACGAAGAACACGACGGTGGCGGCGACCATCGGTGTGGCGGAGGCCGCGCTGCTGATGAAGGAAATGATCGAGAACGAGGCTCAGACGGTGCTCATCGGCGCGGTCTTCGCCTTCGGTTTCGTGGTACTGACCCTGCCCACCGGCCTGTTCCTCGGCTGGCTGAGCAAGCGACTGGCGGTGAAGCGGTGACCTCGGTTCTCTACGACGCTCCCGGCCCCCGGGCCAAGCGGCGCAACATCATCTTCTCGGTCGTCTTCCTCGTCCTGCTGGCCTTCCTGCTGTGGTGGATCTACACGGTGATGGACGACAAGGGCCAGCTGGCGTGGGCCCTGTGGAAGCCGTTCACCCAGTCCGAGGCCTGGACGACGTATCTGCTGCCCGGTCTGGGCGACACCCTCAAGGCCGCGGCACTGGCCATGATCATCGCCCTCCCGCTGGGCGCCGTGCTCGGTATCTGCCGGATGTCCGACCACCGCTGGGTACGGATTCCGGCGGGCGCGGTGGTGGAGTTCTTCCGGGCCATCCCGGTCCTGCTGCTGATGCTGTTCGCCAACGAGTTCTACGCCCGCTCCACGGACGTCACCAGTGACGACCGGCCCCTGTACGCGGTCGTCACCGGTCTGGTGCTCTACAACGCCTCGGTCCTCGCCGAGATCGTCCGCGCGGGCATCCTCTCGCTGCCCAAGGGGCAGACCGAGGCGGCCCAGGCGATCGGTCTGCGCAAGACCCAGACGATGACCAGCATCCTGCTGCCGCAGGCGGTCACGGCGATGCTCCCGGCGATCGTCACCCAGCTGGTCGTCATCGTGAAGGACACCGCGCTGGGCGGCGTGATGATCGGCTTCACCGAGCTGCTGAACGCGCGCGGCACGCTCGCGGCCAACTACGCGAACGTCGTCCCGAGCTTCATCGTCGTGGCGATCATCTACATCGTCCTCAACTTCATCCTCACCAGCTTCGCGAGCTGGCTGGAGCAGAGGCTGCGGCGGAGCAAGCGGTCGACGGGTGCGGTGCTGGGCGCCGAGGACGTCGATGACCTCAATGCCGCCGAGGTCGGTGGCCCGCCCGGGAAGGGCATCGGCAAGACGGTCTGATGGTCGGTCAATAACCGCGCGTGACACGAGGGGCAGTGGCATGATCGCCACTGCCCCTCGTCACTTGACGCAAGCACCCGCAATAGGTTGCATACGTTCTGTGATCGTGCACCCTGCTCCACCTTCCTGTTCACATACGTCCCTCAGGACACCGCCACGGGCAGGGGGCGCCGCGCCGTGGACCCGGTGATCATCGTCGGAGCGGGGCCCGTCGGGCTCACGCTCGCCCTGGCGCTGGCGCGTCAGGAGGTGCCGTCCGTCGTCCTCGACGAGGGGCCGGGCAAGGACGAGCCACGGCTCGCGCGCACCGTCGTGCTGCGCGAGGACACCGCCGCGCTGATCGAGCGGCTGACCGGTGTGCCGCTCGCCGAGGCCGGCGCCCGCTGGGCCGGATGGCGGTCGATGCGGCGCAAGCAGGTGATGCGGGAGATCACTTTCGGCGAGGACCCGGAGGACGCGGAGGGCCCGGGGGACCCGCAGGCGCCCGCGCCCCTCACGCCCCCGCTGCACGTCGCCCAGCATGTGCTCACCGGCGCGCTGCGCGCCGCGCTCGCCCGGGAACGGCTGGTCAAGATCGCCGTGGACAGCCGGCTGGACACCGTCGAGCAGGAGACCTCGGGCGTCACCGCGCACACCCGCGGCCCCGAGGGCACCTGGTGGCGCGGCAGTCACCTGGTCGGTTGCGACGGCCCGCGCTCCACGGTGCGCAAACTCCTGGACATCCGCTTCCCGGGCCGTACGGCGGTGGAACGTCACGCCGTCGCCGCGCTGCGGACGGAACTCCCGTGGCCGGATCAGGCGTTGCTCCACCGGATGCCGCCGTGGCGGTCGTCGGGCCCCTCGGCCGGGGAGGTGACCGGGCGCCCGCTCCCGGACGACGTCTGGCGGCTGGACTGGCTGCTGCCGCCCGGCAAGGACCTGGTCACGCCCGAGCTGCTGCTGGCCCGCGTCCGGGAGACCCTGACCGGCTGGACGGGAGAAACGTCACCTTCGTACGAACTGCTGGACACCGGAGTCCATATCGTCCACCACCGTCTGGCCCGCCGCTGGCGGGTGGGCCGGGTCTTCCTCGCGGGGGACGCGGCGCACCTGCTCGGTGCGCTCGGCACCCAGGGGCTGGACGAGGGGCTGCGGGACGCCGACAACCTCGCCTGGAAGCTGGCGCTGGCCTGGCACCACGGGCCGCACGAGGCGCTGCTGGACAGCTATCAGGCGGAGCGGCGCGCGGTCGTCGCCGCCCGGTTGCGCGCCGCCGACCAGGCGCTGCCGCTGCTGCGCGGCGGCAAGGGCCTGCGCTCGTACGTCCCCGGTGCCGCCCGCGGCCATGACGCGCTGCTCACCGACGGGCACCTGGGCAGCGGGCCGCTCGGTGCTCCGGCCGGTTACGCCGACTCCCCGCTCGCGCCCCGGCACATCGAGGCCGAGGTCCCCGTCGGCACTCCACCGGGTGCGCCGGTCACCGATGTCGTGGTCACCGCGGAGGACGGCTCGTTCGTCCGGCTGCGGGACCGGCTGGGCCGAGGCGCGCTGCTCGTCGTGCTGATCGCGCCGGGCACGGGCGTGTGGGAGCGCAAGCACTGGGTGACGGCCGGGATCATGCCCCGGCTCGTGGCGGCGGTGACCGCCCTGCCGCACCCGGCCGAGCTGCTCGTCGCGGAGAGCTACCCGGGTGCCGCCGCGCACACCGTGCTGCTCGTGCGGCCCGACGGTCATCTGGTCACGGCGCTGAACGGAGTGCGCCCCGCCGACCTCTACGCGGCGGCCGAGGCCACGCTCGGCGGTCCGGCGCAGGCGAAGGAGGAAGCGGAGGCCGGGGTGGGCTCACGCTGAGTGCGCCCGGTCCGGCTGCCGCCGTGTGTCCGCATGGTGACAGCGAGTTGACCTGCTCAGACCGGCATGGTGTACTCCCGATCGTGACCGACACCTGCGTGCGCCTGTGGCGGAGGGTCCATGTGGACCTCGTCCGTTATGCGGGCTGCGTGTGTCGACCGTCCTGCTGAACTCGCCTTCCTTTCCCCGCCGCGCGCCGCCGAGGCGTTGCCGCGCGCGCTCACGCGAACTCACCAGGACGGTCCACGTGTCTGCCCTTTTCTCCTCCCGTTCCTTCTCCGCCCCCGTCCGGGGGCGCGTTCCCGCTCCGAGCCAGGCCGATCTGCTGGACTTCGCCCGGCGTACGGCCGCCGACACGGCACTGATCGACTCGCTGCCGCTCGACCCGGAGGGCCGTACCTGGGTACGGCTCCAGGGTCCCGGCGGGAGTGAGGCATGGCTGATCGGCTGGCCGCCCGGCACGGGCACCGGCTGGCACGACCACGCCGACTCCGTGGGCGCCTTCCTCACCGCGCGCGGTGAGCTGAAGGAGAACGCGCTCGCGGCGCGGCTGCCCACCGACGGCTGGAAGACCCTCGAACTCTCCGAGGGTGTGGACCAGGAGCGCCGGCTGCCGGCCGGTCAGGGTCGCGCCTTCGGCCGCCACCACGTCCACGAGGTGCTGAACGAGTCCACCGAGGAGCATGCGATCTCCGTGCACGCCTACTATCCGCCGCTGCCGCGGATCCGCCGCTACAGCCGCGCCGGCCAGGTGCTGCGCCTGGAGCACGTCGAGCGCCCGGAGGACTGGCAGTGAGCGGCACGCGGGAGGAGCCGGTCGGCATCGACGCGCTGCTGGAGCGCGTACGGGCGCGCTACCGGCGGATCGAGCCGAGGGAGGCGTACGACGCCCAGCAGTCCGGTGAGGCGCTGCTGGTCGACATCCGGTACGCCGCCCTGCGGGAGCGGGACGGTCTGATCCCCGGTGCCCTCGTCGTGGAACGCAACGAGCTGGAGTGGCGCCTGGACCCCTGGGGCAGTCACCGGCTGCCCGAGGCCACCGGCCATGACCTGCGGGTCGTGGTGCTGTGCAACGAGGGATACGCGTCGAGCCTCGCCGCCGAGTCGCTGCACCGGCTGGGGCTGCACCGGGCCACGGACCTGGTGGGCGGGTTCCAGGCGTGGCGGGCGGCGGGACTGCCGGTCGTCGTCTAGGGCGGACTGCCGGGGGCCCAGGGGGTGTCAGGGACGGACGGACTCGGGAACGCCGACGGGACGGCGGGTCCCGTCGGCCCTGAACGCGATGGGCGCCCCCGCGCGTCCACCGTGTCCAGGTCCACCGTGTCCAGGTCCATCGTGTCCAGGTCCGTCGTGTCCGTGGGCCCCGTCCCGTCCGAACGCCGTGCCCAAGCCCCTGCCCGCGCCCGGGTCCGCGCCAGCACCGACGCGTCAGAACCCCTCGCCCTCCAGGAACTCCGTGTCCTCCCCCTCCTCCTCCAGCGCCTGCCGGACGATCCGCAGGGCCAGGCCCTCGGAGTAGCCCTTGCGGGCGAGCATCCCCGCGAGGCGGCGGAGGCGCTTGTCGCGGTCCAGGCCGCGGGTGGCGCGCAGCTTGCGGGCGACCAGCTCACGCGCGGTCGCCTCCTCCTGCTCCGCGTCGAGCTGGGCGACCGCCTCGTCGATCAGCGTGGAGTCGACGCCCTTGGTCCGCAACTCCCGCGCGAGCGCCCGTCTGGCCAGGCCGCGGCCGTGGTGCCGGGACTCCACCCAGGCGTCCGCGAAGGCGCTGTCGTCGATCAGGCCGACCTCCTCGAACCGTGACAGCACCTCCTCGGCGACGTCGTCCGGGATCTCCCGCTTGCGCAGCGCGTCCGCGAGTTGCTTGCGGGTGCGCGGGGTCCCGGTGAGCAGGCGCAGGCAGATCGCCCGTGCCCGCTCAGCCGGGTCCCCTGAGGACTCCTCCTTCTCGGCCCTCGACGAGGAAGAGGAGCCCTCGTCCTCGGCGGACGGATCTCGGAAGCCGCGCCGCCGGCGCCCTCCTCGTGAGCCGCCCGCGCCGCGCCGGACGCCCGCGTTCGCCCCCGCACCGGGGTACGGGCCGCCGTCCGGCCGGCCGTCGCTGTGTCCGGCAGCGTGCCCTTCTCCGTCGCTCCCCGGCTCCGGTTCCCGCGGGATGCCGGGGTACGCGTACTCGGCCCAGTCGGTTCGCCGTGTCACGGGCTCAGCTCTTGGCGGCCGCGGCCTTGGTCTTGGCCGTCTTGGCCGCCGCCGGGGCGGGCACCGACTTCGCGGCGTCGTCCGTGGCGGTGGCGACCGCGGCGTCCGCACCCGGCTCGGCCGCCGGCTCCTCGGGACGCACGCCGACGCCCAGCTTCTCCTTGATCTTCTTCTCGATCTCGTTGGCCAGGTCGGGGTTGTCCCTGAGGAAGTTGCGCGCGTTCTCCTTGCCCTGGCCGAGCTGGTCGCCCTCGTACGTGTACCAGGCGCCGGCCTTGCGGACGAAGCCGTGCTCCACGCCCATGTCGATCAGACCGCCCTCGCGGCTGATGCCCTGGCCGTAGAGGATGTCGAACTCGGCCTGCTTGAAGGGCGGCGCGACCTTGTTCTTGACGACCTTGCAGCGGGTGCGGTTGCCGACCGCCTCCGTGCCGTCCTTCAGGGTCTCGATGCGGCGGATGTCGATACGCACCGAGGCGTAGAACTTCAGCGCCCGGCCACCGGTCGTGGTCTCCGGGGAGCCGAACATCACGCCGATCTTCTCGCGGAGCTGGTTGATGAAGATCGCGGTGGTCTTGGACTGGCTGAGCGCACCGGTGATCTTCCGCAGCGCCTGACTCATCAGCCGGGCCTGCAGGCCCACGTGGGAGTCGCCCATCTCGCCCTCGATCTCCGCGCGCGGCACCAGCGCCGCCACCGAGTCGATCACGATCAGGTCCAGCGCGCCGGAGCGGATCAGCATGTCGGTGATCTCCAGCGCCTGCTCGCCGTTGTCCGGCTGGGACAGGATCAGGGAGTCCACGTCCACGCCCAGCTTCCGGGCGTACTCCGGGTCCAGCGCGTGCTCGGCGTCCACGAAGGCCACCGTGCCGCCCATCTTCTGGGCGTTGGCCACCGCGTGCAGGGTCAAGGTGGTCTTGCCCGAAGACTCCGGGCCGTAGACCTCCACCACCCGGCCGCGCGGGAAACCGCCCACGCCCAGGGCGACGTCCAGAGCGGTCGACCCGGTGGGGATGACCTCCACGGGCTCCGTCGGCCGCTCGCCCAGCCGCATCACGGCGCCCTTGCCGAACTGCCGTTCAATCTGTGCGAGCGCGGCGTCCAGCGCCTTCTCGCGGTCGGTTCCTGCCATGGGTGCCACCCGATTTGCTTGAGTCGATCGCTTCACGTCAAGAGACGCTAGCGCCTGCCACTGACAATCGGCCCGGACGCCGTTCCCGGACCGTCCGGCTCCTCTGTGAGGCCTCTATGAGAATGGCTGTTCGATTTCTGTGTCAAGTCGCCCCGGTTTCCTGTGGAAAACCACAAAACCGCAGGTCAGTACGGATGTGGGCACGGCACGGACGGCCGGTCCCCCGCCGCCCGGGATCACCTCAGGTCGGCGGGGACGTCCACGGCGGAGCAGACCGCACGCCAGACGTCCTTCGCGTTCCACCCCGCTTCCAGGGCCTCGTACACCGTCCGCCCGCCGAGTTCGGACATCACATGATCACGCGCGAAGGAGTCGGCGTACGCCTCACCGAAGTGGGCCGCCATCCGCTCCCAGAAGACCGTCAGCCGCATGCCCCCAGTATCGGCCGACCGCCCGGCGCGGCGGCGACGCGCCTACCCCAGGGCCCGTACCCCCGCGGTGACCAGGACGGCGGCGGCCACCACCACCAGGAAGGGCGCGCGCAGCAGCAGGGCGACCGCCGCCGCGGCGACGCCCGCCGCGCGGGCGTCGACCACCAGCGCGCCGCCGTCGCCGCCGAAGGTCTGCTGGGCGGTGAGGGCGGCCAGCAGCGCGACGGGCAGCAGGGCCGCCAGCCGCCGCACCAGCGGCCGCTCCAGCACCCCGGTCGGCACCGACAGCCCCAGCAGCTTGGCGAGGTAGCAGCCGGCGGCCGTCACCCCGACGGCGATCCACACGTCCACCGGGTTCACCCTGTCCCCTCCTTCCGTGCCTCCCCTTTCCGGCGCCGCCCGCGCACCAGCAGCACCACGGGGGCGGCGAGCGCCGCCACCAGCACCGGGACCCCGGCCGGGAGCACCGGCAGGAGCCCCAGCCCCAGCAGCACCGCGAGCCCGGCCGTGGCGCGCTCCGCCGTCGTCCGCAGCATGGGGGCGAGCAGCGCCAGGAAGACGGCCGGGCCGGCCGCGTCCAGTCCCCAGGCGTCGGTGTCGCCGAGCGCGGCGGCGCCCAGCGCGCCGAGCAGCGTGGTGAGGTTCCACAGCAGGTAGAGGGAGACACCGGTGACGGCGAAGCCGATCCGGGCCGCGCGCCTGTCGTGCTGGGCGAGGGCGACGACGGAGGTCTCGTCGATGACCCACTGGGCGGCCAGCGGCCGCACCGCCCGCGGCAGTCGCAGCAGCGTGGACAGCCGCAGCCCGTAGAAGGCGTTGCGGACGCCGAGGAAGAGGGCCCCGGCCGCGGCGGTGAACGGGCCGCCGCCCGCGGCGAGCGCGCTGACGAGCGCGAACTGCGAGGCCCCGGTGAACACCAGCAGGCTCAGCGCGCAGGTCTGCGCGAGGCTGAGCCCGGCCCCGGCGGAGGTCACCCCGAAGGCGAAGCCGGAGAGGCCGACGGCGACGCCGACCCCCAGCGCGTCCCGGACGACGGCACGGTCGGGCGTGCTGCCGTCCGTGTCGCCGTCCGGGCCGTCGGCGGTGTCCGTCGTGGTGGGCGCCGGTCCGCTCGCCACGGCCCGGGCGTTCCGAGTGGTTTGGCTCCGTTCTGACACGAGTGCGATGTTAGGCGCAGACCTTCCGACCGGTCTTGTGCGTTCTTGCACGTTCGCGGCGGCAGGCGCCGACGGCGCGCCGGCGATCCGGTCGAAGTCCCGTACCGGGTGCGACCGGTCGGTGACGCCGACGGCCACGG
>NZ_DASQNH010000041.1:0-47319 GCF_035645055.1 Streptomyces sp. | reverse complement strand
ACCGAGACCCTGGACGCCGTCGAGCTGGCCCAGCGCAACGGCTTCAAGTGCATGATGTCCCACCGCTCCGGCGAGACCGAGGACGTCACCATCGCCGACCTGGCCGTCGCCACCAACTGCGGCCAGATCAAGACCGGCGCCCCGGCCCGCTCCGAGCGCGTCGCCAAGTACAATCAGCTGCTGCGCATCGAGGAGATCCTCGACGACGCCGCGGTCTACGCCGGCCGCAGCGCCTTCCCGCGCTTCAAGGGCTGAACCCGCATCAAGGGCTGACGCCCGCGTAGGAAGCGTCGTACGTACGTCCCCGTACTCGGTCCCGTACCGTGTGCGGGGACGTACGCGCGTGAACGGGAGGCGGGCAACATGGCCGTGAAGGACCGGGACCGGTTCTCCACCGCGACCAGGATCAGGCTGCTCGGCGAACAGACCGCCGCCCGGGTCTACCGCTCGCAGACCAAGCGGCAGGCCCGGCGCTCCCGTCTCACCGGCCGGGCCGCGCTCCTCGCGCTCGTCCTGTGCTCGCTGGTCGTGGCGCTCGCCTACCCGATAAGGCAGTACGTCGCCCAGCGCGCCGAGATCGCGGATCTCCAGCGGGAGCAGCGCCAGGCCCGGGAACGCGTCGAACAGCTGCGCGACGCCAAGGCGCGGTGGCAGGACGACGCGTACGCCGAGCAGCAGATCCGCAAGCGGCTGCACTATGTGATGCCCGGCGAGACCGGATACGTGGTGATCGACCCCGACGCGGCCAAGCAGTCCCGCGCCGACACGGGCGGGGCCGACCGCCCCTGGTACTCGAACGTCTGGGACGGCGTCGACAAGGCCGACGCCTCGGACAGCTGAACGAGTTGAACGGACACAGAAAGACAGGCATGGAAACGCCCCCGCCGCCCACCCCGCGCACCGAGCCCACCGACGCGGACGTCGAGGCCTTCAAGCAGCAGCTCGGCCGACCGCCGCGCGGGCTGCGCGCGATCGCGCACCGCTGCCCCTGCGGGCAGCCGGACGTCGTGGAGACGGCCCCGCGCCTGCCCGACGGCACGCCCTTCCCGACGCTGTACTACCTGACGTGCCCCAAGGCCAACTCGGCCATCGGCACGCTGGAGGCGAACGGCGTCATGAAGGAGATGACGGCCCGCCTGGAGAGCGACCCGGAGCTGGCCGCCGCCTACCGTGCCGCGCACGAGGACTACATCCGGCGCCGCGACGAGATCGAGGAGCTGACGGGCTTCCCCAGCGCCGGCGGGATGCCGGACCGGGTCAAGTGCCTGCACGTCCTGGTCGCCCACTCGCTGGCCGCCGGTCCCGGGGTGAACCCGCTCGGCGACGAGGCCCTCGCCATGCTGCCGGAGTGGTGGCGCAAGGGCTCCTGCGTGACCCTCGCCGGTGAGGAGTGCGCACAGTGACCCGGGTCGCCGCCATCGACTGCGGTACGAACTCCATCCGCCTGCTGGTCGCCGACTGCGACCCGGTGACGGGCGGACTGTCGGAGCTGGACCGCCGTATGACGATCGTGCGGCTCGGCCAGGGCGTCGACCGCACCGGGCGGCTGGCCCCCGAGGCGCTGGAGCGGACCTTCGCCGCCTGCCGCGAGTACGCCGCCGTCATCAAGGAGTACGGCGCCGAGCGGCTGCGCTTCGTGGCCACCTCCGCCTCCCGGGACGCCGAGAACCGGGACGACTTCGTGCGCGGGGTCATGGACATCCTGGGTGTCGAGCCCGAGGTGATCAGCGGTGACCAGGAGGCCGAGTTCTCCTTCACCGGCGCGACGAAGGAGCTGACCGGGCACGACCACCTGGAGCGGCCCTTCCTCGTGGTGGACATCGGCGGCGGCTCCACCGAGTTCGTCGTCGGCGAGGAGCATGTGCGCGCCGCCCGCTCCGTCGACGTCGGCTGCGTGCGGATGACCGAGCGGCACCTGGTGGTGGACGGCGCGGTGACCGACCCGCCCACCGAGGGGCAGATCGCGGCGATGCGCGCCGACATCGAGGCCGCGCTCGACCTCGCCGAGGAGACGGTGCCGCTGCGCCAGGCGCGCACCCTGGTGGGCCTGGCCGGTTCGGTGACCACGGTGTCGGCGATCGCGCAGGCGCTGCCGGAGTACGACTCGACGGCCATCCACCACTCCCGGATCTCCCTGGACAGGGTCCGCGAGATCACCGGCTGGCTGCTGCGCTCCACCCACGCCGAGCGCGCCGCCGTGCCGTCCATGCACCCCGGCCGGGTGGACGTGATCGCCGCCGGGGCGCTGGTCCTGCTGGCGATCATGGAGCGGATCGGCGCCGAGGAGGTCGTGGTGAGCGAGCACGACATCCTCGACGGGATAGCTCACTACGCGGCGAGCGAGGCGCGCTGAGGGGCGGTGCCCGGCTGTGGTGGTGCCGGGCGGGGCGTCACGGGTTTCGGTAGACGTCCCGCCGGTCGCCCACCTTGACGACGAGGACGACGAGTTCACCGTCGTTGACCTGGTAGGCGACCCGGTGGCTTCCGGCCCGGAGCCGCCGGCTGATGGCCGGGGGTTGCCGCTGTTCATCGCGTGGCCGGTGGTGTGACGCCGGCGTCGGCGCGGGCGTCCGCGGGGCATTCGCTCCGGTCGGTGCGGCGGTTCGTCCCGGTTCGAGGGGTGCCGCCGGCCGCTGTCGGCGGCGCCGTCCCGGCCGTGCGGATCGGTCCCCTCTCAGGCCCGACTCCCTGGTCAGAGGCCTCTCCTGAGCGGTCCCGGACCACGTTTGAGCGGTCCTCCGGGCCGCACGGTGACACCTCGTCGGGAAAGTTCGTGAAGTTCTTCACAAGGAATTCGGCCCCTGGGGGCCGCCAAACGCCTTCGGTTGCCCCGTTCGGGGGGTCAACTTGCCTTTGAACATGTTCAGAACAGGGGGTGGAGTGCCTTCGAATCGCGCGCCCCGCTCCCTGTTTCCGTCGGCTCACGACGCCCTCGGTCGCCCAGAGAGGCAGCTCACGCGGCATTGACAACGGTGTGGGGGGTGTCACGGTTCCCGCACTTAGACATGATCTAAGTCACGCGGGCCGGGGAGTGTAGCACAGGCCTTGGCAGACCTTGTGAAGGGGCGCACGAGCCACCCCCTCCGAGCGGGTGGATACTCGATGGCATGAGCACCACGGAGCGTCCCAGGATCCTCGTAGTAGGCGGTGGGTACGTAGGCCTGTACGCAGCTCGGCGCATTCTGAAGAAGATGCGCTACGGCGAGGCGACCGTCACGGTCGTCGACCCCCGGTCGTACATGACCTACCAGCCCTTCCTCCCCGAAACCGCCGCCGGCAACATCTCCCCGCGACACGTCGTCGTCCCGCTGCGACGCGTGCTGCCCAAGGCGGAGGTCCTCACCGGCCGGGTCACCACCATCGACCAGGACCGCAAGGTCGCCACGATCGCCCCGCTCACCGGCGAGGCGTACGAGCTGCCCTTCGACTACCTGGTCATCGCGATGGGCGCCGTCTCCCGCACCTTCCCGATCCCCGGCCTCGCCGAGCAGGGCATCGGCATGAAGGGCATCGAGGAGGCCATCGGCCTGCGCAACCACGTGCTGGAGCAGCTCGACAAGGCCGACTCCACCACCGACGAGGAGATCCGCCGCAAGGCGCTCACCTTCGTCTTCATCGGCGGTGGCTTCGCCGGCGCCGAGACCATCGGCGAGGTCGAGGACATGGCCCGCGACGCGGCCAAGTACTACCGGAACGTGTCCCGCGAGGACATGCGCTTCATCCTCGTCGACGCGGCGGACAAGATCCTGCCCGAGGTCGGCCCGAAGCTGGGCGCCTACGGCAAGGAGCACCTGGAGAGCCGCGGCGTGGAGATCTACCTCTCCACCTCGATGGACTCCTGCGTCGACGGCCACGTGGTGCTGAAGAACGGCCTCGAGGTCGACTCCAACACGATCGTCTGGACGGCGGGCGTCAAGCCGAACCCGGCCCTGTCCCGCTTCGGCATCCCGCTCGGCCCCCGCGGCCACATCGACTGCGAGCCGACGCTTCAGGTCAAGGGCACGGACTACATCTGGGCCGCGGGCGACAACGCCCAGGTGCCCGACATCGCCGCCCGCAAGGCCGGCGTGGAGAACGCCTGGTGCCCGCCGAACGCCCAGCACGCGCTGCGCCAGGCCAAGGTCCTCGGCGACAACGTGGTCTCCGGCATGCGGGGCTTCCCGCAGAAGGAGTACAGCCACGCCAACAAGGGCGCGGTCGCGGGCCTCGGCCTGCACAAGGGCGTCGCGATGATCGTCATGGGCAAGATGAAGATCAAGCTCAAGGGCCGTCTCGCCTGGTACATGCACCGCGGCTACCACGGTCTGGCCATGCCGACCTGGAACCGCAAGATCCGCGTCTTCGCGGACTGGACGCTCGGCATGTTCCTCAAGCGCGAGGTCGTCGCCCTCGGCGCCCTGGAGTCTCCGCGCGAGGAGTTCTACGAGGCCGCCAAGCCGGCGCCGGCCCCGGCCGCCGCCGCGAAGACCGAGGAGAAGGCCAAGGCCTCCTGACCTCCGGTCACCTCTGAAACACCCCCGAAGGGGCCGCCTGCCATCCGTGGTGCGGGCGGCCCCTTCGGCGTTGAGCCGGGCGGCCCCTTCGGCGTTGAGTACCGAGGTGAGTACGAGCGCTCAGGGCACGGCGGGCCGGGCCCGGCGAGGCTGTCCCTCATGACCATGACGTCGGTACCCCAGCGGCCCCCGCACCCGCCCCGCGCCCGCCGCGGCCCAGCGCTCGCGAGCACCCTCATCGTGACGCTCGTCCTGGCCCTGGCCGGCGGCGGATACGCGGCCTGGCGGACCCTCCACGGCGAGGACGAGCCTTTGGCGGGACGGCCCCGCGTCGACGACACCACGGCCGGGCTGTCGTACGCCGTTCCCGAGGGCTGGCAGCGCGGCGACGGCGACCTGATCAGCAGCTTCACGTCGTCCCTCACCCACGAACACCCCGGCGCGGAGGGCGGCAGCGTCGTCCTCGCCGGCCGGGGCGACGCAGTCCCGCGCTCCGAACTCGGCCCCTCCGCCGAGCGCTGGGCCCGCTCCAACGCCGTCTTCTTCCACCCCGAGGGCCGGTCGGCCGTCACGGAGTCCGAGGCGACCACCGTCGACGGCCGCCCCGCCCACACCGTCACCCTGAAGGTCACGGACGGCGAGAACGGCACGGGCCGCCTCCGCATGACCCTCATCGCCGTGAGCGACGACCGGACGGCCTTCCTCCTCAGCGTCGTCCAGCCGGCCACGGAGGCCGAGAAGCGGACGGCCGACCTGGTGCTGCGCAGCGCCGCCCTGCTCTGAGTCGGCCGGACGGCGACGGCGGCGACGGCGGCCGAATCCACACCCCCGCAAGGGTTTTGCACAGACGTAACGCGCGTGGGGGACTGCGGCGACGCTCCGCAAGTGTTTACGTGGTGTCGGACTTTCCGGGATCGCTGTCACGGAGGTGTGCACCATGTCGGACGCCGCACCGAGGCTGAAGGGGCTCTTGGAGCAGGTGCTGGGGGCGCCGCTCCCGGTCCGTATTCGTGCCTGGGACGGTTCGCAGGCGGGGCCGCCGGGCGCGCCGACGCTGGTGGTGCGGCACCGCCGGGCGCTGCGCAGGCTGTTGTGGAAGCCGGGCGAGCTGGGGCTGGCGCGCGCCTGGGTGGCGGGGGAACTGGATGTCGAGGGAGATCTGTACACGGCCCTGTCCCTGATTGCGGGGCTGCTCTGGGAGCGGGACGAGGACGCCCGGACCCTCGCGCAGGCCCTGCGGGATCCCGAGGTGCGGGCCGCCGCGCGGGGACTGGTGCGGATGGGAGGACCGGCGCTGCCGCCCGCGCCGCCGCGGGAGGAGGTCCGCCGGGGGCGGGCCCGTCTGCACACCCGGCGCACCGACAAGCGCGCCATCAGCCACCACTACGACGTCGGGAACGACTTCTACGAGCTGGTTCTCGGCCCGTCGATGGTCTACTCGTGCGCCTACTGGGAGGCCCCCGGCGCCGAGGGGGGCACGCTGGAGGACGCCCAGCGGGACAAGCTGGAACTGGTCTCCCGCAAGCTCGGCCTGAGACCCGGCCTGCGGCTGCTCGACGTCGGCTGCGGCTGGGGGTCCATGGCCATCCACGCCGCCCGCGAGCACGGGGTGAGCGTCGTCGGCATCACGCTCTCGCAGGAGCAGGCGGCGTACGCCCGCAAGCGGGTCGCCGACCAGGGGCTGACCGACCGGGTCGAGATCCGGGTGCAGGACTACCGGGACGTCGTCGACGGGCCGTACGACGCGATCTCCTCCATCGGCATGGCCGAGCATGTGGGGACCGAGCAGTATCTGAAGTACGCCCGGAGCCTGTACGCGCTGCTCAAGCCGGGCGGGCGGCTGCTGAACCATCAGATCGCGCGGCGTCCGCAGCGCGACGAGTCCGCGTACCACGTCGACCAGTTCATCGACGCCTACGTCTTCCCCGACGGGGAGCTGGCCCCGATCGGCACCACCGTGGCCCAGCTGGAGCGCGCCGGGTTCGAGGTGCGGGACGTGGAGTCGATCCGCGAGCACTACGCGCTCACCCTGCGCCGCTGGGTCGCCAACCTGGAGTCCGGCTGGGCGGAGGCGGTGCGGCTGACCAGTCCGGGCCGCGCCCGGGTCTGGCGGCTGTACATGGCCGCCTCGGCGCTGTCCTTCGAGCGCAACCGCATCGGGGTGAACCAGGTGCTCGCCGTGCGGACGCCCGAGTCCGGGGCCTCCGGGATGCCGCTGCGGTCCCGTACCTGGAACGGCTGACGCCACCGGAACACGGCGAGGGCCCCGCACCGGGTGGGTGCGGGGCCCTCGCCGCGCGTAGCGTCGCAGTGGCTATGCGGACTTGATCGCCGCCAGCATGTTCAGCCGGGCCGCCCGGCGGGCCGGCCACAGCGCGGCCAGGACGCCGACCGCGGCAGCCAGCAGCAGGAACACCGCCATCCGGGTCCAGGGCAGGACCAGTTCGTACGTCGCCATCCGGCTCGCCATCAGTTCCCCGGCCGCCCAGCCGAAGAACACGCCGAGGCCGATGCCGAGCACCCCGCCGAAGAGCGAGATGACCAGGGACTCCAGGCGGACCATCCGCTTGATGCCGGTGCGGTCCAGGCCGATCGCGCGGAGCATGCCGATCTCCTGGGATCGTTCGAAGACCGACATCGCCAGGGTGTTGATGACACCGAGGACGGCCACGATCACCGCCATGGCCAGCAGGCCGTAGAGCATGTTCAGCATCATCGTGAACATCTGTGCGATCTCGTGGGAGATGTCCTTCTTGTCCTGGACCTTGATCGCCGGGTTGGAGCCGAGGGCCTTCTCCAGCCGGTTCTTTGCCGCGTCGGACGCGCCGTCGGCGGTCTTCACCATGACCTGCATGTCGGCCGGATCGGTCTGGTGCGGGGCCAGGGTGGCGAGGTCGAGCATGATCCCGCTCATCATCTCGTTGGGCTGGTAGACGCCCGCGACGGTCAGCTTCTCCTTCGCGCCGTCCTCGAACGACGCGGTGAAGGACGAGCCGGCCGTCCAGCCGCGGGACTTCGCCGTGTCCTGGTCCACGACCACCCGGTCGCCGCCCACCCTGAAGGCGCCGTCGCGGACGGGAAGTTCGGTCAGGTCACCGAAGCTGGCGCCGTTCACACCGGTCAGGTACTCGGTCTCGCCGCCGATCCGGACGGGCGCGTTGCGCATCGGGCTGGTGGCGGTGACGCCCTCGGTCTCCCTCAGCTGCTTCTCGACATCCGGCGAGAGGGCGTTGCCGTTCGCCATGAAGACGACGTAGTCCGCGCGGATCGCCTCCGAGGCCATCTTGTCGATCGACTTCTGCAGGCTGCCCGCCATCACCGTCATGCCGGTGATCAGGGTGAGGCCGATCATCAGGGCGGAGGCGGTGGCGGCGGTACGGCGCGGGTTGCGCACCGAGTTCTGGCGGGCCAGCTTGCCCGACACCCCGAAGAGCCGCAGTACCGGCGCGGCGGCGGCGATCAGCGGCCGGGACAGCAGCGGGGTCAGCACGAACACGCCGATGATCAGCAGACAGGCGCCCAGCCCCATCGGCGCCTGACCGTCCGAGCCGCTCATGGTGGTCGCCGCGAGGACGACCGCGACGCCCGCCGCCGAGAACAGGGCACCGATCGTGTTGCGCAGCACCAGCGACTTCACCGAGGCCTTGGCGTGCACGCTGCTCATCGCGGCCACCGGCGGGATCTTCGCCGCGCGGCGGCCCGGCAGCCAGGCGGCCAGCATCGTGACGAGGACACCGACGGCGAGCGCGGCACCGACCGTGCCGGGGGTGATCACCAGCGGTCCGTCCGGCACGGTCTCGCCGAGGGAACCCATCAGGGAGCGCAGGCCCGCGCCGATGCCGATGCCCGCGGCCAGGCCGGTCACCGCGGCGGCCACGCCGACCACGAATGCCTCGATCAGCACCGACCGGGTGACCTGGCGGCGGGAGGCGCCGACCGCGCGCAGCAGCGCCAGCTCCTTGGTGCGCTGGGCGACCAGCATGGTGAAGGTGTTGGCGATGATGAAGGTGCCGACGAACAGCGCGATGCCGGCGAACACCAGCAGGCCCTGCTTCATCCCGCTCATCTGCGAGGCGATCATCTCGGCCTGGTCGTCGGCGAGCTGCTGCCCGGTCGTGGTCTCGACGCGGTCGGCGGGCAGCGCCTTGTCCAGCTCGGCCTTGAGCGCGCTCTGCGTGACGCCCGGCTTCGCCCGGACGGCGATCTGGTCGTACGTGCCCTGCTTGCCGAACAGTTGCTGCGCGGTGGCCGTGTCGAACAGGGCGAGGCTGCCGCCGGCGGCGACGTTGCCGTCGTCGGTGGTGAAGATGCCGGCGATCCTCGGCTTCAGGACCGGGCCGTCGACGGACAGGCGCAGCGTGTCACCGACCCGGTAGCCGGTGCGCCCGGCGGTTTCGGAGTCGATGAGGACCTCACCACGGCCCTTGGGGGCGTGGCCCTCGACGAGGGGGTAGCGGGGGTCGTCGGTGCCCCAGTAGTTGCCGCCCTGGGACTGGAAGCCGTTGCCGACCAGCTTGCCGTCCTTGTCGGCGAGGGCGGTGAACCCGGTGACGACGCCGGTGGCGGACGCGGCGCCGGGCACGCGCGCGCTCTCGTCGAGGATCGCCCGGGTCAGCTCCGGGGTCTTGCCGAGGGTGTCGCCCTCGCTCTCCTGGTATTCGGGGTCCACGGCGACGTCGACCTGATCGAAGCCCTTGGCGGAGCTGTTCTGGTAGGCCTCGGAGATGGTGTTGGTGAAGACCAGGGTCCCCGACACGAACGCCACGCCGAGCATCACGGCGAGCACGGTCATCAGGAGCCGGGCCTTGTGCGCGAGCACATTGCGCAGGGCGGTTCGGAACATCGCTTCTTCTCAGTCCAGGGTGGGGGCGGGAAACGGGAGGCGGTGCGTCAGCTGGTGCGGCCCTTGCCGTCGAACCGCTTCATGCGGTCCAGCACCGACTCCGCCGTCGGCCCGTACACCTCGTCCACGATCCGGCCGTCCGCGAGGAACACCACGCGGTCCGCGTACGCCGCCGCCACCGGGTCGTGGGTCACCATCACCACCGTCTGCTCCAGCTCGCGCACCGAGTTGCGCAGGAAGCCCAGCACCTCGGCGCCGGACCGGGAGTCGAGGTTCCCGGTCGGCTCGTCACCGAAGATGATGTCCGGCTTGGAGGCGAGCGCCCGGGCGACCGCGACGCGCTGCTGCTGGCCACCGGAGAGCTGGGCGGGACGGTGGCCGAGCCGCCCGGACAGGCCGACCATCTGGATCACCGTGTCCAGCCACTCCTTGTCCGGCTTGCGGCCCGCGATGTCCATCGGAAGGGTGATGTTCTCCAGCGCGGTCAGCGTCGGCAGCAGGTTGAACGCCTGGAATATGAAGCCGATCTTGTCCCGGCGCAACTTGGTGAGCTGCTTGTCCTTCAGGGAGCCCAGCTCGGTGTCGCCGATGCGCACCGAGCCGGAGGAGAAGGTGTCCAGGCCGGCGACACAGTGCATCAGGGTGGACTTGCCGGACCCGGACGGGCCCATGATCGCGGTGAACTCTGCCTGCCGGAACGCGACGGAGACCCGGTCGAGGGCGACCACCTGGGTCTCGCCCTGTCCGTAGATCTTCGACAGCTCCGTGGCGCGGGCGGCCACGGCGGTGGCCCGGTCGGCAAGGGGAGTCGTGGTCACGGGGAGGCGCTCCTGTCGGGACGGGATCGGGGTACTGATCCATCGTTCCGGCCGTATCGCGCCGTGTAGTCAGCCGCTGTTCCCGTTCCCGGGACAGTCTCCGGTCGGACCGGCCGCCCTGGTGTCATACCTGGGGATGACGGGCGACCCTGACGGGCGACTTGGACGAGCGACCTTGACGGGTGAGGATCGCAAGAACAGGTGGAGTGCCCTTGTTCGGGCGGTGAAATTCCGTCATTCCGCATGCGCGGGCGGCGGCCGCGCGCAAGGCTATTGGCAAGTGCGGATGGCGAGTTCCGAGTGCTGATGCACCCTCAGACGTCAATAAAATAAGACAACATCGGTCCGCCGTTCCGCTGTTCGGGGGATGCGCCCCGATAGGGTCGGATACCGCGACGCGGAGCCCATGGCCTGCCCGGATGGTGGAATGCAGACACGGCGAGCTTAAACCTCGCTGCCCCTCGCGGGCGTACCGGTTCGAGTCCGGTTCCGGGCACTCCGACGCCTTCGGAATGTGTGTATTGTGCACTGAAATCTTCGCCGCTCCGCCGCCGCACCTTCACCGCACCGGCCCCTCGGTGACGAGATCGTCACCGAGGGGCCACGGTTCGGATCCTCCCGTGCCGGGAATCACCCGGCCGCGTAGCGTGTTGCTCAGCACGTGGGGGGAAAGATCCTCCCCAAGCACTAGGGTCATTCCTTTGCCTGTCTATTACTCTTGAGCCAAGGCTACGCAGGGTGGCCATGGAGGAGTGAAATGAGGAGCAGCAACCCGGTCTTCTCGCGACGGGGGTTCAGCCGCGACAACGGCTACGCGGGCTTCAACACCGCGCCGCAGGCCGGGGGCGCAGCTGTAGGTACGCAGGGCAACCCGTACGCCACGGGCAACCCCTACGCCCAGCCCGGCGCCGGTGCCGACCCGTACGCGCAGAACCCTTACGCCCAGCAGGGCGCACCGCAGGCCCCGGTCGCCACCGGCAACCGGATGACGATGGACGACGTCGTCATGCGCTCGGCCATGACGCTCGGCACCGTCGTCGTCGGCGCCGTCCTGGCCTGGGCCCTGCTGCCGGTCTCGTCGACCAGCTACGGCCTGGCCATCGGCGCCGCGCTCATCGCCTTCGTCCTGGCGATGGTGCAGTCCTTCAAGCGCACGGCGTCCCCCGCGCTGATCCTGTCGTACGCCGCCTTCGAGGGTGTCTTCCTCGGCGTGATCAGCGAGATGTTCAACACGCGGTGGTCGGGCGCGCCCTTCCAGGCGGTCCTCGGCACCATGGCGGTCTCCGGTGCCACGCTGCTGATCTACAAGGCCGGCTGGGTCCGCGTCACCGCCCGCTACGCCCGCATCGGCATGGCGATCGCCCTGGCGTTCATCATGGTCATGGCGGTCAACCTGCTGCTGGTCGTCTTCGGTGTCGCCGAGGACGGCGGTCTGCGCAGCATGGGCCCGCTCGGTGCGATCGTCGGCATCATCGCGATCGTGCTCGGCGCGTTCTTCCTGACCCTCGACTTCAAGCAGATCGAGGACGGCATCGCCTACGGCGCGCCGCGTGAGGAGTCCTGGCTGGCCGCGTTCGGTCTGACCATGACCCTCGTCTGGATCTACATCGAGATGCTGCGCCTGGTCGCCATCTTCTCGGGCGACGACTGATCCGCAGCCGCCACCATGCCGAAGGGCCCCGGGTTCCTCCCGGGGCCCTTCGGCGTCTGCGGGGAGGAAAGGGCGCTCAGAACCTGCGCGCGGCCCTCCTCAGGTCGTACTCGTGGATGATCGCTTTGGCGTGGCCGTACGCGAGGTCGTACTCATGGCGCAGCCAGCTGACCTTCTCCTCGAAGCGGAGGGCGGGGCCTTCTTCGACGGTACGCAGCCAGTCGGCGACTTCACGACCGGTGCAGTGGGGGATGCGGGCGAGCAGATTGCGGTGGGTCTCCTCGGAGAAGACTTGGGACATCGGCGCCTCCGTACGCAAGGGGATGTAAGCCGGTCCTTCAGGTCACCGTGCCTGAGCGTTCGCCCGTTGGCAACAGTGCCGGTGCCTGTTGGAAACGGTCCCGGTGCGGGGCGTAAGGTCACCGCGTGGTTGATACGACGCCTTTGAACCGTGCGGTGGATCACTTCGCGGACCGGTTGCGGGCCGCGCCGCAGAGTCGGTTGCAGCGGGGCGCTGCCGCCGCCGCTCTGGAGCTGGCCAGGGAGCTGGCGCGGTGGGCGCAGGAGCTGGAGACGCCGGGGGCTGAGCCTCGGGTGATGCCGGACGCGGGCATGTTCGCGGCGGCTGATCAGGTCAGTGTCGCCGCACATGACCTCGCGGTCGTGTTGCGCAGTGAGGGTGAGGTCGCCGAGGCGGTGCGGCTGGTGGAGGAGGCGCAGAAGAAGGCGGGGGTATGAGGTTCGTGGACGGCCGGCCGTCGGATGGGGCCGGTCGCGCAGTTCCCCGCGCCCCTCGAGGAGTCTCCGGCGCCCTTCCTTCAGGGGAACCCCCGAAGGGCGGAGCGGGCCTCACAGGCTCGCTATGACCCTGTCCGCCAGGATGTAGACGTTCTCCTCACCGCACTCGAAGGTGAGGGTGTACGCGCCGGAGATGCCGGAGCCGCCGAGGAGGACGGGGGTCTCGCCCGCGTTGAGGGCGGCGGCCAGTCGCTCCGCGGTCTCGCGGTGCCCGGGGGTCATGCAGAGGGTGGTGCCGTCGGCGAAGACGTAGACGTCGAGGGTGCCGAGCGGGCCGGGGCGCACATCGGTGAGCGCGGTGCGGGCGGCGGCCAGTTCCTCCAGGGTCGCGACGGTGCGTTCGTGGTCGTTCACGAGGGGTGACGCGACGGGGACGAAGTCCGGGTGGGAGGGGTGGCGGCGGCGGGCGGCGGCCAGTTCGGGGGAGTCCCCGGGGAACTCCTCGGCCTCGGTGGCCGGATCCAGGCCCACGAAGTCGGCCTGGCGCGGCAGGAACAGGTCGCTGTCGGAGAGGGACAGCAGCGAGGGCGCGTCGGAGACGTCACGGGCCTCCTGGGCGGCCCAGAAGGCGCGGGCCTCGGCCAGCTCCCGCTCCCGCTCCTCGGCCAGCGCCTCGGCGACGGCGGCGCGTATCTCGTCCGTGTCCGCGGTGGTGCGCGCGGCGGGGACGCGGACGCGGGCCGCGCGGGCCTCGGCCAGCTCGGTGTGCAGGGCCGCGACCTGGCGGCGCAGCTGCATCAGGGTGCGCAGGACGGCGACGCCCACGGCGCCGGTGGCGGCCGTGGTGACCAGCAGGGCGATCGGCATGGCGCTCACTGACGTACTCCCGGTTCAAGGTCGACCCCCGACTTCCTACATCAGCTTGATGGGTGAACTAACCAGCTGTCAGTGCGTAACGTCACGAAACGGACAGGACTTTGCGTTCCATGGTCCTGGTGGTGCTGCCCTGACCTGCGAAGTCCCTGCGTCGGGGGAGATAGGTCACATCCTGAGGGAGATTGGATCACAAAACGGCCCAGAACCCTGGTGGTTCTCGGGTTCCGGGCCGTCAGGTGACGGTGGGTGCTCTCGGGGTCACCCAGGGGTGGTCAGCTCAGGCGCTCGATGACCATCGCCATGCCCTGGCCGCCGCCGACGCACATGGTCTCCAGGCCGAACTGCTTGTCGTGCCACTGGAGGGAGTTGATCAGCGTGCCGGTGATGCGGGCGCCGGTCATGCCGAAGGGGTGGCCCACGGCGATGGCGCCGCCGTTGACGTTCAGCTTCTCCAGCGGGATGTTCAGGTCGCGGTAGGAGGGGATCACCTGGGCGGCGAACGCCTCGTTGATCTCGACCAGGTCGATGTCGTCGATGGTCAGGCCCGCACGCCGCAGCGCCTGCTTGCTCGCCTCGACCGGGCCGTAGCCCATGATCTCGGGGGAGAGGCCGGAGACGCCGGTGGAGACGATCCGGGCCAGCGGGGTCAGGCCCAGCTCGCGGGCCTTGGTGTCGGACATGATGACCAGGGCGGCGGCACCGTCGTTCAGCGGGCAGCAGTTGCCGGCGGTGACCAGGCCGTCGGGGCGGAAGACCGGCTTCAGGCCGGAGACGCCCTCCAGGGTGACGCCCGCGCGCGGGCCGTCGTCCTTCGACACGACCGTGCCGTCGGGCAGCGTCACCGGGGTGATCTCGCGCTCCCAGAAGCCGTTCTTGATGGCTTCCTCGGCGAGGTTCTGCGAGCGGACGCCGAACTCGTCCATCTCCTGGCGGCTGACGCCCCAGAAGCGGGCCAGGTTCTCGGCGGTCTGGCCCATGGCGATGTACGGGTCGGGCAGCAGGCCGTCCTCGCGCGGGTCGTGCCAGGAGGCGCCCTCGGACTCGGCGACGGCTGCGGTGCGGGCCACCGCGTCGGCGAAGAGCGGGTTCTGGGTGTCGGGCATGCCGTCGGAGGTGCCCTTGACGCTGCGGCTGACCATCTCCACGCCCGCGGAGACGAAGACGTCGCCCTCGCCCGCCTTGATGGCGTGCAGGGCCATCCGGGAGGTCTGGAGGGAGGAGGAGCAGTAGCGGGTGACGGTGCAGCCCGGCAGGTGGTCCATGCCCATCTGCACGGCGACGATCCGGCCGAGGTTGTGGCCCTGCTCGCCGCCGGGCAGGCCGCAGCCGAGCATCAGGTCGTCGATGTCCTTCGGGTCCAGCTCGGGGACTTTGGCGAGGGCGGCCTGGATGATCGTGGCGGTGAGGTCGTCGGGGCGCAGGTCCTTGAGGGAGCCCTTGAAGGCTCGGCCGATGGGGGAGCGGGCGGCTGAGACGATCACGGCTTCGGGCATCACGGCTCCAGTGAGTGGCATGCAGACGGGCGGGCAGGGCTGGTTGGGAAGTTACCCGTACGTATGCGCGCGGTCACGACGTACGCGGTGTGACATGGGCCGCAACTTTCTAAGCGCTTGCTTGGCATCTCGCCCCCGTGGCTCACGCCCGCGTCGGCGCCTCCGGCGAGTGCGGGTCCGGCTCCACCTCCGGCATCCGCCGGCGCCGCCGCCGCTTCAGCAGCGCCCAGGGCCCGCGCGGACCCGTCGGCATCGCGGCCGCGACCTCGGTGCCCGCCTCGGCCGCCGCCTCCGCGGCGGCCCGGGCCACCGGCAGGAAGCCCTCGCGGCGGGAGATGTCGGGGCGCTCCTCCTCGGCCGGCCACAGGCCCAGCGCGGCGCACACCGTCGGCAGTACGGCCATCGAGGCGGTCGCGTACCCCTCCGCCGAGGGGTGGTAACTGTCCGGGCCGAACAACTCGCGCGGGTTCGCCGCGAACTCGGGCCCCAGCAGATCGCCCAGCGACACCGTCCGGCCGCCCTGCTCGACCACGCCGATGGTCTGTGCGGCGGCCAGCTGGCGCGAGACCCGGCGGGCCAGCCAGCGCAGCGGCTGCTGCACCGGCTCGATGGTGCCGAGGTCCGGGCAGGTGCCGACGACCACCTCCGCGCCGGCCGTGCGCAGCCGCCGCACCGCCCTCGCCAGATGGCGCACCGAGCGGGTGGGCGGCATCCGGTTGGTGACGTCGTTCGCGCCGACCATGATCACACACACGTCGGGGGCCGGGCCCGGCCCGGAGAGCACCAGCGCCACCTGCCGGTCCAGGTCGTCCGACATCGCGCCCGGCACCGCCACGTTGCGCAGTATCACCGGCCGCTCCGCCACCGCCGCGAGGCCGGAGGCCAGCAGCGCGCCCGGCGTCTGCCCGGCCCGGCGCACGCCCTGCCCGGCGGCGGTGGAGTCGCCGAGCAGGGTCAGCCGCAGCGGCTCCCCGGCCGGAGTGGCATAGCCGCCGCCGTACAGGCCGTCCGCCCGCGGCACATACGGCGAGGAGCCGTTGGCGAGCACCTGGCGTCTGGCCATCGTCGCCTCCGCCAGCAGCAGCCCGACGACCGCCGCGCCGGCCAGGCCGACACCACCGCCGCCGTACGCCGCGCCGGCCGCGATGCGCCGCGCCACCCTCGCCCTCGACATGCTGGTCATCCGCCGCCGCCACCTCCTCGTAGCCGTACACCCACTCCTTGCCCCGTACCGGCCGCCCGCCAATCGCAACAGTGAGTGAACGACGCCCTGGGAGTCGTAGGCTGGCGGCACCAAGACCACTTTCCTTATGCAGCGACCGGAGACAACGGTGCAGTTCCACGACTCGATGATCAGCCTCGTCGGCAACACCCCGCTGGTGAGACTCAACAGCGTGACCAAGGGCATCAAGGCGACCGTCCTGGCCAAGGTGGAGTACTTCAACCCGGGCGGGTCCGTGAAGGACCGCATCGCCCTGCGCATGATCGAGGCGGCCGAGCGGAGCGGCGAGCTCAAGCCGGGCGGCACGATCGTGGAGCCGACCAGCGGCAACACGGGGGTCGGCCTGGCGATCGTGGCCCAGCAGAAGGGCTACAAGTGCATCTTCGTCTGCCCGGACAAGGTCTCCACCGACAAGATCAACGTGCTGCGTGCGTACGGCGCCGAGGTGGTCGTGTGCCCGACCGCGGTGGCCCCCGAGCACCCGGACTCCTACTACAACGTCTCCGACCGGCTGGTCCGTGAGACGCCGGGCGCCTGGAAGCCGGACCAGTACTCCAACCCGAACAACCCGCTCTCCCACTACCACTCCACCGGTCCCGAGCTGTGGGAGCAGACGGAGGGGAAGATCACCCACTTCGTGACGGGCGTCGGCACCGGCGGCACCATCTCCGGCACCGGCCGCTACCTGAAGGAAGCCTCGGACGGCAAGGTCAAGGTCATCGGTGCCGACCCGGAGGGGTCCGTGTACTCCGGCGGCTCCGGACGGCCGTACCTCGTCGAGGGCGTCGGCGAGGACTTCTGGCCCACCGCCTACGACCAGGAGATCGCCGACGAGATCGTCGCCGTCTCCGACAAGGACTCCTTCCAGATGACCCGCCGCCTCGCCAAGGAGGAAGGCCTGCTGGTCGGCGGCTCCTGCGGCATGGCGGTCGTCGCCGCGCTGCGCGTCGCCGAGCGGCTCACCGAGGACGACGTGGTGGTCGTCCTGCTCCCGGACAGCGGCCGCGGCTACCTCAGCAAGATCTTCAACGACGAGTGGATGGCCGACTACGGCTTCCTGGAGGACACCGGCCCCAGCGCCCGGGTCAGCGACGTGCTGGAGGACAAGGAGCACGGCGCCATCCCGTCCCTGGTCCACATGCACCCCGACGAGACGGTCGGCCAGGCCATCGAGGTGCTGCGCGAGTACGGCGTCTCGCAGATGCCGGTGGTGAAGCCGGGCGCCGGTCACCCGGACGTGATGGCCGCCGAGGTCGTGGGCTCCATCGTCGAGCGCGAGCTGCTGGACGCGCTGTTCGCCAAGCGGGCCTCCCTGGACGACCCGCTGGAGAAGCACATGTCGGCCCCGCTGCCGCAGGTCGGCTCCGGCGAGCCGGTGGGCGACCTGATGAACGTGCTCGGCAAGGCCGACGCGGCGATCGTCCTCGTCGAGGGCAAGCCGACCGGTGTGGTGAGCCGTCAGGACCTGCTGGCGTTCCTCGCGAAGAACGCCAAGTAGCCGACGGGAAGCCACGGTGAACCCGCGGTGAACCGGGGGTGACGACGGCGAATTCGCGGTGACGTGACGGGGAGTCGGCTGCGCGGAAGTGGTACGAGGGTGTCACGTTCGCGCAGCACCCGCTTAACACGGGACCGGCAGAGTAAGAGGTGTCGGCAGGGATGAGGGCGGCACCTCCCAGGCGTTGAGCGCTGGGGGAGGCTCCCCGTCCCGACCGGCGACCAGCGGCGCCAAGGACCCTCCGGAGCGGCTCCCGGACCTCCATGGACGCCACGGACGCGCAAGCCCGGCCTGACCCGGCCCGCGTCCCCCGCGGGGACCGCCGTCGTCCCGCCCCCCGGCAACGGGGGTGCGGCGGTCCCCGCGCACATCTCCTCCCCCGGCGCATCTCGCTCCGCCCGCACCGCTCTTCCCGCCCCGGGTCAGTCCTCCCAGTCGGAGGCTTCCTTCCGCCGCCCGCGTCCGCGTCCGCGGAAGAGGTCCGGGGTGGTGCGGGCGGCCTGGACCAGGTTGACGCCGACGATGCCCGCCCAGGCGACGAGCAGGCCGCGCAGCCCCGCGGTGCCGGCCCCGATGCCGGACAGCGGGATCGCCAGCACCAGCGACACGATGCCGAAGCCGAAGCGCTCGCCCCAGGAGTCCGTGGCGTCCGGCGACCGCGGCCCCCGGGCCGCCGTCAGCTGCTGTTCGGCCAGCTGCCGCCGCACCCGGCGCTCCACCGCGTCGTCGATGCGCTGGTCGACCTTCTCCAGGAAGGAGTCGACCAGCGCGGACTCGTAATCCTCGCCCAGCTCCCGGCGCGCGTGCAGTGTGGCGTCGAGTTCTCTCTTCAGGTCGGGGCCCTGCCCGTCCAGTCCGCTCATGCGCTCCACGGTAGGAAGCGAGGGGCCCGACGGCACTGGGGATAGCCCCCCTGTTGCCCGGCTGCATAGGAGCATGCAGAGTTTCCGTTACCTGAATAGACGGACCCGTACAGACGGACCCGTACAGACGGACCTGGTGACAAGGGGGAGCACGGCATGAGCCCGACCGACAGCCCTGCCGCACGCCTGCAGGCGCTTTTCGAGGGGCACCGGCTCACGCCGACCCAGCGGCGGATCGCGCACAGCATGGTGCGCCGCGCCGCCGACGTGCCGTTCCTGTCGAGCGTGGAACTCGCCGAGCTGGCCGGGGTCAGCCAGCCGTCCGTGACCCGCTTCGCCGTCGCCCTCGGTTTCGACGGCTATCCGGCGCTGCGCCGCCATCTGCGCGAGGTCGCCCCCGCCGAACAGCCTCCGGGTGCCGGGGCGTTCAACGAGTACCAGCAGGCCGTCGAGGCCGAGATCGAGAACCTCCGGCACCTCGCCGACGCGCTGGCCGATCCCCGGCCGGTGCAGCGCGCGGGCCGCGTCCTCGCCGCCAGCCGCCCGCTGCCCGTCCTCGGCCTGCGGGCCGCCGCCGCCCAGGCGCACGGCTTCGCGTACTTCGCCGCCAAGGTCCATCCCGACGTACGGCTGCTCAACGAGGGCGGCACGATGATCCACGACCGGATCGACGGCGCCGTCCGCGCGGGCGCGAGCGCCCTGCTCTGCTTCGCGCTGCCCCGCCACCCGCGCGAGGTCGTGGACACCCTCGGCTACGCCAGGGAGGCTGGCCTGACCGTGGTGACGGTCGCCGACTCCGCCTTCGCCCCGGTCGCCAAGGTCTCCGACCTGCTGCTGCCCGCCGCCGTCGGCACCGGTCTGGCCTTCGACACCGCCTGCGCGCCGATGCTGCTGGGGCGGGTGCTGCTGGAGGCGATGTGCGACGACCTGCCGGACGCCCAGTCACGACTGGAGGAGTTCGACGCGCGGGCGGCGGCCCGGGGGCTGTTCGTGGAGTAGACGGCCCGGGGCGCGCGTTTCTCAGACTCGTCTCAGGTTCCGGCGCTAACCTGCCGGGCCGTCAGCACTGTGCCGGACGACGAGGAGGCGGAACGTGGCACGCGGAGGTCAGGGACTGGCTCGGGTGGCTGTCGTCGTACGGGCGGGCGCCGCACCGCTGTGGTGGGTCGGCGTCTGCGCGGCCGGAATCGGCCTGTTCATCCCGGGACTGACGGGCCGGCGGATCGGGGTGTACGCCGGTGCCGCGCTGTTTCTCGTGGGCGCGGCGGTGGTCGCCGCGGCCCGCCGCAGGCGCTACACGGCGCTGGCCCGCGGGGCGGCCCGGGCCGGGAAGTACGACGTCCTCCAGGACCGCGCCGTGACGGCCCGGACCTGGCGGCGCGGGCACCGCTGGTGGCTGCTGCTCGGGTTTCTCGCCGCGCTGGTCGCCAACGCGGCGGTGCCGGTGGCGGGCGGGCTGCTGCTCGCCGGGTGCGGGGCCGGCCTGCGGCTGAAGGCGGCGTGGCTCGGCCGCCTGGAGCGGGCGCAGCAGGAACTGCTGTGGGTGCGGGTGGACTGGCTCACCGCGCGCGGCGGGCGCCCGGCCGGCCGGGCGGTCAAGGCGTACCGCGGCACCGGCATCGCGGCGGGCGACGCGGCCCCGGGTGGGGCGCGCCGCCGTACCGCGGCACTGGTCTGACCGGCCCGGTGCGGGAGGGCGCGTCAGACCTCCAGCTCCTCCTCGATCTTCTTCAGCTGGTGGCGGGCCATCGCCAGGTTGGCCCGCTTGCCGTCGAGGGCGAGGTAGAGGAAGAGCCCGTTGCCGCCGCGGCCCCGGAGCAGCCGGATCAGGTGGTACTGGTCGGTCAGGGTGATCAGGATGTCCTCGATCTCGCTCTTCAGACCGAGGTGCTCCATGGTGCGCATCTTGGCGCGCACCACGTCCGTGTTCCCCGCGGCGGCGACATTCAGGTCGAAGCCCTTGCCGCCGCCCAGCGTGCCCAGCGCCATGCCGCTGGTGTAGTCGACGAGCGCGACGCCGGTGGCGCCCTCGATGGAGGCGAGTGCTTCCTTCAGGGCGGTCTCGGTGTTGGCCATGGTGGTGTGTCCTCTCGGTTCTCGGTTCTCGGTCATCGGTTCTCGATGACAGGGCGGAAATCGGGGCGGGTGGGTCCGGCGGACTCGATCAGGCCGCCGATGCGGATCCCGGCCCGCCGGCCCTCCAGATGGAGGCGGCCGACGTTGACGCGGTCCTGCGCGAGCAGCGTGAGCACGGCGGTACGGCCCGCCGCGTACGTCGCCACATAGCCGTGCTCGCCCCGGACGAGCAGCTCGCGCAGCCCGCCCCGGCCGGTGGCGTCGGCCAGCCGCACCGCGACGCCGAGCGACGCGGCGGTGAGCGCGGCCAGGCCGTCCGGCTCGACGCCGGGCGTGTCGTGCGCGAGGACGAGGCCGTCCACGCTGGCCGCGAGGGCGCCGGTCAGCTGGGGTATCCGGGCTCTCAGCCGGTGCAGTTCGTCGAGGATGTCGGGCTCGGCCGCCATCGGTGCGCTCCTCTCGGCGTGCGATTCGGCGTGCGATCGGTGCCGTTCAAAGGGCCTCCAGCGCATCCCTGAGCCTCTTCAGCAGGGTGATGTCGGGATCGGTGAACTCGGGCAGGGCGCTTTCGCCGGGCTCTGGGTACCGCGGCGGGTGCTGCGGTGGAGGGGGTTGGGGTGGAGGGTGCTGGGGTCGAAGGTGCTGGGGTGGAGGGTGCTGGCGTGGAGGGTGCTGGGGTGGAGGGATCGGTGGCGGGGCGGTCGGTGCGGGGGAGCCCGGGGCCGAGGGGGGCGGTGGCGAGGGGAGCGGCGGCGGGTCGAACGGGGGTGGGGGGAGCGGTGGCGGGCCGAGCGGGGCCACCAGGCCGGCGGCGGCCAGCCGGCGGATGTCCACCAGGGTGTGGAAACCGGGCCGGCCCAGCTCCCGGGCGATGTCCGCCGCCGTGCGGACCCCGTCCACCAGGTCCAGCACGGCCCGCTGCCGGGGCGGCGGCGCCGGGCCGCCGGCGGGGTCCGGCCGGGTCAGCACGGCGGTGTCGGCGCGCGGATCGGGCCACACGCGGTGCAGCAGTTCCCGGCGGCGCAGGGTCTCCCGCTCGACGTCGGCCACCGGGACCGGGCGGAACCCGGCGGGCGGCCGGGGCTCGCCGTAACGGAACCGCCCGGGCCTGCTGCTCGGGGCGAGCACGAAGTACGCCGCGTCGAACAGCGCACCCAGCCGGCACAGCTCCAGCGCGCCCGCGGGGAGACGTCCGCCCGCCACCAGCAGCCGTCCGGCGTCCGCCCCGGCCCCGGCCCGGTCCACCGCCTCCCGCCAGGCGGCCGAGTCCAGCGTGCCGTGGGCCGTCAGGAGCACGTCGAGTCCGGGCGCGGCCGGGCTCTCGGCGTGCACCACGCCGCCGTCGACGAGGTGGAGGGTGCCGCGTTCGCGGACCAGCACTCCGGTGGCGCGCTCGGTGGCGAGCCGGGACAGCATCGGCGACAGCCCGGCCGCCACGCGCTCCGGGGCGCCCGCGCGATCCCGCTGCGGCAGCGGGGGAGTGGTGCCGACGGCGCTCATCCCAGGACCAGCCGTCCGGCCAGTTCGCCCAGCCGGATGCGGGCCAGGGCGAGGTTGCCGTCCGCGCGGCCGAGCCACACGTGCAGGAACACCGTGCTGTCGAACGACGTGGGCACGAACCGCAGGACGTGGTACGAGTCCCGGTTGCTGATCAGCAGGTCCTCGACGGGCGGATCCGCCTCACCCGGGCCGCCGTCCGGGGCGAACGTCTTGTGCTCGGCCGCCAGCCGGGCCAGCTCCGCGGACTCCGCGCAGGCCGCCTCGGCGTCGCCGCCCGGGAACTCCCCGACGACGCCGAGCGCCAGCCCGCTCGTCCAGTCCACCAGCGCGGCGCCCCGGGCACCGGGCAACCGCATCGCGTCGAGCAGGCACTCGTCGATCCCGGGCACCGTCACTCCCCTCCCCGCCTGTCCTTCGGTCGAGTGACGCCGAAACTACGCTCTGTGCGGGGAGCGGGTGAGGGTTCTGGCATTTTCCATGGGAACATGCGTCGGACGTACTAGTGTGGGTCAACTGGCCGTGTGTTCAGGTCAGTTGAACAGCGAACCGGTCGCGTACGTCACCGGTTCCCGGGCTCGCGGAAGGTGGTGAGCGCGTCCGCCCGCGCCCCTCCGGACTCGGCGACGATCTCCTGGAGCGTCTGCGGCTCGCGGACCGTCGCGAAGGCCACGCCCCCGGCGCCGTCGGGCGCGAAACCGTGGATGCCGGGGCGGGCCAGCGAGTTGTAGGCGTAGTGGTGCGCGAAGTAGTACGCGCCGGTGTCCAGGGCCGCCGCGTAGTCGCCCGGTTCGAGCAGGGGCAGGGCGCGGGCCTCGGCGAGCAGGTCGCCGGCGAAGCAGGCCGGGCCCGCGATGTCCTGCACCGCCTCCGGACCCTCCTTGGGGCGGCCCTTCGCGTCGTAGGCCGCTATGCGCAGCGGCCAGGCGGTGGGCGCGTAGACCGTGCGGGTGGCCACCTGGACACCCGCGTGGGTCACCGCCACCGGGCGTCCGCCCGCCGACTTGGTGTACTCCACCCGCGCCACCACCGTGCCGTGCTTGGCCAGCAGGGACCGCCCGAACTCGGTGACCAGGCCGTACCGCCCGGCGAAGAGCCCCGGGACCGCCTCGCGCAGCAGCCGGGCGTACTGCGCGTACGTCGGGCTCGTCTCGTCCGAGGAGAAGTTCACCGGCAGGCCGCCGCCGATGTCGATCGTGTCGATCTGCGGCCGGCCGATCCGCCGGTTGATCTCCTCGGCGAGCGCATGGATCTCGGCGGCCCCCCGGGCCATCAGCGACAGCGGAATGCCCTGCGACCCGGTGTGCGCGTGCAGCCGGGTGAGCCAGGGCCGCTCGGCGTACGCCCGGACCACCCACTCGCGCGCCCCCTCGTCGCGCAGCGCCACACCGAACTTGGAGGTGGCCGTGGCCGTGGACAGGGCCTCGATGGAGCCGCCGCCGACCTGCGGGTTCACCCGGAGGCCCAGCGGTGAGCGGCTGGGCGCGGAGGCCATCAGGGCGTCGAGGCGGGCCAGCTCCTGCGGGTTGTCGGCGTTCACCGCGATACCCAGCGCCAGTGCCTCCCGCAGCTCCGCCGGGGTCTTGGCGGGGGAGTCCAGCACCGTCCGCTCCGGCGGCAGGCCCGCCGCCCGCGCCAGCGCCAGCTCACCGGGGCTCGCCACCTCCGCTCCGATCCCCTCCTCGCGCAGCAGCCGCAGCACCGGCACTAGCGGGGTCGCCTTCACCGCGAAGGCGTGCAGCACCGGTGTGCCCGGTGCCACCACGGCGTCGAACGCCACCCGCAGCTCGGCCGCCGACTCCCGGATGCCCGTGACGTCGAGCAGCCCGACGATGGGCGTGGCGGGGCCGAGCAGGCCGCGCTCCACGGCCGCGCGGACCGCCCCGTCCCGGCGGGCCGCCCGCTCGGTGCCTCCCCGTCCGGCACTGTCGTCCCTCGTGTCGACCACACCAACCCCGTCCCGTCGTCGCCCGGTCCCGGTGTCCGGGCCTGCCTCCAGCGAAACACCCGTGGCGCGCCCGTGCTGGCGCACCGGTGTATTGACTAGCTCTATTCAGAGGTCCAGGATGTGAATAGCCGTAGAAACACCGATCGCCGAGACACCGATCGCCGAGACACAGATCGTCGTTCGCCAGGAGGCATGCCATGTCAGGACCCCGCCCCGTCCGAGCACCGCGCGGCACGGAACTGAGCGCCCTGGGATGGCAGCAGGAAGCCGCCCTGCGGATGCTGCAGAACAACCTCGACCCCGAGGTCGCCGAGCACCCCGACAAGCTCGTCGTCTACGGCGGCACCGGCAAGGCCGCCCGCGACTGGCGCTCCTTCGACGCCATGGTCCGCACCCTCAAGGGGCTCAAGCAGGACGAGACGATGCTCGTCCAGTCCGGCCGCCCGGTCGGCGTCATGCAGACCCACGAATGGGCGCCGCGCGTCCTCATCGCCAACTCCAACCTCGTCGGCGACTGGGCCAACTGGGAGGAGTTCCGCCGCCTGGAGCAGCTCGGCCTGACCATGTACGGCCAGATGACCGCCGGGTCCTGGATCTACATCGGCACCCAGGGCATCCTCCAGGGCACGTACGAGACCTTCGCCGCCGTCGCCGCCAAGAAGTTCGGCGGCACCCTCGCCGGCACCATCACCCTCACCGCCGGACTCGGCGGCATGGGCGGCGCCCAGCCGCTCGCCGTGACCATGAACGACGGCGTCGCGCTCTGCGTCGACTGCGACCCGCGCGCCATCGAGCGCCGCATCGAGCACCGGTACCTGGACGTGCGGGCCGACAGCCTCGACCACGCCCTGCAGCTGGCGGTGGAGGCGCGCGACGCCCGCCGCCCGCTCTCCATCGGTGTCCTCGGCAACGCCGCCGAGCTGGTGCCGCAACTGCTCGCCATGGGTGCGCCCATCGACATCGTCACCGACCAGACCTCCGCCCATGACCCGCTGTCCTACCTGCCGGTCGGCGTCCCCTTCGACGAGATGGCCTCCTACGCCGCGAAGGACCCGGCCGGATTCACCACCCGCGCCCGCGAGTCCATGGCCCGGCACGTCGAGGCCATGGTCGGCTTCATGGACGCCGGCGCCGAGGTGTTCGACTACGGCAACTCCATCCGCGGCGAGGCGCAACTGGCCGGGTACGGCCGGGCCTTCGCCTTCCCCGGCTTCGTGCCCGCCTACATCCGCCCGCTGTTCTGCGAGGGCAAGGGCCCGTTCCGGTGGGCCGCGCTGTCCGGCGACCCCGCCGACATCGCCAGGACCGACAAGGCGATCCTGGAGCTGTTCCCGGAGAACGAGTCCCTGGCCCGCTGGATCAAGATGGCCGGGGAGCGGGTGCACTTCCAGGGCCTGCCCGCGCGCATCTGCTGGCTCGGCTACGGCGAGCGGGACAAGGCCGGTGAGCGGTTCAACGACATGGTGGCGAGCGGGGAGCTGTCCGCGCCGGTCGTCATCGGCCGCGACCACCTCGACTGCGGCTCCGTCGCCTCGCCGTACCGCGAGACCGAGGCGATGCTGGACGGCTCCGACGCCATCGCCGACTGGCCGCTGCTGAACGCGATGGTCAACGTGGCGTCGGGCGCGTCCTGGGTCTCCCTGCACCACGGGGGAGGGGTGGGCATGGGGCGGTCCATCCACGCCGGTCAGGTGACCGTCGCCGACGGTACGGCGCTGGCCGGGGAGAAGATCCGCCGGGTGCTGACCAACGACCCCGGCATGGGCGTCATCCGGCATGTGGACGCCGGGTACGACATCGCGGAGTCGGTGGCGGGCGAGCGGGGTGTGCGGGTGCCGATGCGTGAGGGTGACACGGCGTGAGCGATCCCAACGGCGTCGGTTCCGCCCTGCGGAACGACCGCCCACAGCCGGTCTCGTTCCACGAGATGTGGCGGGAACTGCTGCCCCTCGGGCGGCACCCCGGGTCCGGTGGCTACCGCCGGTTCGCGTGGACCGGGGCCGACGGGGAGTGCCGGGCCTGGTTCGAGGAGCAGGCCCGGGCCCGGGGGCTGGACTACGAGGTCGACCGGAACGGCAACCAGTGGGCCTGGCTGGGCGACCCCGCCGCCGGTGACGCCGTCGTCACCGGGTCGCATCTGGACTCCGTGCCCGACGGCGGGGCCTTCGACGGGCCGCTCGGAGTCGTCTCCGCCTTCGCCGCGCTCGACGAACTGCGCGACAGGAACACGCGGCCGGCCAAACCCCTCGGCATCGTCAACTTCGGTGACGAGGAAGGCGCCCGGTTCGGGCTGGCCTGCGTCGGGTCCCGGCTGGCCGCCGGGCAGCTCACCGTCGAGCAGGCGCACCGCCTGACCGACGGCGACGGGGTCACCCTCCCGCGGGCCATGGAGGCCGCCGGGTACGACCCCGAGGCCATCGGGCCGGACCCCGAGCGGCTGGCCCGGATCGGCGCCTTCGTCGAGCTGCACGTCGAGCAGGGCCGGGCGCTGGACCTCAGCGGTGACCGGGTCGGCGTCGCCAGCGCCATCTGGCCGCACGGCCGCTGGCGGTTCGACTTCCGGGGCGAGGCCAACCACGCGGGCACGACCGGGCTCGCCGACCGGCGCGACCCCATGCTGCCGTACGCCGAGACCGTGCTCGCCGCCCGCCGGGAGGCGCGGCTCGCCGGGGCCGTCGCCACCTTCGGGAAGATCGCCGTCGAGCCGAACGGCGTCAACGCGATCCCCTCCCTGGTGCGCGGCTGGCTCGACTCCCGCGCCGCCGACCAGGACACCCTCGACACCGTGGTGAACGGGGTCGAACGGGCCGCCCGCGAGTACGCCGCCGCGCATGGCGTCGACCTCGACGTGGTCCGTGAGTCCTTCACGCCCGTCGTCGAGTTCGACCACGCCCTGCGCGACGAACTCGCCCGCATCCTGGGCAGCGAGACGGACCTGAAGGTGCCCGTCCTGGGTACCGGTGCCGGACACGACGCCGGGATCCTCTCCGGGACCGTCCCGACCGCCATGCTGTTCGTGCGCAACCCCACCGGTGTCTCGCACTCCCCGGCCGAGTTCGCGGCCGAGGACGACTGCGTGGCCGGGGTGCTCGCCCTCGCCGACGTACTGGAAGGACTGGCCCGCACGTGACCGAGGCGACGACCGAGGCGACCTACTGGCTGGAGCACGCCTGGCTCGGCGCGAACGTCGAGCCGGGCGTGACCCTGGAGACCCGGGGCGGCCGGATCACCGCCGTCCGCACGGGTGCGGACACCCCGCCGCCCGGCGCGGAGGTGCTGCGCGGGCTGACCCTCCCGGGGCTCGCCAACGCCCACTCGCACGCCTTTCACCGCGCCCTGCGCGGCACCGTCCAGGTCGGCTCCGGAACCTTCTGGACCTGGCGCGAGGTCATGTACTCCGTCGCCGACCTGCTGACACCGGAGACCTACCACGCCCTCGCCCGCGCCGTGTACGCCGAGATGGCGCTGGCGGGGATCACCGCGGTCGGTGAGTTCCACTACGTGCACCACGCCCCCGGCGGCACCCCGTACGCCGACCCCAACGCCATGGGCGAGGCCCTGATCGCGGCCGCCGCAGAAGCCGGCATCCGGATTACCCTCCTCGACACCGCCTACCTCTCCTCCGGCTTCGGACAGCCCCCCGACCGCCACCAGCTCCGCTTCTCCGACGGGGACGCCGAGGCCTGGGCCGAACGCTGTTCAGGTCTCAAGGAACGCGGTCACGCGCGGATCGGGGCGGCGATCCACTCCGTACGGGCCGTGCCCGCCGGCCAGTTGGCGACCGTGGCACGCTGGGCCGAGGAGCGGCGGGCCCCGCTCCATGTGCACCTGTCCGAGCAGACCGCCGAGAACGACGCCTGCCGGGAAGTCCACGGGTGCACCCCGGCGCAGCTCCTCGCCCTGCACGGCGTCCTCGGGCCGCGCACCACCGGCGTCCACAACACCCACCTCACCGCCGAGGACATCTCGCTCATCGGCGGCAGCGGCACCGGCACCTGCATGTGCCCGACGACCGAACGGGACCTCGCCGACGGCATCGGCCCCGCCGTCGCCCTGCAGAACGAGGGCTCCCCGCTCTCCCTCGGCTCCGACAGCCACGCCGTGATCGACCTGCTGGAGGAGGCGCGGGCGATGGAGCTGAACGAACGCCTGCGCACCCGCACCCGGGGCCACTGGACGGCCGCGGCCCTGCTGCGGGCGGCGTCGGCCGACGGCCACGCGGCGCTCGGCTGGGACGACGCGGGCACCCTGGAACCCGGAGCGCTCGCCGACTTCACGACGATCGCGCTCGACTCGGTCAGGACGGCAGGGCCGCTTCCGCGGCTGGGGGCCGAGACGGCCGTATTCGCCGCGTCGGCAGCAGACGTGTCGCATACGGTGGTGGGAGGTCGGCACGTCGTACGGGACGGGGTCCACTCCCTCGTACCGGATGTGCCGGGAGCCCTCGCGGACGCCGTCGCCGCCCTGCGCGGATGAGCCGGGGCCGCCCGTCCGCGCGGCCCCCCTCCGCCCCCGAACCCGACCCCACCGCCGACCAGGCCACCAAGGACGCCATGAGCAACGCGACGACCGTCAGCCCCGCCCACTCCGCGAGCACCGCCAGCACGCTCATCACCAACATCGCCGCTCTGGTCACCAACGACCCCTCCCTCGGTGACAATTCCCCCCTCGGACTGATCCAGGACGGGGCCGTCGTCATCGAAGGCGACCGCGTCGTGTGGACCGGTGATCACAGCAAAGCACCCGCCACTGACAATCGGGTCGACGCCGGCGGCCGGGCGGTCCTCCCGGGCTTCGTCGACTCCCACTCCCACCTGGTCTTCGCCGGTGACCGCACGCAGGAGTTCAACGCCCGGATGTCGGGGCGGCCGTACAGCGCGGGCGGCATCCGCACCACGGTCGCCGCCACCCGCGCCGCCACCGACGCGGAACTCGAGGCGAACCTCACCCGTTACCTCAGCGAGGCGCTGCGCCAGGGCACCACCACCTTCGAGACCAAGTCGGGCTACGGCCTGACGGTGAAGGACGAGGCCCGCGCCCTGCGGATCGCCGCCGCGCACACCGACGAGGTCACCTACCTCGGCGCGCACATCGTCTCCCCGGACTACGCCGACGACCCGGCCGGCTACGTCGCCCTGGTCACCGGCGAGATGCTGGACGCCTGCGCGCCGCACGCCCGCTGGATCGACGTGTTCTGCGAGAAGGGAGCCTTCGACGGCGACCAGGCGCGGGCGATCCTCACCGCGGGCAGGGCGAAGGGCCTGCACCCCCGGATCCACGCCAACCAGCTGTCGTACGGCCCCGGTGTGCAGCTCGCCGTCGAGCTGGACGCGGCCAGCGCCGACCACTGCACCCATCTGACGGACGCGGACGTCGACGCGCTCGCGAGCGGCCGCACGGTCGCCACCCTGCTGCCCGGCGCCGAGTTCTCCACCCGGGCCGAGTGGCCGGACGCCCGCCGCCTGCTCGACGCCGGAGTCACCGTGGCCCTGTCCACGGACTGCAACCCGGGCTCGTCCTTCACGTCCTCGGTGCCGTTCTGCATCGCCCTGGCCGTACGGGACATGGGGATGACGCCCGACGAGGCGGTCTGGTCGGCCACGGCGGGCGGGGCCCAGGCCCTGCGCCGCACCGACATCGGCCGCCTCACCCCCGGTGCCTACGCCGACCTGACCCTCCTCGACGCCCCGAGCCACGTCCACCTGGCCTACCGCCCGGGCGTGCCCCTGGTCGCCGGGGTGTGGCGGCGCGGCGTCCGCGTGGTCTGAGCGCCCGGCGGACCCGCGGCCGCCGGATCCGGTCGCCGGTTCCGGTCAGTAACAGGGTCGCGGTCGTCCCGTCGTCCTCCTGTTCGACGACGGCGTGCCAGAGGATGCCCCGGGTGCGCGGGGCGGCAGCGAGCGGAACGCGCCCAGCAGGGGCGGGACCGGGCTGCCGGGGCCCGCCATGCGCTGGACCGGCAGCAGCCCGGGGCCGAGTCCGGCGGGGCGTTTCACCGGTGGCCCACTCCGCGGCCAGCCGGGCGGTCAGCAGCAGCCGGTGTCGCCAGGGCAGGGCCGGGCCGGTGCCGCGGGCCGCCTCGCGCGCGGCCAGGGTGAAGGCCTGCGCGGCGAGCTGACGGGCGGTCGACTCGCCCGCCGCGCAGAGCCGGGGGTAGGCGAGGGCGGGCTGCCGGTGGCGGGCGCGCAGTTCCCGGAGGGCCGGTACACGCGCGCGGTGTCGCCGCGCAGCAGGTCCGTGAGCCGCGTGTCGGACGCCCTCGCGTGGCCGTGGCCCGGCTCCATCCGCCGCCTCCTCGCAGCCGTCCGACCCGCCGGTGTCCTGACCTACCGGCGGGTATGACGGCTCAGAGGGGAGGAAGGGGACCCGCGGGGAAAGAGTTTCCGCGGGTAACCGGCGGTCACTCCTCGACCGTCAGCCCCTTGCGCAGCCGCCCCAGCGTCCGCGACAGCAGCCGCGACACGTGCATCTGCGAGATCCCCAGCTCCTCGCCGATCTCGGACTGGGTCATCCCGGCGACGAACCGCAACGAGAGGATCTTCCGGTCGCGGGGCGCGAGTTCGGCGATCAGCGGCTTCAGCGACTCGACGTACTCGATGCCTTCGAGCCCGTGGTCCTCGTAGCCGATGCGGTCCGCGAGCGCGCCCTCGGTGTCGTCCTCCTCGGGCTGGGCGTCCAGCGAGGAGGCGGTGTACGCGTTGGACGCGGCCATGCCCTCGACGACCTCGTCGTGCGAGATGCCGAGCCGTTCGGCCAGTTCCGCGACGGTCGGGGAGCGGTCCAGCTGCTGGGCCAGCTCGTCACCGGCCTTGGCCAGGTCGAGCCGGAGCTCCTGGAGCCTGCGCGGGACGCGGACGGACCACGAGGTGTCGCGGAAGAACCGCTTGATCTCGCCGATGATGGTTGGCATGGCGAAGGTCGGGAACTCGACGCCCCGGCTGAGTTCGAAGCGGTCGATCGCCTTGATCAGACCGATCGTGCCGACCTGGATGATGTCCTCCATCGGCTCGCTGCGGGAGCGGAACCGGGAGGCGGCGAACTTGACCAGGGCGAGGTTGAGTTCGACGAGCGTGTTGCGGACGTACGAGTACGCGTGGGTGCCTTCTTCCAGCGACTCCAGTCGCTGGAAGAGGGTCTTCGACAGGGCCCGGGCGTCCTCGGGGGCCACTTCGTCGTACGGGGGGATCTCCGGGAGTCCGGTGAGGGCGCCGGTGGGGACGCCGTCGGTGGCGATGGGATCCAGATGTGCCGGAGGGGGTGTCGACGTCGCCTGATGGGTATGCGAGGCGTCGAGCCGGGGTGACATGATGTCCTCCATCGTTCTCGGCATATGGCTGCCGAAGCCAGTACGTGCACTGCGGTGTGCGGCGCCTCCAAAGCCGGCCGTGTCGGGTACGTGTCCTTACTAGCCCTACCCGCTATCCCGAGCAGACCGCAAGTGCGATACGTGGTATAATGCCCGTTTTGCTCGAATGTTCGGCTGTCGAAGCGCGTGGAGAAGGCGTAGTGTTCGAGGGCGAACAGTCAGCAGCCACGACCTCGGGAGAGAGACGGCATGGACCACGGGACGGTCGGCAGCGCACAGTCGGGCCGGCTTCTGGTGGAGGTGCGGGAAACGGGCTCCAGTGCCGTTGTGACTCCGGCGGGTGAGCTCGATCACCACACCGCCGACCTGTTGCGCGAACCACTGGAAGAATGCCTCGCCAAGGGCTTCAGCCGGCTGGTCGTGGACTGCTCACGGCTGGAGTTCTGCGACTCCACAGGGTTGAACGTGCTGCTCGGCGCCCGCCTGAAGGCGGAGGCCGCCGGCGGCGGAGTGCACCTGGCCGCGATGCAGCCGGTAGTGGCGCGCGTCTTCGAGATCACCGGTGCGGAGGCGGTCTTCACCGTCCACGACACCCTTGAAGCCGCCCTGGCGGGTGCGGGCGACGACGGCTGAGTGCGTCCGATCGTGACCCGCCGGTGTCCGGAGTGTGCCGAAAACGGGTGCGTACGGTGCGTACCGAAAAGAAGGGGTGTCCCTCCGGTCCGGTCGGGCAGGAGACATCCTGGTTCGGCGCTCGTAAGGAATTCGTGAATCGTGAATCGGTGAATCGGTGAGGTGAAGCGCTGATGAGCACCACCCGGCCCTATCCGCCGGGCGACCGCGGCCCGGAGCCCAGCGGCGCTTCCGGGGCGCCAGAGGGGGCATCGAAGGGCGACGGCGTGCCCGTCTCGTCGCAGGGGCGGCAGGTCCGCAGGCTCAGCCTGGCCGGTGCGGCCGGGGTCGTGCCGATGGCCCGGGATTTCGCCCGCCAGGCGCTGTACGCCTGGGGCTGGCTGCCGGCCGAGAGCGCGGACCAGCGGGCCGCGGCGGAGGACGTGCTGCTCGTCGTCTCCGAGCTGGTCACCAACGCCTGCCTGCATGCCGAGGGCCCGGACGAGATGTGGATCACCTGCGACAACAAGGTGATCCGGATCGAGGTCTCCGACCGGGGCACCGGCCAGCCCGCCCCGCGCACCCCGCACCGCGCGGGCCGGCCCGGCGGCCACGGAATGTTCATCGTGCAGCGCCTCTGCCTGGACTGGGGCGTCGTGCGCACGCCGGGGGTCGACGGCAAGAAGGTCTGGGCGGAGCTGGGCGCTCCGGCGTAACCCGCCCGGCCGAACGCCGCCTGTGCGCCGTGGGCATGCGGGTGGTCCGGCGTTCCGGCGTCCACGGGCCGTCCTGAGCCGGTCACGCCGTTCCCCGCGCCCCTGACGGGGCGTCTCGCGCCGCCGTCTTCCCGGCGCACCATCAGTCTTCCTCCGCCGGCGCCGCCGGCGCCGCCGGTGGCCCTGGCCGGCTCGGCGGGGCCCCTGAAGGCATCGCCCTGGCCGCCGGACTCTCGCCGAGCGCGTAGACGGCGAAGGGCCGCCGCGTCGGACGACGCGGCGGCCCTTTCCCCGAGCCCGGGAGCTACGTCAGCGGACGTCGCCCATGAGCTGCTTGACGTTCTTGCGGTACATCCACACCGCGACACCGGCGAGCACCGCGAGGGCGGCCTCGGCGGCCACGACGCCGGTCTTGTTGAGGTCGACGCCGTAGGTGGACAGCAGGCCGGTGACGGCGTCGCCCGCGGTGACCGCGAGGAACCAGACACCCATCATCTGCGAGGCGTACTTGGCCGGGGCCATCTTCGTGGTCACCGACAGACCCACCGGGGAGAGCATCAGCTCACCGGTCGTCTGGCAGAAGTAGATCAGCACGATCCACCACGGCGAGACCTTGCCGCCGTCCGCCGCCACCAGCGGCAGCAGGAAGACGAAGAAGGAGATGCCGACCAGGACCAGACCGCCCGCGAACTTGACGATCGTGCTCGGCTCCTTGCCGCTGCGGGCGAGCGCCAGCCAGATCGTGGCGAAGACCGGGGCCAGCGCCATCACCAGGACGGGGTTGACCGACTGGAACCAGGAGACCGGGAACTCCCAGCCGAAGATGTGGTTGTCGACGTGGTCGTTCGCGAAGATCGACAGGGTCGAGCCGCCCTGGTCGTAGATCATCCAGAAGACGGCCGCGGCGACGAAGAACCAGATGTAGCCGGAGACCTTGGACTGCTCGACGCCGGACAGCTCCTTGTCGCGCTTGATGCGCGCCAGGACGGTGACCGGGACGACCAGGCCGATGACCATCAGCGGGACCATCACCCAGTTCAGGGTGTAGTGGCCGGTGGCGACGACGATCGTGTAGAAGACGGCCGCGATCAGCATCCAGATCATGGCCTTGCGCAGGGTGGAGTTGCGCTCCTCGGTGTTCAGCGGCTTCGGGACGACGCTGGAGCGGTCGGACAGGTGGCGGCTGCCGAGCAGGAACTGGACCAGGCCCAGCGCCATGCCGAGGGCGGCCAGCGCGAAGCCGAGGTGCCAGTTGACCTTCTGGCCGACGGTGCCGATGATCAGCGGCGCGGCGAAGGCACCGAGGTTGATGCCCATGTAGAAGACCGTGAAGCCGCCGTCGCGGCGCGGATCGGTCGGGCCGTCGTAGAGGTGGCCCACCATGGTCGAGATGTTGGACTTCAGCAGGCCGGAGCCGATGGCGACCAGCAGCAGGCCGAAGTAGAAGGTGCCCGCGGTGGGCAGCGCCAGGACCAGGTGGCCGGCCATGATGACCGAGCCCGCGATCGCGACCGTCTTGCGGGGGCCCCAGACACGGTCGCCGAACCAGCCGCCCGGCATCGCCAGCAGGTACACCGTCGAGACGTAGACGGAGTAGATGGCGATCGCCGTGCCGGCGTCCAGGCCGAGCCCCGCGGGGGCGACCAGGTAGAGGGGAAGCAGTGCCCTCATGCCGTAGTAGGAGAACCGCTCCCACATCTCGGTCATGAAGAGAGTGGCCAGTCCGCGGGGGTGGCCGAAGAAGGTCCTGTCGGAACCGGGGGTGCCCGGTCGGGCCGAGTCCTTCGTCAGGCTGGACGCCATGGTCGTTCCTTGCTGTCGGGACGCGCGGTTGGAGCGTTGCGCGCCCGGTGGGGGACGGCCGGCACCGGCAGAGCGAACACGTCCGCCCTCACGCCCACGAGGGTTTCCGCCCCGGATCACGGAGCGGTGGACGGCGTCCACCGGGATCCACGCCTCGTGTGCGTCAGTGCGCGCGAGGCCCGGCCACAGGTCATTCCTGGCCAAACTGGTCTAGACCAGCCTGGACATAAAAGAGACCTTCAGCGTCAGTCGCCAAAGGTCCCCGCGGTGCTACAGGCGTTCAATCACCATACGGCAGGACACTGCCGGATATGGAAGGACTTGAGACGCGGATCACAGGTGTCGGGGGAACCACGCGCCCGCATTCGAAGGTCCCTACCAGGATCGCACCTCTCGGATGCAGGTCCGTACCAAGCGTTTCCGAAGGTAAGAAGCGGCCAAGACGCCGGTAAGAACCGAGGTGCCGATCACACCCCGTCTCTTGTCACGCTGGGACTACCATCAGCTCATGACCCGTGTACTGCTCGCCGAGGACGACGCGTCCATCTCGGAGCCGCTGGCGCGCGCGCTGCGCCGGGAGGGTTACGAGGTCGAGGTGCGTGAGGACGGACCCGCCGCGCTGGACGCGGGCATCAAGGGCGGCGTCGACCTGGTCGTGCTGGACCTCGGCCTGCCCGGCATGGACGGCCTGGAGGTGGCCCGCCGGCTGCGCGCCGAAGGCCACACCGTGCCCATCCTGATCCTCACCGCACGGGCGGACGAGGTGGACACCGTCGTCGGCCTGGACGCGGGCGCCGACGACTACGTCACCAAGCCGTTCCGGCTCGCCGAGCTGCTCGCCCGGGTCCGGGCCCTGCTGCGGCGCGGCTCCGCCGAGCCCCAGCAGCCGCCCGCCACCCACGGCGTGCGCATCGACGTCGAGTCGCACCGCGCCTGGATGGGCGACGAGGAGCTCCAGCTCACCGCGAAGGAGTTCGACCTGCTGCGGGTGCTGGTGCGGGACGCCGGCCGGGTCGTCACCCGCGACCAGCTGATGCGCGAGGTCTGGGACACCACGTGGTGGTCGTCCACCAAGACCCTCGACATGCACATCTCCTGGCTGCGCAAGAAGCTCGGCGACGACGCCGCCAACCCCCGGTACATCGCGACGGTCCGCGGCGTGGGCTTCCGCTTCGAGAAGAGCTGAGCCCGCCGCGGGCCCTGGGAATCAGAACATGCGAAGTAGGACATGCGCCGCCGACTGATCCAGTCCACGCTCGCCGTGGTGCTCGTCGTGATCGCCGTGTTCGGCGTCTCCCTCGTCATCGTCGAGACCCGCACCATCAGCGAGAGCGCCCGGGAACGGGTGGAGTCCGAGGCGATCCGGCTGGCCAGCATCGTGGACAGCCGGATCCTCGCCGCCGAGAAGATCACCCCCGCTCTGCTCGGGGACCAGCTCGGCGGCGACCAGTACGCCGTCATCCGCATCCCCGGCCGGGCGCCGATCGAAATCGGCGAGAAGCCCGACGGCGACGTCATCGAGGCGACCCGCCGGGGTGAGGAGCGCGAGACGGTCACCGTCCAGGAGCCGCGCTCGGCGGTGTTCCGGGAGGTCGGCCGGACCTTGCTGATCATCGGCGCGGTGGCGCTGCTCGCCGTGATCGCCGCCGTCCTGCTGGCGCTGCGCCAGGCCGACCGGCTCGCCTCGCCGCTCACCGACCTCGCCGAGACCGCCGAACGCCTCGGCTCCGGCGACCCGCGGCCCAAGCGCAAGCGGTACGGCGTCCCGGAGCTGGACCGGGTCGCCGATGTCCTGGACGCCTCCGCCGAGCGCATCGCGCGGATGCTGACCGCCGAGCGGCGGCTCGCCGCCGACGCCTCCCACCAGCTGCGCACCCCGCTGACCGCGCTGTCGATGCGGCTGGAGGAAATCACCCTCACCGAGGACCTGGACACGGTGAAGGAGGAGGCGACCATCGCGCTCACCCAGGTGGAACGCCTGACGGACGTGGTGGAGCGGCTGCTGACCAACTCGCGCGACCCGCGCACCGGCTCCGCCGTCACCTTCGACCTCGACGAGGTCATCCAGCAGCAGCTCGCCGAGTGGCGGCCGGCCTACCGCCAGGCCGGACGCGCGATCGTCAGCTCCGGCAAGCGGCATCTGAAGGCGGTGGGCACCCCGGGCGCGGTGGCCCAGGTGCTGGCGGCGCTGATCGAGAACTCCCTGATGCACGGCGGCGGCACGGTCGCGCTGCGCACCCGGGTCACCGGCAACCAGGCGGTCATCGAGGTCACCGACGAGGGGCCCGGCGTCCCGGCCGACCTGGGGGCCCGGATCTTCGAGCGGGCCATCAGCGGCCGCAACTCCACCGGCATCGGCCTGGCCGTCGCCCGCGACCTGGCGGAGGCCGACGGGGGCAGGCTGGAGATGCTCCAGGCGTCACCGCCGGTCTTCGGCCTGTTCCTGTCGCGTACGCCGGTGCGGAAGCCGGAGGAGGGCGAGCGGACGGTCCGCTAGTCCGCCGGCCGTCGGCCGCTGGAGGGGATCCTCCGGCGCCCCGGGCTAGACCCTGGTCCGCTGCCGGGCGCGCTCGCGGTCGCGGGGCCGCTCGGTCTCCAGGAACGACTCGGGGTCGGCGGAGGCCGGCCGCACGGGCAGCGCCCGGAACACCCAGCTGCGGTAGGACCAGAAGCGGAACAGGGTGGCGACGGCGATGCCGAGGAACTTGAAGATGTTGCTCTGCAGCGGGCTGTCCCAGCCGAAGCCGTAGGTGGCGGTGTACAGCACACCGTTCTCGATGACCAGGCCGACCGCGCTGAACAGCAGGAACAGTGACATCTCGCGGGTGCGGCCGCTCTTGTCGCGGTCCCGGTAGGTGAAGTAGCGGAAGCCGACGTAGTTGAAGGCGATCGCCACGATCGTCGCGATCACACTGGCCCGCACCACCTGGAGGTCGGTGACGTGCCGTACCAGGTTGAACACGGCGAGATTGACGAGCAGACCCGCTCCGCCCACCGCGCCGAACTTGGCGATCTCACGCGTCAGGCGGCTCAGCCGCTGCCGCAAGGTGCTGGGGGGCGCCGCGGGGAACCCCGAGGAATCACGTCCCATGGTCGTGAAGGCCCCCGTCTGTCGGTTTCGTCAACTCAGCCATGCTAACCACCCCCCTTCCGTGATCGCCTGTGGACGAGCGGGGCGGGCCGCGGAAAGGCCGCCGATGCGCCGGAGGAACGGCGGGATCCGGCCGCCCTGGCGCGCCGGATACCCTGGGGGCGTGACGTTCCCGGTAGTCGGCATGGTCGGCGGGGGCCAGCTCGCTCGTATGACACACGAGGCGGGCATCCCGCTGGGCATCAAGTTCAAGCTTCTCAGTGACACCCCTCAGGATTCCGCGGCGCAGGTCGTGAGCGATGTCGTCATCGGCGACTACCGCGATCTCGACACGCTGCGCGAGTTCGCGCGCGGGTGCGATGTGATCACCTTCGACCACGAGCATGTGCCCACCGAGCACCTGCGGGCTCTGGAGGCGGACGGCATTCCCGTGCGCCCGGGGCCCGACGCGCTGGTGCACGCCCAGGACAAGGGCGTGATGCGGGCGAAGCTCGTGGAGATCGGCGTGCCGTGTCCACGCCACCGGATCGTGAGTGATCCGGACGATGTGGCGGCCTTCGCGGAGGAAGGGGACGGGTTCCCGGTCGTCCTCAAGACCGTCCGCGGCGGGTACGACGGCAAGGGCGTGTGGGTGGTGGACTCCGTCGAGGAGGCCGCCGACCCGTTCCGCGCCGGGGTGCCGGTGCTCGCCGAGGAGAAGGTCGACTTCGTCCGCGAGCTGGCCGCCAACGTGGTCCGCTCCCCGCACGGGCAGGCCGTCGCCTACCCGGTGGTCGAGTCCCGCCAGGTCAAGGGCGTGTGCGACACCGTCATCGCCCCCGCCCCCGATCTGGACGAGGCCCTGGCGCTGAAGGCCGAGCAGATGGCCCTCACCATCGCCAAGGAGCTGGGCGTCGTCGGTCACCTCGCCGTCGAGCTGTTCCAGACCCGCGACGGCCGCATCCTCGTCAACGAGCTGGCGATGCGCCCGCACAACTCCGGCCACTGGTCGATGGACGGCGCGATCACCTCGCAGTTCGCCAACCACGTCCGGGCCGTCCTGGACCTGCCGCTGGGCGATCCGCGCCCGCGCGCGAAGTGGACCGTGATGGTCAACGTCCTCGGCGGCGACTATCCGGACATGTACTCGGCGTATCTGCACTGCATGGCCCGCGACCCCCAGCTGAAGATCCACATGTACGGCAAGGACGTGAAGCCCGGCCGCAAGGTCGGCCACGTGAACACCTACGGCGACGACCTGGACGACGTGCTGGAGCGCGCCCGTCACGCAGCCGGCTACCTGAGAGGCACGATCACCGAATGAGCCCCGTTGTTGGCATCGTCATGGGGTCGGACAGCGACTGGCCCGTCATGGAGGCCGCCGCCAAGGCCCTCGACGAGTTCGAGATCGCCTACGAGGTCGACGTCGTCTCCGCGCACCGCATGCCGCGCGAGATGGTCGCGTACGGCGAGCAGGCCGCGGACCGCGGGCTCAAGGTGATCATCGCGGGGGCGGGCGGCGCCGCCCATCTGCCCGGCATGCTCGCCTCGGTGACCCCGCTGCCGGTGATCGGCGTGCCGGTGCCCCTGAAGTACCTCGACGGCATGGACTCCCTGCTGTCGATCGTGCAGATGCCGGCCGGTGTCCCGGTCGCCACCGTCTCCGTCGCCGGTGCCCGCAACGCCGGTCTGCTCGCGGCCCGTATCCTCGCCGCGCACGACGAGGAACTGCTGGGGAAGATGCGCGAGTTCCAGCAGGACCTCAACGACCAGGCCACCGAGAAGGGCAAGCGGCTGCGCGCCAAGGTCGACGGGCCCGGCAACGGCTTCGGCTTCGGCAAGTGACGCACACCTGACACGAGCGACGCACGACCGACGGAGGGGACGGCGATGACCTCGCTGGAGGAGGCCCGGGAACTGCTGCGCGCGTTCCCGGTGGTCGACGGGCACAACGATCTGCCCTGGGCGCTGCGCGAGCAGGTCCGCTACGACCTGGACGCCCGCAACATCGCCGTCCCCCAGGACGGGCATCTGCACACCGACCTGCCCCGGCTGCGCGCGGGCGGGGTCGGCGCGCAGTACTGGTCGGTGTACGTCCGCTCCGACCTGCCCGACCCGGTCACCGCGACGCTGGAGCAGATCGACTGCGTACGGCGGCTGATCGACCGCCACCCGGACGCGCTGCGCGCCGCGCTGACCGCGGCGGACCTGGAGGCCGCGCGCGGCGAGGGCCGGATCGCCTCCCTGATGGGCGCGGAGGGCGGCCACTCCATCGCGAACTCGCTGGGCGCCCTGCGCGGCCTGTACGCGCTCGGCGTCCGCTACATGACGCTCACCCACAACGACAACGTGGACTGGGCGGACTCCGCGACCGACGAGCCGGGCGTCGGCGGCCTGTCGGCGTTCGGCCGCGAGGTGGTCCGGGAGATGAACCGCCTCGGCATGCTGGTCGACCTCTCGCACGTGGCCGCCACCACCATGCGGGACGCGCTGGACACCAGCTCGGCGCCGGTGATCTTCTCCCACTCCTCCGCCCGCGCGGTCTGCGACCACCCCCGCAACATCCCGGACGACGTGCTGGAGCGGCTGCCCGCCAACGGTGGCGTCGCGATGGTGACCTTCGTACCGAAGTTCGTGCTCCGGGCCGCCGTCGACTGGACGGCCGCCGCGGACGAGAACATGCGCGCCCACGGCTTCCATCACCTGGACACCACCGCCGAGGCGATGAAGGTGCACCGCGCCTTCGAGGAGCGCCACCCGCGCCCGGTCGCGACCGTCGCCACGGTCGCCGATCACCTGGACCACATGCGCGAGGTCGCGGGCATCGACCACCTCGGCATCGGCGGCGACTACGACGGCACCGCCTTCACCCCCGAGGGCCTGGACGACGTCTCCGGTTACCCGAACCTGATCGCCGAACTCCTCGACCGCGGCTGGTCGAGGGCCGACCTGGCCAAGCTCACCTGGCAGAACGCGGTCCGGGTGCTGGGCGCGGCGGAGGACGTGGCCCGGCATCTCCAGGCCACCCGCGCCGCCTCTCATGCCACCATCGAGGCGCTGGACGCGGACCACGACTCGGACGCGGACTCGGCGAGCGCCCGGTAGCCGGCGTAGCCGGCCGGGCGGCCGGCGTACCTCAGACACCGGTCCCGCACCTCGTCGAGCGCGCGCCCCGAGCCGCAGCCGGGCGACCAGGTCCGGGTCGGCGAGGAACGGCCGCCCGAGCGCGACCAGGTCCGCCCCGGCGGCCGGCAGCCGCTCCCCGGACCGCCGTACGGCGTCGGTGGTCAGCTCATGACACTGATGTCAGAATCAGGCGCGGGAGGGAAGGGGACATGCGGATCGGTGAACTGGCCCGGCGGACCGGGGTGAGCGAGCGGTCGCTGCGCTACTACGAGACCCAGGGACTGCTGCGCGCCGACCGGACGCCCGGCGGACACCGGGACTACCCGGAGGCCGCCGTGGACCGGGTGATCCGCATTCAGGAGCTGTTCGCGGCCGGGCTGCACAGCAGCCGGATCGCCCAGCTGCTGCCCTGCATGCGGGACAGCGACGGCGGTCCGTCCGCGGTCGCCACGCCCCGCCTGGTCGCCGACCTCACCGAGGAGCGGGCGCGCATCGACCGGATGATCGCCGACCTGCTGCGCTCCCGCGACACCCTGGACGAGGTGATCGAGGCGGCGCAGGGGCGGTGAACCTGCGGCCCCCCGAGGTGTGAACCGGCGAGTACCCCCGAACGCCCCGTCCACCGAGTACGGCCGGGGCAGCCGTGCGACGGTGACGGTAAGCGAACGCCGCGCACGTCAGGAGCCCGCCATGGCCGAACTCCAGGACGGTCTGCACACCCCGCCCGAGGCCGGCGAGCTGGGCGACCTGCCGCTGGACGGGCCCTTCCCGCCCGACGGCTACGCCCCCGGCGACGGTGACGGCCCCGACGCCGCCCCGCTGGACCACGCGCGCGCCCTGCTCGCCGCGCACCCCGTGGCCGACGGCTACAGCGGCCTGCCCTGGGCGTTGCGCCACCTGCCCTGGTACGACCTGGAGAGCGGGGAGAGCGCCGTCGACACCGACGTACCCCGGCTGCGGCAGGGCCAGGTCGGGGCGCTGTTCTGCTCCCTGCACCTGCCCGAGGGGCTGGCCGCCGACCGGGCGGTGGCCGCGACGCTGGAACAGCTGGATCTGGTCCGCACCGTGATCGCCGGGCACCCCGAGAGCCTGCGCCTGGCCCGCACCGCCGGGCAGGTCATCGACGCCCGCAACTGCGGGCGGGCCGCGGTGATCCTCGGCCCGGCCACCGCCGCCGCCCTCGACGACTCCCTCGGCCTGCTGCGGGTGCTGCACGCGCTCGGCCTGAGGGTGCTCACCCTCGCGGGCACCTCCTGGGCCAGCAAGGCCGGACTGACCCGGTTCGGCGACGAAGTGGTGCGCGAGATGAACCGGCTCGGCGTGCTCGCCGACCTCTCCGGCGCCTCCGAGGCGACCATCCGCCGGATCCTCGCCGCCTCCCGGGCACCGGCGCTGGCCACCCGCTCGGCCGCCCGCGCCCTGCGCCCGCATCCCGCCAACCTGCCCGACGAGCTGCTGGCCGAGCTGGGCGCCGCCAAGGGACTGTGCATGGTGCCACTGACCGCCGAGCAGACCGGCCCGTCGGTCCGCGACGTCGCCGACCACCTCGACCACGTCCGCGCTCTCGCCGGACCCGAGTCCGTCGGCCTCTCCGGCACCTACGACGCCGGCTGCGCCCACCCCCAGGAGCTGGGCGACGCCTCCTGCTACCCCCATCTGATCGCCGAGCTGCTGCGCCGCGGCTGGACCGAACCCGACCTGGCCCTGCTGACCTGGGGGAACGTCCAGCGGGTGCTGCGGGCCGCGGACTTCACGGCGCGGGCCGCGCAGGAGCGCAGAACGGCGTCGGCGGCGAAGATCGCGGAGCTGGACGGCTGAGCCGGGGGAGAGGGGGAGGGATTGGTCTAGGAGTGCTCGATCCGGCAGAGGCAGAACGGATGCCCGGCCGGGTCGGCGTAGACCCGGAAGTCCTTCGACTCGGAGTCCTCCGCGTCCAGCACCGTGGCGCCGAGGGCCAGCACCCGCTTCTCGGCCGCGTCGACCTCCTCCCAGGTGGACCCGGCGTCGAGGTCGATGTGGAACTGCTGGGAGTTCCGGTCGGCGCGGGGCCACTCCGGCGGGCGCAGGTCCGGCGCCGACTGGAAGGCCAGCCGCGGGCCGCCGGGCACCTGGAGCACCACCCAGTCGGGGTCGGCGTCCTCGGGCTCCCCGCCGACGATCCCGGCGTAGAAGCGGGCCAGGGCGCGCGGGTCGGGGCAGTCGAGGACCACGGAACGGAAGACGGCGGCGGGGGTCATGGGCACCTCCGGTCTCGGTGGGTCAGCAGGCACACAGGCAGAACGGGTGTCCCGCCGGGTCGGCGTAAACCCGCCAGGTGCGCGAGCGGTCCTCGGCGTCCAGCACGGTCGCGCCGAGCGCCAGCACGCCCTGCTCCGCCGCGTCCAGGTCCTCGACCTCCAGGTCCAGGTGGAACTGCTGGGAGGCGTCCGGGGACGGCCACTTCGGCGGTACGAAGCCCGGGGCGGCCTGGAAGGCCAGGTCCTGGCCGTCGGGCACCTGGAGGGAGACCCAGCTCCCGTCCTCCTCCGCCTTGACGGTGCCGCCCAGCAGTTCGGCGTAGAAACCGGCCAGCTTGTGCGGGTCGGGACAGTCCAGGACGACGGCGCCCAGTTTCGCGAGAGCCATGACTTCCTCCTAGTCGAGGGGTCGGCGGGTTACCCGTAGATCCCGGCAACCGGTAACGGTTACCCCATACTCCCGCAGTACGGGTAACGTCGCAAGCATGAGTGAGCGACTTCCCGCGCCCGGCGGCCTCGGCCTGGTCGAGGCCCTGGTCAACACGGTCGACCTGGCATCCGGGCGGGACGACCTCGACACGCCCGATGCGCGCGAGCGGTTCGGGGTCGCGGAGGGCGACCTGGACGCCGTACGGGAACTGCGCGAGTCGCTGCGCGCCACCTGTCTGGCGCACGCCGGGCACCCGCCGCACCGCCCGGTCACCCCGCTGGGCGACCTGCTGGCGCGGGCGCCGCTGTACGTCGCCGTCGACCCGCGGGACGGCTCGGCGCGCCTCGCGCCCGCCGACGAGGGGCCGCTGCTCTCCCGGGTCGCCGCAGCCGTGGCGCAGGCGCTCACCGAGGGCACCTGGGAGCGGCTGAAGGCCTGTGAGCTGCCGGAGTGCCACTGGGCGTACTACGACCGCAGCCCGGCCGGACGCGGGCGCTGGTGCTCGATGTCGGTGTGCGGGGCGCGCGCGAAGATGCGCCGGTACCGGGCGAAGGGTGCGTGAGCGGCGCGGAGTTGGTGCAGAATGCGACAAGACGCCGGTTCGGCCGACTGAGCCTCGGCCGAACCGGCGTCGCCGTGTGTTCTCCGCCTCAGGCGGTCGGGCGGCCCATCGCGCGGTACGTCCAGCCCGCCCGGCGCCACAGCTCCGGATCGAGGGCGTTGCGGCCGTCCAGGACGACCCGGGCCGCCGCCACCTCGCCGAGCGCCTCCGGGTCCAGCTCGCGGAACTCCCGCCACTCGGTCAGGTGGAGGACGACGTCGGCGCCGCGCACCGCCTCCACGGCGGAGTCGGCGTAGCCCAGGGTGGGGAAGATCCGGCGGGCGTTGTCCATGCCCTTGGGGTCGTACACGGTGACCTGACCGCCCTGGAGGTGGATCTGCCCGGCCACGTTCAGCGCGGGCGAGTCGCGGACGTCGTCCGAGTCCGGCTTGAAGGTCGCGCCGAGCACCGCCACCCGCTTGCCGAGGAACGGCCCGCCGCCCAGCGCCTGCCGGGCCAGCTCGACCATCTGGCCGCGCTGGCGCATGTTGATGGAGTCGATCTCGCGCAGGAAGGTCAGCGCCTGGTCGGCGCCCAGCTCACCGGCGCGCGCCATGAACGCCCGGATGTCCTTCGGCAGACAGCCGCCGCCGAATCCGATGCCCGCGCGCAGGAACTTGCGGCCGATCCGGTCGTCGTGGCCGATCGCCTCCGCCAGCTTGGCGACATCGCCGCCCGCGGCCTCGCAGACCTCGGCCATCGCGTTGATGAAGGAGATCTTGGTGGCGAGGAAGGAGTTCGCGGAGGTCTTCACCAGCTCCGCGGTCGGGAAGTCGGTGACGACGAACGGGGTGCCCTCGGCGAGCGGGGTGGCGTACACCTCGCGCAGCAGCTTCTCCGCCCGGTCGCTGCGCACGCCGACCACGATCCGGTCGGGGTGCAGGGTGTCCCGCACGGCGAAGCCCTCCCGCAGGAACTCCGGGTTCCAGGCCAGCTCGGCGTCGCCGCCGGCCGGGGCGTGCCCGGCGAGGTAGGCGGCGAGCCGGTCGGCGGAGCCCACGGGCACCGTCGACTTGCCGACGACCAGGGCGGGGCCGTTCAGGTGCGGGGCGAGAGAGGCGAAGGCGGCGTCGACGTACGACATGTCGCAGGCGTACTCGCCGTGCCGCTGCGGAGTGTTCACACAGACGAAGTGGACGTCGCCGAAGGCACCGATCTCGGCCCAGTCCGTGGTGAAGCGCAGCCGCCCGGTGGAGCCCTCGATCCCGGCGACGTGCTTGCGCAGCAGGTCGTCGAGGCCCGGCTCGTACATCGGGGTCTCGCCGCGCCGCAGCATCTCGATCTTCTCGGGGACCACATCGAGCCCCAGCACCTCGAACCCGAGTTCGGCCATGGCCGCGGCGTGGGTGGCGCCGAGATAGCCGGTGCCGATCACGGTGATCTTGAGGGCCATGGATGCTCCTGGGGTACGCCGGTGGTGCGGAGGCCGAGCATAGTCGGGCCGCCCGCCGGGCACCTTTCCCGCGTCCCTTTCGTCATCTCTCCACCCGGCCGCCGGCCTGTCGCCAAGCTCACCTACCCCTGAGCTGGCCAGACCCCTAAAATTTGTGTTACTTAACGGTAATTAGCGTCCTTGGAGCGTGAGAGACCTTGGCCGGATCGGCTGATTTCGACCTGTACCGCCCGTCCGAGGAGCACGACATGCTCCGCGACGCCGTCCGCTCGCTGGCCGAGGCGAAGATCGCGCCGCACGCCGCCGCGGTGGACGAGGAGGCCCGCTTCCCGCAGGAGGCGCTGGACGCGCTGGTCGCAGGCGACCTGCACGCCGTGCACGTCCCGGAGACCTACGGCGGCGCGGGCGCCGACGCCCTGGCGACCGTGATCGTCATCGAGGAGGTGGCCCGCGTCTGCGCCTCCTCCTCGCTGATCCCCGCCGTGAACAAGCTGGGCTCGCTCCCCGTGATCCTCTCCGGCTCCGAGGAGCTGAAGAAGAAGTACATGACCCCGCTCGCCAAGGGCGACGCGATGTTCTCGTACTGCCTCTCCGAGCCCGACGCGGGCTCCGACGCGGCCGGCATGAAGACCCGCGCGGTCCGCGACGGCGACCACTGGGTGCTCAACGGCGTGAAGCGCTGGATCACCAACGCGGGCGTGTCGGAGTTCTACACGGTCATGGCCGTGACGGACCCGGCCAAGCGCTCCAAGGGCATCTCCGCCTTCGTCGTCGAGAAGTCCGACGAGGGCGTCTCCTTCGGCGCCCCGGAGAAGAAGCTCGGCATCAAGGGCTCCCCGACCCGCGAGGTCTACCTCGACAACGTCCGCATCCCCGCCGACCGCATGATCGGCGAGGAGGGCACCGGCTTCGCCACGGCGATGAAGACCCTGGACCACACCCGCATCACCATCGCGGCCCAGGCCCTCGGCATCGCCCAGGGCGCCCTGGACTACGCCAAGGGGTACGTCCAGGAGCGCAAGCAGTTCGGCAAGCCGATCGCCGACTTCCAGGGCGTCCAGTTCATGCTCGCCGACATGGCCATGAAGATCTCGGCCGCCCGCGCCCTGACCTACCAGGCCGCCGCCGCCTCCGAGCGCGGCGACGCGGACCTGACCTACCTGGGCGCCGCCGCCAAGTGCTTCGCCTCGGACGTGGCGATGGAGGTCACCACGGACGCCGTCCAGCTGCTCGGCGGCTACGGCTACACCCGTGACTACCCGGTCGAGCGCATGATGCGCGACGCCAAGATCACCCAGATCTACGAGGGCACCAATCAGATCCAGCGGATGGTCATCGCCCGGAGCCTCCTGAAGTAGCCGTCGGTCGGTTCGCCGTGGATGGCACGATGCGTCCCATGGCATCGAGCGGGGTGCCGGCCGAGCGGGGCGGCACGGCGTTCGTCCTCGGCGGCGGAGGCGTCCTCGGCGCGGCCGAGGTGGGAATGCTGCAGGCCCTGGCCGAACACGACGTCCGCCCGGACCTGATCGTGGGCACGTCGGTGGGCGCGATCAACGGCGCGCTCGTTGCCGCTGATCCCGGGCCGAGCGCGGTCGACCGATTGCGCGGGGTGTGGGAGGAGCTGGCCTCCCGGCAGGTCTTCACCGGGTCCGTGCTGGCCCGCCTGGGCACCCTGGCGCGGACCCGCACCCACCTGCACCCGCGCGAGCCGCTGCGGGAGCTGCTCGAGGCCTCCCTGCCGGTGCGCACCTTCGCCGGGCTGCACGTGCCGTTCCAGTGCGTCGCGGCCAGCATCGAGCGCGCCGCCGAGCACTGGTTCACCGACGGAGCGCTGGTCGACGCGGTGCTCGCCTCCTGCGCCGTCCCCGGGTTGCTGCCGCCGGTGGAGGTCAGGGGCGAGCACTACCTGGACGGAGGCCTGGTGCACAGCATCCCGGTGGGCCGCGCGGTCGCACTCGGCGCCGACACGATCTACGTGCTGCACGTCGGGCGGATCGATCGCCCGCTGC
>NZ_DASQNH010000040.1:0-36027 GCF_035645055.1 Streptomyces sp. | reverse complement strand
TGGCGCTGTTCCAGATCCGCTTCTCCCCGGACCGCTCCACCGGCCGCGGAGTGCGCCAGGAGGAGCTCGTGCAGGCCCTGCGGGCCTCCATCGGCGAGGTCGCCTCGCTCGACGCCGACCGGGTGCTCACCGCGCTGCTCTCCGCCGTCGTCGCCACCCTACGGACCAGCTACTACGCCGACGGGCCGCTGGCGCTGAAGATCGACCCGTCGGGCGTGCCGGACATCCCCGAGCCACGGCCGTGGCGGGAGATCTGGGTCAGCTCGCCACGGATCAACGGCGTCCACCTGCGGTTCGGCGCGGTCGCGCGCGGCGGATTGCGCTGGTCGGACCGTCGGGAGGACCTGCGCACCGAGGTCCTCGGCCTGGTGAAGGCGCAGATGGTCAAGAACACGGTCATCGTGCCGACCGGCGCCAAGGGCGGCTTCGTGCTCAAGCGGCCGCTCCGCGAGGGAGCCACCCGCGACGAGGTCATGGCCGAGGGCATCGCCTGCTACGAGCTCTTCATCGGCGCGCTGCTGTCGCTGACCGACAACCTGGTCGGCGGCAAGGTCGTCCCGCCCGAGCGGGTAGTGCGCCACGACGGTGACGACACCTACCTCGTCGTCGCGGCCGACAAGGGCACCGCGACCTTCTCCGACATCGCCAACGGGGTCGCCGAGAACTACAACTTCTGGCTGGGCGACGCCTTCGCCTCCGGTGGCTCCGCCGGTTACGACCACAAGGGCATGGGCATCACCGCGCGCGGCGCCTGGGAGTCCGTCAAGCGGCACTTCCGCGACATGGGCGTGGACACGCAGAGCGAGGACTTCACGGTCGTCGGCATCGGCGACATGTCCGGTGACGTGTTCGGCAACGGCATGCTGCTCAGCGAGCACATCCGCCTGGTCGCCGCCTTCGACCACCGGCACATCTTCATCGACCCGAACCCGGACGCGGCCGTCTCCTACGCCGAGCGCCGCCGGATCTTCGAGCTGCCCCGTTCCAGCTGGGCCGACTACGACACCGACCTGATCTCCGCCGGCGGCGGCGTCTTCCCGCGCACCGCCAAGGCGATCCCGGTCAACGCGCACATCCGCGAGGCCCTCGGCATCGAGGCCAAGGTCACCAAGCTGACCCCGGCCGAGCTGATGAAGGCGATCCTCCAGGCGCCGGTGGACCTGCTGTGGAACGGCGGCATCGGCACCTACGTCAAGGCCTCCACCGAGTCCCACGCGGACGTCGGCGACAAGGCCAACGACGCCATCCGCGTCGACGGCCAGGACCTGCGGGTCAAGGTGGTCGGCGAGGGCGGCAACCTGGGCCTGACCCAGCTCGGCCGGATCGAGTTCGCGCTGCACGGCGGCCGGATCAACACCGACGCCATCGACAACAGCGCGGGCGTGGACACCTCCGACCACGAGGTGAACATCAAGATCCTGCTCAACGGCCTGGTCACGGACGGCGACATGACCGTCAAGCAGCGCAACCGGCTGCTCGCCGACATGACCGACGAGGTCGGCAAGCTGGTGCTGCGCAACAACTACGCGCAGAACACCGCCATCGCCAACGCGCTGGCCCAGTCCAGGGACATGCTTCACGCCCAGCAGCGCTTCATGAAGCACCTGGTGCGCGAGGGTCACCTCGACCGGGCGCTGGAGTTCATGCCCACCGACCGCCAGATCCGCGAGCGGCTCGCCCAGGGCCAGGGCCTGACCGGCCCGGAGACGGCCGTCCTGCTGGCCTACACGAAGATCACGGTCGCCGAGGAGCTGCTGCACACCTCGCTGCCGGACGACCCGTATCTGCGCGGGCTGCTGCACTGCTACTTCCCGACCGCGCTGCGCGAGCAGTTCGGCGACCGAATCGACGGCCACCCGCTGCGCCGTGAGATCACCACGACGGTGCTGGTCAACGACACGGTCAACACCGGTGGCACGACGTATCTGCACCGGCTGCGCGAAGAGACCGGTGCGTCCCTGGAGGAGATCGTCCGGGCGCAGACCGCGGCCCGCACGATCTTCCGCTCCGCCCACGTGTGGGACGCGGTCGAGGCCCTGGACAACAAGGTCGAGGCCGAGGTGCAGACCCGGATCCGGCTGCACTCCCGCCGGCTGGTGGAGCGCGGCACGCGCTGGCTGCTCAACAACCGGCCGCAGCCGCTCCAGCTCGCCGAGACCGTCTCGTTCTTCGAGGAGCGCGTGGAGCAGGTCTGGAACGAGCTGCCGAAGCTGCTGCGCGGCGCGGACCTGGAGTGGTGGCAGAAGATCCACGACGAGCTGACCGGCGCGGGGGTGCCGGACGAGCTGGCCACGCGGGTGGCCGGGTTCTCGTCCGCGTTCCCGACGCTGGACATCGTGTCGGTGGCCGACCGCATGGGCAAGGAGCCGCTGGACGTCGCCGAGGTCTACTACGACCTCGCCGACCGCCTCGGCATCACCCAGCTGATGGACCGGATCATCGAGCTGCCCCGCGCCGACCGCTGGCAGTCCATGGCCCGCGCGGCGATCCGCGAGGACCTGTTCGCCGCGCACGCCGCCCTCACCGCCGATGTGCTGGCGGTGGGCAACGGCAGCTCCACGCCGGAGCAGCGGTTCAAGGGCTGGCAGGAGAGGAACGCGGCGATCCTGGGGCGCGCCCGCACCACCCTGGAGGAGATCCAGGGTTCGGACGCCTTCGACCTCGCCAACCTGTCGGTGGCCATGCGGACGATGCGGACGCTGCTGCGGACGCATTCGTAGGGGTGTGACGTGACGGGGCGCCCCGGGCCTTTCGGTCCGGGGCGCTTCTCATGACGGCCGGGTGCTCAGCGCAGCGCGCTCGCCAGCAGGCGGGCCGCGCGGCGCACCCGGGGCCGGGCCAGGCGCCGTACCACCGGGCGCACCACCCGCGCGGTCAGGCCCGACGGACGCCAGCGGACCTGGAGCCGGCCCGTGCCGCGCTCCTCCGGTTCGACGGTGACCTGGTGCGGGGCGGCACCGGAGTGGTACTCCACGCGGGCGGCCAGCGGCCGGAAGGCGCTCTCCGGGGCCAGCAGGACGCCCCGGTGGTACGTTCCCCCGTGCTCCAGGCGCAGCACCGGATGGCGGGCGCCGTCGAAGCCGTGCAACGGGATCGGGGCGGCGGCCAGATCGACGTGGACATGGCCCTCGTAGACCCCTGGACGCACCGGGGACAGCCGGAACGGCACGGTCATGCGCCGGCGCCCGGGGGAGAGCAGCAGGGTCGCGGCGTGCGGTCCGACGGGGAGGCGCAGCGCCGGGTCGTACGTGCGGATGGCCAGGTCCACCGAGGCGCCGGGGCCGGGCGCGATCTCGGTCACCTCGTGCCGGAGCAGGGCGTACGGGAAGGGGCAGGTGTCCGGGGCCAGCTCGGACAGGTCCAGCTCGCGGCGCGCCCACTCGGAGTCCGGGACGCGGTCGCCCCAGTACGTACGGCCGTCCTCGCCGGTGACCACCGCGCGCGGGCCGACCCCGTGGCCGAGGCCGCGCGCCGCGAGCCGCGCGTCCGCCAGGCGCAGCTCGCGCACCAGCTGGAGCACCACGCGTTCGGGGCGCGGGAGACGGGCGTACGCGCCCGGCGTGAGCGTCGCGAGGTACGGGTTGACGATCTCCGCGAACTCCGTCAGCCACTCCTCGTCGCGGTCCGGCAGGTCGCCTGCGTACATCCGGAAGTCGTGCTTGAGGAACTTGTAGTCCTTCTCCTCGTGCAGCGCGCCGTGCCCGCTCTCGGTCAGGAAGTCGTCGACGAGCCGCTGGACGTGCACCCGGTCGCGGACGTTGTCGAGCTTGTGCCGCTGGTTGGAGATGGAGGCGGTGTCGCCGGACGCGTGCGGGGCGATGTACCAGCGGTAGACCGGCTCCGGGATGACCGTGAAGGCGCGGGCCAGGCAGTAGGCCTGCGCGGAGAAGAGCTGGTCCTCGTAGTGGATGCCCTCGGGGAAGCGCAGGCCGTGGCGGTCGAGGAAGGCGCGGGCGTACATCTTGCTGGTCGCCAGGTGCTCGAAGAACAGCCGCGGTTCGGCGTCGATGCCGGGCACGGTACGGCGCTCGGCCACCAGGTGCGGCATCCAGCGCCCGCGGTTCCCGGTGTCCGCGCGGACCCGCTCCACCGCGCCCATCACGAAGTCGACGTCCTGCTCCCGGTGCGCGGCGAGCAGCAACTCGACCGCGTTCGGCGGCAGTTCGTCGTCGCTGTCCAGGAACATCACATACGGGGCGCGGGCGATCTCCAGCGCACGGTTGCGGGGCACGCTGCAACCGCCGCTGTTCCGGTCCAGACGCAGATGCAGGATGCGGGGATCCTCCGCGGCCAGCCGCCGGGCCACCTCCGGGGTGGCGTCCGTGGAGTGGTCGTCGCTGATGACGATCTCGATGTCGGCGTGGGTCTGGCGGCGCACGGAGGCCACCGCGCGGGGGAGGCGTTCGGCGTCGTTGTAGACGATCACCACGACCGTTGCGTCGGGTGCGTCGGGTGCGTCGCGTGCTTCGAATGCGTCGGGGGCCTGCGCGGCCGGCGCCGCCATCGGGGATTCCATGGACTCCGGGGATTCCGCGGCTTCCGGATTCATGACGCGGTCGCCTCCTGCGGGGTGGGCGCGGGGGTGCGCTCGTCGACGGGGAGGATCGGGGGCAGGGCGTCCTCGGGTTCGCCCAGGAAGACCCGGCGTACGACCCGCTCGGCGGCGCGGCCGTCGTCGTACTCGCAGAACCGGCGCCGGAACACCGAGCGCGCCTTGGCCGCCTCGTCGTCGCGCCAGGCCTCCGAGGTGAGGACGTCGGCCAGCTCGCCCTGGGTGCGGGCCACCGGGCCGGGGGCCCCGGCCATCAGGTCGAAGTAGACGCCGCGGGTCGCCACGTACGTCTCCCAGTCGTCGGCGTGGATGACGATCGGGCGGTCCAGGTTGGCGTAGTCGAACATGATCGACGAGTAGTCCGTGATCAGCGCGTCGGCGGCCAGACACAGCTCCTCGACCGGCTCGTAGGCGGAGACGTCGAGGACGCGGCCCGCGCGGCGCAGCCCGGTGAGTGCCGTCGCGGTGGAGGCGTGGAAGTAGTGGGCGCGCACCAGCAGCACGGTGTCCTCGCCGAGTCGTTCGGCGAGCGTGGCGAGGTCCAGGCGCGCGGTCCAGCCGGCCTCGTAGTCGCGGTGGGTGGGGGCGTACAGAACGGCGCGGCGGCCGGGGGCGATGCCGAGGCGGGCGCGGATCGCGGCGATGTCGGCGGCGGTGGCGGTGTAGTAGACGTCGTTGCGCGGATAGCCGTGGTCGAGGGAGACGTACCGCGCCGGGTAGGCGCGCTCCCACATCCGGGTGGTGTGGCCGTTGGCGGAGACGCTGTAGTCCCACTTGTCGATCCGGGCCAGCAGGGCCGCGAAGTCCAGCCCCTTGGCGGTGGCCGGGTAGCGCATCTGGTCGAGGCCCATGCGCTTGAGCGGGGTGCCGTGGTGGGTCTGGACGTGCACCGCGTCCGGGCGTTTGACCACCGCGTTGGCGAAGTTGACGTTGTTGACCAGGAACTTGGCACGGCCCAGCACCTCCCAGTAGCGGCGGCTGCCGGGCACCACATGGTCCGTGCCGGGTGGCAGCAGGCCCACCCGGCCCGGGGCGACCACCCACACCGGGTGGATCTGCGGAGCGAGTTCGGCGAGCTTGGCGGCGATGGCGGCGGGGTTGCAGGCGACGCCGCGGTTCCAGTACGCCGAGAAGACCGCCAGGTTGGGGTCGACCGGGCGGGCGAGCGACCTGCGGTACTGGAGGCCGCGGACCTGTGTGCGCAGCTGCCGCTTGCCCGCGCGGAGAGCCGTTCTGGCCGCGCGGCGGGCGTGGTTGGCGTTCTGCAGGGCGCGGTAGCGGGTGTAGGCGTCCTCTTCGAGCAGGGTACGGCGCAGTCCCTCCGGTCCGGCCGGGTGGCGCAGGCCCTCGGGGTGCCACCTGCGGGCCGCCTCGGAGGCGCGGTGGAAGAAGGCCCGCGCGTCCCGCTCCGGCATGCCCGCACGGACGAAGGTCCGCAGGCTGTCGCGGATCATCAGCTGGTACAGGACCGCGTGGGGTGCCGTGCGGGCGCGGGTGGCCTCCAGCAGGGCCTCGTAGCGGTCCAGGACGGCGAGGTGGTCGTCCAGGGTGCGCGGCGGAACGCTCTCCGGGCGCAGCAGGCGGTGTTCGAAGCCGGCGTGGTTGAAGCAGGCGATCCGCGCGGCGGTGAGCAGGGCGGTGTGCGCGGCGTACGCCTCGTCCTCGGCGCCGAGGACGGCGGCGTGGGCGCGCCAGTGCCCGGCTCGTATCAGGCGGTTGCCGAGCATGGGGGTCAGCCGGAGCAGGGCGGGCAGATCGTCGAGGGCGGTCTCGGCGCGGCCCGCGCGGGCCAGCAGACGGCTGTCGTACGACGGTGCGCCGGAGGTCTGCCAGGTGGTGCGGACGTGGTCGAAGAGCAGGACGTCCACGGTGTCGGGGAGTTCGGCGGCGCGGGCGGCCAGCAGGGCGGGGGCGCCCGCGGGCAGACCGTCCTTGGCGTGGACGAAGTGCAGCCACCGCCCGGACGCCCGGTCCGCGCCCGCCGCCCGGGCCTCGGCGTCCCCGGTGCCGTCCGGCAGCGGGAGCAGCACCGCGCCGGGGGCGTGTTCGCGGGCCGTCTCCCGGGCCCAGTCGCCGACCGCAGCCACGATCACCTCGATGTCCGGGGCCGGGTCGGCGCCCAGGGAGTCGAGGAGACCGGTCAGATGGCCCTGGGTGTTCGGGCCGTGGACGACGATGCTGAGCTGCGGTGGCACGGCGGACTCCCTTCACACGTTCGGGTGCCTCACACGGCATGGCCTATTCGGTCATCGTGGCACCGATCGGATGAAAGGGATAACCGGGTTGAGCCGGTCGGGCCGCGCCGCGCCGGGCACCCCGCACGGCGGCGATGGGCGGCTCAGGGGGCGACGGCGGTCTTCGGCTCCGGCTTCGGGGCGGCCGACGACTGGGGCTCGGGGTCGGCCGCGGCCGGTTCGGGCTGGTGGGTGGCCGCGGGCGGCTTGGCCTTGGGTTTCGGCTTGGCCTTGGGCTTCGGCTTGGCCGTCTTCTCACCGGTGAAGGCCTCGTACTCCTTCATGACCTCCTCCGTCGGCCCGTCCATCCGCAGCTCGCCGCGCTCCAGCCACAGCACCCGCTCGCAGGTGTCGCGGATGGACTTGTTGTTGTGGCTGACCAGGAACACCGTCCCGGCGTGCTTGCGCAGCTCGCGGATGCGGGCCTCGGAGCGTTTCTGGAAGGAGCGGTCGCCGGTGGCCAGCGCCTCGTCGATGAGCAGCACGTCGTGGTCCTTGGCGGCGGCGATGGAGAACCGCAGCCGGGCGGCCATGCCGGAGGAGTACGTGCGCATCGGCAGGGTGATGAAGTCGCCCTTCTCGTTGATGCCGGAGAAGTCGACGATCTCCTGGTAGCGCTCCCTGATCTGCTCGCGTGACATGCCCATCGCCAGTCCGCCGAGATGGACGTTGCGCTCGCCGGTCAGGTCGTTCATCAGCGCCGCGTTGACACCGAGGAGGGAGGGCTGGCCGCCCGTGTAGATCCGGCCGTTCTCCACCGGGAGCAGTCCGGCGACCGCCTTCAGCAGAGTCGATTTGCCGGAGCCGTTGGTGCCGATCAGGCCGATCGCCTCGCCCTTGTACGCCACGAAGGACACGTCCCGCACCGCGTGCACCCGGCGCACCCCGGACGCCTTCTCGGACTGCTTGCGCCGCAGGATGCGGTTGAGCGCGGCGGTCGCCGAGCCGCGGCCGGCGCCGGTGCCGTTGACCCGGTAGACGATGTCCACGTGATCGGCGACGACGGTGGGGATCTTCGCGTCGCCGGTCTGCGCGCTGTCGCGCGAGGGGTTCTCAGCCACGGCCGTACGTCTCCTCAGCCTTCCAGAAGTAGATGAAACCGCCGACCCCGGCGAGCAGCGCCCAGCCCGTCGCGAGCGGCCACACGTGCGGCGGCAGCCGGCTCGCGTGGAAGCTGTCGATGAGGGCGAAGCGCATCAGGTCGATGTAGACGGCGGCCGGGTTGGCCTGGAGGACGGGAGCCACCCAGGACGGCAGGTCGGTGTGCCTGCTCAGGACGTGGTCGATGCTCCACATCACGCCCGAGACGTACATCCAGGTGCGCAGCACGAACGGCATGAGCTGGGCGACGTCCGGGGTCTTCGCGCCGAACCGGGCGAGGATCATCGACACACCCGCGTTGAACATGAACTGGAGCACCAGCACCGGGATCGCCAGCCCCCAGGACGCGGTGGGCGGTACGCCGAAGGCCAGCAGGATCGCGATCAGTGCCGCCATCGAGAACATCAGCTGCTGGAGCTGCTGGAGGCAGAAGGAGATCGGCAGCGCGGCCCGCGGGAAGTGCAGGGCGCGGACCAGGCCGAGGTTGCCGGAGATGGCGCGGGTGCCGGCCAGCAGCGAGCTTTGCGTGAAGGTCCAGATGAACACGCCGGTGACCAGGAACGGCACGTAGTCCGGCACGCCCTTCTTGGTCTGGAGCAGCACACCGAAGATCAGGTAGTAGACCGCCGCGTTCAGCAGCGGGGTCATGACCTGCCAGACCTGGCCCAGCTTCGCCTGGCTGTACTGGGCGGTGAGCTTCGCCGTGGAGAAGGCGGCGATGAAGTGGCGGCGCGCCCACAGCTGCCGGACGTAGGCCGGGAGGGAGGGGCGGGCGCCGCTGACCGTGAGGCCGTGGCGGGCGGCGAGGGCCGCGAGGTCGGCGTCGGCCGGGGCCGGGGTGGTGGTCCGGGCCGTCGTCGGGGGCGGTGTGTCGAGGACCTGGCTCACATCCGCTGCTTTCGGTCGGGGATGGGTTGCGCGCCCGGCGTTCACCCGGGGTTCGGGCGGTGTTCTCTTACGTCGGGACGGGACCGTATCGTCGCAACGTGAGCGTAGGCCGAATGGACGACGGAACGCAACCGTTTCGTCGTGACGTTCTATGCTGTCCCGCATGACGACGAACGCCGACGGCCCCCAGCCGCGTCCGCGGCGCCGTACCCCCGCAGGTGCGGCGGTGCTCCGCGAGGATGTGACGGAAGCCATCCGCGCGGCCGTCTTCGAGGAACTGGCGGCGGTCGGCTACGCGCGCATGTCGATCGAGGGCATCGCCCGCCGCGCGGGGGTCGGCAAGACGGCCGTGTACCGCCGCTGGCGCTCCAAGCTGCACCTGGTGCTGGACATCGTCTCGGCGATCGCGGTGCAGGGGCTGCCGGCGCCGGACACCGGCTCGCTGGAGTCGGATCTGCGGCTGCTGTACGAGGTGACGTCCCGTGCCCTGCGGCACCCGATCGCCTCGCAGGTCATCCCGGACCTCCAGGCGGAGGCGGCGCGCAGCCCGGAGATCGCCGAGGCGATGCGGAAGGCGCTGCGGGACGGGCAGGAGGGCGTCGCGCTGAAGATCGTGGCGGCGGCGGAGCGGCGCGGCGAGGTCCGCGCCGGCCTCGACGGCGAGCTGGCGCTCGACCTGATCTCGGGCCCGCTGTACTGGCGCGCGGTGGTGATCCGCAGCCCGAAGCTCCCCAAGGGCTATCTGGCGGCGCTGTCCCACGCGACCGCCGAGGCCCTCAAGGCGCTCTGACCCCGTCCTGCGGCTCCAGCCGCCGGGCCGGCTCGGCCAGGCCCAGGGAGGGGCTCAGTTCCGCGCCGCCTCCGGGCGCAGCCGTACCCAGCCCTCCCACGCGGAGGTGATCATGTCCTGGACGTCGTACCTGGCCTTCCAGCCCAGCTCGGTGGCGATCCGCTCGGCGGAGGCGACCACGCGGGCCGGGTCGCCGGGACGGCGCGGAGTCACGGTCGGGGGGCGGTCGTAGCCGGTGACCGCGTTGATCCGGTCGATCATCTCCCGGACGGAGACACCCTCCCCGCGCCCGACGTTGAGGGTGAGGTCGCGGCCGGGGGACGCCTCCAGCGCGCGGGCCGCCGCCACGTGGGCCTCCGCCAGGTCGACGACGTGGATGTAGTCCCGCACGCAGGTGCCGTCCGGCGTCGGATAGTCGTCGCCGAAGACACGCGGCGGAGCGCCCTCGGTGAGCCTCTCGAAGACCATGGGGACGAGATTGAGGACGCCGGTGTCGGCCAGTTCGGGGGCCGCCGCGCCCGCCACGTTGAAGTAGCGCAGGGACGCCGTGGACAGACCCGTGGCCCGGCCGGTGGCGCGGACCAGCCATTCGCCGGCCAGCTTGGTCTCGCCGTACGGCGACATCGGGGCGCAGGGCGTCTCCTCGGTGACCAGGTCGACGCCCGGCATGCCGTAGACGGCGGCCGAGGAGGAGAACACGAAGGACGGCACACCGGCCGCGGTGACCGCCTCCAGCAGGACGCGCAGGCCCTCCACGTTCTCCCGGTAGTAGCGCAGCGGCAGGTCCACCGACTCGCCGACCTGCTTCTTCGCCGCCAGGTGCACCACCCCGGTGATCCCGTGGCCGGCGAGCACCCGGCTCAGCCGCTCCCTGTCCAGGGTCGAGCCCACCTCCAGCGGCACACCCGGCGGGACGCGCTCGGCGATCCCGGTGGACAGGTCGTCGTAGACCACGGTGCGCTCGCCCGCCTCGGTCATGGCGCGGACGACGTGCGCCCCGATGTATCCGGCGCCGCCGGTGATCAGCCAGGTCATGTGCGGCCGTCCCCTCGTCAGTCGGCGGCCCCCGTGGGGGCCCGATGGGTGTGCTCCGCCCTCAGTGAAGCAGGCGCGGGGGCACTGCGTGACATCGATGTGACGCGGCGTAGCCGGACGAGGGACAGGACGGCGGCCGCGCCGAGCAGGCCGTTGCGGACGGTCATCAGGACGCAGCCGGTGGCGGTGCTCGCCGCGACCTCGTCGTACAGGATGGGATACACCAGCGCGGTGACGGCGGCCGCGGCCACGATCAGCGCGGCGACCGGGCGCTGCGAGGTCCGCCGGGAGGTCAGGCAGACGGCGGCCAGGCCGAGCAGCCAGACGAGGTACTGCGGGCTGAGCACCCGGCTGGTGACGGTGAAGAGCAGCACGGCGGTCAGCGCCGCGTCGTACGGCGTCGCCTCGGTCCAGTGCCGTGCGGTCATCCGCCAGTGCAGCAGGAGCGCGAAGGCGACGGCGGTGAGGACGAGGGAGGCGGTGGCCACCGCGTCCACGTACGGGCCGGTGAACTCCAGCGCCCCGTACCGGTACCCCGCCCGCCCCGGCCACCCGGCGTGCGTGGCGAGGCCCAGCAGGGCGCCGCCGAAGGACTCGATCTGCACGCCCCGGCCGCCCTGCTGGCGCAGGAAGGCCAGGGGGTGGGAGAAGGCGGCGGCGAGGACACCGAGGGCGAGGGTCCCCGTGACCACCGCGGACCCCCAGGCCCGCCGGGTCTCCCGCCCCTTCGGTACCCCCACCAGTGCCAGTGCCGGCCATACCTTCACCAGGGCGCCCAGCGCGGCGAACGCTCCGCCCACGCGCGGGGAGCGTGTCAGCGTCAGCAGGGAGACGACGGCCAGGGCGGTGGCCTGCACGTCGTAGCGCACCAGCGGAACGTGCAGCAGCAGCGGCAGCCCCAGCGTCCACAGCGCCGCCCCGAGCAGGGTGCGGCCCTGCCGGGTCCCCGCGCGGGCGAGCGCCGCCAGGATCAGCGCGTCCGCCGCCAGGGTGAGGAGCACGAACGCCTGGAGGTAGTCCAGCCCCGGCAGCAGCGTGGGCGACACCAGCACCGGACCGGCGCCCGGCGGGTACTGCCACAGCTTGTCGTCCACCGGGAAGGTGCCCTCCGCCAGGACGCCGGCCCAGCCGCGGTACAGCCGCCACACCTCCCGCGCGACCGGGATGCCCCCCAGCGGCGGAGCGGCGTCGTGGACGAGCAGCCAGAGCATCAGGGCACGGGTGGCGAGCCAGGCGGCGGCGAGGCCGAGGAGGCGGCGGGTCGTCAGGGGCATCGGCGGAGGGGTCCTCAGCAGGGGATGGCGGCCGGACGAACGATGTATGCCCCGCTCCGCTCGGCGCCGGTCCCATCTCCGTGAACAACCCCCTAACGCGTCGCCGTCCGCGCCGTCTCCGCCGCCAGTGCCGCGTCCAGCGCGCCGGTGAGCCGGGCGAGGCGGTCCCGCAGGGCGCTGATCTCGTCGAGGCCGCAGCCGGTCGCGGCGGCGATCCGGCGCGGCACCTCCGCGGCGCGTGCGCGCAGCGCGGCGCCCTCCCCGGTGAGCCGGACCTCGACCGAGCGCTCGTCGCGGGCGCTGCGCTCGCGGCGCACCAGCCCGGTCGTCTCCAGCCGCTTGAGCAGCGGGGAGAGGGTGCCGGAGTCGAGCCGCAGCCGTTCGCCGAGCTTCTTCACCGGCTGGTCGCCGTCCTCCCAGAGGACCAGCATCACCAGGTACTGCGGGTAGGTGAGCCCGAGGTCCTTGAGGATCACGCGGTAGACGCCGTTGAAGGCGCGCGAGGCGGCGTTCAGCGAGAAGCAGATCTGGCGGTCGAGGCGGAGCCAGTCGTCCGCGGGCGTGCTGGTCATGTCTCCAGGGTAGCTCTTGCGGGCCATTTAGTTGTGCACAACTAAATTGTGTGCTTCACTTCTGGTCGTACGGCGGCCGGACTCCACCGCCGCTCCCCGACCCGAGAGGGATGGATCTCCCATGGACGCGCTCTACACCGCTGTCGCCACCGCCACCCACGGCCGCGAGGGCCGCGCCGTCTCCTCCGACGGCACGCTGGACCTGCCGCTGGCCATGCCGGCGCAGCTCGGCGGCAACGGCCAGGGCACCAACCCCGAGCAGCTCTTCGCCGCCGGTTACGCCGCCTGTTTCGGCAGCGCCCTCGGCCTCGTCGGCCGCCAGGCCAAGGTCGACGTCAGCGACGCCGCGGTGACCGCCGAGGTCGGCATCGGCAAGGAGGGCGAGGGCTTCGCGCTCGCCGTCACCCTGCGCGTCGAGCTGCCCGACACCGTGGACGAGGCGACCGGCCGCAAGCTGGTCGAGCAGGCCCACCAGGTCTGCCCGTACTCCAACGCCACCCGCGGCAACATCCCGGTCGACCTCGTCATCGAGTAACCCCGGGCGGGACCTCCGGCGCGGCGCCCGTCACCCCGGAAGCCGCGCCAGCACCTCTCCCGTCCGCCGGCTCCACGCCACCACGACCGCCTCCTCGGGTACCTGGCGCCAGCGGGTGAGCAGCAGCCAGCGCACGTCGTGGCGGCGGGCGATCGCGGTGCGCTCGGCGGCGGTGGACGCCGGGTCGAGATAGGTCCGCACGTCGGCGACCCGCCGCAGCCGCTCCCGCTCGTCCACCGCCGCGTCCGGCCAGGTCGGCGCGGCCAGGTTCGCGCCGTACCCGGCGATCGCGTGCACGGCCCAGTAGCCGTCGGTGATCACCACCTCGCCACGCCGGATGTGCCGGGCGGCCCAGTCGTACGACGGCCAGTTCGGCGGCTGCGCGAAGCCCACCGGATCCAGCGAGCGCGGCACCACCGCCCCCGCCTGCACGGTGAGGAACCCGGCGCAGGCCCCGGCCGCCGCGACCGCCGCCAGGACCCGCCGCCACACCGGCCACGGCCGGGGCGCCGCCAGCTCCACGGCCAGCGCGAACTGCAACGGGACCAGCGTGAGGCCCAGGATGCGCCCGTAGGTGTAGTGGCCGCTGAGCCAGCCGTACGCCACCACCGCCACCTCCAGCAGGAACAGCAGCACCAGCGGATCCCGCCAGGACACGCGCCGGGCCCGAAGCCACAGCGCGGGCAGCCCGATCAGCGCCAGCCCGAACTGGCCGGCGAGGTCCCCGTACAGCCGCCGGTGCATGGCGTCGACGCTGGTGTCACCGGTCAGCGCGAAGACGTCGAAGTGCGGCCAGACCGCCCCGACCAGCAGCGCCGTGCCGCCGGCCAGCACCCAGCGGGCGGCCACGACCGGTTTCCAGCCCCGCTGCCATCCCGCCGCCAGCGCCAGCCCGCCCAGCACCGCCGCCACCGAGGTGATCGGGTGGATCAGCAGGATCAGCCCGTACAGCGCGCCGAGCCCCGCGTAGCCGGCCAGGCCCGGCAGTCCGCTGGGCCCCACGAACCGCACCGGCCGGCCGGCCCGGGCCCGCGCCCCCGTCCAGGCCCACGCCCAGAAGGTCAGCCCGATCGCGAACGCCGACGGGTAGGGCAGCGTGCCCGTCATCGACATCAGCCCGAGATACCCGCTCCACCAGGCCCGCTCGACCCCCCACAGCAGCGTCATGGCGGCCAGCGCCAGCACCGGCGCCCACGGGCGGGGCGTCAGCACCCGCACGAAGCGGTTCAGGCCCGTCAGCAGCACCAGCAGGTTCAGCGGCCCGGCGAGCCGCACCGCCTCCCAGCCGCTCAGCCCGGTCAGCCGCGCGAACGCGCCCTGGGCGACGGCGTAGGGCGAGTAGTAGGGGCTGCCCGCGCCCGGCAGGTCCGCCGTCGGATGGCGGGGGTGGAGCAGGTCGTCCTTGAGGCGTTCGACGACCGCCGCGTGCTGCCCGGCGTCACAGCACAGCGGCACCCGCCAGTACGCCAGCGACATCACCAGCCAGAACAGAAAGCCGGCGACCTGGTACGGGGTGGGCCGCCAGACCCGGCCGCGCAGCGCCGTCGCACCGCGCGGGGTCCGCCGGACGAGGACTCCGGCGCTCATCGAGCCGAATGAGAAGTAGGCGTCTGAGGCATTTGCCGTACCTTCCCGTGAAGATCAACGGCATGACCTCACCTCACCGCATCGAGTGAGCCCGTTCGGAGTGCCCCTGCGCCGGCAGGGCCACGGGCCGCCGCAGCACCGCGTCCAGCAGCAGCGGCACCCCCACCACCGGCAGCAGCCATGCCAGCACGATCAGCCGCTCGCCCCAGATGTTGATGTCCGGGTGCCCGGCCTGGGTGAGGATCCCGGTGAACGCCGCGGCGGCCAGGAACACCCCGAACGCGGGCCGCCGCGCCGCGCCCCACGCCCCGGCCGCGAGCGCCGCGAGGAACAGCGGCTGCCACATCTGCCGGCGCAGCCACTCCATCCAGAAGTTCCCCTGGAGCTGGAAGAACTCCGGCCAGGGATCGGCGCGGTCCGGCCGCGCGAAGTGATGGGTCAGCAGATCCTGCACGCTGTCGGCGGTCGACGGATACCCGAGCAGCTTCGCCAGCAGCACCGTCAGCACGGTCGCGGCCAGCCCGGTCGCCGCCACCGCGAGCACCCCGGGCCCCGGCGGCCGGCCCCGCCGCCACCGCCGTACGGCGATCAGTGTGCCCGCCGCCGCCAGGCACACCCCGAGGAACAGTGCCTGCGAGTGCTTGACGGTGAACAGCGCCGCGAGCGACCCGCCGATCAGCGTCAGCCCGGCCCGGGTCCGCCGCCCGCCGAGGACCAGCGCGCAGCCCCACACCGCCGTCAGCGTCAGCGCCAGCATCAGTCCCTCGGTCATGGGCCGCATGGCGGTCGTGCCGACCGGGAGGACGTAATACAGGCCCTGCCCGGTCAGGCACAGCGCCAGCGGCACCCGCAGCGACCGCAGCACCAGGAAGACCAGCACCCCGCCCGCGACCGCGATCACCACGCTCGCCGTCCACACGCCCCACACCACGCCGAACACGGACACGAACGGCAGCAGGAACACCGGATAGCCGGGCCGCGCCTCGAAGATGCGCATGAAGCGCTCCGGCATGTACGGCACGGTGTGCCCGCCGGTCTGCCCCGCCTTCAGCCGCCGCTCCACGACCCGCCACTCGTCGGCGCCGCACTTCTCGCGCACCTGGGGCGCCGGGTCGGGCCGGTGGAAGCGGACCACGTGCACGTTCTGCGCGCGATGGGCCAGCGAGGCCCGCCCCGCGCACACGTAGTCGATGGTCGCGGCGGCGGCCTCCCGCTTGGAGTCCCCGCGCAGGCTGAGCGCGTACGACAGGTAGTTCTTGGTGTCGGGGGTGTCCCGGCCGGTGACGTTCGCCAGCTGGAGCACGGCGAACACCGCGGCCAGCACCAGCACCCAGGTGCGCGGCCGCCAGGCGCGCGGTCGCAGCCGGATCACGAGGCGGTGAGCACGTCGCGGTCGGAGGCGGCGGCCGGGGCCGGCAGCGCGACCGGCTCCGGCGTCCACCCCTCCTCGCCCAGCATCACCGTCCGCACCACCCGCTCGGCGGCGTGGCCGTCGTCGTACTCGCAGAACCGCTCCCGGAAGGCGGCCCGCAGCCGCTCCCCGTCCTGGTCCCGCCAGCTGCCCGAGGCGAACAGCCAGGCCAGTTCGCGGTAGGAGCGCGAGACATGGCCCGGCGGTTCGGCGGTGATGTCGACGTAGGCGCCGCGGCTCGCCGCGTACGCCGTCCAGTCGTCGGCGTGGATCACGATCGGCCGGTCCAGGTTGGCGTAGTCGAACATCAGGGCGGAGTAGTCGGTGACCAGGACGTCGGAGGCGAGCATCACCTCCTCGACGTGCGGCTCGTCGGTGGCGTCGATCAGCACGCCGCGCCGGTGCAGATCCGACAGGCCCATCCCGCGCGCGTGACCGGTGGCGAGCGACGGGTGCAGCCGCACCACGAGGGTGTGGCCGTCGCCGAGGTCCTCCGCGAACCGGGCCAGGTCGATCCGCTCGACATGGCCGCCGCGCCGGTACTCGCGGCGGGTCGGCGCGTACAGCACCACGGTGTGGTCCTCCGGGATGCCCAGCCGCGCCCGGGTCGCGGCCCCCGCGCCGGGGCCCGCGTTCACCAGCACGTCGTTGCGCGGGCTGCCGGAGCGCAGCGAGGTGAAGTGGCAGGGGAACGCCCGCTCCCACACCAGCTCCGAGTGCCGGTTGGCGACCAGGCTGTAGTCCCAGCGGTCGGCGCGCCACAGCATCTTCGGCACGTCGAAACCGTGCCGGGCGCCCGGCTTGCCGAGCAGGTCCGCGCCCATGTACTTCAGCGGGGTGCCCTGGTGGGTGTGGACGTGGACGGTGCCGGGGCGCTTGGTGAGCCCGCCGGGCCAGTTGACGTTGTTGACGAAGTACGTGGCCCGCGCGGTGACCCGGTCGTAGGCGGCCGAGCCCAGCAGCACGTGCTCCACGTCCGGCGGCAGCAGCGCGGCCGTCTCCTCGTCCCTGACCACCCACACGCCGCGCATCCGCGGGGCGATCTCGCGGGCCGCGCGGTGGATCGCCGCCGGGTCGCCGAGCACCCCGCGGTGCGAGAACGCCGAGTACACGGCCAGGTCCGGGTCCAGGGGGCGCCGCATGAGCAGGGCCGAGCGGGCCCGGTGCACCCGTCCGGCCGCCGCCGCGCGCACCCGCTCGGCCCGCCGTTCCAGCACCCGCCCGGCCCGCGCCGCCTGCCGCCGGGCCAGATAGCCGGCGTAGCCGCCCTCCAGCACCCGGTGCTCCTCGGCGACCGTGGCGCCCTCGGGCTTGCGCGCGCGGAACATCTCGGCCGTACGGCGGAAGAACTCGCCCTTGTCCGACGGCGGCAGCCGGTCCGGCTTGGCGAGGATGTCCAGGCAGTGCTCCGCCATCTTGGCGTGCAGGAAGCCCCGCCAGGTGTGCAGCTCGGGATGGGCGTCGAGATACGCGAAGACCCGCTCGTACTGCTCGTGGATGTCGAAGTGCTTGCGGCTGGTGGTGGACAGGATGTTGCCCTGGCGGCGCTGCCGGTACTCCACGCAGACCCGGTCCAGCGCGGTCATCCGCTCGGCGCTGAGCAGCACCGGGAACGTCCACGGGGTGTCCTCGTAGTAGCCGGGCGGAAACGCGAAGCCGTGGCGTTCCACGAAGTCCCGGCGGTAGATCTTGTTCCACACCACCATCAGCAGGTCCAGCACCTCGGGCCGCTCGGCGGCGCTGAAGGTGCCCGCGTCGGCCGCCTCGCCCAGCACGGGCGCCAGGACGTTGCGGCGGGTGCCGCCCCACCAGTAGGTGCGGACGTAGTCGAAGATCAGCACGTCCGGGTCGCCGGTCCCGGCCAGCCGGTCGGCCATCGCGCGCAGCGCGCCCGGGGTGAGGGTGTCGTCGCTGTCGAGGAAGAACAGGTAGTCACCGGTGGCGTGCGGCATCCCGGCGTTGCGGGCGCGGCCGAGGCCGACGTTCTCCGGCAGGTGCACGGCCTTCACGCGCGGGTCGCGGGCCGCGTACTCGTCGAGGATCGCGCCGCAGCCGTCCGGTGAGCAGTCGTCGACGGCGATCACCTCGAGGTCGCCGAACGACTGCTCCAGGACCGAGTCGAGGCATTCGCGCAGGAAGCCCTGCACCTTGAAGCAGGGGAGGATGATGCTGAAGCGGGGCACGTCAGCTCCTAACGAGGGTCGTCGCGGCGGGTGCGGGAACGCGCTCGGCGAGCGGGGTCACCGGGGGGATCGCCTCCGGCGGCTCGCCGAGGAACACCCGGCGCACGACCCGCTCGGCGGCCCGCCCGTCGTCGAACTCGCAGAACCGCTCCCGGAAGGCGGCCCGCAGCTCCCGGGACTCCTCGCCCGCCCAGGTGCCGTCCCGGAAGATCCGGGCCAGCTCCTCCGGGGTGTGCGCGACCGGTCCCGGCGGGGACTGCATCAGGTCGAAGTAGACGCCCCGCGTCTCCCGGTAGACCTCCCAGTCGTCGGCGTACACGACGATCGGCCGGTCCAGGTTGGCGTAGTCGAACATGATCGACGAGTAGTCGGTGACCAGCGCGTCGGCGGCCAGGCAGACGTCCTCGGAGGAGCGGTGCGAGGTGACGTCGATGATCCGGCCGGAGGCCTTCGAGCGGCCCCGGTCGTAGAAGTAGTGGGCGCGCAGCAGCACCACCACGTCCTCGCCGGCCGCCTCGCAGAACGCCTCCAGGTCGAGGCCGGTCTCGAAGCCGGTGTGCCAGTCGCGGTGGGTGGGCGCGTACAGGACGGCCGTCTTGCCCTCCGGAACGCCCAGCTCCGCGCGGACGCGGGCCACGTCCTCGGCGGTCGCCGTGCAGTAGACGTCGTTGCGCGGATAGCCGTACTCCAGCTGCTCGTAGGAGCCCGGGAAGGCCCGCTCCCACACCTGGGTGGAATGGCGGTTGGCGGAGAGGTTGTAGTCCCAGCGGTCGACCCGGCCCAGCAGCTTGGCGAAGCTGCCGGTCTGCGCGGCCACCACCGGATACGTCGACTGGTCGATGCCCATCTTCTTCAGCGGGGTGCCGTGCTGCGTCTGCACGTGCACGGTGCCGGGGCGTTTCACCACGCCTTCGGCGAAGTTGGCGTTGTTGACGAGGTACGTGGCGCGGGCCAGCACCTCCCAGTAGCGGCGGCTGCCGATCACCGCGTGGTCGACGTCCTTCGGCATGGCGTGCGCCTGGTCGGCCTCCACCAGGAACACCGACCGGATGTGCGGGGCGAGTTCACGGGCCTTGGCGTGGATCGCGGCCGGGTTGCAGGCGTAGCCGCGGCCCCAGTACGCGCAGAACACCGCCAGGTTGGGGTCGAGCGGGCGGCGCAGCTGCCACCGGTAGAGCAGCCGGGTGCGCAGTCCGCGTGGACGCGGCAGCCGTTCCCCGGCCCGTACCGCCGTCTCCTTCGCGCCGCGCAGCAGCCGGAACGCCGCGTAGGCGCCGGTCGCCAGCAGCCGGTGCTGGACGCCCAGGCTGCCGCCCGGGGTGCGGTGCCCGGCCGGGCGGTGGCGCCGGTAGAGTCCGCTCGCCCGGCGGAAGAAGGCGCGTCGGCGGCGCGCGGGCAGCCGCCGCGGGTGCCCGGCGGTCTTCAGGACGGCCGCGAAGAGCTGGTCGAACAGGGCGTGCGCCCGCTCGGCGGACAGCTCGGGGGCCAGCGCCAGCGCCCGCTCGGCCTGGTCGAGGAGTTCCGTGTGGTGCTCGCCGGGCAGATACAGCCGGTTGCCCTGCCGCCGCACGTGATGCCGTATGACGGCCTCGCACAGCACCGCGACGCGCTCGGCTCGCGCCATCACCGCCGCGCCGAAGCCGATGTCCGTGAAGTGCCCCTCGGGAAAGGTGATGTCCCGCTCGGTGAGGAAGGCCCGCCGGTAGGCCGCGGCCCACGCGGGCAGCTGGACGCCGGTCAGCCGCGGCGCCCGGTCCGGGTGGAAGACCCCGGACGGGGCCTGGGCGAGCAGCGGTCCCGCGGGCTGCGTGGGCTCGCCCTCCCACCAGGGGGCCCGCTCGTAGGCGAAGGGCAGCACGTCCGGGTCGCCGGTGTGCGTCAGGCGCGCGTGCAGCGCGGCCAGCGCGCCCGGCAACAGGATGTCGTCGCCGTCGAGGAACAGCAGGTACGCGCCGGTCGCCACCCGCATCCCGGCGCCGCGCGCCCCGGCCAGACCGGCCGACGGCGGTGAGTGGACGGGAGCCACCCGGGAGTCCCGCTCGGCGTGGGCGGCGGCGACGTCCGCCGCGGGGGATCCGGGCCCGTCGCACACCGGGATCAGCTCGAAGTCGCCGAAGGACTGGGCGAGGACCGAGTCCAGCGCCTGGGCCAGCCGGCCCGCGACCCCATGGGACGGGACGATGATGCTGAAGCGGGGCATTCTGCTCTTTCCATGGTTGTGCCGGTCCTGGTCAGGCGGGAGGTCCGCGCCTCGGACCGGGTGAGGAACGGCCGGGCCGCCCCGCCGGACGCCACGTGGACGGCCGGGACGGGGTCGGCCGCGACGAACTGCGGGGCATGTGAACTCCCGGAAGGTGCAACGGTCATCGGTGTCCGTCGGTGACGGTGAGCGGGCCAGAAGGTTGCGGCACGCTGGCCAGCGGGCTGCGCGGCTGCGCGGCGGCGGCCGACGGCACGGGCCGGCGCTCGGCGAGCGGGATCACCGGCGGGATCGACTCCGGCGGCTCGCCGAGCAGCACATGGCGCACGACCCGCTCGGCGGCCCGCCCGTCGTCGTACGGGCAGAACCGTTCCCGGAACGCGGTGCGCAGCTGGGCCGAGCGGGAGCCGCGCCAGTGGCCGGTGGCGAAGATGTCGATCAGCTCGTCCTCGCTGCGCGCCACCGCGCCCGGCGGGAAGGCCCGCAGGTCGAAGTAGGTGCCGCGGGCCGCCTGGTACGCCGCCCAGTCGTCGTCGGGGCTGTGGATCACGATCGGCCGGTCCAGGTTGGCGTAGTCGAACATGATCGACGAGTAGTCGGTGACCAGGGCGTCAGAGGCCAGGCAGAGCGACTCGACGTTCGGGTGGCCGGTGACGTCGACGACCCGGCCGGAGGTCGCGGCGAGCGGGCCGCCGTGCCGGGCGTGGGCGCGGGCCAGGAGCATGAACCGCGGGCCCAGCCGGCGCACCACGCGCTCCAGGTCGAGAGCGGTGCGCTGGGTACGGCGGTGGTCGCGGTGGGTCGGCGCGTACAGGATCACCACCGTGCCCTCCGGGATGCCCAGCGACTCGCGGATGCGGGCCACGTCCGCCGGGGTCGCCTGCTGGAAGACGTCGTTGCGGGGGTAGCCGTACTCCAGCGTGGTGTACCGGCCGGGGTAGACGCGTTCCCAGGTCAGGGTGGTGTGGCGGTTGGCGGACAGCACGTAGTCCCAGGTGTCGACGCCGTCCAGGAGCCGCGCGAAGTCCGTGTCGCGGGCCGCCGCCGGGCGCTCCTGGAGATCGAGGCCCATGTGCTTCAGGGGCGTGCCGTGCCGGGTCTGCACGAAGACCTGCCCGGGCCGCTTGACCAGGCGGTGGTCGAAGTCGGCGTTGTCCACCAGGAACTTGGCGCGCGCCAGCGCCGTCCAGTACGCGGCGGTGCCCGGAGTGAGGCGACGGGTGCCGGTCGGGACCGTGTGGTGGTGCTCGGGGCGGGCGATCCACGCGGTGCGCAGCTGTGGGGCGAGCGTGCGGACCGCGGCCTCCAGCGCGCCCGGGTTGCAGCCGGGCCCGGCGCCCCGGGAGGCGGCGAACACGGCCCGGTCGGCCTGGAGGGGCAGCCGCAGCTGGATCCGGTAGTGCAGCCGGAGCGCACCCGCCCGGACCGCCCGGGCCAGGCCCCGGGCGAGGCGGGCCGTACGGCGGCGGGCGGCCAGCAGCAGGTGCAGGGCGCGGAAGGTGCGGTGCGCGCCGAACCGGACGAACGCGTGCCGCAGCCGGACGCGCGGCGGGGCCGGGGCGCCGACGGGGGCACCGCCCTGCTCGAGCGAGGCCGAGAGCCCGGGGGACCGGTAGCGGCGGTAGTGGGCGCGGGCCCGGCGCAGGAACGCGGCGCGGCTGCCCCGCGGCAGGCGGTCCGGCTTGCGGTACACCAGCGTCAGATGGTCGACCATGCGGCGGAACAGCAGCGGGTGCCACCGGGCCAGTTCCGGGTGCGCCTCCAGATACGCGAAGACCCGGTCGTACTGGTCGAAGATGTCGAAGTGCCGGTCGCTGGTGGTGGACAGGATGCTGCCCCGGCGGCGCTGCCGGTAGTGCACACAGACCCGGTCGAGGGTGGCGATCGACTCGGCCGACATCATCACCGGATACGTCCAGGGCGTGTCCTCGTAGTAGCCGGGCGGGAAGACGAAGCCCTCGCGCTCGACGAACTCCCGCCGGTACGCCTTGTTCCACGCCACCATCAGCAGCCCCAGCAGACCCGGCCGGTCCTCCAGCCGGAACGGCGCCGGACCCTGCTCGGTGAGCCGGCCGGCCGCCTTGTTGCGGACCGTCTCGCCGGTCCAGTACGTGCGGGCGTAGTCGTAGACCAGCACATCCGGTTCGCCGGTCTCCTTCAGCCGGTCGGCGACGGCGCGCAGGGCGTCCGGGGTGAGGGTGTCGTCGGAGTCCAGGAAGACCAGGTAGTCGCCGGTCGCCCGCTCCGTCCCGGCGTTGCGGGCGGCGCCCAGCCCGCCGTTGCGCTCCAGGTGAACGGCCTTGACGCGCGGGTCGCGGGCCGCGAACTCGTCGATGATCTCGCCGCAGGCGTCCGGTGAGCAGTCGTCCACCGCGATCAGTTCGAGATCGGGATACGACTGCGTGAGCACCGAATCCAGGCACTCGTGCAGGTACGCCTGAACCTGGTACGCGGGAACGATGACACTGAACCTGGGCAAGGGGACATCCAAGGGTCGGCGGGACAGCTCGGGCGTTCTGCCCGGCAACGGCCCTGGAAGCGCAGGAGTTACGGTCTGTACGGCATGTGGGGGAATCGGGGTGAACGCGAAGGGGCGGGCCGGTGATCCCGGCCCGCCCCTGTGAAGTCGCCCCGCTCCGGGGCTACTTCACGGCTCCCGCCATCACGCCCGACACGAACTGCCGCTGGAAGGCGAAGAACACGGCCAGCGGCACCACCATCGAGATGAACGCGCCGGGTGCCAGCACGTCGATGTTGTTGCCGAACTGCCGTACCTGCGTCTGCAGCGCGACCGTGATCGGCTGGCTGCCCGCGTCGGTGAACACCAGCGCCACCAGCATGTCGTTCCACACCCACAGGAACTGGAAGATGCCGAGGCTCGCGATCGCGGGCCCGCCCAGCGGCATCACCACCCGGGCGAACAAACGCAGTTCACCGGCCCCGTCCAGGCGGGCCGCCTCCAGCAGCTCCCGGGGGATCTCCGCGAAGAAGTTCCGCAGCAGGAACACCGCGAACGGCAGCCCGAACCCGACGTGGAACAGGATCACACCCAGGATGGAACCGAACAGACCGAGGTTGCCGAACAGTTCGGCGATCGGGATCAGCGCCACCTGCACCGGCACCACCAGCAGTCCCACCACGGCCAGGAACCACCAGTCGCGGCCCGGGAACTCCATCCACGCGAACGCGTAACCCGCCAGCGCGCCGATCACCACCACCAGCACCGTCGCGGGGACCGTGATCAGCACCGTGTTGACGAGGGAGTCGGTGATGTCACCGTTCTCCAGCAGCTTCTCGTAGCTGTCGACGGTGAGCCGGGCGGGCTCGGTGAACACCGTCCACCAGCCGCTCTCGTTCATGTCCCGCGTGCTGCGCAGCGAGGACAGCAGCAGACCGACGGTCGGCACCAGCCAGAACAGGCCCACCACGATCAGGAAGACCCGCACCGCGCCGCCGCTCAGCTTCTCGACCACCCACGCGGCCGGCGACCGCCTCGGCTGTGCGGACAGCTTCGTCATCGCCGTACCTCCCGCCTGAGCCGCCGGACGTTGAACCACATCACCGGGATCACCAGCAGCAGCAGGAAGACCGCGATGGCGCTCGCGACGCCCGGCTGGTCCTCGGCGAAACCCTTGCGGTACAGCTCCAGGGCGAGCACGTTCGCGTCGTCCTGCGAGGAACCCGGGGCGATGATGAAGACCAGGTCGAACACCTTCAGCACGTTGATCATCAAGGTGACGGTGACGACCGCGAGGACCGGCGCGAGCAGCGGCACGGTGACCCGGCGGAACACCTGCCACTCGCTGGCGCCGTCCACCCGCGCCGCCTCCAGCAGCTCCCGGGGCACCCCGGCGAGACCGGCCGCGATCAGCACCATCGCGAAGCCCGCCCACATCCAGATGTACGAGCCGATGATGGCGGGTGTGACCAGCGACGGGCCCAGCCAGTCCAGCCCGTTGTACGGCTCCTTGAAGTTGTCCGCGGGCAGCCGCAGCAGCGCCCCCTCGGCGGACGCGGGCAGACTGAAGGTGCCGTCGTCGGCGGCCGTGGCCGAGGCGACCACCTTGCCGTCCTTCACCGCCTCGATCCTCATCCCCGGATAGCCGAACTCGGACGGGTCGGGCGCGCCGAGCGTGCCCACGCCCTTGCCGCGGGTGAAGTCCTGCCAGGTGGTGCCGGTGATCTTCCCCGGGTCCGCCTGCGGCTTCCCGGCGGGCTTCGCGCCGTCCGGCATCAGATCCGGCGCCACGCCCACCAGCGGCAGCACCACCGGCTCGCCCGGCCGGACCGGCTCCTTCGTGATGAACGCACCCCCGCCCGCCGGTTCGAGCGGCGACTCCCGCCCCGGATGGGCCTTCGGGAACGCCGACGACTGGGCGAACGTGTCGTGCACGCCCACCCACACCGCGTTCGCCACGCCCTTGTCCGGATCCTGGTCGTACACCAGCCGGAAGATGATGCCCGCGGCGAGCATCGAGATCGCCATCGGCATGAAGACGACCAGCTTGAACGCGGTGCCCCAGCGCACCCGTTCGGTGAGCACCGCGAAGATCAGACCGAGCGCGGTCGCGACGGTCGGCGCGAACACCACCCAGATGATGTTGTTCTTCAGCGCGGTGCGGATGCCGTCGTCGGTGAACAGGGCCTGATAGTTGTCGAATCCGGCGAATCCGTCGCCGGACTGGTCGTAGAAACTGCGGACGACCGAGTACCCGATCGGGTAGACCACGAGCGCGCCGAGCAGCACCAGCGCGGGCAGCAGGAACAGTGCCGCGATGGCGGTGCGGGTACCGGTCACGCTCTTGCGCTTGGACGGAGCGGCGGGGGCCCCGGGGACCTCCGCCGCCGGTGCCGGCGACGTCATCGCCGGCTCAGTTCCCGTACGCCGCGGCCGCGTCGGCCTCCAGCCTGCGCTGGGTGCCCGCGATGTCCTTCGGGTTCTTCAGGAAGTCCTGCAACGCCTTCCACTCGCCCTTGCCGGGCGTGCCGCCGAAGGCCTGCGGGGCCTGGTCGGACATGTCGAAGCGGAAGTCGTCACCGGCCGCGATCAGCGCCTTCGCCATCTCCTGCTGCACCGCGTTCGGATAGGCCTTCGGGTCCACGTTCCTGTTCGGCGAGAGGTAGCCGCCGAGCTTCGCCTGGATCGTCGCCGCGTCCGGCGAGGCCAGGAAGGTGGCCAGCGCCTGCGCCGCCTTGGAGTCCTCAAGGATCACCGCCGCGTCACCGCCCGAGACCACGGGCGCCGTGTCACCGACGGCCGGGAACGGGAACACCTTCGCGTCCGTGCCCACCTCCGCCTCGGTCTCCGCGATGTTCACCTGCACGAAGTCACCCTCGTAGACCATGCCCGCCTTCGGCTGGTCGCCGCCGGTGAAGGTCTGCGTGACGGACGCCGGGAACTCGGTCTGCAGCGCGCCGCTCGCACCGCCCGCGAGGTAGTCCTGCTTGCCCCAGATCTGCGCGAGCGTGGTCAGCGCCTCCTTCACGGAGGGGTCCGTCCACTTGATCTCGTGCTTGGCCAGCTGGTCGTACTTCTCCGGGCCCGCCTGGGAGAGATACACGTTCTCGAACCAGTCGGTGAGGGTCCAGCCGTCGGCGCCGCCGACGGAGAACGGCGTCACCCCGGAGTCGTAGATCGTCTGCGCGGTGGTGAGCAGGTCCTCCCAGGTCTTCGGCTCCTCGGCGCCCGCGTTCTCGAAGACCTGCGTGTTGTACCAGATCAGGGACTTGTTGGCGGCCTTGTAGTAGACGCCGTACGGCTTGCCGTCCACCGCGCCGATGTCCCGCCAGCTCTGCGAGAAGTTCTTCTCCAGCTCCGCCTGCGCTTGCGCGCCCAGCGGCTTCGCCCAGCCCTTCTCCACGGCCTGCTTGATCGCGCCCGGCTGCGGGAGCATCACGACGTCCGGCGGCTGACCGCCCGCGATCTTCGAGCCGAGGAAGTTGATGATCGGGTCCTGCGCCGGGACGAAGGTGACCTTCGCGCCGGTGCGCTTCTCGAACTCCGCGAGCACCTTCTTGAAGTTGGCCTGCTCCGGCCCGGTCCAGACGGCGGCCACCTCCAGGGACTCGCCGTCCAGCTTGGGGAGTTTCACGGTGGCGGTCGTCTCGGTGCCGCCGCTCGCGCCCTCCGTCGGGCCGTCGTTGTCGTCGTCGCCTCCGCAGGCGGCGAGCGAGAGCGAGAGCGCTCCCGCGAGAAGGGCCGCCGCGGTGCGCGCCGCCCTCCGTGTCGTCGTCCGGCTGGTGCTGCTCCTGATGTGCATCACGGCCCCGTTCTTCGTTCCTCGTCGAACGTCCAGCGTTGATCCCTATGCTCCGTGAGCACTGGTCTACGCCGGGTGACGGAGGTCGGCAAGGGCGCGAACCGTGTCAAGGGCGTGATCGTGACCGCGCTGTGACTCGCGCCCGCCCCGGCCGGCGCCTACAGCAGCGACGGCACCTGGGCCGCCGACACCTCCCGCGCCGCCCGCTCCAGCGCGCTGGCCAGCAACGCCAGGTCCGTCGGCCCGTTGCCCAGCTCCCGCACCGGGCGGCGGGCCGGCGGGTCGCCCATCCGGTGCCAGTCCAGCGGCACGACCGTGGGCCGCAGGGTCGCGGTGCGCGGAATCCGGCCGGTGACCCGGCCGCCCTGGAACGGCATCACCCGCCCGTCCGGCCCGGTCAGCCGGCCGCGCCCCGGCGACGGCTCGTCCGGGCCCGGCGCCGGCGCGTCCAGCACGATCCGCAGCCGGGCCCGCCGCGCCGCCTCCGACTCGGCCGTACGACCGCCCGGACCGGCCGCCGCGACCAGATGCACCCCCAGCCGCTCGCCCTCCCGGGCCACCGCCTCCAGCGCCCGCACGACCGACCCGGCCGCGGGCCGCCCCGGGGAGCCCAGCGCGGGCGACACCAGCGCGTCCAGATCGTCCACGACCACCACCAGCCGCGGCAGCGGCGGCGCCGCCTCCGCCTGCCGGCGCGCCCCGCCCGGCCGCAGCCGCAGCGTCGAACTGGGCGGCCCGTCCAGATCCGCGGCACCGGAACCGCCGCCCGGCCCCGTCGTCCGGCCGGGAGCGGATTGCGGCGTCTGCCGCGGCGCGGATCGCTGCGCGACCATCCGGCTCGCCAGCTCCCGCCCGGTGTGCCACTCCGCGAAGTCCGAGCGGCCCAGCAACTCCGCGCGCCGCTTCAGCTCGGCGCTCAGCGACTGCGCGAACTCCCGCATGCGCACCGGATCGTTGGCGGTGAGATGGGTGGTGACATGCGGCACGTCCGTGCACACCCGCAGCCCCTCGCCGTGCGCCGGACCCGTGCCCACGCTGTCCCGGCCGTCCATCAGCACGATCCCCAGCCGGTCGGGGCGCTCGGCGGCGGCCAGCGAGGCGACCACCGCGCGCAACAGCTCCGTACGGCCGCTGCCCGCCGGGCCCTCGATCAGCAGATGCGGGCCGTCCGCCACCAGGTCCACACAGACCGGCCCGCGCGGGCCCGCCCCGAGCACCGCCCAGGCCCGCCCGCCCAGCGCCCGGGTGTCGTCGGCCGCGTCCGCCCAGCGGGCCATCAGCGACGCCGGGGTGGCCCGGGCCAGCCCCAGCTCGTCCAGCAGCCGGGCCGACTGGGGCAGCGGCGCGGACACCCGCGCCTGCCGCTCACCGCCGGAACCGTCCGGCCGCAGCGGCGCCAGCGCCCGCGCGAACCGCTCGGCCCAGGCGGGGGAGACGGCGTCGACCGTCGCCATCGTGCCGTGGCCGACCGGACCGGCCGGGGCCACCCGCAGCAGCCGCAGCGCCGTCGCCACATCCCCACTGAGCAGCGCCACCGCCCCGCACGCGCGGAACGCGGGCACCGCCGCGCAGGCCGCCTCGTACGTCTCCGTCACCGGCGACACCGGCGAGGCGGGGGCCGTCTCGGCCAGGCACAGCACGTGGATCCCGGCCCGCGGCCCCTCCGCGGCCAGCCGCGCCACCGCGTCCCGCAGCCCGGCACCGCCCGGGTCGCCGTCCACGACGACGACCGTGTACGGCCCGGGGAACCTGCCCTCGGCACCGTCGTCCCGCAGCGCCCAGGAGGGCCGCCGACCGGCACCGGGGCCGCTGCCGCCGGCCCGGGAGGGGGCGGGGCTGTCGCCGTCGGCCGCGCCGTGCGCTGCCGCGCCGCCGGCGGGGGAGGGCGGGCCGTACGCCGTGCCGCCGTCGGCCGGCGTGGGGCGCGGGGCGCCGCCCGCGCCGGGTCCGCCCGGCAGGCCGTGGGCCGCCGCGTGGGGGTGGGAACGGCGCTGGGCTTCGCCCGGCGGGGTGTCCGCGGTGGTGTCCGGCCCGGCGGTGCCCGGAGCCGGTGCGGACGTGCCCGGCCCGGCGGTGCCTGGACCGGCCTGGGCGGGCAGGCCGTGGGCCGTCGGGGCCGGGCGCCCGCCGGTTGCCGGGGGGCGCCCGGCACCGGCTGGGAAACCACCGTCGGCGGATGCGGACCGGGCGCCGCCCACGGTGGATCCGTCGGCGGATGCGGACCGGACGCCGCCCACGGCGGATCCGTCGGACGAGGCATACGGCGCCGCGCCCGGCGAGGCCGCGGTCGGCCGACCGCGCGACGCCGCGCCCGGGCCCTGCCCGCTCTGCGGGGCGCGGGACGCGGTCGGGTCGTATCCGCCCCGCGGAGCGGGGTGCGTACCGCCCGGGCCGTGCCCGCTCGGCGAGGGCTGGGCCGTTTTGCCCGGGCCGTGCCCGACCTGCGCGGCCCGAGTCGGCGTGGTCGGGCCGTGCCCGCTCTGCGGGGACTGGGCCGCCTCGCCCCGGCCGTGCGCGCTCTGCGGAGCGGGGTCCGTGCCGCCCGCGCCGTACCTGTCCTGCGGAGCAGGGGCCGTGCCACCCGCGCCGTGCCCGACCTGTGGGGCCGGGGGCGGTGGGGTCGGGCCGTGCTCGACCTGCGGGGGGCGGCCCGTGCGGTCCGGGACGGGCTCGCCCGGCGCGGTCGGGGCCGGTGCGAGCGGGGTCGGCGGCCGGGTCGCGTTCGCGCGGTCCGTGAGGTGGTCGTCCAGGCGGCGCAGGAGTTCGTCGGTGCGGGCGGCGGCCTGTTCGCGGTCGTAGGCGAGGAGGAGGCGGCAGTCCTGGCCGTGCCCGGGGCGGACCTGCGGGAGCCAGCCCAGCCAGGACCACTCGGCGGTGCGGTCCGCCACCGAGCGGGCGCGGTCGGTGCTGATGAGCACGATCTCCAGGGTCGCGGGCGAGTGCAGCGCGGCCAGCTGCGCCAGCACCGCCCGGGCCAGCCCGGCGAGCCGCGGGCGCGGTCCGGCCAGGCCCAGCGCGCCGGCCTCGCGCAGATCGGCGGTCACCGGCACGGCGGGCAGCAGGCCCGAGCCGTCGGGGGCCGGGCGGTCGGCGGTGCCGAGCCGTACCGTCAGCGCCTCCGGGTGTCCCGGCCCGCGTTCCCACAGCCGGGGGCCGGGTCCGAGCGCGGTCAGCAGCAGGGACGCCGGGTCGGGCCAGGTCTCGGGCAGCCGCGGACCGGCCGACGGCGCCGGCAGCGGTGTGGCGGCCGCTTCGGCGTCGTACGTCTGCGGCCCGGCCGCCGCAGGCTGCTCGCCGCGTCCGCCGGCCAGTCGGCGCGCCCACGCGCCCAGGCCTCCGCGCCGGCGTCCGGCGTGCGTCCCGCCGTCGGCGGGCGGCAGCGGGCGGGCTTCGGCCGTACGGCGGGACCGTCCCTCACCTTCCAGGCGCCCCTGTTCCACCGCGGGTGCCCCGGCCTGCCCCGGTACGACCGGCGGGCGCACGGGCGGCTCCACGGGCGGCTCCACGGGCGTGTGGTCCTGGGCGGCCGACGGGCCCTCGCCCGGCCGCCGCTCCGCTTCGGCGGGGCCGTCCGCGCGCGCGTGGTTCTCCGGGGCCTGCGGGAGGCCGGCGGACGGGGACGCCGGGGCGACCCGGACGTACCCTTCGCCGTCCGGTGCCGTACCCCGCCGGGCTCCCGGCCCCCCGGCCGGGGCGAGCCGCAGGGCCGACTCGCCGAGGCGCAGCAGCGCGCCCGGCGGCAGCCGCACCGGGCCGGAGCCGACGCGGGTGCCGTCCAGGGTGGTGCCGTTGGTGGAGCCGAGGTCGGCGACCGTGACGCGGCCGTCGGGTTCGAGGGTCACCGCGCAGTGCAGCCGGGAGACGTCCGGGTCGTCGAGCGGGACGTCGGCGTCGGCGGAGCGGCCGATGTCGATCCGGCCGCCGTGCAGCAGATGGACCCCGCCGGCGTCGGGTCCGGCGACCACGTCGAGGCGGGCCGGGGCGTCGTCGACCTCGGGGTGCGGTTCGGGGTCGGCGGGGGCGCCGACGGAGAGCACGGCGCCGTCCAGCAGCGGGGGCTCGCCGAGGGTGCAGCGGCGGTCGTCGAGGCGCTCCGCGCCGGCGTACAGCACCACCGGCCCCGCCTGGGCCGCGTCGCCGGTGACCGCCGAGGCCAGCGCGGCGGCGACCGCCGAGAGGGCCGTGCCGGCGGGCGCGGTCACCAGCACGTCGCGGCTCGCGGCGCGGCCTCGCGCCTCGACCGAGGGCGGGCCCAGCGGGTCTATGACGGTCAGCCGGATCTGCATCGCCGTCAGCGGTCCCTTCTGCGCGGGCGCGGAGGGTTTCGCCCACCCCCACACGAGCACGTCGGCCAGTACTGCACGCATCCTCGCACCTGTCACCGACAACACGCCCGCCGCTCCGGAACAAGTGATCTTGATTGGTCGGCTCTGCCCGCAAAAGTGCCTGACGGACGGGGCGGCGGCGACCGCTTGAGATCGGTCACGTCGGCTTTCGGCAACCCGCGGACCGGGGCGAGCGTCTTTCCTTCGAACATGGCCGGGAACCGCGACGTAAGACCCACGGAAAGACGACAGCCCGGCCGTCGCACCCCGGCACTACAGTGGGTCGCGAGACAGACCACAGGCAAGCCAAGCAACAGGGAGCGCGTGACGTGCGGCCAGTCGGCAGCAAGTACCTGCTCGAGGAGCCGCTCGGGCGCGGCGCCACGGGCACCGTCTGGCGAGCCCGCCAGCGGGAGACCGCGGGCGCCGAGGCGGCCGTGCCCGGACAGCCCGGCGAGACCGTCGCCATCAAGGTCCTCAAGGAGGAGCTGGCGAACGACGCCGATGTCGTGATGCGGTTCCTGCGGGAACGCTCCGTGCTGCTCCGGCTGACCCACCCGAACATCGTGCGGGTGCGCGACCTGGTGGTCGAGGGCGATCTGCTGGCTCTGGTCATGGACCTCGTCGACGGCCCGGACCTGCACCGCTACCTGCGCGAGAACGGCCCCCTGACCCCGGTCGCCGCGTCCCTGCTCACCGCGCAGATCGCCGACGCGCTCGCCGCCAGCCACGACGACGGCGTCGTCCACCGCGACCTGAAGCCGGCGAACGTCCTGCTCAAGCAGGACGGCGGCCAGATGCACCCGATGCTGACCGACTTCGGCATCGCCCGGCTCGCCGACTCGCCCGGCCTCACCCGCACCCACGAGTTCGTCGGCACGCCCGCGTACGTGGCCCCGGAGTCCGCGGAGGGCCGCCCGCAGACCTCGGCGGTCGACATCTACGGCGCCGGCATCCTGCTCTACGAGCTGGTCACCGGCCGTCCGCCGTTCTCCGGCGGCTCCGCCCTCGAGGTGCTGCACCAGCACCTGAGCGCCGAACCGCGCCGCCCCTCCACCGTCCCCGAGCCGCTGTGGACGGTCATCGAGCGCTGCCTGCGCAAGAACCCCGACGAGCGCCCGAGCGCCGAGAACCTGGCCCGCGCCCTGCGCGTCGTCGCCCAGGGCATCGGCGTGCACGCGAACTCCGCGCAGATCGCCGCCGCCGAGAACGTCGGCGCGCTGCTCGCCCCCGACCCGGCGCCCACCGCGGTCCCCGGCACCCCGGGCGCGGCGGACCCGACCCAGGTGCTTCCGCAGGGCTCCGCGCCGGGCGCGTACGACCCGAACGGCGCGACCAGCGTGCTCCCGCACACCGGGGGCCCGCCCGGCGCCGCCGACCCCACCGCCGTCCTGCCGAACACCGGCGCCGCCGACCCGACGGCCGTCATGCCGCCGGTGCCCCCGCACCAGCAGGGTCAGCAGGGCCACGACGGGCAGCAGGGCGAGCACCCCTGGCAGAACCAGCTGCGTGCCGCGCGGGACCGCAACGAGCAGACGCAGATCCAGTACCTCGACCCCGACCAGGACCCGCTGCGCCGCCGCCCCCAGCGGCAGGTCGCCCGGCCGCAGCAGCAGCCCCAGCAGCGCCCGCAGCCCCGTCCGCAGCCCCGCCCCCAGCAGGGCCCGCCGCCCGGCTACGGCTATCCGCAGCAGCAGCAGCAGCAACAGCCGCCGCAGCGGTACGCCACCCCCCAGCCCCAGCAGCCCCAGCCGCCCCAGCGGTACGCCCCGCCCGCCCCGCCGCAGCCGCAGCGGCCCCAGCGGGAGCCCCGGGAGCCGCGTCGGCGCAGCGCCAACCCGATGCGCATCCCGGGCCTGGGCTGCCTCAAGGGCTGCCTGTTCACGATCGTCATCCTCTTCGTGGCCGGCTGGCTGATCTGGGAGCTGAGCCCGCTCCAGGAGTGGATCGGCACCGGGAAGGGCTACTGGGAGCAGCTCTCCGACTGGTTCACCACGGTGACCGGCTGGATCAGCGATTTGGGCGGGTCCGGTGGCACCGGGGGATCCACGCAGTAGCGAGGCAGTGGCGAGGCAGCAGTGCGGCAGTAGCCGGGCGGCAGCGAGTCTGTCGATTTGTCGACAGCCAGGGGGTGATTTCCGGCTCCCCGGTGAAGGCCGGCTCCTCGGGCGCGTAGTTTTAGCGACAACACGCGTCTGTAGGAGCAGTCTTGGCACGGAAGATCGGCAGCCGGTACACCGCGAACCAGATCCTGGGTCGGGGCAGCGCCGGCACGGTGTGGCTGGGCGAGGGACCGGAAGGGCCCGTCGCCATCAAGCTGCTGCGCGAGGATCTGGCGTCCGACCAGGAACTCGTCGGACGCTTCGTCCAGGAGCGCACGGCCCTGCTCGGCCTTGAGCACCCGAACGTCGTCTCCGTGCGCGACCTGGTGGTCGACGGGAACGACCTCGCCCTCGTCATGGACCTGGTACGCGGCACCGACCTGCGCACCCGGCTGGAGCGGGAGCGACGGCTCGCCCCCGAGGCGGCCGTCGCGATCGTCGCCGACGTCGCCGACGGGCTCGCTGCCGCCCACGCGGCCGGGGTCGTCCACCGGGACGTCAAACCCGAGAACATCCTGCTGGACATGCAGAGCCCGCTCGGCCCCGGCGGGTCCCACCGCGCCCTGCTCACCGACTTCGGTGTCGCCAAGCTCATCGACACCCCGCAGCGCACCCGCGCCACCAAGGTCATCGGCACCCCCGACTACCTGGCCCCGGAGATCGTCGAAGGCCTGCCCCCGCGTGCCTCCGTCGACATCTACGCCCTCGCCACGGTCCTCTACGAGCTGCTGGCCGGCTTCACCCCCTTCGGTGGCGGCCACCCGGGCGCGGTGCTGCGCCGCCATGTCACCGAGACCGTCGTCCCGCTGCCCGGCATCCCCGAGGAGCTGTGGCAGCTGATCGTCCAGTGCCTCGCCAAGGCCCCCGCCTCCCGGCTGCGCGCCTCCGAGCTGGCCGCGCGGCTGCGGGAGCAGCTGCCCACGCTCGCCGGGATGCCGCCGCTGGACGTGGACGAGCCGGACGTCGACGCCGCCGAGCCCGCGGACGAGGCCCCGCAGCCCGACCGGGGCGAGCCCGCGCCCGCGCCCCGCCGGCGCCGCGGCGCGGTCTCCCTGGTCCCCGGCGCCAAGCCCGACTCCAACCGGGACACCCACACCTCGATGCGCGTCCCGGCCCCCGACGAGCTGGCCGGCGGCGCCCACGGCACGGCCCGCGCCCCGCGTGCCGCCGGCGCCCCCCGCCCCGGCTCGGCCCGCAACCGCGCCGCCACCCGCCGACGCCGCCTCGTCCTCGGCGCCGCCGCCGTGGCCGTCGCGGCCGCCATCGGCGCCGGCACCTGGCTGGCCACCTCGGACGACGAGCCGGCCGGCACTCCCCAGGACATGAAGAACTCGGCCCCGGAGACTCCGTAGCGAAGGCGCCGGCCAGTGCAATCCAGCCCGTCCGGCGTTCGGGGGCGAGGCCCTTCGGGCCGAAGCGGGGGTTCCGGGGGCGGCAGCCCCCGGGGCCGCGGCGCCCACGACCCCGGCCGTGTCGAGAACCCGGGCTCAGGACCGGACACTGCCTCCCCGGCGGAGCCGTTACGCTGGGAGCGTGGCAGTCGTCGATGTATCCGAAGAGCTCAAGTCCCTCTCCTCGACCATGGAGTCGATCGAGGCCGTTCTGGACCTCGGGAAGATGAGGGCAGACATCGCCGTGCTCGAGGAGCAGGCGGCCGCGCCGTCCCTGTGGGACAACCCGGACGAGGCGCAGAAGATCACCAGCAAGCTCTCCCACCTCCAGGCGGAGGTGAGGAAGGCCGAAGCCCTGCGCTCGCGGATCGACGATCTCGCCGTGCTCTTCGAGATGGCCGAGGAGGAGGACGACTCGGACACCCGGGCCGAGGCCGAGTCCGAGCTGACCGCCGTCAAGAAGGCGCTGGACGAGATGGAGGTGCGGACCCTCCTCTCCGGCGAGTACGACTCCCGTGAGGCGCTCGTCAACATCCGCGCCGAGGCCGGTGGCGTCGACGCCGCCGACTTCGCCGAGAAGCTCCAGCGCATGTATCTGCGCTGGGCCGAGCAGCGCGGCTACAAGACGGAGCTGATCGAGACGTCGTACGCGGAAGAGGCCGGCATCAAGTCGACCACCTTCTCCGTGCAGGCGCCCTACGCCTACGGCACCCTCTCCGTCGAGCAGGGCACCCACCGCCTGGTGCGCATCTCGCCCTTCGACAACCAGGGCCGGCGCCAGACGTCGTTCGCGGGTGTCGAGGTGCTCCCCGTCGTCGAGCAGTCCGACCACGTCGAGATCGACGAGTCCGAGCTGCGCATCGACGTCTACCGGTCCTCCGGCCCCGGCGGCCAGGGCGTGAACACCACCGACTCCGCGGTGCGCATCACGCACCTCCCGACCGGCATCGTCGTCTCCTGCCAGAACGAGCGGTCGCAGATCCAGAACAAGGCCACCGCCATGAACGTTCTCCAGGCGAAGCTGCTGGAGCGGCGCCGCCAGGAGGAGCAGGCCAGGATGGACGCCCTCAAGGGCGACGGCGGCAACTCCTGGGGCAACCAGATGCGCTCGTACGTCCTGCACCCGTACCAGATGGTCAAGGACCTGCGCACCGAGCACGAGACCGGCAACACCACGGCGGTCTTCGACGGCGACATCGACGAGTTCCTCGAGACCGGCATCCGCTGGCGCCGCACCACCGAGCGCAGCACCGCCCCCGCCTGACCCCGACCCCCCATCGGTGATCAAGGGATCCGCGAGGGTCACGGATCCCTTGATCACCGACAGGAGCGGGCCCGTCAGCCGAGGCCGGCCTCCTCGAGCAGGTCGGCGGTGAGGCGGTCGGCGTCGGCGACGTGACCGGGCAGCCCTCGGGCGGTGAACCACCCGGTCATCACCCGCACGTCCCTGGCCAGGAACGACGTGCCCTGCGGGTTCGCCACCAGGTCGACCACCTGCGGCAGGTCGATCACCACCAGCCGCCCGTCGTGGACCAGCACGTTGTACGGCGACAGGTCGCCGTGCGCGAGCCCGGCGACCGCGAGCAC
>NZ_DASQNH010000039.1:0-37542 GCF_035645055.1 Streptomyces sp. | reverse complement strand
CAAGGAGAACGTCATCATCGGTAAGCTCATCCCGGCCGGTACGGGTCTGTCCCGCTACCGCAACATCCGGGTCGAGCCGACCGAGGAGGCCAAGGCCGCGATGTACTCGGCCGTCGGCTACGACGACATCGACTACTCGCCGTTCGGCACCGGCTCCGGCCAGGCCGTTCCGCTGGAGGACTACGACTACGGTCCGTACAACCAGTAAGCGAGTCGCTTGATCCACAGGGCGGTCACCTTCGGGTGGCCGCCCTGTGGCGTGCCCGGGGTGGGTAGGCCCCCCGGACGACGGGTAGGGGTTTTCTCCGGGTGTGACCCCGATGCCTCGGATGCCGGTTCGACGGATGATGGAGTCACTGAGCGCTCCGGGAGGTGCCCGTGTCGCAGTCGTCGAATCCCTCGTGGCAGCCCTGGGAGGGGAAGGCCAACGGGGTGCCGCAGCCGTGGGGCGGGTACGGCGGCCCGTCGCTGCTGGCGTCGCACGCCGACCGGGAGCGCGCCGTGGACGTGCTCAGAGCCGGGTACGGGGAGGGGCGGATGGAGCGGACCGAGTTCGAGCAGCGGGTCGCGCGGGTCTACACGGCCCGCACGGTGGGAGAGCTGGCGCTGCTCGTCGCCGATCTGCCGCAGGGGCCCGTGGCGCAGCCCGCTGCGGGTGCCGACGTGCCCCGGACGTTCCTGGCGGCAGCCCGGCCGCGGACGAACGGGAAGGCGGTCGCCGCCGCCGTGTGCGGGCTGCTCTGTCTGCCCACCATGGGCCTGACCGGCATACCGGCGGTCGTGCTCGGGCACGCGGCGCGATCCGAGATACGGCGCGCGGACGACATCGGTGACGGGCTCGCGCTGATCGGGCTGGTGCTGGGCTGGATGTCCGTGGCCGGCTGGGCGCTCGTGGTGGGGCTGGCCGGACTGCTGGCCGTCCTGGCGGGCCCCGGGTGACGGGTGCGTGCCGGGTGCGCGCCGGGGCCGGGGGCTGCCGGCCCGCCCAGGCCACCCCCCAGGGCTGCTGGTGCCACCCCGGGAATGCTGGGGCCGCCGGTCATCCGGGGCGGCATCGCGGGCGGGGCCCTCGGCTGCCGGGGCGACTCGGAGCCGCCGGGGGTGTCAGCGCTGTGGCTGGAGGTAGGCCTGGAGGTGGTGGAGCCGGGTGAAGTAGTCCGGGTGTGAGGCCAGCAGCCTGCCGGCCGGGCTCTCGGCCATCGGGACACCTCCGCGGGCGGCGGTGAGGGCGGCGGCCTGCCGCTGCTCCTGCTGGTGCAGCTTCTCCAGTACGGCGGCCAGCATCGGTGCGAAGCCGAGCGCGGCGGCGTGCTGGTCGGCGCGCAGCTCGGCGCGCCGGCCGACCGCGGCGAGCGCGTACGGCATGGCCAGGATCAGCAGCGGCAAGCCGTACAGGCTGCTGATGGTGGCCAGGGCGATACCGCCGACGAACAGGCCGAAGAACACCACACCGAAGCAGGAGAAGGCGCGAGAGACCCGGAACATGAACCCGGTGACCCCGCGCAGCACCCGCCAGGCGATGCGCCCGGGCAGCGCGTACCAGTAGCCGAGCAGCGAGGACCAGGCGTGACCGCCCACGTGGTGGCCCAGCTCGTGCGCCATGACGGCGGCCAGCTCCCCGCTGGGCAGCTCGTTCAGGGCGAAACGGGTGACGCCGACGATGTGGCCGGCGGCGGCGACCGCGTTGAGGTTGTCGCTGTCCTCCACCCACAGTTCGTAGTTCCGGCCCTCGACGCCCGCGCGGGCGGTGACCTCCCGCCAGACGGGCTCAAGTCTGGCTCGTTCTTGCGGAGTGGGGTAGCGCAAACGGAGCAGATGGCGCGCGAGGGCGCTTTCGGTCGGGCGGTGGAAGACGAGTGCGCCGCTCGCGAGCCAGGCCAGCACGAGCACGAAGCCGAGGCCGCCGAAGATCAGCGAGAGGAGACCGATGACGAGGAGGCTGCACAGGAAGTGCGGCAGGTAGAGCAGCAGGTTGCCGACGGCGGTGGCGTCGGTGCGGCGCTGCTGGGCGGAGATGTGGATCCGGCCGCGATCGGTGGGGATGTGGTGGGGGTGCTGGGCCGGCCCCGGTGCCGGGTACTGCGGGGGGTGCGGCGTTGTCGGGTACTGCGGGTGCGGGTGCGGGTGCGGGTGGGGCTGGGCGTGCTGGGGGGGTAACAGGGGCTGATGGGCCTGGGCGTAGGGGGCCTGGGGGTAAGGCGGCGGCGCTTGGGGGTACTGCGGCGGCAGGTGGGGCGGCTGCTGGGCCTGGGCGGGCGGCTCCGGGTATTCCGGTGGGGACGGCGGGGGTTGCTGGGTCATCGGGGTTCCTTCGTGCGAGGGGAGCGGGGGCCGGACTCGTGGGTCGTCGTCATGGACCAGGGGCCTCCTGCGGGGAGCCGTCCTCGGAGGCGGGCGGGGCCGCCGGGCTCGGCTGCGGGGGCGCGGTCGGCGTCGTGCCGTAGCCGGCCGGCGGCTGCCAGGCGACGGACGCGGGCGGTGCCGGAGCGGGGCCCGGAACCCCTGGCACGGATCCGCCCGTGGCGGAGTACGGCGGACAAGGGGTGGAGGGCGGTGGTGTGTACGGCATGGGCGGTGGCGCGTACGGCGGCGGCTGCCAGGCGGGTGACCCGTCGGCCCCGGGCGCACCCGGTGCCGGCTGCTGGGCGTACGCGGAAGGCGGAGCGGCGTGGGGGCCGGCCGGTGCGGGCGGCGGCGTGCCGGTGTCCGCGGTGGGCTGCTCCGGCGTGCCGGTGTCCTCGGTGGGCTGCTCCGGTCTGCCGGTGCCCATGTCCGTGCCCGCGTCCGGCTGGGGCTGCGGTGCCGGGGCGGTCGGCGGGAGGAGAGGCGGGTTCTGGGGTACGCCGGGGAGGCGCTGGTTGAGGATGTCGCTGACCGTGCGCAGGGCGAGCTGCTTGGGGCCCTCCAGCTCGAACCTTTCCGCGCCCTCGCCGCCGAGCAGCTCCTTCACCAGGTCCATCTGCGCCTGGATCATGCGGAGCTGGTCCTCGCGCATGCTGCTCATGACGAGCCGGGAGTCCTCGGGGTGCTGGGCGAGGTGCAGCGCCCACGCCTGTACGCCGCCCTGCTGGAGGTGCCACTGGTAGAACTGGATCTTCTGCGCCTCGATCTGCTGGAGTTCCAGCTGGTGCCGGCCCTGGAGCAGTGCCTGCTCGTGCTGCCAGCGCTGCTGCTGGAGGAGGAGTTCCTGCTGCTGCCGGCCGTAGTCCAGGGCCCGGCCGACCTGAAGCGCGTCCTGTTGGCGGAAGCGCTGGTCCATCTCCACGTCGACCCGCATCCCCTGCTGCGCGGTGCGGATCTGCTCGGCCGCGGAGTGGTCGATGGCCTGGAGCCGCTGCTGGTGGTCGATGTTCGCCCGGTCGCGCCGCAGCCGCAGCGTCCAGGTGACCTGGAGTCCCGCGGGCGCGCCGAGCGGGCCGACGAGCTGGACCGCCTTCAGCAGTTCCGTCTCGGCCGCCGCGCTGTCGGCGATGGCGAAGCGGCGGGTCACCGGCCGGGCCGTCTGCTGGAGCTCGCCGAGCAGCAGCCCGGGCACGTCCCGGATCCCGCTCGCCACGAACCGCGCCGGGTCGAGCACCTGCCAGGAGACGTCCGCCTCGGCGGTGAACTCGAACGCGTCGTTGTCGCTCGGCAGTGTGAGGGTGTCCGTGAAGGGATGGACGCCCATGTCCACCTCGTACACGGCGGTGTAGCGGCTGGCCATGATCTCGCCGCGGGCGGGCCGTCTGGGCGGCAGGAACGTCTCGTATCCGCCCTTCGGGGTGGCGAAGACCAGTGCGTGGTCGATGCGGACCACGTGCTTCAGCGACAGGTCGAAGCGCGACAGCTGCCGCACGGTGAGCACCGGGTCGATCAGCCGGGCGTGCCGGTCCGCCGGCTGCTGCCACTCCGGCTGGCGGTGGAAGGTGGGCATGGTGCGTGTCTCCTCGGGGACGTACTCGGGGACCTGACCGGGGCCGGGGTCACCCGAAGGTGGTGAGCAGGCGGGCGGCGACCGGCGGCGGGGGATTGCCGTCCTCGCCGGGCATGGTGCGCAGCAGATGGCTCAGCCGCTGGTACTCGGGCCCGGTCGGGACGAGCTTCGGCAGGAGCGCGGCGAGGGCCCATTCGGTGCCCGTGGAACGGTCGGCGATGAGCACCCACTCGCGCAGCAGGTCCAGGGCCGGCCGGGTGGCGTGCGGATCGCCGAGCGCCCGGCGCCACAGCTGGGCGATGCCCTGCGCGGCGGTCTCGTCGTCGGCCGTGGCCCGGGCGTACCAGCCGAGGACGAGCGGCAGGCCGTACCGCTCGTCGCCCTCGGTGCGCCTGCAGGCGTTGATGAAGCCGCCCAGCGCCAGGTCCCGCACCGCCCGGTCGTCGTCGAGGTGCCCGAGCAGCCCGGCCAGCACCTCGGCGGCGGCGGGCGACAGCAGCAGCAGTTCCACGGCCTCGGCCAGCTCCGCCGCCATCTCCCGGTCGAAGTCGTCGGGGTCGTCGAGGTTCGCGTACAGGCGGCGGGCGGCCTGGCGCAGCGCGGCGAGGGCCTGTTCCGGCCGCTCCGGTCCGATCAGCGCGTAGGCGCGGACGGCCACCCAGCGCAGCCGCCGGTCCTCGCTTCCGCACCAGGCATCGAGGATGCGCGGGATGTTGGGTGTGTCGCTGAAGTGGGCGAGGGTGAGGGAGTTGACCGCGACGAGTCGGTGCCGGAACCGGGTGGAGGTCGCCCACGGCTCGATGACCAGCGCCATCGCGGACGGCAGGTCGGCGCGGGCGAGGACGGCGACGGTGGAGGCGGCCCGGGTGCGGACCAGGGGGCGGCCGTCGTCGGCGAGCCGGCGCAGCCATTCGATCAGCGCGGGCCGGGCGGAGGGGTGGCCCGTCCACACCTCCCGCAGCAGCACCAGTGAGACCCGGTCGTCGGTGAACGCGGCCATCGTCTGCGTCACCGGCCCCCACTCGGTGTGCTCGTCGCCCTCGTGCAGTTCGGCGCGGGCCAGTTGCAGGCGCTTGCCCACGTGGGTGCCGAAGACGGGGACCTCGGGCACGCGGGCCGGGTTGTCGGTCTTCTGGAGGAAGCGGTAGAGCAGGTCGCTGAGTTCGGCGGTGAGCGCGTACGGGCCGCCGTCGAAGGCGGCGAGGGCGACGAGGAACGCCTTGTCCCGCAAGGGGATGGCGCTCTCGTCCTCCTCGAACCACTCCTGGACCTGGTTCTCCAGCGACGCGAGGGAGAAGCCGGCCACGGCCCGCTCGCTGACCTCCTCGGCGGCGTACCGGGCGAGCAGCTGGGCGAACGCGGCGGTCTCGCGCAACTGGTGCCCGCGGCCGAGGAACTCCTTGACGTCGGGCAGGCCGAGCAGGCGCGCGGCGGTCGCCTCGTCCGTGCGGACGCGCAGGTGCGCGGCCAGCACCTCCTCGGCGGCGGGCGGGCGCCAGACGGCGGCGGGCACGTCCTCCAGGGCGGCGGCGGGGCCGACGGTGACGACCAGATAGGCGTCCTGCTCGGCGAGCCGGTCGCGGACGGCGAGCAGGTGCGGTTCGCGCAGCGGGTTGCCGCGACGGGTGGTCAGGTCGCACAGGACGTAGCCGCGCGCGCCCTGTCCGCCGCCCTCGGCGGACGCGGTGCACCGCTCGGCGAGCGCGCCGGGTGAGGTGTCCCGGTCCAGCAGGTGCACGGGGGACGCGCCGAGCCGGTGCAGCAGCATCAGCGCGGCCGTGCGGCGGCCGGTGAAGCGGGCGCCGGACAGTACCAGTACGCGTTCACGGCGCAGCCGGTCCAGCAGGGCCTCGACGGTCTCCTCGGCGGCGACGAAGGAGGCGGCGAGCCGTTCCAGCGTGGTGCGGGGGATCTCGCCGGAGGCGGAGGCGGCCGTGGAGAGCCCGGAGAACGACCAGTGGTGGATCTCCGTCTTGCTGCCCATGATGACGTCGCCGGTGACCCGGCCGCCGGACACGCCGTGCTGGTCGCCCGCGACATAGCCGCCGCCGAAGCGGGTGCGGGCACCGACGTTCATGGTGCGCGGGCTGTGGTCGATCAGGTCGCGCCGGGCCGACCAGGCGTTCTGCGGCTGGTCCCGCTCCTCTGTCTCCTCGGTCCCGCCGTCCGGGCGGGCCTCGTCCGGGGCCGGGTCGCCCCGTTCCGGCGCGGGCCCAGTGCCGGGCGCCGCCGCTCCCTGTGCCCCCGGCTCCTGCCCGGTCACGGCCGCTCCTCCTGCTCCGTCTTGCCGCCGGTGACGACGTGCTTGCCGCCCATGACGACGTCGCCGGTGGACCGGCCGCCGGACACGCCGTGCTGGTCACCGGCGACATAGCCGCCGCCGAAGCTGACCGAGCCCCCGGTGACGTGCAGCACGGGGCCCGGCGCCGGGGCTCCCCGGTATCCGGCCGGCGCCGGGCGGCTCGCGGGGGCGCCGTCCGGCGCGGGCGACCCGTTCCCGGCGGCGCCGGTGCGGGGGGACCCGTTCTCCGCGGCGGCGGCGCCGGTGTCCCCGTCCCCCGCACCGGCGGCGCCGGGGTGCGCCGGGCGGTCCCCCGATCCGCCCGGCGCGTCCCCCTCCCCCCTCTCACCGTGGTCCGTGGCGGCCGCCCCGGCGGGCAGCGGGCCGTGCAGCCATGCCGTCAGCGGGCCGTTCTTGCCGGTCACGGTCACGCGGTGGAAGCCGTCGGCCGGGATGCCGGGGTGGTCGTGCCGTACGACGCCGGCGTACAGGGCGTCCGAGACGCACAGCGCGAAGTCGTCGGGGCGCTCACGCAGCGCGGCGCGCAGCACGTCGGAGTCCAGCAGGCGGCAGGCGTGGTTGAGGTCGGAGCCGACCCAGCCGTCCCGCTCGTCGACGGCGACGTAGCCGGTGGCGACGACGCCGCGCAGCCGGATCTGGGCGGATCGGGAGGCCATGCGGTTGACGGCCCGCAGCTGGGCCGGCACCTCGCTGAGCAGGGCCCGCAGCAGCGCCGTGACCGGGGCGTTGGCGTCGATCAGCTCCATCACCGAGTCGCCACGGTCGGCCCGCAGCCGCCGGGTCTCGTCGATGCCGGCGCTCTGCAGCGCGCGGTCGGTGATGTCGTAGAGCATGCGCCGCAGATAGGCCTGTTCCACGTCGTCCCGGTCGCTGAACCTCTCGATGTCCAGCAACAGGAGCGTGCGGCTCACGGGGTCGCTCATGGTCGCCTCTCGAACGGGGGGTGGCGGACAGCGCAAGCGTGGTGGCCCGGGGGCCCGGGTGGTGAGGGCGGATGACGCACTCGAAGTGTGACCGTGTGCACAGAACGGTCTGCGCAGAACCGTCTGCGCAGAAGGCCCGCCGGGGCGCGTGCGTCACTCCTCTCGGGGCCCCGGCGGCGAGGGGATGCCGGGGACCGGGGCCGCCGCGCCGATCCGGCGCAGGATGTCGGGGCGCCGGATGAGCAGCGTGCGGCGGCCGGTGATCACGGCTTCCTTGTCCCGCAGCTCCTTCAGCAGCCGCTGCACCATCTCGCGCGAGGCGCCCACCGAGCCGGCCAGTTCCTGCTTGCTCAGCGGCACGGCGAGTTCGACACCGTCCGGGGTGCGCCGGCCGTGGGTGCGGGCCAGGTCGAGGAGCAGTACGGCGAGCCGCTCCCGCACGCTCATCGACGCGAACTCCAGCCGGCGCCGGTCCGCCGCCCGGGTGCGGTCGGCGGTGAGTCCGAGCAGGGCGAACGACACGGCGGGGGAGCGGCCGAGGAAGTCGCGGAAGCGCTCCCGCTCCACGGCCACCGCCCGCACCGGCTCCAGCGCGGTGACGGTGGCGGAGCGCGGCCGCCCGGTCAGCGCCGCCGACTCGCCGATGATGTCGCCGGGACCGCGCAGGGCCAGCAGGGCCTCGTAGCCGTTGGCGGCCGACGCGGTGACCTTGGTCCAGCCGTCCACCAGGAACAGCACGTGGGAGGACGGCTCGTGCTGGTGGAGCAGGACCGTGCGCCGGGTGAAGGCGAGGGCGCGGCCGAGCGCGAGCAGCGCCGAGCGGTCCTCGCTCTCCAGCCGTGCCAGGAACGGCACCCGGTCGTCCAGGCCACCGTCGTCCGACGCGTAGGTCCGTTCTGTCATGCCCATTCCCCCGAAGGTCGCCGCGGGCGGATCAACGTACTGAACGCGCAAGAGCGCCGACGCGGGAAGAGCGGGATTCGGCCATCGCGGCGAGGAGTGGGGAAAGGCGGTCAAGGAGGTGAGAAGTCCGGCGTGTCGGGGTGGGCTCCATTTGTTTTGACCGAAGTCGGTGCGGTAGGTACGCTCAGACCTTGTGCCTGGGGTGTGCCCTGGCCCTCGTGCGTGCCTTCCGACCGCACCGGGGGTCCGAGAGTGGCCACCGTAATCTGCGCTTCTTTCTGCCTTGCGGCGGGAGTCCGCGGGATTCGACACACCCGACCGCGTGGGTCGGCGACGTTCCAGGTTAGCTTCACCATCGGCACACAGAAACCGGAGAAGTAGTGCCTACGATCCAGCAGCTGGTCCGCAAGGGCCGGCAGGACAAGGTCGAGAAGAACAAGACGCCCGCACTCGAGGGTTCCCCTCAGCGTCGTGGCGTCTGCACGCGTGTGTTCACGACCACCCCGAAGAAGCCGAACTCGGCCCTGCGTAAGGTCGCGCGTGTGCGTCTGACCAGCGGGATCGAGGTCACCGCTTACATTCCGGGTGAGGGACACAACCTGCAGGAGCACTCCATCGTGCTCGTGCGCGGCGGCCGTGTGAAGGACCTGCCGGGTGTTCGCTACAAGATCATCCGTGGTTCGCTCGACACCCAGGGTGTCAAGAACCGCAAGCAGGCCCGCAGCCGCTACGGCGCCAAGAAGGAGAAGTAAGAATGCCTCGTAAGGGCCCCGCCCCGAAGCGCCCGGTCATCATCGACCCGGTCTACGGTTCTCCTCTGGTGACCTCCCTGATCAACAAGGTGCTGCTGAACGGCAAGCGCTCCACCGCCGAGCGCATCGTCTACGGCGCCATGGAGGGCCTGCGCGAGAAGACCGGCAACGACCCGGTCATCACGCTGAAGCGCGCTCTCGAGAACATCAAGCCGACCCTCGAGGTCAAGTCCCGCCGTGTCGGTGGCGCCACCTACCAGGTCCCGGTCGAGGTCAAGCCCGGCCGTGCCAACACCCTGGCGCTGCGCTGGCTGGTCGGTTACTCCCGCGCCCGTCGCGAGAAGACCATGACCGAGCGTCTGCTCAACGAGCTCCTCGACGCCAGCAACGGCCTCGGTGCCGCTGTGAAGAAGCGCGAGGACACGCACAAGATGGCCGAGTCCAACAAGGCCTTCGCGCACTACCGCTGGTAGTCGCTACCCACATCGAGACCGAGAGAAGACTGAAGCCTTATGGCTACCACTTCGCTTGACCTGGCCAGGGTGCGCAACATCGGCATCATGGCCCACATCGACGCGGGCAAGACGACCACCACCGAGCGGATCCTGTTCTACACCGGTGTGTCCTACAAGATCGGTGAGGTCCACGACGGCGCTGCCACCATGGACTGGATGGAGCAGGAGCAGGAGCGTGGCATCACGATCACCTCTGCTGCCACCACCTGCCACTGGCCGCTGGAAGACGTCGACCACACCATCAACATCATCGACACGCCGGGCCACGTCGACTTCACCGTCGAGGTGGAGCGCTCCCTGCGTGTGCTCGACGGTGCCGTGACGGTGTTCGACGGCGTCGCCGGCGTTGAGCCGCAGTCCGAGACCGTGTGGCGTCAGGCGGACCGCTACGGCGTGCCGCGTATCTGCTTCGTCAACAAGCTCGACCGCACCGGCGCCGAATTCCACCGCTGCGTCGACATGATCTCCGACCGCCTGGGCGCGCAGCCGCTGGTCATGCAGCTGCCGATCGGCGCGGAGGCGGACTTCAAGGGCGTCATCGACCTCGTGACGATGAAGGCCCTGGTCTGGTCGGCCGAGGCGACCAAGGGCGAGATGTACGACGTCGTCGACATCCCGGACACCCACCTCGAGGCTGCCGAGGAGTACCGCGGCAAGCTGCTCGAGGCCGTCGCCGAGAACGACGAGGAGCTGATGGAGCTGTACCTGGAGGGCACCGAGCCCTCCGTGGAGCAGCTGTACGCGGCGATCCGTCGTATCACCATCGCGTCCGGCAAGGGCGGCGGCACCACCGTCACCCCCGTGTTCTGCGGCACCGCGTTCAAGAACAAGGGCGTTCAGCCCCTGCTCGACGCCGTCGTGCGCTACCTGCCGTCGCCGGTCGACATCGAGGCCATCGAGGGCCACGACGTCAAGGACCCGGAGAAGGTCATCGCGCGCAAGCCGTCGGACGACGAGCCGCTCGCCGCGCTGGCGTTCAAGATCATGAGCGACCCGCACCTCGGCAAGCTCACCTTCGTCCGGGTGTACTCCGGCCGCCTGGAGTCCGGCACCTCGGTGCTGAACTCCGTCAAGGGCAAGAAGGAGCGCATCGGCAAGATCTACCGCATGCACGCGAACAAGCGTGAGGAGATCGAGTCGGTGGGCGCCGGCGACATCGTCGCCGTCATGGGCCTGAAGCAGACCACCACCGGTGAGACGCTGTCCGACGACAAGAACCCGGTGATCCTGGAGTCCATGGACTTCCCGGCGCCGGTCATCCAGGTCGCCATCGAGCCCAAGTCGAAGGGCGACCAGGAGAAGCTCGGCGTCGCGATCCAGCGCCTGGCCGAGGAGGACCCGTCCTTCCAGGTCCACTCGGACGAGGAGACCGGCCAGACCATCATCGGCGGCATGGGCGAGCTGCACCTCGAGGTGCTGGTCGACCGTATGCGCCGTGAGTTCAAGGTCGAGGCCAACGTCGGCAAGCCGCAGGTCGCGTACCGTGAGACCATCCGCAAGTCGGTCGAGAAGGTCGAGTTCACCCACAAGAAGCAGACGGGTGGTACCGGCCAGTTCGCGCGCGTCATCATCGCGATCGAGCCGATCGAGGGCGGCGACGCCTCGTACGAGTTCGTGAACAAGGTGACCGGTGGCCGCATCCCGAAGGAGTACATCCCTTCGGTCGACGCCGGTTGCCAGGAGGCCATGCAGTTCGGCATCCTCGCCGGTTACGAGATGACCGGTGTGCGCGTGACGCTGCTCGACGGTGCCTACCACGAGGTGGACTCCTCCGAGCTCGCGTTCAAGATCGCCGGTTCGCAGGCCTTCAAGGAGGCCGCGCGCAAGGCTTCGCCCGTGCTCCTCGAGCCGATGATGGCCGTTGAGGTCACCACGCCCGAGGACTACATGGGTGAGGTCATCGGCGACATCAACTCCCGCCGTGGCCAGATCCAGGCCATGGAGGAGCGGGCGGGTGCTCGCGTCGTGAAGGGCCTCGTGCCCCTGTCGGAGATGTTCGGCTACGTCGGAGACCTCCGCAGCAAGACGTCGGGTCGCGCAAGCTACTCGATGCAGTTCGACTCCTACGCCGAGGTTCCGCGGAACGTCGCCGAGGAGATCATCGCGAAGGCCAAGGGCGAGTAACGGACCGCGCGTCCACGCCGTAGGCTTGACTCCGGAGCCTCGTGGGGCAAACAACCGCATCACGGATGTTTGCCCCCGGGATCCGGGACATCCAGCAAAGATCACCTGGCGCCGATGAAGTAAGGCGTACCAGAACCACTCCCAGGAGGACCCCAGTGGCGAAGGCGAAGTTCGAGCGGACTAAGCCGCACGTCAACATCGGCACCATCGGTCACATCGACCACGGTAAGACGACCCTCACGGCCGCCATTACCAAGGTGCTGCACGACGCGTACCCGGACCTGAACGAGGCCACCCCGTTCGACAACATCGACAAGGCGCCCGAGGAGCGTCAGCGCGGTATCACCATCTCCATCGCGCACGTCGAGTACCAGACCGAGGCGCGTCACTACGCCCACGTCGACTGCCCTGGTCACGCGGACTACATCAAGAACATGATCACGGGTGCGGCGCAGATGGACGGCGCCATCCTCGTGGTCGCCGCCACCGACGGCCCGATGCCGCAGACCAAGGAGCACGTGCTCCTGGCCCGCCAGGTCGGCGTTCCGTACATCGTCGTCGCCCTGAACAAGGCCGACATGGTGGACGACGAGGAGATCCTGGAGCTCGTCGAGCTCGAGGTCCGTGAGCTCCTCTCCGAGTACGAGTTCCCCGGCGACGACGTTCCGGTCGTCAAGGTCTCCGCTCTCAAGGCCCTCGAGGGCGAGAAGGAGTGGGTGGACTCCGTCCTCAACCTGATGAAGGCCGTCGACGAGTCGATCCCGCAGCCGGAGCGCGACGTCGACAAGCCGTTCCTCATGCCGATCGAGGACGTCTTCACGATCACCGGTCGCGGTACGGTCGTCACCGGCCGTATCGAGCGTGGTGTCCTGAAGGTCAACGAGACCGTCGACATCATCGGCATCAAGACCGAGAAGACCACCACCACGGTCACCGGTATCGAGATGTTCCGCAAGCTGCTCGACGAGGGCCAGGCCGGTGAGAACGTCGGTCTGCTCCTCCGTGGCATCAAGCGCGAGGACGTCGAGCGCGGCCAGGTCATCATCAAGCCGGGTTCGGTCACCCCGCACACCGAGTTCGAGGCGCAGGCCTACATCCTGTCCAAGGACGAGGGTGGCCGCCACACGCCGTTCTTCAACAACTACCGTCCGCAGTTCTACTTCCGTACGACGGACGTGACGGGCGTTGTGACCCTCCCCGAGGGCACCGAGATGGTCATGCCGGGTGACAACACCGAGATGACCGTCCAGCTGATCCAGCCGGTCGCCATGGAAGAGGGCCTGAAGTTCGCCATCCGCGAGGGTGGCCGGACCGTGGGCGCCGGCCAGGTCACCAAGATCACCAAGTAAGTACCGCTTGCTTGAGGGTCTGAAGGTCACCTGACCTGCACTGGCCTGAAGGGGCCCGTACGACTTCGGTCGTACGGGCCCCTTTCGCCATGTCTAGGAGTCGGTCTCCGGCACGGGCTGCGGGCCCAGCGCCATCAGGACGAGGACGCTCGCGCGGACCACCAGACCGCCGAGGAGGGCGGCGAGGAAGCCGTCGACATGCAGGCCCGCGTCGAGCTGCGAGCCGATCCAGGAGACCAGCAGCCACACCAGCGTGTCCTGGAGAACACCGATCGCGGCGAGGACCAGCGGCGCGCCCGGTGGGGCGGTGCGGATGGCGCTCGGATAGGTGTGGATCAGCTGGTTGACGATGAGGAAGACGGTGCCCGCCAGCACCACCTCCAAGGGCGCGCCGGTCGCGGGGGTTGCGCGGGGGGTGGGTGAAACCTCGTCGAACCTTGGGCGGCATGGGGGAGAGGGTTGGGGCAATTTCCGCACCCCGGCGGGCGGATTGCTCCGTTTCGCCCTGTAGGGGTGGCTCGTACGGACGTAGCGTGAACCGCCGTTCTATGAGTCGAGGGGTGCGGGGAGCACGGGATGCAGGGGATTGCGCCGGCCGGATCACCGGCACGGGCGGCGTCGGCGCGGAAGCCGGCGGCCATGGCCGGCGACCGGGCCCGGCCCCGCCTGTACGTCATCGACGGCATACGCCTGGCCGCCGCCCTCATGGTGGCCCTGCATCACTACGCCGGCACGAACCGCGTGAACCAGCCCGGCAACGCGGTCTGGGACCGCCCGGTGTCCGACCTCATGCCCAGCTGGTTCCGGGTGGCGTCCTTCGGCTGGATCGGCGTCGAGATCTTCTTCGTCATCAGCGGCTTCGTGATCTGCATGTCCTGCTGGGGCCGTACCCCGAAGGACTTCTTCGTCTCGCGGGTGATCCGGTTGTACCCCGCGTACTGGTGTGCGGTGGTCTTCACCACGGCGGTCCTGGCCGCGCTGCCCGGCGTATGGGAACGTCTCCCGCTGCGCGAGGTGCTGTTCAACCTGACGATGCTCCAAGAGGGCTCGGGCATCCCGAACGTCGACCCCGTGTACTGGACCCTCTGGTCGGAACTGCGTTTCTATCTGCTCTTCCTCGTCGTCGTCGCCATGGGTCTGACCTACCGCAGAGTCGTGGTCTTCTGCTGCGTCTGGGGCGTGGCCGCCATGCTCGCCCCGGTGTCGAAGTTCCCGCTCCTGGTGCTGGCCGCCAACCCGACCGGCGCCTGGTACTTCATCGCCGGCCTCGCCCTCTACCTCATGCACCGCTTCGGCCCGGACCTGCTCCTGTGGGGCATCCTCGCCATGGCCTGGCTGATGGGACAGCTGGAGCTGGGGGAGCGGGTCGAGTTCGAGCAGGTCAGCAGCTGGCGCGGTGCGGTGGTGATCTACACGGCCTTCCTGCTCCTCATGGTCGCCGTCGCGCTGGGCTGCACGGACCGGGTGCGCTGGAAGTGGCTGGTGACGGCGGGAGCGCTGACGTATCCGCTCTACCTGACCCACTACATGGCGGGTACGGCGATCATCGACCGTCTGCGCGGAGGGCTGGACCCGCGACTGCTGGTCGTGGCCGTCATCGCGGGGTTCCTGGTGCTGAGCTGGCTGATCCACCGGCTGGTGGAGCGGCCGGTGGCGCGGATGCTGCGAGGGGGCCTGGAGAAGTCGTTCGCACGGATGCGCGGTTTCCAGCGGGCGGCCTGACGGCCGGGGCCGGAGGGGCGGGGGCTGGGGGCCTCAGTACGACGGCGACCCGTCCTCGTCCTGGTGGCGGTAGTCGTACTCGTGCCGCAGGCACCCGGCGTCCGCGCGCAGGACGGGCTCGTGCGCGTACCAGTCGGGGGCGAGGGTCAGCTCGATGCCGTCGTCGGTGGCGGTGACACCCGGCAGGCCCGTGTCCTCGTCGGTCTCGACGCGCCGCACGTCGAGACCGCGCTCGGTCCAGGCGCGGTGGAGGTTCTCGACGGCCGTGAGATAGGCGTCCCGGTCCGCGAACTCAAGGGACCACTCGTACTGCGGCTCGCTGCGGGTGACGCCGCCGTCGTCGAAGCCGAACTCGTCCTTGCAGGAGCTGCCGGCCTCGTCGAGGGTCCCGCCCCCCGCCCTGGGCGCCGGGTGCAGCTCGCCCAGCGCGCGCTCACCGGCCGCCTCGGTGTCGGCCACCCGCTCCTGGTACTCCGCCATCGACAGCACCGGCCCGCCCGCGAGGGACTGGCAGGCGGACGCCGCCCCGAGGACCGGCAGGGCGACGAGGACGAGGCCGAGCGAGGAGAGGAGGGCGGTGCGGCGACGGAACACAGGTGCGGACATGTCACCGATCGAAGCCGCCGGGCGGCCGGGCCGGCAGAGCGGGGGTACCTGGTGGGGCTGAGCAGGAGACCTCATTTACGCCATTGGCATGTGGGCCTCTCTTGATAAGGTTGCTTCCGGAAACGGGAGGTGCGGGTGATATCTGTGACCATTTTTGAGCAGAGGCGTCCCCTTGTGAACGGTTGGGCCTCCCGAAGAACCCGCTGACGGCACTGCCGACCAAGCCCCTCACGGCCGCCCTGGCCTGATCACCTCGGTGGTGATCGAGATGTGTGCCGTGCCAGATGTCAGGGGTACCTACATGTTCGGCCCGACGTGGTCTGCCACCACGCGGGCTGTTCTCAGCATTTCGCCGGCGTCCGCTGCCAGGGCACCCTGACCGTGACAGCGGTTTCTGCTGTCATCGAGGACTGACGTCCGGCGTCGACCGATCCATGGGGGAGGAGTAGGTCCATGTCTCTAGTTGAGCGTGATCACGAGCTCGACTTGCTGTACCGACGCTTGGCCGACTGCCTGGCCGGCGCGTCGTCAGTCACTCTGATCGGAGGGGCTCTCGGCGTCGGCAAGACCGCGTTGCTGCAGGCCCTGGCGACGAGAGCGGCGGAATCACCCTCGACCACGGTCCTCACGGCGTACGGAAACCGCAGTGGCGTGGCGGAGCCGCTGGACACGGTCACCCAGCTGCTCAGCGGCGCCGACCTGAGCCCGCAGGACGAGGAGAAACTCGCCCGGCTGCTGGCCAGGGGACGTACGGCCGCACCGGCCGGCGACCCGTGCGACGAACTCACCGACCAGCTTCCCGCCGGCCTCTTCCACCAGCTCGTCACCTTACTGGTCCGTGCTCTGGGAGACCGGTCGGTGGTCATCCTGATCGACGACATCCACCTCGTCGACAGCGCCTCACAGCAATGGCTCCTCCATCTGGCGCGATATCTCACCGAGTTGCGGGCCATGGTCGTGCTGACCAACTGCGACGGACCCAATCCCGTATCCCCCCTGTTCCACACGGAGTTGCTGCGGCTGCCCTCCTACCGGCGGGTGACCCTGAGGCCGATCTCTCCGGGCGGGGCCGGGCGCATCGTCGCCATGCTGACGGGTGAGGACGGCTCCGATCTCGGGTCCGGGTTCCACGCCATCAGCGGTGGAAACCCGTTGCTGCTGCGTGCGTTGGCCCAGGACCGGATGGCGTCCGGGAGCGCGCCGGGCACCGTCTTCCGCCAGGCCGTCTTCGCGTGTCTGTACCGCGCGCAGCCGCAGGTGCGCTCGACGGCGGAGGCGGTGGCCCTGCTCGGGGACTGCGCGACTCCCGCCCTGGTGGGCAAGCTCCTCGACCAGGGCGACGAGGAGGTGGCGGCGAACGTCGGCGCCCTGCGCGCGATGGGCCTGCTGGCGGACCTGTCCTTCCGCCATCCGGACATCCGGGCGGCGGTGCTGGAGTCCTGCCAGGACCGCGCCCAACTCCACGCCTCCGCCGCCCGGTTGCTGTACTGGGACGGGGCCCCCGCCTCCGTGGTGGCCGAGCATCTGCTGGCCTCGTTCCAGGCGGCGGAGCCGTGGCAGGTGCAGGTCCTGGAGAGCGCGGCCGACGAGGCGAGAGACCCCGAGCAGGCGATCGCGTATCTCGAACTGGCCTACCAGGACAGCGCGGACGCCGCTCACCGGACCCGGCTCGCCCTGCGGCTGGCGCAGAGCGTGTGGCGCGCCCAGCCCGCCACCGTGATCGGGAACCTGACCCGGCTGGAACGGCTGCCCCAGACGGAGTGCGGCACGGTCCTGGCCGTCGCGGCGCACCGGTTCTGGTCGGGCAGTCCGCTCAAGGCCGCGCAGGGGCTGGACGAGGTGGTGTCCCGCGAGGCCGGCGGGGACGACCGGCTCGCGGCGTCGGCCTGGTCCGCGCGGATGTGGCTGTCGACCGTCTGCCCCGGCCTCCCGGCGCCGCCTGATCCGCCGGACTCCGGCGAGGGCGGGCTCGGTGTCGAGCAGACCCGGCGGGCGGCGGGCGCGCTGCACGGGCTGCTGCACGGCGGGTGCCCGGACACCGCCGCCGCCGAGGCCGGGGAGATCCTGCGGACCGTCTGGCTCGACGACGGGATGTCGGCGTGGGCGGCGGCGATCGCGGTGACCGTGCTGTGCTACGCGGAACGGCTGGACGAGGCGGCCGCGGCCTGCGACCGGCTGCTGGAGGGCGACGGCAGGCATCGCGGGCGGGAGGGGTTCTTCGCCGCGCTGCGCGCCGACATCGCGGTGCGCCAGGGCAACCTGCCGCTCGCGGAGCGCTGTGCGCAGGACGCGGCGGAGCGGCTGCCGGTCGCGCACTGGGGTCTCCTGGCGGCGGTGCTCCAGGGCATCCAGCTCTCGGTGGCGGTCGGCAGCGGCGACCTCGCCCGGGCGGCCGCGCTGGCGCAGGCCTCCCTGCCCGACGGCCTGCTCGAAACGCGGTACGGCGTGCGGTACCTGTGCCGCCGCGGTCAGTACCACCTGGCCGCAGGCCAGCCGAACGTGGCGCTGAGCGACTTCTTGTCCGCGGGCCGGCTCACCCAGGGGTGGGGCCTGCACCTGCCCGCGCTGGGGGAGTGGCGGATCGGCGCCGCCGAGGCGTATCTCGCGATCGGGAACCTGCCGGAGGCCCGCCGGCTGCTCGACGAACAGCTCGCCCTGCTCAGACCCGAGGACCACCGGGTGCGGGGCTCGGCGCTCCGCGTGATGAGCGCGCTGGTTCCCCGGCACGAACGCATCGCCTGTCTGCGGAGGGCGGTCGACGCGGCCAAGGCCGGCGGTGACCGGCTGGAGCTCGCCCGGGTCACGGCCCAGCTCCACGACGCCTGCCGTACCGCGGGTCAGCGGGACCTGGCGAAGGTCGCCGCGCTCCAGGCGCTCAAGCTGGCCGACGAATGCCGGGCGATTCCGCTGCAACGGCAGTTCATCGCCCATCGCTCCATCGAGCCGGCGTCCGCGGCCCGGGTCGAACCGGACCGGCTCACGGCCTCGGAGCTGAAGGTGGCGTCACTGGCGGCGCGCGGTTTCACCAACCGGGAGATCGCGGGTGAACTCCACGTGACGATGAGCACGGTGGAGCAGCATCTGACCAAAGTCTACCGGAAGTTGAATGTGAGACATCGCAAGGAGCTGGTGTTTCGCATGGAACAGACGGTCTGACAGATCCGGGTCCCAGGCGTACCGCGCGAAGCGGTGCGCCTGGGCCTCGTCCTGTCCCTTTTCCGCTACTCGAAGGGAACAAGTGTGCCCATAGGAATCCTGGCCGTCGGCTCGCACGTGCCGCCGAGGGTCGTCGACAATCACCAGATCAGCCGGTGGACCGGGAGAACACCGGACTGGGTGGCCGAGCGGACCGGAGTGCTGGAGCGCCGCTACGCGGAGCCCGGCACCACCACCTCCGACCTCGCCGTGCCCGCGGTCCGCGAGCTGCTCGACCGGCTCGACGACCGGCAGCGGCAGCGACTGGCCGCGCTGATCGTGGCGACGTCCACACCGGACGTGCCCCAGCCGGCCACGGCCGCCATCCTCCAGCACAAACTCGGACTGCCGGGGCTGGCCGCCTTCGACGTGAACGCCGTGTGCAGCGGCTTCCTGTACGGCCTGGCGGTCGCCGAGGGCATGCTCGCCACCCGCCGGCACGGCTCGCACGCGATCGTCGTCGGAGCCGACATGTTCTCCACGATCATGGACCGCTCGGACCGGCGCACGGTCAGCCTGTTCGGCGACGGCGCGGGTGCCGTACTGCTCGGTCCGGTGCCGGACGGGTACGGCATCCAGGCCGTCCGGCTCCTCACCAACGGCGAGCTGCACCACTACGTGGGGGTCGAGGCGGGCGGCACCCGCACACCCCTGGACGAGCGGGCCCGCACCGCCGGGGAGCACCTGTTCCGCATGGACGGCCGCGCCGTACGCGACTACGCGCTGTCGGTCCTCGACAAGCTCACCGGCGAGGTGCTGGAGGAGTGCGGGCTGCGGCTCGCGGACATCGGGCGGTTCGTCTTCCACCAGGCCAACACCAGGCTGATCGAGACGTTCGCGGCCGAGGCGGGCATCGACCCGGCGAAGGTGGTCCTCACGGCACCCCGGCTGGGCAACACCGTGGCCGCGTCGATCCCGCTGACGCTGCGAGCGGCGCAGGAGGAGCGGCCGTTCGCGCGCGGTGAGCGGGTGCTGATGGCCGCGGTCGGCGGCGGGATGACGGCGGGGGCCGCGGTGCTGACCTGGTACTGAGACGACAGGCCGAGAAGGGCGCCCGCCGAAGCGGACGCCCTTCTGGACCTGTCGCCCGGTACGGGAAGGACCCGGAACGGCCGGGGTGGCGGTCAGTCGCGCACGGTCAGGCCGCGGGCGTCGGCGAGAGTGCGGCACCCGGTGACGGCCATGGCCGTGTCGAGCTCCGCCCGCAGCAGTTCGACGGCCTCGGCGACCGTCTCCTCGGCGCCCACGGCGAGCGCCCACAGCGCGGGACGGCCCAGGAGCACGGCGTCCGCGCCCAGCGCCAGGGCGCACAGGATGTCGCTGCCCGAGCGGATGCCTCCGTCGAACAGCACCAGGCAGCCGTCGCCGACGGCACGGCGCACCCCGGGCAGCGCGGCCGCGGCCGGGACCGACCGGTCGAACTGCCGGCCGCCGTGGTTGGACACGACCACCGCGTCGGCCCCGGCGGCGACCGCCCGGACGGCGTCCTGCGGGTGCAGGACACCCTTGACGATCAGCGGGAGCCGGGTCCGGGAGCGGAGCCACTCCACATCCGACCAGTTCAGCGACGGATCGAAGGTGAGGGCGGTGTGCCCCGCGATGGCCGAGGTGCCCTCATGACGCTGCCGGGCGGCCGCGTTCTGCTCGGCGTCGAAATTGGCGGCATGGATGTGGTCGGGCAGGCCGAAGCCGTTGCGCAGGTCGCGCAGCCTGCGCCCCATCACCGGCATGTCGGCGGTCAGCATCAGAGCGCTCACGCCGGCGGCTTCGGCGCGCCGGACCAGCTCCCGGAGCCGGCCCCGGTCCCGCAGCCAGTACAGCTGCAGCCACAGGGTGCCGCCGACCTCCGCGACCTGCTCCAGGGCGACGCTGCTGAGCATGGGGAGGACGAAGGGCACCTCGGCCCGCTTGGCCGCGCGGGCCATCGCGGTCTCGCCCTCGGGGTGCAGCAGCTTCTGGTACGCCATCGGCGCGATCCCCAGGGGCAGTGCGCAGGAGTCCCGCAGCAGCCGGACCCGGGTGCTGCGCTCCCGCACATCCGCGAGGACCCGGGGCACCAGCCGCACGGTGCGCAGGGACTCGGTGTTGAGGTGCACGGTGGATTCGTCGCCGGCGCCGCCCGCCACGTACCCCCATACCTCGGGGGGCAGGAGCGCGGCGGCGGCGGCGGACAGATCCTCGAGGCAGACGGGGACCGGACGGGTCATCCGGTCCTGAGCTTCGCGACGTAGTCGGCCAGCTCACCCACCGAGTCGAAGTCGTCCAGCTCCTCGTAGGGGATGAGCACGTCGAAGGCCCGCTCGGTGGCGGAGATCAGCTCGACCGTGGACAGCGAGTCCATGGCCAGGTCGTCGCGGAACGCGGTGTCGGCGGCGATCGGGCCCGCGAACTCGGTCTGGTCGCGGATCAGTTCGGCGATCCTGTCCAGGATCTCTTGCTCGGGCATCGGCTGGTGACCTCCGGCTCTCAGTACAGGGTGACGACTTGTCCGGCGTAGGTGAGACCGGCGCCGAAACCGAGGAACAGGGCCCGGTCGCCGGGCCGTACGCGGCCCTCCTCCCGCAGCCGGCACAGGGCCAGCGGGATGGAGGCGGTCGATGTGTTGCCGCTGTCCACCACATCGCGGGCGACCTGGTCGGGCTCGAACTTCAGCTCGGCCGCGATCGCGTCGATGATGCGCCGGTTGGCCTGGTGCAACACCAGCCACGTCACGTCCGACAGCTCCACACCGGCCGCCTCGCAGGCCCGCCGGGCGGCCGTCGGCATGTGGTCCAGCGTCCACTTGAAGACCTGGCGGCCCTGCATCGCGATGTGCTCGCCGTCCTCCGGCACCCACAGCGCCTCGCGGTGCTCGCCCGCCGACCCCCAGACGGCCGGGCCGATGTCCGGCCGGTCCGAGGGGGAGACGACGACGGCGCCGGCCCCGTCGGCCAGCAGCGCGTAGACATCCTGGATCTGTGGCGTGGTCCAGTCGGTCAGCCGCTCCGAGCCGACGACCAGGACGTGCCGGGCGTGGCCCAGCCGTACGGCGTCCGAGGCCGCGGCGATGCCGTAGGTGAGGCCCGCGCAGGCCGCGTTGAGGTCGTAGGCGCCGGCGGTGCGGCAACCGAGCCGGGCGGCCAGCTCCGGCGCGCCGGACGGGATGGGCCGCAGCATGGTCTGGGTGGCCAGGATGACGAGGTCGACCTCGTCCGGGGCCACCCCGGCGTCGCGCAGCGCGGCACGGGCGGCGTGCTCGCCCATCTCGACGACGCTCTCCCCGTCACCGGCGTGCCCGCGGGTGCGGATGCCGGTGCGGGTCTCGATCCAGTCGACGGTGACGGGGGCCCGTGCGGCGATCTCCTCGTTCGTGACCGTCCGCCGGGGCCGGTAGCCGCCGAGCCCGCTGATCCGCGAGCCGGTCACCGCGTTCACCACTCCACCGGCAGGGTGCGCAGCGTGCGGATGACCGTGACCATCCGGTGCCACCATTCCGCGGGGTCGCCGGGGCCGAGCCGCAGGGTCGGCAGCCGCCGGGTCAGCGCCGCGAAGACGACCTGCAACTCGACCCGGGCGAGCGCGGTGCCCGCGCAGTAGTGCGGACCGTGGCCGAACGCGACATGGGGGTTGTGCTCACGGGTGAGGTCGAGGGTGTCCGGGTTCTCGAAGACCTCGGCGTCCCGGTTGGCCGACGCCAGCAGGGCCAGCATGGGCTCTCCGGCACGGACGGTGTGCCCGCCGATCTCGGTGTCCTCGGTGGCGTAGCTGCCGAACCCGAAGATGTCGCCGATGGAGACGTAGCGCAGCAGCTCCTCCACCGCCGTCGGCACGATCTCCGGCCGCTCGCACAGCCGGCGGTACTCCTCCGGCCGGCTCAGCAGCACGTACACGGAGTTGGCGATGTGCGCGGTCACCGGGTCGTGACCGCCCAGCAGCAGGGAGATCACCGCCTTGCACAGGTCGTCCTCGGTGAACCGGTCCTGCGCGTCCCACTGCGCGACCAGGGCGCTGACCAGGTCGTCGCCGGGCTCCTTGCGACGGCGCTCGATCAGGGCGGAGGTGTATTCCATCAGGCCGGTGAAGTTCGCCATGAACTCCTGCGGCGTCAGGCCGGCGGTGACCAGCAGCGCCGCGGACCAGGCGTGGAACTGCTCGCGGTCCTCCTCGGGCACCGCGTACATCTCGCAGTTCACGGCCACCGGGAACGGCTTGGCCAGCGCGGTGACCAGATCGGCGGAGTCGCCCTGGGCCACCATCGCGTCGATCAGGCCCTCGGCGATGGACTCGATGCGGGGGCGCAGGGCCTCGATCCGCTTCTTCGTCAGCGCCCGCGCCACCATACGGCGGGCCTCGGTGTGCTCGGGGGCGTCCATGAACGGGATGGTGTGCGCGTAGCCGCCGGGGCTGAAGCCGGGCGCGTCCTTGCCGAGCGCCGCCTTGCGGCTGAAACGCGGGTCCATCAGGAAGGCGCGCACGTCGGCGTGGCGGGTGGCCATCCACACCGGTTCGCCGAAGGGCAGCTTCATCAGCGGCACCGGATCGTCCGTGCGCAGCGCGTCGTAGGCCGGATAGGCGTCGAGCCGGTCCAGCGGGCACAGAGGATGCACCTTCGGTGCGGGTTCGGTCATCGCGGAAGGCCCTTCGTGAACGCACATCGTGGCCGGTGGCGGCCGTACCGGGGTGAGAGCGGCCACCATCTGACCCCAGCCCTCCACACCGGACAAGCCCCTAGATCCCCGGCCCCCCGGAACCCCCCTAGACGACCGCCGCGACCCCACAGTGCGGCACGGGGAAGGCCAGGGGGGCCACCGGGACCGGGCCGCCGCGCGCTCAGGGGTGAGGCAGGGGTTCTGTCCTGACTCGCCGCGTTCCTAAGGTGCTCGGCGGAGTGGAATCCGCTGTCTACGCCTGGGAGTGCGTGTTGTCCGCCGATGGATATCTGCCGCTTTCGGCTGCCCAAGAGGGTGTGTGGTTCGCGCAGCAGCTCGATGAGAACAGCCCGGTGTACACGGCGGGGGAGTACGTCGACATCCAGGGGCCGCTGGATGTCGAACGGTTCCGGCACGCCGTGCGACGGGCCGTGGACTGGGCCGAGGCGCTGCACTTCCGCGTGGTCGCGACCCCGGACGGGCCCCGGCAGATCCCCGTGGCGGACCTGCGGTGGGAGATGCCGGTGGTCGACGTATCGGCCGAGGCGGATCCGCACGCCGCCGCGCTGGACCTGCTGCGCGAGCAGGTCGGCCGGCCCTTCGACCTCGCCGAGGCCCCGCTGTTCCGCTTCACCCTGGTGCGGCTGGCCGAGGACCGGTACTTCTGGGCGCACCTGTACCACCACATCCTGCTCGACGCCTACGGCGTCTCCCTGATGGCCCGCCGGGTCGCGGCCGAGTACGCGGAGCCGTCGGCCGGGGACGGCCCGGACGCACCGCGCTCCCCGGTGGCGCCCCTGCTGGCGGAGTCGGCGCGGTACGAACAGTCGGCGCACCGCGAGGCGGACCGCGCCGCGTGGGCCCGCTACTTCGCCGACGGCTTCGCCCCCACCGTGCTGGGCGGCATCGCGCGTCCCGCGTCGCATCGCTTCCTGCGGCACGGCGTCGAGCTGTCCGCCTCGCGGACACAGGAGCTGCGCGCGGACGCCGACCGGCTCGGCACCACCCTGGTACGGCTGATCACCGCCGCCTTCGCGGCCTACGCCGGACGGCACACGGCGAGCCAGGAGGTGCTGCTCAGCGTGCCCGTGCACGGCCGCGGCAGCGCGTCGGCCCGGTCGACGCCCGGCATGGTGACCAACATGCTGCCGGTCCGGGCCACGCTGCGCCCCGGCGAGCCGGTTCCGCAGGCCGCCGCCCGGCTGGGACGCGAGCTGACGTCGGTGCTGCGCCGGCACCGCTACCGCGCCGAGGAACTCCGCCGCGACCTCGGGCTCGCGGCCACGGACGCCCGGTTCTTCGGGCCGGTGCTGAACATCCAGGAGTTCCACCACCGCCTCACCTTCGGCGGGCACCCCGCGTCCGTGCACAACCTGTCCAACGGCCCCGTGGAGGACCTGGCGGTCAACGTGCACGTGTGGCCGGACGGGCTGCGGATCGACATCGACGGCAATCCCGCGGTGTACACCGCCGAGGACGTCGCCCGGCACGCGGAGCGCTTCACCCGCTTCCTGAGCGTGTGCGCCGCCGCCGCTCCGGACCGCCCCCTCGCCTCCCTGGACCTGCTCGACACCGCCGAACTCGCCGCCCTGGCCGCCCGGAACGACACCACGCTCGACGCCCCGGCCGACGATGTCGTCACGCTCGTCGCCGAGCAGGCGCGGCGCACCCCCGGCGCCACCGCCCTCGTCCACGGCGAGCGGTCCCTGACCTACGGCGAACTCGCCGGGCGGGTGGACCTGCTGGCGCGTCTGCTGGCCGGGCGGGGCGCCGGGCCGGGCCGGCTGGTCGCCCTCGCCCTGCCGCGTGACCTCGATCTCGTGCCGACGCTGCTCGCGGTGCTCCGCACGGGCGCGGCGTTCCTTCCGCTGGACCCGGAGTTCCCCGCCGAGCGGCTGGGCGCGGTGCTGGCCGAGGCCGCCCCGGCGCTGGTGGTGACGACGCGGGAGCTGGCCGGCCGGCTGCCCGGCACCTGCCCCACACTGGTGCCCGGCGAGGCCGGTCCCGGCTCCGCACCGGTGCCGGCCGACCCGGCGCCGTACCTGCCCGGGGCGCCCGCGTACGTGCTGTACACCTCGGGTTCCACCGGCCGCCCCAAGGGGGTCTGCGTCTCGCGCGGCAACCTCGCCAACTTCCTGGCCGCGCTGCGCCCGCTGGTCCCGCTGACCCCGCGGGACCGCCTGCTGGCCGTGACCACGGTCGGCTTCGACATCGCCCTGCTGGAGCTGCTGCTGCCGCTGGTCTCGGGGGCGGCCGTCGTCCTCGCCGGCACCGACCAGGTGCGGGACCCGGCCGCGCTCGCCGCCCTGCTCTCCGAGTGCACCGTCATGCAGGCCACGCCGACGCTGTGGCGGGAGGTGACCGGACGGCACCCGGAGGCGGTGCGCGGCAAGCGGGTCCTGGTCGGCGGGGAGCCGCTCGACCCGGCTCTGGCGACGCGGCTCGTGGCCGAGGCACAGGAGGTCGTCAACCTGTACGGGCCGACCGAGACGACCATCTGGTCGACGGCGGCACCGGTGGGCGGCGACCGCGTGGTGATCGGCCGGCCCATCGGCAACACCCAGGCGCACGTGCTGGACGCCGGGCTGCGGCCCGTCCCGGACGGCGCGCCCGGGGAGCTGTACATCGGCGGCCACGGCGTCGCGTCCGGCTACCTGGGCCAGTTCGGGCTGACGGCCCAGCGCTTCGTCGCCGACCCGTTCGGCCGGCCCGGCTCCCGGCTGTACCGCACCGGTGACCTGGTGCGGCACCGGCCCGACGGGGACCTGGAGTTCCTCGGCCGGGTCGACGACCAGGTCAAGATCCGCGGTTTCCGGGTCGAACTCGGCGAGGTCGAGGCGGCGCTCGGCCGCCGGCCCGACATCGCCGCGGCGGCCGCGGCCGTACGCGAGGACACGGCGGGCGACCGCCGCCTCGTCGCCTACGTGGTGCCCGCCGAGGGGAGCACCGCGGACCCCGTCGAACTGCGGCGGGACCTCGCGGACCGGCTGCCGGGTTACATGGTGCCGACCACCGTCGTGGTCCTCGACGCCCTGCCGCTGACCGCCAACGGCAAGGTGGACCGCAAGGCGTTGCCCGAGCCGCGGCCCGACGCGGTGGTCCGCGGCCGGGGCCACCGCACCCCGCAGGAGGAGATCCTGTGCGGGCTGTTCGCCGAGGTGCTGGGGGTGCCCCGGGTCGGGATCGACGACAACTTCTTCGAACTCGGCGGCCACTCGCTGCTCGCCAACCAGCTGGCCGCGCGGATCAGGGAGACCCTGGGCACGGAGCTGACGTTCCGCCGTCTGGTCGACGCGCCCACGGTGGCCCGGCTGACCCGGTCCCTGGGGGTCGACACCACCGAGAGCGCGTTCGACGTGCTGCTGCCCATCCGGGCGTCCGGCACCAGGCCGCCGCTGTTCTGCCTGCATCCGATGGGCGGCCCCAGCTGGGTCTTCGCGGGGCTGATGCGCCACCTCACCGCCGACCACCCGATCTACGGCCTCCAGCCGCGGAGCCTGGCCAGGCCCGAGCCGCTGCCGGACAGCATCGAGGAGATGGCCGCCGACTACATCGAGCAGATCCGCACGGTCCGCCCGAACGGGCCGTACCACCTGCTCGGCTGGTCCTTCGGCGGGATCGTCGCGCACGCCATGGCGGTACAGCTCGCCGAGGCCGGCGACGAGGTCGGCCTGCTCACCGTGATGGCCGACTACCCGTCCGAGGACGACATCGCCAACCACCGCATCCCCAGTGAACAGGAGTTCTTCGCGGCGGCCGTGGCCTCGACCGGCTACGACATGAGCAAGCTGGAGCCGGGCAAGCCGCTGGAGGCCGGGTTCGTGGCGAAGCGGCTGCGCGAGGGCAACAGCCCGTTCGCGCTGTTCGGCGAGTACAACCTGCTGGCGCTCATCGAGATCTACAAGAACAGCGTGCGGATCATGGGTGAGCACAAGCCCCGGACGTTCGAGGGCAACACCCTGTTCTTCCGCCCGACGCTCGCCAAGGACGGCACGCCCAAGAGCGTCCCGGACGAGGTGTGGCTGTCGTACCTCGGCGGATCCGTCGAGGTACGGGACGTCGAGACCCGGCACGAGACCATGACCCAGCCCGAACCGCTGGCCGAGGTCGGCACGGTCCTCGCGGCCCGCCTGCGTGAGCTGGAGGGCCGCTCATGACCGGCACCCTCGTCTCGCGCTTCGCCGACGTGGTGCGCCGGACCCCGGACGCCACCGCCGTCGTCTTCGGTGACACCGTCCTCACCTACGCGGAACTCGACCGCCGGGCCGACCGGGTCGCCCGCGCGCTGCGCGAGCGCGGCGCCGGGCCGGAGTCACTGGTCGGCGTCCTGCTGCCGCGCTCGGCCGACCTCGTGGTCGCCCTGCTCGGCGTGCTGAAGTCCGGGGCCGCCTACCTGCCGATCGACCCGGCCTCTCCGGCCCGCCGGATCACCGCCGTGCTGGCCGACGCCGGGGCCGAGCTGCTCCTCACCGACACGCCCGATACCGGGCCGGACGACCGCCGGCCCGAGGGGTGGCCCCCCGTGGTGCTGATCGGCTCCCACGCCCGGCACACCGCCACCGGCACGCCGGGCGCCGCCATCCGGCCCGGGAACCGGGCGTACGTCATCTACACGTCCGGCTCCACCGGCACCCCCAAGGGTGTCGAGGTCACCCACGCCAACGTGGTCCGGCTCTTCGACGCGGCTCGACGGCACCTCGCGTTCGGACCCGACGACGTGTGGACGCTGTTCCACTCGTACGCCTTCGACTTCTCGGTGTGGGAGCTGTGGGGCGCCCTGCTGCACGGCGGCACCCTGGTGGTCGTCCCGCAGGAGACCGCCCGCTCCCCGCGGGAGTTCTGGCGCCTGCTCGCCGAGCGGGGCGTCACCGTGCTGAACCAGACCCCGTCGGCGTTCTACCCGCTGGCCCGTGAGGACGCCGACGCGGACGGCGAACTCGCCCTGCGCCACGTCGTGTTCGGCGGGGAGGCGCTGGACGTGGCCCGGCTGGGGGACTGGTTCGCGCGCCACCCCGACGGGCCCGAGCTGGTCAACATGTACGGCATCACCGAGACGACCGTGCACGTCACGCACGGCACGGTCACGGCCGGAACGCGGCCCGGGCTGGGCAGCCCGATCGGCGTGCCGCTGGACGACCTCGCCGTCTACGTCCTCGACGAGTGGCTGTCACCCGTGCCGCCGGGCGTCGCGGGGGAGGTGTACGTCTCCGGCGCCGGGCTCGCCCGCGGCTACCTGAACCGGCCGCGGCTGACGGCCGCCCGCTTCGTCGCCGATCCGTTCGCCGCCGACGGCTCCCGCATGTACCGCAGCGGTGACCGGGCCCGGTGGCGGCCCGACGGCACCCTGGAGTACCTGGGGCGCGCGGACCGGCAGGTCAAGATCCGCGGCTTCCGCATCGAACCGGGCGAGATCGAGGCGGCGTTGCTGCGGCTGCCCGAGGTGGCGGACGCGGCGGTGATCGTCCGTGAGGACGGTGGCGGTGCCGCTGGTGGCGCCGGTGTCTCCGCCGCTGCCGGTGCCGGTGGTGCTGCCGGTGCCGTCGCCGACGAGGGTGTCGAGCGGCGCATCGTGGCGTACGTCGTTCCCGCCGGTCCGGATCCGGTGGACCCCGGGCGGGTCCGCGAGCACCTCGCGGGCACCCTGCCCGGCTACATGGTGCCCGCGGCCGTGGTCGTGCTGCCCGCGCTGCCGCTGACCGTCAACGGCAAGCTCGACCGGGCGGCGCTGCCCGCCCCCGAGGCGCCGCGCGTGGCGCGTGCCCCGCGGTCCGGGCGCGAGGCGCTGCTGTGCTCGCTGTTCGCCGAGGTGCTCGGGCTGGCCGAGGTCGGCCCGGACGACGACTTCTTCTCCCTCGGCGGACACTCCCTGCTGGCCGTCCGGCTGGCCCGCCGGATCGGGGAGGAGACCGGCACCGAGATCCCGGTGCAGGCGCTGTTCGAGACACCGGTGGTCGCGGCGCTCGCCGACCGCCTCGGCAAAGCGGCCGACCGCCTCGGCGAGGGCGCCGGCGGTCCGCGTCCCGCCCGGCCGGCCCTGACCCGCGCCGAGCGGCCGGAACGGCTCCCGCTGTCGTTCGCGCAGCGCAGGCTGTGGGCGCTCGGCGAACTGGACGGGCCCCACCCGGCGTACAACATTCCGCTGGCGCTGCGGCTGCGCGGCCCGCTCGACCGGGCGGCGCTGGCGGCCGCGCTGGGCGACGTGGTGCGCCGGCACGAGAGCCTGCGCACCGTCTTCCCGGCCACCGACGGCACCCCCCGCCAGGAGGTCGTCGACCGGGTGCCGGAGCTGCTCACGGCGGTCCACAGCGCGGACGCGGTCGCCGCGGCGGCGGCCCACGCCTTCGACCTGCGCACCGAGACACCGGTCCGCGCCACGCTGTTCGAGGCCGGCCGGGAGGACCACCTGCTGCTGGTCGTCGTCCACCACATCGCCGCCGACGGCTGGTCGCTGGCCCCGTTCGCCGCGGACCTCGCCACCGCCTACGCGGCCCGGTGCGCGGGCCGGGCCCCCGACTGGGCGCCGCTGCCGGTGCAGTACGCCGATTACACCCTGTGGCAGCGGGAGGTCCTGAACACCGAGGAGCCCGCGCTCCTGGCGTACTGGCGCACCACGCTGGAGGGCGCGCCGTCCCTCGAACTGCCCACCGACCGGCCCCGCCCGGCGGTCACCGGCCACCGCGGCGGTCAGGTGCCGCTGCGCATCCCGGCCGCGCTGCGCGAGCGGCTGTCCGCGCTGGGCGCGTCCCGCCGCGCGACGCTGTTCATGGTGCTGCACGCCGGGCTGGTCGCGCTGTTCTCCCGGCTGGGAGCGGGCGAGGACATCGTGATCGGCTCGCCGCTCGCCGGACGCTCGGAGGAGGCGCTGGCCGGGCTCGTCGGCAACTTCGTCGACACCGTGGTGCTGCGCGCCGACGTCTCGGGCGACCCGGCCTTCACCGAACTGCTCGACAGGGTGCGCCGGGCCGATCTCGACGCGTACGCGCACGCCGGCATCCCCTTCGAGCGGCTGGTCGAGGAGCTGAACCCGGAGCGGTCCCTGGCCCGGCAGCCGCTGTTCCAGGTCGTGCTGATGCTGAACACCGTCCCCGCCGCCGAGCACCGCCTCGCCGGGCTGGAGGTCACCACCGAGCACGTGCACAACGGCACCGCCAAGTTCGACCTGTCCTTCGGCCTGCTCGACGGCCCGGACGGGATCGAGGGGCACGTCGAGTACAGCGCCGACCTGTACGACGAGGAGACGGTCGCCGCCCTCGCGGCCCGCTGGGTGCGGCTGCTCGAAGCGGCCGTCGCCGAGCCCGGGCGGCCGGTGGGCGCGCTGGACATCCTCGACGCCGGCGAGCGCACGCGCCTGCTGACGGAGTGGGCGGGCCGGCCGGGTGCCGTACCCGCCGCCGGCGAGACGGTCGTCACCCGCTTCGCCGCGCAGGCCGCCCGGACCCCCGACGCGGTGGCGGTGCGCGAGGACGGCCGCACCCTCACCTACCGGGAACTCGACGCCCGCTCCGACGGCCTGGCCCGGACCCTCGCGCGCCACGGCGCCGGCCCCGAGACGATGGTCGCCCTGGCCATGCGCCGCTCCACCGACCTCGTCGTCGCCACCCTCGCCGTGCTCAAGGCGGGCGCCGCCTACGTACCGCTGCACGAGACGCACCCGGCCGCCCGCAAGCGCCTGGTCGTCCAGGACGCGGGCGCCACCCTGGTGCTCACCGACGCGAGCACCCACCCGGACGCCGGGGAACTGGGCGTCCCGGTGCTGCGCGCCGACACCGCGGAGGCGGACGGGCCGGGCCCGCACGGGCCGGCGCACCGCGAGCGGCTGGCCTACGTGATGTACACGTCCGGCTCCACCGGCACGCCGAAGGGCGTCGCCGTCACCCACCGTGACATCCTCGAACTCGCCGACGACGAGGTGTGGCGCGGCGGCGCCCACCGGCGCGTGCTGCTGCGCTCCCCGCACGCCTTCGACGCCTCCACCTACGAGCTGTGGGTGCCGCTGCTGAACGGCGGCGAGGTCGTCGTCGCCCCGGCGGGCGAACTGGACGTCGCCGAGCTGCGGCGGATCATCCTGGGCGAGCGGATCACCGGGCTGTTCCTGACCACGGCCCTGTTCAACCTGATGGCCGAGCAGTGCCCGGACGCCTTCACCGCGGTCGGCGAGGTGTGGACCGGCGGCGACTTCGTGTCGCCCGAGGCGATGCGCCGGGTGCTGGAACGCTGCCCGGGACTGACCGTCGTCCACGTCTACGGCCCGACGGAGACCACCACCTTCGCCACCTGCTTCCCGCTCGGCGGCCCCGACGCCGTCGGACGGGACACCGTGCCCATCGGCCGCCCCCTCGCCGGTATGCGCGCGTATGTGCTCGACACCCGCCTCCAGCCCGTCCCCGCGGGCGTGCCCGGCGAGTTGTACCTCGGCGGCGCCGGGCTGGCCCGCGGCTATCTGGACCGGCCGGCGCTGACCGCGGAACGGTTCGTGGCCGACGTCCACGGGCCGGCCGGCGCGCGCATGTACCGCACCGGGGACCTGGTGCGGTGGAACGGCGACGGCGCCGTCGAGTTCCTCGGCCGGGTCGACGACCAGGTCAAGATCCGCGGCTTCCGCGTCGAACTCGGCGAGATCGAGGCCTTCCTCGCCTCGCTGCCCGAGGTCGGCCGCGCGGTGGCCGTGGTCCGGGAGGACAGGCCGGGCGACAAGCGGATCGTCGCCTACGTGGTGCCCGCCCGGGGCCGCCCCTTCGACGCGGCGGCCCTGCGGGAGGCGGTCGCCGAGCGGCTGCCGGAGTACATGGTCCCGGTCGCGTTCGTGGAGCTGGAGCGGATCCCGCTGAACGCCAGCGGCAAACTCGACCGCCGCGCCCTGCCGGCCCCCGCCCACCCCGCCCCGGGCACCGGCCGCCCCCCGCGCACGGAACGCGAGCGGCTGCTGTGCCGACTCGTGGCGGACGTCCTGGGCCTGCCCGAAGTCCCCGCGGACGCCGGGTTCTTCGCCCTCGGCGGCGACAGCATCTCGGCCATCCAGCTGGTCGGCCGGGCCCGCGCGGCCGGACTGGTGCTGACCCCGCGCGACGTCTTCCGCACCCCGGTGCTCGCCGACCTGGCGCGGACCGCCGCCACCGCCGACGGCCCCGCGGACGGCGACGTCGTCGCCCCGCACGGTCCGCTGCCGCTCACCCCCGTCGTGCGCTGGCTGCGCGATCTGGGCGGCCCGGTACGGAGCTTCCACCAGTCCGCGCTCGTCCAGGTGCCCGCCGACGCGGACGAGGAGCGGCTGGAAGCCGCCCTGCGCACGCTGGTCGCGCACCACGACGCGCTCCGGCTGCGGCTCACCGCGGCCGGCGGCGACTGGAGCTGGGAGGTGCTGCCCGACGCCCACCCCGGCCCGCTGGTGCACCGGGCCGAGAAGGACCTCGCCGCCGAGCGGGCCGCGCTGGGCGAGCACCTCGACCCCTGCAGCGGGCGGATGCTGCACGCCGTGTGGCTGCCCGAGGACGGCCGGCTGCTGCTGGCCGTCCACCACCTCGCCGTCGACGGCGTGTCCTGGCGGATCCTGCTGCCGGACCTCGCCGCGGCCTGGCGGGGAGAGCCCCTTCTGCCCGTCGGCACCTCGCTGCGCCGCTGGGCCCTGCTCACCGAGAAGACCGACCGGAGCGCGGAACTCCCGGTGTGGCGGGAGATCCTCGCCACGGACGACCCGCCGCTCGCGGCGCGTCCGCTCGACCCGCGCCGGGACACCCAGGACACCCTGCGGCGGCTCACCCGCACCCTGGGCCCCGAGCTGGTCCGGCCGCTGCTCGGCGACGTACCGGCCGCCCTCCACGCCACCGTCAACGACGTCCTGCTCACCGCGTTCGCGCTGGCCGTGACCCGCTGGCGGGGGCCCGGCCCGGTGCTGGCCGACCTGGAGGGCCACGGCCGGGAGGACCTGGTCGAGGGCACCGATCTGAGCCGTACCGTCGGCTGGTTCACCTCCATCGCCCCGGTCCGGCTGGACCCGGGAGCGGCCGACTGGGAGGGGCCGGCGCTCACCGAGGCGGTGCGCCGGATCAAGGACGGTCTGCGCGCCCGGCCCGACCAGGGCGCCGGGTTCGGCTACCTCGGCCTCACCGCGCGCCGCCCCCAGCTGGCCTTCAACTACCTGGGCCGGTTCTCCGCGCCCGCCGGCGCGCGGGACTGGGAGCTGGTCCCGGAACCCGGCGCCTTCAGCGGCGGCGCCGACGCCGCCATGCCCGCGCCGCACGTCCTCGAACTCAACGCCCTCACCCGCGACCACGCCGACGGACCGGAGCTGACCGCGACCTGGTCCTGGCCGGCCGAACTGCTGGACGAGGAATCCGTCGACCGGCTGGCGGGCCTCTGGTTCGCCGCGCTCCAGGCGCTCGCCGAGCACGCCCGGACGGCGGACGGCGGCGGCCTCACCGAGGACGACCTGCCCCTGATCTCACTGAGCCAGGCGGACATCGACCGCCTCGAATCCGCTTGGAGGAACGCACGATGACGTCTGGGCTGGCCGACATCCTGCCCCTGACGCCGTTGCAGGAGGGGCTGCTCTTCCACGCGCTCTACGACGACCGCGGAGCCGACGTGTACAACGTCCAGCTCGCCGTCGAGGTCGAGGGGCAACTGGACGCCGACGCGCTGCGCTCGGCGCTGCGCGCCCTGCTGGCGCGCCACCCCAACCTGCGCGCCGGATTCTGGCACCAGGACGTGGAACAGCCCGTGCAGGTGATCCCCCGCGAGGCCGAGGTGCCCTGGTCCGCGGTCGACCTCCGCGGCCTGCCCGAGGACGAGCGGGCGGCCCGCCTGGAGCGGCTGCTCGCCGACGACCGGACCCGCCGCTTCGACCTGGCCCGGCCGCCGCTGCTGCGCGCCACCCTGGTGCACACCGGTCCCGGCCGTCACCTGCTCGTGCTCACCCACCACCACGCGCTCTTCGACGGCTGGTCCCTGCCGCTGGTGCTGCGCGAGCTGTTCGCCCTCTACGCCACCCGCGGCGACGACCGCGCCCTGCCCGCGGTGCGGCCCTACCGGGCGTACCTGGCCTGGCTGGCGCGCCGCGACCGCGACGCGGCGCTGGCGGCCTGGCGGGCCGCCCTGGACGGGGTGACCGAGCCGACCCGGCTCGCCGCGGACCCCGGCGGCCCGGTGCTGCCGGTGCGGCGCGCCCTGGAACTGCCCGCCGAGGCCACCGCCCGGCTGCGGGAGCGGGCGCGGGCCCACGGGCTCACCCTCAACACGGTCGTCCAGTGCGCCTGGGGCCTGCTCCTCGGTGCGCTGACCGGCCGCGACGACGTGGTGTTCGGCGCCACCGTGTCCGGCCGCCCCGCCGACCTGCCGGGCGTCGACGAGATGATCGGCCTGTTCATCAACACCCTGCCGCTGCGGGTGCGGATCCGGCCCGGGGCCACCCTCGCCGAGCTGGGCGCCGAGGTGCAGGCCCGGCAGGCCGACCTGATCGAGCACCAGCACATCGGGCTGGCCGAGGTGCAGCGCGCCATCGGCGTACCTCAGCTGTTCGACACCGCCCTGGTGTTCGAGAACTATCCCGTCGAGCGGGGCCTGCTGCCCGAGGTCGACGGCCTGCGCATGCTGGGCCTGACCAGCCGGGACGCCTCGCACTACGCGGTGACGCTCGCCGCGATCCCGCGGGAGAGCCTGCATCTGCGGCTCGACTGCCGGCCCGACCTTTTCAGCGCCGAGGAGGCGGAGGCGCTCGGCGCCCGGTTCCTGCGCCTGCTGCACGCGGCGGCCGACGGGCTGGACCGCCCGGTGGCCGAACTGGACCTGCTGTCACCGCAGGAGCGCCGGCATCTCACCGAGGGGGTCAACGACACCGCCGTCCCCGGCCCCCCGGCGGCCACCGTGCCGGAGCAGTTCGCGCGGACGGTGCGGACGGCGCCCGGCGCCGTGGCCGTCGGCGACGGCGAGCGGGAGCTGTCGTACGCCGAACTCGACGCCTGGTCCAACCGGCTCGCGCACCGCCTGCTCGGCGCGGGAGTCGGCCCCGAGACCGCCGTCGCCGTGTGCCTGCGGCGCTCCGTCGAACAGGTGGTGGCGACCCTCGCGATCCTCAAGGCGGGCGGCACCTATGTGCCCCTGCACACCGGGCACCCCGCCGAGCGGCTCCGGCTGATCCTCGACGAGACCTCCGCGACCGTCCTCTTCGCCGACGACACCACTCCCGAGTTCCCGCACGACGCCACCGTCCTCCGGGTCGACGACGCCTCAGGGATGCCCGAACACGCCCCCGAGGTCCCGGCGCACCCCGGCATGCTGGCGTACCTCATGTACACCTCGGGCTCGACCGGGACGCCCAAGGCCGTCGGCATCACCCACGAGGACGTCCTGGGCCTCGCGCTCGACCGCCGCTGGCTCTCCGGACCCGGGGAACGGGTGCTGCTGCACTCGCAGTACGCCTTCGACATCTCCACCTACGAGCTGTGGATGCCCCTGCTCACCGGGGCCCGGCTGGTCGTCGCACCCCCCGGCGACCTCGACGCCCACACCTACCGCCAGGTCCTCACCGAGCAGGGCGTCACCTGCTTCATGGTGACCGCCGGGCTGTTCGCCCTGCTCGCCGAGGAGCAGCCGGACGCCTTCGCCGGGGTCCGAGAGGTCTGGACCGGCGGCGACCTGGTGTCCGTCGCCGCCCTGGAGAGCGTCCGCCGGCGGTGCCCCGGCACCCGGCTGCGCCATCTGTACGGCCCCACCGAGACCACGCTCGGGGCCACCGCGTACGCCGTGGACGGCGCACGTCCCGTGGAGTCCCCGCTGCCGATCGGCACCCCGCTCGACAACATGCGCGCCTACGTCCTGGACGGCGCCCTGCGGCCGGTACCGGTCGGCGCGGTCGGCGAGCTGTACCTGGCGGGCACCGGCCTGGCCCGCGGCTACGCGGACCTGCCCGCGGCCACGGCCGAGCGGTTCGTCGCCGACCCGTTCGGACCGCCCGGCTCCCGGATGTACCGCACCGGCGACCTGGCCCGCCGCCGGGCCGACGGCGCCCTGTACTTCCTCGGCCGGGCCGACGACCAGATCAAGATCCGCGGCCACCGGGTCGAGCCCGGCGAGGTCGAGGCGTGCCTCGGCCGCCACCCCGGGGCCGGCCGGACCGCGGTCGTGGCGCGGGACGGCAGGCTCGTCGCCTACGTCGTGCCGGACCGCGCCGACCTCGACGTGTCCGGCCTGCGGGAGCACGCCGCCCGGCGGCTGCCGTCCTACATGGTGCCCTCGGCGTTCGTCCTCCTCGACGAGCTGCCCCTGACCGCCAACGGCAAGGTGGACCGCCGCGCCCTGCCCCGGCCCGACCGCCACGACGACGCCTCGCGCGCACCGCGCACCGAGACCGAGGCACAGCTGTGCGCCCTGTTCTCCGCCGTCCTCGGGGTCGGTGAGGTCGGCGTGGACGCGGACTTCTTCGACCTCGGCGGTCACTCCCTGCTCGCCACCCGGCTGGTGAGCCGGATCCGCTCGCAGCTCGGCGCGGCACTCGGCGTGCGCGACCTGTTCGAGGCACCGACCGTGGCCGCCCTCGCCGCCCGGATCGGCGACGGCGGCGCCGAGCGGCCGCCGCTCGGCCCCCGCGTCCGCCCCGACGCCGTGCCGCTGTCGCACGCGCAGAGCCGGCTGTGGTTCCTGCACCGCCTGGAAGGACCGAGCCCCACCTACAACATCGTCCGCGGGCTGCGTCTCACCGGTGAGCTGGACGTGCCCGCGCTACGGGCGGCGCTCGCCGACGTGATCGCCCGGCACGAGGTGCTGCGCACGGTGCTGCCCGAGACCTCCGGCGAGCCGTACCAGCACATCCTCCAGCCGTACACGCCACAGCTGCCCGAGGTGCCCGTCGCCCCCGAGCGGATCGACGAGGCGGTGCGGGCCGCCGCCCGGCACGCCTTCGACCTCGCCGCCGAACCGCCGCTGCGGCCCACCCTGTTCACCCTCGGCCCCGACGACCACCTGCTGCTGCTCCTGCTGCACCACGTCGCGGGCGACGGCTGGTCGATACGGCCGCTGGAACGCGACCTCGCCACGGCCTACGAGGCGCGCCGCCAGGGCCGCGCCCCCGACTGGGCGCCGCTGCCCGTGCAGTACGCCGACTACACGCTGTGGCAGCGGGAGCTGCTCGGCGACGAGTCCGACGAGACGAGCCTCGCCGGCCGGCAGCTCGCCTTCTGGCGCGAGACGCTCGACGGCCTGCCGGAGCAGATCCCGCTGCCCGCGGACCGGCCCCGGCCCGGACAGCGGAGCTTCCGGGGTGCCGAGGTGCCCGTCGAGATCGGCCCCGGCCTGCACCGGCGGCTCACCGAGCTGGCCGCCGAGCACGGCGTGAGCCTGTTCATGGTGCTCCAGGCGGGCCTGGGGGCGCTGCTGACCCGGCTGGGCGCGGGCACCGACATCCCGATCGGCGCGCCCGTCGCCGGCCGTACGGACGTGGCCCTGGAGGACCTGGTCGGGTTCTTCGTCAACACGCTGGTGCTGCGCACGGACACCTCCGGGGACCCGGACTTCGCGACGCTGCTGGAGCGGGTGCGCGAGACGGACCTGGCCGCCTACGCCCACCAGGACGTGCCGTTCGAGCGGCTGGTCGAGGTCCTCAACCCGGAGCGGTCACTC
>NZ_DASQNH010000038.1:0-4858 GCF_035645055.1 Streptomyces sp. | reverse complement strand
GGCGAGCTGTCCCACAGCGAGACCAGGACCTGGCTGCCGTCGACGGTGACGAACAGCCGGCCTTCGTCGTACTTGGTCTTCAGCGCGGCCGCCAGGGCGTGCTTGTTGACGCGCGGCTCGCCCATCTCGTCGGGGACCTGGGCGATGTAGTGGGTGACCCGGCGGCCGTGGTCGCGGACCTCCCTGACGAACTCGGAGCCGGGCACCGGGCCGCCGGCGGCGCCGATCCGGTCGGCCCACCACTCGTGGGCGGTGGGGGCCTTGCGGCGCCGCTCGTTCGCGTCGGGGGTGACGTCGACCTCCTTCCAGGCGGGGCCGCCCTCGCGCCCGTACTGCCGGACGACCTCCTTGATGGTCACGTCGGTGACGTCCACGCCGAACGCCGCGGCGACCGCCTCCTGGGTGAGGCCGGAGATCGGCCGCCCGGCCTCAGAGGCGCGCAGCAGCAGCGACAGGTCGTTGGGCATGCCGGTGTGCGGGGTGGCCTTGACGACGATCGTGCGGCCGGGCATGCCGCGGTTCTCCCACAGCCAGCGGACCTGCCGGGTGAAGGCGTCGGCGCCGTCGTCCGGCTGCGCCGGGGACGGCTCGGGAGCGGGCTGGAGCTGCGGGGCAGGGGCCGGGGCGGCGAGCGCGGGCCGGTGGCTCCGGCGGGTGTGCCGGGAGAACGGCATCACGAGCAGGCCGGCCGCCGCCCACCCTGCGGCGAGCAGGACGTCCAGGCCCCACGGACCCACGCCGGGCGTGTTCTTGGCGGCGACGTCGACAGCGGCCGCGAGCACGAGCGGGGACCAGCGCAAGATCTTGCGGCCCGCGCCGGGCTCGTCGCTCTTGGCGGCCAGCACCCAGCCGCCGATGCCGGCGGCGCCCGCCAGCTGCACGACCGTGTTGACGGGACTGTCGGGGGCGATGTTCGGGGCCGCGGCGAGGACCGGGGCGGCCAGGGTGTAGAGGGTGCGCTCCAGGGCGACGCTGCGCGGCACGGACACGGGGGTTTCTCCTTCGGGAGTGACGATGGGCGGCCCGCCGTCGGTGGCGGGCCGCCCATCGCGGACTTCGGCTGGGTCGGGGGTCAGTGGGCGAAGAAGCCCGGCTTGGGGGTGCGCTCCTTGCGGCCGGAGCGGATGGTGTCCAGGCCCTCGTACAGCCGCGCGTGCGTACGCCGCGCGTCCGTGGCCAGGCCGGACACCTCCTGCGCCGTCTCGTGGAGCTTCTGGACCTCCACGGCGGCGCCACCCAGGGCGACGGCCACCTGGTTGGTCATCTCGATGAACTTGCGGTCCAGTTCGGCGTTGGCGATGTCGACGGCCAGGCCCTCCGCGCGCTGCGCGTTCTGCCGCATGCCACGCAGCAGCGCCTCCAGCTCGTTGCTGGCCAGGTCCATGGCCTGGCCCAGCGTCTTGAGCTTCTGCTGGACAGCCTTGTACCGGTTGTCGCCGTCGGTCGTGGCGGCAGCGCCGCCGGTGGTGGGCGCGAGGTCGCTCACGGCGAACCTCCTTCCTAGTCGTGGTGAGCGGCGGCGGAGGCGTGGGCCAGGCCCGCGTCGTCCATGGCCTGGATGTCCTCGCCGTAGACGCGGCCGACCGACATGGCGGCGATCCGGGCGGCCTCGGAGGCGATCTCGCACTCGGTGGCGCACCGTTCGGCGAGCTGCTTCATGCGGGCCGCGGCGTCGGCCAGGTCCGTGATCTGGTCGACGACCTCGGTGGCGATGTTGTGGTCGCCGACCAGGTCGGCCGCCATGTCCCGCAGGGCGTCGGCGACCTTGCCGAGCGCGACGCCCAGGTCCTGGGCGCGGTCCTTGTCGAGTGCGGCAGCGATCGCGATGTTCACGATCTCCATCAGGTACTCGCCGAAGGTGATGTCGGTGCGGTGCTTGGCCGCCATGCCGGTCTGGCCCGACGTGGGCTTGCTGACCTCCGATGCCACGGGGTCCTCCTGTGCGGTGGGTCGGGTGGTGCCGGGACGCTGGGTGTGCGGCTCGGGCGCGGGCGGCAGGCCCTTGACGCCGGCCGTGACGGCTGCGGGCTTATCGGGGACGATGTCCGCGTCGGCGATGTCGTCCTCGCCCTGGGCAGCGGGTTTCGGCGGGCGGGTGTCGTGCTCGGGCCACTCCGCCGTCGGGGTGGAGTCCTCCGCACCGAACGGGCTGTCCGCCGAACGCTCACGGCGCCCGGCCCGGCCGGTGCCGGCGGTACGACCGCGCCGGAACCGGCGCCGCTTCTTCGAACCGTCAGACGGCCCGTCACCGGCCTTTGCGTCCTTGCCCGGCTCATCGGACGCCTTGCCGTCCTGCGCGGCGCTGGAGGACCCGCCAGAGGCGTCCCTGGCGTCCTCCTCGCCCTTGCTGTCGGTGCCCTTGCCTTCGGCGTCCTTCTCCTTCCCCTTGTCCTTGGTCAGGCTGACTTTCTCGGTGCCGCCCTTGCCGTCCTTCGCGTCTTTCGCGTCGGCGCGGCGCTTGTCCCAGCGACGCTGCGCCTCCTCCGCCACGGCCTCACCGAAGGTGGTCCGGTCGTCGGCGGCCTTCGCGGCCTCCCGCTTCGCCTTCCTCGCGGCCTTCCGCTCGGCTTTCGCCCTGCGGCGCTCCTCCCGCTCCGCCTGCCGGTTGGCGCGGTCCTGGTCACGGTCCTTGCTGCGGTCGGCGAGGTTGGCGGCCTGGTCGGCGCTGCGCCGCTGCTGCCGGGCGGCCTGGCGGGCGGCGGCGCGCTCCTGGCGGCCGCGGGCCCGTTCGGCCCGGGGGCTGGAGGCCGGCGAGTCCTTCGGCTTGCCGCCGTCGCCCTTCGAACCGGCCTTGCCGGACCCGGAGCTGCCCGAGCCGTTCTTGCCCGAGCCGCCCGAACTGCCCTTGCCTGTGCCGGACTTGCCCGCACCGGAGCCACCAGAGCCGTTCTGACGGCCTTTGGAGCCCCCGGACGACTCATTGCCCTTCGAGCCGCCCCCACGACCGCCAGCGGAGCGATCAGAGCCCTTCCCAGTGCCCTTGGGGGAGTTGCCGCTCCCGGGACCGCGACCGGTGCCGCCGGACCCGTTCGTACCTGAACCGCGGCCGCCGCCGGTGCCGCCCCGGCCTGAGCCGCCGGAGTGGCCGCCCCCGCCGCCGGCCTTCGAGCGGCCGCCCTTGTCGGCGCCCATGCCGGAACTGGAGGACCGCGCCCCGTCGGCCTTGCCGCGCGCCGCCGCCTTGTCGGCCTTCGCCTTCATCTGCGCGGCACGGAGCTTGGCGTTCTGCTCCATCATCGCGGTCTCCTGCGCGGTACGGGCCTCCAAAAGCGCGGCCTTACGCGCTATCTCCGCCTCACGGAACGGCGCTTCCCCGGCGTGCCGGTCCCGCGCCACTTCCAGGCGATATTCCAGCCAGTCACCGAGCCGGTCCGCCAGCGAGCGCGGCTGCACATATTCACCCTCTTCGTTTTCCTCCGCGTTTATTCCGCTGGGATCGGCGAGCGGAATTTCACGAGAAGAAGCCAAAGCTGCTTCCGGTCGGGGCGCAGCCGGGACAGCGGGCAACTCGAGGGTTGTTTCTTCCGGGGACTCCGGAGGGACCGCGGACCGCTCACTCGCGTCCGGGAAAAGACGTCCGGGATCCGGCAATTGCGGGGGCCGGTCAGTGACATCGGTCCCGACCGGGAAATTGATGAGTTGCCCTTCGGTGTCGTCTGACACTGCTCTCGCGTCCTCCTTCAGGGCTTGACAGACGGTGACCGCCTCGCGTACGCGTGCGCGCGCCTGGGCGCCTGGGCGTGTGGGCGCCTGGGCGTTGGAGACGTCGAGGGGGCCACCGCGTGGCAGCGGCGGCCCCCTCGTGGCGGGCGGGCGGTTACTGGGTGTGCTTGAGGTAGACGGCGTGCAGGTCGTGCGCCAGCGCCCTCAGCCCGGCGGTGTCGCCGCGCTTGAGGCATTTCCTGCCGTGCGTCTGCACGAGCATCACCAGGAAATAGAAGGCGCCGAGGTCCTCGCCGTGTCGTTCGATGAACGAATCACGCTGCTTCAGCAGGTATTCGCGGGAGCGCTGAGCGCGGAGTTCGGATTTCAGGAGCGGGCGAGTCACGCCGAGCGCTCCTTACCGAGGTCGTAAATCGACCTCGGACCACCATACCCCGGATTCGGCGTCTGTGCACCCTGCTGCGGCGGATTCGGCGCGGCCTGGAGCGGCTGCGGGTTCTTCTTGCGCTGCCTTTCCAGCTCCTTTTCCTTTCGCTTTCGGGCGGTATTTGCGACCGCCTCATCGTGGGCGCGGCGCTTGTAAGCGCCCTTTTCGAGGCCCTTGGTGACGGCCTCGACGTTCTTCAGGACGTCCTTGAACGCCCTTTCCACGGGCTGGGCGCGCAGCCAGGCGTCATAGAACCGGTCGCCCTCGACGTGGGTGTCACGGCAGTGGACGCGGATCTCCTGGGCGAGGGTCTCCAGGTTCTTGCCGATGTCCAGCAGGACCCGCTGAACGTCGGCCAGGTACCGGGCGGTCGCCTCCGGGTTCTGCGCCACATCGCGCAGAGGAGAGTGGTTCGGGTCGTTGCTGTTCATGCGAGAAGACCTCCAGGTCTCGGGGTTGGGGAGGGGGAGTCCGTGATCCCGAGGTTGTTGCGCGGGGTTGGGGTGGTAGTCGGAACGAACCTCGCCCGCACCGCTTCCCGGGTGGGCGCGGTACGGGCGAGCGGCCTGCCGGCCGTGGCCGTCACCGGTCCGCGCTCAGTGGGCGAGCGCGAGCCGGTGACGACCATGAGCGGCAGGGGTTCTGCCAGAGGGGTGAGCGCGTCGGCGCTCACCGGGCGCTCACCTACGCGCCCGGAGCGGCCTCTTCGACCTGAGCGCGCAGACGCTGAGCGGTCGGGCGGGAGACCGGCTTGTCGGACAGGCCCGC
>NZ_DASQNH010000037.1:0-37380 GCF_035645055.1 Streptomyces sp. | reverse complement strand
CAACGGTCCCGGCCGATTCGGCCGGGACCGTCGGGTCAGGACGCCGGAGTGGTGCCGGCCAGCCAGTCGTACGCCGCCCGCGCCGTGAACTCCTGCTGGCCGCCGCGGAAGACCAGCCCCGCCGTGGCGAACCGCGGGTCGCCGGCCTGGTCGGGCACGTACGGTACGGCGACACAGCGCATGCCGGCCGCGTGCGCGGCGGCGGCGCCGGGGGCGGCGTCCTCCAGGACCACGCAGGTCGCCGGGGCGGCGCCGAGGCGGCGGGCCGCCTCGAGGAAGACGTCGGGGGCGGGCTTGCCGTGCGGGACCTCGTCGGCGGAGACGACCGTGCGCAGGAAGGCGTCCAGGCCGGTGGCGGCGAGGATAGCGTCGATGGCCTCGGGGGAGGAGCCGGAGGCCACGGCCATCGGGACGCCCTCCGAGGCGAGCAGCTCGACGAACTTGCGCATCTCCGGATAGCTGGGCGTCGCGGCGCGGGCCAGCTCCAGATAGCGGCGGTTCTTGGCGGCGAACAACTCCTCGGTGGGCGCGCTCAGGTCGTACCGCCGCTTCCAGTCCGCGATGGTGTCCAGCGTGCTGATGCCGACATACCGCTCATGGTCGGCCCAGGTGTAGTCCGGTACGCCGTGCTCGGCGAGGACCCGCCGGCCCGCTTCGTAGTAGTTCGGCTCGCTGTCCACGAGCGTTCCGTCGAGGTCGAAGATGACCGAGATGCCGCCGAGAGTGTTCATGGCACCAGGATGCCAAGGCGGTTTCCGGCCGGATCTCCCGGAGTGGTGGCGGCGCTCAGCTCTTCGCCGTGCGGCCGATCGACTCCACCAGGGGCAGCAGCCGGTGCGGCACGCGCTCGCGCAAGGCCACCTCCGTGCGGGTGCGGACGACGCCGGGGAGGCTGATCAGTTTCTGGATCACATCCTCCAGGTGGGCGTTGTCGCGGGCCACGACCCGGGTGATCAGGTCGCCGCCGCCGGTGATCGAGAAGGCCTCCACGATCTCCGGCACGCCGGCCAGCGCGTCGCCGACGTCGTCGAGGTGGCCCTGGGTGACCTCGATGTGGACGAAGGCGAGCACCGGGTGGCCGAGGGCGGCGGGGGAGAGCGTCGGACCGGTGCCGGTGATCACACCCTCCCGCTCCAGCCGGTCCAGCCGGGCCTGGAGGGTGCCGCGGGCGACCCCGAGGATGCGGGCGTACTCCCGCACGCTGGTACGCGGCTGCTCCAGCAGCAGCCGCAGGATGCGGGTGTCCAGTTCGTCCACGGCCATGGTGGGCGTCCCCTCCTCGATGATCTTGAGTGACTGTACCAATGGCCCAGCGTGCTCAGGGCGGACTGAACCACTCGCCATGGTCCGATGGCCCGGTGCTGGGCGCATCCCCACGCGAGAAGGTGAGCCAATGGACCAGTGGAAGCAAGGGCACTTGAGCCAGTGGCGGAATTGATGCTGTCATGGGGAGGTCGATGGCGCTGCGGATCCCGCGGCGCCTTTTTCGTGCCGATCAGCTCCAGGGGGCGGTAAGCAGTGCTGAAGAGGGTGTTCGTGGCTCCGGACCCGGGGCGGACGCGGCTGCGCTTCGCGACGCGCGCGGTCCTCGGCATCGGCCTCGCGGTCGCCGTCTGCGGACTCGCCGGCCACTCCCTCGTCGGCGCCGTCATCGGCGGCCTCGCCGCGCTGCTCGCCCTGTTCACCGTCACCGACGCCACCGTGCGCGGCCAGGCGGTCACCACCGCCCTGCTGCCCGCGGTCGGGCTGCCGGTGCTCGCCGTCGCCGCCGCGGTGCACGACCGGCCCGTCGCCCGTGACCTCGTCTTCCTCGCGGTGGTCGGCGCCGGTGTCTACGCCCGCCGCTGGGGCCCGCGCGGGCACAGCCTCGGCGTGTTCGCCTTCATGACCTACTTCATCGCGCAGTTCCTGCAGGCCACCCCGCGTCAGCTGCCCGAGCTGTACGCGGCCGTCCTGCTGTCCGTGCTCACCGCGGCGGTGGTGCGGTTCGGGCTGTGGTGCTACGAGCGTCGGCTGCCCCCGGCGCCCGCGGTGGCCCCGCCGGACGGCACCGGACTCTCCCGGATCACCACCCGCCAGGCGGTGCAGGCGACCGTCGGCGCGGGCTTCGCGCTGGTCGTGGGCCAGCTGGTGTCCGGTGAGCGCTGGTACTGGGCCGTCGGCGCCACCTGGTGGATCTTCGTGAACACCACCTCGCGCGGCGAGACCCTCGTCCGCGGCTTCCGGCGCGTCCTCGGCACGGTCCTCGGCATCGGCCTCGGGGTGCTGGTCGCGGTCCCGCTGCACGGCGCGGCCGCCCCCTCCGTCGCGCTGCTCGCCCTCTGTGTCTTCGGCGTCTTCTACACGGCCGCGGTCTCCTACACCTGGATGATGCTCTGCGTCACCCTGCTCGCCTCGCTGCTCTACGGCCTCCTCGACGTGCTCGACCCCGCGCTGCTCGCCCTGCGCCTGGCCGAGACCGGGGTCGGCGCGGTGGGTGCCGTCCTCGCCGTGCTCTTCGTCCTGCCCGTCACCACCCACACGGTCACCGACGCCTGGATCCAGCGCGCCCTGCGCTCGGTCCACGCCTGCACCGCCGAGGCCGCCGCCCGGCTGGCCGGCGACCCGGCCGCCGACCCCGCCCCGCGCGTGGCCGACCTGGAGCAGCAGCTCGCCCGCGTGCGGCTCGCGGTCGCCCCGCTGGTGCATCCGCTGAACCCGATGCTCGTCCGCAAGCGGCGCGCCCGCCGGGTGCTCGCCCTGCTCGACGACTGCGCCCGGGAGGTCCGCGGTCTGGTCGCCGTCGCCGCCGACCCGGAGGCCTCCCACGACGCCCGGCTGGCCGCCGCCTGCTGGCGGGTCCAGGCCGCGGTGGAGGCACTGACCGGCGGCCCGGCCGAGCGCGAGATCACCGGTCTGGCGCCGCACCACCCGCCCGCCGCGGAACCGGCCCTCGCCCATCTGCACGGCCTGGAGCGCGCGCTCGCCGAACTGGCGACCCCGCTGCGGACCCCGCCGGGCTCACCGCTCGTCGGGGCCTGAGGCCGCCCGAGCCCCGGCGCTCGCCAGGCGTCACGGCAAGAATGTTCACCCGCTTGGTCTAGACCTTCAGCGGTCCGCTGCTACCGTCGCCTGCGGAAGCCCAGGACCGAGAGGGGACAGCGGTGGCAGACGGCGGACAGCGGCGGGCGTTCATCGGGTCGTTCACGGCGGCCGGCGGCCCCGGGGTGGTGACGGCGGCCGTGGATCCCGACAGCGGCGCGCTCACGCTCCTGAACGGCGTCGACGGCCTGCCCGACCCCTCCTACCTGGCCTTGGCACCGGACGGGCGCATGCTCTACGCGGTCAGTGAGAGGGCGGACGGCGCGGTCGCCGCGTTCCGGGTGGACGGGGACGTGCCCCGGCCGGTCGGGCAGCCGGTGCGCGTCGGCGGCGGTCCCACCCACCTCGGTGTGCACGCCGGACACGTCCTGACCGCCGACTACGGCTCCGGCAGCGTCACCGTCGTCCCCCTGCGCCCCGACGGCAGCCTCGCGCCCACCGCGTCCGGAACGTTCCAGCACACCGGATCGGGGCCGTACGTGCCCCGCCAGCAGGGACCCCACGCCCACCAGGTGCAGGCCGACCCGAGCGGGCGGTGGATCGTCAGCGTCGACCTCGGCACCGACTCCGTGCGTGTGTGCGCCCTGAAGGAGGGCGGCCTCGTCCCGCACCGGGAGACTCCTCTGCGGCCCGGCTCCGGACCGCGCCATCTGGCCTTCCACCCGGCCGGTGCGTACGCCTACGTCGTCAACGAACTCAGCCCCACGGTGACCGTCTGCCGCTGGGAGGCCGAGGACGGCGTCCTGCGCCCGCTGACGGAGACGCCGGTGCTGCCCGGCGCGCCCGCCGGTGACGCCTATCCGTCGGGGATCGTCGTCTCGCCCGACGGCCGGTTCGTGTGGACCGCCACCCGTGGTGAGGACGTGCTCTCCGTCCTCGCCGTCGAAGGCGAGACCCTGCGGCCGGCCGGGACGGTGCCCTGCGGCGGCCACTGGCCGCGCGCCCTCACCGCCTCGGGCGGCCACCTGTACGTCGCCAACGAGCGCTCCGGGGACGTGACGTGGTTCGCCGTCGACCCGGCGACGGGGTGGCCGCGCCGCGCCGGGGCGGTCCAGGTGACGGCGGCGTCCTGCGTGGTCCTCGGCTGAGCACGCCGGCGGGGGGAGCGCCCGCGGCGGGATCGCGTACGTGACCACGAGCTAAGAGCCCGCTCCTGGTGCGGAGCGGGCCCTTTTCGTACGGCGGTGCCGCTCGGGTCAGCGGACCGGCGCGCCCTGCGGCTGCTGCGGGGCGATGCCCAGGGCCGTCGTGTACTTGGCCAGCGCCAGCTTGCCGATCGCCGGGTACGCGCCCAGCGCCTCGGCGGCGGAGCAGCCGGCCTCGGCGGCGGCGGCCTCCACGAGCGCGGCGTCGATCTCCGGGCCGATCAGGTAGGGCGCCAGCGCCAGCTGCTGCGAGCCGGCCGAGCGCAGCTGCTCGGCGACGGAGGCGATCGAGCCCTCCTGGTCGAGCGCCGCGGCCATCACCGGCACGGCGAGCCGCGCGGCGAGCAGCATGCCGGTGATCCCGGCGGCCTGCACGGCTTCCTCCCCGCCGACGGCGGCGAGGACGATGCCGTCCGCGGCGGTCGCCACGGTGAACAGGCGGGCGCGGTCGGCGCGGGCCAGACCGGCCTCCGACAGCCGCACGTGCAGCGCCTCGGCGAGCAGCGGGTGCGGGCCGAGCACATCGGTCAGCTCGGCGGCGACCCGGCTGTCCATCACGGCCTGGCGGACCTGGCGCAGCAGCGCACCGTCCGGACCGGCCAGCAGGGGCACGACGACGGCGACGGGGCCCTCGGGCTCCGTGGCGTCCACGCCTGCGGCGAGTGCCTGCTCGTAGCGGGCGGTGCGCTCGTCGGCTGCGTGCGCGAGCACGGCCTGGAGCGTGGGGAACTCGGTGTCGTCCCCGTCGACGTACCCGATCCGGGCGTCGAGGCCGGGCAGCTCGGAGCGGGCGATGCTCACGATCTCCTCGGCGAGGCCGCGGGTGGCGGCGCTGGGCGTGCCGGGCACCGCGAGGACGAGCGCGGGCGCGCCCTCGGGAGCCGCCAGGGGCTCGGGTCGGCGGTGCCGCCCGGGCTGGCGGGGGCGCGGCATTCGTACAGGCAGGCCGGACGCGGGCCCAGTGGGGGAGCTCATGGTGCCGCATGTTAGTGGTTTCCGTGGCTCCCCTGTTCGGGGAGGGTGCAGGTGAGCGGTTTCCGTCCGGTTTTGTCTGATGAGTTACGTGAGGAACAGAACTGATCAGCGGATTTTCCTTACGGCGACCCGCGCGGCGTCCTGCCGACGGCCGAAACCGTGGGGCCGGATCGGCCGACCCAAGGCGTCACTCCGAAGGCGTCACGCAGAGCATCTTCTCGTCCCCCGGGAGGGTGAGCGCGCCCGTCGCCAGCGCGGTGGCGATCCGGACCGCACCGTGCAGCGGATCGCCCTCGGCGCGCACCCAGCGGGCGTGCGGCAGCCGCTCGGCGAGTGCCTCCCGCACCGGGGCGAGGAGCGGTTCGCCCATCTTGAACAGGCCACCGGTGAGACCCACCTCCGGTGTCCCTTGTGCGGGGCAGACCGCTGCCGCCGCGTCGGCCATGTGCCGGGCCGCCGCCCGCAGGATGCCCGCGGCGACGGGGTCCTCGGCGGCGCAGGCCGCCACCTGCGGCGCGAACGAGGCGAGGACGGCGGGGCGGTCCGACCGCGGGTAGAGGGCGCCCGGGAGGTCCGGCAGCGGGCCGAACTGCCGCTCGGCGCATGCCCGCAGCGGGGCCGAGCCGCCCTCCCGCCCGTCGTGCGCCCGCAGCGCGGCCTCCAGCCCGGCGCGGCCGATCCACGCCCCGCTGCCGCAGTCACCGAGCAGATGACCCCAGCCGTCGGCCCGCCGCCATCGGATCAGATCCGTGCCGAGCGCGATCAGCCCGGTGCCCGCGGCGATCACGGCCCCGGGCCGCGGGCCGAGGGCGCCGGCGTACGCGGTGACGGCGTCCGCGGCGAGGGCGACCCGGCGGATGCCGAACTCCCGCCGCAGGGCGCCCGGCAGTTCGGCGCGCAGCGCGTCGCCCAGCGTGCCGAAACCGGCGGCGCCGACGGCGGCCGTGCCGAGCCGCGCCACACCGGTCTCGGCGGTCAACGCCCTGACCAGGGGGACCAGTTGTTCCCTCAGATGCTCCGCGTCGATCCCGCGCGCGCCCGTGCGCACCGGGATCCGCGACTCCCGCTGCCCGAGCGGCCCCGCGCCCACCGTCCCGACGACGACCCGGAGCCCGGAGCCGCCCGAGTCGACGGCGAGGAATCCCGCGGAGTCGACGCGGGAGGAGTCGGCGGTGGGCGATCCGGCAGTTCGGGTGCCGGCCGAGTCGGCGGCGAGGGACCCGGCGGGCCGGGCGGCGCCGGAGGCTGCGGCGGGAAACCCGGTGGATCCGGTGGCGCCCGGGTCGGCGGCCCGGGAATCGGCGGACCCGGTGCCGGCCGTCACGGCAGGCGCCAGTCCACCGGTTGGCCGCCCTGGCGCATCAGCAGGTCGTTGGCGCGGCTGAACGGACGGGAGCCGAAGAAGCCGCGGTCCGCCGACATCGGGGACGGGTGCGCGGACTCCACCGACGGCAGGTCGCCGAGGAGCGGGCGGAGACTGCGGGCGTCCCGGCCCCACAGGATGGACACCAGCGGCTTGCCGCGGGCGGCCAGCGCGCGTATCGCCTGCTCGGTGACCTCCTCCCAGCCCTTGCCGCGGTGCGCTGCCGGTTTGCGCGGGGCCGTGGTGAGCGCCCTGTTCAGCAACAACACGCCCTGCCGGGTCCACGGCGTCAGATCGCCGTTCGACGGCTGCGGGATCCCCAGGTCGGTGTGCAGCTCCCGGAAGATGTTGATCAGGCTGCCGGGCAGCGGCCGTACCTCGGGGGCGACGGAGAACGACAGACCCACCGCGTGCCCCGGGGTCGGGTAGGGGTCCTGTCCGACGATCAGGACCCTCACCTCGTCGAAGGGCTGCTGGAAGGCGCGCAGGACGTTCTGCCCGGCCGGGAGGTAGGTGCGTCCCGCGGCGATCTCCGCACGCAGGAAGTCGCCCATCTCGGCGATCTTTCCGGCGACGGGTTCGAGGGCCTTCGCCCAGCCCGGTTCGACGATTTCATGCAACGGTCGTGGTGCCACGGGCGTCACCCTACTGCCGTACGGCACAGGGAGATCAACCGGTGGCCAAGGGCCGGGCCCGGCCGGCCCGGCCGTAACCGGCTCATGCGACCACCGCGGCGCGTACGCACAGCACGTCCGGCAGATGCGAGGCCAACTGCCGCCAGCTCTCGCCGTCGTCGCCCGAGGCGAACACCTCGCCGTTGCGGTTGCCGAAGTAGACGCCGGCCGGGTCGGCGTCGTCCGTGCACATCGCGTCGCGCAGCACCGTGCCGTAGTGGTTCTCCGACGGCAGGCCCGCGGTCAGCGGCTCCCAGGTCCTGCCCGCGTCCGCCGTGCGGAACACCCGGCACCGCCGGCCGGCGGGCACGCGGTCGGAGTCGGCGGTGATGGGGAAGACGTACGCCGTGTCCCCGCGGTGCGGATGGGCCGCGACGGCGAAGCCGAACGTGGACGGCAGGCCCTCGCCGATGTCGCTCCAGTGCGCGCCCGCGTCGTCGCTGCGGTACACCCCCCAGTGGTTCTGGAGGTAGAGCCGGTCCGGGGTGACCGCGTCCCGGGCGATCTTGTGCACGCACTGGCCGAACTCCGGGTTCGGGTCGGGCAGGAAGACGGCGGAGACCCCGGAGTTGGACGGCGCCCAGCTGGCGCCGCCGTCGGTGGTGCGGAACACGCCGGCCGTCGACACGGCCACCGTCACGGACCGTGGGTCGCGATGGTCGGTGAGGATGGTGTGCAGGCCCTCTCCGCCGCCGCCCGGCATCCACTGGGAGCGGGTCGGGTGCTCCCACAGGGGGCGGACCAGGGTGAAGCTCTCCCCGCGGTCCTCCGAGCGGTACAGCGCGGCCGGTTCGGTGCCCGCGTAGACCACGTCCGGCTCGGCCGCCGCCGGGTGCAGCTGCCACACCCGTTCCAGTGAGGCCCCGGTGTCCTGCGGGAACCTGACGGCCGGCCGGGCGGGTTCGGTCCAGCTGCGGCCGAGGTCGTCGGAGTGGAACACGGACGGACCCCAGTGCGCGCTGTCGCCGCCGGCCAGCAGCCGCGGGGCGGAGCCGCGGGTGTCGATGGCGACCGAGTACACGGCCTGCGCGTTGAAGCAGGGGCTCTCGTCGAACTCCCACGCCCCACCCCGCCGACGCCCGATGAACAGGCCCTTGCGCGTGCCCACGGCGAGCAGTACCTCGGTCATGCCGATCACCTCCGCGACATCTTCGTCTCAGACATCGGCCAGTCTGCACCCCACCACTGACAGTCACCCCTCAGGACGCCGTCGCCGCAGGTCACCGTGGTGTCGGCGGCACGTCCTCAGCCCGCCGCGACCGCGCGGCACACCCGCAGCAGCCGTTCGTCGTCCGCGATGTCATGGCTGCCGTAGCCGTCCGTCAGCGCCGTGTGCCGTCGCCGCGCGGCCAGTTCCGTCTCGGCCAGGTCCCGCAGCGGCGCGGCGGCGGCGCCCAGCGCGGCCAGGCACTCGGCGATCACCGGGCGGGTGTACGGGTTCTCCGCCCACGCGGCGCGGAGCGCCGGGGCGGCGGAGGCGGCGTCCCCGGTGATCCGCGCGAGCGCGCACGCGGCGGCCGTGCGGTCCCACAGCCGGGCGGATCCGGCGAGGTGCCGCAGCGCGGGCAGCGCCGGGCGGGCCTCGGCGCCCATGCGCTCCAGCGCCTCCGCGGCCGGACGGCTGCCCCGCTCGACCTCGCGGAGCAGCACCGGCAGGACCACGGCAGCGTCCCGCTCCACCGCCCAGACCGCCTCGGCGGCCATCACCGCGTGCTCGGTCTCCAGCAGGGCGCCGGCAGCGGGAGCGCCTCCCGCGCGGCCGGGCCGAAGTCGCTCAGCGCCCGCAGCGCGAGGGGGACGAGGGCATGGCCGGCGGGCGTGCCGTGTCGCGCGTCCCGCAGCAGCCGCACGATCTCCGGGACCGCCTCCGTGTCCCGCAGCGTCCTGAGCGCGGAGAGCACCGGTCCCACCCGGGCGGTCACCTCGGGGGAGTCGAGCGGTGTCTCGGCGAGGCGGCGGCGCAGGGCCGGGGCGAGCGGGGCCGCGGCCGGGCCGAGCCGGGCGACCGCCGACGCCGCGTTGTCCGGGACGACCGGACCCGCGAGCATTTGGGCGAGCACCGGTACGGCGCGCGCGTCCCCGGTTTGGGCCAGTGTCTCCAGCGGGCTGCCCAGGGTCGGCGCCCCGTGCTCCCACCGCCGTACCCACAGGTCGGGACGGGAGATCACCAGCGCGGCGAGAGAGCCGGCGGCCGGAGCGGCGAGTTCCGACAGCCCGTCGAGTATCGAGACCGCGGCGTCCCTCAGCCTGTCGTCCGCGTCGTCCAGTTGCTCCCCGATCAGTGCGACGGGGCGCGTGCAGTCGGCCCGCCACGTGCGGAAGAGGCCCGCGGACATCCACACGGCGTTGCACCGGTCGACGGCGTCCGGCAGGGTCAGCTGCCCCGCGAGGAGGGCGATCCGCTCGTCCACGCGGTCGTCGAGCGCGCTGTGCAGGCCGCGCAGCAGCCGGGCTCCCTCCTCGTCCGGGGGCCGCAGCCGCCGGAGCCGGCCGATCAGCGTGTCGGTGCAGGTGTCGGGCCGGCCGGGCCCGCCGGGATCGGCCGGCCGGTGCCCGGAGCGGTCCCGCAACAGCCGTACGACGGTCGGTACCAGGTCGGCCGGGAGACGGTCGGGGGCGCGGTCCGCGAGCCGGCCGAGCGCGGCGAGCCGCAGCCCGGGGCCGTACGGCGGCGCGCTCTGCCGGACCAGCAGATCGACGGCCTCGGCGGCGTGCCCGGGATGCCGCCGGGCGAAGTCGCCGAGGCACTCGGTGAGGACGATCAGGACCCGGTCGTCCCGCTCGACCGTGATCCGCTCCCTCAGTCCGCACCACCGCACTGACAACGCGGACGCGGCGCCGCTCAGGCGTCCGCGGAGAGCGCCCGGGCGAGGATCGCGTCGAGGTCGGCCGTCCCGGGGAGGGTGCCGAACGCGTACCCCCAGTCGCCGCCCAGCCGGGTGGCGCAGAACGCGTCCGCGACGGCCGGCGGGGCGAAACGGACGAGGAGGGAGGCCTGGAGGGCGAGCGCCATCCGTTCCACCAGCCTGCGGGCGCCGGCCGGGGACGCCTCGGCGAGGCCGTCCTTGAGCCCGCTCACCGCGGCGTCCAGGCGCGCGTCCGCCCCGCGCGCCAGGGCGAGTTCGGCGAACAGGGCCTCCGTCACGGCGGCGTCGCGGCTCAGCGCGCGCAGGACGTCGAGGGCGTTGACGTTGCCGGAGCCCTCCCAGATCGACAGCAGCGGCGCCTCGCGGTAGTGCCGGGGCATCCCGGACTCCTCCACATAGCCGTTGCCGCCCAGGCACTCCAGGGCCTCCGCGGTGAAGGCCGGGCCGCGCTTGGTGACCCAGTACTTGCCGACGGCGGTGGCGATCCGGCGCAGTGCCCGCTCCCCGGCGTCCCCGCGCACGGCCCGGTCGGCGGCGCCCGCCAGCCGCAGCGTCAAGGTCGTCGCGGCCTCCGACTCCAGGGCGAGGTCGGCCAGCACGTTGCGCATCAGCGGCTGGTCCAGCAGCCGCGCGCCGAACGCGGTGCGGTGCCGCACATGGTGACCCGCCTCCACCAGGGTCTTGCGCATCAGCGTCGCGGAGGCCATCACACAGTCCAGGCGGGTGCAGTTGACCATCTCGATGATGGTCCTGACGCCCTGCCCCTCGGGGCCGACGAGCCAGGCGACGGTCCCGTCGAACTCCGGCTCGGAGGAGGCGTTGGAGCGGTTGCCCAGCTTGTCCTTCAGCCGCTGGACGCGGAACGCGTTGCGGGTCCCGTCCGGCAGGACGCGGGGGACGAGGAAGCAGGACAGCCCGTCCGGGGCCTGCGCCAGCACCAGGAACACGTCGCACATCGGCGCCGACGTGAACCACTTGTGCCCGCGCAGCGTGTGGACGCCGGGTTCGGCGGTGGGTGTGGCGGTCGTGGTGTTGGTCCGTACGTCGGATCCGCCCTGCTTCTCGGTCATGCCCATCCCGGCCAGCAGTCCGCGCTTCTCGGTCGGGATCCGCAGGCCGGGGTCGTACGCGCGGCTGGTCAGCAGGGGTTCGTACACCTCGGCCAGCTCCGGCTCGCGGCGCAGGGCGGGGACGGCGGCGTACGTCATCGAGGTCGGGCAGCCGTGGCCGGCCTCCGCGTGCCCCCACACGAGTCCGCCCGCGGTACGGACGACATGGGCGCCTGGCCGGTCGTCCGCCCAGGGCGTCCCGGCCAGCCCTTCGGTGACGGCCACCTCCATCAGGTGGTGCCAGCTGGGATGGAACTCGACTTCGTCGACCCGGTGGCCGTAACGGTCGTGGGTGCGCAGCACCGGCTCGTGCCGGTTGGCCAGGTCGCCCCACTCCTGCGCCTGCGCGCTCCCGGCCCGCCGGCCGAGCCGACGGATGTCCTCCTCGGCCCATCCGGCACCCTCGCGGCGCAGGCCCTCCAGGAGGGCGGGGTCGTCCGAGGCGTCGTACGGGGCGAGGGGCGGGGGCTGGTTGGCCACCGTGTGGGTGGCGGGGCCCTGCTGCTCGTGCGCGACGGTGGAGGCCATGAAGGGAGTGTTGCACTTTGGTCGCGGCCGCAGCAATACTGCAACGCCACGCGCTGCGCCGTACAGTACGAGGCCATGCCGACGAACGAACCCGACCTGCGTCCGCTGTCCGCGCGCTCGGTCGTGCTGAGCCTGCTGCTCGGCGCGCACCCTCCGGAGCTGCCCGCGAAGGACCTCGCGCGCGTGGTGGCGCCGTTCGGCGTCGGCGGCTCCACCCTGCGGGCCGCGCTCAGCCGGATGACGGCCGCCGGGGATCTGCGGCGCACCGGCACCGGCTACCGCATCGGCGAACGGCTGCTGGAACGCCAGCGCCGCCAGGACGAGGCCGTACGGCCGCATACGCGCGCGTGGGACGGCGACTGGGAGATGGTCGTGGTCACCGCGACCGGCCGCGGCCCCGCCGAACGGGCCGAACTGCGCACCCGGCTGGTCGCCCTGCGCCTCGCCGAGCTGCGCGAGGGGGTCTGGCTGCGCCCCGCCAACCTGCGCCGGCCCCTGCCGGACGACCTCGGGCGGGTGGGCGAGCGCTGCGCTGCCCGCCCCGCCCGGCCCGCCGCGGAGCTGGCCGCCGCCCTGTGGCCGCTGGACGCCTGGGCGGCCACCGCGCGGGACCTGCTCGGCCAGGTCGCCCACGCGCCCGGTCCGGCCGGCCGGCTCACCGCGTTCGCGGCCGTCGTCCGGCATCTGCTGGCGGATCCGGTGCTGCCGGAGCCGCTGCTGCCCGCCGCCTGGCCGGGCGGGGCGCTTCGGGCCGCGTACGCGGACTACCGGGAGGAGCTGGCGGCGCAGGTGCACGCGCGCGTGGAGCGCGGATAGCGGGGCGCGGACGGCGGCACCGCGGACGGCGCGACGGCCGTCCGGCCCGCGCGACGGCCGTACGAAGAGCTGTGGGGGCGCTTCGTACGGCCGGGGTTCACCGCCCGCGGGTGTCTAGCGGTAGGTGATGTCCGAGGTGGAGTACAGGCAGTTGGTGCTGTCCGGGCCCGTGCCCACCGCCGTGTTGTTGTTGTACTTCTGGCAGGGGACGACCTTCCGGCCCGCGTCGTTGTAGATGGTGATGTTCCGCAGCGTCGCCACGTCGTTGCGGTTGACGTTGATGCCGACGAGCCGCGCGGTGGTGCCGGTCCCGGTCACCTCGATGGTGTTGAGGTTGACCTTGCGGGTGTACTGCGTGGAGCAGTCGCCGCAGGACCGGTACAGGGTCTTGAACTCCTGCACGGCGAAGTTGGAGATGTTCAGCGTGCCGCCGCCGTTGTGCTGGAAGACCTTGTCGGCCGCCTTCTTGGCGCCGCCGCCGATCACGTGGTACGTCGCGCCGGTGCCGCCGCGGAAGGTGGCGGCGTCCTCGCCGACGTCCTCCCACCACACGTTCTGGAGGGTGCAGCTGCCCATGCAGTGGATGCCGTCGGCGCCGGGCGCGCCGATGACGACGTTCTTCAGCGTGACGCCGTCGGCCAGCTTGAGGATCGGCTGCTGGCCCTCGGACTGGTCGCCTCCGCCGAGGGCGCCGCTGCCGTAGAGGCGCTGCATCCCGTAGTCCTTGGAGGCGTTCAGGGTGATGGTGGCGCTCACCGGCTGGCTGCCGGTGGGGGTCGGCCAGGTGGCGGCGCTCGCCGACGGGGCTCCGGTAGTCATGATCATGCCAACCGAAACGCCGAGCGTCGCCAGTGCTCCGGTCAGCGCGCGCCGCCGGGTGCGGACGGGTGTCACAGATGCCATGTCCCGATTCCTTCTGTGGGGGCGGGGTGTCCAGTTCCGTTCATGTACACGAACATGATGCATATGTCTGTACGCCAGGTGCGGGAAGTGCGACGTCTTGACGCCTGGATGGCGCCAGTCGGTCACGCTGTTGAACGGACCGTAGAGGGTAAGCGCTTTCTGGTCAACGCTTCGCGCAGAGCGGATTCGGCCAGTCCCGAGGGGGGCGTGATCCGGGTGAACGTCGGCGCGGCGGCTCCCGTGTGACGGTGTGGGAGCGCTTCCACGGTGCCTTCGCCCCGCTGGTGTGCTCGCACCGACGACCCCGAGACCCGCGATCAGGAAGGGACGACCACGTGTCCGCCACCGCCGGCACCACCGCGAGGAGAAAACCCCTGCGCACAGCGCTTGCCGCGCTCTACGGAGCGCTCGTGCCGCTGCTCGCCGCGCTGCTGCTCGCCGCACCACCGGCCGCCGCCCGCACCGACGCCGCCGCCGACGTGCCCTACGCCACCCTGACCGAGGTCACCGGCTTCGGCAGCAACCCCAGCAATCTCCAGATGTACCTGTACGTCCCGGAGCGCGTCACCCCGAACCCGGCGGTCCTGGTGGCCGTCCACTACTGCGGCGGCTCCGGACCGGCGATGCACAACGGCACCGAGTACGCCTCGCTCGCCGACCGCCACGGCTTCATCGTCGTCTACCCGTCGGTCACCCGGTCCAGCAAGTGCTTCGACGTCTCCTCGCCGCAGGCCCTGCGCCGGGGCGGCGGCAGCGACCCGGTCGGCATCAAGTCGATGGTCGACTGGGTGCTCGGCACGTACGACGCCGACCCGAAGCGGGTCTTCGCCACCGGCATCTCCTCCGGCGCGATGATGACCAACGTCCTGCTGGGCGTCTACCCGGACGTGTTCGCCGCGGGCGCCGCCTTCGCCGGAGTCCCCTTCGGCTGCTTCGCCACCACCGACGGCTCCGAGTGGAACAGCGCCTGCGCGAACGGCACCGTGACCCGCACCCCGCAGCAGTGGGGCGACCTGGTCCGCGGCGCCTACCCCGGCTACACCGGGCCGCGGCCCCGGATGCAGCTGTGGCACGGCACCGAGGACGACGTGCTGCGCTACCCCAACTTCGGCGAGGAGATCGAGCAGTGGACGAACGTCCTGAGCGTGAGCCAGGCCCCGGCGTCCACCGACACCCCCGCCACCGGCTGGACCCGCACCCGCTACGGCGGCACCGGTGACCGCGCCCCCGTGGAGGCGATCAGCCTCCAGGGCGTCGGGCACAACCTGTACGCCTACGGCACCATGGGCGCCCGCGTGCTCACCTTCTTCGGCCTGGCCGGCCAGGACCCCGGCCCCCAGCCGCAGCCGTCCGGCTGCGCGGTGACCGCGACCACCAGCGCCTGGAGCAGCGGACTCACCGCCTCCGTGACGATCACGAACACCGGTACGGCGGCGATCAACGGCTGGCGGCTGGGCTTCACCCTCCCCGCCGGCCAGACCATCACCAACGGCTGGGGCGCCACGTACGCCCCGGCCGGCGGCGCGGTGACGGCGACGAACGCCGCGTACAACGGCACCCTCGCGCCGAACGCCTCGGTGACCATCGGCTATCAGGCGAACCACGGCGGCAACAGCGCCGCGCCCGGCGCCTTCACGCTGAACGGGACCGTCTGCGCGACCGCCTGACCGACGGGCTCGCACGGTGGCCGGAGGAGATCCCTCCGGCCATCGGTGTTTGCCCCGCTTTCCACGGGTGACTGGGTGTTTTACGGGAACTCGGGCTCATGCACACACCCCATCCGAGGGAGGCGGGGAGCGTCATGACACGGAAGCCGTCCTCCGTTCTGACCGAACCGGTGCGCCTCACCGGTTCGGCACTGCGCCGGCTGCCCGGCGCGGGCGTGGTGGGCAGGGCCGCCGAGGGCACGCTGGACACGATCGGGGCCGTCTCGCCGCGCGGGCGCCGGATCGCGGTCTACACGGGAGCCGGGCTGCTCGGCGTCGCGGGTGTCGTCGAGTGGCCGGTGGCGGTCGCCGGAGCGGCCGTGGCCTGGCTGACCCAGCCGAAGCCCGGGCAGCAGGAGCAGCGGGCGACGCGGACCGGCACGGGCGGGCCGTCCACCGGCGCGTCCGTGACGACGTCCGGTGGCCGTACGCAGGTGTCCGGCGGCCCCGCGCAGGTGTCCGGCGCGACCACGGCGGCCGGCAACCGGACGACGGCCGCCCGGCCGAAGGCGGTCCACGGGACCGGCACGACGACCATCAAGGCGGCGACCGCCCACCAGCGCACGGCGGCCCGGCGGCGCACCGCGGCCATGGGCCGCACGGATCCGAACGAGTGAGCACGAGGTGACCGCGGAGCGATACATATCGCCCGCGAACTGACCACAACCGACCACCAACTGATCACCAACCGAGCAGGCTGAGCACGAGCTGAGGTGTGCGATGGGGTTGCTGACGGGGCCGGTGACGGCCGTGTCCGGTGCCCTGCTGGCCGGGCCCCGGCTGCTGGCGCGCGGGACCGCGCCCGCCGTGGGCATGGCCGCGGGCGCGGCGGCCGGGACGGCGCGGGCCGGAGTGCGCGGCGCGGACTCCGCCGTCCGGGTCGCACGGGTCGCGCGGGCCGCCGTGCTGCCCGGGCAGAGGCGTGACTGGCGATCCGGGCGGCGGGCGCACCTGGCGCTCAGGACCGCCGCGCCGGAACGGGCGCACGAGACGGACGGGACGGCCCATGCCGCCCGGCGGGTGGCCGCCGCGCTCGCGGAGCGGCCCGACGTGGCGTACGCGTACTGGGACGGCGGGCTGTCCCGCCTGGTCGTGGCCGCGACCGAGGCCGCCGTGGCCGACACGGTCCTGGAGAAGGCCGCCGACCTCGCCGAACGGCACGGACTGGCCCCCGACGACGAGTCGGTGGAGGAGTTCGCGCATCCCGGCGACCCGGTGGGAGTGCGCACCGCCGTGCTGGCGCTGGGCGCCGACGCGCTCGGGGCCGGGGCCGCGTTCGCCGCCGCCGCGCTGCGGCTGCCGCCCACACCCAAGTTCGTGTCGGCGGGCAACACCCTGCTGCGCGAGCACCCCCGCTTCCGTTCCTGGCTGCGCGGACGGCTGGGCGACTCCCGCGCCGACCTGGTGCTTGCCGCCGTCAACGCGGCCGTGCACGGCGCCGGCCAGAACCCCGTCGCCCTCCTGCTCGACGGCTCGCTGCGCACCTGCGGACTGGCCGAGACCCTGGCGCGGGGCGCCGCCTTCGACGCCGTCCACGACCGGCTGTGCGTACCGCACCGGGACGGCGTGGCCATGGACCGGTTCCCGCGCCCGCCGCTGCGCCGCACCCCGGCCCAGGAGTACGCCGTCCACGCCGAGTCCGGCGCCCTCGTCGGCGCCCTCGCGACCCTGCTGGTCAAGCACAGCGCCGGCGAGGCGGCCGAGGCGGTGCTCGCCGGTTCCCCCAAGGCCGCCCGCTACGGGCCCGCCGCCTTCCACGCCGCCCTCAGCTGCGCCCTGGCCCGCACCGGCGTACTGGTCCGCGACCAGCAGCGGCTGCGCCGCCTGGAGACGGCCGGGACGGTCTTCCTGCACCCCAGCGCGCTGCGCACCCCGGACGGCGACGCGGATCCGTGGGCCGAGCCGGTGCTCGACGCGGCGCGCCGCGCCAAACTGCGGGTGGTGGTGGGCGACGACCCCGCCCTCACCGACTTCATCGGCCTCGCCGACCACATCGTGCCGGCCGGCCGCCCGCCCGCCGAGGCCGTGGACCGGCTGCGCCAGGACGACGGCTGTGTGATCACCGTCGCCCGGCCCTCCTCCGTCGACGACACCGACGTCCTGGAGGCCCTGTTCGCCGGTGACCTGGCCGTCGCGCTCGCCGACCGCGACGCGGCCGTCGCCTGGGGCGCGGACGTGCTCACCCCCCACGGCCTGCCGGACGTCTGGCGGCTGCTGGCCGCGGTGCCCGCCGCCCGCAAGGTCGGGCGCCGGTCGCAGACGCTGGCCCGCTCGGGCGCCGCGCTGTCCGGACTGCTGGTCGCCGTGGGCGAGTCCCGGCGCCAGAGCAACCCGCTGCTGCCCGGACTGCGGCACGCGCCCGTCGACGTGGGCGCCGCGGCCGCCCTGCTCGGCGGGGTGCGCGCGGCCGTCGGCGTGGCGTTGGCGCGGGCCCCGCACCCCCGGCCGCGGGTGGCCTGGCACGCCCTGGACCCGCGCTCGGTCCAAGCCCGCCTCGCCGACCGTCTGGAGGACGAGGAGACCGCCGTCGAGCAGGCGGTGGACCGGGTGCGCGAAACCGTCGGCACGGTCGGGCGGATGCCCGGCATGGCTCCCGCCCGCTGGTCGTTCCAGCTCGCCCGCGCCGTACGCAACGAGCTGGACGATCCGCTCACCCCGGTGCTCGCGGTCGGCTCGGCCGCGTCGGCCATACTCGGCTCCGTCGCCGACGCACTGCTGGTCGTCGGCGCGCTCGACCTCAACGCCCTGGTCGGCGGAGTGCAGCGGCTGCGGGCCGAGCGGGCGCTGTCCGGACTGGTCGCCGAGCAGAAGCAGAAGGCGCGCGTGACGGCCGACGGTGAGGCCGGGGCCCCGCAGCCCCGGCGCGACCGGCGGCGGCGCGGCCCGCGCACCGTGGACGCGGCCCGCCTGGTGCCGGGTGATGTCATCGAGCTGAACGCCGACGACGTGGTGCCCGCCGACGCCCGGCTGCTGTGGGAGGACGGCCTGGAGGTCGACGAGTCGGCGCTGACCGGCGAGTCGCTGCCGGTCGACAAGCAGGTGGAGCCGACCCCGAGCGCCGCCGTCGCGGACCGCCGCTGCATGGTGTTCGAGGGGACGACCGTGGTCGCCGGGCACGCCCGGGCCGTCGTCGTGGAGACCGGCGACCGCACCGAGGCCTCCCGCGCGGTCCATCTCGCCGCCCGCACCCCGCCGGCCGGGGGCGTCCAGGCCCGGCTCCAGGAACTCACCCGCCAGGCCCTGCCGCTCACCATGGCGGGCGGCGCCGCGGTCACCGGTCTCTCGCTGCTGCGCGGCACCCCGATCCGCGAGGCGGTCAGCGGCGGCGTGGCGGTGGCGGTGGCCGCCGTCCCCGAGGGGCTGCCGCTGGTGGCGACGGTGGGCCAGCTGGCGGCGGCGCGGCGGCTGAGCCGGCGCGGCGTCCTGGTGCGCACCCCGCGCACCCTGGAGGCGCTGGGCCGGATGGACACCATCTGCTTCGACAAGACCGGCACCCTCACCGAGAACAAACTCCGCCTGGTCCGGATCGCCGAGGCCGACGGGACGGTCCGCAAGCTCGACGAGGCGCGCGACTCCGAGGTGCTGCGGATCGCCGTACGGGCCTGTCCGCAGGTCAACGGCGGCGAGAAGGTGGTGCACGCGACCGACGAGGCCGTCCTGGACGCGGCCGGACGCGACCCCGAGTGGACGCAGACCGAGGCCCGGCCGTTCGAGGCGGGGCGCGGCTACGCGGGCGCCGTGGGTCACGTGGCGGAGGGCGTGCGGGTGTTCGAGGTCAAGGGCGCCCCGGAGATCGTGCTGCCCGCCTGCCGCGAACTGCCCGAGCACGCGGAGGAGACCGCGCACGCGCTGGCCCGCGACGGCCTGCGGGTGCTGGCGGTCGCCCGGCGCCGCCTGGCCGACGGCGAGAACGACGCCGAGGTCTGCGACGAGCAGCCCCACGACCTGGAGTTCGCCGGACTGCTCGCGCTGGCCGACGTGGCCCGCGAGACGTCGGACGCCCTGGTGCGCGGGCTGCGCGCGGCGGGTGTACGACCGGTGATGCTGACCGGCGACCATCCGCAGACGGCACGGGCGATCGCGCTCGACCTGGGCTGGCCCGAGGACACGGCCGTCGTCACCGGGGACGACCTGGCCGCCGCGGACCGCGGCGAGCGCTCCCGGATGCTGCGCGACGCGGATGTCGTGGCCCGGGTGGCGCCCGAGCAGAAGCTCCAGGTCGTCGAGGCGCTGCGGGACGCCGGCCGGGTGGTCGGGATGGTCGGCGACGGAGCCAACGACGCGGCCGCGATCCGCGCCGCCGACATCGGCGTGGGCATCAGTGCCCGCGGTTCCGCCGCCGCCCGCAACGCCGCCGACCTGGTGCTCACCGGCGACGACCTGACCGTCCTCGTGGAGGCGGTCGGCGAGGGCCGCGCCCTGTGGCACAGCGTCGCCGACTCCGTCGCCATCCTGATCGGCGGCAACGCGGGCGAGGTCGCCTTCGGCATCCTCGGTACGCTGCTCGCGGGCACGGCGCCGCTGTCGACCCGCCAGATGCTGCTGGTGAACCTGTTCACCGACCTGTTCCCGGCGATGGCCGTAGCGGTCACCCCGCAGCAGGACCCGGCGGAGACGGAGTCGAGCGGGCCGCTGGGCACCTCGCTGCTGGGCGCGCCGCTGATGCGGCAGATACGGCACCGGGCGCTGACCACCTGTCTGGGCGCGGTCGCCGCCTGGCTGTTCGGCCGGTTCACCCCGGGCACGGCCCGCCGTACGACGACGATGGCCCTGTGCGCGGTGGTCGGCACCCAGCTCGCGCAGACCCTGCTGGACCGCCGCGACAGTCCGCTGGTCCAGGTCACCGCGCTGGGCTCGGCCGCCGCCCTGGTGGCCCTCGTCCAGACCCCCGTCGCCAGTCGTCTGGTCGGCTGCACCCCGCTCGGGCCCCTCGCCTGGGCGGGCGTCGCGATGGCGATCACCCTGGCGGTGGCGGGGCAGCGGGTGCTGCCGGATCTCGAGCGGACGGTGCTGCGGGTGGCCCGCACGGCCGCCGGCTCACGGAACGCCGAGGACGCTCCACCGAGCCCGGCCGTGGAGGACCCGGCCGTGGAGGACGTCGCGCGGAAGTCCGCCGTCGTGGAGGGCCGGGTCGTGGGAGCGGCCGGAGCCTGAGGCCGGGCCGCCCGCCGGGTGGGGCGGGCGGCTCTCCGGCCCCTCAGCGGTATGCGCCGTGGTGGCTCAGACGGACCGGTGGTACTGGTCCGGCACCCGCACCTCGCCGCCCAGCTCCCGCGCCGCGTGCCGGGCCCAGGAGGGGTTGCGCAGCAGCTCCCGGCCGAGCAGGACGGCGTCCGCCTCCCCGTTGGAGAGGATCTTCTCGGCCTGCTCGGCGTCGGTGATCAGACCCACCGCCGCGACCGGCAGGGTGGTCTCGGCCTTCACGCGCGCGGCGAAGGGGACCTGGTAGCCCGGCCCGGTGGGGATGCGGACCCCGGTGGCGTTGCCGCCGGTGGAGACGTCGAGCAGGTCGATGCCGTGCGCCTGGAGGTCGCGGGCGAAGCGGACCGTGTCGTCGGGGGTCCAGCCGCCCTCCTCCAGCCAGTCGGTCGCCGAGACGCGGAAGAACAGCGGCTTGTCGTCCGGCCACACCTCCCGGACGGCGTCGACGACCTCCAGGGCGAACCGGGTGCGGTTCTCGTACGAGCCGCCGTAGGCGTCGGCGCGGTGGTTGGAGTGGGGGGACAGGAACTCATGGATCAGGTAGCCGTGGGCGCCGTGGATCTCGGCGATCTCGAAACCGGCGGCGAGGGCGCGGCGGGCCGCGTCCGCGAACTGCCCGACGATCGCGTGGATCTGGTCGGGCGTCAGCTCGGCGGGAACCGGGTGGCGCTCGTCGAAGGGGACCGCGCTCGGCGCGAGCGGCTGCCAGCCGTGCGCCTCCGGGCCGACCGGCGCCCCGCCCTTCCAGGGTCGGTCGGTCGAGGCCTTGCGCCCGGCGTGGGCGAGCTGGACCGCCGGAACGGTGCCCTGGCCGGTCAGGAAGCGGGTGATCCGGCGGAACGCCTCGACCTGCGTGTCGTTCCAGATCCCGAGGTCGTACGGCGAGATACGGCCCTCGGGGCCGACCGCGGTCGCCTCGACGATGATCAGGCCCGTGCCGCCGGCCGCGCGGGCCGCGTAGTGGGCGAAGTGCCAGTCGTGCGGCACACCGGTCGCCGGCCCTTCGGAGGCCGCGGAGTACTGGCACATCGGCGGCATCCACACGCGGTTGGGGATCGTCACATCGCGCAGGGTGAAGGGCTCGAAGAGCGCGGTCACGGCGGGCTCCATTCGTCACGGACCGAAGACTTGGCTCGTACGATAGGCATCGTAGTACGGCAGATGTCAAACTACGATGGTTCTCGTACGATGGGGGTCCCGACGAAGTGGAGCCAGCAGCCGTGACCACCGCCCGTGCCAGCCGCACCCTGCCCCACCCGGCGCGCGACGAGATCCGGCTGGAGGGCGTGCTCCACGCGCTGTCCGACCCGATGCGGCTGCGGATCGTGCGGGAGCTCGCCGCCGACGGCGACGAGCTGTCCTGTTCGCAGTTCGTGCTGCCGGTCACCAAGTCGACCACCACGCACCACTTCCGGGTGCTGCGGGAGAGCGGGGTCATCCGGCAGATCTACCGGGGCACGGCCAAGATGAACGGCCTGCGCCGGGACGACCTGGACGCTCTCTTCCCGGGGCTCCTCGACGCCCTCCTCGGTGCCGCAGCCCGGCAGTCGGCCCGGCTCGGCGAGGGCTGAACCGGCCCGGGAGGGCGAGCCGGAGGTGCTCTATGGGGCGTTCCCGCGCGCCGCCGCCAGGAGGGACTCCCAGTCGGGCAGCTTCACCACACTCCGCCCCAGCGACGCGCCCAGCTCCGCCTCCGCCCGCTCGATGGCCCGCCATCCCTCCCACTCCACCGGCTCGACGCCCTCGGTGCGCAGCACGGTCAGCGGATCCTCGGGCACCTCCCGGCGGACCAGGGCGGGGGCGTCCTCCAGCAGCGAGGTCACCGTCTCCTTGGCGCACGGCCGGTTGGTGCCGATCACACCCGTGGGGCCCCGCTTGATCCAGCCCGCGACGTACTCGCCCGGCGCGACGACCCCGTCGCGCACCACCCGCCCGGCCAGATGCGGCACCGTGCCGCTGCCGGCGTCGAACGGCAGCCCCTCCAGCGGCACCCCGCGATACCCGACCGACCGCAGTACCAACTGCGCCTCGACCACCTCGAACTCGCCCGTGCCCGTCACCCCGCCCCGCCCGTCGGGCACCGTCCGCTCGAACCGCACCGCGCCCACCCGCCCCGCCTCGGCGAGCAGTTCGACGGGGCGCAGGAAGAACCGCAGCCGGATCCGGCGCGGCGCACCCCGCGGCGTCCCGTCCGCCCAGCTCCGCAGCGCCTCCACATTGCGGCGCTGCGGAGCGGGCAGCGCGGACGGATCGGCGTAGCCGGGATCCAGCGCCAGCTCGGCCGGGTCGACGGTCACCTCGGCCTCCGGCAGCGCGCCCAGCTCGCGCAGCTCCTTGGTGGTGAACCGGGCCTGGGACGGTCCGCGCCGCCCCACCATCTGGATCTCCGTCACCCGGCTCGCCGTGAGCGCGCGCAGCGCCGCGTCCGGCATGTCGGTCGGGCTCAGCTCGGCCGCGCCGCGCGCCAGGATCCGGGTGACGTCCACCGCGACGTTCCCGACCCCGATGACCACGGCCGACCGGGCGTCCCGTACGAAGCTGTCGTCGACGGCGTCCGGATGGGCGCTGTACCAGGACACGAACTGGGTCGCCGACCAGCTGCCCGGCAGGTCCTCCCCGGGGATGCCCAGCCGCCGGTCGGTGGCCGCGCCCACGCAGTACACCACCGCGTGGTACAGCTCCCGCAACCGGGCGGCCGGCACACCATCCGGGCCGACCTGGACCCCGCCGAGGAACCGCACGCGATCGTGCTCCAGGACGGTCCGCAGGTTGTTCTGCAGCGACTTGATCTTCTCGTGGTCGGGCGCCACTCCGTAGCGCACCAGGCCGTACGGGCACGGCAGCCGGTCGAGCACGTCGACCCGTGCCAGGGGTTCCTGCTGGACCAGGGTCTGGGCGGAGTAGACCCCGCTCGGCCCGGATCCCACGACGGCGACACGCAGCACGGCGGAACTCCTTCGTCCCGTATTCGCGGTCGGTTCCAGCATCGCACCGCCGGGGCTGCGCTGACAGGGTGCCGTCCGGGCGAGCGGACGCGTGTCCGTTCGTATGGATTGTGATCATGAGGTTACGTTGCGTGTGTGCTAGAAGCATCCTTTCTTAATCTGTCCGATCGACGGCCGGAGGATGGCGCGGTGTCCGTGTGGCCCGCGTGGGAAGTGCGGGAGGACGGCGGCGCGACCGCCTGGCTCCAGGTGCGGCTGGCCTTTCCCGACGGCGCCGGCGTGGAGGCGCTGGCCGTGCTGGCGGACGGGAACGTCTCCCTCGAGGACGTCCGGGCCCGGCCCGCGCTCTCCCTCGACGATCTGGTGGAGCTGGCCGACTGGATCGAGGGGCCGTTGTTCGAGGCGTGCGGGATCGCGAGCGAGACCGTCGAGGACGACGGCGCGGGCGAGGGCGACGCGGAGAGCGAGGACGGGTGCGCGGGTGCGGGTGTGGGTGCGCGCAGGGCCCGGCCGCCGTTTCCGCGCGGGATCCAGGGGCGGTGGCTGGTGGCGCAGGAGTACCGGGCCGCTCAGGCCGAAGGCGCAGATCCGGTGCTCGCGGTGATGTGCGCGACCGGGCACAGCCGCCGCAAGTCGCTCCGGCTGATCGCCCAGGCGCGTGACGCGGGCTTTCTGGCGCCGCGTCACGCCCGGCGTACCTGAGCTCGACGAGCTTCAGCGCCTCATCCGCTGACCGGCATCACAGCATCCGCCGCATCCGGGTGATCTCGCTCGTCTGCTGGGCGATCACATCGTCCGCCATCTCCTCGATCTTCACGTTGTTCCCCTGCGACTTGGCGTCCGCCGCCATCGTGATCGCCCCCTCGTGGTGGGTGATCATCAGGGTCAGGAACAGCTGGTCGAAGGCCTTTCCCCGGGCCGCCCGCAGATTGCTCAGCTGGGTCTCGGTGGCCATGCCGGGCATGGCGTGGTGCTCGTGGTCCTCGTCCGTCGCCGGCTTGCCGTGCTGTTCCAGCCAGGCTTCCATCACGTCGATCTCGGGACCCTGGGCCGCCGCGATGCGCTCGGCGAGCTTCCTCACCTGCGTCGACTCCGCACGGTCCGGGGCGAGTTCGGTCATCTCCAGGGCCTGGGTGTGATGCGCGATCATCATCCGGGCGTAGTCCACGTCCGCCGAGTTGGGCGTGTCGTCGTCGGCGCGCTGCTGGGCCGCCTCCTGCGCGGACAGCGTCCGGTTGTCCTCCCCGGGCTTGCCCGGCACGAGCACCGAGGGCCCGCTCGTCCGGTCCGGTTCGGGCGTCGAGGCGGAGTCGCAGGCGCCGAGTCCGAGTACGGCCAGCGCGGTCAGCGCGGTCAGCGGGACCGTGCCACGCAGCGTGCGGCGGTGGAGCAAGACGACCTCCTGTGACGGGCGGAATGCGGGGCGCACCTCGTGCGTGCCGGGATCCGTCTTAACACGTCGGTGAGGACTGTCCGGCGAAAACATTCATTACATGTCTGTTGCCCCCCTGTTGATTTGAGCATGACCGAGACGATACTTCGGGGGTCCGTGAACCGTTCCCTTGCGAACGGAACAAGGGAGGAAGCAGTGACCCTGTTGAACAATTCCCGAACGCGGCGCAGACGCCTGGGAATCGCCACGGCCGCGGCCGGGCTCCTGGCCGCGCTGCTCAGCGCCCAGCCCGCGGTCGCCACCCCCGACCCCGGAGACTCGCCGGCCGCCGACAAGAAGGTCTCGCAGAGCACCCGGCAGGAGGTGCGGGAGGCGGTGCGGAGCGGGGAGATACCCGGCCAGGACGAGATCGTCCACTCCGCCAACATCCGCCACCTGGCGAACATCCCCAAGGACGTGCTGCCCGGCACCAACTCCGACCTGGCCTTCCAGGGCAGATACGCCTTCGCCGGCAACTACGACGGCTTCCGCGTCTTCGACATCAGCGACCCGAAGGCCCCCAAGACGGTGTCCCAGGTGCTGTGTCCCGGCTCGCAGAACGACATCTCCGTCTCCGGTGACCTGCTGTTCCTGTCCACCGACTCCTCGCGCAGCGACAGCAGTTGCAACAGCACCACGCAGCCCGCGACCGAGAAGTCCTCGTGGGAGGGCATGAAGGTCTTCGACATCAGCGACAAGCGCAATCCGAAGTACGTCGCCGCCGTCGAGACCGCCTGCGGCTCGCACACCCACACGCTGGTGCCCGAGCGCCGCAACGTCTACATCTACGTCTCCTCCTACTCGCCCAACGCCGCCTACCCCGACTGCCAGCCGCCGCACGACGGCATCTCCGTCATCAAGGTGCCGCGCCACGCCCCCGAGAAGGCGGCGGTCGTCGGCTTCCCGGTGCTGTTCCCGGGGGAGGGCGCCGACGGCGGCGGCAACCCGGGCGGGCCCGTCAACCCGGGCGTCTCCAAGACCACCGGCTGCCATGACATCACCGTGCTGCCGTCGAAGGACCTCGCGGCCGGCGCGTGCATGGGCGACGGCATCCTGTTCTCCATCGAGGACCCGGAGCACCCGAAGGTCATCGACCAGGTGCAGGACAACGTCAACTTCGCGTTCTGGCACTCGGCGACCTTCAACCAGAAGGCGAACAAGGTCGTCTTCACCGACGAGCTGGGCGGCGGTGGCGCGGCCACCTGCAACGCGGCCGTCGGCCCGAACCGCGGCGCGGACGGCATCTACGACATCGTCGGCAAGGGTGACAAGCGCAAGCTCGTCTTCCGCAGCTACTACAAGATCCCCCGCCACCAGGCGGACACCGAGAACTGCGTGGCCCACAACGGTTCGCTGATCCCGGTCAAGGGCAAGGACCTCATGGTCCAGGCCTGGTACCAGGGCGGTGTCTCCGTCTGGGACTTCACCGACTCGTCCAGGCCGAAGGAGATCGCGTACTTCGAGCGCGGCCCGATCAGCACCGAGCGCCTGGCCGGCGGCGGCTCCTGGTCGGCGTACTACTACAACGGCCACATCTACTCGAACGACATGGTCAAGGGCTTCGACGTCCTGAAGATCGACGACCGGCGCACGGACCCGGCGCGGTGGGTCCGGCTGGACGAGCTCAACGTCCAGACACAGCCGGACTACTTCGACTGACCGGTGACCGGGGGATCCGTCGCGAAGAACCGTGACAGGTCCCGGTCGCACTCTCCGCCGGGCGCCTCGGCGTCCGGCGGGGAGCCCAGCTCCCAGTCCAGGCCATAACGCCGGAACAGCTCGGCGCGCATGGGGGAGATGGGCATCCCGACGTTCGGCAGCACCATCGCGTAGACCGCGCCCATGAGCTGGGCGCGCAGCATCGGATAGTCGCACCCGGTGTCCCGCGAGCCGTGCCGGGCCACGGTCTCGCTCAGCAGCTCCGCGAGCCGCTGCTGCTCCGGGCACTGCACGAAACCCTCCGCCTGCAACAGTCCCGCCATGTGCTGACGCATCAGCACGGTCCGGTCGCGGGCCAGGCCCAGGATCGCGTCGATGGCCCGCGCCATCCGCTCCCGGCCGTCCTCGGTACGCGGTTCGCGTTCCAGCGCTTCCTCCAGCGTGCGGTGCATCAGCCGGTGCACCGCCGACTGCACCAGGTGGCGCTTGCCGGGGAAGTAGTACGACACCAGTCCGCGCGCCGAACCCGCCCGGTCCGCGATGTCCCCCAAGGTCGTGGCGTCGTAGCCGCGTTCACTCACGAGTTCCACCGCTGCCTGAAGCAGCCGTTCCCGGGAACGACGCCGCAACTCTTCATTGACCGCGGCGCTTCGAGGGGACATCCTGTAACTCCTGCGTTGACTGGCTGCCAGCCAACTATACTCAACGCGTACCGGCGGGCCCGTGCCCGGACCCGGCCGGGTACGCCGCCTGCCTCGGGCGACGCGGGGGATCGTCCGAGGCGGGCGGCGCCATCGGGACTGTGCTGTCAGGCCACCTGGTCCAGAACCGGGCGCGGCCGTCGGGCCGCCGGCCGACCGGCGGAAGGGCACCGAACAACGCACGGCAGGGCCCAGCGCCGCGGCACCGCCGTCCTTGCCGGGGGCGTCGTCCACCATCAGCCCCGTGAGATCCGGCCCGCTCCGCGCTCCCGCGCTCCGCCGCTCAGGCGTCCATGCCGGCGGTCGCGCGGCCCGCCGTGCCGGGGCGGAGCGCGCGGCGTTGGTCCTCCGGGCCGACGTGCCGGTTACCGCCGCCCGATGCGCTCACGGCCGCAGTCGCTGATGGACGGTGACCGCCAGGGCCGCCACCGCCGCGCCGAGCAGCCAGCCGCCGATGACGTCGGTCGGCCAGTGGACGCCCAGCCACACCCGGGTCAGACCGACGCCGGCCACCGAGACCACCGCCACGGTGACCGCCGTACGCCACAGGGCGCGGCCGGCGCCATGGCGGTGCAGCAGCCACAGCAGCAGGCCGCACACCAGGGTGGCGGTCATGGCGTGGCCGGAGGGGAAGGCCGCGTAGTGGGCGGAGTCGACGGGGTCGGGCCAGACCGGCCGGTCGCGGCCCACGGCGGCCTTCAGGGACTGCTGGAGCGCGGTGCCGAGTGCGACCGTCGCCACCAGCCAGAGTGCCGTCCACCGCGCTCTGGCCCGCCACGCCAGCCACACCACGACCACACCGCACAGGATCCGCATGGTGTTCGGATCCCACACCCAGTCCGTCAGGATCCGGCAGGCGTGGGTGAGGCCGGGTTCGTCGACCGCCCAGCGGTGGGTGGTGCGGGAGACATCGCCGTCGAACGAGAGCAGCGGCTTCCATTCGGCGGTGACGAGAGCGAGCAGCAGCACCGAGCACAGGGCCAGGGCGGTGCCGGCGCGCGCCGCGCGGCCCTGCCGGGGCGGACGGGGCGGGGAGTCGACGGAGGGGGAGTGCATGGTGCGATCCTCGCCGAAGGGAGGGGCGGATGGTCAACCCGGGCCGGGCGGTGGGGTGTCCCGGCCGCTGGCGGACCGCCGGCCCAGCGCCCGCGGTCCGGGGACGAATGTCACCAGAACCGGCGTCACCAGAACCGGCACCACCGGTACCGGCGCCGCCGCGGCGGTCGGGCGGAGCCGGCGGGCCGCGATGAGCCGGTGCGGGAGGGTGAGCAGCCGGTTCACCCGCTGCGGGAGGTGCGCCTGCGGGGCCGGGCCGGAGCCCAACACGTCCCGGTCCGCGTCGAGTTGCACGAGTCCGGCGCGGTGGCCGGAACGCCGCGAACACCGGCACCCGCGGAAATCCGCCCGCCGGCGCGTCCGGGCAGCGCAGCAGTCATGCCGCGGGGGCCATCATGGGCTCAGACCTGCGGGCGGCGGCTGCTCGGCGGTGCGACCCGCTGCCGCGAGGTGACGCGGATTGCGACGGACTTCGTCGCGCCGCCGGTCGCCGGGCCGTCGGTGCGCTCACATGGTCAGCAGCATCGCCACCATGGCGATCCCCATCGACAGCCGGCAGGCCCGCGCCAGCTCCGGGCGGTCGCCCCAGCCGGCCGGCGCGCGGGACGCGCCCGCCACCGCGGGGACGGGAATCAGCCGGGCCCCGGTCAGCAGCACGTAGCCGGCGAAGTAGAGCAGCAGGCCGCCGGTCAGCAGCGGAATCCCGCCGTCGCCGCCGTGGGCGTGCCCGCCCGCCGGGGCGGCCGCCATCACCGCCGCCATGTAGACCATGGCGAGGGCGCCCACCAGATGGTGCAGGTGGTGGGCGGCGATCCGCGCCGCCCACAGGGCGCGCAGCGCCGCCGCGCCGAAGACCACCGCGTATCCGGCCCAGGTCCACTGCGGCGGGGTGAAGACCGCCGCCGGGACCGCCATCGCGGCCATGCCGAAACCCATCAGCGCCTCGCCGCCCGCGGCCCGGCGCTGCTCCTCGACGCCGCTGCGCATCCGCAGCAGGCAGTACGCGCCGGTCGCCGCGCACAGCGCGACCAGCAGCCATCCGGACGGAGCCGGTCCGTGCACACGCGCCTCCCCGCTCGACGGTCGGTCGAGGACTGCCCGGCCCGGCCGGTGCGCACGCGAGCGCACGGAGGTACGCGGGGTGGCACGCGGGGAGCGCGGGATCGAACGGCCCGAAATCATTTACGAGTAAAACACCTTCCAAGGTTTGGTTTCATGAGCAGTGCGGACCCCTCCCCGACGACCTCCCGGCCACGCCGGCTCCCGCTCACCGCGGCGCTCCGCCCCGGCCGCCCGTCCGAGATCTGCCGCCCTCTGCCAGGCCAGTCTCGCCCTCACCTGGAGCCGGGGCGTGCAGCGCGTCGTCGGGAACCTCGCCGGCGTCCTCGTCTTCACCGCCGTCGCCCCGCTCGCCCACCTCGGCCAGGCCGCCCTCGTCCTGTGCCGTCTCGCCTTCGGCTTCGGCGCGGAGGCGCTGATCAGCCGCAACTACTGGCTCGGCAGCGTCTGCGTGACCCCGATGGCCCTGCTGATCACCGAGTTCACCGGCTACCAGAACCCCGGTGAGCTGGTCACCGAGCGGATCGCCGACACCCTCGTCGGCGCGCTGGTCGGCCTCGCCGCCGCGGTCGCGGTCACCAACCGCCGCGCGGGTGCCCGCCTCGGCCACGCCCTCGCCGCCGCCGAGCGCGCCCGCGAGCGCGCCGCCCGGCTGCTCGCCGAGCCGCACCCCGCGCCCGGCGCCCTGGAGGCCGCCCGCCGCGCGCTCGCCGCCGCGCTGGTGGAACTGCGCGCCACGGCCGACGCCGCGTCCGGCGAATGGTGGCAGCGCACCCCGCCCGAGGACCGGGTCGAGCGCGCCGAGCAGGCCGGACACCGTACCCTCGCGGAGACGGTACGCCGCCGGGGACTCATCCTGGACGGGCGAGCGGACGATCCGACGGCGGACGGCCCGACGGCGTGCCGCGCGACAGCGGACGACAGCACGGAGGACCTACGGCCATGACGGGGACGAACGGGCGGCCGGGTGCGGGAGCGAGCGGTGAGGCCGTGCGGGCCGACACCGTGGGCGCCGTCGTACGGCAGTGGCGGGCCGTCCACCCGGACCTCGACACCGGGCCCATGGAGATCATCGGCCGGGTCAACCGCTGCGCCGCCCTGCTCCAGCAGGCCGAGGACGCTCCGCTGCGCCGGGCGGGACTCAGCCGCCCCGAGTTCGACCTGCTCGGCGCGCTGCGCCGCACCGGCCATGAGCTGACACCCGGCGAGCTGGCCCGGGAGACCTTCTCCTCGGGCGCCGCCGTCACCAAACGGCTCAAGCAGCTCACCGAGCGCGGCCTGGTCGAGCGGCGCGGCGACAGCCGTGACCGCCGGGTGGCCCACGTCCGCCTCACCGACGCCGGACGCGAGCTGGTCGACGGCCTGCTGCCCGACCAGCTGGCCTACGAGAGCGCCGCGCTGTCCGGCCTCGGCACCGCCGAGCAGGGCGAACTCGCCGGCCTCCTCGGCGATCTGCTCGCCCAGCTGGAGGGGCGACTGGGCGGGCTGCGGACCTGAACCACGGCCGGAGCGGGGCGCGGGTCACAGGACGTCGTGGGCGGTGCGCCGGTAGGTGGAGCGGCGCTCGTCGATCCCCGCCCACCGGTCGCCGTAGACGGTAGTGACGCGCGGCTCGCGGACGAAGTCGTGCGGGAAGCCCAGCGGTACGGCGCTCACCTCGTCGAGCCTGGCGACGGCGTCCGCGTCGAGCCGGACACCCACGGCGCCCAGGTTGCCGGCGAGCCGGCTCTCCTTGGTCGCGGCGACGATCGGCACCACGTTGCCGGGCCGGCCCAGCAGCGAGGCCGGCGCCACCTGCGCCGGGCTCCAGCCGCCCTGCTCGGCGATCTCCACCACGGCCTTGACGACGGTCTCCTCGCGCGGGTCGCACGTACCGCCCGCCGCGCCGAGCCGGCCCGACTCGCCCCGCAGATGCTTGCCGGTGAGCTTCCCGGCCGCCAGCGGCGCCCACGCCGGCACCGCCTGGTCGAACGCCCGGGCCTGCGGGAGCAGTTCGCGCTCCGGGGTGCGTTCCAGCAGGTTGTAGCGCAGCTGGGAGCCCGCGAACGACGTCCGGGCCCCGGCGGGAATCACGTCATCTCTCGCCGGATGCCCGGTACACCCCGAACATCGCCCCCTGCGGGTCCCGCAGCACCGCGATCCGTCGGCCCTCGGGCACCGAGGTGGGCTCCATGAGCACCGTGCCCCTGGCCGCGGTCGCCGTCGCGGCGGCGTCGTCGACGTCTTCGACGGCGAAGTACGGCAGCCAGTGCGGGGGCACCTCGTGCGGGAACTTGTCGTCCATCGTGATCATGCCGCCGAAGTCGGCGCCGTCGACACCGAACTGCGGGTAGCGCTCCAAGGGGCGCACGGTCCAGCCGAAGACCGTGGTGTAGAAGCGCTCCGCGCGCGCGGGGTCCCGGGTCAGCAGCTCCACCCAGCCGAGCGTGCCCGGCGCGTTCAGCACCCCGGCGCCGGGGAACTCGCGCGCCTGCCACAGCTGGAAGGCGGCCCCGCCCGGATCGAAGGCCACGACGAACCGGCCCAGGTCGAACACGTCCATGGGCCCGAGCAGCACCTTTCCGCCCGTCTCCTCGACCAGTCGGGCGGTGGCGTCCGCGTCGGCCACGGCGAACGACACGTTCCAGGCCACCGGCTGCGACTCCTGGTACAGCGGGGCCAGCGCCGCGACCGGCGCGTCGCCGAGGTGCGCGATCGTGTAGCCGCCCGCCTCCTGGCGCGGGTCCGTCTCGGACCGCCAGCCGAACAGCCGCGTGTAGAACCGCTGGGCCCCCTCCAGGTCACTGGTCCCCAGCTCCGCCCAGCAGGGCCCACCGGTCACCGGCGCGTCGAGCTTCATGGCGTTCCCTCCGCAGACGGCCCAGGACGTGACGTCCCTCTGTCAGCACGCTAACCGTGCCCGCGGGCCCCGGCCATCCGGACCGGCGCCGTCAGATGCCAGGCCGGTACCGAAGGGGGTGGTCCGCCGGGACCTCCACGAGGACGATCGGGACCCCGTCCGGGTCGGCGATCCACATCTCCACCAGCCCCCACGGCTCCCGCACCGGCGGCCGCACGACCTCCACGCCCCGCTCGCGCAGCTCCTCGTGGGCCGCGTGGACGTCGGCGACCTGGAGCCAGAGGCGTACGGCGGGGGAGGGCGGGGTGCCGGAGCGGCCGGAGAGCTCCAGGAAGCCGCCGCCGAGGAAGTAGACGGTGCCCCGCTCCGGACCGGTGCCGAACTCCCGGTAGACGGCGAGGCCGAGCCGCTCGCCGTAGAAGGTCCGGGACCGCTCGGGGTCGGTGGGGCGCAGCAGAATCCGGCTGCCGAGTACATGCACCATGCGCCGGAGCCTAGGCCCTGTCCCCGGGGTTACCCTCGTCCCTGCCCGAGCCGCGCCGTTGAAACGGAGACGCACCGCATGGAGACCGCGACCACCGGACTGACCTTCCGTGACGCCACGGACGCCGACGTGGACACGTTGGTGGCGCTGATCGAGTCGGCGTACCGCGGGGACGCCAGCCGGGCCGGGTGGACCACCGAGGCGGACATCCTCGAAGGGCAGCGGACCGATCCGGAGGGGGTGCTGGAGGTGGTGAAGTCGCCCGGCAGCCGGCTGCTGACGGTGGAGCGGGACGGCACCATGGTCGCCTGCTGTCAGCTCGAACACCGCGGCGCGTACGCCTACTTCGGCATGTTCGCGGTCAGCCCGGGGCTCCAGGGCGCAGGCCTGGGCAAGGCGGTGATCGCGGAGGCGGAGCGGCAGGCCCGGAAGACCTGGGGCGTGCGGGAGATGCACATGACCGTGATATCCGTGCGCGAGGACCTGATCGCCTGGTACGAGCGGCGCGGCTACCGCCGTACGGGAAGGATGTCGCCCTTCCCGTACGGCGACGAGCGCTTCGGCATCCCGCAGCGTCCCGATCTTCAGTTCGAGCTGCTGGTCAAGCCGCTGGTGTGAGCCGCTGGTGGGAGCGGTGCGGGCGCGTTCACGCGGTGAAGCGGCCGGTGCGTTTGATGTCCGGGTAATCGGTGGTCGCGCCGTCCAGCTCCAGGGCCCGGACCAGCCGCAGATGCTTCTGCGAGTTGACCACCCAGCCGATGACCCGCAGGTCGGCATCGCGCGCGTGCTCGACGACCTCCAGGGTGAGCCGGCGGATGTCCAGGCAGACCGTCCGGGCACCGGCCTGCGCGGCGCGTTCCACGATGTCGGTGCCGTAGCGGCTCGCGATCAGCGCGGTGCGCACGCCGGGCAGCAGCCGGGCCGTCTCGGCGACGGCGTCGTCGTGGAACGACGACACCTCGATCCGCCCGGTCAGGTCCCGCCGCCGGATCACCTCCACCAGCGCCCGGGCCGCCGCCACGTCCTTGATCTCCGCCTGGATCGGGGTGCTCACCGCCTCCAGGACCTCCTCGAAGACCGGGATCCGCTCGCCCTCGCCCGCGTCCAGGGCGCGCAGTTCGGCGAGCGTCTTCTCGGCGATGGGACCGCTGCCGTCGGTCGTGCGGTCCACCTCGGCGTCGTGCATGACGACCAGGGCGCCGTCCTTGCTGAGATGCAGATCGAGTTCGATGACGTCGAGGCCGGCCTGTTCGGCGGCGACGAAGGAACGAAGGGTGTTCTCGGGCTGGACGCCCATGACTCCGCGATGACCGATGGTGAGGAAGTTCAAGGTTCCCTCGCTTCCTGTCGACGGACAGGTTCGTCAGCCTAGTGCGCCCGCCGTCCGAGAGAGCCGAACGTGCGGGCCACTCACTCCGGAGTGGTCGCCTCCACTGTGACGGGCAGGAAAAAGTTCGGTGATGATGGGGGTGCGCAGGATAATTTCCCGCCCCCTCTCTTGCTGGGAGAAACCGCATATGCGTACGGTGTCTTTACGCAAGGTTCTCCAGCGGAGGATGGGACATGACGGAAATTCTTGTGCAGGTGGGTACGGAGGGACAGGTTCCTCCGGTGGCCAGGGTCGTGGAGCACCCGGCATGGCCCGTGCTCAAGGATGCCGTGGAGCGGATCCGGCCATGGCAGTCCAAGGACGGATCGATCGACTTCGAGGCCGAGGGCGCCCCGGAACGCGCGCAGGCCGAGGCCGCCGTGCGGGAGGTCGCCGAAGCCGTGGAGACGCTCTCCCCGCTGCTCCCGCACGACGCCGCCTACCACGCGGCCCTGGTGAAGGACCTGCGCCGCTGGGCGGACGGGGGCTTCCAGGTGCCGGACTTCCTCGACTCGCTGCTGGCCTTCCAGCCCGCCGCCAACCGCGCGGACGGCCTCCAGCACCTCGTCGTCTTCCCGATGTACACGCAGAACGGCAACCCCGACCGCAACCTCGAAGCGGTCGTGCTGCGCATGGTGTGGCCGCAGTGGCTGGCCGAACTGGAGCGCACCCGCTACGACAACCCGCTGTTCTGCGGCATCAAGTTCGAGGACTTCACGGCCGGCTACGACACCAACTCCGCCGTGCTCTTCCCCGAGACCATCGCCGTGCGCGAGGCCCCGGAGCGGTTCACCTGGGGCGGCATCTTCTGCGACCGCGAGGCCGCCCGCTTCCGCCGGGTCACCGCCGCCGCCGTCGGCCTCCTGGGCCTGGAGCTGCCCGAGGACATCGCCGCGATGGTCCACGACCAGAAGCGCTGCGAGGAGGCCTTCGTCCTGTGGGACATGGTCCACGACCGCACCCACAGCCACGGCGACCTGCCGTTCGACCCGTTCATGATCAAGCAGCGCCAGCCGTTCTGGATGTACGGTCTGGAGGAGCTGCGCTGCGACCTCACCGCCTTCAAGGAGGCCGTGAAGCTGGAGGCCGACGGCGTCCCGCAGGCCCGTGACGTGCAGTACGCGGTGCTCTTCGACCGCATGTTCCGCTTCCCGGTCACCGGCGAGCGGGTGCGCAACTACGACGGTCTCGGCGGCCAGCTGCTCTTCGCCTACCTGCACAAGCACGACGTCGTCCGCTGGACGGACAACAAGCTGTCCATCGACTGGAAGCGTGCCCCCGCGGTCACCAACCAGCTGTGCGCCGAGATCGAGAAGCTGTACCGCGACGGCATCGACCGCCCCAAGCTCGTGCACTGGTTCGCCGGCTACGAGCTGGTCTCCACCTACCTCGCCCCGCACCCGGGCTCGAAGTGGGCCAAGGGCCCGGACGCCCTGGATCTGACCCAGCCGCCGCGCAAGCTCGTCGATGACGTGCTTCCGGACGAGTTTCCGCTGAGCATGTTCTATGAGGCACTGTCCAAGAAGCTGAAGAACGTGATCGCCTCCACCAAGGGCATCACGGCGGACAGCACCGAGCGGATCGCCGCGTGAGCGACCGTCGTACCGAGAACACTGCTCAGGAGGCGAAGAACATGGGGAACGGGGCTCTCAGCGGTGCGGTGATCGCGGTCGCCGGCGCGGGCGGACCCGCGGGGCGGGCGACGCTGCTGCGCCTGGCCGAGGCCGGCGCCACGGTGGTCGGCGCCGACAACGACCCGGAGCGGCTCGCCGAAGCCGTGGACGCGGCGCGGTACGCCTCCGGCGGCGCCACGGTCACCGGGGAGACGGTCGACCTGCTCAACCTGGAGGCCACCCGCGACTGGGCCACCCGCACCGAGAAGGAGTTCGGCCGCGTCGACGGCCTGGTGCACCTCGTCGGCGGCTGGCGCGGCAGCGAGACCTTCACCAAGACCAACCTCGACGACTGGGAGCTGCTGGAGCTGCTGCTCATCCGCACCGTGCAGCACACCTCGCTCGCCTTCCACGAGGCGATCCAGCGCAGCGACCGCGGCCGGTACGTGCTGATCAGCGCGGCCGGCGCCAGCAACCCCACCGCGGGCAACGCCTCCTACGCGGCCGCCAAGGCCGCCGCCGAGGCGTGGACGCTGGCCCTGGCGGACTACTTCCGCAAGGCCGGGGGCGAGCAGGGGCCGACCTCGGCGGCTGCGATCCTGGTGGTGAAGGCGTTGGTGCACGACGCGATGCGCGCCGAGCGGCCCAACGCGAAGTTCGCGGGCTTCACGGACGTCAAGGATCTCGCCGAGGCCATCGTCGGCGTCTGGGACAAGCCCGCCGCGGAAGTGAACGGAAACCGTCTGTGGCTGACCGAGAAGCCGTGAACCCCCCGAAGACCGACGCGCGTCGCCATCACGACCCGGAGGTCCGCGGTTTCGCCAGTGACAACTACGCCGGGGCCCACCCGGAGGTGCTCGCCGCCCTGGCCCTGGCCAACGGCGGCCACCAGGTCGCGTACGGCGAGGACGCGTACACCGAGAACCTCCAGCGGATCATCCGCAGCCACTTCGGGGCGACGGCCGAGGCGTTCCCGGTCTTCAACGGCACCGGCGCCAACGTCGTCGCGCTCCAGGCGGTCACCGACCGCTGGGGTGCGGTGATCTGCGCGGAGAGCGCCCACATCAACGTGGACGAGGGCGGCGCGCCCGAGCGCATGGGCGGTCTGAAGCTGCTCACCGTGCCCACCCCGGACGGCAAGCTCACCCCGGAGCTGATCGACCGGCAGGCGTGGGGCTGGGAGGACGAGCACCGGGCGATGCCGCAGGTCGTGTCCCTCGCCCAGAGCACGGAGCTGGGCACCCTCTACACGCCCGACGAGATCCGCGCCATCTGCGAGCACGCCCACGCGCACGGTATGAAGGTGCACCTGGACGGCTCCCGGATAGCCAACGCCGCGGCCTCGCTGGACGTCCCGATGCGGACGTTCACCAACGCGGTCGGCGTCGACATCCTCTCCCTGGGCGGCACGAAGAACGGCGCGCTGTTCGGTGAGGCGGTGGTCGTCCTCAACCAGGACGCCGTCCGCCGGATGAAGCATCTGCGCAAGCTCTCCATGCAGCTCGCCTCCAAGATGCGGTTCGTCTCGGTGCAGCTGGAGGCGCTGCTGGCCAAGGACCTGTGGCTGCGCAACGCCCGCCACGCCAACGAGATGGCCCAGCGGCTCGCCGAGGGCGTCCGGGCGGTGCACGGGGTGGAGATCCTGTACCCGGTGCAGGCCAACGGTGTCTTCGCCAAGCTCCCGAACGACGTGAGCGAGCGCCTGCAGAAGCGGTTCCGCTTCTACTTCTGGGACGAGGCGGCCGGCGTGGTCCGCTGGATGTGCGCCTTCGACACCACCGAGGAGGACGTGGACGCGTTCGTCGCGGCGCTCAAGGAGGAGATGGCCCGCTGACCGGCCCAGGCCGGCTGACC
>NZ_DASQNH010000036.1:0-168903 GCF_035645055.1 Streptomyces sp. | reverse complement strand
CAGATCCGCGTGACCGGGCCGCGGCCGGGTCAGCGGCGCGTTGCGCGCCAGCTCGGCCAGCTCGTCCGGGTCGACGGGGTCGGCCGCCATGACCTTCTCCCACTTCGGCCACTCGGTGTTCCCCACCATGACCGCCACCGGAGAGCCGAGCGTGAGTCCGTGCCGGACGCCGCCGATGAAGGTGACCTCGTCGCGCTCGAATTTCATCCGCGCACCGCGGCCGTAGCCGAGCCGGCGCCGCGCCAGGTGATCCGCCACCATCTCCGTGGTGATGGGCACGCCGGCGGGAAGGCCCTCCAGCGTCGCGACGAGTGCGGGACCATGGGACTCCCCCGCGGTCAGCCAGCGCAACCTGCTCAACGGTGCTCCTCAGTGCTCGCGCCCTGGTACTGCCCTGCCTGCGCGCGTCCTCGCGTGCGGCGGTGGCGCGACCCGGGTGCGCGGCCCTGGCCCGCCACCTCCGATCCTCCCATGTCCCGGCCGCGGTCCCATCCGCCGGTCCACCAGGCGGACGGGACAGCGCCGGGAGCCGGGTGTGGAACCCGTCACACAGCGCGGTCCGGGCCCGTGATCAGCGCTCCGCCAGGGCCCGCTCGCCCGCCCGCCGCATCGCCGCGACCGGGGCCGGCGCACGGCCGGTCATCTGCTCCACCTGGAGCACCGCCTGGTGCACCAGCAGGTCGAGACCGCTGACCACGGCGCCACCGTACGCGGACCAGCGGGCCGCGAGGGTGGTCGGCCAGGGGTCGTAGAGCACGTCGAAGAGGGCGGCCGGCCGCTCCGGGACGGCGGCGGCCAGCGCGTCGGTGGCACCCGCCGGGGTGGTCGCGATGACGAGGGGCGCGCGCAGCGCCTGCTCGGCGTTCGCCCAGTCCTCGACGCGCACCTGGACGTCCAGCCGCCCGGCCCACTCCCGCATCTCGGCGGCGCGTGCCTCGCTGCGGACGTAGACGGCGATCTCACCGGTGCAGATCCGGGCCAGCGCGGCCAGGGCGGAGGAGGCGGTGGCGCCCGCGCCGAGCACCGCCGCGCTGTCGGCCTTCTCGATGCCGTGCTCGGCCAGCGCCGCGACCATGCCGGGGATGTCGGTGTTGTCGCCGGTGCGCCGGCCGTCCTCGTGGAAGACGACGGTGTTCACGGCGTCCACCGAGGACGCGGTCTCGCTGATCTCGTCGAGCAGCGGGATGACCGCCCGCTTCAGCGGCATGGTCAGCGACAGGCCCGCCCACTCCCGCCCCAGTCCCTCCAGGAAGCGCGGCAGTGCCTCCTCGTCGACCTCGAAGCGGTCGTACGTCCAGTCGGTCAGCCCCAGTTCCGCGTAGGCGGCGCGGTGCAGCACCGGGGACAGGGAGTGGGCGATGGGCGAGCCGAGAACGGCGGCGCGGCGGGATGCGGCCATCAGTTGTTCCTCGAAGCGTTCCACTGGTCGACCAACCGCTGGTGCTCTTCGTTGGTCCGGGTGAACTTGCTCGTCTTGCCGTCCATGGAGATGAAGTAGTACCAGCCGTCGTCGGTCGGGTCGAGGGCGCCCTGGAGCGCCTCCTCGCCCGGGTTGCTGATCGGTCCCGGCGGCAGGCCCCGGTAGTAGTACGTGTTGTACGGGTTGTCGTAGTTCCGCAGCTCGGCCAGGGTCAGGTCGATCTTGCTCTGGTTCTTGATGTAGTTGTACGTGGAGTCGAACTCCAGCATGCCGTTGGTCTGCGGGTTCGCGGGCTCGAGCCGGTTGTAGACGACCTCGGCCATCTTGCGGAAGTCGTCATGGCTGGTGCCCTCGGCCTGGACGAGGCTGGCGACGGTGATCAGCTGCCACGGGTTCTCCAGGCCCAGGCTCTCGGCCTTCTTCTCGACGCCCAGTTCCTCGTAGACGTCGGTGGCGCGCTGCACCATCTCCTTCAGGACCTCCTCGGGCTTCTGGCCCTTGGCGACCGGATAGCTGGACGGGAAGAGGAAGCCTTCCAGCGGGTCGTTGACGTCCTTGTGGTCCATCGCCCAGTCGGGCAGGCCGAGCTTTCGCCAGTCCTCCTTGGCGACCTCGGCGGTGGTGCCCTCGTCGACCTCCAGGCGCTGGTCGATGAGCTTGTAGATGTCGGCGTTGCGCGCGCCCTCGATGATGATCAGGTTGTTCTTGCTCTCGGGGCTGAGCATCAGCTTCACCGCGCTGTCGGCCGACATCTCCTTCTCCAGCGTGTACACGCCGTCCTGGATGCTCTTGCCCTGCGGGTTGCCGTTCTGGGCGGCCACGAAGGCGTCGACACTCTTGACGACGCCGGCCTCCTTCAGGATGTTGCCCATCTGCGAGCCGCTCGCGCCCTTGGGGATGCGGACGGAGATCTGCTCGCCATTGCCGTCGCCCGAGAAGTCCGGGGCCTCGCCGAAACGGTCCTGGTAGAACTGAAGGCCGAAGTAGCCGATGCCCGCGAGACCGCCGCCGAACACCAGGACGACCACCAGGCAGGCGATGCCGTTGCGGCTCTTCTTGTTCTTGCCGCCCCGGCCCCGCCGGTCCGCCCGGCCGCGCCGCCCTCCGGGCTGCTCGCCGGCGCCGTCGTCGTCATCGTCGCCGCCTGCGAAAAAGGCGGCCTCGCCCTGGTCGGGGCCCGGGTCCCAGTCGGTCTGCGGCTCGGGGTCGGCGCTGCGGCGGGCCGGCGGCTCCGGCGGCGGGTAGGCGTCCGGGGTGCCGTAGAAGTCGGGCTGTTCGCCCTGGTAGCCCGCCGTCTGCTGGGCGTACGGGTCCACCGGGTCGGCGGGGTACGGGATGTGCGGCTGCTCGCCGGTCCCCCAGCCGCCGTTGTCGTACTGCCCGGTGTCGTACTGCTGTCCGTCGGGCTGCTGACCGCCGTGCTGGTTGTCGTACTGCTGCCCGCCGTGCTGGTCGTACGAGGGCTGACCCTCGCCGGAGTGGTCCTGCCGGCCGTGGTCCTGGTACTGCTGCTGCCCCTGGCCGTACGCGGTCTGCTGACCGCCGTCGCCCCACTCGCCGTACTGCGACTCCTGCGGCTGCTGCGGACAGTGCTGCGGCTGGCCGCCGTAGGACGACTGCCCACCCTGCTGGGCCTGCTGTCCTCCCCATCCGCCGTCCCCGTACAACGGGTCCTCCGGATGCCACGGTTCGGAGCCTTGGCCCCGGCCATACTCAGTCATCGATCCCCTAGAGCCGCGAGGCGGCGGTCGCGGCCCTGGGGACCGGTTCCGTCCCGCCTCTTGCTGTGCGGCGGCTGTTCGAATGCCGCCGCATCGCGCGGAACGTTACCGTATCGCGATCAGATGACCACTTCGACGCCCTCGCCCGGGGCTTTGCCTGACACCCGTTCGGATTCCAGCGCCTGCTGAAGGATGATCACAGCGGCAGCCTGGTCGATGACGGACCGGCCCTTCTTGGACTTCACGCCCGAGGCGCGCAGTCCCTGGCTCGCGGTCACCGTCGTCATGCGTTCGTCGACGAGTCGCACCTCGACCGGCGCGATCACGCGGGCCAGCTCCTGGGCGAAGCCGCGGACCTTGGTCGCGGCCGGGCCCTCGCCCCCCTTGAGGGAGCGGGGCAGACCGACCACGACCTCGATCGGCTCGTACTCCTCGACCAGCTGCTTCAGCCGCCGCCGCGCCGCCGGGACGTCCCGCCCGGGGACGGTCTCCACCGGCGTGGCGAGGATCCCGTCGGGGTCGCACGAGGCGACCCCGATGCGGGCGTCCCCGACGTCGATGGCGAGCCGGCGTCCTCTGCGCATTACTTGGCCGTCTCCGCGACCAGGCGCTCCACGGCGTCCACGGCGTCACCGATGGCGGCCGGGTTCTGGCCGCCGCCCTGGGCGACGTCCGGCTTGCCGCCACCGCCGCCACCGAGCGTCTTGGCGGCCGTACGGACCAGGTCGCCGGCCTTGAGGCCACGCTCACGGGCGGCCTCGTTGGTGGCGATGACCGTCAGCGGTTTGCCGTTGACGGTGGTGAACAGGGCCACCACGGCGGCCCGGCCGCCCTGGATCCGGCCGCGCACGTCGAGGACCAGCTTGCGCAGGTCGTCGGCGGTGGTGCCGTCCGGGACCTGGCCGGTGACCAGCGCGACGCCGCGCACGTCCTTGGCGGACTCGGCGAGCCCGGCGGCGGCCTGGAGCACCTTCTCGGCGCGGAACTTCTCGATCTCCTTCTCGGCGTCCTTCAGCTTGCCGAGCATGGCGGAGACCTTCTCCGGCAGCTCCTCCGGACGGCCCTTGAGCAGCTCGGTGAGCTGGTTGACGACCGTGTGCTCCCGGGCGAGGAAGTGATAGGCGTCCACGCCGACCAGGGCCTCGATACGGCGCACACCGGAGCCGATGGAGGACTCGCCGAGCAGCTTCACCAGACCCAGCTGGGCGGTGTTGTGCACGTGCGTGCCGCCGCACAGCTCCTTGGAGAAGTCGCCGATGGTGACGACGCGCACCCGCTCGCCGTACTTCTCGCCGAACTCGGCGATGGCGCCCTGCTTCCTGGCCTCGTCGATGCCCATGACCTCGGCGTGCACCGAGAGGTCGCGGGCCAGCACCTCGTTGATCCTCTGCTCGACGTCGGTCATCACGGCCGTGGGCACGGCGGACGGGGAGCCGAAGTCGAAGCGGAAGCGGCCGGGCTGGTTCTCCGAACCGGCCTGGGCGGCCGTCGGGCCGAGGGCGTCGCGCAGGGCCTGGTGGGTGAGGTGGGTGGCCGAGTGGGCGCGGGCGATGGCCGTGCGACGGCGGGCGTCGATCGAGGCGTGGGCCTTGGCGCCGACGGTGACCTCGCCGACCTGGACGACGCCCTTGTGGACGTAGACGCCCGGGACCGGCTTCTGGCAGTCGCGGACCTCGATCACGGCACCGGTGTCGACCTTGATCTTGCCGGTGTCGCCGATCTGGCCGCCGCCCTCGGCGTAGAACGGGGTGCGGTCGAGAACGATCTCCACCTCGTCGCCCTCGGTGGCGGCGGGCGAGGAGACACCGTCGACCAGGATGCCGACGACGGTGGTCTCGCCCTCGGTGTCGGTGTAGCCGATGAAGTCGGTGGCTCCGGCGCGGTCGGCGATCTCGCGGTAGGCACCGAGGTCGGCGTGGCCGGTCTTCTTGGCCTGGGCGTCGGCCTTGGCGCGCTCCCGCTGCTCCTTCATCAGGCGGCGGAAGCCGTCCTCGTCCACGGAGAGGCCCTGCTCGGCGGCCATCTCCAGGGTGAGGTCGATCGGGAAGCCCCAGGTGTCGTGGAGCAGGAACGCCTTGTCGCCGGGCAGCACGGTGGAACCGGCGGCCTTGGTCTCGGAAACGGCGGTGTCGAGGATGTTGGTGCCGGCCTTCAGCGTCTTGAGGAAGGCGTTCTCCTCGGCGAGGGCGACCTTCTCGATGCGCTCGCGGTCGGTGATCAGCTCGGGGTACTGCTGGCCCATCATGCCGATCACGACGTCGATCAGGTCCTTGACGACCGGACCGGTGGCACCCAGCAGGCGCATGTTGCGGATGGCGCGGCGCATGATGCGGCGCAGCACGTAGCCGCGGCCCTCGTTGCCGGGGGTGACGCCGTCGCCGATGAGCATGGTGGCGGTGCGCATGTGGTCGGTGACCACGCGCAGGGAGACGTCCGACTCGTGGGCGTCGCCGTAGCGGACGCCGGTCAGCTCGGTGGCCTTCTCGATGACGGCCATCGAGGTGTCGATCTCGTACATGTTCCGCACGCCCTGCAGAATCATGGCGAGGCGTTCCAGGCCGAGGCCGGTGTCGATGTTCTTGCTCGGCAGGTCCCCGAGGATCTCGAAGTTGTCCTTGCCGATGCCCTCCCCCCGCTCGTACTGCATGAAGACGAGGTTCCAGATCTCCACGTACCGCTCGTCGTTGACGGCGGGGCCGCCCTCGACGCCGAACTCGGGGCCGCGGTCGTAGTTGATCTCGGAGCAGGGGCCGCACGGGCCGGGCACGCCCATGGACCAGTAGTTGTCCTTCATGCCCAGGCGCTGGATGCGCTCCCTGGGCACGCCGACGACCTCGTGCCAGATGCGCTCGGCCTCGTCGTCGTCCTTGTAGACGGTGATCCACAGGCGCTCGGGGTCGAGGCCGTAACCGCCCTTGTCCTGCGAGCTGGTGAGCAGCTCCCAGGCGAGCTTGATGGCGCCTTCCTTGAAGTAGTCGCCGAAGGAGAAGTTGCCGCACATCTGGAAGAACGTGCCGTGCCGCGTGGTCTTGCCGACCTCTTCGATGTCGGGTGTGCGCACGCACTTCTGCACGCTCGTGGCGCGCGGGAACGGCGGCTTGACCTCGCCGAGGAAGTAGGGCTTGAAGGGCACCATGCCGGCCGGGACGAGGAGCAGAGTCGGGTCGTCCGCGATGAGCGACGCCGAAGGGACGACGGTGTGCCCGCGCTCCTCGAAGAAGCTCAGCCAGCGACGGCGGATCTCAGCCGACTCCATCAGTGGTCCTCATTCCGGTTGTTCGAGTACGTCGTGTTCTCGATGTACTTCGGGTCGTTGCGGTTCTCGATGACGGCGTAGCGCCGGTGGGGTGCGGGGAGTTCCGGGTCGGCGTTGAGGCCGAGGGCGTCCCCCAGTTCGGCCTCCCGCCGGGCCATGTTGTCGCGGACGTCGAGGGCGAAGCCGACCGCGCGGTCCTTGAGCCGGTGACCGGCCTCGATCGCCTTGTTCGCCGCGGACGCGGCCAGGCTCTCGGGGGTCAGCTGCTTCAGCTTGCGGTTGACCTTGGTGGTGGCCCACACACCGGCGGCGACACCGGTGCTGAACCAGAACGTACGGCGGAACATCGCTGCGTTCAGTCCTTCTCTCGGCGGAGGTTCCGCTTCGCCCGCCGCGAGGCCGGGACGGTGCGGCCCACGATCACGGTACGCCGGGGTGCCCGCTCGGGCACGTCGTCCTTGCGGCCGCTCAGCGCGCGGCGCACGCCGTAGCCGAACGCCGCGACCTTGACCAGCGGGCCGCCGAAGGTGGAGGCGACGGTGGTCGAGAGCGCCGACGCGTTCGACGTGACCTCCTGGACGTCGGAGGCGATCGCGTCGACCCGGTCGATCTGGGTCTGCGCGGAGCGTACCGCCGCGGAGGCGTCGGCCAGCAGCGGGACGGCCTGATCCGTCACGTCCGCCACGAGCTTGGTGGTCGCCTTGAGCGTCTGGGCCAGCCTCGCGAGAGCCACCGCGAGGAAGGAGACCAGGATCGCCCAGAAGACAGCCACCAGGATCCCGGCCACCTCTCCACCGGACACCTTGTGCACCCGCTCCCTGAAAACGCCTGAACATCGAGTAAGTCGTGCGACCGAGCCTATCGCGCCGGGGCCGGCGTTCCGTACCGGATTAGGGCGTGCGCGCAGCGGAGTTGCGTCCGGCGATTGTACGGACTGAATACGATTCAGTACGCTCCGTATTCCATGCGGGACCATCAGCGCGGCGACACCTCCCTGACCGGCAACCTCCCTGCGGAACTCGACGGGTTCGTCGGGCGAACCCCCGAACTCAGTGCCCTGGCGGCGGCGCTCGACACCTCGCGGCTCGTGACCGTGACCGGGGTCGGCGGCGTGGGCAAGTCGCGGCTGGCGGCACGCGCCGCCGCGGGTGCCGCGCCCCGCGACGGCGTCTGGCGGGTGGAACTGGCCCCGGTGCGCGACCCGGAGTTCGTCGACCACGTCGTCGTGGAGGCCCTGGGGCTGACCGACCACACCGCCCGGCTGCCCCGTGAGACGCTGCTCGGCCATCTCGCCGGCCGTGAAGTGCTGCTGCTCCTCGACGGGTTCGAGCACTTGGTGGAGGCCTGCGCCCACCTGGTGGTCGAGCTGCTGCGCGGCGCGCCGGGGCTGCGGGTGCTCGCCGTGGGACGTCGGCCGCTCGGGGTGACCGGGGAGCGGCTGTTCCCGCTCGCGCCGCTCGACGCGGAGGAGGCGGCCCTGCTGTTCGCGGACCGGGCGGGGCGGCAGGACGTGGCGCCGGACGACGAGCGGACCGTGCGGGAGCTGTGCCGGCGCCTGGACGGCATCCCGCTGGCGATCGAGCTGGCCGCGGGACGGCTGCGGGCCCTGACGCCGGAGCAGCTCCTCGACCGGCTCGACGACCGGTTCCGGCTGCTGACCGGCGGCGGGCGGGAAGGGCTGCCCCGTCATGAGACGCTGCGCACCGCGATCGGCTGGAGTCATGAGCTGTGCACTCCGCAGGAGCGGCTGCTGTGGTCCCGGCTGTCGGTGTTCACCGGGCCGTTCGACCTGGAGGCCGCCGAGTACGTGTGCGGCGGGCACGGCCTGCGCGCCGACGACGTGCTCGACGTGCTGTCCGAGCTGATCGCGCAGTCGGTGGTCGGACGGGAGCCGACCGGGGCGGGTGTGCGCTACCGGATGCTGGACACGGTCCGCGCGTACGGCGCCGACTGGCTGGCGGCGACCGGCGACGAGGACCGGCTGCGGCGGCGGCACCGGGACTGGTACACGGGCCTGGCCACCTGGTGCGAGCTGGACTGGTTCTCGCCGCGCCAGTCCGAGGTGGCGGCGCGGGTGGACGCGGAGCTGCCGAATCTGCGCAGTGCCCTGGAGTACTGCCTGACCGAGCCGGACGAGGCGCATCTGGGGCAGTACCTCGCGGGTTCCCTGTGGTTCTGCTGGGTCGGCTGCGGCCGGCTGGCGGAGGGCCGGCACTGGCTGGAGCGCGCGCTGGCGCTGGACTCCGCGCACGACCAGCCCCGGCTGAAGGCGCTGTGGGTGCTCGGCTATGTGGCCATCCTTCAGGGCGACGCGGTGGCGGCCCTGGCCGCGCTCCAGGAGTGCCGGGAAGGGGCGGAACGCTCGGCGAGCGCCACCGCGCTGGCGTACGCGGAGCACCGCACCGGGTGTCTGGCGCTGGTCACCGGCGACATCGACCGCGCGGAGACCCTGCTGCGCTCCGCGCTGCGCCGCTACCAGGAGATCGGCGAACTCAACAGCAACGTCCTGATGGGTCAGGTGGAGCTGGCGATGATCCGCGCCTTCCAGGGCGATCTGCCGGACGCGGTACGGCTGTGCGAGGACGTGCGGCGGGTGTGCGAGGACCACGGCGAGCGGTGGGCACGCGGGTACGCGCTGTACGTCCTGGCGTACGCGGCCTGGAGCGAGGGCGACCCGGGCCGGGCCCGCGCGCTGCTCACGGACTGCCTCCGCGGTGCGCACGGTTTCCGCGACCTGCTCGGCTCGGTGCTGTCGATCGAGCTGCTGGCGCTGGTCACGGCGACGGAGGGCGATGTCGCGGAGGCCGCGGTGCTCCAGGGCGCGGCCTCCCGCATGTGGCCGTCGGTGGGGCTGCCGCTGTTCGGGTCGGCGCACTACAACGGGCCGCACGAGCTGTGCGAGGCGATGGCCCGGGAGGGGCTGGGCGACGAGCGGTACGAGGCCTGCGCACGGGCCGGGGAGCGGCTGGACCAGGAGCAGGCGGTGGCCCGGGCGCTGGGCCGGGGGCAGGCGTTGGACGGGGTACCGGTGGCGCGCGGAGCGGCGCGGCGCACGCAGGGGGCGCTGGACATGCAAAAGCCCGCCGCCTCCCCCACCCGCAAGGGCGGGGAGACGACGGGCTGACGCGAGAGGTGCTACACCCGGATCAACGGGCGTAGTACTCGACGACGAGCTGCTCGTCGCAGATCACCGGGATCTCCTTGCGGTTCGGCTCGCGGTCCAGGCGGAACGCCAGGGCCTTGAGGTTCACCTGCAGGTAGCGCGGGGTCTCGCCGTCGGGGGCGAAGCCACCCTCGCGGGCGACCTGGAACAGCGGCTTCTCGCGGCTGCGCTCGCGGACCATCACGACGTCGTCGGGACGGACGCGGAACGAGGGCTTGTCGACCTTCTGGCCGTTGACCTCGATGTGGCCGTGGACGACCATCTGGCGGGCCTGGTAGATCGTGCGGGCGATGCCCGAACGCAGGACCAGCGCGTCGAGACGGCGCTCGAGCTCGACGATCAGGGCCTCACCGGTCTTGCCCTGGACCTTGGAGGCACGCTCGTAGGCGCGGACGAGCTGGCGCTCGGACACGTCGTACTGCGCGCGCAGACGCTGCTTCTCCAGCAGACGGACCTTGTAGTCCGAGTTCTGCTTGCGGCCACGGCCGTGCTCACCCGGCGGGTAGGGACGGGCCTCGAAGTACTTGACGGCCTTCGGGGTCAGCGCGATGCCGAGGGCACGCGACTTCTTGACCTTGGGGCGGGACTGGTTCGCCACTGTCTCTCATTTCCTTGTTTCGGCTTGTCAGAGTTTTGGGAGGTCGCATCCGCAGCCGGGGAAACCCGCCGGGTCCCATGGGACCTGCCGGGCAGCCGCTCCCCTGATCTGGGCACATACGTGCAGCACGCGAGTGGCCCACCGACCGCTCCCGGACTCCGGGGTGGTGGTGGGCTGCCCGCGACACCTTCGACGGTGCGCGACGCTCCTGGAGCCGGCCCCGGAGGACCGGGCTCCCGCTGACTGTTCCGTTCTGACTGCACGGAACGCAGCACTTCCGGCAAGTCTACAGGGCGCTCAGGACCGCCTGCGACCGAGGTGCTTCCTGGTCCACTCCACCGCGTCCGCGTACCGCGCCTCCGCGCCGTGCCGGGTCGGGGTGTAGTACTCCCGGTCCTTCAGGGCGTCCGGGGCGTACTGCTGGGCGGCGATGCCCTCGGGCACGTCGTGCGGATAGACGTACCCCTGCCCGTGGCCGAGCTTGGACGCGCCCTTGTAGTGCGAGTCCCGCAGGTGCGCGGGGACCGGCCCGGCCAGTCCCTTGCGTACGTCCTCCAGGGCGGCGCCGATCGCGGTCGTGGCCGCGTTGGACTTGGGGGCCAGGGCGAGGGCGATGGTGACGTGGCTGAGGGTGAGGGCGGCCTCGGGGAAGCCGATCATGGCGACGGCCTGGGCGGCGGCGACCGCGATCGGCAGCGCGTTGGGGTCCGCCAGGCCGATGTCCTCACTGGCGGAGATCATCAGCCGACGGGCGATGAACCGGGGGTCCTCACCGGCCTCGATCATCCGGGCCAGGTAGTGCAGGGCGGCGTCGACGTCGGAGCCGCGGATGGACTTGATGAGGGCGCTCGCGACGTCGTAGTGCTGGTCGCCGTCGCGGTCGTACTTCACCGCCGCCCGGTCGACCGTCTCCTCCAGCGTCGTCAGGGCGATCTCCGCCTCGCCCTTGTCGAGCGCGGCACCCGCGGCGGCCTCCAGGGCGGTCAGCGCGCGACGGGCGTCACCGCCGGCGATGCGCAGCAGATGGTCCTCGGTGTCCTCGGGGAGGGCGACGGCGCCTTTGAGGCCGCGCTCGTCGTCCAGCGCCCGCCGCAGCAGCCCGCGGATGTCGTCGTCCGTGAGGGGTTCGAGGGTGAGCAGCAGGGAGCGGGAGAGCAGCGGGGAGATCACCGAGAAGTACGGGTTCTCGGTGGTCGCGGCGATCAGCGTCACCCAGCGGTTCTCGACGGCCGGCAGCAGAGAGTCCTGCTGGGCCTTGCTGAAGCGGTGGATCTCGTCGAGGAAGAGAACGGTCTCCTTGCCGTACCCGCCCGTGGCGCGGCGGGCGCCGTCGATGACCGCGCGGACCTCCTTGACGCCCGCGGTGATCGCGGACAGCTCCACGAAGCGCTTGTTGGTGGCCTTGGAGACGACGTACGCGAGGGTCGTCTTGCCGGTGCCGGGCGGGCCCCACAGGATCACCGAGGACGGTCCGGCCGGTCCGCCGGAGCCCTCGCCGACCAGGCGGCGCAGGGGCGAGCCGGGTTTCAGCAGGTGCTGCTGGCCCACCACCTCGTCGAGGGTGCGCGGGCGCATCCGCACGGCCAGGGGACTGCCGGCCGGGTCCTTCTCCTGGCGTTCTTCTGCGGCTGCGGTGAACAGGTCGGGCTCCACGCTGGAAACCCTAAATCACCGCACTGACAATCCCCGCCGGTCCGGGCCCCGGGACCCGGCTCAGGCCCAGAGCTGGCTGCCCCAGCGGGTCAGGATCAGCATGGCGATGATGCCGACGTGGGTGACCGGCAGCACCCAGGTGAACTCGCCGAGGAACCGCTTGAGGCCGGCGGGGGCGGGCAGGAAGTCGTTGCGGACGTTGAACGAGGTGACGTACCAGAACATGACGATCGTGGCGACCCAGGCCAGTGAGCACCACAGGCACAGCGCGTTGATCTCGTACAGCGACTGGATCATCAGCCAGGTGCAGAACGCGACGCCGAAGAGGGTGCCGGCGTTGAAGGTGAGCCAGTACCAGCGCGGGAAGCGGGCGCGGGCCAGCAGGCTCATGCCGACGCAGATCACGATGCCGTACGTGACGAGGCCCAGCATCGGGTTGGGGAATCCGAAGACGGACGCCTGCTCGCTCTCCATGACGCTGCCGCAGGAGACGATCGGGTTCAGGCTGCAGCTCGGGGTGAACGTCTCGCCGCTCACCTTGCCTTCGAGGATCTTGAACTTGTCGATCGTGATGACCCAGGCGGCGAGCAGGCCCGCCGCGCCCGTGATCACCAGCAGCAGGGCGAAGGCCCGGCTGGCGCCCACCGTGCGCGGCTCGACGGCGGCGCGCGCCGGCTGCGGCTCGGGCTCGGTGGAGACGTCCTGGACTGTCGTCTTGCTCATCACGCCGATTCCGTCACTTGAGGAGGGTGGACCTGCTTCCGGCACCGGACATTGTGCCGCAAGCGACTGTGTGTCCACCGTTCGCTGCGCATAAGGACATACGGCCGAGCGATGCCCACCGTTCGGATCCGGACAACGGTGACGACCGCGACGAGGGCGCCGGGAGCCGGGAGCCGTTGATCGACTCCCGGCTCCCGCACGCCACCTCGTCAGCCCAGCCGGGCTTCCAGCTCGGCCACGATCTCGTTCACGCCGACCGCCTCCTGCTCGCCGGACGCCATGTCCTTGAGCTGGACGACGCCGTCGGCGAGGTCGCGCTCACCGGCCACGATCGTGTAGCGGGCGCCGCTGCGGTTGGCGTTCTTCATGGCCCCCTTGAGGCCCTTGCCGCCGTACGCGAAGTCCGCCGCGATCCCGGCCTTGCGCAGCTCGGTGACCTTCGCGAACAGCACGCGCCGGGCCTCCTCGCCGAGCGGCACCGCGAACACGCTGGTGGCGGCGGGCAGTTCCAGTTCGACGCCCTCCGCCTCCAGGGCGAGGACCGTGCGGTCCACGCCGAGGGCCCAGCCGACGGACGGCAGCGCGGGGCCGCCGATCATCTCGGACAGGCCGTCGTAGCGGCCGCCGCCGCCCACCGCGGACTGGGAGCCCAGGCCGTCGTGCACGAACTCGAAGGTGGTCCGGGTGTAGTAGTCCAGGCCGCGGACCAGCTTCGGGTCGTCCTCGAAGGCGACACCGGCGGCCGTGATCAGCTCGCGGACCTCCTCGTGGTACGCCTTGCAGGCGTCGCACAGGTAGTCGCGCAGGAGGGGGGCGCCCGCCAGCTGCTTCTGGACCGACTCACGCTTGTCGTCGAGGACGCGCAGCGGATTGATCTCCGCGCGGCGCAGGGTGTCCTCGTCGAGGTCGAGGCCGCGCAGGAAGTCCTGGAGCGCGGCCCGGTACACCGGACGGCACTCCTTGTCGCCCAGGCTGTTCAGCAGGATGCGGAAGTTCCTGAGGCCCAGCGAGCGGTACGCCTGGTCGGCCAGGATGATCAGCTCGGCGTCCAGCGCCGGGTCCTCGGCTCCGATCGCCTCGGCACCGACCTGGGAGAAGTGCCGGTAGCGGCCCTTCTGGGGGCGCTCGTAGCGGTAGTACGAGCCGGAGTACCAGAGCTTGACCGGGAGGTTGCCGGACTTGTGCAGGTTGGCCTCCAGGGCGGCGCGCAGCACGGACGCGGTGCCCTCGGGGCGCAGCGCGAGCTTGTCGCCGCCCTTGGTCTCGAAGGCGTACATCTCCTTGGTGACGATGTCCGTGGACTCGCCGACACCGCGCGCGAACAGCTCGACGTTCTCGAAGCCGGGCGTCTCGATGTAGCCGTAGCCGGAGTTGCGCAGCGGCGCGGCGATCGCCTCGCGCACCGCCAGGTACTTGGCGGAGTCCGGCGGGATCAGGTCGTACGTGCCCTTGGGGGCCTTGAAGGTGCTCACGGAACTCTCTCGTCACATTCCTCGTCGGGGAGCCTCGGGTGCTCCCTGGCCGTCGGCCACCTGTCGCAGATACGGGTTGGTGGCGCGCTCCTGGCCGATGGTCGTCTGGGGGCCGTGGCCGGACAGCACCACGGTCGAGTCGTCGAGCGGCAGGCACACGCGGGCCAGCGAGTCGAGCATCTCGGCCATGTCACCGCCGGGCAGGTCGGTGCGTCCGATGGAGCCGGCGAACAGCAGGTCGCCCGAGAAGAGGATCGGCGGGATGTCCGCCGCCTCGGGCAGGCCGAAGGTCACCGACCCCTTGGTATGGCCGGGCGCGTGCGCGACGGTCAGCTCCAGGCCGGCCAGCTCCAGCTTCGCGCCGTCGGCCAGCGTCCTGACGTCGTCCGGCTCCCCCACGGTCAGCTCCCCCATCAGCTGCGCTCCGACGGAACGGCCGAGGGCCTTCTCGGGATCGCTCATCATGTACCGGTCCTCTGGGTGGATCCAGGCCGGTACGTCGTGCGCGCCGCACACCGGGACGACCGAGGCCACGTGATCGATGTGGCCGTGGGTGAGGACGACGGCGACGGGCTTGAGCCGATGCTTCTTCAGCGCCTCTTCGACTCCAGGGGCCGCCTGGTGGCCCGGGTCGATGATCACGCACTCCTCACCGGCGGCGGGGGCGACCAGGTAACAGTTGGTCCCCCAGGCCCCGGCGGGGAACCCGGCAATGAGCACGATCGTCCTTCGTTGTGTCGATACGGGCGGCTACAGCTTCCGTCAGAGCCTACCGGCGCTGCCGTTTCCTCAGCGAACCCATATACGGTACGGGGCACACGCAGGCGGTCGGCTCAGAAGACGCACGCGTACCCGTCGACGTACGAGACGCATGAGGAGTAAACCCGGTGGTCAGCCAGGAACAGCGGCGGCGTCAGCTCGCCCGGGAGAAGTTCTTGCGGCAGCAGCAGCGGCGCACCGACGCGCGGCGCAAGGCGCGCACGCGCAACGCGGTGATCGCATCGGCACTGGGCGTCATCCTGGTCGGCAGCCTCGCGCTGTACACGACCGGGGCTCTCAAGGACGACGGCAAGGAGAACGCGGGCGCGGACGTCACGCCGAGCGCCACGAGCGCGCCGCCGGACCCGTGCGACAAGCCGGCCAAGGGCGAGGCCGAGTCGATGTCCTTCAAGAAGGAGCCGGCGATGACCATCGACACGTCGGCGAAGTACACGATGAAGCTGGTGACGACCTGCGGTGACATCGACGTGGCGCTGAAGGCGTCGGCGGCGCCGCACACGGTGAACTCGTTCGACTTCCTCGCCGGCAAGGGCTACTTCGACCACACCAAGTGCCACCGCCTGACCACCAACGGGATCTACGTGCTGCAGTGCGGCGACCCCACGGCCAGCGGCAGCGGCGGCCCGGGGTACCAGCTGAAGGACGAGAACCTGAAGGACAAGAGCCTGAAGGGCAACGTCTATCCGGCGGGCACGGTGGCGATGGCCAACTCCGGCCCGAACACCAACGGCAGCCAGTTCTTCCTGGTCTACCAGGACAGTCAGCTGCCGCCCAACTACACACCGTTCGGTACGGTGTCGGCATCGGGCATGACGGTCCTGAAGAAGATCGCCGCCGCGGGCGAGAACACCGGCGCCGGTGACGGGGCTCCGAACGCGACGGTCGTGATCGACAAGGCGACAGTCACGAAATCCTGACGCTCAGCTGCGAATTTCGGTCGCGCGGGATGCGGACAGGCAACCCGCCGGTCGCCTATGTTGGCCGTGACGAAACTGTGGACGATGCCCGGGGGAGCTGAGGCCCCCCGCAGGCATCATGTGGAGGAGGCGCTGTGAGCAGCGACCCGTGGGGCCGCGTCGACGAGACGGGGACCGTGTACGTGCGGACGGCCGACGGCGAGAAGGTCGTCGGCTCCTGGCAGGCCGGCTCCCCTGACGAGGCGCTGGCCTACTTCGAACGCAAGTACGAGGGCCTGGTTGTCGAGATCGGCCTCCTCGAGAAGCGAGTGCGGACCACCGATCTGTCGGCCAAGGACGCCCAGGCCGCCATCGACCATCTGCGCGAGCAGGTCGACGCGCACCACGCCGTGGGTGACCTCGACGCCCTGCGGACCCGGCTGGACAAGCTGGTGGAGACCGTCGAGAAGCGCCGCGAGGAGCGCAAGGCACAGCGCGCCAAGCAGTCCGACGAGGCCCGTCACGCCAAGGAGGCGCTGGTCGCGGAGGCCGAGCAACTGGCACAGTCCGACCAGTGGCGGGCGGCCGGGGAGCGGCTGCGTTCGCTGGTGGACACCTGGAAGGGCCTGCCGCGGCTGGACCGCAAGTCGGACGACGAGCTGTGGCACCGCTTCTCGCACGCCCGGTCGGCGTTCTCCAAGCGCCGCAAGGCGCACTTCGCGCAGCTCGACGCCCAGCGCGAGGAGGCCCGCAAGGTCAAGGAGCGGCTGGTCGCCGAGGCCGAGGCGCTGTCGAACTCGACCGACTGGGGCCCCACCGCCGCCCGCTACCGCGAGCTGATGGCGGAGTGGAAGGCCGCGGGCCGTGCCCAGCGCGAGCACGAGGACGACCTGTGGAACCGCTTCCGCGGCGCCCAGGACGTCTTCTTCGCCGCCCGCAGCTCGGTCTTCGCCGAGCGTGACGCCGAGCAGGCGGAGAACCTGAAGCTGAAGGAGGAGCTGGCCGAGGAGGCCGAGAAGATCCTCCCGGTCACGGATCTGAAGGCGGCGCGGGCCGCGTTCCGCTCGATCAACGAGCGCTGGGAGGCCATCGGCCATGTGCCGCGGGATTCCCGGCCCAAGGTCGAAGGCCGGATGCACGCGGTCGAGCGGGCCATCCAGGAGGCCGAGGAAGCCGAGTGGCGCCGGACGAACCCGGAGGCACGCGCGCGTGCCGAGGGTCTGACCGGCCAGCTCCAGGCCGCCGTGGACAAGCTCAAGGGCCAGATCGAGCAGGCGCGCGCCCAGGGCAACAACGCCAAGGCCGAGAAGCTGGAGCGGGAGCTGGAGGGCCGGCAGGCGCTGCTGGACCAGGCGCTGAAGGGTCTGCAGGAGTTCGGCGGCTGAGACGGAACCGCACCCGACGAGGGCGCCCGCACCGGGAAGGTGCGGGCGCCCTCGTCGTGTGCGGCCTACGACCGGTTGCGCGCCGACGTCACCCGGTACACGTCGTACACGCCCTCGACGCCCCGCACCGCCTTCAGGACGTGGCCGAGATGCTTCGGGTCGCCCATCTCGAAGGTGAAGCGGGAGGTGGCGACGCGGTCACGGGAGGTCTGGACGGCCGCGGAGAGAATGTTGACGTGCTGGTCGGACAGGACGCGGGTGACGTCGGACAGCAGCCGGGAGCGGTCCAGCGCCTCGACCTGGATGGCGACCAGGAAGACGGAGGACTGGGTGGGCGCCCACTCCACGTCGAGGATCCGCTCGGGCTCGCGGGACAGCGAGTCCACGTTCACGCAGTCGCTACGGTGAACCGATACGCCGCTGCCCCGGGTGACGAAGCCGATGATCGGGTCGCCGGGGACCGGCGTACAGCAGCGGGCCAGCTTGACCCATACATCCTCGACGCCCTTGACGACCACGCCCGGGTCGGCGCTCGTACGGCGTTTGCGACTGCGGCCGCGCGACGGCGGCACGCTCTCGTCGATCTCCTCGGTGGCCGCCTCCTCGCCGCCGAAGGCCTGGACGAGTTTCTGCACGACGTTCTGCGCGGAGACGTGCCCCTCCCCGATCGCCGCGTACAGCGCGGAGATGTCCGGGTAGCGCATCTCGTGCGCGAGGGTGACCAGGGAGTCGCCGGTGAGGATGCGCTGGATCGGCAGGTTCTGCTTGCGCATGGCGCGGACGATGGCGTCCTTGCCCTGCTCGATCGCCTCGTCGCGGCGCTCCTTGGAGAACCAGGCGCGGATCTTGTTGCGGGCGCGCGGCGACTTCACGAAGCCGAGCCAGTCGCGGGACGGGCCCGCGCCGGCCGCCTTCGAGGTGAAGACCTCCACCAGGTCGCCGTTGTCCAGCGTGGACTCCAGCGGGACGAGACGGCCGTTGACCCGGGCTCCTATGGTGCGGTGGCCGACCTCGGTGTGCACGGCGTACGCGAAGTCCACCGGGGTGGCACCGGCGGGGAGCGCTATGACGTCGCCCTTGGGGGTGAAGACGAAGACCTCGTTGCGGGAGAGGTCGAAGCGCAGTGATTCCAGGAACTCGCTGGGGTCCTCGGTCTCCTTCTGCCAGTCGAGGAGCTGCCGCAGCCACGCCATGTCGTTGATGGCGTCCTTGTCCTTGCCGGACGCCTTAGGCACGTCGGTGCGGACCTTGGACGCGCCGGCCACCGCGTCCTGCTTGTACTTCCAGTGCGCGGCGATGCCGTACTCGGCGCGGCGGTGCATGTCGAAGGTGCGGATCTGGAGTTCGACCGGCTTGCCGTTGGGGCCGATGACCGTCGTGTGCAGCGACTGGTACATGTTGAACTTGGGCATCGCGATGTAGTCCTTGAACCGGCCGGGGACCGGGTTCCATCGCGCGTGCACGGTGCCGAGGGCCGCGTAGCAGTCGCGGACGGTGTCCACGAGGACGCGGATGCCCACCAGGTCGTAGATCTCCGCGAAGTCACGGCCGCGGACGATCATCTTCTGGTAGACGCTGTAGTAGTGCTTCGGGCGGCCGGTGACCGTCGCCTTGATCCGGGCGGAGCGCAGGTCCTGCTGGACCTCGTCGGTCACTATGGCCAGATACTCGTCCCGCTTGGGGGCGCGCTCGGCGACCAGGCGGACGATCTCGTCGTACATCTTGGGGTAGAGGATCGCGAAGGCGAGGTCCTCCAGCTCCCACTTGATGGTGTTCATGCCCAGGCGGTGGGCGAGCGGCGCGTAGATCTCCAGGGTCTCGCGCGCCTTCTTCTCCTGCTTCTCGCGCTTGAGGTAGCGCATGGTGCGCATGTTGTGCAGGCGGTCGGCGAGCTTGATGACCAGGACGCGCGGGTCCTTGGCCATGGCGACGACCATCTTGCGCACGGTCTCGGCCTGCGCGGCCTCGCCGAACTTGACCTTGTCCAGCTTGGTGACGCCGTCCACGAGCAGGGCGACCACGTCGCCGAAGTCGCGGCGCAGGTCCTCCAGGCCGTACTCGGTGTCCTCGACGGTGTCGTGCAGCAGGCCCGCCATCAACGTGGCCGGATCCATACCCAGCTCGGCGAGGATGGTGGTGACGGCGAGGGGGTGCGTGATGTACGGGTCACCGCTCTTGCGCTTCTGGCCGCGGTGCCAGCGCTCGGCGACCTGGTAGGCGCGCTCGATCTGGCGGAGCGTCGACGTCTCGATCTTGGGGTCGTTGCTCCGGACTATCCGCAGCAGCGGCTCGAGGACCGGGTTGTACGGGTTCGCGCGCTGCACACCGAGGCGGGCGAGGCGGGCACGAACACGGTTGGAGGAGCCGGAGCGGGCGGGCTGCGACGACGTGGCCGGGCGGATCGGCGGCGTGGGGCGCTCGGCGGACGGGGATCCGCCCGTCTTGGCGGAGTCCGGAGCGGGGGACGGCTCGGGGCGCGCCTGCTCCGAGCCCTTGGCGACGGGCGCGGACTCGCCGTGCTGGGCCGCCCCGCGCGGGTCGTTCTTCGCGGGCGCGGGCTGGGCCGCGGGCTCCGAGCCGCGCTCGGGCTTGGCGGCGGTCAGGTGCTGGGCCTCGTCTGGCAAGAGGGCTCCTCGTGCGCGATCCGGGTCCCCCGGTCAGGCTCCGGAAACCCCATGGTAGCGATCCTGGGCTCCGGGATCGCCTTCAGGCCAATGTGAAAGCGGTCTACCAGGCAAACACATGAGGCGGGCGCCGGATTCCTCCGGGCCCGCCTCAGCGGTGTCGTACGGCCGTCCGTCCCTTGCTCAGACGACGAGCAACGCCTCCAGCGGGGCGCCGTCGAGGGCCGGTGCCAGCCGGCTGCGGCCGTCGAGGAACGCCAGCTCCATCAGCACGGCGACGCCCGCCACCTGGGCACCGGCGCGGCGGATCAGCTGGAGGGAGGCCTCGGCGGTGCCGCCGGTGGCCAGCACGTCGTCGATGACCAGGACGCGGTCCTGTGCGCTCAGGTCCTCGGCGTGCACCTCGATCTCCGCCGAGCCGTACTCCAGGTCGTAGGACTGGCGCAGGGTGGCCCCGGGGAGCTTGCCGGCCTTGCGGACCGGGATGAAACCGACGCCCACGCGGACGGCGACCGGGGCGCCGAGGATGAATCCGCGGGCCTCCAGGCCGACGATCTTGGTGGCGCCGGTGCGCTCCACGACCTCGGCCAGCGCGTCGGTGAGCGCGGTGAACGCCGCCGGGTCCGCGAGGAGCGGGGTGATGTCCTTGAACATCACCCCGGGCTCCGGGTAGTCCGCGACATCGCGGATGCGGCTGAGCAGCAGCTCCTTGATGTCGGTCATCGGCGCTTCCCGGAGGGGCGGCCACGGCCGCGGGTGCGGGCCGCGGACTGGTCGCGGGGACCGACGACCGCGGGCGCGACGTCGTCGTACGCCTCGTCGTCGCTGTGCCCGGTCTGCGGCTCGTCCTGGTCGCCGCCCTGCGCCCGCTTGGCCAGGACGCGCTTCTTCAGGGCCTTCATCTGCGGCTCGCGCTCCTTGAGGTCCGCGACGAGCGGCGTGGCGATGAAGATCGAGGAGTACGCGCCGGCCGCGAGGCCGACGAACAGCGACAGTGAGATGTCGTTGAGCATGCCGGCGCCGAGGACGCCGCCGCCGATGAAGAGCAGGCCCGCCACCGGCAGCAACGCGACGACCGTGGTGTTGACCGAGCGGACCAGGGTGCTGTTGATCGACCGGTTGGCGATGTCGCTGTAGGTCCAGCGGGTCTGCTTGGAGATGTCCCTCGTCTGCTCCTTGAGGCTGTCGAAGACGACGACCGTGTCGTAGAGCGAGTAACCGAGGATGGTCAGCAGACCGATCACCGTGCCCGGCGTCACCTCGAAGCCGACGAGGGCGTAGATCCCGACGGTGATGGTGATGTCGTGGATCAGGGCGACGAACGCCGCCACCGCCATGCGCCACTCGAAGGCGATCGCCAGGTAGATCACCACGAGGATCAGGAAGATACCGAGACCTTGCCAGGCCTTGTTGGCGATCTGGTCACCCCAGCTGGGGCCGACCAGCTCGGCGTTGATCGACTCGGGGTCGACCTTCATGTCCTCGGCCAGCGTGTCCTTGATCTGGTCGGCCCGCTCGGTGTCGATACCGGCGACCTGGATGCGGAGGCTGCCGTCGTCGCCGTTGCCGAGCTTCTGGACGATGGCGTCGTGGCCGGAAGCCTCTTCCGCGTACTCCTCGGCCTGGGAGACCGAGACGGAGGTCTTGCCGGTGGTGAAGACGGCGCCGCCCTGGAACTCGATGCCCATGTTCAGGCCGCGCACCGCCAGGCCGACGATGGCCGTGATGGTGATCAGTATCGAGATGCCGTACCAGATCTTGCGGTTCTTGACGAAGTCGTAGCCGACCTCGCCACGGTGCAGTCGGGCGCCGAGGTTGCCGAGCTTCGACATCTCAGGCCTCCTTCGTTTCGACGGGGCCGGCGGCGGGACGGCGGGTGCGGCGCAGCGGCGGCCGGGCACCCAGGCGCTTCGGGTCGAGGCCGGACCAGGGGTGGCCCTCCGCGAAGAACTTGCGGCGCGCGAGCAGCGTCAGCAGCGGCTTGGTGAAGAAGAACACGACCACGACGTCGAGGACGGTGGTCAGGCCGAGCGTGAAGGCGAAGCCCTGGACCTTGCCGACGGTGACGACGAAGAGCACCGCCGCGGCGAGGAAGGACACGAAGTCGGAGACCAGGATGGTGCGCCGGGCGCGCGGCCAGGCCCGCTCGACGGCGGGGCGCAGCGTGCGGCCCTCGCGGATCTCGTCCCGGACCCGTTCGAAGTAGACGATGAACGAGTCCGCCGTGATACCGATGGCGACGATGGCACCGCAGACGGCCGGCAGGTTCAGCGCGAAGCCGATGGCCGGGCCGAGCAGGGACATGATCACGTAGGTGAGGGCGGCGGAGACCAGCAGCGAGGCGATCGCGATGAGCGACAGGCCGCGGTAGTAGAGCACCAGGTAGAGCACGACGAGGGCGAGGCCGATGGCGCCCGCGATCAGACCGGCCTCCAGCTGCTCGCCGCCGAGCGCCGCGGTCACGGTGGTGACGCTGTCCTCCTTGAAGGTCAGCGGGAGGGCGCCGTACGACAGCATGTTGGCGAGGCCCTGGGCCTCCTGCTGGGTGAAGCTGCCGGAGATCTCGGCGTTGCCGCCGGTGATGGCCTGGTTGACGTACGGGCTGGAGACGACCTCGCCGTCCAGGACGATGCCGAACTGGTTCTGCGGCTGGGGGTTCTGCGCCAGCTTGGCGGTGATGTCGCCGAACTTCTTGTCGCCGCCGGAGGTGAAGTCCATCTGGACCTTCCAGCCGGCGCCGCTCTGGGTGTCGTAGACGGCCTGGGCCTTCTTGACGTCGGTGCCGTCGACGGCGGCCGGGCCGAGCAGGTACTTGTACCAGACGCCCTGGATCTCGCCGCAGCCGACCGTGGTGTCCTCGGGCTTGGAGCCCTCGCCGGCCGTGGTGCGGGCGCTCTCCTTGGAGCAGTCGAGCGTGGCGTAGGCGGCCTGCGCGTCGGTTGCGGAGCCCGTGCCGCCGCTCGCGCCGGCGGACGGGGACGGGCTGGCCGACGGGGAGCCGGAGGCGCTGCCGGACGGGGTGGGGTCGGCCTTCAGGGCGTCGGTGACCGCGCGGCCCTGGGTGGTGGCGGAGGCCGAGGGCGTGCCGCTCGCGGAGGCGGACGGGCTCGCCTTGTCAGTGGCCTTGTCGGTGGCCTTGTCGGTGGCCTTGTCGGAGGCGGAGGGGCTGGGAGAGCCGCTCGGCGTTCCGCTGGGCGAGGGGGTGGCGGCACCGCCGGAGGGCTCGGTGGCCAGCACCGGACGGAAGTAGAGCTTGGCGGTGGTGCCGACCTGATCCCGGGCCTGCTTGGAGTTCGTGCCCTTGGGGATGTTCACGATGATGTTGTGCGTGCCCTGCGTCTGGACTTCCGCCTCGGACACGCCAAGACCGTTGACCCGCCGCTCCATGATGGAGACCGCGGTGTCCATGTTGGTCTTGTTGATCGCTGCCTCGTTGCCGTCCTCCGCGACGGCGCGGAGCGTGATGCTCGTGCCGCCGGCCAGGTCGATGCCGAGCCGCGGAGTGGTGTGACCGGAGGCGAACATGCCCCCGGTGAGCGCCACGATGGCGATCAGGATCAGGGCCAGCGAGCGCCCCGGCTTGCTCTGGGCGCTCGCGTTCCGGCCCCTTTTAGGTGCTGCCACCTTCTCGTACTCCCTCTCGGGCCGCCTCGCGCCGGGTGGGCGTGCGGGCGGCCATGACATGGTCTCGGGATCCCGCGCGGGATGCGCGTGTCCCGGGGCAAACGAGTCCCGCCCGCGCGCCCCGGGACATCACTACTTCGCGTCGGTGTCGCCGTCGGTCTTCTTCGGCGCCTCGTGCGCGGTGTCGTCGGAGGGCTCCACGTCCTTCTTGCCGAGGTCGACGGCCTTGTCGTCGGAGGCGGCGGCAGCGTCGGAGTCGCCGTCGGTCTCGGTGAGGGCGGAGGCGTCGTCCGGGACGAGGTCCGCGTCGGACTTCAGGTCGTGCTCGATGCCGTGGACGATGCGGTTGTACTCGTCGTCGGAGAGGACGGCACCGATCGAGTTCTTGGCGAAGATCAGCTCGACGCCCGGCCCGGCGTCGAGGAGGACCGTGTCCTCGTTGACCTCCTTGACCGTCGCGTACATGCCCCCGATGGTGCGAACGCCGGAACCGGGCTGCATCTGGTTCCGCATGTCGATGGCCTGCTGCTGCTTCTTCTTGGCCGACCGGGTCATCAGGATCATGGCCCCGATGAGCACGATGAACGGGAGGAGGGTCACGAGACTCACGGGTCGGTACTTCCTTCACACGACCGCGATGGTGAGCGGCCTGATGGTTGGGGGTTTGTGCGCCGCCGACTTAGGCGGCATCGGCGGAGTCTAAGCGAGTCCGCGCGCAGGGAACAACGCTCAGCATGGCACCGGGGTTCCTGCTCCGGCGATTCCCTCGCCGTCACGCCCCGAACAGGTCCTGTTGTCCGTTTCCCCCGCCCTGCGAGCGGGGCGGGGTGAGGCCGAGATGCGTCCATGCGGCCGGGGTGGCGACCCGGCCGCGGGGGGTGCGGGCCAGCAGGCCCTCCCGGACCAGGAAGGGCTCGGCGACCTCCTCGACGGTCTCGCGCTCCTCCCCCACCGCGACGGCGAGCGTCGACAGGCCCACCGGTCCCCCGCCGAACAGCTTGAGCAGGGCCTCCAGGACGGCGCGGTCCAGGCGGTCGAGTCCGCGGGCGTCGACCTCGTAGACCGCGAGGGCCGCCGCGGCGATCTCCCGGGTGATCACGCCGTCGGCCTTGACCTGGGCGTAGTCCCGGACCCGGCGCAGCAGGCGGTTGGCGATACGGGGCGTGCCACGGGAGCGCCCCGCGATCTCCGCCGCGCCGTGGGCGTCGATCTCGACGTCCAGCAGGCTGGCGGACCGGTGGACGACACGCTGGAGTTCGGCCGGTTCGTAGAACTCCATGTGCGCGGTGAAGCCGAAGCGGTCGCGCAGCGGGGGCGGCAGCAGGCCCGCCCGGGTGGTGGCGCCGACCAGGGTGAAGGGCGGGAGCTCCAGGGGGATGGCGGTGGCGCCGGGGCCCTTGCCGACGATGACGTCGACGCGGAAGTCCTCCATCGCCATGTACAGCATCTCCTCGGCGGGCCGGGACATGCGGTGGATCTCGTCCAGGAACAGCACCTCGCCCTCCTGGAGGGAGGAGAGGATCGCCGCGAGGTCGCCGGCGTGCTGGATGGCGGGACCGGAGGTGATGCGGATGGGGGCGCCCATCTCGGCCGCGATGATCATCGAGAGGGTGGTCTTGCCGAGGCCGGGCGCGCCGGAGAGCAGGACGTGGTCGGCGGTCGCGCCGCGCGCGCGGGCGGCGCGCAGCACCAGGTCCAGCTGCTCGCGGACCTTCTCCTGGCCGATGAACTCGCCCAGGTCCTTCGGGCGCAGGGCGGCCTCGACGGCCTGGTCCTCACGGTCGGCGACAGGGCCCACCAGCCGCTCGCCGGCGGAGGTGTCGGTCGTGTCGTCCCAGTTCATGGAGTGTGCCTCGGGGGTCGCGGTCGGATGGGGCGTACGCGGATGAGAGAGCCGCTCGCGGGGGCGGTTTCCGGCCTGATCGGGCCAGGAAGGCGCCGCGCCGCGGACGGCGCGGGCGTCAGCGGGCTCGGTTCAGGGTCTGCAGCGCGGCCTTCAGGAGCTGGCCGACCTGGGGCGGGCCGTCGGCGGCCTCGGCCTGCGGGGCCACGGCGGCGACGGCCTCGTCGGCCTCGCGGGTGGCGTAGCCCAAGCCGATGAGCGCGGCGTGCAGCTGGTCGCGCCAGCCGGAGGAGACCGGGGCGCCGACGGCGGGGGCGCCGAGGGGTTCGCCGAGGCGGTCCCTCAGCTCCAGCAGCAGCTTCTGGGCACCCTTCTTGCCGATGCCGGGGACCGCGGTGAGCGCCTTCTCGTCGCCGGTGGAGACCGCGCGGCGCAGGGCGTCGGGGGTGTGCACGGCGAGCATGGCCTGGGCGAGACGGGGGCCGACGCCGCTCGCCGTCTGGAGCAGTTCGAAGACCTGGCGCTCGTCGTCGTCGGCGAAGCCGTACAGCGTGAGGGAGTCCTCTCGCACGACCAGGGAGGTGGCGAGCTTCGCGGCCTGGCCGAGGCGGAGCGTGGAGAGCGTGTTAGGCGTGCACTGGACGGCCATGCCGACACCGCCGACCTCGATCACCGCGGTGTCCGGGGCGAGGGCGGCGACCGTGCCGCTGACGAAGGCGATCATGTCGTACGGCCTTTCGTTGCGTGTGCTGCGTGCTGGGTGACCGCCTGCTGCAGGCGGTTCTGGGCGACGGCCCGCTGGAGGCGGTTCTGGGCGGGGGCGCGCCAGATGTGGCAGATGGCGAGCGCGAGGGCGTCGGCCGCGTCGGCCGGCTTGGGCGGCGCGGCCAGTCGCAGCAGACGGGTGACCATGGCGCCGACCTGGGCCTTGTCCGCGCGGCCCGAGCCGGTGACCGCGGCCTTGACCTCGCTCGGTGTGTGCAGGGCGACGGGGATGCCCCGGCGGGCGGCGCACAGCATGGCGACCGCGCTGGCCTGCGCGGTGCCCATCACGGTGCGGACGTTGTGCTGGCTGAAGACGCGCTCCACCGCCACGAACTCGGGGCGGTGCTCGTCGAGCCACTGCTCGATGCCCCGCTCCACGGCGACGAGGCGGTCCCCCAGCTCCGCGTCGGCCGGTGTGCGCACGACACCGACGCCGAGCATGGTCAGCGGTCTGCCGGGCACGCCCTCGACCACTCCGACACCGCACCGGGTCAGTCCCGGGTCCACCCCCAGTACGCGCACCCGCCCCTCCTTCGCTCGCCTGTTTGTGCAGGCTATCGGGTGGCACTGACAACGCCGCGCAAAGCGACGGGCCGACGGGGTGTCTCCCGTCGGCCCGTTCGGCTCGCTGTGCTGTCCGGCTCGGCGTCAGGCGTCGACCTTCTCCATGACCTCGTCGCTGACGTCGAAGTTGGCGAAGACGTTCTGCACGTCGTCGCTGTCCTCCAGCGCGTCGATCAGCTTGAAGATCTTCTTGGCGCCCTCCTCGTCCAGCTCGACCTGCATGGTCGGGACGAAGTTGGCCTCGGCGGAGTCGTAGTCGATCCCGGCGTCCTGGAGGGCGGTGCGGACCGCGACCAGGTCGGTGGCCTCGCTGATCACCTCGAAGTTCTCGCCGAGGTCGTTGACCTCCTCGGCGCCCGCGTCCAGGACGGCGGCGAGGACGTCGTCCTCGGTCAGCTCGCCCTTGGGGACGATGATGACGCCCTTGCGGTTGAACAGGTACGACACCGAGCCCGGGTCGGCCATGGAGCCGCCGTTGCGGGTCATGGCGACACGGACCTCGGAGGCGGCGCGGTTGCGGTTGTCGGTCAGGCACTCGATGAGCACCGCGACACCGTTCGGGCCGTACCCCTCGTACATGATCGTCTCGTAGTCGGCGCCACCGGCCTCCAGGCCGGCGCCGCGCTTGACCGCGGAGTCGATGTTCTTGTTCGGAACCGACGACTTCTTCGCCTTCTGGATGGCGTCGTACAGCGTCGGGTTGCCGTCCGGGTCGGCGCCGCCCATCCGGGCCGCGACCTCGATGTTCTTGATCAGCTTCGCGAAGAGCTTGCCGCGCTTGGCATCGATCACGGCCTTCTTGTGCTTCGTCGTGGCCCATTTAGAGTGGCCGGACATCTGCCTGTCTCCTTCGCGTAACCCATCTCCGTACGAACGGCAGAGATCCTACAAGGACTCCGCCGCCCGGTTCGCGCGCACCATGTCGACGAACAGGGAGTGCACGCGGTGGTCGCCGGTCAGTTCCGGGTGGAACGACGTGGCCAGCGCGTTGCCCTGGCGGACCGCCACGATGTGGCCGTCGTGCTCGGCGAGCACCTCGGTCCGCGCGCCGACGGACTCCACCCAGGGGGCGCGGATGAAGACGCCCTCCACGGGATCGCCGTCGACGCCCTTGAGGTCGACGGCCGCCTCGAAGGACTCGTTCTGCCGCCCGAAGGCGTTGCGGCGGACGATCATGTCGATGCCGCCGATCGTCTCCTGGCCCGAGCGCGGGTCGAGGATCTTGTCGGCGAGCATGATCATGCCCGCGCAGGTGCCGTAGACCGGCATGCCGTCCCGCACGCGCGCGCGGAGGGGCTCCATCACTCCGAAGAGGACGGCCAGCTTGGAGATGGTGGTGGATTCACCGCCGGGCAGGACGAGGCCGTCGACCTCGGCGAGTTCCTCGGGGCGCCGGACCGGCCTGGCCACGGCGTCCGCCGCGGCCAGGGCGATCAGGTGCTCCCGTACGTCGCCCTGGAGGGCCAGGACGCCTATGACAGGGGCTTCGTTGCTCATCAGGTGACTACCAGCTCGGTTGACGACCAGCTCGGGATTACCAGCTCGGGTGATTACCAGCCGCGGTTGGCGTAGCGCTCGGCCTCGGGGAGGGTGTCGCAGTTGATGCCGACCATGGCCTCGCCCAGGTTGCGGGACGCGTCGGCGATGATCTTCGGGTCGTCGTAGAAGGTGGTGGCCTTCACGATGGCGGCGGCGCGCTTGGCGGGGTCGCCCGACTTGAAGATGCCGGAGCCGACGAAGACGCCCTCGGCGCCCAGCTGGCGCATCAGCGCGGCGTCGGCCGGGGTGGCCACGCCACCGGCGGAGAACAGCACCACCGGGAGCTTGCCCAGCTCGGCGACCTCCTTGACCAGCTCGTACGGGGCGCGCAGCTCCTTGGCGGCGGCGTACAGCTCGTTGTTGTCGAAGCCGCGCAGCTTGGCGATCTCGTTCTTGATCTGGCGCAGGTGGCGGACGGCCTCGACGACGTTGCCGGTGCCCGCCTCGCCCTTGGAGCGGATCATCGCGGCCCCCTCGGCGATACGGCGCAGGGCCTCGCCCAGGTTGGTGGCACCGCAGACGAAGGGGGCGGTGAACGCCCACTTGTCGGAGTGGTTGACCTCGTCGGCCGGGGTCAGCACCTCGGACTCGTCGATGTAGTCCACGCCGAGGGACTGGAGGACCTGCGCCTCGACGAAGTGGCCGATACGCGACTTGGCCATCACCGGGATCGAGACGGCGTTGATGATGCCCTCGATCATGTCCGGGTCGGACATGCGGGCAACACCGCCGTCCTTGCGGATGTCGGCCGGGACGCGCTCCAGGGCCATGACGGCGACGGCGCCCGCGTCCTCGGCGATCTTCGCCTGCTCCGGCGTGACGACGTCCATGATCACACCACCCTTGAGCTGCTCGGCCATGCCGCGCTTCACGCGCGCGGTGCCGGTCTCGGGGGTCTGGGCGGAGTTGGGGAGCGTGGTGGACACGGGTATGACCTCACTGGGTGAAAGAGGGTTACTGCTCCATCGAGGAAACGCGAGGAACCCAGTCCACAGCAAGGGCCAATGAGGATGCGGTGGCTCGTTTTGTGGGTGGTGGCTCGTTTGCGGGCTTGGCTGGGGCTCAGCGGCCCGGGCGGCGGGCTCGCGGCCGTCCTGCGGCTCCGGCGAAGGGGCTGGGGGCCGCCTCGGTGGCCCTGGGGTCGGTCGGCCGTGGTCACCGCGGGTGCCCCGGGCATGGGGCCGTGGCCGCCACAGACACCGGAGCGTGCGGCCGTGGCCGCCACAGGCACCGGGCATGCGGCCGTGGCCGCCACAGGCGGCCCTGCCGGGAGGCGCTGGGGCTGCCTCGGCTGGCAGTGGGGGCGGGACCTGGTGCCCCTTCCGGGCCGGCCACGCCGGTCCCCGCCGCCGCGGTCCCGTGCGCGCGCTCAGGCCGCCCGGTCCGTCAGGGCCGTGGGGGGCTCGTCGTCCATTTCGAAGGCCAGGGGGAAGGGGGCGTGGCCGGCGAGCCGGAACCAGCGGACCTTGCGGTGTTCACGGAGCCTGCGGGCCGCGCCGACCGCGTCGTTGTGGAACCGGCGGGCCATCGGCACCCTGCGTACGGCCTCCGCCAGCTCGTGAGCCGCCTCCTCGCCTCCGGGGGCCTCCCGGACCACCTCCACCTGCTGCGTCTCCGCGAAAACGGCCCGCAGCGCCTGGCTCAGCTCGCTCTCGGCGACCTCCCGGTGGTCCTCCTCGGCCTGCCGCGCGGCGTGCGCGGCCTCGTAGAGCACGATCGAGGCGGCCGGGTCGAGCACGCCGGACGTCGCCAGTTCCTGGGCCACCGAAGCCCTGCGCAGCAGCTGGGCGTCGAGCGCGGCACGGGCGGCGTCGATCCGGGCGTGCAGCCGGTCCAGCCGACCGGCCGTCCAGCTCAGATAGAGGCCGATCGCGACGAGGGCCACGAGGATCCAGATGAGGGTTTCGGTCACGGGCGGCAAGGCTACCGGGGCGCTGCGCCGCTTCGGCCAGGGCCGGGTGGCTCACAGCGGCCGGCGTCGCTGGGGGCTGCCACCCCCACGTCCCCGCTTCGGCCTGGCCGGCCTCGTCCGCAGACCCGGCGGGCTGCGTCGCGCACGCCCTCGACAGAAGCCCCGCGCCTCAGCCCCGCGCCTCAGCCCTACGCCTGAACCTCACGCCTCAGCTCCGCGCCAGTCCGAACCGCGCCCGGAGTCCGCCGCCCGTCGCCTCGTCCGCCGCCACCGCGGCCGCGCCCGCCGTCACCGTCTCGTAGACCGACAGGATGTCCGCGCCGACGGTCGACCAGTCGAAGCGCCGGACGTGGGCGCTGCCCCGGGCGCTCAGCTCGGCACGGCGCACCGGATCGCCCAGCAGCCGCAGCGCCCCCTCGGCGAGCGCGTCCGCGTCCTCGTTGGCGAACAGCTCGCCCGCCGCCCCCTGGTCGAGGACCTGGGCGAACGCGTCGAGGTCGGAGGCCAGCACCGGCGCGCCCGCCGACATCGCCTCGACGAGGATGATGCCGAAGCTTTCGCCGCCGGTGTTGGGCGCCACATACAGGTCGACGCTGCGCAGGAGGCGCGCCTTGTCCACGTCGCTGATCATGCCCAGGAACTCCACGCGCGAGCGCAGTTCGGCGGGGAGGGAGGCGACCGCCTCCTCCTCGTCGCCGCGCCCGGCGACCAGCAGCCGGGTCCGCGGGCGCTCGGCGAGGATCCGGGGCAGCGCCCGCATCAGCACGGGCAGGCCCTTGCGGGGCTCGTCGATGCGCCCGATGAAGCCGATCGTGTCGCCCTGCCAGTCCGGGTTGGGCTCGGCCTCGGCGAAGAAGGCGACGTCGACCCCGTTGGGGATGACCACGGCGTCGCCGCCGAGGTGCTCCACGAGGGTGCGGCGCGCGTACTCGCTGACCGCGATCCGCGCGCTGATCTTCTCCAGGGCCGCCTGGAGGATCGAGTACGCGGCGATCATCGCGCGCGAGCGCGGGTTGGACGTGTGGAAGGTGGCCACGATCGGACCCTGCGCCGCCCAGCAGGCCAGCAGGCCCAGCGACGGCGAGGTCGGCTCGTGGATGTGGATCACATCGAACGCGCCGTCGTGCAGCCACCGCCGCACCCGGGCCGCCGACAGGAAACCGAAGTTCAGCCGGGCCACCGAGCCGTTGTACGGCACGGGCACCGCGCGGCCGGCCGAGACGACGTACGGCGGCAACGGGGTGTCGTCGTCGGCGGGAGCGAGGACGGACACCTCGTGGCCGAGCCGGATGAAGTACTCGGCGAGGTCGCGGATGTGGAACTGGACGCCGCCCGGCACGTCCCAGGAGTAGGGGCAGACGATGCCGATTCTCACGAGCGGCCCTTCGCGGGGTCGGGAGCGGGGTCGAGGTCCGAGAGCCACAAGCGCTGCAGCATGTGCCAGTCCTCCGGGTGGTCGGCGATTCCCTGGGCGAAGGCGTCTGCCAGTGCCTGTGTCATGACAGACGTCTTCTCGGCCCGGGTGCCTGTCTCCGGTACCTCGATCGGGGGATGCACCCGTCCCCGCATGACGGGCGAGTCGTCGTACCACAGCGTGGCCGGCAGCAGCAGCGCGCCGGTGTGCTGGGCGAGCAGCGCGGGGCCCGCGGGCATCCGCGCGGTGTCGCCGAAGAACCGGACCTCGGTGCCGGACGCGGACAGGTCGCGGTCGGCGACCAGGCAGACCAGGCCGCCGTCGCGCAGCCGGCGGGCGAGGGTGCCGAACGCGGAGCCGCCGTTGTGCGGCAGCACCTCCATGCCGAGGCCCTGGCGGTAGGCGACGAAGCGGTCGTACAGCGTCTCCGGCTTGAGGCGTTCCGCGACCGTGGTGAAGGGGATCTTCAGCTCGGTGGTGACCCAGGCGCCCGCCAGGTCCCAGTTGGCCAGGTGGGGCAGGGCGAGGACGACGCCCTTGCCGGCGGCGAGGCCGTCGGTGAGGTGGTGGAGGTCCTTGACCTCGACGCCCGCGCTGACGCGTTCGGCGCTCCAGGCCGGGAGCCGGAAGGACTCCATCCAGTAGCGCAGGTACGAGCGCATGCCCGCGCGGGACAGCTCCGCCAGCCGCTCGGGGGTCGCGTCGGGCACCACGCGCGCGTAGTTGCTCTCCAGCCGGAGCACGCCCTTGCCGCGCCGCTTCCAGGCGAGGTCGGCGATGGTGCGGCCGAGCCGCACGGCGACCGGCTCGGGGAGCTTCTTCACGGTGCTCCAGCCGAGACCGTACAGCGCGTCCGTCAGACGCTCCTGGGCGCTCATGTCGCCGCCTCGCTCCCGTGGGAGGCGTTGTGGGAGGGGTTGTCCTGCCCCTGGGAGGCATTCTCCTCCCCCTGGGCGGCCGCGGCGTCCGCCTCCGCGGACTCCCTGCGGACCGTGACGACCCGCTGCACCAGGGTGACGAGACTGCCCACCGCGACCAGCCAGAGCGCGATCGGCAGGAGCACGTCGATGCCCGGCACGCCGAACGTGTGCAGACCGGCGAGTCCGGCCGCGACCAGGGAGATCACCAGCCGCTCGGCCCGCTCGACCAGACCGTTGACGGCCACCGGCAGCCCGATCGACTCACCGCGCGCCTTGGTGTACGACACCACCTGCCCGCTGGCCAGGCAGAAGATCGACACCGCGCACAGCACGTTGTCGTTCCCGCCGCCCGCGTACCACAGGGCGAAGCCGCCGAAGATCGCGCCGTCGGCGACCCGGTCCAGGGTGGAGTCCAGGAAGGCGCCCCAGCGGCTGGAGCGGCCCATCTGGCGGGCCATGTTGCCGTCGACGAGGTCGGAGAAGACGAACAGCGTGATGACGACCGTGCCCCAGAAGAACTCGCCCCTGGGGTAGAAGACCAACGCGCCCGCGATCACACCGGCGGTCCCGATCAGCGTGACCGTGTCGGGGCTCACGCCCCGGCGGATGAGAAACGCGGCGAACGGTGTGAGGACACGCGTGAAAAATGCACGCGCGTACTTGTTCAGCATGGCCTTCCCGAGGGTCGGTGTCGCCGGGCGTCCCCTGCTGGCCGCCGGCTGGCCCATCGTAGCCACGCGCGCGTGTGTGCGACGGCCGGGCACCCGCACCGGCCGGCGGGATCGGGCGAACGGCCCGCCACCGCCGGTGGGCGGCGGGTTCCCGTCGCTCGTATGGACGCACCGTGACGGGAGTGGAAAGCTCGAAGAATCGCGGGCGTCGCCGGAGCCGCCCACACGCGGCCCCCGCGTGTCCGCGCCCACAGTGACCTCACCGTGCACGGGAGGCAGGATCATGGGCGACAAGGCACACACCCACCCCGGAGCCGCCGGCAGGGCTACGGCGGCCGACCACCCCGCGTCCGTACGGAATGTGGTGCTGGTCGGCCACTCCGGATCGGGCAAGACGACTCTGGTGGAAGCTCTCGCGCTGACCGCGGGAGCGGTGAACCGGGCGGGCCGCGTGGAGGACGGCGCCACCGTCTCCGACTACGACGACATCGAGCACCGCCAGCAGCGCTCGGTGCAGTTGTCGCTGGTGCCCGTCGAATGGGACGACATCAAGATCAACCTCCTCGACACCCCGGGATACGCCGACTTCGTCGGGGAGCTGCGGGCCGGTCTGCGGGCGGCGGACGCGGCCCTCTTCGTCGTCTCCGCCTCCGACGGCGTGGACGGCTCGACCCGCATGGTGTGGGAGGAGTGCGCGGCCGTCGGCATGCCCCGCGCGATCGTGGTCACCCACCTGGAGGCCGCCCGCGCGGACTTCGAGGAGATGACCCGGATCTGCGCCGAGGCCTTCGGCGGTGACGACCCGGACGCCGTGCTGCCGCTGTATCTGCCGCTGCACGGCCCCGAGGCGCCGGACGGGCACGCGCCCGTCACCGGGCTGATCGGGCTGCTCACCCAGCAGCTGTTCGACTACTCCGGCGGGGAGCGCAAGGAGTCGGAACCGGGCGAGGACCAGCTCCCGCTGATCGAGGAGGCCCGCAACCGGCTGATCGAGGGGATCATCGCCGAGAGCGAGGACGAGACCCTCATGGACCGCTATCTGGGCGGCGAGGAGATCGACCTCAAGACGCTGATCGAGGACCTGGAGCGGGCCGTGGCCCGGGGCACGTTCTTCCCCGTGCTGGCCGCGGCGCCGGCCGCCGAGGGCGCCCGCCAGGGCATCGGCACGGTCGAGCTGCTGGAGCTGATCACCGGCGGGTTCCCCACCCCCTTCGAGCACCCCCTGCCCACGGTGACCACGATCGACGGCGAGCCGCGCGAGCTGCAGCCGTGCGACACCGACGGCCCGCTGGTCGCGGAGGTCGTCAAGACCTCCTCCGACCCCTACGTCGGCCGGATCTCCCTGGTGCGGGTCTTCTCCGGCACCCTGCGCCCCGACCAGACCGTCCATGTCTCCGGGCACGGCCTCGCCGACCGCGGGCACGAGGACCACGACGTGGAGGAACGCGTCGGCGCGCTGTCCATGCCGTTCGGCAAACAGCAGCGGCAGGTGACGCACGCCGTCGCCGGTGATCTGGTGTGCGTGGCGAAACTCGGCCGCGCGGAGACCGGCGACACCCTCTCCGCCAAGGACGACCCGCTGCTGATGGAGCCCTGGCGGATGCCGGACCCGCTGCTGCCGCTCGCCATCCGGGCGCACAGCAAGGCCGACGAGGACAAGCTCTCCCAGGGCCTGGCCCGGCTGGTCGCCGAGGATCCGACGATGCGGCTGGAGCAGAACCAGGACACCCACCAGGTGGTGCTGTGGTGCCTGGGCGAGGCCCACGCGGACGTCGCCCTGGAGCGGCTGCGCGGCCGCTACGGCGTCCAGGTCGACGTCGTACCGCACCGGGTCTCCCTGCGGGAGACGTTCGCGACGAAGTCGGCCGGGCGCGGACGGCATGTGAAGCAGTCCGGCGGGCACGGGCAGTACGCCATCTGCGAGATCGAGGTGGAGCCGCTGCCCGGTGGTTCCGGCATCGAGTTCGTCGACAAGGTGGTGGGCGGCGCGGTGCCGCGCCAGTTCATCCCGTCCGTGGAGAAGGGCGTCCGGGCCCAGGCCGCCAAGGGCGTCGCCGCCGGATATCCGCTGATCGACGTCCGGGTCACGCTGCTGGACGGCAAGGCGCACTCCGTGGACTCCTCGGACGCCGCGTTCCAGACCGCCGGGGCGCTGGCCCTGCGGGAGGCCGCCGCCGACGCCAGGATCCATCTGCTGGAGCCGGTGGCCGAGGTGAGCGTCCTGGTCGGCGACGAGTACGTGGGCGCCGTCATGAGCGACCTGTCGGGGCGGCGCGGCCGGCTGCTCGGCACCGAGCAGACGCCCGGGGGGCGCACGCTGGTGCGCGCCGAGGTGCCCGAGATCGAGATCGGGCGGTACGCCGTCGATCTGCGCTCCCTGTCGCACGGCACGGCGCGCTTCGACCGCCGCTACGCCCGGCACGAGCCGATGCCCGCGCAGGTCGCCGAACGGGTCCGGGAACAGGAGCGGGCCGCTTCCTAGTTGGGACACCGGAGCACCCAAGTGACCGGTGGGGAGGCTCCGCTGCCGGATCGGCGGACGGCTTCGGCCGTCCGCCGACGAATGCCGGTGCCTGCGGATACGCTGATGACCTGATCAACAGGTGTGCGAAGCAAGGAAGTCGGGAAGGCCGCAGGACGACAGTGGCGGCGAGTGGGGGCGGGTATGACCGTTGAGAGCGGTTACGCGGACATGTTCGGACCGCAGGTGCCGCGCATGGGCGACGAGGGCCAGACGGCGACCTTCGCGCTGGCCTCGGCGGCCTATCGGGACAACCCCGTGGAGGACATCAAGAAGGCCGACAACGAGTGGCACCAGTCGACCGTGAACCCGGGAAAGCTCGCGCTGTTCAAGCCGAACCTGGGCGAGGCCTTCTCCCGCGCGGTGGTCGACCGCATGCTCGGCGGCGGCCGCAAGCCGCTCATCCAGTCCTTCGGCACCCAGCCGCAGGTGGTCGTCGAGCACTGCCTGGCCGCCAACCGCATCCGCCGTGAGCGCGACAACAAGCTGACGGCGATCATGGCGCTGTGCGGGCTGGTGTTCCTGCCCGGCCTCGTGGTGTGGCTGGTGGTCTTCCAGCTGCGCACCACGATGACCAGGGGCGACAACAAGCGCGTCTCCGCGGCGGCCACCGCCCTGCTCATCGCCGTCGGCGCACTCGCGGTGATCTTCCTGGTCCGGATGCCCTTCACCGGCTTCTGGGGGTGGTACGCGCGCGCGGCGGTCGTCGCCCCCGTGGTCGGCTGGTTCTGGGCCAAGCGGGTCTGCGAGCACACCGCGGCGGACCTCAGGGACCGCTGGGACGGCCTCCTGGCGGGCAGCAGCATCGGCGCCAAGGTCCCCGAGGCCGTGCCCAGCAACCCCGGCGAGACCGCCGCCGAGCAACTGCGCCAGTCCCTGGCCCAGCTCAGCGCCGAACAGCAGTCGAACTCCGTGTTCTACGCCGGCCCCAAGGGCATCCTCGGCATGGGCACCCGCTGGGGCTCCTGGCAGCTCGCCGAGGACCTGGTGCCCGCCCACGCCGACCGCGAGATCCACCCGTTCCGCAGCTGGGACGTCATACGGTCGATCCACGACCAGCTGCGCATGCTGGAGCGCGGCCCGCTGAACACGGGCGGCTTCCCGACCCCGTCGATACGGCACTGGATCGTCACCCCGATCGGCGAGAACGCCACGGCGGTCTCCCGGCCCGAGGGCACCGACGTCGAGGCCTTCCAGGTCAAGCCGCACGCCATACAGGACATCTGCAACAAGCAGCAGTTCGGCGCCGGCGACCGGCACTACCTCGGCGTGCAGTGGACCCTGTGGGACGGCCAGCTGGTGCTCACCATGCTGATCACCGTCACCGTGCTGCACGCCACCCTGCGCATCGAGGTCACCGGCCATGCCCTCGGCCCCGTGAACGGCCTGTTCACCACCAAGTCGGAGGCCCCGACCAGGTCGGTCAGCAAGTCGTTCAAGCCGTGGGAGTCCCGCACGATCAAGCTGCCTCTGGTCAACAGCGACGAGGTCGTCCGGCTCGCCGTCCGCGCGCCGATCAGCTGGTATCCCCCGCTGCTGAACTGGCTCGGCGGTTCGATAGCCCTCCCGGAGCCGTTCGGCCTGCGGCACGCCTGGGCCGACCAGCCCTGGCGCCACCGGTTCATGGCCGACGACGCCCTGCGCGCCGCGACCCCGGTGCTGCGGGTGGTCCACGCCGCGGCGATCAAGGTCCTGAAGGAGAACGGCGTCGACACGGAGAAGTTCGGCAGCCGCTCCGCGTTTCTCAGCACGGCGGTGCAGGACCTGTCACCGCGCAAGGCCGACGTGTACGACGCCTAGACACCACGGCGGCCTGACGGAGACCTCGCGCGGACAGCACGGCGCCCCCGGCTCGGGCCGGGGGCGCCGAAGCGGTTCTCACGCCGTCGGCCAGGCCTCCGCCAGCATCTTCCGGGTGTCCGCCAGCAGCTGCGGCAGCACCTTGGTGTGCCCGACGACCGGCATGAAGTTCGTGTCGCCGCCCCAGCGGGGGACGACGTGCTGGTGCAGATGCGCGGCGATGCCCGCGCCGGCCACCGAGCCCTGGTTCATGCCGATGTTGAAACCGTGCGCCCCGGACGCGGTGCGCAGCGCCGTCATCGCCTGCTTGGTCAGCTCCGCCAGCTCGGCCGTCTCGGCGTCCGTCAGATCCGTGTAGTCGGCGACGTGGCGGTACGGCACGGTCATCAGATGACCGCCGTTGTACGGGTACAGGTTCAGCACCGCGTAGACCTGCTCACCGCGCCGGACGACCAGCCCGTCCTCGTCGGATTTGGCCGGGATGGAGCAGAAGGGGCAGCCGTCGTCGGCCCCCGGGCCGGTGGGCTTGTTCTCGCCCTGGATGTAGGCCATCCGGTGGGGCGTCCACAGGCGCTGGAACGCGTCCTGCGTCCCCACTCCGATCTGCTGCTCCGGCTCACTCGTCATGCAGTGCAGCATATGGCTTCGCCCGTTCGCGGCGTGTCGCCGGGGCCGCGCTCCAGGGGCTCTGCCGGGAGGACGACGAGAGGCCCCCGGGACGGACCCGGGGGCCTTCGGAAAGCGCCGGCGGTGCCGGAAGTGCCGGATCAGACCTGCGTCCGCTCCTCCACGACCTTCACGATCTTCGCGATGGCCTCGTCGAACGGAATGCCGTTCTCCTGCGAGCCGTCACGGTAGCGGAAGGACACCGATCCGTTGGACATGTCCTCGTCGCCCGCGATGACCATGAAGGGCACCTTCTGCTTCTGGGCGTTGCGGATCTTCTTCTGCATCCGGTCGGACGAGGAGTCGACCTCGACGCGCAGACCCTTCCTCTTCGCCGCAGCGGCGAACTTCTCCAGGTACTCGACGTGGGCGTCGCCGATCGGGATGCCGATCGCCTGGACCGGGGCCAGCCACGCCGGGAAGGCGCCCGCGTAGTGCTCAAGGAGCACCGCGAAGAACCGCTCGATGGAGCCGAACAGCGCGCGGTGGATCATGACCGGCCGCTGCTTGGCGCCGTCCGCGCCGGTGTACTCCAGGTCGAAGCGCTCCGGCAGGTTGAAGTCGAGCTGGATGGTCGACATCTGCCAGGTGCGGCCGATGGCGTCCTTGGCCTGGACGGAGATCTTCGGGCCGTAGAAGGCGGCGCCGCCCGGGTCCGGGACCAGCGGCAGGCCCTGCTTCTCGGCGACCTGGCGGAGGGTCTCGGTGGCCTCCTCCCAGGCCTCGTCGGTCCCGACGTACTTCTCGGGGTCCTTGGTGGACAGCTCCAGGTAGAAGTCGGTCAGGCCGTAGTCGCGCAGCAGGCCGAGGACGAAGGTGAGTGTCTTGTCCAGCTCCTCCGACATCTGCTCGCGGGTGCAGTAGATGTGCGCGTCGTCCTGGGTGAAGCCGCGGGCGCGGGTCAGACCGTGCACGACGCCGGACTTCTCGTACCGGTACACGGTCCCGAACTCGAAGAGGCGCAGCGGCAGTTCACGGTACGACCGGCCGCGCGCGTCGAAGATCAGGTTGTGCATCGGGCAGTTCATGGGCTTGAGGTAGTAGTCCACGCCCTCGTCGAGCTGCATGGGCGGGTACATGCCCTCGGCGTACCAGTCGAGGTGGCCCGACGTCTCGAAGAGCTTCCCCTTCGTGGCATGCGGGGTGTAGACGAACTCGTAGCCCTCTTCCTCGTGGCGGCGCCGCGAGTAGTCCTCCATGACCCGGCGGATGATGCCGCCCTTGGGGTGGAAGACGGCGAGGCCGGAGCCGATCTGCTCCGGGATGGAGAACAGGTCCAGCTCGTTGCCCAGCTTGCGGTGGTCGCGCTTCTCGGCCTCGGCGAGGAAGTCCAGGTACTGCTTCAGCTCGTCCTTGGACGGCCAGGCGGTGCCGTAGATGCGCTGGAGCATCGGGTTCTTCTCGCTGCCGCGCCAGTAGGCGGCGGCGTTGCGCATCAGCTTGAACGCCGGGATGAGACGGGTCGAGGGCAGGTGGGGACCGCGGCAGAGGTCCTTCCAGCACAGGTCGCCGGTCTTGGCGTCCAGGTTGTCGTAGATCGTCAGCTCGCCGGCGCCGACCTCGACGTCCGCGCCGTCGTCGCTGGACGCGGAGCCCTTGAGGCCGATCAGCTCCAGCTTGTACGGCTCGTTCGCCAGCTCCTCGCGGGCGGCCTCGTCGGTGACCACGCGGCGGGCGAACTTCTGCCCGCGCTTCTGGATCTCCTGCATCTTCTTCTCGATGGCCTTGAGATCCTCGGGCGTGAACGGCTTGTCGACATCGAAGTCGTAGTAGAAGCCGTCCTTGACGGGCGGGCCGATGCCCAGCTTGGCCTCGGGGAACAGCTCCTGCACGGCCTGCGCCATGACGTGCGCGGTGGAGTGGCGCAGGATGTTCAGGCCGTCCTCGGAGGAGATCTCGACGCCCTCGACCTCCTCGCCGTCGGAGAGCACGTACGACAGATCCCTCAGCTCGCCGCCCACGCGCGCGGCGATGACGGAGCGCTCGCCGGCGAAGAGGTCGGCGGCCGTAGTGCCCGTCGTCACCACGCGCTCTTCCCGCTCGGAATCGCGTTGGATGATCACACGGACGTCTGACACCGGTCTCTCCTGACTGAAGGTGGATGCGGCGCCATACCGGGAGCGCGCGCCGTACAGGATCGTACCGAGCGTTCGACCCCCCAGGCGAAATCAGTCCCCGCCGCACGCCTCCCCGAAGACGTCCAGGTTCTCCTGGAGCGACTTCATCAGCCGGTCCCGTTCCGCCTCGTCCACCTGCACCGGGGCGACGCCCGAGGCGCCGGTCAGCCGCCGGAAGCCGTCCCGGCTCTCCAGCCGCCCGCGCACCCGCACCGGCACGCCGACGAGGTGGGCGTGCCCGGCGATGCGGTAGTCGTCCTCGTCGAGGGTGAGCCGGACGTGCGGCACCTCGGCCCCGGTGAGCACCCGCAGCCGTACGGTGCCCTCGCCGCGCGGCCCGGAGCGGCGCATCCGGACGACGGCGCCGGTGACGCGCACCGGGACGGAGGGTTCGGCGCGCCGGTAGCGGGCCGCGGCCTCGCGCAGCGCGGGGAGGTCACCGGGCGAGAACTCGACCGCCTCGGCGGAGGGCACCGCGCCCGCGGGGGCCCCGGTTGCGGGTGCCCAGGCGACGGCGATCCGGGCGCCCTCGGTGCCGTGGACGAGGGTGATCAGCGCCTCGGTGAGTTCCCGGCTGACGCCCGCCTCGACGGCGCCGTCGAAGGCGTCCATGCCGCCGGTGGCCCGCCGGAAGTCGATGGCCTCGCGGGCGGCGTAGAGCGCCTGGTGGAGGCGGACGGCGAGCGGGCGTGCGGTGGCCACGGGCACGAAGGCGGTGAGGCGGTGGCCCCCGGCCGCCGGGCCGATCAGGACGTTGTCCAGCAGTGCGGCGGCGGCCCGGCGGTGCCGGGCGCCGTGGTAGCCGGCCCGCGCGCGGGTGGCGAGCGCGGCGGCGAGCAGGGTCTGCCGGGCGGCGGTGCGCAGCCGCTCCTCGACGGGCCACGGGCCGGCGCCGGCCGGTCCGCCCGGTGTGTCCCGCCACCAGCGGATCTCGTCGCTGGGGACGGTGAGGCCGAGCAGTACCTCCCGGGCGCCGGGGCTGTGGCTGCGGGCGAGGGCGGTGAGGGCTTCGCCGAGCAGGTCGTCGCTGTCGGGGAAGGCACGGCTCTCGGGGACGAGCAGGCTGGTGCGGCTGCCGGCGGGGCCGGGCGGGGTCCAGCGGCCGTAGCGTCCGGGGGCGCCGCCGCGGCGCTGCCAGCCGTGCCGGTGCAGCAGGGCGCTGAGCACGGCGGGGTCGACCCGGCCGGGCTCGGGCGGCTGGTCCCAGCGGGCGTCGGGGTGCGGCCGGACCGGCCGCAGGGGCTCGTCGAGCGGACGGTGGGTCATGGTCTGCCTCCGGTGCCGACCCGCGTCATGATCTCGCACAGCGCCCGGTCGTCGAAGATGCGCGCGGTGGGGATCCGCACGGTGGTCCGGTTCCGGCCGGTGACGGGGTGTCCGGCGAGGTTGGTCCAGTAGCAGCAGTGCCTGAGGTCGAGGCGGTCGTGGCTGGCGCGCAGCCAGTCGTCCTGGGATCTGGGCACGAGCATCACGACGAGGATCTTGTGCACCGAGACCGGGGTGCGGGCGAGCTTCGCCAGGTGGGCGTTGTCGAGCGTGAAGGAGAAGGCGCGGCCCGGAGGGTTCGGCGCGACCTGGTAGGTGGCCTTGAGCTGGATCTTGATGGTGACCTCGTCGTCGACGGTGTGGCCCGGCGCGCTGTGGCTGACGTGCCAGTCGATGCCGTTGTCGGGGAAGGGCTGGGAGAGCGAGCAGCCCGCGGCCGCGGCGACGGCGTGCAGGTAGGCCACCTGCAGGGTCTCCATGCAGGCGGTGGTGGCGAGGGAACCGCGGAGGGGTCCCGGGCGGTCGGGACGCAGCCCGCCCCACTCGGGCTGCGCTATCACCATGGCCAACAGCCTTCCAAGCGAGGTGTTTCCCCGTGCCGCGCCGCTGAACTGCGCGAGCCGGTACTCCTGTTGTCTCCTAGCGGCGTACGGCGCAAACAGCCCGGGTATCACCGAACCGGCAGAAGACGGGACGTCAGCTGCCGTGGGTGAGCGAGGAGTTGTTGGGTATGACGTGCTGGTACGAGGGCCCTTTGGCGGCATTCGACACGGAGACTACGGGCGTGGACGTCGAGACCGACCGGATCGTGTCGGCCGCCCTCGTCGTCCAGGACGCCCCGGGCACCCGGCCGCGGGTGAGCCGCTGGCTGGTGAACCCGGGCGTGCCGGTGCCCGCCGAGGCGACGGCGGTGCACGGGCTGACGGAGGATCACCTGGCGCGCAACGGCCGCTGGCCGGCGCCGGTGATGCAGGAGATAGCCCTGGGGCTGGCGGAGCAGGCCGGCCGCGGGCGTCCGCTGGTGGTGATGAACGCACCGTTCGATCTGACGCTCCTCGACCGGGAGCTGCGCCGGCACCGGGCGTCCTCGCTGGTGCGCTGGTTCGAGTCGACGCCGCTGCTGGTGCTGGATCCGCGGGTGCTCGACAAGCATCTGGACCGCTACCGCAAGGGGCGCCGCACGCTGAGCGATCTGTGCGAGCAGTACGGGGTGGCGCTGGACGGCGCGCATGACGCGGCGGCGGACGCGCTGGCGGCGCTGGAGGTGGTCCGGGCGGTCGGGCGGCGTTTCGCGTCCCGGCTGGAGCGTCTCTCCCCCGCCGAGCTGCACACGTTGCAGGCGGTGTGGCACGCGGCGCAGGCGCGGGGACTCCAGGCGTGGTTCGCGCGCAGCGGTGTGGAGGAGGCGGTGGACCCGGCGTGGCCGCTGCGTCCGGACCTGCCGGCGGCTGCCGCGTAGGAAGCGCGCAGGCCGGTGGGCGGGCGTGAGGCCATGCAAAAGGCCGGTCCGCGATGGCGGACCGGCCTTTCCCGGTGGGCGATACTGGGTTCGAACCAGTGACCTCTTCGGTGTGAACGAAGCGCTCTCCCACTGAGCTAATCGCCCGGGAACGCACTGAACAATACAGGTCCCGGCGGCTTTCGTTCAAACCGCTTCCAGGTGGGCGGCCAGGCCGCGCCGCCCCGCGCGCATCATCAGGCGGTGGTTGGCGCGGAAGAAGGGCCGTCCCGGCACGGCGAGCCGTCGCAGCAGCGGCTTGCGCACGTCGACCTCCTGGTCGTAGCGCGCGAGGCTGCCGGTGCCGTGGGCGGTGACGGTCCAGCGCGACCAGCCCTCGACGTCGCCGGAGAGCGCGGCCTCCAGGATGCCCGCCGCGGGGTCGCGGCGCACCTCCCGGGCGGTGAACGTCATGTCGTACGGCAGCAGGGAGCGGATCCGGATCGCTCCGGTGCGCCCGTCGAGCCGGGTCACCTCGCGCACCTGCGGCCACCAGCGGGGATAGTCCTCGACCCGTTCGAGCGCGGCGTACACGTCGGCGGGCGGGGCGGGCAGCCGCCACAGGCTGCGGAAGCGGTGGTGGGTCCAGTCCATGAGCTGAGTCTGTCCTGCTCAGGCCTCGGTATCCGTGGCTGAGTACGGTCTGAGTACGCGCACTCATGTCCGGAGGCATGACCGCCGCCACACTCGCGGTCATGACGCACATTCCGTCCCCCGCCGAAGAGTTGCGGCTCGTCGACGCCGAGCTGTACCGACTGGACGCCCGGCGCGCCCAGTTGCTGGCGCGTCGTGGCTGGCTGCTCTCACAGCTCCAGCCGGTGCGGCCGCTGCCGGCCGCCGGTCCGCCCCGTCCCGAGGCCACCGGGCCCCGGGTCCAGAACGTCCTGCTGGTGCTGGGCGGTGTGCTGCTCACCCTCGCGGCGGCGGCGTTCACACTGGTCAGCTGGGGTCATCTGGGGATCACCGGGCGGGCCGTGGTGCTGGGCGCGGTCACGGCGGCGGCGCTGGCGGTGCCGGTACCGCTGCTGAGGCGGGGGCTGCGCTCGACGGCCGAGTCGGTGGCGGGCCTGGGTCTGGCGCTGACGGTGCTGGACGCGTACGCGCTGTACGCCGCGGCCCTCACGGAGGCGGACGCCACGGGGTACGCGGCGGGCGCCACGGCGGTGCTGGGGGCGGTCTGGGCGGCATACGGTCTGCTGCTCCCCCGCGTGACGGGTCAGCCGCTGCTGCTGCCCGTACCGGCCGCCGTGGGTGCGGCCCAGCTCCCGCTGCTCCTGCTCGCCGTCGCGGTGGGCGCGGACGCGTCCGGGGTCGCTGCGGCGCTGCTGGTGACGGCCGCGGCGAACACGGCGATGGCGCTGCGGGTGACGTCCGGACCGGCACGGATCGCCGCCGTCGCGGGCGCGTACGGCCTGGGCGGCTGGGGCGCGCTGACGGCCGGTGGACTGGCGTGGACGGCGGCCGGTCCGGGTGCCGCCACGCGTGCGGCGGGGCTTCTGCTGCTGGCCACGGTGATCGCGCTGGCCGGGGCGCGGGCGCCGCACGAGGGGATGGCGCGGGGCAACGCCACCGCGGCGGGTCTGCTGGCGGTGGCGGCGCTCGGCGCGGTGCCGCGGTCGGTGGTGTCCGACAGCTGGGTGGTGCCGGTCCATCTCGGGTGGGGCATCGCCCTGCTGGCCCTGCTGGGCCTCACCCGGATCCCCGAGGTGGTGCGCCGGGGGCTCGGCTGGGCCTCGGGCGTGGTGCTGGCGCTGGCCGTGGTGGCCGCGCTGCCGGTCGTGGCCGTGGCGCTGCTCGGACCGCTCGGCGTGCCGCTCCGCGTCTGGTCGGGGGTGCCCGGGGACGCGCGGGCGGCGGTGACGGCGGACCTGCCGTGGCCGCCCGCGAGCGGTACGGCTCCGCTGGTGCTGGCCGCGGTGGCCGCGGTCCTGGTGTCGGCGGTGCGGGAGCCGCTGTGGCGGCGCCGGGCTCTGGACACCGCGTCGGTCCTGGCGTGGGCGGCGGTGCTGGCCGTGCCGCCGGTGCTGCGGCTGCCGTACGCCGCCACGCTGGCGGTGCTGGTGCTGACCACGGTGGCGCTGGCGGTTTCGAAGCGGCTGCTGCCGACCGTGCTCGCCCTGGTGACGTCGGTCGTCGCCGGTCTGCTCGCGCTGGCCGCCGAACCGGCCACGCTGACGGTGTTCGCCCTTCTCACAGCCGTGTTCGCGGGGGTCGCCCGGCGGCCGGTGGCCGTGGCGGCGACGGCGGGGTACGCCACCGCCCTGCTCTGCGCGACGGGTGCGGCGCTGGACTGGCAGCCGTCGCACATCGCGCCGCTGGTGCTGCTGGTGCCGGTGGCCGCGGCGCTGTGGGCGCCGCGCGCCGAGGGCGCGGCGCGGGTGACCGCCGAGGTGTCCGGCGGGGTCGCGGCCCTGCTCGCGGTGGGGCTGGCGGTGCCGGACGCGCCGATGCTCGCGCTGGTGCTGTCCCTCACCGGGGTGATCGTCGCGGGTACGGCCGTACGACCGGACCGGCGTCCGGCCGGGCAGGTGGCCGCCGCGCTGTTCGTGCTGGCCGCGTGGGTGCGGCTGGCCGCCTGGGAGGTGGCCGTCCCGGAGGCGTACGCGCTGCCGGTGGCCGTTCCCGCCCTGGTGGTGGGCGTACTGCGGCGGCGCCGTGACCCGCAGGCGTCGTCCTGGACGGCGTACGGCCCCGGGCTCGCCGCCGGTCTGCTGCCGAGCCTGGTCGCGGCCTGGGGCGACGCGCACTGGCAGCGCCCCCTGCTGCTGGGCGTGGGGGCGCTGCTGGTCACGCTGGCCGGCGCCCGTCATCACCTGAGGGCGCCGCTGCTGCTGGGCGGCTCGGTGCTCGCCCTGGTGAGCCTGCACGAGCTGGCCCCGTATCTGGTGCAGGTGGCGGGGGCGCTCCCCCGCTGGGCGCCTCCCGCGCTCGCCGGACTGCTGCTGCTCGCCCTGGGGGCGACGTACGAGCAGCGGTTGCGGGATGTCCGGCGGGTGCGGGAGACGCTGGGGCGGATGACCTAGGGGAGCGAGCCCGGCATGATCGCGAGACACCCCAGGGGGTGTCTCTGATCGGGTCGGCTACGAGGGCATCCGGTCGCCGAGCAGGGCCAGGTTCTCGATGGCGGCGAGGCCGTACAGGGCGGTGTCGTTGGTGGACACCCAGGTGGCCTCGCTGCCCTCGACCAGGGCCAGGGGCCCGGTGACCTTCTCGGTCTTCCAGGGCGCGGACTCCTTGTAGCCGTCGGAGTTGTAGAACTTGTCCCAGGCCCGCTTGGCGAGCTTCGCGTCGCCGGTCCTGACGGCCGCGTAGGCGTCGAGGCGGGAGTGGCCCTGGAAGAGGATCAGACTGCCGAAGTTGGAGCCGTAGCGGGCGGCCTGTTCGGCCTTGGTGGCGTTGAAGTAGCGGCAGTAGTCGTAGTAGGCCTCGTTGAACTTCGGCATGTCGACGAGATCGATGAGTTCCGCGCACAGCTCGCCCAGGCCGAACACGGCCGAAAGGTGCGAGACGCCGACGACGGGCTTGTCGGCGATGGCGAACCGGCCGGTGTCGAGGTCGTACAGGCCGGTGCCCTGGACGAAGCCGTTGGGCTGGGCGGCGATGGTCTCCATGGTGGACAGCACGCGCGCCTTGGCCTTCTCCCACTTGGGGCCCTTGCGCTCCCACTCGGTGAGCCAGGCGGAGACCAGGCCGCTCCAGTCGGTGCCGAAACCGATCGACAGGGCGTGCCGGTCGGGCGTGTACGGCTCGGTGCGGATCTTGCGGATGGGGTCGAGGACGAGGAACGTCTCGTCGGAGTCGACGTTGGCGTGCATGAGGTCGCCGACGCGTTCGTCCGCGGTGAGGAAGTAGTAGTAGCGGCGGTAGGTCGTGTTGGCGATGCGCTGCTGCTTGGCGCTGTCGGCGTAGTGCTGGACGCCGTGCCGGGTGCCGAGGCCCGCCCACTGCCCGAGGTGGTAGACGTCGACCTCTCCGGTGTGCCGGGTCATGGCCTCGGCGAAGCGGAAGATGTCGGCGCGGCCGCTTCTGAGGTACGCGTACCAGAGCCACAGGTCGGGCGACAGCTCGGAGTTGTCCCAGGCGTAGCCGCCGACGTCGTAGCGCCACTGGTGCCGGACCGTGTCGTAGGTGTGCATGATGTCGCCGTAGTCCCAGAAGCCGTACCACCGGCGCATCTCCACCTGGTCCTTGTAATAGGTGAAGAGGAAGTCGAGGTGGTCCTCGATCTTCGCCTTGGCGGGGGTGGAGCGGTCGGGCTCGGCGTACAGGCCCTTGCCGAAGACGCCCGCCTTGATGAGCTGCCGGGGCGGGGCGGCGAGCTGGGGCAGGACGCGGACGGCCTCGATCTGCTCGGCGAGCCGGTCGGCGCTCGGGGTGGACTCGTTGGCCCAGAAGAGGAGTTCGGAGGTCCGGGCGATGCCGTAGGGGGTGCCGAACTCGGGCTCGTAGTCCTCGTAGGTGATGTTGAGGCCTTCGAGCTGCTCGGGGTAGGTGTCCTGGCCCAGACCGTCGTGGTAGAAGCGCAGGTCCATGGGTTGCGCCTCGGGCGACCAGAGCCAGATGGTGACCTGGGCCTCGTCGGTGTGGGCGTCGCGGATGTCGAGCTGGGCGGGGAACTTCTCCCAGAAGTCGCGCAGGCCGAACGAGAAGCCGCCGCTCGCGCCGCCGACGTAGCCGAAGCCGGAGGCGCGCCGGCCGCCGCCCGCGGCGATCCAGCCGTGCCCCTTCTTGGTGCGCTTGCGCACCGTGAAGCCGTCGGCGGAGAGCTGGGAGAGGGTGTAGTCGCCCCACTCGGGGATGTACTGGAGGCGGGTGGTGACCCGCTGGTCCCAGGTGGCCGGGTCGGGCAGCTTCTTCCCCTCGTACTGCGCCACCTGCACCGCCTGGCCGGGGTCGCGGCGCAGTCCGGTGATGCCCTTGACGGCCTCACGGAGCATGCCGGTGCCCTCGCCGCCAAGGCGGATGTGGCGGTCGTAGGACTGGTCGCGCATCGGGACGGTGAAGCGGACGCCGATGCCGCGGATGAAGTCGCCGCTCGCCTTGCCGGGCTCCTGGGTGCCGTCGTAGGTGATGGTGTGCACCATGCGGAAGGAGTCGGCACCAGCGTAGAAGTAGAGGCGGATGGAGAACGGCAGCCAGCCGCGGTCGCCCTTGCGGTGCTTGCCGTCGACGCGGACGACCGCGCGGACCGGGCCCTCCTGCTCGACCTTCACCTCGGAGATGGCGCTGTCGAAGCGCTCGTACTTGACCGTGCCCTGGTCGCCGTCCTCGATCTCCGGCTGGCGCAGCAGCACCAGCCGGCCGTTCTTGGCGATCTCTGTGGAGCCGCGGGTGACGGACTTGACCAGGGTGGAGCCGGACTTGCCGAGCTTCGCGGTGATGACGCCGGTGGAGATGTCGATGGTGCCGCCGCTCCGGACGACGGTGACCTTCTTCTCCGGGGCGGCGGGCGCGCCGGTGGTCAGGGTGAGCTTGCCGGTGCCGGAGCTGACGGCGTGCGCGGTCCACTTCAGGGAGCCGTCGGGCCAGTAGGCGATCGGCCAGGACTGGACGGGGACGGCGGTGCCCTTCTCGTCGGTGACGGCGAAGGTCTGGTCCTCCTGGTGGACGCCCTTGGGCCAGGGCACGCCGAGGGTGGAGCCGGGGGCGGCGCCGAGCCCGCCGTCCTCCAGCCAGTCGAGGACGACCGGTTCGGCGTCGGCGGTCCCGGCGGCCGGGGCCGCCTGGGCCTCCCGGGCGCCCAGGGCCCAGCTGAACTGCGCGGCGGCTCCGGCGACGGCGGCCGCTTTCAGGACGGACCTGCGGGGGATGGGGGACATGGCTTTCCTCTCCGTGCGGAATCAGGGCTTGCCAAGGGCATGACACAGACAGGTGCGGCGCCCGGGGCGCCGCCCTCGATCAGGGAAAGCGGGAGCACCGCGGGTCAGCGGTGCCGGTACCGCAGCTCCACGGCGACGGCCGCCGCCGCGACGGCCCCGAGCACGGGCACCGCCAGCGGCGCGACGAACAGGGCGGACAGCGCCACGACGGCCACCCCGCCGACGATCAGGAAGGACCCGGCGGGATCGAGCACGGTCCGCCGCCCGGCGCCCGCGAGCAGCGCCCGCCAGGACGCACCCGGCGTCCAGACGGCCGCCGCCCGCAGCAGCGCCACGACGCATCCGATCAGCGCGAAGATGCCGACGGCCCCCACGAGCGGCCCGCCGGGCAGGCCCGCCCGGGCGGCCTCGACGTCCACCCGGACCGCCGCGGCCACCGCCCAGCCGGCGAGCCCGACCGCCCACCCGCCGCGCACGGCCGCCCGGAAGTCCGCCGCGAACTCCCGCCAGCCACCTCCCACATGGGCGGTACGACGCCGAAGATGCCGGGCGCCGGCGGCGAAGGCGGCGGGGTAGGTGACGAGTCCGAGGCAGGCCACGGCGATCCACACGCCGGTGAGCAGGCACTCGGCGAAGACACTGAACCGCTCGCCGAAGAACGGCTCCTTGCGCGCGGAGCGGGCTTTCACGCGTGCTTGCGCCATGGTGACCGCCTCAGCCCTTCAGTCCGGACGTCGCCATGCCGTCGATGAGGTGGCGCTGGAAGGCCATGAAGAAGGCGATGACCGGCACGAGCGCCACCAGCGACATCGCGATCATGCTGCCGTAATTGGAGATGCCCTCCTGGTCGCGGAACATCATCAGGCCGAGCGAGACGGTGTACTTCTCGGGGGTGTTGAGGTAGATCAACGGCCCCATGAAGTCGTTCCAGGCGTTGATGAAGGTGAAGATGGCGCTGGTGATGATGGCGGGGCGGCTCAGCGGCAGCACGATGGCCCAGTAGGTCCGGAAGTGCCCGCAGCCGTCGAGCTTGGCGGCCTCGTCCAGCTCACGCGGCAGCCCGCGCATGAACTGCACCATCAAGAAGACGAAGAACGCCTCCGTGGCCAGGAACTTGCCCGCGACGAGCGGCACCAGGGTGTCGGTGAGCTCCAGGTTCCGGAAGAGCACGTACTGCGGGATGAGCAGGACGTGGTACGGCAGCAGCAGCGTGCCGATCATCAGCGTGAACAGCAGGTTGCGTCCGGCGAACCGGATCTTGGCGAGGGCGTACGCGGTCAGCGAGCTGGACAGGACGACTCCGGCGACGGCGAGGACCGCGTACATCAGCGAGTTCCAGAAGAAGCTGCTGATGGAGATGCCGGAGATGCCGTCGGCGAGTCCGGAGAAGTTCGCCCAGACCGGCTCGGTGGGCAGCAGGTCGAGGCTGGCGATGATGTCCTTGCTCGGTTTGAACGAGGCGCCGACCACCCAGACCACGGGGTACAGGACGACCGCGAGGACGAGGAGCGCGCCCGCGTGCCAGGCGATCGATCCGGCGCGCCGTCGCTCTGTGGCGTCGCGCACGGCAGCTGGGGTGGCAGTGGTCACTTGGCGGCCTCCTCGTAGTGCACCCACTTCTTCTGCGACCAGAACAGGACCGCCGTGACGAGTGCCACCGCGACCACCAGCGTCCAGGCCATGGCGGAGGCGAAGCCCATCTGGGCCTCCTTGAAGCCCTTCTGGTAGAGGTAACAGGTGTAGACGAGTGTGGCGTCGGCGGGCCCGCACCGGGTGTCGGAGACGACGTACGCGGAGCCGAACACCTGGAACGCGTGGATGGACTCCAGCAGCACGTTGAAGAACAGCACCGGGGAGATCATCGGCAGCGTGATGTTCCAGAACCGCCGCAGGGGGCCGGCCCCGTCCACCTCGGCGGCCTCGTACAGCTCCTGCGGGACCTGCTTGAGACCGGCCAGGAAGATGACCATCGGCGCACCGAACTGCCAGATGCTCAGGGCCACCAGGGCGTAGAGAACGTAGTCCGGGTTGCCGATCCAGCCTCCGACGTCGAACCCGAAGACCTTCTGCGTGCGGTCCACGATCGCGTCGTCCGAGAACAGCGCCCGCCACACGAAGCCCACGGAGACGCTGGCGCCGATCAGCGAGGGCATGTAGAACGCGGCCCGGTACAGGCCCTGTCCGCGCCGCTTCTGCGCGAGCAGCAGCGCGACGCCGAGCGCGAGCAGCAGCTTCAGCGGCGTGGCCACGACGACGTACTTCAGCGTGACCTCGACCGACTTCTGCCAGCGCGGGTCCTGGAACATCGCCGAGAAGTTGTCCAGCCCCACCCACTTCGGTGGCGTGAACAGGTTGTAGCTGGTGAACGCGTAGTACAGCGACGCGATCATCGGCCCCGCCGTGAGCAGCAGGAATCCCGCGATCCACGGCGACATGAAGAGATAGCCGGCGAGGTTCTCGCGGCGCCGCCCGCGCCGCCCCGCGGCGGGAGCGGCGGACCGCTTCCCGGCCGGGCGCGCGGGCGCTTCCTTGACGAGCGTCATGGTGGTACGTCCCCTCAGCCCGCGAACGCGGCCTTGGCCTCGCTGAACAGCGCCTTGGCGGCGTCGGCCGGCTTGGTCTTGCCCTGGGCGACCTCACCGCCGAGCCGCAGGAAGGCCGCCTCGATGACGTCGGCACCGGACGGGTGCGGGGTGATCTTCCCGAGCACGCCGGCCGCGGCGACCTCCTCCTCGTACGCCCTGACGCCCTTGTTGGTCTCGTCGGCGGGCGTGAACGCCTCGTACTGCTCGGTCGTCGCGAGGATGCCGCGGTCGTAGCCCATGATCTTGCCGGCTTCGGGGTCGTGGACCATGAAGTCGATGAACTGGGCGACCTCCTTGGGATGCTCGGTCCCGGAGAAGGCGCTGAGCATCAGCGAGCCGAGGTACTGGCCGGTGTCCTTGCCGTTCGTGGTGGGGATCGGTGCGAGCCCGTAGTCCGACTCGCCTTCGCCCTCATAGCGGATGGAGAAGTTGTCCCAGGTGAACTCGGACGCGGCGAGCCCCGCCGAGAGCGCGGACTTGGGCTTGACCTGCTCGACCTTCTTCGGGTCGGCGACCAGGCCGGACCGCACGCGCTTGTAGCCGTCCTCCCACCACTGCGTCAGATCGTCCTCGGTGAAGCCCAGATCGGTCTCCGTGAAGAAGGCCATGCCGTTCTGGCGGAGGTACAGGTCGTAGAGGTACATGATGCTGAAGTAGCCGGTGTCACCGGCGATCTTCACCTTGTCCTGGATGGTCTGGAGCGCGTCGAAGTACTCGTCCCAGGTCCAGCCGAACTTCGCCTCCACGCCCGCCTTCTCAAAGGCCTTGAGGTCGATGACGAGCGCCATGGTGTTGGCGCCGACGGGGATGCCGATCTGCTTGCCGTCGACCTGACCGTTCGCCAGAACGCCGTTGCGGAAGCCCTCCAGGTTCAGGTGCCCCGCGTCGGCCTGCGACGTGAGGTCCATGAGAACACCACGCTTGTCGTACTTGCGCAGGAAGCCGACCGCATTCTGGAAGACGTCCGGCGGATTTCCACCGGAGGCCTGGGTCTGGAACTTCTCCCAGAATGCCTCGTAGTCGGTGAATTCAGGCTTGATCTTGATCTTCGGGTACTTCTTCTCGAAGAGCGCGATGGTCTTCTTGATGGCGATGGTGCGCGGCTCACCACCCCACCACGCGTAACGGAGTGTCACCGTCCCATCGCCGGAGGCACCTCCGCCGCCACCGCAACCGGTCGTCGCGGCCAGCCCGAGAGTGGCCGCCGAGGCTCCCGCGACCTTGAGGATCGTGCGCCTCTCCACACTGCTGCCTGCCACCGTCAGACCCCTCCCCGCGGCGTCCTTGCCGCTTGCATGAATCGTTTCAAGTAAGCGCTTGCTGGCACAAGGTACGAAGGGGTTCGGGGTGCGTCAATGATTCGGACAGGAATTTCTTGCGGGTGGAGCCGGGCGGCGGGCGGGCCGCGACGGACCCGGCGGGCGGCGGGCGGGATGATCCCGCAGGTGAGGGCCGCGTGATCGACGGGCGGAACGCGATGCGGCCGACCGAGACGAGATGCCGTCCGGCCGAAAATCGTTGGACGTCCGGGACATGACATGAGACACGGGGCGGGCGGCATTGGCCCCGCCCCGGGCCGGGCACACACGACGGCGGCCCGCCTGCGTTGTCGCAGACGGGCCGCCGTACCGGGTGGGCGATACTGGGTTCGAACCAGTGACCTCTTCGGTGTGAACGAAGCGCTCTCCCACTGAGCTAATCGCCCGGGCGCAGGAAGAACATTACCCCATGTCAGGGGGTGCGTGTGACCATCCTCGGCGGCCTGCCCGCGCCCTCGCGGATCACTGGTCCTCGATCTTCCACGGCATGACGAGGCCGAACTTCCACAGGTAGATCCCGGCCAGGACCCCCACGATCACCAGGCCGAGCACGGTCAGGATGATGTTGCGCCGCCGCACCTTGGGATCCAGGGCGCGCTGGGCGGCCTCGGTGACCTTGCGCTTGGTCCAGCGCAGCACCAGCTGGGCCCAGACGAATTCGGTCGCCCAGATCGCCATACCACCGAATATGACCACCCAGCCCGGTCCGGGCAGGGGCAGCATGATGACGCCGGCGACGACGACGGCCAGGCCGACCACGAAGACACCGACCTGCCAGCTCACATGGAGAACCCGGCGCGCCTTGATGAACTCCGGCGCCCGGGATCCGAGCCCCGGCTCGTCCTCCGGCTCGCTGCGCACCCCGTTCGCCCTCGTCTCGTCGGCAGCCACGGCGACCTCGCCAGGCTCGTTACTCCCCGTATTCATACGGCCAAACCCTACCGGACCGAAACCCGTCACTGAAACGGACGCACCGGACGAACGAGCTCTCGGCCGGAAGAGTTACGTAAACACACGCAAAACACTCAGAGGGGTTTACAACGGCACCGTAGGTGGCATGTCGATTTCGCCGACGTGCGAATCCCCGAGCGCACACTGAGCGAAAGGCCCTGGCGCTTATGAACACCACGGTCAGCTGCGAGCTGCACCTGCGCCTCGTTGTGTCGAGCGAGTCCTCCCTGCCGGTGCCGGCAGGCCTGCGGTACGACACGGCCGACCCCTACGCCGTGCACGCCACCTTCCACACCGGAGCCGAGGAGACCGTCGAGTGGGTGTTCGCCCGCGACCTCCTCGCCGAGGGGCTTCACCGGCCCACAGGTACCGGTGACGTCCGCGTCTGGCCGTCGCGCAGTCACGGTCAGGGCGTGGTGTGCATCGCCCTGAGCTCCCCGGAGGGAGAAGCACTGCTCGAGGCCCCGGCGCGGGCCCTGGAATCGTTCCTGAAGCGAACGGACGCCGCCGTGCCCCCGGGCACGGAGCACCGGCACTTCGACCTGGATCAGGAGCTGTCGCACATCCTGGCGGAGAGCTAGGCGAACCCCATAAGCCGCCCGGCGCCGTCCACTCGGGGAGACGGCTCGGGCCAGGACAACCGCATACGGCACACCACGGCGCCGCTCCCGCACGCACCCTGCGGGGGTGGCGCCGATGCGCCTCCCGCTGGTCACACTGTGTGACCAGCGGGACCTGACGTCGTGGGTGGGCTGGGAGAACCCAAACGGGAAGTGATCGGTGCGCGGGCGGCGGGGCGCGGGCCGCTGGGCGGTGAAGACGCCGTGCGCAGGCCGCTGGACGGTGCCCGGCGGTGCACGGCCCAGGCCCGGCCGGTCACCCGGCGAGGGCGGGGTGGAGGGAGGCCGGCCGGGGTCTGGCCAAGCCGGACCCGGGCATGAGCCCGGGTTGGGCCCGGGCCTGCCCCTGGGCGCAGCCTCGCCGGCACCCGGTCGCCGTCTGCCGGTGCCCGCCCGCAGTCGTGAAAATCCCTCCGGGCGGGAACATCGCAGGCCGGAGCCTCGTTGAACGGGCATGCACGGGCGGGAGCGGGCCAGTGGCCTTTGGGAAGCCATTACCATCGGCCAGCATCGGCGGGCGTTCGCCCGACCCCCAGGCCAGGGAGCGAAACGTGCTGATCACCCACGACACCCGGTGCGCGCTCGACACCGTGGTCGATCTGGTGAACACCGCACCGGAGGACGAGACGTCACCGGACGGGCTGGCGGATGTCGCGGCCCTCGACGAGTTCGTGCGCACACACAAGATCAGCGATGTCGGTGTGCTGTCGGAGTTCGATCTCTCCGCGGTGCGCAAGGTCCGCGGCCGGTTCGCCGGGATCTTCGCGGCCCCCGACGCCCGCGCCGCCGCCGGCATGATCAATGACCTGGTGGCCGCCGCGGGCACCACCCCCCGGCTCACCGATCACGACGGCTACGACTGGCACGTCCACTACTTCGCCCCCGGCGCCTCCGTCGCCGACCATCTGGCCGCCGACTGCGGGATGGCGCTGGCCTTCTTCGTGGTGGCCGGGGAGCAGGAGCGGCTGCGACGCTGTGAGGCACCCGACTGCCGACGCGCCTTCGTCGATCTCTCCCGGAACCGGTCCCGGCGCTACTGCGACAGCCGGACCTGCGGAAACCGCCTGCATGTGGCCGCCTATCGTGCCCGGCGCAAGGAGGCGGCGGGCTGACGGCCGCGCCGGACAACGGTGCCGTCGTGGTCCCCGGCGGGTGGCGCCGGGGACCACGGGTACGGCTCACAGCAACAGCAGATCGTGCAGCGCAGCCGTGAGCAGCAGACACCCGATCACCGCAAGGAAGATCATCAGCGGTGGCTGGGAAAGGGCGAAGAGGCATCCGCGCGGCTCGTCCTGAGGCGGCGCGGCATCGCTCTGTGTCGTGTCCAGCATCTCGCGCCGATGATGGCGCAATCGGCACCCTTGGCACCCCCACGCCGCCGCCGAACGAGGGACTTCGTCCCGAACACGTGGTCCCGCGGGGCAGCGCTCAGTACGCTGCGCGCCCACCGCTCGCCGGAGGGCCCTTGGGACGTCTCAGACGCCCGGGGCGGGCTTCATATGCCGTGCTTCTTGAGGATGGCCTCGATGTCGCTGAAGTCGTCCGCGGCGTCTGCCCGGGAGGCCGGGCCCGGCCGGGCCGCCGGGCGGGAGGATCGGCCCAGGGAGGGCGCCGAGGCCTGCGGGGCCACCGCGCCGGGCTGCGCCCCCTCGGCGGCCGCCCCACGGTCCCGTCGTCCGCCGCGCCGGCGCTCCACGGCCCGCGTGCCGACGAACAGCAGCCATGCGCCTCCGAGCACACCGAAGCCCGCCCAGGCGATCGGGCTGAACGCGGTGCCGGCCGCCCACTCGACCACTCCCGTCATCACCAGGCCGATGGGGACGAGGGAGTAGGCGGCGATCCGGGCGGCCGTGAGGAAACGCCTGCGGTACGCCGTGACCGCCGCGATGCCCAGGCCCGCCGCGGAGACGGCGGAGCAGACGGTCTCGGCAATCATCCGGTCCTCCAGCTGGCTCGGTCGGTCGGGGCGCTTCGTCCCCTTCCATCCTGCACCGCCCCCACCCCGCCAGGCCATGCCCCGCCCCGACATCAGGGACATCTCCGGGTCGTCTCCTCCTCAGGGTCCCGTGGGCCGCTACGCCCCGGAGACGGGGCGGGGCGGGGCGGGGCGGGTCCCGGCCGTACGCCGCGGCCGGCCGAAGGCCGAGAGGCGGGGAACAGGTGGGCCGGTCGGGTGGGGTGTCGGCGGGCTGGGAGACTGGGGGCATGAGCGACACCTCCTCCGCCCGGCCGGCAGCCGTTCTCGATGTCTGGTGCGAGCTGCAGTGCCCGGACTGCCGTAGTGCCCTGGATGATCTGCGCGCCTTGCGCGCCCGCTACGGCGACCGGCTGGAGGTGCGGTTGCGGCACTTCCCGCTGGAGAAGCACAAGCATGCCTTCGCCGCCGCCCAGGCCGCCGAGGAGGCGCTGGAGCAGGGGCGGGGATGGGCGTACGTCGAGGCGGTGCTGGGCCGGGTCGAGGAGCTGGACCGCAAGGGGGAGCCCTTCCTGGTCGAGGTGGCCCGAGAACTGGGCCTGGACGCGGAGGAGTTCGACACGGCGCTGATCGACGGCCGGCACATCCTGATCGTGGACGCCGACCAGGCCGAGGGCAAGGCGATCGGGGTGACCGGCACCCCGACGTACGTCATCGGCGGTGAACGGCTCGACGGCGGCAAGAGCCAGGAGGGTCTGCGCGAGCGCATCGCGGAGATCGCGGACCGGCTGCTGGCCGAGCAGGGGGCCTGACGGCTACAGCAGCGGCTTCTGGAGGGCGTACAGCGTCGTCTCGTAGCCGAGTGACGCGTACAGCCGCTCGGCCGGGGTGTTCCCGGCGAACACATTCAGCCCGAGGACGCGCCGGCCGGCGGAGACCGCCTGTATCTCCGCCAGGAGCATGAGCGCCCGGCCGTGGCCCCGCCCGCGGTGGGCCTCGTCGGCCTCCACCTTGAAGACGAACGCCTTGTCGTCGCGCAGGGCGAGCCAGAGGATGCCCACCCGGGTGCCCTCGTGCTCCAGGACGCTGAAGCGCATGTTCTCGGTGGCCAGGCCCCGCGGCAGCAGTTGCTCCTGGTCACGCCGCGCCTTCGCGTACGCCGCCGACTCGGGCACCCCGCGCTCGATCCAGCTGCGCGCGTACTGCTCCCACTCGTCCGCGTGCCACGCCACGAACTCGGCGTCGGTCATGGCACGCGACCGGCTGCCGGCGGGCAGGACGGGCGGGCTGTCGCCGAGCCGTTTCTCCATGCCGCGGTTGCGGACGCTGTAGCCGAGGGCCTGCACGAGCCGCAGGGCGGGCCCGGCGTCGGCGGGTACGGTCGTCTCGATGCGGGTGCAGCCCCAGCCGCGCGCCACCTCCTCCGCGGCGAGCAGGGCCACCGTGGCCCGGCCGCGTCTGCGGTCGGGTTCCTCGATGCGCACATGGCGGACGCACGCCATCGAGTCACCGAAGGCGGCGGAGGTGGCGAGGTGGAGGTCGCCGACGGGGCGGCTGTTCACGCACACCTGGTAGTGGCGTGAGCGCGTCCCGTCGGCGTGCTGCTGGAGCGGCCCGGTCGGCCGTAGGGTCGTGGTCATCACGGGTGTTCTACCCCGGCCGGGCCCCCGGGGCAGCCGAATATCGCGGCGGTCGGTCGCGGCGGTCAGGGGTCGAGGTCGTCCCCGGAGCGCTCCTGGAAGATCCGCGTGGCCTTCGCGGTCACCGGGCCGCCCGTGCCGGGCAGTTCGCGGTCGTCGACGCGGTGCACGGCCTGGACGTCCCGCAGGGTGGAGGTGAGGAAGACCTCCTCGGCACGCTCCAGGACGTCGAGCGGCAGGTCGGTCTCCTTGGCGCCGGCCCATTCGATCGTCAGCGCGCGGGTGATGCCCGCGAGGCAGCCGGAGGCGAGCGGCGGGGTGTGGATCTCGCCGTCCAGGACGACGAAGACGTTCGACCCGGTGCCCTCGCAGAGCTGTCCGACGGTGTTGGCGAACAGCGCCTCGGAGGCGCCCTGTTCGTGGGCGCGGGCGAGGGCGACGACGTTCTCGCCGTACGAGGTGGTCTTCAGGCCGGCGAGCGCGCTGCGCTCGTTGCGGGTCCACGGCACGGTGATCACCGCGGTGGAGTCGGGGCGGCGGGCGGCCTCGCCGAGGGCGACGACCAGGGTCGGGCCGTGCTCGCCGCGGTCCGAGCCGAGCGGGCCGTGGCCGCCGGTGTAGGTGATGCGCAGCCGGCCCAGCGGCATCGGGTTGGCCTCCAGGACGGCGGCACAGGCCCGGCGGACCTCGTCGAGGTCGGGGTCGGGCAGGCCGAGACCGCGGGCGGAGCGGGTGAGCCGGTCCAGGTGGCGGGTGAGCGCGAAGGGACGGCCGTCCACCGCCTTCACGGTCTCGAAGATGCCGTCGCCCACGGTGAGCCCGTGGTCGAAGACGGAGACGCGCGCGGACTCCATGTCCTTGAGCCCGCCGTCGAGCCAAACCTTCACTGGTCCCTACCTCGCATCACGTCAGTACCTGTCCATCGCCTCGTACGTCCCCGACGCTACCGCGAGCAGCCGGGACGCCTTCAGTTCGGTCTCCCGCCACTCCCCCTCGGGGTCCGAACCCCAGGTGATCCCTGCGCCGGTGCCGAACCGCAGCAGCCCCTCGGCCCGGTCGATCCAGAAGGTGCGGATGCCGACGGCCAGCTCGCCCACACCCCGGTCGGCGTCGACCCAGCCGATGCCGCCGCAGTAGGGACCGCGCGGGGCGGTCTCCAGGGCGTCGATGATCCGCAGGGCGCTCGCCTTGGGGGCGCCGGTGACCGAGCCGGGCGGGAAGGCGGCGGCGAGCGTCTCCGGCCAGCCGCAGCCGTCGCGCAGCTCGCCGCGCACGGTGGAGACGAGGTGGACCAGGCCGGGGTGCTTCTCCACAGCGCACAGGTCGGGGACGGTGACGCTTCCGGTGGCGCAGACCCGCCCGATGTCGTTGCGGACCAGGTCCACGATCATCACGTTCTCGGCGTAGTCCTTCTCCAGGAGGTCCGCCTCGGTGCGGCCGGTGCCCTTGATCGGCCCGGACTCGATGGTCCGCCCCTGGCGGCGCAGGAACAGCTCCGGGGAGGCGGTGGCTATCTCCACCCCGTGCCCCGGCAGACGGATCGTTCCCGCGTACGGCGCCGGATTGCCGCGGGCGAGCAGTGCGGTGAGGGCGTCCACGTCCGCGCCCGGGTCGACCGGCGCCGAGAGCACCCGGCAGAGGTTCGCCTGGTAGACCTCGCCGGCCGCGATGTGCTCACGGATCCGTCGTACGCCCGCCGTGTACCCGGCGCGGTCGAGGGAGGACGTCCAGTCACCGGCCGCGGGGCCCCGCCAGGCGCCGGGCGCCGGGGCGGGTACCGGTTCCTCGCGCACCTCCGCGAAGCGGGCGCAGGTCAGGCGGCCCTCGAAGTCCGCGACGACGGCCCAGAAGCCCGAGGAGTCCAGGGCGGCGGGATCGCCGGTGACGTCGAGGAGGCCGGTGGCGACGCGGTCGCCGAAGCGGGCGAGGGGAGCGAGGTCGAGCACGTTGTCGAGTCTATGGCGGGTGTCCGGCGGGTGGCCCCGGCGTGACCTCCAGGCTCCCCGGCCGGGTCCTCCGGGGGACGCACCGCAGCACGCTGCACAAACGCGTTTTTGTACTGGCCGGGGAATCCGCTAGAGTTCAACACGTCGCCGGGACGCGGAAGCGGACCGAAACGACAGGCGGACGTAGCTCAGTTGGTAGAGCGCAACCTTGCCAAGGTTGAGGTCGCGAGTTCGAACCTCGTCGTCCGCTCGCAGGAAGAAGAGGATCTTTCCGGTCCTCTACACTCCTGGTGGAGTGGCCGAGAGGCGAGGCAACGGCCTGCAAAGCCGTCTACACGGGTTCAAATCCCGTCTCCACCTCCAAGGACGATTAGCTCAGCGGGAGAGCGCTTCCCTGACACGGAAGAGGTCACTGGTTCAATCCCAGTATCGTCCACTGGATCTTCGGATCCTGGATCTCCTCGAAGATCCCACCCGCGCGATTAGCTCAGCGGGAGAGCGCTTCCCTGACACGGAAGAGGTCACTGGTTCAATCCCAGTATCGCGCACGCAGTGCCCATGATCCGCTTCAGACGTGATCGTGGTCCCGAGGACGATTAGCTCAGCGGGAGAGCGCTTCCCTGACACGGAAGAGGTCACTGGTTCAATCCCAGTATCGTCCACAGACCGGAGCCCCCGGCCGTCCGAGACGGCCGGGGGCTTCGTCGTGCTCGGTGCCTCAGCTGGAGAAGAGCATGTGGCCGAAACTCTTGTGCCGCTTGTGGCCGTAGTGCCCGTGGCCGCCGTGCGGGGCGCCCCAGGCGGGAGCGGCCGGGGCCGGCGCGGCCGGGTAGGCCTGCGGGGCCGGGGGCGCCGGCGGGGCGGGCGGGGCGGGCTGGGTCCACTGGGACTCCAGGCGGGTCAGGGCCTCCAGCTCGCCGTAGTCGAGGAAGATCCCCCGGCAGTTGCTGCACTGCTCGATCTGGACTCCGTTGCGGTTGTAGGTGTGCATCGCGGCACGGCACTTCGGGCACTGCACGGTCGGGTCAACTCCTCGCCGGTGGATCCTGCTTCGGGTATCGACAGCACAGACTCTGTCCGGCTGCGGTCGGTTGCACCCTACTTCGCGAAGTTCCCCGCCAGGTCCGGGGGTACGGCCGTCATTCGCTCGCAGGCCTCCACGAGGCACTGCTCGACCTCGTCCAGCGGGCGAGCCGCGGTCAGGGCTTTGGTGACGGCCTGGGCGGCGGCCTGGACCGTGAGGGCGCGGGCCGGGACGTCGAGGGCGGACCACGGGTCGCCGTCGGCCGGGACGGCCGGGCCACGGGCGGCGCGGTAGGCGTCCAGGAAGCGCGTCCACTCGTCGGGCGGCAGCAGACCGCAGGCGTACCAGGCGGCCGGACGGGCGAGGTCCCAGGCCGGGACGCCCACCCCGAGGTCGTCGACGTCGATGAGCCGCCACGGGCCGAGCGGGGCCGGGTGCCGTACGAGCTGGCCGAGGTGCAGGTCGCCGTGGCAGAGGGTGGTCGCGTCCGGCATGGGCGCCTCCGCGCGGGCCCAGGCGGGGAGGGCGGACCAGGCCCGCAGGACGGTGGGCGTGGCGGGATGCGGGGCCGCCGCCGTCAGGCGGGCGACCGCGCGGGCGGCCTTCTCGGGGCCGCGCATGGGGGGCAGCGGCGTCGGGGCAGGGGTGCGGTGGAGGCGGGCGAGGAGGGTGGCGGCGGCCTCCCAGGGGGCGGCGTCGGGGTCGTCCGGGTCCACGGGGGTGCCGTAGGGCCAGAGGGTGACCAGGCGGTCGTGGAGGGTGGCCGCAGCCGGGCCGAGCGGCGGCAGGAGGACGTCGGGGAGGCGGGAGGCCGTGGTCAGGCGGGCGGCGAGCCGGGCGGGGTCCGTGCCGGGGGCGTGGGCCTTGGCGACGGTGGCCGCGTGGCGGACGACGGTGGCGTCCGGGCGGTCGGCGAGGGTGGTGACGACGGCCGTGCCGCAGGCGCAGGTGCCGGGTGCGGGGTGGGTGGCGGTTGTGGCCTCGGCCGTGAGGGCGGTGAGGAGCGGGGGTGTCGTCATGCTGGTTCCCGGGGAGTGGCGGCGGTGACGGTGAGGGTACGCCGGGGCGGTGGGGCTGTGTCGGCCCGCCGGTGTGCGCCGGCCGCGGTGACCGCCGTGGCTGTCCGGATCCGGGAAGGGCAATGCCGGCGCAGCTCCCCAGCTGCGCCGGCATCTGTGCCGTCCGCCGCACCCCCGTCCCCACGGGGTTATGGGTGGATGTCCCCGCCCGGACCGCTCTTCCGGGCCTGGGGTCGCCGCTCAGCGCCCCAGCATCACGCCCACGGACGACGCTTGCGTGGCCACTGTCTCCCAGCCGTCGAAGACGACGAGGAGCAGGACCGCCAGGGGAAGGGCCATCAGCGTCGCCACCAGGGGGTGGCGGCGGCCCTGGCGGCGCGGACGGAGCGCGGCGTACGCCTTGCGCCCCTCCTCGCGGATCAGCGTCCGCGGTGCCGTGTGGGCCATGGTCCCTCTCCTGACCTGCTTGGTTGTCGTTGCAGCGGCGGGTGTCTGACCTCGGGGGACGAGTGCTGCACCCGCCGCTTGACCTCAAATCTAGGTGCGGGGCGGGCACCGGACGTCATGCCCTCGTACCGATCTGCGGGCCTCCCGGAGGATGAGCCATGAGGTGGTGTGTACTCCCCTGGGTGGAGACGGGCTCCCGCGTCTCGGGGTCTTCCCGGAGGGGACGTCCGGTCTGCCCCTGCTTTTCCGAGCCGTCCTCCCGGGGAACCGGTGGCTCGACGAGGGCGAGGACCCGGTTCGCCATGAAGCGCGCCGTACGGACGACGGCACCGGTGCGGGTGACTTCGCTCACTTCCACCACACCTCGCCGCACCGCGGTCTCCACTCGGCGGCCCGCCCCGCTCGCCACCACCTCGTAGGTCCGTGCCGTGTCGCCGGCGTCGTCGGTAATTTCCACGCGGTCACCCTTCACGGGTCCAATCCCCCGTCGCTGACGGACGGTTGGGAGCCCGGACGGGACCAAGTCGTGGTGTCCGGCGGCTCCCTGACCTCCCTTCAAGTCTCCTGCCCGGCACCGACAATCGATCGGGGCGAGAGGGCGCGGCCTCTGCGCGCAGGCGGCCGGGGAAACGTAAGCTGTGGCACGTCAGACGGACCGGGCAGCGGGGATGAACATGGCGATGATGCGCCTGAGGCGCGAGGACCCGCGCGTCGTCGGCTCGTTCAAGCTTCACCGACGGCTCGGCGCGGGGGGGATGGGCGTTGTCTACCTGGGCTCCGACAAGAAGGGGCAGCGGGTCGCCCTGAAGGTGATCCGCCCCGATCTGGCGGAGGATCAGGAGTTCCGGTCGCGGTTCGCCCGCGAGGTGTCGGCCGCCCGGCGGATCCGTGGCGGGTGCACGGCCCGGCTCGTGGCGGCGGACCTGGAGGCGGAGCGGCCCTGGTTCGCCACGCAGTACGTGCCCGGCCCCTCCCTGCACGACAAGGTGGCCGACGAGGGCCCGCTGGCCGCCGCCGAGGTGGCCGCGGTCGGGGCCGCGCTGTCGGAGGGCCTGGTCGCCGTGCACGAGGCGGGGGTCGTCCACCGGGACCTGAAGCCGTCCAACATCCTGCTGTCCCCCAAGGGGCCGCGGATCATCGACTTCGGCATCGCCTGGGCGACCGGGGCCTCGACGCTCACCCATGTCGGCACGGCGGTCGGCTCGCCCGGGTTCCTCGCTCCCGAGCAGGTGCGGGGCGCGGCGGTCACCCCGGCCACGGACGTGTTCTCGCTGGGTGCCACGCTCGCGTACGCGTGCACCGGCGACTCGCCCTTCGGGCACGGCAGTTCCGAGGTGATGCTGTACCGCGTGGTCCACGAGGAGCCGCAGCTGCACGGTGTGCCGGACGCGCTGGCCCCGCTGGTCCGGGCGTGTCTGGCCAAGGACCCCGAGGAGCGGCCCAGCACGCTGGATCTGTCGCTGCGGCTGAAGGAGATCGCGGCCCGCGAGGCCCAGGGCCTGATCGACGGCCGCCCGCCCGCGCCGCGCGCTGGTGAGGCGGACCGGCCCACCGGACGGCTCACGGACACCTATCCCGAACAGCAGCGCGGCCAGGCGTCCCGGCGCCCGCAGGGACCGTCGAGCGCGGCGGGCACGCCCGGGCCGCGCACCGGCGGGCGCGGTCCGGCGCCGGCGCGGGGCGGGGTGCCGTCGCGGGGCGGCTCGGTTCCGTCGCGGGGCGGCGGTGCGCCTCGGGGAACCGGCTCCTCCTCCCGGTCCGGGGCGCGGCCCGCGCCGGGCTCCCGGAACACTCCGGTGCCCAGGGACACGCCCGCGGGCCGGAACACTCCGACCGGCAGGAACGGCCCGGCGTCCAGGAACACACCGGTCCCACGCAATACGCCCGTCCCGCGCGGCAGCCGTACCGGCGGCGGGAAGCGTCCGGTGCAGCGCGGTGGGCCCGGGCGGCCGGCGCCCAGGAACACCGGGACGGGGCTGCGGCCCGCCAATCCGCGGCTGCTGCGGCAGCGGCTGTTCGTGTTCGTCGTGGTGACCCTGCTCGTGGCGCTCGGCATCGCCGTGGTGCAGGGCTGCCAGGGGCCGGCCCGGGGACTCGGCGGTGAGCCGGGCGGGGGCCGCGAGCGGCAGGAGCAGGTGCGGACCGACTACCGTCCGCTGGACCGGGAACGATTGATGTCCGAGCGGTACGCGTCCACGTTCGAGCGGTCCGAGTAGGCGTACGACCGCGTGCCGGGCGTCCGTACGGTGATCGTCCGGGCCGTCGTCACGGCTGCGGGCGGCCCGTCGCGACCGCGTAGAAGGCGACCGCCGCCGCGGCGCCCACGTTGAGCGAGTCCACGCCGTGGGCCATGGGGATGCGCACCCATTCGTCGGCGGCGACCAGGGCGTGGGTGGTCAGGCCGTCGCCCTCGGCGCCGAGCATCAGTGCGACCCGGTCCATGCGGTGCGGGGCGGCCTCGTCGAGGGTCCTGGACTTCTCGTCGGGGGTGAGGGCGAGCAGGGTGAAGCCGGCCTCGCGGACCGACTCCAGGCTCTTGGGCCAGGAGTCGAGACGGGCGTACGGGACGGAGAAGACCGCCCCCATGGAGACCTTCACGCTGCGGCGGTAGAGGGGGTCGGCGCAGTCCGGGGAGAGCAGCACCGCGTCCATGCCGAGGGCCGCGGCCGAGCGGAAGATGGCGCCGATGTTGGTGTGGTCGTTGACCCCCTCCATGATCACCACGCGGCGGGCGGTGCGGAGGAGGCCGGCCGCCGTGGGCAGCGGCTTGCGCTGCATGGAGGCCAGCGCGCCGCGGTGCACGTGGTAGCCGGTGACCCGTTCGGCGAGTTCCGGGCTGACCACGTAGACGGGGGCCGGGAGCTCGTCGATGACGTCGCGCATGACGTCGACCCACTTGGCGGACAGCAGCATCGACCGCATCTCGTACCCGGCGTCCTTGGCCCGCCGGATGACCTTCTCGCCCTCCGCGATGAACAGGCCCTCGGCGGGTTCGCGCCTGCGGCGCAGCTCGACGTCGGTCAGGCCGGTGTAGTCGCGCAGGCGCGGGTCGTCGGGGTCCTCGACGGTGATGAGATCGGCCACAGGGTGATACTGCCTTGCTCTGGAAGTGCTGCCAACGACTCGGAACGGGTTCTCCTGCCGGGGGTTACGCCGGCGTCACCGGGCCGACGCCGACGACCTCCCCGATGACGATCACCGCCGGAGGCCTGACCTCCTGGGCGCGGACCGTCTCGGCGACCGTGGCCAGGGTGGCGTCCACCCGGCGCTGGGCGGCCGTCGTGCCCTCCTGGACCAGGGCGACCGGGGTCCGCGGGGACTTGCCGTGCGCGATCAGGGTCTCGGCGATCTTGCCGATCTTGTCGACGCCCATGAGGATCACCAGCGTGCCGGTGAGCTTGGCCAGTGACGGCCAGTCGACCAGCGAGCGCTCGTCGTCCGGGGCCACATGGCCGCTGACCACCGTGAACTCGTGGGCGACGCCCCGGTGGGTGACCGGGATGCCCGCCGCGCCCGGGACCGAGATCGAGCTGGAGATGCCGGGGACGACCGTGCACGGGATGCCCGCCTCGGCCAGCGCCTGGAGTTCCTCCATGCCCCGGCCGAAGACGTACGGGTCGCCGCCCTTCAGCCGTACCACCGACTTGCCCTGCTTGGCGTGCTCGATGAGCGCGTTGTTGATGGCCTCCTGGGCCATGAAACGGCCGTACGGGATCTTCGCCGCGTCGATCACCTCGACGTGCGGAGGCAGCTCCGCGAGGAGGTCGCGGGGGCCGAGGCGGTCGGCGATGACGACGTCGGCCTCGGCCAGCAGGCGACGGCCGCGGACCGTGATCAGGTCCGGATCGCCGGGGCCGCCGCCGACCAGGGCGACGCCCGGGGTGCGGGTGCGGTGATGCGGGGCTACGAGGGTGCCGTCGCGCAGCCCCTCGACGACCGCGTCCCGGACGGCGGCGGTGTGGCGGGGGTCGCGGGACTTGGTGTCGGTCGTGAGGATCGCGACCGTGACGCCCTCGCTGTGGCCCGTCGCCGGGGTCCAGGCGGTGGCGGCGTCGGCGTCGTCCGAGCGCACGCACCAGACACGGTGGCGCTCCGCCTCGGCGGAGGCGGCGCGGTTGGCCTCGGTGTCGCTGGTCGCGATCAGGGCGTACCAGGCGTCGGCGAGGTCGCCGTCGGCGTACGCGCGCCGCTCCCAGGTGATCTCGCCCGCGTCCGCCATCGCCTCCACGGAGGGGGTGGCCTCGGGAGAGACGAGGCGGATGTCGGCGCCCGCCGCGATCAGGGCCGGGAGGCGGCGCTGGGCGACCTGGCCGCCGCCGAGGACGACGACCCGGCGGCCGGTCAGGCGGAGGCCTACGGGATAGGCGGGGTGTTCGGCCATGAGGGGACGGCTCCTCGTGCGGGCAGGCGGGGGCGCTTCGGCATCGGAGCAGCCCTGACGTGCGGATTTTAAGGTGCGGGCGGGGCAGACGGCAGAGGCGGTCCGATGGCTGAACACCGGACCGCCCCGTGGGGGCGCCTACTTCTCGGTGACGCCCGCCGAGTCGAACGTCGCCACCTCGTGCATCGCCCGGGCCGTGCTCTGGACCATCGGCAGGGCGAGGAGGGCGCCGGTGCCCTCGCCGAGGCGGAGGTCGAGGTCGACCAGGGGGCGCAGGCCCAGCTTGTTCAGGGCGGCCACATGGCCGGGCTCCGCGCTGCGGTGGCCCGCGATACAGGCGGCCAGGACCTCCGGCGCGATGGCGCGGGCCACGAGGGCCGCGGCGCCCGCGCTGACGCCGTCCAGGATCACCGGCGTCCGCAGGGAGGCGCCGCCGAGGAGGAGGCCGACCATGGCGGCGTGCTCCAGGCCGCCGATCGCGGCGAGCACGCCGATGGGGTCGGCCGGGTCCGGCTGGTGCAGCTCGATGGCGCGGCGGACGACCTCGGTCTTGCGGGCCAGCGTCTCGTCGTTGATGCCGGTGCCGCGGCCGGTCACCTCGGCCGGGTCGGTGCCCGTGAAGACGGAGATCAGGGCGGCGGACGCGGTGGTGTTCGCGATGCCCATCTCACCGGTCAGCAGCGCCTTGTTGCCGGCCGCGACCAGGTCGCGGGCGGTCTCGATGCCGACCTCGATGGCCTGCTTGACCTCCTCACGGGTCAGCGCCGGGCCGGTGGTCATGTCGGCCGTGCCCGGGCGGACCTTGCGGGGCAGCAGGCCCGGAGTCGCCGGGAGGTCGGCGGCGACACCGACGTCCACGATGCAGACCTCGGCGCCCACCTGGTTGGCGAACGCGTTGCAGACCGCTCCCCCGCCGAGGAAGTTGGCCACCATCTGCGCGGTGACCTCCTGCGGCCACGGGGTGACGCCCTGGGCGTGCACTCCGTGGTCACCGGCGAAGATCGCGACGGCCGCGGGCTCCGGGATCGGCGGCGGGCACTGGCGGGACAGACCGGCCAGCTGCGCAGAGATGATCTCCAGCATGCCGAGCGCGCCGGCGGGCTTGGTCATGCGCTTCTGCCGCTCCCAGGCCTCGCCGAGCGCCTTGGCGTCGAGCGGGCGGATCTGGGCGACGGTCTCGGCGAGCAGGTCGTGCGGCTCCTCGCCGGGCAGGGCGCGACGGCCGTACGTCTCCTCGTGGACCACCCAGGACAGCGGGCGGCGCTTGGACCAGCCGGCCTGCATCAGCTCGGGCTCGTCCGGGAACTCGTCGACGTACCCGACGCAGAGGTACGCGATGACCTCCAGGTGCTCGGGCAGGTCCAGGGCGCGGACCATCTCGCGCTCGTCGAAGAAGCTGACCCAGCCGACGCCGAGGCCCTCCGCGCGGGCGGCGAGCCACAGGTTCTCCACCGCGAGGGCGGCGGAGTACGGCGCCATCTGCGGCTGGGTGTGGCGGCCCAGGGTGTGGCGGCCGCCGCGGGTCGGGTCGGCGGTGACGACGATGTTCACCGGGGTGTCGAGGATCGCCTCGATCTTCAGTTCCTTGAACTGCTTGGCCCGGCCCTTGGGCAGCGACTTCGCGTACGCCTCCCGCTGGCGCATCGCCAGCTCGTGCATCGTGCGGCGGGTCTCCGCCGAGCGGATGACCACGAAGTCCCAGGGCTGCGAGTGGCCGACGGAGGGCGCGGTGTGGGCCGCCTCCAGGACGCGCAGCAGCACCTCGTGCGGGATGGGGTCGCCGCGGAAGCCGTTGCGGATGTCGCGCCGCTCGCGCATGACCTTCAGGACGGCCTCGCGCTCGGCGTCGTCGTAGGCGGGCGCGGCCGGGCCGGTGGACTGTCGTGCTTCTGCCACGGGGGCCGCGCCTTCTTCCTGGTCTTCCTGACCGGCGCCCCGGGTGTCCAGGTCGTCGGCCCGCTGTACGAGCATCACGTCCGGGTCCGCCTCGGCGGCCACGGCGGCGGCCTCCGGCTCTCCCTCGCGCGGGGCGGGGACCGTGACGGCGGGCTCCGGCCGCGGCGGAACCGCGGACCGGCCCTCCGGGGCCGTCTCCACGCCGTGCGGCGGGGTGGGGGCGAGGCGGGGGGTGGCCGGCACGGAGCCGTCCACCGGGACGAACTGCCCGGGCGGCTGCTGCGCGTCGGGCTGGGCGGCCAGGGGGGTGGTGGGGTCCTGGGCGGGTGCCGACGCGGCAGCCGGGGCGGGCTCCGGAGCCTGCTGCACGTCGGCTGCGGGTACGTCCGCCGCGGGTACGTCCGCCGCGGGTACGTCGGTGGCGAGCGCGCCGGGCTGGGCCTCGGGCTGAGTCTCGGGCTGTGCGTCCGGTGTGGGCTCAGCGGGCTCGGGGGTCTGGTCCGCGACCTGGTCCGGGGTGGGCTGCTGCGGGGCGGTCGCCGCGGGGGGCTCCGGGGCGGGAGCGGGGGCGGGCGCTTCCGGAGCCTGCTCGGGTGCGGCGACGGCTTCGGAGGCTTCGAGGGCTTCCGAAGCCTCGGGGGCGACCGGCTCACCTGTCTGAGCCACCTCGGGGGCGACCGGCTCGGGAGCCTGGGGTGCCTCGGCCACGGCGACCTCGGGGGCCTGCTCGGTGGCCTCCGGTGCGACCGCCTCAGGAGCCTGCGGCTCCTCGGCCAGGACCGGCTCGGGGGCCTGGGGCGCCTCCGGCGGGGCCACCTCGGCGGGTTCCGGAGACTCGGGCGTCCGGTCGGCGGGGGCCGGCGCCTCCGGTGCCTGCGGAGTCTCGGGGGCGGCCGCGTCGGAGACCTGCTGCTCGGGTGCCGCGGGCTCCTGCGCCGCCTCGGGCGCGGGAACCGCCTCCGGGGCGACCGGTGCCCGGCCCTGTGCGGGGTCGGGCACCGGCACCGGCGCGGCGACCGGGCCCTGCACCGGCTCGGCGGGCTGCGGCTGCGGCTGCGCGGCCTCCGCAGCGGGGGCGACCGGCTCGACGGGCTGCGGCTGGACCGGCTCGGCGGGCTGCGGCTGCGCGGCCTCCGCAGCGGGGGCGACCTGCTCGGCGGGGGCGACCGGCTCGGCGGGGGCGGCCTGCTCGGCGGTCACCGCGTCGGCGCCCGGGGCGGCCACAGCGGCGACCGGCGCGGCAGCGGGAGCCTGATCGGCGTCAGCCGGAACGGGCACGGCCGCGGCAGCTTGGTCCTCGTCGGCCGCGATCGGCACCCCACCAGGTGCCTGACCGGCGTCCTCTGCGGCCGGCATGGCGGCGGGCGCCTGAGCGGCGTCCGCGGTGACCGCTGCCGCAGCGGCGGCTTCAGCGTCGGCGACGTCATCAGCGAGCGGCGCAGCGGCCGGAACCTCACCGGCATCATGGGCGGCCGGGGCGGCCGGCGCCTCACCGGCGTCACCGGCCACGGGGGCCGCGGCGGGAGCCTCGGCCGCGTCCTCGGCCGCGTCCTCGGCCGTCGGCTCCTCGGCCGCCGGCTCCGCGGCCGGCCACTCGCCCTGGGTGACCGGCGGGACGGCCGTCCGGGCGGCCTCCGGCGCCTCGGCGTGCGGCATGGCGTCCGGAACCTGTGCGGTCTCGGTGCCGGGAAGCCGCCCGGTCTCCGGGGCCGTACCGGGGACCGCCTCGCCCTGCGCGGGCGGGGCCGTGGTGGCCGGGGTCTGGGTCGCGAGGCGGGCCATCGCCGCCTGGGCCGCGCCGACGGGCTCGGGCTGGGGTGCCGCCGGGACAACCGTTTCCTCGGGTGCGGCCTCCGTGGCGACCGGCGCGGGGGCCGGGTCCTGGCCCTGGGCGCCCCAGGGTGCGGCGCCCTGCGGGGCGACGTCGCGCGGGACGTCGAGGTATTCGGGGCCGGTGGCCGCCGGGCCCGGCTGGCGGACCGGCGCACCCGCGGGGCCGCGGTCGGCGAGGGAGCGGACCGGGCTGGCGGAGGCGTCGGGGATGGGCGGGCCGAGGTGGAGCGGACGGCGCGGGGTGATCGGCGGGATGGGCGTCGTCGGCGCGGTCGGCACGGTGCGGTTCGGCAGGCGGACACCGCCGAGGTCGACCGAGCCGCTGTCCCGGCCGCCCAGCTCGTGCGGACCGGGTTCGTGAACGGCCTCGACGACCGGCTCGGGAGCGGGCGGGGGCACCTCGTTGCCCCAGGCGCCCTGGGCGCCGGGGAGCAGCAGGTCTTCGTCCTCGGCGGGTGTCTCGGAGAGGTAGGTGTACGCCCCGGGCGCGGCGACGCCCGGCTGCTCCACCATGCCTGCGTTCTCCGGCAGCCCCTCGCCCGGGATCTGGCCGGTGTCGGTCATGCGTACCCCTCGCCCATCGGTTGATGCTTCTACGACCAGCTCACCCGGAACGGCGCACCGACCGCCCGCAGTGAAGAACGAGCGTGCGTGCCCAGCGGCACGAACGACCGCCCGGAAAAGGCGACAAAGCCATTCAGTGGCATTGTCGCGGTCGTTCCGCCGTCAGGACAGCTCGATCCACGACGGCCCGCTGTGGACTGCGCCACGTTGCGCGTCCTCCCGGTTGTCGCCGTACCACACACACCCCAAAGCGGGCGCGGTTTCGGGACATTGACCGACGGGGTGCCGGACGTCCGAGTGCGGTGCAGCGATCGGCCAGCCTACCGCGCGCGGTACGACAACCGGATCACGGGGCGCGGTCCGGGAGAACCCCGCTGAGCAGGAACGCGACGCTCCGCTCCGTCTCCGTCCAGTGGCGGGTGTCGAGTTCCACGGACTGCAGCAGGGCGCACTGGACCCGGTAGCCGTGCTCGGTGAGGTCGCGGCCGATGAGTTCGGCCGCGTCGCGGGTGCCGGCGTGGGTGACGATGCGCTGCGGGCGGCGGTCGGCGACCGCGGAGAGCACGGCCGCTCCCCCGCCACCGACCCGGACGACATCCGGTTCGGGCAGGTTCTCGAGCACATACGGGGCGGTGCCGTGGACGACCTGGAGCTGGACCCCGAAGCGGCGGGCGGCGGCGTCGGCGCGGGCGCAGGCGGCGGGGTCCCGGTCCACGGCGATGACGGCGGCACCGGCCCGGGCGGCCTCGACGGCGAAGGCGCCGGAGCCGGATCCGATGTCCCACACCAGGTCGCCCAGGCGGGGACCGAGGCGGGCGAGTTGGGCGGCGCGCAGCGGTTCGGTCTCGCCTTCGCCGAGGGTGGCGTCCGGGCCGGGTCCGGTGCCGTAGACCTCGGCGGGCAGGGTCCAGCCGCGGGGGCCGGTGGCCGGGTCGCGGCCGGCGATCCAGCCGCCGCCCTCCGCGCCGGCCGGTCCGCCGATGACGATGACGACGTTCGGGTCGCGCCAGGTGTGGTCGGCGGCCTTGTCGGAGGTGACGACGGTGACCTGTTCGCGTTCGGTGCCCAGTTCCTCGCAGATGACGAAGGTGCGGTGGACGCCGTCCAGCAGCAGACCGAGTTCGGCGGGGCCCGCGCCGGGGGCGGTGAGGACGGCCACCTTGGTGTGGGCTCGGCATACGTTCACCGCGCGTCGCAGCGTGCGGGGGTGCGCGACGGTCACGTGCGCGTCGTCCCAGGGCATGCCGGCGCGGGCGAAGGCGGCGGCGACCGAGGAGACCGCGGGGACGACTTCGACCTCCAGGCCGAAGTCGGGAGCGCGCAGGGTGCGGACGACGCCGAAGAAGCCGGGGTCGCCGTCGGCGAACACCACGGCCGTGCCGCGGTGGGCGGCGATGCGGCGGGCGGCGAGGGCGACGCTGCCGAGGCGGACGCGCTCGGCGGTGGGCGGCACCTCGGGCAGGGCGAGGTGGTGGGCGGCACCGGCCACCAGGGTGGCGGCGCCGAGCGCGGCGCGTGCCGCGGCGGTCAGCGGAGAGCCGTCCCAGCCGATCACCGTGACCCGGTCGGCCATCGTCGTCAGTCTCCCGTGGGTTCGCGCAGGTCGTCGGGGGCAGGCTTGGTGAGGGTACCTGGTGGGGGCGGGGGCGTGGCGGGTGGCCTCGCCGGTGGGTTCAGTTCCAGTCCGAGTAGGACGCGAAACCCCCGCTGTCGGCCAGTTCCTCGGCTACGCCGGCCAGGTCCTCCGGCAGCAGGCTCCACACGATCACGTCGGTGCGTACGTCGGTCCACCCGCCCTCGGTGCGGGCGCGCGCTATCCAGGCGCCGCGCAGGACGCCCTCGCTGATGCAGCCGATCTTCTGGGCGACCTGCTGGGAGGCGGTGTTGTCGGCGGGGGTGCGCAGCTCCAGGCGCTCGAACTTCTGGTCGTTGAAGAGCCACTGGGCGGTGGCGAGGGCGGCTTCGGAGGCGTAGCCCTCGCCGCGGGCCCAGGGCGCGACGACGTAGGCGAGTTCGCTGGAACGGACCCGCCAGTCGGTGTTGCGCAGATGGACGATGCCGACCAGGCGCTGGGTGAGGAACTCGGTGACGGCGAAGACGATGCCGCGGCCCTCGACGCGCTCGGCGGGGGCGATGGCGGTGATCCAGGCCCGGGCGTCGGCCTCGGTGTAGGGGTGCGGTACGGAGGTCCAGGCGACGACGAGTTCGTCGTTCATCATCTCGGCGAAGGCCTCGGTGTCCGGCTCCTCGAAGGGGCGCAGGACCAACCGCTCCGTGCTGATGGAGATGTTGGGGAAGGTGCTCGTCATGCGCCGCTCCGTTACCTTTTGAACCGTCAGGGCCTGCTGAACTGCCCAGCATGCAGCATGAAAGCACCGAACCGCACCACGGGGCCCCTCCTCACCGGAGGGGCCCCGTGGTCGCGTGTGCCGGGTCAGCCGGCGGTGACCGGCAGCACCGAGCCCTGGTACTCGTCCTCGATGAACTTCCTCACCTCGGGGGAGGTGAGGAGGTCGGCGAGCTTCTCGATCCGCGGGTCGTCCTCGTCGCCGCGCCTGACGGCGAGGAGGTTGGCGTACGGGTTGTCCTTCGCCGACTCCAGGAGGATGGCGTCCTCGGTGGGGCTGAGACCCGCGTCCTGGGCGTAGTTGTTGTTGATGACCGCGGCGGTCACGTCGTCGAGCGAGCGGGGCAGCTGGGCCGGTTCCAGTTCCTTGAACGTCAGGTTCCGGGGGTTGGCGGTGATGTCGGCCGGCGAGGCGTCCGTACCGGCGTCCTTCCGGAGCGTGATCAGGCCCTCGGACGCCAGGAGCCGCAGGGCGCGGCCCTCGTTGGTGGTGTCGTTGGGCACGGCGACGACGGCTCCGTCGGCGAGCTTCGTGACGTCGTCGGTCTGCTTGGAGTAGACGCCCATGGGCGGCAGGTAGGCGTCCACGACCGGGACCAGGTCGGTGCCCTTGGCCTCGTTGAAGTCGTCCAGGTAGGGCTCGTTCTGGTAGAGGTTCGCGTCCAGCGAGCCTTCCTGGAGGGCGGTGTTCGGCAGGACGTAGTCCGTGAACTCCCGGATCTCCAGCTTCAGACCGGCGTCCTCGGCGAGGTTGTCCTTGATGTACGTCAGGACCTCGCCGGCCGGGACGGCGGTGGCGCCGACGACCAGGGTGTCGTCGGCGGCACCGCTGCCGGGTCCCGAGCCGCAGGCGGTCAGGCCGAGGGCGAGTGCCGCGGCCGCCGCCGTGATGAGAGGGGTCTTGCGCATCGGGAGACTCCCCTCGACGGGTCAGAAGGACGCGATGACCGAACCGGCGTACTTGTCCGCGATGAACTTCTTGACCTCGGCGGAGGTCAGCAGCCGGGCGAGCTTCTTGACGCGCGGGTCGTCCTCGTCGCCCTCCTTGACGACCAGGAGGTTGACGTTCGGGTTGTTCTCGGGCGACTCCAGGACGAGGGCGTCCTCGGCCGGCTTGAGGTCGGCCTGGAGCGCGTAGTTGCCGTTGATCACGGCCGCGTCGACATCCTTGAGGGAGCGCGGGGTCTGCGCCGCCTCCAGCTCCTTGAACTTGAGGTTCTTCGGGTTCTTCGTGATGTCGGCGGGGGTCGCCTCGGTGCCGACGCCGTCCTTCAGGGTGATCAGGCCGTTGGCGGCGAGCAGCTGGAGGGCGCGCGCCTCGGTGACGGTGTCGTTGGGGACGGCGATGGTGGCGCCGTTCTTCAGGCCGTCGACCTTGTCGGCCTTCTCGGAGTACAGGCCGAGCGGCTCCAGGTGGACCGAGGCGACGGACACCAGGTGGGTGCCGTTCTTCTTGTTGAAGTCCGCGAGGTAGGGCTCGGTCTGGAAGTAGTTGGCGCCCACCGAGCCGTCCTCGGTCGCGGTGTTCGGCGTGACGTAGTCGGTGAACTCGCGGATCTCGAGGTCCAGGCCGGCCTTCTCGGCCAGGTTGTCCTTGACGTAGGTGAGGACCTCGGCGTGTGGGACGGGCGTGGCGGCGACGACCAGCGGTCCGGAGGTGTCGGAGGCGGCGTCCTTGTCCGAGCCGCAGGCGGTGAGCCCGAAGGTGAGGGCTCCGGCGGCGAGGACGGCGGTGGTGATCTTGGCGGTGTTACGCACGAAAAGTGCCTTTCCTTATGGGTGATGCGACCCCGTCGTGGGTGGACGGGAGTTCGGGGGCGCCTGCGCGCCTACGCGATCTTGCTGACGTCGGCCGCCGCCGGCTCCTTCGCCTTGAGCAGGCGGAGCTTGGGACCGGGGCCGGAGCGGGCGCCGCGGCGGTGCACGGAGCGGGCCGCGTAGTCGCCGGCGAACTGGATGAGGGAGATGACCACGGCGAGGATCGCCACGGTGATCCACATCAGGCCGGTCTCGAAGCGCTGGAAGCCGTAGCGGACCGCGAGGTCGCCGAGGCCGCCGCCGCCGACCGTGCCGGCCATGGCGGAGTAGCCGATGAGGGCGATGATCGTGGTGGTGGTGCTGGCGATCAGGGAGGGCAGGGACTCGGGCACCAGGACCTTGCGGACGATGGTCCAGGTGTTGCCGCCCATCGACTGCACGGCCTCGACCAGGCCGTGGTCCACCTCGCGCACGGCGGTCTCGACGAGCCGGGCGAAGAACGGGATGCCGCCGATGGCGAGCGGGACGATCGCGGCGTAGCTGCCGATGGTGGTGCCGGTGATCCAGCGGGTGAAGTCCATCAGGGCGACCATCAGGATGATGAACGGCATCGAGCGGCCGATGTTCACGATCTGCCCGATGACCTTGTTCACCGCGGTGTTCTGCAGCAGTCCGCCCTTGTCGGTGAGGACCAGCAGGACGCCCATCGGCAGGCCGAGGACCACGGCGATCAGGGTGGACCAGCCGACCATGATCAGCGTTTCGGTACAGGCCTGCTCCAGCAGGGGCTGCATCTCCGACCAGGTCACTTGGCACCTTCCTTCACCAGCGCGGGCGTGTTCTCCGTGGCACCCACGACGTCGATCTGCAGGCCCTGCTCGCGCAGGAAGCCGATCGGCACGACGTTGTCCTCGTAGCGGCCGGGCAGCTCCAGGCGCATCCGGCCGACCTGGAGTCCGCCGACGGTGTCGATGGCGGCACCGAGGATGGAGATGTCGATGTTGTAGGTGCGGGCCAGCTGGGAGATGACCGGCTGGGTGGCGGCCTCGCCGTGGAAGGTGACGTCGAGGACGGTGCGGTCGTCGGCGGAGGCCTCGCCGCCGACGGGGAAGAGCGCGGCGGCGAGCTGGGAACCGGGAGTGGCGAGCAGCTCGCTGACGGTGCCGGACTCCACGATGCGGCCCCGTTCCATCAGCGCGGCGGAGTCGCAGATCGACTTCACGACGTCCATCTCGTGGGTGATGAGCAGGACGGTCAGGCCCAGCTGCCGGTTCAGGTCGCGCAGCAGCTGGAGGATGGAGCGGGTGGTCTCCGGGTCGAGGGCGCTGGTGGCCTCGTCGGAGAGCAGCACCTTGGGGTCGCCGGCCAGGGCGCGGGCGATGCCGACGCGCTGCTTCTGGCCGCCGGACAGCTGGGCGGGGTAGGCCCTGGCCTTGTCGGCGAGGCCGACGAGGTCGAGGAGTTCGAGCGCCTTGCGGGAACGTTCCTTCCCGGACGTGCCGAGGATCTCCAGCGGCAGTTCCACGTTGTCCTGCACGGTCCGCGAGGACAGCAGGTTGAAGTGCTGGAAGACCATGCCGATCCGGCTGCGCGCCTGCCGCAGCTCGCGGCCGGCGCGGGGGCCGCGGCCGGCGAGCGCGGTGAGGTCCCGGCCGGCGACGGTGACCGTGCCGGAGGTGGGGCGCTCCAGGAGGTTGACACAGCGGATGAGCGAGGACTTGCCGGCGCCGGACTGGCCGATGACGCCGTACACCTCGCCTTCGCGGACGTGCAGGTCGACGCCGTCGAGGGCGGTGACCTCGCGGCCGCGTGAGCGGTAGACCTTGGTCAGGCCCGATGTGGTGATCACGTGGATTCCGTCACTGTCGAGTGCGCGGCGCGAGGATGGGCGCCGGGCACGGGGCGTTGTTCTTCGGGGGGCTTCGGAACGCGGCACGGCTCTCGCATGGCGGGAGACCGGGGAGATACCGGTGCGCGGGGCGGCTCGTTCCGGGCGCGGGGCGCCATGGCGGACACGAGCGGGCACTCGCTTCGGGGCGCGAGGCTCAGATGGTGCGGGGGCCCTCTAGAAGGCGCACATTCGGCACGGACACATACAAGCAGCACCGGGCGTCATGGTCGCCTCGGTCGCAAGGATGCGGCTGCTCGTCGTGGTCATGCGATCAGTAAAGCAGACCTACGGTGCCGGCCGGTCACCACCGTCCGGATAGTGGACAGCCGTGGGACCACGGGACATCCATGTCCGTCCCGTACGGCGATCTCCCCTCCCCCGTCGATGACCAGGAGGGACAGGGCCGGCGGGTTCCGGAGCCCCGGGTCGGCGTCGAGTGCGCGGGCGGGGGCGTGTGGCCAAGGCCACGGTGGTCATCCCGGCGCCACCGCCGTCCCGGGCGGCAGGCCGCGCCCGCCACCGCCCTCCCGGCCGGCGGGGCGCCGGCCGTCGAGGGCCGGGGGTGACGGCGGGGTGTCCGTTGCGTCGTATTAAGGTCGCTGCATGCTTGATGCCCTGACGCTGGTGACCGGGGTCGCCGCGCTGCTGCTCGCCGCGTGGTGCGGCTGGGCGGCGTACCGAGACCAGCCGACGAAGGACTGGCACTTCATCGGGATGGCCGTGGTGACCGCGCTGGCCCTGCTCCAGCTGGTCGTCGGCATCGTGCAGCTGGCGCGGGGCGAGAAGCCCGGCCAGGGGACGACGATCTTCGTGGCGTACCTGCTGGGCGCGTTCGCGTGTGTGCCGGCCGCCGGGTTCATGTCGCTGGGCGAGCGCTCCAAGTGGGGTTCGGTGACCGTGGCCGCGAGCGGCGTCGTGCTCGCCGTCCTGGAGGTGCGGCTCCATGACATCTGGGGAGGCTGAGGTGGGCGCGGTCCGGGAGAGGCGGCTGGCCACCGGGCCCGGGACGCTGCTCGTCTGGCTGTACGGCGTGATGGTCGTCGGCGCGGTGTCGCGTTCCGTGTACCAGATCGCCACCGAGTTCGACCGGGCGCCGCTCGCGTACGCGCTGTCGGCGGTAGCCGGTGTGGTGTACGGCTTCATCACGTACACGCTGGTCCGGGGCGGGGAGACGGCCCGCCGGGCGGCGCTGGTGTGCTGCGCCGCCGAGCTGGTCGGCGTGCTGGTCGTCGGCGCCTGGACCCTGGTGGAGCCGTCGGCGTTTCCGGACGCGACCGTGTGGTCGGACTTCGGGATGGGCTACCTCTTCATTCCGGTGATCCTGCCGGTGTCCGCGCTGTTCTGGCTGCGCACGGCGCGGGCGGGACAGCCGGAGGGCACCGTCACCGGCGCCTGAACCCGCGCCGCCGGCCGGAGGGCACGCGGTTCCCCGTATCCGTCGCGTCCTCCTGTGACGGTGTGCGGGTGCGTTCCGCCATCGCTCCCCAGAAGCGGGCGAGTTCACGGTGGGAGATGCCCTGCCAGCCCGCCCGCCGGCGCCGGAGGGAGTGCCGGCTGACCAGTGCCTGCTGCTGCCTGCAGAAGGGTTCGCGCAGCTCACCACCCGGTTGTTCGCCCTTCGCCGGGTAGGGGCACAGCTCGAACTTGCAGCCGCGCAGGCAGCTCGTTCCGGGCTCGGCCGTGCTGGGCATGCCGACCGTGCGCTCGGGATGGAGAACCTTCCGGTCGGTCCGCAGGCACGGCGGCAGTTCCGTCCGGCTGGTCCGCTGCAGCCGCTCGTCGACCATACGCCCGTCCCGTTCCGTGAGGTTGAGCAGCAGCAGGACGTCGGCGAGCAGTTGCTGGGCGCGCGGGTGCAGGGTGCTCCAGCCGTGCGACGGCGGGATCCACAGGTTGTGCTTGCGGTGGACCGTCGGATCGGCGGGGCTCGAACCGATCTTGAGTGTGGCTCCCCGCTCGTCGATCCAGATGAACCGCTCGGGGTGCCCGGTCTGCAACGCGAGCGCCGCGAGGTCCCCGGCCTCGGCGACGAACGGGTGCAGGCGCCTTCCCCGCTCGGCCGCCGCCTCGTCCGGCGGGCGGTCGCCGAGCGCCTGCGCGCTGCCGGCCATGCTCAGCCACCGTTCCACGGCCCGCAGCGGTTCGGTGCCGGCCACCTGCCCGGCGTTCCCGGCACCCCGGCCCTCGGCCCCGGCCTCGTCCCCGTTGTCCGGCAGCTCCCACAGGCACAGCGCGTGGATGAGCGTGAGCTGCGAATACCAGTAGCGCGCGTGGGTGAGCATGCGTTCCGCCTGCTCGATGAGGAACGCGCGAGTCTCGCCGGACGTCGCGGGGTGCCGCCTGCGGCGGTTCGCGGCGCCCTTGAAGCCCTGGGCGAGGGCTATCTCCAGGGAGATGGGCAGATCGGCCTTGCCCGTCACGGCGTTCGGGACCAGGTGCTGGAGCCACAGGTCCAGCCGCTCCCGCGCCACGACCCTGCGGTCGGCGCCCACGGAGCCCACCACCATGGGGACCAGCCAGGCCCGCGTGACGAACTCGCGCCACACCTCCACGGAGGTGCGTTTCCCGGTCTGCCGCGGGGACTGGGCCGCGGGGAGCGGGATCAGCTTCACCTCGCGTTCCAGGCCCTCCTCGTACTTGAGGTCGGCCATGGCCTTCTTGTACTGCTCCCAGGGGTCGTAATGGTCGGGACCCGGCTCCTGCTTCTTCTTCGGCCAGGGGAAGAGCTGGCGCAGCGCGTCGAACGCGTTGTCCCCGCCGGCGCCGATCTCCTGGGCGATCGCCAGCCTGACCGGATAGCCGGGCTCCTTCCAGCTGATCCGCATCAACTCCCCGTAGGCGGGCCGCACGAACCGGGTGGCGTCGGGGCTCCCGCTGGCCCGGTCCAGTCGGCGGGCCGCCTCACCGAAGCGGTGGACGAGCCTCAGTTTCGCCTCGTCGAGCGTTCGCGCGTCGCCGTCCCTGAGTTCCGGCCAGCGCTGCAGAAGCTTGTTCGCGATGCTGCTGTGCGCCGAGTCGTCGATCGTGCCGGTGTCGATCTCCAGTGCGGTGGCGTACAGGTCGAACGCCTTGTCGTCCTGGCGGGTCGCGGCCGCCTTCACCAGGAGGTCGACCGTGGGCCGTTGAGGAACGGACCGGTCGGCTCGTGAGCGCATGATGAAGGCCATGAGGAGTTCGCGGCCCGGATCGGACAGAGCGGTTTCGAGGGCGGCCCGGGAGTCCCGCTGCACGGAGTCGAGGAAAGCGGAGCCCAGGTAGGCCTGGATGATGCTGTGCGGGAACCGCACCTTGCGGCTGTGCGCCTCGACGAGACCGAGTTCCTCCCCGTGCTCCGCGCACCGTGAGAGCACGGTCCGCCAGCAGGCCTCCGAGGCGCCGAGCCCGGGCAGCGCACGGGCGCGTCGTCTCAGTTCCCCGAGGATCCCCGGGTAGCGGATCTCCGGTTCCCCGGTCCCGTCCCCGTCGCCCCTCCAGTCGATGAGTTCGTCGAACGAGACCTCCTGCCGGTCCTTGAGCAGGCCGACGCAGGCCAGGGCCGAGATCACGGCGATCGTCCGGCGGCGCTCCTCCTGCGGAATGCCGAACTGGGCGCGCAGGTGGCCGTCGACGATGGCCTTGACCCAGGCGTTCAGGAGCCGTACCCGGATGCCCGCCCGGTCGCTTCCCCGGGTGTCGATCAGCTCCCATGCCTTGGCGCTCTCGAAGTTCTCGAGGAGTTGGTGCCCGCGGAGCTGACGCGCCAGTTGCAGATAGAGGGGTGACTCGGCGACTGCGGCCGTCTCCACGATCCAGTCGAGTCGGCGGTCGTCCGCGCCGGGGGTCTGCTGGGCCAGATACGTCAGCGCGGCCTCGTCGCTGAGCGGTTCGAGGTCGATCACGGCGGCCCGGGTGCCTTCGAGCGCGGCGTGCGGCCGGGAGGCGATCACCAGCGGGATCCCTTGCTGTTCGGCGCGTGCGATGGCCTGGCGGATCAGGCCGTCCCGCTCCGCCTGCCGCTCGTCGTCGGAGAAGGCCTCCTCCAGTCCGTCCGCGATGATGACGGCCTTGTCGTCCATGCAGAGCTGCCGCCACACGCGTTCGGCCTGTGTCCTGGACAGCACGCCCGGATCCACCTGGTCGCAGAACCGCTTCTTGGCCAGCTCGCTGAAGTTGAACTCTCCGTTGTCGAGGTCGGCTCGGCGCAGATGGACGGGGACGGGAAGCGCTCCTTTCTCCGCCAGAACCTGCGTCAACTGCACGAGCACCGCCGTCTTTCCGCTGCCCACGCCGCCGACGAGCACGTACGGCCGGCGCCAGCGGCGGCTGCGGAGGGCCTGGGCGATGACCGAGCACAGCTCTTTCCTGCCGACCACCTCGTCGATGATCGAGCCCGCGGTGGGCACCAGGTCACGCGGTCTCCGCTTGGCGGTCCGGCGCACCCGCCGGACCGTCCTGAAGTGCTGCAGCGTGAGAAAGGTGACGGCGCTCAGTCCCAGGGCGAGGAACGGGGTCACGAAACTGGTGACCGCACCGCAGGAGAAAGGGGTCTCCCTGCAGGTGTTCTCGACGAAACGGGGTCCGGGGCCGGCGATCACGGAGAGGGCCAGCCCGATCCAGACCAGGAACGCCACCGCGCCGATGGAGGCGAATATCCGAAGGTAGGTGGCGGGCGTCTTGCGCAGGTGCCATCGCCGGGCGAGGGGGACGCGACGCGCCACTTCCCGTTGAATGCGAAACATTCGGGAGCGCTGGAGCCAGTGGGTGCTCACCCGGGACACGCGTCGCCTGCCGCGCAACTGGAGCGACTCATTGGGCGGGCGGTACTTCCCCTCGGGGTGCCGGATGACCTGACTCATCGGTCTTCCCTCGCTGGCCCGGATCGAGCTGGTCCCCGGAATCCAGGCTACGCGGCCCGCGGCGACCGCGCACAAGAGAACGATCGGCACCCCCTGGGGGCCTGCGGTGAGGCGGTGGCGCGGCTATGCCGTCTGGGCGTAGGCGCCCGCCTGCTTCTCCAGGATGACCATCGGAACGCCGTCCGCGCCCTGCGCCGTGCCGACCTTCTCGTAGCCCACCCGGCGGTACAGGCGCAGGCCGCTCTCGCTGCGGTGGCCGGTGTGCAGGCGGAACTTCTTGGCACCGCGCTGCTCCACGAGGGCGGACTCGGCCGCGCGCAGCAGGCGGGCGCCGATGCCGTGGCCCTGGAGGCGGGGGTGGACGCAGAGTTTGCCGATGGCGGCGGCGCCGTCCTCGGTGACGGTGCCGCGCACCGAGCCGACCACCTCGTCACCGAGCCGGGCGACGAACACGCAGTCCTCGACGACCTCGCGGCGGACGGCGTCGAGCGGCTGGACGAGCGGGTCGATGCGGTAGTTGCCGTACAGCGCGGCCTCGCTCTGGAAGCACAGGTACTGCAGCTTGAAGATCTGCTCGGCGTCCTGGTCGGTCGCCTCGGAGATGATCACGCTCATGCCCATGTGTGCACGCCTCCCGCTCACCTGTCGCCTGTCGTCCCTCACTCCTATCCCCGTGCTCCCCGTGCCGCAACCTCCGGCGTGAGCAAACGACGCAGACATCCCAGACATCTGGAACGTTCCGGCCCGAGACTGCCCTGTGAGATACCCAACTCCCCCGCGATCTCCCGGTAGGTGAGGTCGCCGGGAGAGAACAGCGCCTCCAGCAGGGCGGGGCAGCGGCCGGGCAGCCGGCGGACCGCGTCGCGCAGGGCACGGCGGTGGGCGGCGGCCAGCGCGAGCTGTTCGGGAGTGCGCTCGCCGTCGTCGGCCGGTTCGATGTCGTACGGCCGTTCGCGCCGGGACGTACGGCGGGAGCGGCGCGCCTCCGAGCGGACGGCTCGGCGCAGCCAGCGCTCGGGGTCGTCGGGCGGACCGCCGCTGTCGAGGCGTTCCAGGAGGCGGAGCCAGACCGCCTGTTCCAGGTCTCCGGGGTCGGTGCCGGCGTGCGCCTCGGCCGAGGCCTCCGCCGTGAGCAGCGGGCGCAGTGCGGTGAGCAACTCGTGCGTCATATGCGGCACGACGCGCCGCCCGGGCGGGAAGTTGCCCGGGCGGCGGCTGGTCACCCCGAACGAAGGGTTCAATGGTTCAACCGTTGACGAACTCCTGGCGGGCCAGCAGACCGGTGTCCGGGTGGTCGGTGAAGACACCGTCGATGCCCGTCGCGAAGTACGCCCGGTAGGCACCGAAGACATCGCCGTAGCCGTCGGCGTCCGTGCCCTTGCGGAAGTTCGCCGGGAGGAACGGGTTCTCGTTGCGCAGCGTGTAGGGGTGCAGGATCAGGCCCACCTTGTGGGCGTCGGCGACCAGCGTGGTCGGCCGGGTGAGGTTGCCCGCCGCGTCCTTCGGGATGACCAGGTCCAGGGTGGGCCCGATGCCCTGCGCGTACGAGGCGATCTCGCGCAGGCCGGCCGGCTTGACCAGGTCGGCGACGGTGCGCGGGTCACCGGTCTCGACGAAGTCCCAGGGGCGGGTGCTCGCGCCGGAGAGCAGCACCACGAGCGGGTTGTCGACGAGCTTGTTCAGCCGCTGGATGCTGGTCGGCTCGAAGGACTGCAGCACGACCGGGGAGTTCCACTTGTGCCTGCCGTACTTGCGCAGCACCTTGGCGACCCGCTCCTCCAGGCCGAGGCCCAGCTTGCGGAAGTAGGTGGGGTGTTTCAGCTCGGGGTAGATCCAGACCTGCTTGCCGCGCCGCCCGGTCTGCTCCTCCTGCCAGCGCAGCACCTCCTCGAAGGTGGGGATCTCCCAGCGCCCGTCGTAGAGGGTGTTGTGCGGGCGGTTGGCGGGGATCCGCTCCTTGGCCCGCAGGGTCTTCAGCTCGGCGAGCGTGAAGTCCTCGGTGAACCAGCCGGTGGTGGCCACGCCGTCCAGGGTCTTGGTGGTCCTGCGGCCGGCGAACTCGGGGTGGTCGGCGACGTCCGTGGTGCCGCCGATCTCCGGCTCGTGGCGGCAGACGAGGTGACCGTCCTTGGTGGGCACGAGGTCGCCGGCCTCGACGATGTCGGCGCCCATGTCGAGGGCGAGCTGGTAGGCGGCGAGGGTGTGCTCGGGGCGGTAGCCGCTGGCGCCGCGGTGGCCGATGATCGTCGGCACGGGCAGGCTCTTCAAACCGCGGCCCTCCTTGCTCGCGTCGGCTCTCGCGGTGCCGCCCGCCCCGAGGACCACTCCGCTCGCGCCGAGCACGGCCGCGCCGAGGAGCGCCCGTCGTCCGGGGGTGTGGGCGTGTTCGTTCGTCTCCTGCGTTCCCATCGGCGCCTCCTGCAATCGGCTCGGCCGGCGTTCGGCCGTGGTGCGGGCCGATCGTAGGGGGGCGGACATGACCGGGGGGAGGCTTTGGGTCGAACACATGCATGACGACGGATGGCGTACGGGCGGCGCAAAGTGACGGACCGTCGGCTTGGCGGGGCGGCGGTGGGGCAGCCGGGAGAAGAGGACACCCCTCCGGGGCCGGACCCGGCTGAGCCACCGGGCTCGGTCGAGCGACCGGGCTCGGCTGGAATGCCGGACTCGGATGGGGTGCGGGTCCGGGCGCCGGTGCGGCGCGAGGCCGCCCCGGGGGGGGCGCCCAGCGCGCCGGTGTACGGCTGCGGCGCTCCTCGTACCGGCGTGCGGGACCCGAGCGGGGGCGATGTCCGTCACATCGCCGCGGTCGGGTGAGGCGCCGTCCACGGGCCGGTGCCGCAGGTAAACGTGCGTCAACAGTGCGTAAGACCTCGGTGAACCCGATGTGCGCCGCCCCGCGAACCGCGAGTATCGTCCTCACCTGCACAGACTCATAACAATTCGCTCATTGGATCTCTCGACACCGGAGGGCCCGTTGTCCCGCTTCGCGCTCATCAAGGCAGTGCTCGGTCCGATCATGCGCCTGATGTTCCGCCCCCGGGTGGAGGGCGTGGAGAACATTCCCGGCGACGGCCCGGTCATCCTGGCCGGCAACCACCTGACCTTCATCGACTCGATGATCCTGCCGCTGGTCTGCGATCGGCAGGTCTTCTTCATCGGCAAGGACGAGTACGTCACCGGCAAGGGCCTCAAGGGCCGGCTGATGGCCTGGTTCTTCACCGGGGTCGGCATGATCCCGGTCGACCGGGACGGCGGCAAGGGCGGCGTGGCCGCGCTGATGACCGGGCGCCGGATCCTGGAGGAGGGCAAGGTCTTCGGCATCTACCCGGAGGGCACCCGGTCGCCCGACGGGCGGCTGTACCGGGGGCGCACCGGTATCGCCCGGCTCACTCTGATGACCGGTGCGCCGGTCGTGCCGTTCGCCATGATCGGCACGGACAGGATCCAGCCGGGCGGGGCCGGGATGCCGCGGCCGTGCCGGGTGACGGTGCGGTTCGGCGCGGCGATGGAGTTCTCCCGGTACGAGGGGATGGACCGGGACCGGTATGTCCTGCGGGCGGTGACCGACTCGGTGATGACCGAGGTGATGCGGTTGTCCGGGCAGGAGTATGTGGACATGTACGCCACGAAGGCCAAGGCCGCGTAGGTTTCCGCGGGCGGCGGGCTGCTTTCCGGCAGCCCGCCGTCCTGTGTTTCCGCCGTCCGCCGGGTGCGGGTCGTCCGGGGCTAGTCGCGCGGTGCCCCGCGCCCCTTCGGTGAGTGTCCTGAGGCGGAGTCTTCCAGGCGCTGGTCCTTCAGCAGGAACCAGGCGGCGACCGCCGTCGTCAGCAGGACCGCCGCGCCCGCGCCCGCCGCGATGGCCAGGCCGTCCACGAAGGACTCCCGGGCCGCGTGGAGCAGGGCCTCGGAGGTCCGGGCCGGGAGGGCGTGGGCCGCCTCCACCGCGCCGCCCAGGGACTCGTGGACGCCCTCGGGGGTGCCCGGCGGCGACGGGAAGCCCCGGTAGACGCCGGTCACGATGGAACCGAGGAGGGCGATGCCGAGGGCGGCGCCCAGTTCGTACGCCGTCTCGGAGACCGCGGAGGCCGCGCCCGCCTGCTCCTTGGGCACGGAGGCGAGGATGACGTCGGCGGTCACGGTGAAGGAGAGCCCGGCGCCGACACCGACGACCAGCAGGGCGGCGCCGAGCAGCGGGTAGCCGGTGGACTGGTCGAGGAGGGTCAGCGAGGCCAGGGCGAGGCCGACCGCGGCGAGGCCGCCGGCCACCACGGACCGGACCGAGAAGCGCCGGGCCGCCGCACCGGCGAGCAGTCCGGCCGTCACCGCGCCGATCGCGGCGGGCAGTTCGGCCAGGCCCGCCTCGAACGGCCGCCTGTCCTGCACCAGCTGGAGGTACTGGGAGAGGAAGAAGACCAGGCCGGACAGGCCCAGGATGGTCAGCAGGTCGGCCAGGACCGCGCCGCTGAAGCCACGGTTGCGGAACAGCCGCATGTCCAGCAGCGGGGCGGGCAGGGTGAGCTGGCGGCGGACGAAGCGGTACAGCGCGCCCGCGCCCAGCAGACCGGCGGCCAGGGTCGCCCACGCGAAGCCGTGCGCGGCGGCCTCCTTCACGGCGTAGACCACACCGATCATGCCGACCAGCGAGAGCAGCACGCTGGACAGGTCCCACGGGCCCGGGCTCGGGTTGCGGGACTCCGGCAGCAGCTTGATGCCGACGAGGACGAGAACCGCCATCACGGGCAGGTTGATCAGGAAGACCGAACCCCACCAGAAGTGCTCCAGCAGGAAGCCGCCCACGATCGGGCCGACGGCCGTACCGGCGGAGGCGGTGGCGCCCCAGATGCCGATGGCGAGGCTGCGCTCGCGCGGGTCGTGGAAGAGGTTGCGGATGAGGGCGAGGGTGGCGGGCATCAGGGTGGCGCCGGCGACGCCGAGCAGCGCCCGCGCGAGGATCAGCAGCTCGGGGCTGGTGGCGTAGGCGTTGAGCACGGACACCGCGCCGAACGCGGTGGCGCCGATCAGCAGGATGCGCTTGCGCCCGATGCGGTCGCCGAGGCTGCCCATGGTGACGAGCAGGCCGGCGATGACGAAGGAGTAGACGTCGCCGATCCACAGCAGCTGGGTGCCGGTCGGCGCCAGGTCCTCACTGATGTACGGGCTCGCGAGGCCGAGGACGGTCGCGTCGACGGCCACCAGCAGCACGGCGAGTACGAGGACGGACAGCGCCAGCCAGCGGCCCGGGCGCTTCACCGCCTCGTTCGCACTGACCGGCTGCAAGGTGCGGGTCATGATTCCTCTCTCCGTAGTGCGCCGCCGAGCAGCAGCTCGACGATCATGAATGGGAAGTCGTTGCGGGCGACCTTGCCGTCGAGCACCGACCAGGCGCCCGCGGCAAGCAGGCCGTAGAGCGCTTCGGTGAGCCAGGTGGGCGAGAGGTCGATCCGGAACTCGCCGCCGTCCTGGCCGCGCCGGAAGACCGCGGTGATCCGGGCGTCGATCCGGGCCCAGCCCGCGTTCTGCTCCTCGCCCTCGAACAGCTGGTTCTCGCTGTAGAGGAAGGCGAGCAGTCCGCTGGCGGGCTCGATCTCGCGGATCAGCCGGCGGACGGCCTGGCTCGCGGGGCCCTCGTCCAGCCGGGCCCGGTCCAGCGCGGCCTCGCACTCGGCGATGCCCAGCGCCTCCAGCGCCCGGACGAGCGCGTCGCGCCCGGCGAACTGCCGGTGCAGCGTGGCCCGGCTGATCCCGGCGGCCTTGGCGACCTCGTCCATGGTCGCGGTGGATTTGCGGGTCAGCAGGGCAGCGGCGCTGCGCAGTACGTGCTCACGATCGACGGCCATGAGACAACCGTAGCCCATATGAGACACCTTTGTCTCATCGCAGGCACGAGTGGCTCATGACCGTCGGTCGGCGGGGATGCCGGGGCTCGGTGCCGGGCGCGCATGCCGGGGCTCAATGCCGGGGCGGGGAGGCCGGGGCTCAGCGCCAGGGCGGGGAGGCCGGGGTTCAGTGCCAGGGCAGCTGCGCGCGCCGCTCCCAGTAGGCGTGCGGGTCCTCCGTCAGGGCCGCGAGGCGGGTGAGCTGGTCCTCGTCGAGGTCGACCACCGCCGCGTGCAGGTTGGAGGCCAGCTGGGCGACGGTCGCCGCGCCGGAGAGGACCACGCCCGCCCACGGCTGCCGCAGGATCACGGCGAGGGCGACGGCGTCACAGCCCAGTCCGGTCTCCTCCGCGACTGCCCTCAGTTCCTGCGGCGCGTGCGGTGCGGCCAGCCGGCCGTTGGCCATGCCCTCCTTGACGATCACCGTGAGCCCGGCGTCATGGGCCTCGGCGAGGGCGGGGGCGGTGGACGTCTCCAGGACGTTGTACGTCGACTGGACGGTGCGGAACAGCGGCTCGCCGTCCACCGTCACGGCGAGCGCGGCCCGGATCGCGTCGGCCTGGGCGGGGCCGCTGGTGGAGAAGCCGACGGTGACGCCCCGCGCGGCGGCCTCCGCGAGGCGGGCGTGCAGGTCCTTGTCCGTCAGGGCCGGGCTGTCCGGGGTGACCGAGTGGATCTGGTAGAGGTCGAGCCGGTCTCCGAGCAGCGCCGCGGTCTCGGCGCGCTGCCGCTCGTACGTCTCGACACCGTGGTCCTTGACCTCGTGCCGCTCGGCGTCGGTGGTCCACTCGGCGGTGTAGGTGTAGCCCCACTTGCTGCCGACGACGATGTCGTCGATCTCGGGGTGGGCGGCGAGCCAGCCCGCCAGGAACTCCTCGGAGCGCCCGTAGGAGCGGGCGGCGTCGAAGTAGCGCACCCCCTGGGCGTAGGCCGCGTCGAGGAGTTCGTGGGTGCGCTCGCGCAGCGCGTCGACGCCGCGGTCCTCGCCGAGGTCGCGCTCACGGCCCAGGTTGATGTAGCCGGGGCGGCCGACGGCGGCGAGCCCCAGGCCGATGTGGCAGGTCGGGGTCGTCGCGGAGGAGAGACGGGCGAAGGGCATCGCGGGCTCCGTTCGGTCGGCTGACTCCCGACCAACGTAACCCGCGATGCCCCTACGTCACTTCCTGGCGTTCGCCCACTCGTGCTGGGCCGCCACGTCCGCCTTCACCTCGGCCAGCTGCACGGCGACCGCGCTGGGCGCCGTACCGCCGCGGCCGTCGCGGGAGGCGAGGGCGCCGGGCACGTTGAGGACCGAGCGGACCTCCGGGGTCAGGTGCTCGGAGATCTTCGCGAACTGCTCGTCCGTGAGATCGTCCAGCTCCTTGCCCTCGGCCTCGGCGACCTTGACGCACTCGCCGGCCACCTCGTGCGCCACCCGGAACGGCACACCCTGCTTGACCAGCCACTCGGCGATGTCGGTGGCGAGGGAGAACCCGGCCGGGGCCAGCTCCTCCATGCGCTCGCGGTGCACGGTGAGGGTGGCCATCATTCCGGTGAAGGCGGGCAGCAGGACCTCCAGCTGGTCGATGGAGTCGAAGACCGGCTCCTTGTCCTCCTGGAGGTCGCGGTTGTACGCGAGAGGGAGGGCCTTGAGGGTCGCCATCAGTCCGGTCAGGTTGCCGATCAGACGGCCCGACTTGCCGCGCGCCAGCTCCGCGATGTCCGGGTTCTTCTTCTGCGGCATGATCGACGAGCCGGTGGAGAAGGCGTCGTGCAGGGTCACGAAGGAGAACTCCTTCGTGTTCCAGATGATGACCTCCTCGGCGATCCGGGAGAGGTTCACGCCGATCATCGCGGTGATGAAGGCGAACTCGGCGACGAAGTCGCGGGAGGCCGTGCCGTCGATGGAGTTGGCCGCGCTGCCGTGCTCGAAGCCGAGGTCCTTCGCCACCGCCTCGGGGTCCAGGCCGAGCGAGGAACCGGCCAGGGCGCCCGAGCCGTACGGCGACACGGCCGTGCGCTCGTCCCACTGGCGCAGCCGCTCGGCGTCCCGGGACAACGACTGCACGTGGGCGAGGACGTGGTGGGCGAAGAGCACCGGCTGGGCGTGCTGGAGGTGGGTGCGGCCGGGCATCGCCACATCGGGGTGTGCCTCGGCGAGGCCGACGAGCGCGTCCTGGAGTCCGGCGATCAGGCCGCCGATGATCCGGGCGTGGTCGCGCAGGTACATCCGGAAGAGGGTCGCGACCTGGTCGTTGCGGGACCGGCCGGCACGCAGCTTGCCGCCCAGGCCGGGGCCGAGCCGCTCCAGCAGGCCGCGCTCCAGCGCGGTGTGGACGTCCTCGTCGGCGATGGTGCCCACGAACGTGCCGGCGGCGACGTCCGCCTCCAGCTGGTCGAGCCCGGCGAGCATGCGCCGCAGCTCGTCCTCGGTGAGGAGTCCGGCCTTGTGCAGCACGCGTGCGTGGGCGCGCGAACCGGCGATGTCGTAGGGCGCGAGCCGCCAGTCGAAGTGGACGGACGCGGACAGCTTCGCCAGGGCCTCGGCGGGACCGTCGGCGAAACGCCCGCCCCAGAGCCGTACGTCACCGCTGTTGCTGCTCACTTGCGCTGCTCCTCGGGGTGTGGGTGGACGAGCCGTACCGACGAACCGTTGCCCGCTCCGTTCTGCATGATTATGCAGAGCACTGCATGAAACGTCAATTTGAGCGGAGATTGAACGTCGGCAACCGCTTTCTCGTACTGCTCACCGACGCGTCGGCACAGACCCCACTCCACCGATCCGAGCGAGGCTTCCGCATGTCCAGGGCTCTTCCGAAGTACAACCAGCGCCGCGTGGCACTGACCGGCGGTGCCGCCGCCGTGGTGCTCTCCGGCGCACTGATCGCCGGCTCCGCCCTCGCCGGGGAGACCTCCGGGAAGGGCGCGGGCGCCCGCCCCCTGGCCGCCGCCGGCACGATCGCCTGCCCGGACGTCGCCTCCCGGCTCCCCGCGGTCCCCGCCTCCGCCAGGGCCGAGGTCGACCGCAACCTCGCCCTCCTCCGGACCCAGATCGCCGAAGCGAACAAGCGCCTCGCCGAAACCGTCGGCCAGGGCGGACCCAACTTCGTGCAGAACGCCATCCTCGGCCCCCTCGCCTCCAAGCGCACCGCCGCCATCGACCGCATCGCCATCTCCATCGGCCGCACCACCGCCAAGCCCCAGGGACTGGGATCCCTCGCCGCCTGCACGCTCCGGGCGGGCGGCGGCGCCGGTACGGCAGCACCCGGCCCGGCGGCGACACAGCCGGGCGGGGCGGTGACCACGGGCACGATCGCCTGCCCGGACGTCGCCTCCCGGCTCCCCGCGGTCCCCGCCTCCGCCAGGGCCGAGGTCGACCGCAACCTCGCCCTCCTCGGGACCCAGATCGCCGAAGCGAACAAGCGCCTCGCTGAAACCGTCGGCCAGGGCGGACCCAACTTCGTGCAGAACGCCATCCTCGGCCCCCTCGCCTCCAAGCGCACCGCCGCCATCGACCGCATCGCCATCTCCATCGGCCGCACCACCGCCAAGCCCCAGGGACTGCAGTCCCTGGCCGCCTGCACCGTCCGGTAGGGCGGTGCGGGCAAGTGGCCGCCCCGTGGAAACGCCGGCCGGGGCGGCCACCCCACCAACTCGCCGCATTCCTCGGACAAATGAGCGATGCGCGCCAATAATCCTTAGACATGGGAAAGACTTACGAACGCATCGACGGCAGGCTCCGGACGTTCATCGAGGAGCAGCCGATCTTCTTCACCGCGACCGCGCCACTGGCGGGCGACGGCACGGTCAACCTCTCCCCCAAGGGCCTCAAGGGCTCCCTCGCGGTCCTCGACGAGCACACCGTCGCGTACCTCGACTTCGCGGGCTCCAACGCGGAGACCATCGCGCACCTGCGGGAGAACGGCCGGATCACCCTGATGTGGTGCGCCTTCCAGGGCCCGCCGAACATCGTCCGCGTCCACGGCCGCGGTGAGCCCGTCTTCCGTGACGACCCGCGCTTCCCGGACCTGCTCGCCCGTTTCCCGGACCGCGACACCGCCTCGCACGGCCTGCGCGCCGTCATCGTCGTGACGGCCGAACTCGTCCGCGACACCTGCGGATACGCCGTCCCCTTCATGTCGTACGACGAGGACCGCGACCTGCACGCCAAGCGCTTCGCGCGGGAGGACGACGCCTCGCTGAACACCTACTTCGAGAAGAAGGAGCACGTGGCGAGGAGCCTCGACGGGCTGCCGGGCCTGCCGCTGCCGCTGCCCCCGCTCACCCGGGAGGCCTGAGCCCGAACGGCCCAACGGCACGGACCGTGGCCCGCTCCGCCGGTAGCGTCGACGGCATGCGCCCCGCCGTCGCCGCCGCCGTGTCCCTGCTCGCCTGCGCGTCCCTCACCGCCTTCGCCCCGCCCGGCGCGGGCACGCTCCCCGACCGGATGGCCGACACCGGCGGCGGCCGGCAGCTGATCACGGCCGTGGCACCACGGGCCGGGGCCACCACCGGCACGGTGACCTGGTGGGAGCGGCGGGGCCCGCGCTGGGTGGCGAAGGGCTCGGCACCGGCCCGGTTCGGCGCCAACGGCCTGGTCGAGGGCACCGCGCGCCGCCAGGGCACCCGCACCACCCCGGCCGGGCTCTACGGCCTGCCGTACGCCTTCGGCATCGAGGCGGCCCCGCGCGGCACCAGCTACCCGTACCGGCCGGTCCGCCAGGACTCCTGGTGGTGTCAGGACAACGACTCCCGCGCCTACAACCGCTGGACCGAGCCCCGCCCCGCCGACTGCCGCGCGGCCGAGGCGGAGCACCTGCCCCCCTACGGCACGCAGTACGCCCACGCGCTCGTCGTCGGCTTCAACTACGACAAGCCGGTGCGCGGCCGTGGCGCCGGAATCTTCCTGCACGTCAACGGGCGCGGCGCCACCGCCGGTTGCGTCTCGGTGCCCGCGGACGCCATGCGCCGCATCCTCGCCTGGGCCGAGCCCGCCGGGCGTCCGCACATCGCGGTGGGGACGGTGAGCGGGCCGACCGCCGTCACGCGGTACTGAACGCGCGCCCCGCCGCGCGCGTATCTCTGGGCCAAGGGACCACGACACACCCGTTGCCCCCGTCCCCGGAGGAACCGTGACCACCACGCTCGCAGGCGGCCGTGCCGCCCGGCGCCAGACGATGCGCCGCATCCGTCCGCGCCGCTCCCCCGCCGTGCCGCTGCTGCTGGCCCTGTGGGCGGGGGCGGGCGCGGTGCTGTGGCTGTGGTGGCGCACCACCCCCTCCATCGCGGACGACACCGGGCGGATCCTGGGCGCGGGCCGGATCACCGGGCTCCTCGCGGGCTATCTGATGGCGCTGGTGGTGCTCCAGATGGCGCGGGTGCCCGCGCTGGAGCGGCGGGTGGGCTCCGACCGGGTCGCCCGCTGGCACGCGATGACCGGCCGCTACACGCTCTGCCTGGTCCTCGCGCATGTCTTCCTCATCATGTGGGGGTACGCGCTCCAGGCCGGGCGGAGCCTCGGCGACATCGTCACGCAGACCGTCGACTCGGTGAACCAGCTGCCCGACATGGGCAAGGCCGCGATCGGCACCGGGCTGCTGCTGCTCATCGGGCTGCTCTCGGTCGGCGGGGTCCGCCGCAGGCTGCCGTACGACGCCTGGTACCACGTGCACCTGCTGACGTACGCGGCGGTCTATCTGACGTTCTGGCACCAGATCAGCAGCGGCAACGACTTCGCCGTGGAGCCCGTCGCGAAGACCTTCTGGTACGGGCTGTACGGCACGGTCACCGCGCTCGTCGTCTGGTACCGGATCCTCACCCCGGTCCGCCTCAACCTGCAGCACCGGATGCGCGTCGAGGCGGTGATCGAGGAGACGCCCGGCATCGTGTCGGTGCTGATCGGCGGGCGGAGGCTGCACCGGATGGGCGCGGAGGCCGGGCAGTTCTTCCGCTGGCGGTTCCTCGCGCCGGGCATGCGGTTCAGCTCCCACCCGTACTCGCTGTCGGCGGCGCCCCGCCCGGGCCTGCTGCGCATCACCGTGAAGGCGATCGGCGACCACAGCGCGCGGCTGCGCGAGCTGACGCCCGGCACCCGGGTGTGGGCCGAGGGCCCGTACGGGGCGCTGACCGCGCAGCGGCGCAGCCGCGGCAAGGTGCTGCTGGTGGCGGGCGGGGTCGGCATCACCCCCATGCGGGCCCTGTTCGAGACGCTGCCGGGCGCGGCCGGTGACATCACCCTCCTCTACCGGGCCAACAGCACCCAGGACCTGGCTCTCTGGGGCGAGCTGGCCGCCATCGCCGACGAACGGGGCGCGCGGCTGATGTACGCGGTGAACAGCCCGGACGGGGCACGCCCGGACATCACGGCGGAGCGGCTGCGGGAGAAGGTGCCCGACATCGACAAGCACGACGTGTTCCTGTGCGGACCGCCCGGCTTCGCGCAGTCCGTGTACGAGGCGCTGCGCGGCGCGGGAGTGCCCGCCCGCCGTATCCACCACGAGTCGTTCGAGATGTGAGCGACGGCCACTTCAGGAGCTTGCTCAGCCATGAGGAAGAGTCACCCGATCCGGCGTGCCCTGCTCGCCACCGCCGCCACGGTGTCCGGCATCGTGCTGCTGCTGTCGCTGAAGCCGGCGTCCGACCCGGCCTCCGCCTCGGCGGCGGGCGGTGCCGCGCCGCAGCAGACGGCGGCGGGCCGGTCGCCCCAGGGCGGCGCCGAGGCCGCGGGCGCCACCACGGTCACCGGCGACGCCGTCCGCACCCAGTACGGCCCCGTCCAGGTCCGCCTGACCGTCAGCGAAGGCCGCGTCACCGCGGCCGCGGCGGTCCAGGCGCCCGGCGGAGGCCGCAGCGGCCAGATCACCGCCGACGCCGTACCCCGCCTCAACCAGTCCGCCGTCACCGCGCAGAGCGCGGACATCGACGCCGTCTCCGGAGCGACGTACACGAGCGCCGGCTACCGGCAGTCCCTCCAGTCCGCCCTGGACCGGATGGGCGCCGCGAACGCCGGGGCCGGGGCCGGAACCGGGGCCGGGGCCGGGACCGAGGCCGGGACCGGGACCGAGGCCGGGACCGAGGCCGGGACCGAGGCGCGCACCGTGACCGGCGCCGTCGTCCAGACCCAGTACGGTCCGGTCCAGGTCCGGATCACCGTGAGCGGCGGGCGGATCATCCAGGCCACCGCGGTCCGGGCTCCCGAGGGAGGCCGCAGCGGCCAGATCACCGCCGACGCCGTACCCCGCCTCGGCCAGGCCGCCGTCGCCGCGGGCAGCGCGGACATCGACGCGGTGTCCGGAGCCACCTACACCAGCACCGGCTACCGGCAGTCCCTCCAGTCCGCCCTGGACCGGATCGGTGGGTGACGTGACAGAAGCTCCCGTCGCGGTGCGCCGGACGGAGGAGGCGATGGGGACCGTCTTCTCCTTCGACGTCCGCGGCGGGGATCCCCGTACCGTCCGCGCGGCCCTGGACGAGGCGGTCGCCGGGCTGCACCGGGCAGACGCGGTGTTCAGCACCTACCGCGAGGACAGCCAGCTCTCCCGGCTGGCCCGCGGTGAGCTGACCGTCGCGCAGTGCGACCCGGAGGTCGCCGAGGTGCTGGAGCTGGGCGCCGAGGCGGAGCGGGTCACCGACGGCTGGTTCAGCACCGCCTACGAGGGCCGGCTGGACCCGACCGGCATCGTCAAGGGCTGGGCGGTCGAGCGAGCGGCGCGGACGCTGGCGGCGGCCGGGGCGAGCGGGGTCAGCGTCAACGGCGGCGGCGACGTCCAGCTGCTGGGCGCGCCGGGGACACGGCGGCCGTGGCGGGTCGGCATCGCGGATCCGCTCCGGCCCGGCGGCCTGGCCGCGGTGATCACCGCGGCCGGTACGGCCGAACTGGCCGTCGCCACCTCCGGGACCGCCGAACGCGGCGCCCACATCGTCGACCCCCGCACGGGCAGGCCGGCCATGACCGACCTGCTCGCGGTCACCGTCGTGGCTCCCCGGCTCACCTGGGCCGACTGCTGGGCGACGGCGGCCTTCGCGATGGGCGCGAGAGAGGGCCTGGCCTGGCTGGAGTCCCTGCCGGAGGCGGAGGCCCTGCTGATCACGGCGGGCGACGAGGTGCGATGCACAAGGGGCCTGGCATCCCGACTCGGGTGAGTGAACTCACCCAGGGGCGCGGGGAACTGCGCGACCGGCCGCAGCACACCCGCACCCGGACCGGGACCGCGCCCCCCGGAGAGCCTCAGCTCCCGTTCTGCGCCAGCCGCAGCAGATGATCGGCGAGCGCCTGCCCCCCGTCCGGCCGCCGGGAGATCAGCAGCAGCGTGTCGTCACCCGCGATCGTCCCCAGAATGTCGTGCAGCTCCGCCTGGTCGATCGCCGAGGCGAGGAACTGCGCCGCCCCCGGAGGCGTCCGCAGGACCACGAGATTCGCGGAGGCCTCCGCGGAGATCAGCAGCTCCTGCGAGAGCCGCCGCATCCGCTCCTCCTTCGCCGACTCCCCCAGCGGTGCCCGGGGAGTCCGGAAGCCCCCCTCGCTCGGCACCGCGTAGATCAGGTCGCCGTCCGTGTTGCGGATCTTCACCGCGTTCAGCTCGTCCAGGTCCCGGGAGAGCGTCGCCTGGGTGACGGTCAGCCCGTCGTCGGCGAGCAGCTTCGCCAACTGGCTCTGGGAGCGCACCGGCTGCCGGTTGAGGATGTCCACGATCCGGCGGTGCCGTGCGGTGCGGGTCTGCGGCACGGCAGGCCCTGCGGTCTGCTCGTGATCCTGCGCCTGGCTCATCGTCGTCTCATTCTCCGGATCGTCCGTCCCCGTGCACTGCGTCGAGGATGCCGGGCAGCGCCTGGAGCAGCGCCGCCACATCGTCGTCACCGAGGTTCAGCGGCGGCATCAGCCGTACGACATCGGGGGCGGGCGCGTTCACCAGGAAACCGGCGTCCTGAGCCGCCTGCTGCGCCTGTGCCGCAAGCGGTTCGGTGAGCACGATACCCAGCAGCAGGCCCGCGCCCCTGACATGGGCGACGAGCGGGTGGCCGAGGCCCTCGATTCCACCGCGCAGCCGCTCGCTCTGGCGCTTGACGTTGTCCAGCAGTCCATCGGCCGCGATGGTGTCGAGGACGGCGAGTCCGGCGGCACAGGCGACGGGGTTGCCGCCGAAGGTGGTGCCGTGCTGGCCGGGCTGGAGCAGGTCGGCGGCGCGGCCGAAGGCGACGGTGGCGCCCAGCGGGAGGCCGCCGCCGAGGCCCTTGGCGAGGGTGACGACATCGGGCAGGACGCCCTCGTGCGCCTGGTACTCGAACCACTGCCCGGTACGGCCGATGCCGGTCTGCACCTCGTCGAGGACGAGCAGCGACCCGGTGGCGGCGGTGATGGCGCGGGCGGCCTTCAGGTAGCCGGGCGGCGGGACGACGACGCCGTTCTCGCCCTGGATCGGCTCGATGATCACGAGCGCCGTGTTCTCGGTGACGGCGGCGGCCAGCGCCTGCGCGTCGCCGTAGGGGACGTGGGTGACGTCGCCGGGCAGCGGCAGGAAGGGGTCCTGCTTGGCGGGCTGGCCGGTGAGGGCGAGGGCGCCCATGGTGCGGCCGTGGAAGCCGCCGTCGGTGGCGACCATGTGGCTGCGCCCGGTGAGTCGGCCGATCTTGAAGGCGGCCTCGTTGGCCTCGGCGCCGGAGTTGCAGAAGTAGACCTTGCCGTCGCGGCCGAAGCGCGTCAGGAGCCGTTCGGCGAGGGCGACGGGGGGTTCGGCGACGAACAGGTTGGAGACGTGGCCGAGGGCGGCGATCTGCGTGCTGACGGCCTCGACGACGGCCGGGTGGGCGTGGCCGAGTGCGTTGACCGCGATCCCGCCGACGAAGTCCAGGTACTCCTTGCCGTCGGCGTCCCACAGCCGGGTGCCCTCGCCGCGGACGAGGGGCAGCCGCGGGGTGCCGTAGTTGTTCATGAGCGCGCCCTGCCACCGCGCGGTCAGTTCCTGGTTGCTCACGACTCCCCCTGTGCGCGCGGTCCCTCGGGCTTCTCGTCGGGCACGACCATCGTGCCGATGCCCTCGTCGGTGAAGATCTCCAGCAGGATCGAGTGCTGGACCCGGCCGTCGATGACGCGGGCGGTGGTGACGCCGTTGCGTACGGCGTGCAGGCAGCCCTCCATCTTCGGCACCATGCCGGAGGACAGCTCGGGAAGCAGTTTCTCCAGCTGGGAGGCGGTGAGGCGGCTGATCACCTCATCGCTGTTCGGCCAGTCCTCGTACAGTCCCTCGACGTCCGTGAGGACCATCAGGGTCTCGGCGCCCAACGCCGCGGCGAGGGCCGCGGCCGCCGTGTCGGCGTTGACGTTGTAGACATGCCCGTCGTCCCGGGAGCGGGCGATCGACGAGACGACCGGGATCCTGCCGTCGGCGAGCAGCGCCTCGATGGCACCCGTGTCGATGTCGGTGATCTCGCCGACCCGGCCGATGTCGACGCGTTCGCCGTCGATCTCCGGCTGGTGCTTGGTGGCGGTGATGGTGTGCGCGTCCTCGCCGGTGAGGCCGACGGCGAGCGGGCCGTGCTGGTTGAGCAGCCCGACCAGCTCACGCTGCACCTGCCCGGCGAGCACCATGCGGACGACGTCCATGGCGTCCTCGGTGGTGACCCGGAGCCCGGCCTTGAACTCGCTGACGATGCCGTGCCGGTCGAGGGCGGCGCTGATCTGCGGGCCGCCGCCGTGCACGACGACGGGCTTGAGGCCGGCGTGGTGCAGGAAGACCACGTCCTGGGCGAAGGCGGCCTTCAGCTCCTCGTCGATCATGGCGTTGCCGCCGAACTTGATGACGACGGTCTTGCCGTTGTGCCGGACCAGCCAGGGCAGCGCCTCGATGAGGATCTGGGCCTTGGGCAGCGCGGTGTGCTTACGGGTGCTCATGAGGAGTAGGCGCTGTTCTCGTGGACGTAGTCGGCGGTGAGGTCGTTGGTCCAGATCGTGGCGGTCTCGTCGCCCGCGGCGAGGTCGGCGACGATGTGCACCTCGCGGTAGCGCATGTCGACCTTGTCGCGGTCCTCGCCGACGGAGCCGTTCTTGCACACCCAGACGCCGTTGATGGCGACGTTCAGCCGGTCCGGCTCGAAGGCGGCCTTCGTGGTGCCGATGGCGGAGAGCACGCGGCCCCAGTTGGGGTCCTCGCCATGGATGGCGCACTTGAGGAGGTTGTTGCGGGCGATGGAGCGGCCCACCTCGACGGCGTCCTCCTCGGTCGCGGCGTTGATCACCTCGACCTTGATGTCCTTGCTGGCGCCCTCGGCGTCCCGGATCAGCTGCTGACCCAGGTCGTCGCAGACGGTCCGTACGGCGTCGGCGAACGCGTCGTACTCGGGCGTGATCCCGGAGGCGCCGGAGGCCAGCAGCAGCACGGTGTCGTTGGTGGACATGCAGCCGTCGGAGTCGACGCGGTCGAATGTCGTGCGCGTCGCCGCCCGCAGGGCCCGGTCCAGGGCCGCGCTGTCCAGGTCGGCGTCGGTGGTGAGCACGACCAGCATGGTGGCCAGCCCCGGGGCGAGCATGCCGGCGCCCTTGGCCATGCCGCCGACGGTCCAGCCGTCCTTGGTCACGACGGATGTCTTGTGGACGGTGTCGGTGGTCTTGATGGCGATGGCGGCCTTCTCGCCGCCGTGCTCGGACAGTTCCTTCGCCGCCTTCTCGACGCCCGGCAGGAGCTTGTCCATGGGCAGGAGGACGCCGATGAGCCCGGTGGACGCGACGGCGACCTCACCGGCGCCGATGTCCAGCACCTCGGCGGCCTTCTCGGCCGTGGCGTGGGTGTCCTGGAAGCCCTGGGGGCCGGTGCAGGCGTTGGCGCCGCCGGAGTTGAGCACGACGGCGGTCAGCGCGCCCGCCCTGAGGACCTGCTCGGACCACAGCACGGGGGCGGCCTTGACGCGGTTGGAGGTGAAGACGCCCGCGGCGGCGCGGCGCGGCCCGGTGTTGACCACGAGGGCCAGGTCCGGGTTGCCGTTCTCCTTGATCCCGGCGGCGATGCCCGCCGCCTGGAATCCCTTGGCTGCCGTGACGCTCACGGTGCGACTCCGATCGTCGAAAGTCCCAGCTCCTCGGGGAGTCCGAGGGCGATGTTCATGCTCTGGACGGCACCGCCTGCGGTGCCCTTGGTCAGGTTGTCGATGGCGCTGATGGCGATGATCCGGTCCGCGGCCTCGTCGTACGCGACCTGCACCTGAACGGCGTTGGAAGCCTGGACGGACGCCGTGGCCGGCCACCGCCCCTCGGGGAGCAGGCGGACGAACGGCTCGTCGGCGAAGGCCTTCTCGTAGGCGGCACGGACGGACTCGGCGGTGACGCCCGGCCCGGCCTTCGCGCTGCACGTGGCGAGGATGCCGCGCGGCATCGGGGCGAGGGTGGGGGTGAAGGAGACGCTCACGGGTCGCCCGGCCGCCGCGCTCAGGTTCTGGATCATCTCGGGCGTGTGCCGGTGGCCGCCGCCGACGCCGTACGGCGACATGGAGCCCATGACCTCGCTGCCCAGCAGATGCGGCTTGGGCGCCTTGCCCGCGCCGGAGGTGCCGGACGCGGCGACGATCACGGCCTCGGCCTCGGCCAGCCCGGCCGCGTAGGCCGGGAAGAGGGCGAGGGAGACGGCCGTGGGGTAGCAACCGGGTACCGCGACGCGCTTGGTCCCCTCCAGCGCGGCGCGTGCGCCGGGAAGTTCGGGAAGGCCGTAGGGCCACGTGCCGGCGTGCGGCGAGCCGTAGAACTTCTCCCAGTCGGCGGCGTCCTTCAGCCGGAAGTCGGCCCCCATGTCGACGACGAGGACGTCCGGGCCGAGCTGTTCGGCGACGGCGGCGGACTGCCCGTGGGGCAGCGCCAGGAAGACGACGTCGTGCCCGGCGAGCACGTCCGCGGTGGTCTCCTGGAGCACCCGGTCGGCCAGCGGCAGCAGATGCGGTTGCAGCGCGCCGAGCCGCTGTCCGGCGTTGGAATTGCCCGTCAGGGCGCCGATCTCGGCCTCGGGGTGCGCGAGGAGCAGCCGCAGCAGCTCTCCGCCCGCGTATCCGCTCGCTCCGGCCACCGCCGCACGTACCGTCATGGGACCTCCTCCTGGATGGCATGACTATACGTATCGCTGCACGTTTATGCAATCAGGGCCACCGGCTGCCCGCGGCCCCGAATTCCCTTGCCGCCCGACGATCACGGGTTTAGGGCCCCCGGGCACGCGTCGAGGGGATCACGCAGGCGGGGGGACATGACGGAGCGGGCGGGAAACACGGACGGGCCCACACGGGGACCGAGTGCCTGGGGGCAGGCCGCCACGGCGGTGGCCCTGGTGGGGGGCGCTCGGCATCGGGCTGTGGACCGTGCAGCAGACATCGTCGTCCCCGGCCCCGGACGGCGCCCCGCCGCCTGCCACGTGCTCGGACGGGGAGACCGGGCAGGAGTCGTCCCGGCGCGTCACCGGAGCGCAGCTGTGCCAGGCCCTGAACCGCTCCGACCTCGCCGGACTGCTCGGCACGCCCGGACAGACCGCGAAGACCGCGAACGGACCCCCGGCCCGCGGGCGGTCCCGCCTCCCGGTGACCCCACCTGCCGGTGCGCCGCCTTCCGGTGATCCCGCCTCCCGCCACCCCCGCTGCCCGGCCCCTCGAAGCCGGGGCGGGCCCCGGGCCCGGCATGATGATCACCATGACTCCCATCACCGGTCTGGACCTGACCGGCTTCACCGCACGCGAGCCCGGCGTGTGGACCGACCCGCGGGGGCTCGTACTCTCCGTGCACTTCTTTCCCCTGGTGCCGGACCTGCCCGCCCGGCTCGACGAGCCCGAGCGGCTGCGGGCCGGTCTCGCGCAGGGCGTGGCGCGGGCGGGGGGAGGTCTGATCGAGGCGGAGTGCGGCGTCGTCGACGGCGTCCCGGCGGTGCGCCAGCTCATCAAGGTGCCCCGGCCGCAGGGCCGCGGCCAGGTGTTCCTCGGATCCTGGACGGTTCCCAGGGCCGGCTGCAGCACCGTGCTCAAGGTGCAGGCGGCGGAGGGCGCGACCACCGGGATGCGCGAGGCGATGGTGATGGCGCAGGTGGGTCCCGCCGACTACTTCCGGCCGCACCCGTACGCACCGGGCATCGGCGGCGGCCTGCCCTACCACGTGGGCGACCACGAGCAGTGGGACGCCGGTTTCCCGGACCATCCGCTCACCCTCGTCCGGGCCGCCCTGCGCCGGATCACGCCCACGGTCACGCTCGACGAGCGGTTCAGGATCCTGCCGCCGTTCGCGGGCTGAGGCGCCCGCGCGGGCGGGTGCGGGCCGCCGCCCCTCGGACGGCGGCCCGCACCCTGGCCCGGTGCTACCGCTGCCCGATCCGCAGGAAGGTGACCGAGTTCGCCGGGAAGGTGTAGGTGAACTTCGCGGCGACGCCCGAGAGCGTGGACCTCACCGGGGAGACCGGGGTGTCCGTCTCGGTGTTCACGTCCTCCGGGTCCGCGGCCAGGGTGGTCACCCGGGCCCGGGAGGAGACCTTGACGCCACCCAGGTCGATCGCCGTACGGGCGGCCGTGGACTGGGCGTTGACGACCTTGACGATCAGGTCACCGGTGCGCCGGTCCTCGGTGACGACCTGGCGGAACGGCTCGGCCGGTTTGTCGTCGGTGAAGCTGTCCCACAGCTGCCCGTCCAGGTAGAGGCTGACCTGGCGGCCCCGCACCTTGATGTCGATGTCGTAGGCGCGGCCCGTCTCGATCGAGTGCGGCTTGGAGATCAGCGTCGACTTGCCGCCGTCCGAGGCCTGCTCGACGGCCGAGCTGGTGTTGTTCCAGCCGCCGAGGTTCCACCAGTAGTAGGTGCCGGTGTCCTTGACCCCGAAGGCGACGAGGAAGCCCTCCTTGCCCGACTTCTTGGTGGCCCTCACGTGCAGGTCGTAGTCCTTCCAGGCCGGGTCGCCCGCCGTGACCAGGGTGTTCTCGGCGGCGGCGTCGGTCTGGACGTAGGCGCCGTCCTGGACGGTCCAGCTGCCGCTGCCTGAGTGGGTCCACTTCGCGGCGTCACCGGAGAAGTCGTCGTCGAGCAGGGTGGTGCCGTCGGCGGCGGTGACCTTCACGTCGTCGTACGCGGCACTGGTCGCCCAGGTGGAGAGGCCGATCGCGCCGGTGATCGGACCGCTCACGTTCGGGGTGCCGGTCGCGGCGGAGGGGATCACCCGGTCGCCGACGTTGTTCATGAACAGCTTCTGGACCTCGTAGCTGGCCGAGTTCCAGGAGGCCCGGTTGTTGAACCAGATCATGTCGGGCCGCCACTGGACGTAGTCCTCGTTGGCGAGCAGCGGGGCGTAGGAGGCGAGCTTGACCACGTCGGCGTTGCGCTCCAGGCCGGTCATGAACGCGGCCTCGGCGAGGGCGTTCTTGAAGGCGTTGCCCTGGGAGGCGTACTCGCCGAGGAAGACCTTCGGGCCCTTCCTGTCATACCTGTCGTAGCGGTCGTTGTTCTGCAGGAACCACTGCGGGCTGTTGTAGTAGTGCTCGTCGACCATGTCGACGCCCGTTTCCCGGTTGAGCTGCCACAGGCGATCGAAGGTGGTGCCGGTGTCGTCGGGGCCGGAGTTGGAGACGAGGGTGATGTCCGGGTACTTCGCCTCGATCGCGGCGCGGAACTTCTGGAAGCGGGCGAAGAACTCGTTCGGCAGGTTCTCCTCGTTGCCGACGCCGAGGTGGGTGAGGCCGAAGGGCGCGGGGTGGCCCATCCGCGCCCGCACCTTGCCCCACGTGGAGGTGGCCGGGCCGTTGGCGAACTCGATCAGGTCGAGGGTGTCCTGGATGTGCCGCTGGAGCAGGGCCTCGTCGTCGGTGGCCCGGTTCTGGCCGCAGCCGGTCACCAGGGCGGGCACGACGGGCAGCGGCATGGCGCCGATGTCCTCGGCGAAGCGGAAGTACTCGTAGTACCCCAGGCCGTACGACTGGTTGTAGCCCCAGAAGTTGGCGTTCGTGGCGCGCTGCTCCACGGGGCCGATGGTGTCCTTCCACTGGTAGGCGCGCTTGCGCTGCCAGCCGCTGGCCTCGCTGTAGTCCTGCATGGAACCGGTGTTGACCAGGCAGCCGCCGGGGAAGCGGAGGAATCCCGGCTTCAGGGCTTCGATCTTCTCGGCCAGATCCTTCCGCAGGCCGTTGGACTGGTTCTTGTAGGTGTCGCGCGGGAACAGCGAGACCATGTCCAGTGCGGCGGCGCCGGAGGAGGCGACCGCGAGGCGGCCGCGGTTGCTGGTGCGGGTCGCGGTGAAGGTGGCGGTGTACTTGGCCCAGCCGCCCTTGACGCTCACCTGGCGGGCGGTGGACAGCTCGCCGGCGGCGTCCTTGAGGGAGACCGTGAGGGTGGTCCCGGCGGCGGCTCGGGCCCAGACCGAGAAGTCGTACTTCTTGCCCTGCTCCAGCCGGATGCCGGTGTTGTAGCCGGCGTTGGCGACGGATGAACCGGCGCCGAGGGAGAGGTAGTTGCGGTTGCGCTCGTTGAGCCGGCCGTCGTCGTTCACGACCTGCGCGGTGCCGTCGACCGTCCAGGAGGTCAGCGGGGTGTACGAGGCGTTGTCGGCGGTGGAGTACTCGAAGGACCGGTTCTGCACCAGCTCGGCGTACAGACCGCCGTCGGCCGCGCGGTTGATGTCCTCGAAGAAGACGCCGTACATGGTGTCGTCGATCGTCGCGCCGGTCGCGGACGGGTCGACGGTGATCGCGTAGTCGGTGACGGCCTCGGCGTGCGCGGGCGCGGGCACGAGCACGGTGGAGACGGCCAGCGCGGCGGTGGCGGCCAGGCCCAGTCTCCAACGGGTGGTGCGGGTGGTGCGTGACATGGATACTCCGCGGCTCTCTGCTCCGGAAAGGAGTGGTTCGAAATATCGGACGTTGGTCAGCACTTCGAACGGCAAGATAGGGAGGGGGCGGGTACGCGTCAATGGGTCGCGCGGTAGTCGGACGTCCGTCGCGCGGCGGAGGGCAGAACGGAGAGCGGTACACGATGGGCGAGTTCTGGCCAGTTCCCGAGGTGCTGACGTTTCTGGCCGGGAGCTGGCGGGTCGAGCGGACCGTGCGGGATCAAGCGAGCGGGGACGAGGGCCGTTTCGACGGAACGACGGTTTTCGGCCCCTCGGGGGGCGGCGCTCTCCTGCACCACGAGTCGGGCACCTTCGTCTGGCGAGGTGTTGCCCGTCCCGCCGAGCGGTCGCTGCGGTTCCTGCCGGGGCCGGCCGGCACCGGGACGGCCGAGGTGCGGTTCGCGGACGGCCGGCCGTTCCACGACCTGGACCTGACGGCCGGGCACTGGGTCGCCGACCACCCCTGCGCCGCCGACCTCTACCGCGGCGAGTTCGGCGTCCGGGACCCGGACCACTGGCGGACGGTGTGGCGGGTCCGGGGCCCGGCGAAGGATCTGGTGCTGACGACGGACTACGCGCGCGTGGGCTGAGCCCAGGCGCCGAGCGGGGCGGGATGGCCGGGGGAGCCGAGAGAGCCGGAGGAGCCGAGGAAGCCGTCGAGGCGCAGGTTCCAGCGGCCCCGGTGCCCCGTCACGGTCGTCGTCGACAGCGGGCGGACGTCGATGTTCCAGTACGTCGACGGGGGCGCCTTCAGCGCGTACACCAGCGCCGCGCGGATGACGGACGGCTCGGCGACCGCGACGATCCGGCAGCCGTCCTCCACCGGCCGGGTGTCCAGCCAGCCGCCGACGCGGCCTATGAAGGCGAGCAGGGACTCACCGCCGTGCGGGGTGCCGCGCGGATCGGCGAGCCACGCGTCCACCGCCTCGGGTTCGCGGGCCATCGCCTCGCCGAGGGTCAGACCCCGCCAGCGGCCCATGTCGCAGTCCCGCAGGGCGAGCTGCACCAGCGGTGCGAAGCCGAGGGCGTCACCGGTGGCGCGGCTGCGCGGCGTGGGCGAGCAGTAGCGCAGCTCGGCCGCCGCCAGCGGCAGCAGCTGGCCGGCGACGCGCTGCACCTCGTCCCAGCCCGCCTGGTCCAGCGGCCGGTCGTCCTCGAAGCGCTCCGCCGACCGCGGGGAGCTGCGCGCGGCGGCGACGAACGTGACCCGAAGTGTCATGCGGGGATGGTGAGCCGCGCGCGTGCGCGGGTCAAGAGCCGGCACCAAGAGTTACCCAGGGTTCTGGGGTGTCACCGAGGGTGTGTCCGAGTCTCCCTGGTCGAAGTGCAGCGCCATCCACTGGTCCGGCCGCTCCAGCGGCGCGAACCCCAGCTTCTCGTAGACCCCGTGCGCGTCGTGCGTGGCCAGCAGCACGCGCCGCAGCCCGTACGGCCGCAGCTCCTCCCGTACGGCCGCCACCAGCGCCGTCCCGACGCCCTTGCCCCGTACCGACGGGTCCACGTACACATCGCACAGCCACGCGAAGGTCGCCCCGTCGGTGATGACGCGGGCGTAGGCCACCTGCTCCCCCGACGCGGTGTCGTACGCCCCGAAGTTGAGCGACCCGGCGATCGCCCGGTCCTGCTTCTCACGAGCCCGGCCGAGCGCCCAGTACGCGTCGGTGGACAGCCACCGGTGCACCCGCTCGGCGTCGACGCGGCCGGAGTCGGTGGAGATCTCGTAGCCCTCGGGGAGGCTGAAGGTATCGGTCATGCCGGGAGGCTGACAGGCCGAGCGCGCGGACGTCGAGCGGTTTTCGCAGGTGGCGGGGATTGTCAGTGGGGGGTGCGATGCTGCGGGGCATGACCGGGATGACGACCGCCGCGGACGGCGGGTGGCTGGAGGAGCGGTACGCCGACCTCATGGAGGCGTACTGCGCGACGCTGGTGCGCGGCCTCACGGCTGCCTGGGCCCGGTGGACGAGGCGACGTTGCCCCTGTCACGCGGACGCGCGGTGGTGTCCCACTTCCGCAACGTCAACGCTGTCGACCACTTCACCTGGTACGGGGACGGCACCCTGCGCCTGCACTTCGAGCCGCTCTTCGCCCACCGCCGCGACGGCAGCCACCTCGGATCACCCCGGCCCTAGAGCACCTCGTCGCAGGCCGACCGCAGCCGTCGCACGCCCTCCGCGATCTCCGTCGTGCCCGCGACCGCGGCGAAGCTCAGCCGCAGGTGCGCGGCGGGCGGCTCGGCGCTGAAGTAGGGGCGGCCCGGGGTGACGGCGACGCCCGCGCGCAGGGCCGCCGCCGTCAGGGCGGTCTCGTCGGTGCCCTCGGGCAGCCGCGGCCACAGGTGGTAGCCGCCGCCCGGGATGTGCGGCAGCGCCAGCTCGGGCAGGTGCAGGGCCAGCGCGGAGGTCATGGCGTCGCGCCGGGTCTTCAGTGCCGCGGAGACGGCCCGCAGGTGGCGCGGCCAGGCCGGTGAGCCGACCAGCTCCAGCGCCGCCTCCTGGAGCGGCCGGGGCACGAAGAAGGTGTCCACGACCTGGATGGCGCGCAGCCGTTCGAGGACCGGGCCGCGGGCGGCGAGCGCGCTCACCCGGAAGCTCGGCGAGGTGGCCTTGGTCAGCGAGCAGACGTGGACGACGACACCGTCCGGGTCATCGGCGGCCAGCGGGCGCGGCAGCGGCGGCGCGTCCTCGTGCACCAGGCGCCGCACGAAGTCGTCCTCGATGACGAAGGCCCCGGCCGCACGGGCGATCCGCAGCACCTCGCCCCGCCGCTCGGGGGCGAGGACGGCGCCGGTGGGGTTCTGGAACAGCGGCTGGCAGACGAAGACCCGGGCGCCGGTGGCCCGGAACGCGTCGGCGAGCAACGCCGGGCGGACCCCGTCGGCGTCCACCGGGACCGGCACCGGCCGCAGGCCCGCCGCCCGGGCGATCGCGAGCATGCCCGGGTAGGTCGGCGACTCCACCAGCACCGGGGCGCCGGGCGGGGCGAGCGCGCGCAGCGCGGTGGTCAGCGCGGACTGGCCGCCGGAGGTGATCAGCACCTCGGCGGCGGTGACGGCCCCGCCGGGACCGCCGATGCTGCGGGCGAACCACTCGCGCAGTTCGGGCAGGCCCTCCATGGGCGGCCGGCCCCAGGCGCCGGGGCGGCGCCCCGCGCGGGAGAGCGCCGCGGCCATCGCCCGCTCGGGTTGCAGGGAGGGGTGCAGATAGCCGCCGTTGAACTCGATGACTCCGGGCGCCGGCGCGGAGAGGGAGACCAGTACACCGGAGGCGTCCACCGAGCGCGGCACGGGCTCGGCGGCGGTGTCCGCGCTCAGGGCCAGCTGCTGCCAGGAGGTGTCCCCGTCGGCCACGGCCGCGGCGCGGGGCTCGGCGCGGAACGCCCCGGCTCCGGGCCGGGTCACCACCAGCCCTTCCGCGGCGAGCTGTGCCAGCGCCCGCGAGACGGTCACCGGGCTCACCCGGAACCGCTCCACCAGCGCACGACTCGACGGCAGCTTTCCACCCGGAGAGTAGCGGTCCAGCTCTCTCCGCAGCAGTTCCGCCAATTCACCCACACTGCTACGCTCTTGCATGAGAGCACAGAGTAGCGCTACCCAGCCGACCACGATAGCGGTCGACACCCTCGGCACTCCCGCCGCCACCAAGCCCGGGGTCCCCGCGGGCACCCTCCAGGCCGCGCTCGGCGTCGTCGCCTTCTCCCTCACCTTCCCCGCCACCGCCTGGGGCCTGGAGGGGTTCGGTCCCTGGTCGCTGGTGGCCGTGCGCAGTGTGCTGGCGGCGCTGATCGCGGGCGGCTGCCTGCTGGTGCTGCGCGTCCCGCTGCCGGAGCGCGGGCACCTGCCCGGACTGGCCGTGGTCGCCGCCGGAGTCGTCCTCGGCTTCCCGATGCTGACGACGCTCGCGCTCCAGACGTCGACCACCTCGCACGCCGCCGTGGTGGTCGGGCTGCTGCCGCTCACGACGGCCGCGCTGTCCGCCCTGCGGGTCGGCACCCGTCCGTCCCGCACCTTCTGGACGGCGGCTCTCGCCGGTGCGGCCGCGGTGGTGGCGTTCACCGTGCAGCAGAGCGGCGGCGCGCTGAGCACCGCCGACCTCTGTCTCTTCGGTGCCCTCCTGGTCTGCGCGGCCGGGTACACCGAGGGCGGGCGGCTCGCCCGGGTGATACCGGGCTGGCAGGTGATCGGCTGGGCGCTGGTGCTGTGTCTGCCGCTGAGCGTCCCGGCCGCCGCGATCGCGCTGGCGTACGAGCCGGTGACCCTCACCGCGCACGCCGTGGCGGGTCTGCTGTGGGTGGCGGCGGGCTCGCAGTTCCTGGGCCTGGTGGTCTGGTACCGGGGCATGGCGGCCATCGGCATCCCCAAGGCCAGCCAGTTGCAGTTGGCCCAGCCGCTGCTCACACTGGTGTGGTCGGTGCTGCTGCTGGGCGAGCACCTGACAGTGGCCGCCCCGCTGACGGCCGCGGCCGTGCTCGTCTGCATCGCCGTCACCCAACGGGCGCGAGGCTGACCGGCGTGCGCCGCCGGGTTCCGCCCGGCGCCGGCGCCGTGGGCTCACAGCCACGGACCGCTGTTCCCGCGATGGTGGAGGAGGCTCCAGATGCGCGCAAGCGTGGGCGACCAGCTTGTCCAGCACGGCAGGGTGGTCGGACAGCACGACAAGGTCGGCGAGATCGTGGAAGTGCTCGGCCAGGAGGGAAACCCCCCGTACCGCGTCCGGTTCCAGGACGGGCACGAGGGGCTGTGCTCCCCGGGCCCCGACACCGAGATCCGGCACCGGAGCACTCAGCCGGCGACGAGCACCCAGCCGCCGACGACGCCGCCGACGTTCGGGCTGTGATTCAGGACGCGGGATTCGCCGGCTGCCCGTAGTGGTCGGCGATCACCCGTGCCATCGCGCCAACCGGGTCCGTCGCCACCTCCTTGGCGGCGAAGAACACGTGTCCCTTCACCTGCGGATGGTCACGGGCCAGCGTCAGATGCCGGGACAGCTCGGCCGGATCCTGCCAGGGGGCGGGCTGGGACGGGCTGCCCGCCCGGTAGAGGGCCTCGCCGATGTACAGCCGGGTGCCGCTGCCCTGGGCGACCTGGGCCCACCACGGCACCAGCCTGGCGTAGTCGGCGGCGGCGAAGCCGATGTGCCAGTAGAGCTGCGGGCAGATGTAGTCCACCCACCGCTCCCGCACCCACTTGCGGGTGTCCGCGTAAAGATCGTCGTACGCCTGGAGGGCCCGGGTGTCCGAGCCGAGCGGGTCGGTGGACGCGTTGCGCCACACCCCGAAGGGGCTGATCCCGAACCGGGTGCCGGGGCGCGCCTTCTTGATCCCGGCTCCCATGTCTCGCACCAGCCGGTCGATGTTGTCGCGCCGCCAGTCGGCCCGGGTGGCGAAACCTCCGCCGTACCTCGCGTAGGCCGCGTCGTCGTCGAAGGTCTCGCCCGCGACCGGATACGGGTAGAAGTAGTCGTCGAAGTGGACGGCGTCCACCCGGTACTTGCGGACCGCGTCCAGCATCGCCGTCTGCACGAAACTGCGGACCTCGGGCAGCCCGGGGTTGTAGTACAGCTTCCCGGCGTAGCGCACCACCCACTCCGGATGCGTGCGCGCGGGGTGGCTCGCCACCAGCCGGGACAGGTCCCCGTGGGTCGCGACGCGCAGCGGGTTGAACCAGGCGTGCAGTTCCAGACCGCGCGCGTGGGCCTCGGCGACGGCCGTGCCGAGCGGGTCCCAGCCGGGATCCTTGCCCTGGGTGCCGGTGAGGTACTGCGACCACGGCTCGTACGGCGAGGGCCACAGCGCGTCCGCCGCGGGCCGCACCTGGAAGATCACCGTGTTGAGCCGGCTGCGCACCGCCTGGTCGAGGTGGGCGAGCAGTTCCGCGCGCTGCCGGTCCGCGCTCAGTCCGGCCCGGGAGGGCCAGTCCCGGTTGACGACCGTGGCCAGCCACATGCCGCGCATCTCCGCCGCCGCGGCGGCCTCGCCCGGCTTCCCGGCGGCCGTGGTCTGCGGGGTCTGCCCGCTCCCCTCGGCCTCCGGGATGTAGGGCGCCGGGTCCCGCGCGTCCTGCCCTCGCGGCCGCTGCCCGGCCCGGCCGGGAGCCGCCGCGGCCTCCCCGCTCATCGCCAGGGCCGACAGCGCAGCCGCGGCGAACGCCCGGCGTGTCACATGTCCCATCCAGAACACTCCCCTACTCCGCGTTCTCACGCGGTCACGGAACGTCTCCGTGGCCAAGGATGCCCCCGACCCCGGCGATCGATCATCGATACTTGGCGGTAACGTGCACGAACGGAGCAGGCACGAGCAGGCCCCGGGACCCGGCGGACTGCCGCGGCCGAACGGATCAGCGAAGGGGACGATGTGACAGGCATCCCATCGGGAGACATTGCGCGCGTCGGAGTGGTCGGCTGCGGCCAGATGGGCGCCGGCATCGCGGAGGTGTGCGCCCGCGCGGGACTGGACGTCAAGGTCGCCGAGACCACCGGCGAGGCCCTGGAGATCGGCCGCACCCGGCTGTTCAACTCCCTGGCCAAGGCCGCCGAGCGGGGCAAGATCAGCGAGGCGGAGCGGGATGCCACGCAGGCCCGGCTGAGCTTCACCACCGACCTCGGCGAGTTCGCCGACCGCGATCTGGTGATCGAGGCGGTCGTGGAGAACGAGCAGGTCAAGACCGAGATCTTCCAGGTGCTCGACCAGGTGGTGACCCGCCCGGACGCGATCCTGGCCTCCAACACCTCTTCGATCCCGCTGGTGAAGCTGGCCGTCGCCACCGCGCGCCCGGACCAGGTCATCGGCATCCACTTCTTCAACCCGGCTCCGGTGCAGCAGCTCGTCGAGCTGATCCCGGCGCTCACCACCTCCGAGGGCACCCTGAGCCGGGCGCAGCTGTTCACGGAGAAGGTGCTCGGCAAGCACGCCATCCGCGCCCAGGACCGCTCGGGCTTCGTCGTCAACGCGCTGCTGATCCCGTATCTGCTCTCCGCGATCCGGATGTTCGAATCGGGCATCGCCAGCCGCGAGGACATCGACAACGGCATGGAGATGGGCTGCGCCCACCCGATGGGCCCGCTGAAGCTCTCCGACCTCATCGGCCTGGACACGGTCGCCTCCGTGGCGTACTCGATGTACGAGGAGTACAAGGAGCCGCTGTACGCCGCTCCCCCGCTGCTCCAGCGCATGGTGGACGCGGGCCGGCTCGGCCGCAAGACCGGTTCCGGCTTCTACACCTACGGCTGATTACACAGCGCTAGCTGCGTGGGCCCGGCACCCAACGGGGGTGCCGGGCCCGTGTGATTCACACACCGTGTGCGCCGCGGGTACGCATATGCCGTGCGCACACACTCCCCACGCGCCCACCAGGCGAGTTGACTCAGGAGACGTATGCAAGGGATGTGAGACGACCACGGAAAGGAGCGGTTCGTGACCGCCGACCCCAAGACTTCCGTCTCCTTGGAGGAACTCGCAGAGTTACGCCGCCGCCTCGACGTCGCCTACGCGCGCGTCGAGGGCGGGCTGGCCCTGCTGTCCCACCGCACGGAGGAGACCGCGAAGGAAGTCGACGAGCTGCACACCCGCCTCGTCACCCTCGAACACGCCCGCTGGCCGCTGCCCTCGATCACGGCGGTGACCGCGATCGGGGCACTCGTCGTGGCACTGTGGCAGGCCTTCGGACGCTAGGCCCCAGGGGGCGCGTCCTGGCCGAGCCGGAGATGGTGCAGTAACAGCAGTGCGGCCGCCATGTTGGCGGCCGGGACCTCGCCACGGGCGACCAGGTCGGGGACGAGCTTGAGCGGGACCCATTCCCTACGGTCCGACTCGAAGTCGTCCACGGGGTGCCCGATGTACTCGCCCGCGTCGGCCCAGTAGATGTGGTGCCGGGCGTCGGTGAGCCCGTTGGACGGCTCCACGCTCATCAGGTGGCGCAGCGGTCCCGGCCGCCAGCCGGTCTCCTCCTCCAGTTCCCGGGCGGCCGCCGCGGCGATGTCCTCGCCGTCCTCGACGACGCCCGCCGCGAGTTCCCACCCCCAGCTGTCGGTGATGAAGCGGTGCCGCCACAGGAGCAGGACCTCGTTGGCCTCGTTCACCACCGTGGCGACGGCCACGGGCCGCAGCCGTATCAGGAAGTGGTCGAGATGCCGGCCGTTCGGCAGCTCGACATCGGCGAGATTGACGCTGAACCAGCGGTTTTCATACACAGTTTGTTCGGTCTGTTTCGTCCACTGCACGGTTCTGCCACCTTCCGCTGAGTAAGGGGCAATATCGCAGCAGGAGCGGGGCGGGCAGCAGGGCGCACGGCGGGCCGCTCGCGCGCGGCGGCGGGCGCAGCGTGTCGCGGGGCGTCGCAGAGGATCACGATGAATCTCGGTGCACGGCGGTGCAGCCCGGTGAGTCGCGGTGCACGGCGGTGACGCACACGGCCCGCCGTTGCCGGGGAGGCGGTCGCCGAGGGGGCGGCTACAGCGGTACGCGCAAGGCCCCGTCGATGAGTTCGGCGGCCTCGGCCGTCCCCGCGCCGCCGCTGCGCATCAGATGCTCGCGCACCGCCCGGAGTCTGTCGCGCAGCCGCTGGGACTCCATCCCGCGCGCCTGCTCGGCCATTCGCACCGCGGTGTCCACGGCCTTCTCCGCGTTGCCCTGGCGCAGCTCGATGGTGCTGAGCATGGCCAGCCGGTGCACCCGGCCCCGGTCGTGCGCGGGAGTGTCGACCGCCGCCTCGGCGTGCTCCCGGGCCGCCGCCAGCTCGCCGAGACTGAGCAGCGCCTCGGCCACCTGGACGTTGACCAGGCCGGGCTGCACATAGCCGGTCTCGTCGGGCTCGTAGCCGCGCCGGATGCGGTCGGCGGCCTGCTCCGCCCGCCGGATGCACGACAGGGCGCTGCTGCCGTCACCGAGATGCGCGTACGCCTTCGCCTGCATCGCGTACAGGTCGGAGGCGAGCGCGGGGGTGATGTGCCTGCCCGCGGTGCGCAGCGCGGCCTCCGCGAAGGCGACGGCCTGCCGGTACTCCCTCATGTACAGCGACTGGTTGACCAGCAGGGCGATCACATACGCCCCGAGCCCCCGGTCGCCGCTGGCCTTGGCCAGCCGCAGGGCCTGGTGGAAGTAGCGCTGGGCGAGGCCGTGGGCGTCGGAGTCGTACGCGCAGATGCCCGCGATCGCCACCAGCCCTCCGGTGGCCCGGTGGAGCTGACGCCCCGTGGCGTCGGTGTAGCCGCCGCGCAGCAGCGGCGCGGCCTCGGCGTTGAGGAAGCCGACGATCCGGGTGCGCGTCGCCACCCCGCCGGCCTTGCGGTACATCTGCTCGTAGTGGGTGCGGGCGGCGCGCAGCATCTCGATGTCGGCCGGGGTGACCCGGTGCCGTCCGCCACGGGAGACGTCGACGTCCTCGGGCGGGTTCTCCCACTCCCACACCGGCATCACGGCGGGTGTGCCGGTGACCGCGGGGGCGCCCAGGATGTGCGGGCGCTGCTGCTCGTCGGAGCGCCACAGGGCGGTCGCCCGCTCCACGAATCCGGAGAGCGAGGCGCCGTGGCCGGTCGGCTCGCCGCCGGGCACCCCGAGGCCGATGTCGTCGAGGGTGACCGGCCGGTGCAGCCGGGCGGCGAGCACCTCGCAGATCAGGTCCGGCACCTGGCCGCGCGGGCGCTGGCCCTTCAGCCAGCGGGCCACGGCGGTGTGTTCGTACCGGAGCGCGAGTCCGCGCGCCCGTCCGGCCTGGTTCACATGCGCGGCCAGTCCGGCGTGCGAGATGCCCGCCTCGTCGAGAATCGCGTCGAGCAGGGTGTTGGGCTGCATAGGGACGCCCCCCAGGTGGTGGCTCGGTGCTGACAGCGTAGTGAAGCCGGCTTCACACGGGGTGTGAACGGAGTGCTCCTATCCGCACTGTGCGCGCGCTGTCGCGGAGGGTTTTCAGCCGGTTGACTGAAATGCCTCGAAAGAGGCCGGCCGGGCCGCCGGCTCCCCCTCGTACAGTGTGGCGGCCCGTGTCCGAGCCGTCCGCCCCGCCGCCTGCCCGACACTCCGTGGCGGGGCGGATGGCTGCCGCCGGCTCGGCAGGGTCACAGGCGGTTCGTGGGCTGCGGGTGCGTGGTGGCTGCTCGCGCGGTTCCCCGCGCCGCTGAGGGGGCGCATCGGGGCTGGGGCTCGTTGTGGAGGATCAGGAGTGCCACGTCGTCGGCCGGCTGTCCGGCCGTGTGCTTCAGCAGCCGCGTGAAGACGGCGCCCAGCAGGGCTTGCGGCGTGCGGACTCCCGCGCTCAGCGCCTCCGCGAGCACGGCCACCAGCGGAAAGAACCGGCCGTGCGCGTCGCGGGCGTCCTCCGCGCCGTCCGTGTGCAGGAGGAGCCCCTCGCCGGGGCGGAGCGCGGGGCAGCCCACCGCGGGCAGTTCGGCCGGCAGCGGGAACGGGCCCAGCGGCGGCAGCGGCTCGGCCCCGGACAGCGGCTCGACCCGGGCTTCGAGGAGCCGGTACGGCCAGGGGTGACCGCAGTTGAGGGCCCGCACCTCGCCCTCGCGGCCGATCTCCAGCAGGAGCACGGTCACGAACTCCTCGGCGACCGGGCTGTCCGGGCCGGCCGCCCGGGCGCGTTCGCGCAGATGGCGGGCGAGGGCACGGTCCAGCCGGCGCAGCACCCGGCCGAGGTCGGGCTCGTCGTGCGCGGCCTCCCGGAAGCTGCCGAGCACGGCGGCGACGGTCCCGATGGCACCGATCCCGTGGCCGCGCACATCACCCATCACGGCCCGTACCCCGTGCTCGGTCGCGATGACCTCGTACAGGTCACCGCCCACCCCGGCACCCCGGTCGGCGGAGAACTGGGCGGCGGCCACCCGGAGCCCGCCGACCCGCGGCGGCAGCGGCCGCAGCAGGGTCCCCTGCGCGGCACCGGCTACCTCGTTGGCCTGTTTCAGCTCGCGTACCAGCACCCGGCGGGCATGGAGGACCAGCCCGGTGCCGACGGCGAAGAAGACGGCGCTGGAGACGATCCGCGCTCCGAGCCCGTCCTGCTGGGCGAGCGGGCAGGCCAGCTTGTAGGCGACGGCCGCGGCGCCCCAGGCGGTGGGCAGCCCCAGCGCGAGCGCCCGGCGGCCGGGGGCCCGTGCCCTGATACGGATCATGCCGATGGCCCCCCATGTAGGCCCGGACAGCGCAGACCGGCCCCGAAAGGCCGGTCCGATTCTGTCGACCGCACGACCCGTCAGGACAGATCAGCCAAAAACCTCACTCGATCGAGTGAGGTGACTGGCACTCCCTAGGGGGCGCGGGGAGCTGCGCGATCAACCAAGGCCGACCGATGGCCGCTCACGATCGCACAGCACCCCGCTCAGCAGGGGCCGCAACTCAGCCCCGCAGCACCGCCCCGGTCCGCTCGGCGGCCAGCGCGACTGCCGCGTCCCGCGCGGCCGACGCCTCGTCCACCGTCAGCGTCCGGTCACCGGCCCGGAAGCGGAGCGCGTACGCCAGGGACTTCTTCCCGTCGCCCAGCTGCTCCGCGTTCTCGTAGACGTCGAACAGCCGGATGCCCTCCAGCAGCTCGCCCGCGCCCTCGCGCAGCGCGGCCTCGACCTCGGCGTGCGGCACCGGCTCGTCCACGACGAGCGCGACGTCCTGCGTGGCCACCGGGAAGGTGGAGATGCCCGGCGCCTGCGGCGTGTCGTCGCCGGCCCGCTCCAGCGCGTCCAGGTTCACCTCCATCGCGCAGGTCCGCTCGGGCAGCCCGAGCGCCTTCACCACGCGCGGGTGCAGCTCGCCCGCGTGGCCGACGACCTGCTCGGCGCCGTCGGCGACGACGACCAGCTCGGCGCACCGGCCCGGGTGCCACGGCCCGTACCGGCCCTTGCGGACGATCAGACCGGCGCCCGCCTCGCGGGCGACGAGCCGCGCGGCCTCGACGGCGTCGGCCCAGTCGGCCGGGCGTCCCTTGCCCCACCAGCCGGCCTGCTCGCGGGCGCCCGCGAGGACGACGGCGACGTGGCGCGGCTGCTCGGGCAGCGCGGCGTCGAGCGCGGCGATCTCCTCGTCGGTGGGACGGCGGTCGACCGGCACGTGCCCGGCGACGGGCCGCTCCGCGCGCGGGTGGAAGACCAGGCCCGTCTCGAACAGCGCGAGATCGTGCGAGCCCCGCCCGTCGTTGCGCCGCAGGGCGCCGAGCAGGCCCGGCAGCAGCGAGGTGCGCAGCGCGGGCTCCTCGTCGCTGAGCGGGTTGACCAGCTTGACCACACGGCGGGCGGGGTCGTCGGCGTCCAGGCCGAGCTGGTCGAAGACCTGCTCGCTGACGAACGGGTAGTTCGGGGCCTCGACATAGCCGGCGCCGGCCAGCGCCCGGCCGGCCCGGCGGTGCAGCCGCTGCCGGTGCGTCAGACCGCGGCCGGACGGGGGCTTGGGGAGGGTGGAGGGCAGGTTCTCGTAGCCCTCCAGCCGGATGACCTCCTCGGCGAGGTCGTTGGCCTCCAGCAGGTCGGGGCGCCACGACGGGACGGTGACGATCAGCTCGTCCTGCCCGTACACGTCGCAGCCGATCTCCTGGAGTCGCCGTACGACGGTCTCCCGGCCGTAGCTGACGCCCGCGACCTTGTCCGGGTGGTCGGCGGGGACGGTGATGGTGTGCGGCGCGGACGGGGCGATGACCTCGGTGACGCCGGCGTCGGCGGTGCCGCCCGCGAGCAGCATCAGCAGGTCCACCGTGCGCTGGGCGGCGGCGGAGGCGGCCTGCGGGTCGACGCCGCGCTCGAAGCGGCGGGACGCCTCGGAGGACAGCTTGTGGCGCCGGGCGGTGCGGGCGATGGAGACGGCGTCGAAGTGCGCGGCCTCGATGACCACGTCGGTGGTCGCGCCCTCCTCGTCCTCGTGGTCGGCGATCTCGGTGTTGGCGCCGCCCATGACGCCCGCGAGGCCGATGGGGCCGCGGTCGTCGGTGATGACCAGGTCCTCGGCGTGCAGCGTCCGCTCGACGCCGTCGAGGGTGACGATCTTCTCGCCCTCCTCGGCCCGGCGCACCCCGATCGCGCCCTGGACCAGCTTGCGGTCGTAGGCGTGCAGCGGCTGGCCCAGCTCCATCATCACGTAGTTGGTGACGTCGACGGCGAGGGAGATCGGCCGCATGCCGACCTTCTGGAGCCGGCGCTGGAGCCAGATCGGCGAGCGTGCCTCGGGGCGCAGCCCGGAGACGGTGCGCGCCGTGAAGCGGTCGCAGCCGAGCGGCTCGGAGATCTTCACCGCGTAACCGAAGGCGTTCGGCGCCGGGACGTCGAGCAGGGCCGGGTCGCGCAGCGGCAGGCCGTAGGCGATGGCGGTCTCGCGGGCCACGCCGCGGATGGACAGGCAGTCGCCGCGGTTGGCGGTGACGGCGATGTCCAGGACCTCGTCGACCAGTTCCAGCAGCTCGATGGCGTCGCGGCCGACCTCGGTCTCCGGGGGCAGCACGATGATGCCCTTGGTGCCGTCGTCGCCCATGCCCAGCTCGTCGCTGGAGCAGATCATGCCGTGGGACGTCTTGCCGTAGGTCTTGCGCGCGGAGATGGAGAAGCCGCCCGGCAGGGTGGCGCCGGGGAGGACCACGACGACCTTGTCGCCGACCGCGAAGTTGCGGGCGCCGCAGACGATCTCCTGGGGTTCGCCGGTGCCATTGGCCTGGCCGACGTCGACGGTGCAGAAGCGGATCGGCTTCTTGAAGCCCTCCAGCTCCTCGATGGTCAGCACCTGGCCGACGACCAGGGGGCCCTTGAGGTCGTGGCCGAGCTGCTCGACCGTCTCGACCTCCAGACCGGCCGAAATGAGCTTGGCCTGGACGTCACGGCCGGTCTCGGTGGCCGGCAGGTCGACGTACTCCCGCAGCCAAGAAAGCGGGACCCGCATCAGATCTCCATCCCGAAGGGCCGGGTGAACCGGATGTCACCCTCGACCATGTCTCGCATGTCTTCGACGTTGTGGCGGAACATCAGCATCCGCTCGATGCCGAACCCGAAGGCGAAGCCGCTGTACTTCTCCGGGTCGACGCCGCAGGCGGTGAGCACCCGCGGGTTGACCATGCCGCAGCCGCCCAGCTCGATCCAGCCCTCGCTGGAGCAGGTGCGGCAGGGGCGGTCGGGGTTGCCGACGGACTCGCCGCGGCAGACGTAGCACACCATGTCCATCTCGGCGGACGGCTCGGTGAAGGGGAAGAAGTTCGGCCGCAACCGGGTCTTCATGCCCTCGCCGAACAGCGACTGGACCATGTGGTCCAGGGTGCCCTTGAGGTCCGCCATGGTCAGGCCCTCGTCCACGGCGAGCAGCTCGACCTGGTGGAAGACCGGGGTGTGGGTGGCGTCCAGCTCGTCGGTGCGGTAGACGCGGCCCGGGCAGATCACGTAGACCGGCAGCTCACGGTCGAGCAGCGAGCGGATCTGCACCGGCGAGGTGTGGGTGCGCAGCACGACGCCGGAGTCGGCGCCGCCGTCCGGGCCCTCCACGAAGAAGGTGTCGGCCTCGCCGCGGGCCGGGTGGTCCGGGCCGATGTTCAGGGCGTCGAAGTTGAACCACTCGGCCTCGACCTGCGGGCCCTCGGCGACCTCGTAGCCCATGGCCACGAAGATGTCCTCGATCCGCTCGGACAGGGTGGTCAGCGGGTGGCGGGCACCGGCCGGGACGCGGTCGTACGGCAGCGTGACGTCGACGTCCTCCTCGACCAGCACGCGGGCGTCCCGCTCCGCCTCCAGCTCGGCCTGGCGGGCGGCGAGGGCCTTGCTGACCGCGCCGCGGGCCTGGCCGACGCGTTTGCCGGCCTCGGCCTTGGCGTGCGGGGGCAGGGCGCCGATCTCCCGGTTGGCGAGGGCCAGCGGGGAGGTGCCGCCGGTGTGGGCGACCTTGGCCTCCTGGAGCGCGTCGAGGGAGTCCGCGGCGGCGAAGGCGGCGAGCGCCTCGTCCCGCATGCGCTCGATCTCTTCCGGTTTCAACGCCTCGACCTCGACAGGGTCGTACGACTTATTCGGTGCCGACATCTCTTCCCGTGCTTCCGATTGGCTGGCGGATGGTCCCCGTCACCGACTCATGGACATGGCGTCATGGCTTTCGGGACACAAAGGTGCCAAAGGCCGAGTCTAACGGGGTGGAGGTGGACGAATGCGCCCGTGGGTCACTGGGCGAGATACGCCGGTGCCCCCACGGGCAGCGTAAATCGGAACTCGGCGCCGCCCTGCGGGGCGCGGCCGACCGTGATGGTGCCGCCGTGGGCCTCGACGATGCCCTTGACGATGTAGAGCCCGAGGCCGGTGCCGCCGCGCTTGCTGCCCCGCCAGAAGCGGGTGAAGACGCGGTTCATGGACTCCTCCGGGATGCCGGGCCCCTCGTCGCTCACCGTGACCGACGTGGCTGCGTTCTCGGCGGACTCGCCCTCGCGGGGGGACGCCGTGGCCGTGATGTCGATGGTGACGGTTCCCTCGCCGTGCCGCACCGCATTTTCCAGCAGGTTGCTGAGCACCTGGTCGATCTTGTCGGGGTCGGCCCACAGATCGGGCAGTGGCTGCTCGATGCGCAGCAGGAACCGGTCGGCGGGCTGGCCGGCTGCGACGTACGCCTGGATGTGCCGGCCGACGGCGGCGCCGATGTCGACGGGCTGGCGGCGCACCTCAAGGCGTCCGGAGTCGATGCGGGAGATGTCGAGCAGTTCGGCGATGAGCCGGGTGACCCGGTCGGCGTCGGCGTCGACGGTCTCCAGCATGAGCCGCTTCTGGTCGTCGGTGAACCGTTCCCACTTGGCCAGCAGCGTCGCGGTGAAGCCCTTGACCGAGGTGAGCGGGGAGCGCAGCTCGTGGGCGACGGTGGCGATCAGCTCGGCGTGGCTGCGCTCCGTGCGGCGCCTGGCCTCGGTGTCGCGCAGCGAGACCACGACCCGGCGGACCGGCCCGGTGGGCTCGCTGCGCACATAGCGGGCGGAGACCAGCACCTCGCGGCCGCCCGGCAGCAGCAGATTGCGCTCGGGCTGGCGGACCCGGATGGCGAGACCGCCGTAGGGGTCGGTCAACTGCCACCAGCGCCGGCCCTCCAGATCCTCTAACGGCAGGGCCGTCTCCAGCGGCCGGCCGAGGGCGTCGGCGGCGGTGACGGCGGCGATGCGCTCGGCGGCGGCGTTCCAGCAGATCACCCGGCCGTGCTCATCGGCGACGACGAGACCGTCGGGCAGGTCGTCGGGGGCGATCCCGAGGCCCGCCGCCGGGTCACCGGACGGGGGCGCGGGCGGGTGCCGCACGTCCCGTGCTCCCGGTGCGCTGCTCGTGCCGACGCTCATCCCCGTATCCCACCTCTCGGATGGTTGAGTGGGCCCCCGAGCCCGTCACCCTACTAGCTCTCGGTGACGGATCGGCACCCTCCGGAGGCGCGCTGCGCTCGGGCCGACGCGTAGAGACATACGGCGGCGGCGGTCGCGAGGTTCAGGCTCTCGGCGCGGCCGTGGATGGGGACGCGGACCACGGCGTCCGCGAGGGCCCGGGTCTCCTCGGGCAGCCCCCAGGCCTCGTTGCCGAAGACCCAGGCGGTGGGGCCGCCCATGGTGCCCTTGTCCAGCTCGTCGTCGAGGTCGTCGGTGCCGGCCCCGTCGGCGGCCAGGATCCGCACCCCGGCGTCCTTGAGCCCGGCGACGGCGCGCTCGACCGGCACCCCGACGGCGACGGGCAGATGGAACAGGGAGCCCACCGAGGCGCGTACGGCCTTGGGGTTGTAGAGGTCGACGGAGGCGTCGGTGAGCACGACCGCCTCGGCGCCCGCGGCGTCGGCGCAGCGCAGCACGGTTCCGGCGTTGCCGGGGTCGCGGACATGCGCGAGGACGGCGACGAGTTTCGGCCGCGCCCGGAGGATCTCCTCGAACGGCGTGTCCACGAACCGGCACACACCGACCAGGCCCTGCGGGGTGACGGTGGTGGAGATGTCGGCGATCACCTGCTCGGAGGCGAGGTGGACACGGGCGCCGGCGTCCCGTGCCTCACCGACGATGTCGGCGTACCGCTCCGCGGCCTCCACGGTGACGAACAGCTCGACGAGGGTGTCCCCGTACGCCGCCGCCTCCCGCACGGCCTGCGGCCCCTCCGCGAGAAACAGCCGCTCCTTGCCCCGGAAGTTCCGCTTGGCCAGCCGCCGGGCGGCGGAGACACGGGGGGAGCGGGGGGAGATCAGCTCGGGGGTGGCCGGGGGCATCTTCAGTTCACCTTCGTCAGCATCAGCAGGTTCGTCTTGCGCAACGCAACGGACCCGCGGGCACAGCCCACGGGTCCGTCCAGTCACGTCGGCTCAGAGCCAGCGCGGCGTCACGCGGCCTTCGGCGCGTTGACGTCCGACGGCAGCGCCTTCTGCGCGACCTCGACGAGCGCGGCGAACGCGTTCGCGTCGTTCACGGCCAGCTCGGCCAGGATCTTGCGGTCGACCTCGACGTTCGCGGCCTTCAGACCCTGGATGAAGCGGTTGTACGTGATGCCGTTCGCGCGGGCAGCGGCGTTGATGCGCTGGATCCACAGCTGGCGGAAGTCACCCTTGCGCTTCTTGCGGTCGTTGTAGTTGTAGACCAGCGAGTGGGTGACCTGCTCCTTGGCCTTGCGGTACAGGCGCGAACGCTGACCGCGGTAGCCGGAGGCCTGCTCGAGGATCGCCCGGCGCTTCTTGTGGGCGTTGACTGCCCGCTTGACGCGTGCCACTTGTTTTACTCCTTGTAGCGGGGCCGTGGGTGTCCTCACACGGCCCGGAAACGATTGGGTCCCGGTCTGCGCAGTGGATCAGGCGCTCACGCGCCCGACCTCACTTGCCGAGAAGCTTCTTGATCTTCGCGGCGTCGCCCGGGGCCATCTCGGCGTTGCCGGTGAGGCGACGCGTCACGCGGGACGACTTGTGCTCGAGCAGGTGGCGCTTGCCGGCGCGCTCACGGAGCACCTTGCCGGAGCCGGTGATCTTGAAGCGCTTGCTGGCACCGCTGTGCGACTTGTTCTTCGGCATAGCGCCGTTCTCTCCTCGTCGGTGGCGCTCCGATGCCCGGTCACGAAAACCGGGCACGGTGGAGCGTCGCTCTTGTATCGGTTACATCCTTGGGGACTCGCGCCCCCGGGGATCACGCCTCGGCAGAAGCCTCGGCCGGAGTCTCGGCGTTGGCGGCGTCGGGGTCCGCGGCGTTCATCGAGCGGCCGGGGTTGGCCTTCGCTTCGGCCTTGCGGGCTTCCTGCGCCTGGCGAGCCTCGGCCATCGCCTCGGTCTTCTTCTTGTGCGGACCGAGGACCATGATCATGTTGCGGCCGTCCTGCTTCGGGTTCGACTCCACGAACCCGAGGTCGGCCACGTCCTCCGCGAGACGCTGCAGCAGCCGGTAGCCCAGCTCGGGCCGGGACTGCTCGCGACCACGGAACATGATCGTGATCTTGACCTTGTCGCCCTGCTTGAGGAACCGGACGACGTGACCCTTCTTGGTGTCGTAGTCGTGCGGGTCGATCTTCGGCCGGAGCTTCATCTCCTTGATGACCGTGTGCGCCTGGTTCTTGCGCGCCTCACGGGCCTTCATGGCCGACTCGTACTTGAACTTCCCGTAGTCCATGAGCTTGCACACGGGCGGACGGGCGTTCGCCGCGACCTCGACCAGGTCCAGGTCGTACTCCTGCGCAAGCTCCAGTGCCTTCGCGAGCGGCACGATGCCGACTTGCTCGCCACTGGGACCGACAAGTCGCACCTCGGGAACGCGAATCCGGTCGTTGATGCGGGGCTCGGCGCTGATGGATCCTCCTCGGTAGCACCACACGGCGGTCTGGCGGACAGCCGCGTAACGTCTGTGTTCGTTAGACCTAACCGCGCCGAAGCAAGAAAAATGCCCCGGACGATCACAGGCGGGGCTCCTCGAACTACTACCGGAGCACCGCCGCGAATCATCGCGGGGCGCGCATTCGGACGGATCGCCGCCTCGGGGACGGGACCGTCTGACCGGTGACCCGCCGCCCCGGGGGGCGGTCAGGTGGGAGTTCGAAAGCCTCCACTTGTGGGCCGAGCACATGGTGGTGTCCGGCCGGTCGTCCACCAGATTACCAGGATCGCTTGACAAGGGCTAACCGGGAGGGCACGACCCCGCACCCCCTATCGTGTGGGGCATGAGTGAGACCTCCCCCTCGGACTCCGCCGAGACGCCCGACTTCGCCGCCATGACCCGTGACATCGCGGAGGTCCCCGCGGTCGAGGTGATCGTGACGGTGGCCGTCAACCTGATGAGCGCCGCCGCCGTGAAGCTCGGTCTGACCGAGGAGGGCGACAAGTACAAGGACCTCGACGAGGCCCGCAAGCTGATCCACGCGCTGGCCGGCCTGCTGGACGGCAGCGCGACCGAGATCAGCTCGTTCCACGCGGCGCCGCTGCGGGACGGCCTGAAGTCGCTCCAGCTGGCGTTCCGCGAGGCGTCGCTCGTCCCGGACGAGCCGGGCCAGGGACCGGGCGAGAAGTACACCGGTCCCGTCTACGGCTAGTTCCCGCACCTCATCCGCGTACGTACAAGGGCTCGCCCGGAGGCGTGGTCCCGGCCGGCAGCAGTGCCAGGTCGAGGCCGCGCACCAGGCGGGCCCTCAGCGTCTCGTCGGCGGCGATCCGCCGCGCCACGGCGCCGGCGGCCTCCGCGGGAGCGGCAGCGGGGTCCAGGACGAGGGCGAGGGTGCCGTCCGCCTCGCCCGGGCCGAGATGGGCCCGCACCACCGCGGGCTCGGCGGCGACGGCGGCGCGCACCGCCTCCAGGACGGCCGGATCGGCGAGCGGATCCGTCGTCGTCCGGCCCTCCGCGAGCGCCAGCAGCGCGGGCCCGGTCAGCTCGAACGGCACCGGACCGGCCAGGTCCAGCACGACCGTGTCCGCCTGCTCGTGGGCGGCGGCCTGGAGCGCCTGGTGCAGCGGTACGGCCACGGGGCGGGCCTGCGGGTCCCAGCGGGCGAGGGAGTCGGTGGAGGTGAAGGCGGGCAGCGCGGTCCGGCCCGCGGCCTTCAGCGTGGGGACGGCCATGTCGCTGGTCTTCTCGCGGCGCAGCCCGTTCTCGTCCTCCTCCACCTCGCCGAGCACGGCGACGACGGGGACCAGCAGCCGGGCGTCCTTGAGCGCCTCGAGGACCGGGCCGAGAGCGGTGCGGTCCTCGGCCCAGGCGGCGAGCGCCGCGCTCAGCCGGGGATCGGCGGAGCCGTCGTCGTCGGAGAAGCCGGGGTCGGGGATGTTCTTGTTCGCCACGGTCACCGAGCCTATAGGGGGAGCTGCCGGGGGAACGCGCGCGGGATACGAGCGGGAGCGAGCGGGCCCCACCGGCTCTCAGCGGGGGTGTCTGCGGCCCCGCCACAGCACCACCGCCGACACCAGCAGGACCCCGCCCACGCTTCCCGCGAGGGGGCCCGCCCAGCCGGTGCCGTCGGATTCACGGGCGGTGGCGTCGGGACCGGGGCCGAAGTACTGGTCGGCGTAGGCGGCCGAGCGCAGGCCCTCCGGCCGGAGGTGGCCGGCCGCCTCGATGGCGGCGGCCGGGTCGACGAAGCCGAAGCCCCGGGAATCGTCGCGGCCGTCGACCGGGGCGTTGCGGGCGGTGTCCTCCAGCAGGCGCTTGATCTGGGCCGGGGTCAGACCGGGGTGGGCGGCCTTGACCAGGGCGACCGCGCCGGAGACGAACGCGGCGGCGGCGCTGGTGCCCCAGCCCTCGTAGTACTTGCGGTCCGGGTCGGCGATGACGACGTCGACGCCGGGGGCGCTGACCGTGGCGTACCAGCGGCGGGTGGAGAAGGAGGCGCGGGTGCCGAACTTGTCGACGGCGGTGGCGGCGATGACGCCCGGGTAGGCGGCCGGGTAGGAGATGTGGTCGCCCTTCTCGCCGCCGTTGCCGGCCGAGGCGACGACGACGGAGCCCTTCTTCAGGGCGTACTGGACGGCCTCGTCCTCGGCGGGCTCCGGGTGGGCGGAGGCCGAGTCGTCGCCGAGGGAGAGGTTGATGACGTCGGCGCCCTGGTCGGCGGCCCAGCGGATGCCCTCGGCCAGGGCGTTGCCGCGGGTCTTGCGGGCCTTGCCGCGGGCGGGGTCGCCGTCCTCCAGGATCACCCGGACCGGGAGGATCTTCGCCTCGGGCGCGACGCCCATGACGCCTTCGGTCCCGCCGTAGCCGTGTCCGTGCCCGGCGATGATCCCGGCCATGGCGGTGCCGTGCCGGGCCCAGGCGCGGTCGCCCCGGCCGGCGCCGAAGCCGACCATGTCCCTGCCGGTCAGGACGTTCCCCTCCAGGTCGGGGTGGGTGGCGTCGACGCCGGTGTCCAGGACGGCGACGGTGATGCCGGCGCCCTTCGTGGTCTGCCAGGCCTCGTGGGTGTGCAAGGCGTCCAGCGCCCACTGCTTGGCGCGGATGCCGTCGGCGTGCGCGACGGCGGGCGGCACGAGGACGAGGGAGGCGGCCAGCAGGGCGCTGAGCAGGGCGGCCCGGCGGGTCGTACGGCGGCGGGTCATGAGGGCTGCTCCGAGGCGGCGACGACGGACTTGCGCAGGCCGCGCTCGACGCGGTCGGCGAGGCCCTTCGCCTCGTGGCCGAGGCCCGCCTGGGCGGGGGCGGTGGTGGCGCCGGAGCGCGTCGCGTCGGTGGCGGGCTGCGGGTCGTCCACGGCCCGGCCGTCGGCCCAGCCGGAGACGGCGTAGACGACGACGGGGGCGTCGGTGAGCACGGAGACGGTCCAGGAGGCCCGCTGAGCCGTGCCGAATCCGGCGGCGACGGTACCCCTCGGGGCGTAGGGGCGAGGCATCAGGTCGGTGCGGCGGTACAGGTCCTCGTTCTTGAACCGCGTCTCCAGGGAGCGCATGCCGGCGGCGTCGGCCTCGGTGAAGAGCAGGCCGACGGTGGTGACGTGGCTCTGGGTGGCGTCGGTGTAGGTGGCGCGCAGCAGGCGTTCGCAGCCGGCGGGGGCGAGGGCCTTGCCCAGCAGCGGGTCGAAGGCGTCGGCGCAGCCGGAGTCCGGGGCGACGGCGATCCGGGTCCAGGTGCGGTCGGCTCCGCCGGGGCCGGCGCCGCGGCCCGTCACGGTGCGCGGGAAGAGCTGGTCGACGGGCACGTTGTGCCAGAGCCCGGCGGCCGTGGCGAACGCGCCGCGCTGCCCGGCGTCCGCCGAGTCGCCGACGAGCCAGCTGCCGGTGACCGCGCCGCCGATGAGGCCGAGCCCGAGGACGACGCAGGCGGCGGCAGCGACCGTCTGCCGGCGCACTCGGCCGCCGAACGGGCGGGGGTCGTCGTAGACGTGGGACATCGCGAGTCCGGGGGCTGGTGGGGCGCTCCAGGAGTGCAAGGGGGCGGGGGCGGCGGGCTGACGCCCGGATGCGGCGGGCGGGGCGGCCCGGTGCGCCGCCGGCTCGGCGGACGCCGTGAACCGGTGATCTGCGGGCTCGCCCGACGCCGTGAACCGGCGCCTCGCGGGCTCGGCGGACGCCTCGGCACGGTGTCCCGCGGGCTCGCCCGACGCCGCGAACCGACGCCCCGGGGGCTCCGTGAACGAAGCCGCTCGGTGCCCTCCGGGCTCGCCAGGCGCCGCGAAACGGCGCCCTCCGGGCTCGGCGGACGCCTCGGCGCGGTGGCCTCGCAGCTCACCGGGCGCCGCGAAACGGCGTCCCGCGGGCTCGGTGGTTCCCGCAGCCCGGGGTGCTGGGGACCCGGTGGTGGTGGGGCGCTCGGGAGACGGGTGGCGTACCGATTCAGCCGGTGCGGGCGCGCGGTCGGCGTCCGCCGCGCGGGACGGCTCCGCGGGGATGGGGCGCAGCCGGGTGGTGCGCTCCGTGGCGGTCTCGGCGGGAGCGTCGGCGGAGCGGGGCGGCACGGGACCGCGGGGCGGCGGGGGCGGCAGGTCCGGGAAGCGGGCCGAGGCGGGCGGCGGGGGCGGGGCGAGGGGGGCCTGGTCCGGGCGGCGGGGGGCGGGCGCGGGGCGCGGGCCGTCGGCGTGGACCGGGTCGGTGGCGCTCCGGCCCGCAGGGGGCTCCGGGGTGCCGGGCGCGGGCGGGGCGGTGGGGCGCGGGGGGATGGGGGCGTGCCGCGCGTCCGTGCTCATGCGCCCCCGCTTCCTCGTGCCCGGGCCCGACTCCTCGCACACGGGCCGCCCGTCTTCTCGTACGCGAGCCGGCCGTCCGCACGTCGCACGCATACCCGCACGGCCGGACCGCCGTCCGGCGGGTACTCCCGCGCGGGGCCGTTCCGCCGTGCGTGCGCGTCACTTTACGGGTTGCCCGCGCCGCTGCGGGAACCAGTCCACGACCGCGGGGCATCTGCCCGGAACATCCCCCTACCCTGCGGTAATCCTGTCTGGCAGGCTTCGGTCATGACTGCGCGCGCCGCCGACCGGGCCCGTTACGACCGGGCCACCGCCCATCTCGACGCCCCGCTGGCGATCGTGGACCTGGACGCCTTCGACGCCAACGCGGACGACCTGGTCCGCCGGGCGGGCGGGAAGCCGGTCCGGGTGGCCAGCAAGTCCGTGCGCTGCCGGGCCCTGCTGGAACGGGTCCTGGCGAAGGACGGTTTCGCGGGCGTGATGTCCTTCACCCTCGCCGAGTCGCTGTGGCTGGCGCGTTCCGGCTTCGACGACGTGCTGCTCGCCTATCCGTCCGCCGACCGCGCCGCCTTCGCGGAGCTGACGAGCGATCCGAAACTGGCCGCCGCGGTCACCGTGATGGTCGACGACCCCGCGCAGCTCACGCTCATCGACCGGGCGCGGGACGGCGGGCGCGAAGTGGTGCGGGTCTGCCTGGAGTTGGACACCTCGCTCCGGCTGTTCGGTGGCCGGGTGCGGGTCGGTGCCCGCCGCTCGCCGCTGCACTCCCCCGCCGAGGTCGCCGAGCTGGCGCGGTCGGTGGCCCGCCGGCCTGGTTTCGAGGTCGTCGGGATCATGGCGTACGAGGGGCATGTCGCCGGGGTCGGGGACGCGGTCGCGGGGCGGCCGGTGCGCTCGCGGGCGATCCGGCTGATGCAGGCGGCGGCCCGCCGGGAACTGGCCGAGCGGCGGGCGGCGGTGGTGCGCGCGGTGCGGGCGGTGGTGCCGGGCCTGGAGTTCGTCAACGGCGGCGGCACCGGCAGTGTGCAGTACACGGTGGCGGAGGACGCGGTGACGGAGGTCGCGGCCGGGTCCGGGCTGTATCTGCCGCGGCTGTTCGACAACTACACCTCGTTCAGCGGGCGTCCGGCCGCGCTGTTCGCGCAGCCGGTGGTGCGGCGGCCCGGGGTGGGCGTGGTGACGGTGCTCGGCGGGGGCTACCCGGCCTCCGGTGCGGCGGGACCGGACCGGCTGCCGGTGCCGTATCTGCCCGAGGGGCTGCGCTACGAGCCGCAGGAGGGGCCCGGCGAGGTGCAGACGCCGCTGCTCGGCTCCCCCGCCGACGATCTGCTGATCGGCGACAAGGTGTGGTTCCGGCACGCCAAGGCGGGTGAACTGTGCGAGCGGTTCGACGCGCTGCACCTGGTGGAGGGCGACCGGGTGACGGCGACCGTGCCGACGTACCGGGGCGAGGGCCGTACGTTCCTGTAGCGGCTCAGCCGGGTCCGACGCTGCTGCCCACGCCGCCGCCCGCGTCGGTGTCGCCGAGCACGCGGATGCCCTTGGTGATGCGGTCCATGTCGTCGAGCGGCGGCCCGTCCTCGCCCGCGTCGAAGACATAGCGGACGATGACCGGCGCCTCGGTGCCGACGCTGGACTGGAAGGCGAGGGACTGGACATAACCGCCGGGCCCCTCGGCGGTCTTGACGCGCCAGCGCACGAAGTACCCGGCGCGGCCCGCCACGGCGACCGGCCCGGAGTCGACGAGCTGGCGGGACTCGATGCCGCCGTGGCGGCGCCGGCCGAGGGCGTCGCGGTCGTAGGCCTCGTCGGCGGCGTCGGCGATGTCGCCCTCGGCGAGGGCCTTCGGTGAGGTCTCGTCGGTGGCGGTGGCCGTGCGGGAGAAGACCGTGCCGTGCCGGCAGAGGCCGGCGCCGACGGGGCACTCGTAGGTGCCGTCGGTGGTCATCACGACGTTCTCCTGGGTGACGTCGCGGGGGCGGACCCAGCCGTCGAGCAGGGGGAACGTGATGCCGTTGAGCTGGTCCTCGACGACGGCAGGGCCGTCGGCGGAGGGCTCGGTGGGGGTGGGCGACGGGGGCGGGGTGGGCTCCTGCGTCGGGAGCGTCGGCGCGAGGGTGGGTGTGGGGCCCGCCACCGGGCCGGTGCCGTCCGTCCCGTCCTCCGCCAGGAAGACCGCGCCGGTGACGACCGCCGCGACCAGGACGGCCCCGGCGACGGTGAGGGCGAGGGCCTTCGCGCGCGCCGCGCCGCCGCCCGGGGCGGGGGACGGCAGCGGGCCGGGGACGGACGGCCCCGGCACCGGATGCCCGGCGGGTTCCGGGGCGCGCCGGTGCTCGGTCCAGGCCGTGCCGTCCCACCAGCGCTCGGTGTGCGGGGCCGTGGGGTCGCGGTACCAGCCGGGCGGCGGTGTCATGCTCATATCCCGGCACTGTAGGGGCAGTACTACAGCGGCGTGACGTACGCCCCCGAGATCCCGCCGTCCACCAGGAAGTCGGTGGCGTTCACGAAGGACGAGTCGTCGCTGGCGAGGAAGGCGACCGCGGCGGCGATCTCCTCGGCCTCGGCGAACCGGCCGAGCGGGATGTGCACCAGGCGGCGGGCGGCCCGCTCCGGGTCCTTGGCGAACAGTTCCTGCAGGAGCGGGGTGTTGACCGGGCCCGGGCAGAGGGCGTTCACGCGGATGCCCTCACGGGCGAACTGCACGCCCAGCTCCCGGGACATGGCCAGAACCCCGCCCTTGGAGGCGGTGTAGGAGATCTGGGAGGTCGCCGCGCCCATCCGGGCGACGAAGGACGCGGTGTTGATGATGGAACCCTTGCCCTGGCGCCGCATGTAGGGGATGGCGGCCTTGCAGCACAGGTAGACGGAGGTGAGGTTCACCTCCTGGACCCGCTTCCAGGCGTCCAGGCCGGTCTCCAGGATGGAGTCGTCGTCGGGCGGGGAGATCCCGGCGTTGTTGAAGGCGATGTCGACGCTGCCGTAGGTGTCGTACGCCGTCCTGAACAGCGCCTCGACCTGCTCGGGGTCGGTGACGTCCACCTTGACGAAGATGCCGCCGGTCTCCTCGGCGGCCGCCTTGCCGCGGGTCTCGTCGACGTCGCCGCAGACGACGTGCGCGCCCTCGGAGGCGAGGCGGCGGGCGGTGGCGAGGCCGATGCCGCTGCCGGCTCCGGTGACGACGGCGGTACGGCCGACGAGACGGCGGCAGATGTTCTCTTCGGTCACTGTGCGGAGCCCTCCGTGCTGGTGGAGACGTTGCCGGTGGAGACGTTGCTGATGAAGACGTTCTTGGTCTCGGTGAAGGCGGTCAGGGCGTCCGGGCCGAGTTCGCGGCCGATGCCGGACTGCTTGAAGCCGCCGAACGGGGTCCAGTAGCGGACGCTGGAGTGCGAGTTGACGGACAGGTTGCCCGCCCGGACGGCCTGGGAGACGCGCAGGGCGCGGCCCACGTCACGGGTCCAGATGGAGCCGGAGAGGCCGTAGTCGGTGGCGTTGGCCAGCGCCACGGCCTCCGCCTCGTCGTCGAAGGGGAGGACGACGGCGACGGGGCCGAAGACCTCCTCCACGGCCACGCGCGCGTGCGGGTCGACGCCGGTGAGGACGGTGGGCGGGAACCAGAAGCCGGGGCCCTCGGGGGCCTTGCCGCGGATGCCGGGGGCGTCCGGGTCGGCGTAGCCGCGCACCCGCTCCAGCTGGGTCCGGGAGATCAGCGGGCCCATGTCGGTGGTCTCGTCGGCCGGGTCGCCGACGGTGACCGCCTCGATCGCGGGGGCCAGCAGCTCCAGGAAGCGGTCGTGGACCGTGCGCTGGACGAGGATGCGGGTGCGGGCGCAGCAGTCCTGGCCGGAGTTGTCGAGGAAGGACATCGGGGCGGCGGCCGCCGCGGCCTCCAGGTCGGCGTCGGCGAAGACGATGTTGGGGCTCTTGCCGCCGAGTTCCAGGGTGACGCGCTTGAGGTGGGCGGAGCCCTTCGCCAGCACCTGTCTGCCCACGGCCGTCGAGCCGGTGAAGACGATCTTCGCCACGCCCGGGTGCTCGACCAGCGCGTCGCCCGCGACGGGACCGTGGCCGGGCAGCACCTGGAAGAGGTGTTCCGGGAGACCCGCCTCCAGGGCGAGTTCGGCGAGCCGCAGCGCGGTGAGCGGGGTCGTCTCGGCGGGCTTGAGGATGACCGCGTTCCCGGCGGCGAGGGCCGGGGCGGTGCCCCAGGCGGCGATCGGCATCGGGAAGTTCCAGGGCGCGATCACCCCGACCACGCCGAGCGGTTCGAGGATCGTCACGTCGAGGCCGCCGGGGACGGGGATCTGGCGGCCGGTGAGCCGCTCCACTCCCCCGGCCGCGTAGTCCAGCAGATCGCGGACGTTGCCCGCCTCCCAGCGGGCGTTGCCGATGACATGGCCGGCCTCCCGCACCTCCAGCCGGGCCAGTTCCTCCAGGTGCCCGTCGACGGTGAGCGCGAACCGGCGCAGCAGCCGGGCCCGGTCGCCCGGGGCCAGCGCGGCCCACGCCGACTGTGCCTTGACGGCCCGCACGACCGCCCGGTCCACGTCCTCGGCGGTGGCGGCCGGGACGGTGGCGACGACCTCCTCGGTCGCGGGGTTGAGCACCTCAAGGGTCGGGGTCACGGGTTGCCTCACATCCGTTCGAAGGAGCGGCGCAGCTCCCAGTCGGTCACCGCGGCGTCGAAGGCGGCCAGTTCGACGCGCGCCATGTTGCGGTAGTGGTCGACCACGTCGTCACCGAACGCGGCCCTGGCGACGGGGCTGTTCTCCCACAGGCCGGCGGCCTCCCGCAGGGTGGTGGGGACCTGCTCGTACCCGGCGGTGTACGCGTTGCCCACGCAGGCCTCGGGCAGCTCCAGTTCGCGCTCGACGCCGTACAGGCCGGCCGCGACCATCGCGGCGACCGCGAGGTGCGGGTTAACGTCGCCGCCGGGCAGCCGGTTCTCGAAGCGCAGCGAGCGGCCGTGGCCGACGACGCGCAGCGCGCAGGTGCGGTTGTCGTGGCCCCAGGCGACGGCGGTCGGGGCGAAGGAGCCCGGCTGGAACCGCTTGTAGGAGTTGATGTGGGGGGCGTAGAGGAGGGTGAGGTCGCGCAGGGCGGCCAGTTGTCCGGCCAGGAAGTGCCGCATCAGCGGGGACATGCCGTGCGGGCCGTCCCCGGCGAAGGCGGGGCGGCCTTCGGCGTCGGTCAGCGACAGGTGGATGTGGCAGGAGTTGCCCTCGCGCTCGTTGTACTTCGCCATGAACGTCAGGGACACGCCCTCCTGGGCGGCGATCTCCTTGGCGCCGGTCTTGTAGATCGCGTGCTGGTCGCAGGTGACCAGGGCCTCGTCGTAGCGGAAGGCGATCTCGTGCTGGCCCGGGTTGCACTCGCCCTTCGCGGACTCGACGGTCATCCCGGCGCCCGCCATCTCGTTGCGGACGCGGCGCAGCAGGGGCTCGATCCGGCCGGTGCCGAGCACCGAGTAGTCGATGTTGTACTGGTTGGCCGGGGTCAGGCCGCGGTAGTTCGCGTCCCAGGCCTGTTCGTAGGTGTCCTTGAAGACGATGAACTCCAGCTCGGTGCCGACCTGGGCGGTCAGGCCCAGCTCGGCGAGCCGGTCCAGCTGGCGGCGCAGGATCTGCCGGGGCGCGGCCGTCACCGGGGAGCCGTCCTCCCAGGCGAGGTCGGCGACGACGAGGGCGGTGCCCGCGTTCCAGGGGACGCGGCGCAGGGTGCCGAGGTCGGGGTGCATGGCGAAGTCGCCGTAGCCGCGGTCCCAGGAGGACATCGCGTAGCCGTCGACGGTGTTCATCTCGGCGTCGACGGCGAGCAGGTAGTTGCACCCCTCGGTGCCGTGTCTCATCACCTCGTCGAGGAAGAAGCGCGCGGCGAACCGCTTGCCCTGGAGGCGTCCCTGCATGTCCGGGAAGGCCAGGACGACGGTGTCGATCTCACCGCCCGCGACGAGGGCGTGCAGCTCCTCGACGCTGAGCGGAGGTGTGCGGTCTGCCACGGGGAAGGCCTCCTTCGGTCAGCCGGGAGCCCTAAGGTATGAGGGAGAACCATTGATTGGGAAGGGGGCACGGCCACATGCCACTGGATCCGGTGGACCCCGGTGACGCCGACGCCGCCGCGGGCGCCGGGGACCGGCTGGCCCCGGTGCTGCGTCCCGTGCGGGCGGGCAACGGCTTCGAGGAGGCGCTGGAGCAGATCCTCCAGGTGGTCCGGCTCGGCCTGGTGCCCGGCGGCGGGCGGCTGCCCGCCGAGCGGGAGCTGGCGGAGCGGCTGGGGATCAGCCGGGTGACGCTGCGCGAGGTGCTGAAGGTCCTCCAGGACCAGGGGCTCGTGGAGTCGCGGCGCGGCCGCTACGGCGGCACGTTCGTGCGGGAACGGGCGGACGCCGTCGGCGAGGACGAACTGCGGCGCAGGGTCGCCGGTGTCGACCTGGAGGACGTCCTGCGCTTCCGGGAGGTGCTGGAGACCGGCGCGGCCGGGCTGTGCGCCGCGCACGGGCTGACGGACGCCCAGGCGGGCCGGTTGCGCGAGGCCCTGGCCGGCACCCGGAACGCCCCGCTCGCCGACTACCGCCGCCGGGACACCCTGCTGCACCTCACCCTCGCCGAGCTGTCCGGCTCCCCCACCCTGACCGCGCGGTACGCGGCGGTCCGGGCCACCCTCAACGACCTGCTCGACTGCATCCCGCTGCTGGTGCGCAACCTGGAGCACTCCCAGCACCAGCACACCGCGCTGGTGGAGGCGGTGCTCGACGGGGACGCGGACGGGGCGCGGGAGATCATGCGGGAGCACTGCGCGGGGACGGCGGCGCTGCTGCGCGGGTTCCTCGGGTGAGCGGCTTGCCGTGCGGTCCGCGCCTCGGCAAAGGTATGACGTGAGTCCATTGCGGGAGGTCGGATGACGGACAGGCGGCCGCTGATCGGCGTCAGCACCTATCTGGAGGCCGGGGTGCGCTGGGGCGTGTGGGACCTGGAGGCGGTGCTGCTGCCCGCCGGGTATCCGCGGCTGGTGCAGCGCGCGGGCGGACTCGCCGCGCTGCTGCCGCCGGACGCGCCGGAGCACGCGGCGGCGGCCGTGGCCCGCCTGGACGGCCTGGTGATCGCGGGCGGCCCCGACGTCGACCCGGCCCGCTACGGCGCCGGGCGCGACCCCCGCACCGGGCCACCGGCCCGCGCCCGGGACGCCTGGGAACTCGCCCTGATCGAGGCGGCGTCGGCGGCCCGGCTGCCGCTGCTCGGCATCTGCCGGGGCATGCAGCTGCTGAACGTGGCCCTCGGCGGCACCCTCACCCAGCACATCGACGGCCACGCCGAGGTCGTCGGCGTCTTCGGCCGCCACCCGGTCAAGCCGGTCCCGGGCACCCGGTACGCCGCGATCGTCCCCGAGGAGACCTCCGTACCCACGTACCACCACCAGGCCGTGGAGCGCCTCGGCACCGGTCTGGTCCCCTCCGCCCACGCCGCCGACGGCACCGTCGAGGCCATCGAACTCCCCGGCGCGGACACCTGGGCGCTGGGCGTCCAGTGGCATCCGGAGATGGGCGAGGACCTCCGCGTGCTCCGGGCCCTGGTCGAGGCCGCCACGACGGCCCGGCCCGCGCCCTGAGCCGGGCGGGCAGGGCACCTCCGGAAGGCGAGGTCCGTCGGCGGGCGGGTGCGACCCGTGTCCGGGGCGGCGCCACGGGCGACGGGAGCACGGGCGGACAGCTCCTCCTCCAGACCGGAACCGCCCCGCGCCCCCAGCGTGCGGCCGTCGAGCTGCGCGCCCGCCGGCACAGGCCAGCAGCGTGCCGCCGGCGCGGGATCGGCGGGGATGCCGCCGCGCGAACGGGTGGAGAGAGTGCCGCCGCGCCGCGCGGATCGGCGCGGAGGGAGGGTGCCGCCGCGCGGATCGGCGCGGAGGGAAGGTGCCGCCGCGCGGGGCAGAGGGGAGCGGATGCCGCCGACGGGGCCGGTTTCGGACCAGGGACCGTCCGGCGAGTCCCCGGCGCCTCCCTCCGCGCCCAGGCACATGGCTCCGCCCGGCGTACGCGTACGCCCTCGCTGCCTCGAACGGGCCGGCAGGCGCCACCGCTCTCGCGCCCGTACGCCCCCGTTGCCGCGGACCGCCCGGCAGGCGCCGCCACTCCCCCCCTGGGAACGCGCTCGCCCCCTGCGCACCGCCGGGCCCCGGCGGCGCGCGGCCCCGCGTTCCAGCCGCACGGCGGAGATCTCCCGGCATCGGGGCAGGCCGGCCGTCCTCCCCGAGGCGGAGCCACCGCCCCCTATCCCCGCGTCAGCGACAGGAGATCGCGGGCCGGGCCCGCCGGGCGGTGGCCGGTGCGCCAGACGGCCCGCAGGTCGCGGCGGAGGCTGACCCGGTCGACGGGGACGCTGACCAGGCGGCGGGTGGACAGTTCCTCGCGGACGGAGAGTTCGCTGAGCACCGCGGGGCCCGCGCCGGCGACGGCGGAGGCCTTCACGGCGGTGGTGGAGGAGAGTTCGATCAGGGGGCGGGCGAGCCCGCCGAGGGCGGCGTCGAGGACCTGGCGGGTGCCGGAGCCCTTCTCGCGCAGGACGAGCGGGGTCGAGGCGAGTTCCTCGGCCGGGAGGGGCTTCCTGCGGCGGGCCCAGGCGTGGCCGGGGGCCGTGACGACGATGAGCTGGTCGTGGGCGACGACCACCGAGTCCAGCCCGCCGGGCACCGTCAGTCCCTCCACGAAGCCCAGGTCGGCCTCGTCGGCGAGCAGGCGCTCGGCCACCGCCGTCGAGTTGCCGGCCAGCAGCGACACGGCCGTGTCGGGCCGCTGGGCGCGCAGGGCGAGCAGCCAGCCGGGCAGCAGGTACTCGGCGATGGTCATGCTGGCCGCCACCCGCAGCCGCGAGTCCCGCCGGTCCCGCAGCGCCTGCGCCCCGGCGTCGAAGGCTTCCGCCGCCTCGACGACCCGCCGCGCCCAGTCGGTCACCAGCGCCCCCGCGTCGGTGAGCCGGGAGCCGCGCGGCGAACGGTCGACCAGCGCCACGCCCAGCTGCCGTTCCATGGAGCGGATCCGGCTGCTGGCCGCGGGCTGGGTGATGCCGACCTCGCGGGCCGCGGCGCCGAGGCTGCCCAGCCGGGCCACGGCCAGCAACAGCTCAAGGGCGCCCAGGTCGGGCACCCGGTGCGCCAGCGAGCCGGCCGGCACGGATTCCTCCGTTCCGTTCGGTCCGCTGGTGTCACTCGTCCTGCTCATAAGGCCAGTTTATGCCCTCATAGAGACATCCTCCCTGGTGGGAGCCGCCCTGGTCGGAGACGGTGAAGGCATGATCACCGCAGTGCGCCACCTCGGCCCCAACTGGTACGCCTCCGTGATGGGGACCGCAGTCGTCGGCACGGCGGGCGCCGCGCTCCCGCTGTCCGTCCCGGGGCTGCGCACCGCCTGCACCGCCGTCTGGGCCGTCGCCCTCGTCCTGCTGCTGACCCTGCTCGCCGCCCGCGCCCTGCACTGGATCCACCATCACGACCAGGCCCGCGCCCACCTCCTCGATCCGGCGACGGCTCCCTTCCACGGCTGTCTGGCGATGGCCCTGGTGTCGGTCGGCGGCGGCGCCCTGACGCTCGGCCGGGACTGGCTCGGCGATACGGCGGCGGTCACGCTCGGCGCCACGCTGTTCACGGCCGGGACGGTGGTCGCGCTGGCGGTCGCGGTCACCGTCCCCTACCTGATGGCGGTGCGCCACCGGGTGCGGCCGGAGCAGGCGACTCCCGTCTGGCTGCTGCCGCTGGTCGCCCCGATGGTGCCGGCGGCGGTCGGGCCGCTGCTGGTGCCCCATCTGCCGCCCGGGCAGGCCAGGGAGACGCTGCTGCTCGCCTGTGTCGGGCTGTTCGGGCTCAGTCTGCTCGGCACGCTGCTGATGCTGCCGCTGGTCTTCGCCCGGCTGCTGACGGGCGGTCCGCTGCCGCTCGCGCTGACCCCGACGCTCTTCCTGGTGCTGGGCCCGCTGGGCCAGTCCACCACCGCGGTCGGCATGTTCGCGGACACCGCCCCGAGCGCCGTACCGCACGCGGCCGGCCCCGCCTTCACCCTGCCGGCCGTGCTGTACGGGGTGCCCGTCATGGGGTTCGCCCTGCTGTGGCTGGGCCTCGCCACCGCGCACGTGGTGCGGGCCCGGCGGCAGGGCATGGGCTTCGCGCTGACCTGGTGGGCCTTCACCTTCCCGATCGGCACCTGTGTCACCGGGGCCGAGTCCCTGGCCCGGCACACCGGCCTGGTCGCGTTCGACGGGCTGGCGGTGCTGCTGTACGGCGTGCTGGCCGCCGCCTGGGCCACGGCCGCCGTGCGGACGGCGGCCGGACTGCTCAGCGGACGGCTGCTCGCAGCGCCGCGCCCAGCACCCGTGGTGCTGCGGCCAGCGACGGCCCGTACCACGTCAGGTGCCGTCCGCTGACCAGTGCGCAGGGCAGTCCCGGGAAGGCCTCGGGACCGTCGCCGGCGGTGAACCGGTAGGGCTCGTCGGGCAGCACGACCAGGTCCGGGCGGGCCGCGGTCAGCTCGTCGAGCGGGACGCGCGGGTAGCGGTCGGCGTGGTCCGCGTACAGGTGATCGACGCCGAGCCGGGCCAGCACGTCGCCCGCGAAGGTGTCCCGGCCGAGCACCATCCAGGGCCGCCGCCAGATCGGCACCACGGCCGTCGTACGCCGCTCCGGGACCGGCGGGGAGGCCCAGGCCGCCTCCGCCTCGTCCAGCCAGCGGGGCCGGCCGCGCGCACCGCACGCGGCCAGCACCCGCGCCAGCTCGCAGAAGGCCTGCGGCACGTCCCGGACCTCGGTCACCAGCACCTCGACGCCCGCCGCGCGCAGGGCGGCCAGGTCGGGGGCGCGGTTCTCCTCCTCGTTGGCGATCACCAGGTCGGGGGCGAGCGCGAGGATCCGCTCGGCCTTCGGGTTCTTGGTGCCACCGACCCGGGTGACGTCGAGGTCCGCCGGATGGCTGCACCAGTCGGTGACACCGGCCAGCACTCCGGGCACGGTCGCGGCCACCGCCTCGGTGAGCGACGGCACCAGGGAGACGACCCGCACTACCGGTGCCGGTCCTGGACGGCCTCGATGTGCTCCGCCACGGCCACGACGAGCACCCGGGTCTCCGGCACGGTGGCCCGCCAGCGGTGCCGTACGCCGCCGGTGAGGTACAGGGTGTCCCCGCGGCCGAGCCGGTACGCCCGGCCCTCCGCCTCGATCTCGACGGCGCCGTCCGCGACGTACATCAGCTGGTCGTTGCGGTGCTGGAACTCGCGGCCCGCGTCATGGTCGCCGGTGAACTCCGAGGCGTGCATCTGATGATGGCCGCGGACCAGGGACCGCACCTGCGGCTGGGGCACCGGCTCGGCCTCCTCGGCGCGCACCACGTCGACGCTGCACGCCGGGTCGGCGGCGGCGAGGAGTTCCACCGCGGTGGTGCGCAGCGCGTCGGCGACCTTCTCCAGGGAGCTGCGGCTGGGCCGGGCGCGGTCGTTCTCGACCTGGCTCAGGAAGGGCACCGACAGGCCGCTGCGCTCGGCCACGACGGCGAGGGTGAGCTCCAGGGCCCGGCGGCGCCGCCGGACGGCCGCGCCCACCCGAAGGGGCTGTTCTTTGTGGTCGCCCATCGCTCCGGCTCCCTCCTTCGCTCGTCGTGTTCCTGCCGATGAGTAGTTGTCTGCACCCTACGCATGTTCGGCAAACCGTTTCAGGGCCCCGTCACATCGTCGGCACACTGCGTCGGGTGAGACCCCACAGTTCGCGCCAGTGGATCAGCCGTTCCGGGCGGCCGGGGTGCGCGGCCCCGCGTCGGCACCGGCCCTCGAACCGTACGAGTGTTCGCTCATTCTTTTCAATGCGGGCGCGGTCCGCGATGTTCCTGGCCGCCGCCGGACCGCGCCTCGGGCATGGGGGTAGCGCTGTGTGGTTGTCCGGATCCTTCTCGTACGTCCGCCGTACGCCGCGAGGGGCGGGCCGCACCCTGTCGGTGTGGCCCGCCCCTCGCCCGGGCGGCCGGGTCCGTCAGGTCACCCGGCCGCCCGGCTCCTGCCGCCCTGGCCGTCGACCGGGGCCCAGCGGTCCACCAGGCCGGGGTTCCGCTTCAGCCAGGCGCGGACGGCGTCCTGCTCCCCGCCCCTGCCGGCCTTGGTGATCTGCGACTCCAGGCCGGTGAGCTGCTGCTCGGTCATCGAGAAGTCCTTCAGCCAGCGGCCGACCTCCGGGTTCTCGGTGGCGAAGCCCTTGCGGGACAGGGTGTGCACCCCGTCGCCCTCGCCCCAGGCGCCCTTGGGGTCCGTCAGCTTCTTCAGGTCGTAGTCGCTGTAGGCCCAGTGCGGCGACCAGAGCGTCACGACGATCGGCTTCTTCTTGGCGTACGCGCGCTTCAGCTCGGCGAGCATCGCGGGCGTGGAGCCGTCGACCACGTCGTACGCGCCCTGCAGGCCGTACTCCTTGAGGACCTTGCTCTTGAGCAGGCCCATCATCCCGGCGCTGGGCTCGATGCCGACGATCTTGCCGCCGAACTCGCCGGCGTGCTTCCTGAGGTCGTCGAGGCTGTTGACGTCCTTCATGTACGCCGGGACGGTCAGCTCCAGCGAGGTCGGCCCGTACCACTTGCCGAGGTCGTCGAGCTGCTCGCCGTACTTCTCCCAGTACTCGGCGTGGGTGGTCGGCAGCCAGGCGTCGGTCTGGAAGTCGACCTGGCCGGTGGCGAGGCCGGTGTAGAGCGGGCCGGCCGCGTACTGGGTGGTCGTGACGTCGAAGCCGCGCTGCTCCAGGATCTCCTTCCAGAGGTACGTCGAGGCGATGCCCTCGTCCCACGGGATGTACCCGATGGTGATCTCCTTGCCCCGGCCCACGTTCGTCGCGGAGGCCTCGGCGGTGCCGGCGGAGGAGCCGAAGACGCCCATGCCGCCCGCGACCAGCGCGAGGACGGCCACGCCGACGACCGGGACCACCGGGCGGGGACGGTGCGCCCAGACCGCCTTCGCGCCGCTCGCCGCCCGCGCCTTCGCGGCGGCCCGGCGGCCGAGCGGGGAGATCTGCGTGCCCAGGGCGCCGGTCATCCGGTCCAGGTAGACGGCGAGGACGACGATGGCGACACCGGCCTCGAAGCCGTAGCCGATCTCCAGCTGGCCGATCGCCTCGTTGACCGCGCCGCCCAGGCCGCCGGTGCCGGCCATGCCCGCGATGACGACCATCGACAGGCCCAGCATGATCACCTGGTTGACGCCCGCCATGATGGTCGGCAGGGCGAGCGGCAGCTGCACCCGCAGCAGGATGTCCCGGGGCGTGGTGCCGAACGCCTCGGCGGCCTCCACCAGGTCCTTGTCGACCTGCCGGATGCCCAGCTCGGTCATCCGGACACCCGGGGCGATCGCGAAGATCAGCGTGGCGATGACACCGGCGGCGGTGCCCAGTCCGAAGAAGAGGATGGCCGGGATCAGCAGCACCATCGACGGCATGGTCTGCAGCAGGTCCAGGACCGGCCGCACGGTCGCGCTGACCCGCCGGGAGCGAGCCGCCCAGATGCCCAGCGGCACCGCGATCACCAGGGCGATCACGGTCGCGACCAGCACCAGGGAGAGGGTCGACATGGCCCGCTCCCACAGGTCGAGCGAGTCGACCAGCGCGAAGCCCGCGAAGGCGAGCACGCCCGCGACGAGGCCGCGCAGCCACCAGGCCAGCACCGCGAGGATGCCCGCGAGCAGCAGCGGCTCGGGGGCGGTCAGCACCGCGTCGATGCCGTCGTACATGCCCTCGACGACCGCCTTGACCGCGTCGAAGAGCCAGGAGAGGTGGTTCAGCAGCCAGTCGACACCGGAGTCGGCCCAGTCGCCGAGCCGAAGCCTAGGCATCGGCGGTCACCTTCCCCTCGCGCGGGTTGTCACAGGGCGCGGGACCGCCCTCCTCGTCACCGAGGAAGCCGACGAGGCGCTGCCGCGGGACGACGCCGACGACCTGGCGCCCGGTGTCCAGGACGGCGACCGGGTGCGGCACGCGCGCGCTGATCGCGCACAGCTCGGTGAAGGGGGTGTCCGGCGTCGCGGTCTCGCAGCCGCAGGTCCCCTCGTCGCCGCGCAGCCCGGTGTCCATCACGGCGGCGGCGGTCAGCACCCGGGAGCGGTCGACGTCCTGGATGAAGGAGGCGACGTAGTCGTTCGCGGGGCGCAGCAGGATGTCCTCCGCGCTGCCGGTCTGCACGATCCGGCCGTCGCGCATCACGGCGATGCGGTCGCCGAGGCGCATGGCCTCGTTGAGGTCGTGGGTGATGAAGACGATCGTCTTCTTCAGCGTCTTCTGGAGGGTCAGCAGCTGGTCCTGCATATCGCGCCGGATCAGCGGGTCCAGGGCGCTGAACGACTCGTCCATGAGAAGCAGGTCGGCGTCGGTGGCGAGCGCGCGGGCCAGGCCCACGCGCTGCTGCATGCCGCCGGACAGCTCGTCGGGCCAGGACTTCTCCCAGCCGGCCAGACCGCACAGGGCCAGCGCCTCGCGGGCGCGCCGCTCGCGCTCGGCGCGGGGCACGCCCTGCACGGCCAGGCCGTAGGCCGCGTTCTCCAGCACGTTGCGGTGCGGGAACAGCGCGAAGTGCTGGAAGACCATGCTGATCTTGCGGGCGCGGACCGCGCGCAGCTCGCGGTCGCCGAGCGCGGTCAGGTCCTCGCCGTCGAAGCGGACCGTGCCGGCGGTCGGCTCCAGCAACCCGTTGAGCATGCGCAGCAGCGTGGACTTCCCGGATCCGGACAGGCCCATGACGACGAAGATCTGACCGGGTTCCACGGTGAAGGAGGCGTCGATCACGGCGGCGGTGGTGCCGTCGGCGCGCAGCTCCTCGCGGTCGGCACCGGCGCGGAGCCGGTCGACTGCCTCGTCCGGTCGTCTGCCGAACACCTTGTACAGGTGATCGGCCTCAAGCCTGGATGACACACGTACCTCTCGTCATGGACGGCAGAAGAACGGAGCGATGGGGCGCAGGGTTCAGTCGAGTGCGCAACCGGCATCGCTCCGAGGCGGCCCCTGCCCGGGTCGCCCGGCCACAAACGCACAAGTGGGCCAGTTCACGGGGGAGGCGCAGGGCGCAACGCGTTGCCGGTGCGGGCACGGCTGTCGGTGCCGTACGGCATGATGCGGGGCGTGACCGGACGACTGATGCTCCTCGACACCGCCTCGCTCTACTTCCGCGCCTATTTCGGCGTGCCGGAGTCCGTGAAGGCCCCGGACGGCACGCCGGTGAACGCCGTGCGCGGACTGCTGGAATTCATCGACCGGCTGGTCAAGGACCATCGCCCCGAGCACCTGGTGGCCTGCATGGACGCCGACTGGCGCCCGAAGTGGCGGGTCGACCTGATCCCCTCCTACAAGGCGCACCGGGTCGCCGAGGAGCGCCCGGCGGGCCCGGACGAGGAGGAGGTGCCGGACACGCTGTCCCCGCAGGTCCCGGTCATCGAGGCGGTGCTCGACGCGCTGGGCATCGCACGCGTGGGCGTGGAGGGGTACGAGGCGGACGACGTCATCGGCACCTTCACCGCCCGCGCCACGGGCCCGGTCGACATCGTCACCGGCGACCGCGACCTGTACCAGCTGGTGGACGACGCGTCCGGGGTGCGGGTGCTGTATCCGCTCAAGGGCGTCGGCACCCTCCAGGTCACCGACGAGGCGTGGCTGCGCGAGAAATACGGCGTCGACGGCAGCGGGTACGCGGACCTGGCGCTGCTGCGCGGCGACCCGAGCGACGGGCTGCCCGGCGTGGCCGGCATCGGCGAGAAGACCGCCGCGAAGCTGCTCGCCGAGTTCGGCGACCTGGCCGGCATCCTGGCGGCCGTGGAGGACCCGCGCGCCAAGCTCACGCCGGCCCAGCGCAGGCGGCTGACCGAGGCCCGGCCGTATCTGGCGGTCGCCCCGAAGGTGGTCCGCGTCGCCGGCGACGTCCCGCTGCCCGACGTGGACACCGCCCTGCCGCGTACGCCGCGCGACCCCGCGGCGGTCCAGGCCCTCGGCGAGCGCTGGGGGCTGGGCGGTTCCCTGCGACGCCTGCTGATGACGCTGGGCGCGTGAGGGTACCCGGTCGATCGCCGGGGGCGCTGCGCCGGCGCTCGACGCGTGTTCCCGGAGGCGACACGCACGCGGAACTCGCGTGGCAGGGTGCCGGCCAGGCGGGGGGAATGCTAACTTAGGCTAGCCTAAGTTGAGGGAACAGGGAGGCCGTCATGGCAGAACGTCCGGCCAGGAAGCCGCGGAGGGCCCACTCGGCACAGGTCGTCCGCACCGAACGGCTCACCCCGCACATGCAGCGCGTGGTGTTCGGCGGCCCCGGGCTCGCCGCCTTCACCGCGGGCACGCACACCGACCACTACGTGAAACTGCTGTTCCCGCCGGCCGAGGGCATCACCTACCCGGAGCCGTTCGACCTGGAGCGGATCCGCGAGGAACTCCCCCGCGGCCAGTGGCCGGTGACCCGGACGTACACCGTGCGGGCCTGGGACCCCGAGCTGCGCGAGCTGACCCTGGACTTCGTGCTGCACGGCGACGAGGGCCTGGCCGGTCCCTGGGCCGTTCGCGCGCGGCCGGGCGACACCGTCCGCTTCCTGGGCCCCGGGGGCGCCTACGCCCCCGACCCGGACGCCGACTGGCATCTGCTCGCCGGTGACGAGAGCGCGCTGCCCGCCATCGCCGCCGCCCTGGAGGCACTGCCCGACGGCGCCGAGGTCCGGGCCTTCGTGGAAGTCGCCGGCCCCGCGGAGGAGCAGAAGATCGACTCCGACGTGGACGTCGTCTGGCTGCACCGCGGCGACCGGCCGGTGGGCCGGGCCCTGGTCGAGGCCGTGCGCGCGCTGCCCTTCCCGGAGGGCCGGGTGCACGCCTTCGTGCACGGCGAGGCCGCCTGCGTGAAGGAGCTGCGCCGGCTGCTGCGCGTCGAGCGCGGGATTCCCCGCGAGGACCTGTCCGTCTCCGGCTACTGGCGCCTCGGGCACAACGAGGACGGCTGGCAGGCCGCCAAGCGGGAGTGGAACGCCCGGATCGAGGCGGAGCAGGAGGGCGTCGGCGCGTCCGCCGCGTGATCCTCTCCCCCCTTGTCCGCCGCGTGATCCTCTTCCCCGTGCCCGCGGGCGCCCGCAGCCGTCCCGGCCGGAGCGCCTACGCTGGACGGCGATGAGACGCAGGACCCGCATTCCACCCGCCCCGCTGCCCCAGCGCCAGGGGGTCGACCCGGTGCGGGTGCGGCTGCCCGCCGAGGGGCCCTGGGCCACCGTCCGCGACCACCTGGTGGAGCGGCTGTCGGGGGCGGGGGCCGGAGTCGTCGACGGGATGTTCGACGCCGGGCGGATCGTCGGCGTGGACGGCGCCGCGGTGTCGGCGGACGCGCCGTTCGTGCCCGGGATGTTCGTGTGGTTCCACCGGGAGCTGCCCGAGGAGGTCCCGGTCCCGTTCCCGCTGCGGATCGTGTACCACGACGAGCACATCGTCGTCGTCGACAAACCGCACTTCCTGGCCACCACTCCGCGCGGCAGCCATGTCGCCGAGACCGCGCTCGCCCGGCTCCGCCGCGAGCTGGGCATCCCCACGCTCGGCGCCGCGCACCGGCTGGACCGGCTCACGGCCGGGCTGGTGCTGTTCACCGTACGGCCGGAGGAGCGGGGCGCCTACCAGACGCTGTTCCGGGACCGGCTGGTGCGCAAGGAGTACGAGGCGATCGCGCCGTACGATGCGTCGCTCGCCCTGCCCCGGACCGTGCGCAGCCGGATCGTCAAGGAACGCGGGTCGCTCACCGCGGTCGAGGTGCCGGGCGAGCCGAACGCGGTCAGCCGGATCGAACTGCTCGCTCACCGGGGCGGCCTGGGCCGGTACCGGCTGGTGCCCGGCACCGGCCAGACCCATCAGCTGCGGGTGCACATGAACGCGCTGGGGCTGCCGATCCTCGGTGACCCCCTCTATCCGGTGGTGACCGCCCCCGTCCCGGCCGGTGACTTCCGCGACCCGCTGCAGCTGCTGGCGCGGAAGCTGGAGTTCACCGACCCGGTGACGGGGGCGGCGCACCGCTTCCGCAGCACGCGGACGCTCGCCGCCTGGCCCGGTCAGTAGCCGCGCCACCAGCTCAGGAACCGCTGCCAGGCTCCCGGCTCGGGGACCGGTTCCGGCTCGGGTTCGGGGGTGGGCGCGGCGGGGGACGGCTCCGCGAGCGGCAGCTCCCAGGACGGGGCCTTCGGCGGATTCGGCATGTGACTCGGCATCTGCTCCACGTCCTGCTGGGGACGGGTCACGAACCGCACCGGCAGCTCCACCAGATGGCGGGAGGCGATGGACTCCCGCCACTCCAGCTCGTCCTCCTCGCAGTCGAGCTGTACGTCCGGCAGCCGCCGCAGCAGGGCGTCGACGCCGACGTCGGCGATGACCCGGCCGATGTCCTGGCCGGGGCACTCGTGCGGGCCGCCGCCGAAGGCGAGATGGGAGCGGTTGCCCATCATGCTGGCCTTCAGATCGGGCCGTACCCGGGGGTCGACATTGCCGGGCGCCGGGGCGAACAGCAGCCCGTCGCCCTTGCGGATCTGCCGGCCGCCGAGTTCGGTGTCCTGCTTGGCGAAGTAGGCGAAGACCGTGCTGAACGGCGGTTCGTCCCACAGGGACTGCTCGACCGCCTGGCCCACGGTCATCTGGCCGCCGTTCAGCTGGGCCCGGAATCCCGGATGGGTGAGGACCATGCGCAGGGCGTTGGCGAGCAGGTTGGCCGTGGCCTCGTACGCGGCGATCAGCACCACCCGCAGATGCTCCCTGACCTCGTCGTCGGTCAGGTCGGCCTCGTGGGAGACGAGCAGACCGGCGATGTCCTCGTGGGGCTCGGCCCGGCGGCGGGCGGTGAGCCGGCCGAGGGCCTCCATGATGTAGGCGTTGCTGGCGATCGCGGTCTCGGTGCCCTTGAGCATGTCGCGGGCCGCGTGCACGATCCGGTCGTTGTACTCCTTCGGCATGCCCAGGAGGTCGCACATCACCGCCATCGGCAGATACTCGGAGTACTGGTTGACCAGGTCGGCCTCGCCTCGCTCGCAGAACTTGTTGACCAGCGCCTGGGCGTGGCGGTAGACCGCCCGGCGCAGGATCCGGTAGTTGATCGGCTTCATGGCGTGGGTGACCGCCCCGCGCAGCCGCCGGTGCTCGTCGCCCTCCGCGTGGGAGCAGATGGGCTGCCAGGCGATGTGCGGCATCAGCGGATGGTCGGGCTTGACCCTGCCCTCCACGAGCGGGGTCCAGATCCGGCTGTCCCGGCTGAACAGCGCGGGCGTGCCCACCAGTCGCAGGTTCTCCGCGTGGCCGAGGACCACCCAGATCGGCACGTCGTCGTGGAGCAGGGCGGGTGCCACCGGGCCGTGTTCCTCGCGCAGGTCCTCGTACAGGGAGCGCAGATCCAGCGGCCGGGGTCCGTAGAGCCGTTTGAGGGCGCCACTGCCGAACCCGTGCGCGGGGCAGCCGGGGGGCGGGGCGAGGGCGAGGTCGTCCGTACCGGTGGTGGTGGGGATGTCAGACGTCACGGTGGGTCGCTTTCCAGGCGTCTTGGGCCGGTCGTCAGGTGAGCCGGCCGGTCAGGGCGAGGGTGTGCAGGAAGCGCATCAGGGTCATGAGGACGTCCCGGCTGGAGGCCCGGCGGCGGGCGTCGCACTCGATGATGGGGACGTCCGACTCCAGGTCGAGCGCGGTGCGCAGCTGCTCGACGCCGTAATGGGGCGCGTCGGGGAAGGTGTTGACGGCGACCACGAAGGGCACACCGCGCTCCTCCAGCCGCCCCATCACATCGAAGCTGACCTCCAGGCGGCGGGTGTCGACGAGGACGACCGCGCCGAGCGCCCCTTCGAAGAGGCCGTTCCAGAGGAACCAGAACCGCTCCTGGCCGGGGGTGCCGAACAGGTACAGCACCAGCTTGTCGGAGATGCTGATCCGGCCGAAGTCCATCGCCACGGTGGTGGCGGTCTTGGTCTCGGAGCCGAAGTTGTCGTCGACCCCGATCCCGGCCTGCGTCATGGTCTCCTCGGTGGTCAGCGGGCGGATCTCGCTGACCGCCCCGACCATGGTGGTCTTGCCGACGCCGAACCCGCCCACGATCACGATCTTCACCGCGGCCTGCGCCGTGTGCGGCAGCTGGTCCTCGGCGCGTGGGCCGGGAATGGTGTCAGAGCTTTTGAAGTCCATGCATCACCGCTTCGAGGAGGGAACGGTCGGGGAGCGCCTGGCGGACGATCGGGGCGCGCGCCTGCACCAGTCCGGCCGTCAGCAGCTCGGTGAGCAGCACGGTCACCACACTGAACGGCAGTTGGAGGTAGGCGGACAGCTCGGCCCCGGAGAGCGGGGCCTCGCACAGCCGGATCACGGCGGCCTGCTCCGGCGGCAGGGAGCTGGGCGCCTCGGCGCGCGCCACGATCAACGTGACCAGGTCGATATCGGCGGCGCCGGCGTTCCCCTCGCCGATCAGGAAGAGCCGTTCGGGGTTCCTGCCCTCGCCCTCCTTGGGCGGTGCGGGATCCGGTTCCCGCCTGGGGTGGCGCCTCTGGCGTTGCGGAGGAGTCATACGGTCTGCCCGTTCCGCCGGGGCGGACTGGTGAGATGGGTGCCGAGCCGCACGATGAGGTCCCGCATCCGCCCGCTCATCAGCCCGGGTTCGGTACGGATGTCGGAGAGGACGGCGATGTAGGCGTTGTCACCGGCGTTCATCAGATAGAAGTAGCCGCCGTCCACCTCCATCAGCAGCAGCCGCATCTCGCCCTTCTCGCTGGCCTCGATCTCGCCGGTGAGGGCATGGGCCAGGCTCTGCATCCCCGCGCAGGCCGCGGCGACGCGGTCGGCGGCGTCGGGGTCGCCGCCGTAACGGGCGATCCGCAGCCCGTCGGCGGAGAGCACCACGATCATCTCGATGCCGAGGGTGCCGTCGACGAGGTCGCGGAGCATCCAGTCGATGTTGCCTCGCTGCTGAATCACGTGAGGTCCCCCTCGTCACCCGTCTGATCACGGGCCGGTTCGTCCTGGTTCGGCTGGTTTTCCTTGAGCAGATGCTGATAGGCCGCCGGGTTGCGGGTGAACCCCGTGGGGTCGCCCGGGTTGTCCTTCTTCAGCCCCTCGTAGAAGGCCTCGACCCACATGCCCGGCAGGGTCTGCTCCTTCTTCTCCGGCTCCGGCTCGGGCTCCGGCTCCGACTCCGGCTCCGGGTCGGGGGTGAGCCACGGGTTGTCCTTGATCCGGTGGGCGTTGGCGGCGCGCTCGGCCGCCTCCTTCACCGCCTGGTCCCAGGCCGCCTCATCGGCCAGCTGCTGGCGGAGCGGGGTCTTCACCCGGCTGCGGCGCTGCGGCAGGCCGGTGTCCGTCCACTCGGTGACCACGGGGACGTCGTCCTCCATGGACACCGTGGCGGGGATCTTCGGGTTGGTGGGGCGCCGGATCTTGGGCTTGCGCTTGGGGCCCTCGACCGAGCCGGGCGGGCGCGGGGCCACGGACTGGGCACCGATGCCGTGCGGCACGAAGCCGAGCACGCCGGGCTCGTCGGTCATCATGACCCGCGGCACCACGAGCACCGCCCGCAGACCGCCGTACGCCGAGGAGCGCAGCGAGATCTGCATGTCGTACTCCTTGCACAGACGGCCGACGACGGCGAAACCCAGCCGCGGGACGTCCTCGATGACCTCCAGGTCGGTGCCCTCCATGGCCATGCCGAGCAGTTCCTCGAGGCGTTCGCGGGACTCCTCGTTGAGGGCCGGGCCGCAGTCCTCGATCTCGATGGCCACGCCGTACTGCACCTCGTGCGCGGTGACGTGCACCTGGGTCTGCGGCGGCGAGTAGCGAGTGGCGTTGTCGAGGAGTTCGGCGCAAGCGTGGATGACCGGCTCGACCGAGACGCCCCTGATGTTGACCTTGGCGATCGACTTCAGCTCGATGCGCTTGTACTCGAGGATCCGGGACATGGCACCGCGCAGCACGCTGTAGAGCGCCACGGGCAGCGGCCACTGGCGGCCCGGACGGCCGCCGCCGAGGACGGAGACCGAGTCGGCGAGACGGCCGATCAGGGCGTTGCCGTGGTCGATGCGCAGCAGGTCCTGGAAGACCTCGTGGTTGCGGCCGTGGTCCTCCTCCATCTCGCGGAGTTCCTTGGCCTGCTGGTGGACGATGGCCTGGACGCGCTGGGCGACGTGGACGAAGGACTGCTGGGCACCCTCACGCTGGGTGACCTCGCTCTCCACCGCCTTCAGCACCGCGTTCAGCAGGTCGGTGTGCGGTTCGCGCAGGTCACGACAGCTCGGCTCGGTCTGCTCCAGGCGGTACAGCACCTCGCGGGTCGGGAGGCCGCCGCGTAGCAGGCGGACCGAGCGGGGCAGTACTTCCTTGGTCATCCGGCCGATGAGCTGGTCCTGTTCGGCGAGGCGCTGCTCCAGGTACGCGGCGCGGCGCATTTGTTCGGCCTGCTGACGGCGGAACGTCCGGCCGCGCCGGGCCGCATCGGCCGCCGTCAGCAGGACCAGCAGGGTGGCGATGCCGCCGCACAGGCCGACCGCGAGCCGGGCGGAGTGCGCCACCACGGCGACGGCGGCTCCGGTCGCCGCCGCCATCACCATGGCCGGCAGCAACAGCACGCGCAGGTACGGGAGTTCACGGCGATCGGGAGGGGTTTGAACACTCACCATGTGGGCCCTCTGAAACGAATCGGCTGGGTGTCGGGCGAGCTTGCGGGGGGAAGAGTCATGGAAATGTCTGGGTATTCACGACGATTGGGAACAGACGCACGAATTCATCGCAACTCGGTGCGCTGCGGGCGAGCCTAGTCCGACCGGATCATCGCCATGTCATATTCGGCAACCACCTGAAACGGCCCACGGGCACCGGGTAACCTCGACTCCATTTGCACGGACCGAGATCATTCGAACACGTGACGTCACCCCGTACGGGCACACGAAAGCCGCCCACCCAAACGGTGAGCGGCTCAAGTGACAGAGCGACGACGCGCTCAGGGGCGCGGGGAACTGCGCGAGGAACGACAGTCCACCCGCACCCGGCCCACGGCGGTCTACCCCACCGACGAGTAGGCGACGACCCCCCGCAACAACCCCTCGACCGCCTTGCGCGCAGCCTTCGGCACGGACGACCCCTCCGCGGGCGCCGCCGCCTGGATCTGTCCCAGCACGTCGATCACCTGCTTGCACCACCGCACGAAGTCCCCCGCCGGCATCTCCGCCTCGCGCAGCACCTCGTCCAGGCCCTTGCCGGAGGCCCACATGTACGCCGCCCAGGCGAACCCGAGATCGGGCTCGCGCTGCCCGACGCCCTCGGTCTGGCTGATGCGGTAGTCCTCCTCCAGGGCGTCCAGCCGCCCCCAGATCCGCACCATCTCGCCGAGCGCGGCCTTCCCCTGGCCGGACGGCAGTTTCGGGGCGAGCGCGTCGTCGCCGACCCTCGCCTCGTACACCAACGCCGAGACGCACGCGGCGAGTTCGGCCGGGCCCAGACCCTCCCAGACACCGGCCCGCAGGCACTCGCTGGCCAGCAGGTCCAGCTCGCCGTAGAGCCGGGCGAGCCGCTTGCCGTGCTCGGTGACCTCGTCGTCGCGCAGATAGTCCAGCTCGGTCAGCAGCGCCACGATCCGGTCGAAGGTCCGCGCGATGGTGTTCGTCCGGCCCTCGATCCGGCGCTCCAGCTGCTTGGTGTCCCGCATCAGCCGGTGGTACCGCTCGGCCCAGCGGGCGTGGTCCTCACGCTCGTTGCAGCCGTGGCACGGGTGGGCCCGCAGGGCGGCCCGCAGCCGGGCGATCTCGCGGTCGTCGGCGGCCTCGGAGCGCCGCTTGCGGTGCCGGTCGGGCGTGATGTGCCCGGCCTTGGTGCGCAGCGCGGACGCCAGGTCCCGGCGGGACTGCGGCGAGCGGGGGTTGAAGGACTTCGGGATGCGCATCCGCTCCAGCGGTTCCACCGGCACCGGGAAGTCGATCGACGCCAGCCGTTTGACCTGCCGTTCGGCGGTGAGCACCAGCGGGCGCGGCCCGTCCTGGTGCTCCAGGCCCCGGTGGCCGTTGGAGCGCCCGGCGGGCAGCCCCGGGTCGAGCACCAGCGCCAGCCCCGCGTACTTGCCGGTCGGCACATGGATGACGTCACCGGGCTTCAGCCGCTCCAGGGCCACGGCGGCCTCGGCCCGCCGCTGCGACGCGCCCTGCCGGGCCAGCTCGGTCTCGCGGTCCTTCAGCTCGCGGCGCAGTCGCGCGTACTCCTCGAAGTCGCCGAGGTGGCAGGTCATGGACGCCTTGTAGCCCTCCAGACCCTCTTCGTTGCGCTGCACCTGGCGGGAGATGCCGACGACCGACTTGTCGGCCTGGAACTGGGCGAACGAGGTCTCCAGCAGCTCACGCGAGCGGTGCCGCCCGAACTGCTCGACCAGGTTGACCGCCATGTTGTACGACGGCTTGAAGCTGGAGCGCAGCGGATAGGTGCGGGTGCCCGCGAGTCCGGCCAGGTGCTCGGGACTCATCCCGCGCTGCCACAGCACCACCGCGTGGCCCTCGACGTCGATGCCCCGCCGCCCGGCCCGGCCGGTCAGCTGGGTGTACTCGCCGGGGGTGATGTCGGCGTGCTGCTCGCCGTTCCACTTGACCAGCTTCTCCAGCACCACCGACCGCGCGGGCATGTTGATGCCGAGCGCCAACGTCTCGGTGGCGAAGACCGCCTTGACCAGCCCGCGGACGAACAGCTCCTCGACGACCTCCTTGAAGGTCGGCAGCATGCCCGCGTGGTGGGCGGCGATACCGCGCTCCAGGCCCTCCAGCCACTCGTAGTAGCCGAGCACATGCAGGTCCTCGCGCGGGATCGACGCGGTGCGCTCCTCGACGAGCGCCCGCACCCGGTGGCGCGCCTCCTCGTCGTTGAGCCGCAGCCCGGCGTACAGGCACTGCTGGACGGCGGCCTCGCAGGCGGCGCGGCTGAAGATGAAGGTGATCGCCGGAAGCAGGCCCTCGGAGTCCAGCCGCTCGATCACCTCGGGGCGGCTCGGCGTCCAGACACGCGAACGCTGGCGGCGCTCCCGCTCCCGCTCGGCCTCGCGCATCGCCCGGCCGCGCCGGCGGTCCTGGTACGACGGCCGGGTCGCCTCCATGCGCGCCATCCGCGTGAGGTCCGGGTTGACGGCCTTCTTGTGGCCCTCGCCCTCCTCGAAGAGGTCGTACATCCGCCGCCCGGCGAGCACGTGCTGGAACAGCGGCACGGGCCGGTGCTCGGAGACGATCACCTCGGTGTCGCCGCGCACGGTGTCCAGCCAGTCGCCGAACTCCTCCGCGTTGGAGACGGTCGCCGACAGCGACACCAGCGTCACGGACTCGGGAAGGTGGATGATCACCTCTTCCCAGACCGCGCCGCGGAAGCGGTCGGAGAGGTAGTGCACCTCGTCCATGACCACATAGCCGAGGCCCAGGAGGGTCTGGGAGCCCGCGTACAGCATGTTCCGCAGCACCTCGGTGGTCATCACGACCACCGGGGCGTCGGAGTTGACACTGTTGTCGCCGGTCAGCAGGCCGACCTTGGCGGTGCCGTAGCGGCGGCAGAGGTCGTTGTACTTCTGGTTCGACAGCGCCTTGATGGGTGTCGTGTAAAAGCACTTCTTGCCCTGCTGGAGGGCGAGGTGGACGGCGAACTCGCCCACGATCGTCTTGCCGGAGCCGGTGGGCGCGGCCACCAGCACGCCCTTCCCCTCCTCCAGTGCCTGGCAGGCCTCGATCTGGAAGGGATCGAGGCCGAAGTCGTACATCTCGCGGAAGGACGCGAGGGCGGTGGCCTGCTCGGCTGCCCGCCTGCGGGCTGCCGCGTACCGCTCGGCCGGTGAGAGGTCCTGTGTCATCGTGCTTTCGAGCGTACCGGGCCGCACTGACAACAGGACGATCATTATCCGGATCCGATCCTGTGAATCCGGTGATAGTCCCAGCTCAGGGGCCCACCACCCGGACCGCCGCGGGGACGCAGCGCGCGGTCAGCGGCAGCGGTCCCAGCGGTTCGCCGTCCGCGTAGCCGGTGATCCCCTCGGCCGCGATCTCGATCTTCGCCGCGCGGTGCACGGTGACCTTGGGGTGATCCACGTGCCCGCCCCGGTACACCGTCGGGAAGACCCTCAGCAGCGTCCGCCGGGAGCAGTCCCCGACCACGGTGATGTCGAAGAGCCCGTCGGTGAGGTCCGCGCCGGGGCAGATGCGCATCCCGCCGCCGTACGAGGATCCGTTCCCGACCGCCACCAGCGTCGCCTCGACCTCCCGCACGGCGCCGTCGTCGAGGGTGATCCGGTACGGGAACGGGCGGAACGCGGCCAGCTCGGCGAGCATCGCCAGGTCGTACTTGAGGCGGCCTGCGGGCCGGCGCATCCGGTTGCCCCGGTCGTTGACCCGGGAGTCGAAGCCGGAGGCCAGGACGGTGCCGAACCAGCGGTTCCCGACCCTGCCGAGGTCGATGTCGCGCAGCCGGCCGTCCTTGAGGGCGTCGGCGATCAGCCGTCCGGCGGCGGCCGGGTTCCGCACGGGCAGGCCGAGGGCGCGGGCGAAGTCGTCACCGGTGCCGACGGCGACCAGGCCGAGCGGGGTCCGGGTGCCGGCGACCGCCTGGAGCGCCAGGTTGACCATGCCGTCCCCGCCGACGGCGATCAGGGCGCCGGTGCCCTCGGCGACGGCGGCACGCGCGCGTGTGAGGGCGTCCCCGGCGGTCTCGCCGAGGACCGTCCGTACCGAGAAACCGGCCGCCCGCAACGCGGAAGCGGCCGGCTGCGCCGCGTGGGCGCCCCGGCCGCGGCCCGCGGTGGGATTGACGAAGAGGGTGATCTCGCTGGTCACGAAGTGACCCTACGAGGTGTGCGGCGGTCCTCAGGTCACGTCGTCATAACCGTTGACCCGGTCCCGGGTCGCCTGCTCGGGCAGCGCGGGGGCGATGCTGACGGCCTCGACCTCGCCGATGTCCTCAGGGGTCAGATCCAGCTCGGAGGCCTCGTCGTCGGCGGGGCCGAGGGCCTCGCGGCGCCGGCGGCGGGCGTCGTTGACGAGCGAGAACCCGACCGCGGCGAAGTACAGGACCCAGATCGGTCCGGCGAGGCCGAGCATGGACACCGGGTCGGTGCTGGGGGTGGCGATGGCCGCGAAGACCGTGATGCCCATGATCATGCCGCGCCACCAGCCGGCCATCCGCTTGCCGGAGATGGCACCGGTGAGATTGAGCATCACCAGCAGGAGCGGCAGTTCGAAGGAGAGGCCGAAGACGACGACCATGCGGGTCACGAGGTCGAGCAGGTCGTCCAGCGGCAGCAGGTTGTCCACGCCGAACGGCGTGAACTCGATCAGCACCTTGGCGGTGGTGGGCAGCAGCTTGTAGGCGAAGAAGGCGCCGCCCAGGAAGAGCGGGAAGCCCGTGCCGACGAACGCGTACGCGTACTTCTTCTCGTGCTTGTGCAGACCGGGCGCGACGAACGCCCACAGCTGGTACAGCCAGACCGGCGCGGCCAGGACGACGCCGGCCATCAGGGACACCTTCAGCGCGAGCGTGAACGGTGTGAGCAGACCGTTGATCGTGATGTTCGCGCACGGACCGGCGTTCTCGCCGGCCTTCGCCAGTTCCTCGAAGGTCTGCTTGCAGCCGACCGACTTGAGGATCGGCTCGGTGAAGAAGTTGATGATGTCGTTGTAGAAGAAGGCGGCGACGACCGTGACGGCCACGATCGCCAGCAGCGCCTTCGCGAGCCGGTTGCGGAGCTCACGAAGGTGCTCCGCGAGGGGCATCCGCCCCTCCGGATCCTTCTCCTTCTTGCGGGCAGACTTCAGCAACCCACGTTCCCATCTCGTGCGGCGGGCCGGAGGTCACCGGCCCTGCGTCAGCGCTTGGTCGTGTCCGTCGGCTCGGTGACCGGGCGGGAGCTGGACACGTCACCGGGGGCGGCCTGGATGACGCGCTGCGCGGGCTCTTCGGTGGTGTGCGGCGGGTCGGCCGGCGCGGAGGACTTCCCGTCCTCCTTCATCGCCTTGGCCTCGCTCTTCAGGATGCGCGCGGACTTGCCGAGCGAGCGGGCCATGTCCGGAAGCTTCTTCGCGCCGAAGAGCAGGATGATGACGACGAGGATGAGAATAATCTCGGGAGCTCCGAGCTTTCCTCCGAACATAAGCTTTTACCTTCTCACCGAGGCGGGTGGGTGGGTGGCTGTCCGACCGGTCGGACAGGTGTCCGAACGACCGTGCTGGCAGCGATCGTAACGCTCAGGGGTAAACGTCCGGCAATCCCCGTGCGTCCTCCCGGTTCGCGTCCGGGCCTCGTTTTCCGGACCGCGACCAGCAGCGTACCTGCCGGGCGGGGCAAGTTGACAGGGCGAAGCGGTTCAAAGCACATGAACCCGCCGCACCCACAGGAGCCGTACGGCGCCACTCACAGCGCGTCGACGGAGCGGGCCGTGCTGACCGCGGCCCGCTCCAGATCCTCGGCGGCCCGGTTGATACGCCGAGTGGACTCCGCCACTTGCCGGCCGAGGCGCTGGGCCTCCACGAACACCCGTACGGCCAGCACACCGAGGACGGCGAGACCCAGGAAACCCACAGCGATCGCGAACATCGGCCAGAACATGATGCCGAGCCTAGACCGTTCTAGACGGTGGAGTGGAGCCGCAGGGTCCGCACACCGCCGCCGGTGAGCAGTTCGACGATCCGCTCCCCCGCGGGCTTGCGGACGGCCGCGCCGCACTCGGGGCAGGTGAAGGAGTAGAACGTGGTACGGCTGCTGGCTCCGATGGCCAGCCGCAGGGCGCTCGCGGCGAGTTCGAAGCGGCCCCGGCAGTCCGGGCAGCCCGCCTTGAAGACCACCGGGGTGACACTGCGCATCCCGGCGAACGCGGAGGCCACCGACACACCGCGTCCACCGGACGCCGACTCGCTCACAGTCCCTGCTCCTGCCTGTCGGACGGCTCATCCGGAACGTGGTCCTCGATGTCCTCGTACGCCGCCAGCGCCTCGCGGGCGGCCCGGCGGGCGCTGTCGGCCAGCTCGGCCGGGGCGACGATCCGGCCGTCGCGGCCGAGGCGCAGCGCGAGGCGGCGCAGCGAGGCCGGGTCGGGGGTGCGCAGCGTGATCCGCAGACCGCCCTCGGGAAGCTCCTCGGCGCTGTCGTGCGGGTAGTACTCGGCGACCCAGCGGCCGCCCGGGCCGACCTCGACGACGACCTCGGGGTCCTCGGCGGCGGGCTGCACCAGCCCCTCCGACAGGTCCCGCAGCTCGATCTCGGGCGGCGCGGACGGCTCGTCGAGGATCTTGATCTCCGCGACCCGGTCGAGCCGGAAGGTGCGGCGCGCCTCGGAGCGCCGGCACCACGCCTCGACATAGGTGTGGCCGACGCTGACCAGCCGGATCGGATCGATCTCGCGCTCGGTGACCTCGTCGCGAGCCGGCGAGTAGTAGCGGATCCACAGGCGGCGGCGCTCGGAGATCGCCCGGTCGACATCGGCGAAGACGCCGCCCTCGGACTCGAAGGTCACCGACAGCCGGGAGCTGGCGCCCGCCGCCTCGCCCGCCGCGGTCTCCACCTTGGCGGTGGCGCGCAGCAGGGCCTGCCGGTCGCTCTCGCGCAGGCCCGGCAGGGTGGCCACCGCGCGGGCGGCGACCAGCAGCGCGGTCGCCTCGTCGGCGGCGAGCCGCAGCGGCTCGGCCGCCTCCGCGCCGAGTGCGGCGGGGTTGTGCCACCAGATGCGCTCGCCGTCGGTGTCGATGTCGAGCAGATCGCCGCCGCGGAAGCTGGTGCCGCACATGGGCAGCACGTCGAGGTCGGAGACCAGCTCCTCCTCGGTGATGCCGAAGGCGCGGGCGACGTCCTCGATCCGGGCGCCGGGGCGCTCCTTGAGATACGTCACCAGGGAGAGCATCCGTCTGGTCTGGTCGATGGCGTTCACGGGCCTGACCGGTTTGCCTGCCACTGTCTGTCCCGCTCTCCTCAGCCCTTGGCGACGGCGCGCAGCCGGTCCACCACGTCGGCGCGCAGTTCCGCGGGCTCCAGGACCACCACGTCCGGCCCGAACTCCACCAGCCAGGCATCCAGTCCGTGCCCGTACGGAATCTCCAACTCGTCCCAGCCGTCGCCGAGTTCCCGTACCGAGGTGGCCTTCGCCCGCAAGGGGTAGCCGGCGCCGGTGCGGAGCCGGATGCGGGCACTGCGGTCGGCGATCTCGCCCGCCCAGCCGGCCACGGTCTCGCGCACGGTGACGACGTCGGGGACCGGGGCGGTGAAGCGCGCGCCGCGCGAGCGCACCTTGCCGGTGATCCGGGACAGCCGGAACACCCGCTCGGCCCCCCGGTCGCGGTCCCAGCCCGCCAGATACCAGTGACCACGCCAGCACTCCAGCGCCCACGGCTCGACCTGCCGGGTCTCGGGGCGGGCGGCATTGGCCTTGCGGTACTCGAAGACGACGGGGCGGCGGTCGCGGCAGGCGAGCATCAGCGGCTCGAAGGCGGCCTCGTGGACGGGGATGCGCGGCTCCAGGGCGCCGTGCGCCTCGTACGGGTCCACGTCCTCCGGCAGCCCGGCCGCGCGCAGCTTCTGCAGGGCGCCGCTGGCCGCCCCGGCCAGCCGGGCCTGCTGCCACACCTTGGCGGCCAGGCCCAGGGCGGCGGCCTCCTCGGCGTCCAGGGTGATGGGCGGGAGGCGGTTGCTGCCGCGGCGGGCGAGATAGCCGACCTCACCGTCGATGTTCTCGACGGTCTCGATCACGAGCCCCAGCTCACGCAGGTCGTCCTTGTCCCGCTCGAACATGCGGTTGAAGGAGTCGTCGGAGCCCGCCGCACCGTTTCCCGGCCCGAAGGCCTCGACGTAAGCCTCGATGGAATCGCGCAGCTCGCGCTTGCTGAGCGGCCGCCGCGTCCCCAGCAGGCACAACGCCAGGTTCATCAGCCGCTCGGCCTTGGCAATGGCCATCGACGCCCTTCGCCTTCCCTATGGTGCTTCCGACCGATGACCGTACCGCTCCGTGGCGCCGTGACAAAAGCCGAGGGCCCATGCCCGGACAGGCATGGGCCCAAGACGATCGGAACCGGTCGGATCTCGCACGCGGCTCGTACGACGATCGGAACGTCCCCTGATCGCTCACGACTCCTGTACGACGATCAGACCCCGAGGAGGTCGACCACGAAGATCAGGGTCTCACCGGGCTTGATCGCCGGGGTGGGGCTCTGGTTGCCGTAGGCGAGGTGGGCCGGGATGGTCAGCTGACGACGGCCGCCGACCTTCATGCCCTGCACGCCCAGGTCCCAGCCCTTGATGACACGGCCGCCGCCCAGCGGGAAGCGGAACGGGGTGCCCCGGTTCCAGCTCGCGTCGAACTCCTCGCCCGTGCTGAAGGCGACGCCCACGTAGTGCACGGTGACGGTCTGACCGGCCTGGGCCTCGGGACCGTCGCCCTCCCAGATGTCCTTGATCTCCAGGTCCGCCGGGGGCTCGCCGCCCGGGAAGTCGATCTCGGGCTTCTCGATACTCACGTCTGAAGGCTCCTGCGTCTGTACGACAAGTAACGCGCCCAGTCTTTCATCCCGCCCGGTGCGGCCGTGACCGGCCACTCCGGCGGAACCGGGCCGGACACCCGCCCGGCGGGACGGCGGCTCACATCTTGGCGAGGATGTCCACCGTGAACACCAGCGTGGCGCCCTTGGCGATGCCGCTGCCGCTGGGCGGGTTGTCGCCGTAGCCCAGGTCCGGCGGGATGACGATCAGGACCCGGCTGCCGACCTTCTTGCCGGTCAGGCCCTGGGACCAGCCCTTGACCACCTGCTGGAGGGAGAAGGACGTCAGCGCCTTGCGCCCGTAGGTGGAGTCGAACTCCTTGCCGCCCGCCCACTGCACGCCCTTGTACTGCACCAGGACGCTGTCCTGGGCGCCGACCTCGACACCGTCGCCCTCGATGACGTAGTTCGCCACGAGCTTCTTCGGCGGGTCCGTCTTCGGGAGCTCGACGGACGGCGCCTTGCCGTCGGTGTTGGTGCCGACCTTCGGCAGGTTCGCGTCCTCCTGCGCGACCTCGGTGCCCTTGGCGGAACTCTTGGCGTTGAAGGTGCCCCGGAGGTCCACGACGAAGACCAGCGTGTCGGTGCCCTTGATGCCCGCCTGGGACTGGCCCTGCTCGCCGTACCCCCAGGCCGGCGGGACCGAGAACTCGACCCGGCTGCCCAGCTTCTTCCCGGTCAGCGCGTACCGCCAGCCGTCGATGATGCTGCCCTGGGCGAGCTGGATCACCAGCGGCGTCTTGCGGTCGTAGGAGTTGTCGAACACCTTCGCGGTGTCCCAGATCTGGCCCAGGTAGTTCGCCTGGATGTAGTCACCCTCCGCGACGGTCTGCCCGCCGCCCGCGACGACCGTCTTCACCGCGAGATCCTTCGACGGGGCCCCGCCGCCCTTGGCCACGGTCGGCTTCTCGTCGAACTTCGTGCCCGCGGTGATCGCCGGCAGCGGACCGTCAACGATCTTCGGCGACGGCGCGGCGGACGTGGCCGGCGCGGTCGGCGAAGCGCTGTCGCTGGCCTTGCTCGAATCGGCCTTGTCGTCACCGCATCCGGCGAGCGTGACCAGTCCGGCGGGAACGGCAATCATGAGTGAGCGTCGGCGCACGATGGGGGCCTCGTAATCGGTCGATCTTGCGGATGGCGTGCGCGCAACTCTACGGCGTGAGAAGGGCGCCGTACGGGTAACGTACGGCGCCCGTGTGGCGTTCCGCTATTCGGTGCGGAACACCCAGGCCGGCTCACATTCCGGCGATCAGCTTCTCCACCCGGTCGTCCACCGAACGGAACGGGTCCTTGCACAACACGGTGCGCTGTGCCTGGTCGTTGAGCTTGAGATGCACCCAGTCGACGGTGAAGTCCCGGCGCTGTTCCTGCGCCCGCCGGATGAAGTCGCCGCGCAGCCGGGCCCGGGTGGTCTGCGGCGGAACCGACTTGCCCTCGAAGATCTTCAAGTCGTTGCAGATCCGGGCGGCTTGGCCCTTCTTCTCCAGCAGGTAGTAGAGCCCGCGACGGCGGTGGATGTCGTGGTAGGCGAGGTCTATCTGGGCGACCCGCGGATGCGACATGGTCATGTTGTGCTTGGCCCGGTACCGCTCGATGAGCTTGTACTTCATGACCCAGTCGATCTCGGTGTCGATCCGGTCGAGATCCTCGCTCTCGATCGCGTCCAGCGTGCGGCCCCACAGCTCCAGCACCTGCTCCACCGTGCCGGTGCGGATGCCGCGCCGCTCGCAGAAGTCGAGGGCCTTCTCGTAGTACTCGCGCTGCACCTCGAGCGCCGACGCCTCCCGGCCGCTGGCCAGACGGACCTTGCGGCGGCCGGTGATGTCGTGGCTGACCTCGCGGATCGCCCGGATCGGGTTCTCCAGGGTCAGGTCCCGCATCACGGTGCCCGCCTCGATCATGCGCAGCACCAGGTCGGTCGCGCCGACCTTCAGCAGCATCGTCGTCTCGGACATGTTGGAGTCGCCCACGATCACGTGCAGGCGCCGGTAGCGCTCGGCGTCCGCGTGCGGCTCGTCGCGCGTGTTGATGATGGGCCGGGAGCGGGTCGTCGCCGAGGAGACGCCCTCCCAGATGTGCTCGGCCCGCTGGCTGACGCAGTACACCGCACCGCGCGGCGTCTGCAGCACCTTCCCGGCGCCGCACAGCAGCTGCCGGGTGACGAGGAACGGGATGAGGATGTCCGCGAGCCGCGAGAACTCCCCGTGCCGGGCCACCAGATAGTTCTCGTGGCAGCCGTAGGAGTTGCCCGCCGAGTCGGTGTTGTTCTTGAAGAGGTAGACGTCGCCCGCGATTCCCTCCTCGTGCAGGCGTCGTTCCGCGTCCACCAGGAGACCTTCGAGAATGCGCTCGCCGGCCTTGTCGTGAGTGACCAGTTCGATCACGTTGTCACATTCGGGTGTCGCGTATTCCGGATGCGAACCCACGTCGAGATAGAGGCGGGCACCGTTCCGCAGAAAGACATTGCTGCTGCGGCCCCATGACACGACACGGCGGAAGAGGTACCGCGCCACCTCGTCAGGCGACAGACGGCGCTGTCCCCTGAACGTGCACGTGACGCCGTACTCGTTCTCCAGCCCGAAAATGCGGCGGTCCATGACTGAACATTACGCCCGATCCCCCGAACTGAAACGGGGTTCGGCAGCACGATTTGGATCATTTTCCGATGAAGACGCAACGACCGCGGTCCGCACGGGAGCTGCGAGGGCCCGTCCCGTGGCGAGCAGGACCAGCAGCGACACCCCGCCGGCGGCGCTCGGCACGGCGAAACCCCACAGCGCGCCGCCCCACTCGACGACCGGCCCCGTCAGCCCGGTTCCGACCGAGGCGCCCACGGTGAACGTGGTCACCAGCCAGGAGAACGCCTCGGTGACCGTGCCGGTCGGCGCGTGCCGGTCGACGATGACGAACGCGCAGGCGATGGCGGGCGCCAGGAACACGCCGGAGAGCGCCGTCAGCGCCGTCATGGGGACCGGGCCCGGCATCAGCGTGAGCGGCAGGTAACAGACCGCCAGAAGACCCACCAGGACCCGCAGTCGCCGCTCGGGTGCACCGGCCCACTGCCGGGCCCCGTAGACGGCGCCGCCGGCCAGCGCGCCCAGGCCCAGTGCCGCCATCAGCCAGCCGTAGACCGCGTCGCCGCCGTGGTCGTCGGCGTACGACACCGCGGCGACCGTGATGGAGCCGAGCGCCACGCCGACGAACAGGAACGCGGCGAGCAGGGCCAGCAGCCCCGGCGAGCGCAGCGCGCCCAGCCAGTGGGCCTCCCGCGGAGCCGACCGCCACGCGCGCGAGGGCGGCGACACCACCACGGAGAGCGCTCCGAGGACGCCGATCACGTTCAGCACCAGCAGCGCGGCCTGGGCCGACCACAGGGACGTGCAGAGGGTGACCAGGAGCGGGCCGACGGTGAACATCACCTCCTGGGCGACGGCGTCCATCGCGTAGGCGGTGTGCACCTGGCCCTCCTTGCGCAGCACCGACGGCCACAGCGCCCGCAGCCCGCCCTCCAGGGGCGGGGTGAACAGTCCCGACGCGGCGACCGCGGCGTAGGCGAGCAGGGCCGGCTCGGTGCCCGCGAAGGCGAAGACGGCCATCGCCAGGGCGGAGAGCACGGCCGCGGGCAGCTGGACCCGCGGCTGGCCGTGCAGGTCCACCAGGCGGCCGAGCAGTGGCTGCCCGACGGCGTTGGCGACGCCGTAGACGGCGGCCAGGGCCCCCGCGAGGCTGTACGAGCCGCCCTCCGCGCGGACGAACAGCACGATCGCGATCGCGGCGGTGGCGTTCGGCAGCCGTCCCACCAGCGTTCCCGTCAGCAGCCGGGCGGCGTGCCTCGCCCTGAGGATCTCCAGGTATCCCGCGGCCATGTCCCCGCCCTCCCGTGAGGTTTTACGTATAACGTCGTCCGTCATACGTACCATGTGCGCTGTTCGCACGTCCAGGCGAAGCCCGGGCGCGATCCCGACCAAGGAGCAGCCCGACGGTGGCACGAGCCAGCACCCGCCCCACGAGCCGCGACGTCGCCGAGGCCGCGGGAGTCTCCCAGGCGGCCGTCTCCCTCGTGCTGGGCGACAAGTGGCGCGGCCGGGTCTCCGAGACCACCGCCGAGCGGGTCCGGGAGGCCGCCCGCGCGCTGGGCTACCGGCCCAACCTGGCCGCCCGCAACCTCCGCCTCGGCCGCACCCGCACGGTCCTGCTGGTCGTCCCCGCGCTCACCACCGAGTTCTTCGCCGGTGTCTACACCGGCGCGGCCCGCGTCGCCGCCGCCCACGGCTTCGGTGTGGTGCTCTACCCCTCCCCCGAAGGCATCGGCCCCGCCCGCGACCCGTTCGCCTCGGCCCAGGCCGCCCTCGACGGCGTGATCGCCTCCTCCATGGCCGCCGACGCCCTCACCGCCATCCGGGGCGACCAGCTGCCCCTGGTCATGCTCGACAGCGACCCGGACGGCAGTCTGGGCGCGGCCACCGTCAACCTCGACATCACCGACGGTGTACGCCAGGTCGCCGAGCATCTGCTCGGCCTCGGCCACCGCCGCTTCCTGCACCTCGCGGCCGACGTCGCCTCCTGGACCTTCGAGATCCGGGCCCGGGAGCTGGCCGCGCGGGTGGGCGCCGTGCCCGGCACCACCGTGCGCACCGCGCCCGCGCCGATCTCCATCGAGGGCGCCCGCGCCGCCGCCGAGGCCGCGCTGAGCGCGCCGGGGCCCCGCCCCACCGCGATCGTCTGCGACGACGACAAACTCGCCGCCGGCGCCTACAAGGCGGTCCGCCGCCTGGGCCTGCGCGTCCCCGACGACATCTCCGTCACCGGCCTGGACGACCTCGCCCTGGCCACCGCCATCGACCCCGAGCTGACCACCGTGCGCCTGGACGCCGAGCTGTTCGGGGAACGCGGTATGCAGGCCCTGCTGGCCGTCCTGGAGGGCCGCACGCCCGCGCGGGGGGACATCCCGGTCGAGCTGGTCGTCCGCGGCTCCACGGCCCCGCCGGCGGCCTCCTGAACGCCGTGTGCCCCGGCCTCCACAGAGCCGGGGCACACGCACGGTGAAACGGGGGTCTCGGGCGGGGGCTACTCGTCCTCGGGGCCCTCGGCGGACTCGCTCTCGGTCTGGGTGGTGGTGCCCTCCGCCAGCAGCCGGGACAGCTGGCCGCCGGTGATCCGCTTGAACTTCCGCTTCTGCGGGCGCGTGCGGTCCAGCACCGCGACCTCAAGCCGCTCGGCGGGGATCTCCCGCTGCGAGCCGTTCGACTCGCGGGACAGCGCCTGGACCGCCAGCTTCAGCGCCTCCGACAGCGTCATGCCGTCCTGGTGGCGCTGGTCCAGGTAGCTGCTGATCAGCTCGGCGTTGCCGCCGACCGCGACCGAGCCGTGCTCGTCCACGATCGAGCCGTCGTGCGGCAGCCGGTAGATCTGGTCGCCCTCCGGCGTCTCGCCCACCTCGGCGACGACCAGTTCCACCTCGTACGGCTTCTCGCCCGCGCTGGAGAAGATCGTGCCCAGCGTCTGCGCGTACACGTTCGCCAGGCCGCGCGCGGTCACGTCGCCCCGGTCGTAGGTGTAACCCCGCAGGTCGGCGTAGCGGACGCCGCCGATGCGCAGGTTCTCGTACTCGTTGTACTTGCCGGCCGCGGCGAACCCGATCCGGTCGTAGATCTCGCTGAACTTGTGCAGCGCGCGGGACGGGTTCTCACCGACGAACACGATGCCGTCGGCGTACTGCATGACGACCAGGCTGCGGCCGCGGGCGATGCCCTTGCGGGCGTACTCGGCCCGGTCGGCCATGGCCTGCTGGGGTGAGACATAGAACGGCGTCGACACCGGTTATCCGTCCCTTTCTGTGGAAGTCACTGGATCACCTGACAACAGAGCGCCCGCGGTCAGAGCAGGGCGGCCCGCGGGCCGTCCGGCTGCTCCATACGCCGCTCCAGCACGGAACGGGCGATCTGCGAGGACTCGTCCTCGGTGAGCCGGCGGAAGCCGTCCTCGGTGATCACGGTGACGATCGGGTAGATCCGGCGGGCGACATCGGGACCACCGGTCGCCGAGTCGTCGTCTGCCGCGTCGTACAGGGCCTGCACCACGAGGGTGGTGGCCTGCTCCTCGGTCAGGTCTTCGCGGAAGAGCTTCTTCATGGCGCCGCGCGCGAAGATCGAGCCGGAGCCGGTGGCGGCGTAGCCCTGTTCCTCGGAGCGGCCGCCCGTCACGTCGTAGGAGAAGATGCGGCCCTTGCCGCGGTCCAGGTCGTAGCCGGCGAAGAGCGGCACCACGGCCAGGCCCTGCATGGCCATGCCCAGGTTGGAGCGGATCATCGTCGAGAGCCGGTTCGCCTTGCCCTCCAGGGAGAGCTGCGCCCCCTCGACCTTCTCGAAGTGCTCCAGCTCCAGCTGGAACAGCTTCACCATCTCGACGGCCAGACCGGCGGTGCCGGCGATGCCGACCGCCGAGTACTCGTCGGCCGGGAAGACCTTCTCGATGTCCCGCTGCGCGATGACGTTGCCCATCGTGGCCCGCCGGTCACCGGCGAGCACGACCCCGCCGGGGAAGGAGACGGCGACGATGGTCGTGCCGTGCGGCGCCTCCACCACGCCCTGGGTGGGCGGCAGCTGCCGGTTGCCGGGCAGCAGCTCGGGCTGGTGCTCGGAGAGGAAGTCCATGAACGAAGAGGATCCAGGCGTCAGGAAGGCAGCTGGTAGACGCCCGGTGCTACGAGTGTTGGCTTCCACGCGTTTCCTTCCAAATAGTCAACAGGCCGAGGCCGGAATTGCAGTTGAAGCACAGTACGCCACGGACCCTACCCGTCTCGTGGCGGTGATCCACATGTGCGGCGGAAGCGGAACGGTTACGACAGCGCGGCGCCGGTCGCGCGCGGCAGGACACTCAGCCACGCGCTCCCGGCACCGCGCCGGTGTACTGCTTCCGGGCGTACCCTCGCCCTCTCCAGCCCTGCGTTTCGAAGGCGGATGAGGCAGGCTGCCTTTACTGGCCACCCTTTTGCACGAAGCTGCGCACGAAGTCCTCTGCGTTCTCTTCGAGCACATCGTCGATCTCGTCGAGGACGGAGTCCACGTCGTCGCTCAGCTTCTCCTGCCGCTCCTTGAGGTCCTCGGAAGCCTGCGCCTCTGCCGCCTGCTCCTCGACCTCCTCGCTGGACCGGGTGGCCTTCTGCTGTCCGCCGCCGGTGTCCTTGGTCGCCATCACCCTCACCCCGCTCGGTTCGCCCGACACAGTTGCTCGGTCAAGATCAGACCCTACTCGCCGGGTCTGACAATGGCCCCGCAGTTTCTCCAACGTACGGGGCCCACCTCGATGATTCCCGGAGCCGGTGTTTTCCACCCTGCCCGACCGACTCACGCCGGGTACCCGCTCAGCCGCCGGACAGCACCCTGACCAGGTCCTCGGCGGTGCGGCAGCGGTCCAGCAGCTCCTTGACGTGATTACGCGTTCCGCGAAGCGGTTCCAGGGTTGGGACCCGCTGGAGCGAGTCCCGGCCCGGGAGGTCGAAGATCACGGAGTCCCAGGAGGCCGCGGCCACGTCGTCGGCGTACTGCTCCAGGCAGCGCCCGCGGAAGTACGCGCGGGTGTCCTCCGGCGGCTTCAGCATCGCCCGCTCGACCTCGGCGTCGTCCAGCAGCCGCTTCATCCGGCCACGGGCCACCAGGCGGTTGTAGAGGCCCTTCTCGGGGCGCACGTCGGCGTACTGGAGGTCGACGAGGTGCAGCCTGGCCGCGTCCCAGTCGAGGTTGTCGCGGCGCCGGTAGCCCTCCATCAGCTCCCGCTTGGCGACCCAGTCCAGCTCGCCGGCGAGGCTCATCGGGTCGTGCTCGAGCCGGTTGAGGGTGTCCTCCCAGCGGGCGAGGACGTCCTTGGTCTGCTCGTCGGCGTCGGCCCCGAAGCGCTCCTCCACGTACTTGCGGGACAGCTCGTAGTACTCCATCTGGAGCTGCACCGCGGTGAGTGTCCGGCCGCTGCGCAGCGTGATCAGACGCTTGAGGGACGGGTCGTGCGAGACCTGGTGCAGCGTTCGCACCGGCTGGTCGACGGCCAGGTCCACGGCGATGAAGCCGTCCTCGATCATGGACAGGACCAGGGCCGTGGTGCCCAGCTTCAGATAGGTCGAGATCTCGGAGAGGTTCGCGTCGCCGATGATCACGTGCAGCCGGCGGTACTTCTCGGCGTCGGCGTGCGGCTCGTCGCGCGTGTTGATGATCGGGCGCTTGAGGGTGGTCTCCAGGCCGACCTCGACCTCGAAGTAGTCCGCGCGCTGGCTGAGCTGGAAGCCGTGCTCGTGCCCGTCCTGGCCGATGCCGACGCGGCCGGCGCCGGCGAAGACCTGGCGGGAGACGAAGAAGGGCGTCAGGTGGCGCACGATGTCCGAGAAGGGGGTCTCCCGCTTCATCAGGTAGTTCTCGTGCGTGCCGTAGGAGGCGCCCTTGTTGTCGGTGTTGTTCTTGTAGAGGTGGATCGGCTGGGCGCCCGGGAGCTGGGCGGCCCGTTCGGCGGCCTCGGCCATGATCCGTTCGCCGGCCTTGTCCCACAGGACGGCGTCACGCGGGTTGGTGACCTCGGGCGCGCTGTACTCCGGGTGGGCGTGGTCGACGTAGAGGCGGGCGCCGTTGGTGAGGATCACATTGGCCAGGCCGATGTCCTCGTCGGTGAGCTGGCTGGAGTCGGCGGCCTCGCGGGCGAGGTCGAAGCCCCGCGCGTCGCGCAGCGGATTCTCCTCCTCGAAGTCCCAGCGGGCCCGGCGGGCCCGGTGCATCGCCGCCGCGTAGGCGTTGACGATCTGGGACGAGGTGAGCATGGCATTGGCGTTGGGGTGGCCGGGGACGGAGATCCCGTACTCCGTCTCGATGCCCATTACTCGCCGTACGGTCATGCGGCCCTCCTTGCCCGGCGAAGCCCTCGGTCGTGGGCCCCGCGCAGATACCGCTGGCGCTCGGTCGCCGGTGCGGTGCCCGTCCCCGCACTGCGCGACTTGGCGGTACGGAAGAGCCTAGAACGCCTTTGCGCTGGTGGGGAGATCATTTGCGTCATTGCCTGCTCCAGCGTGGCCGGAAAAACAGTCGGCTGCGGGTACCCGGAGAGGGCACCCGCAGCCGCCCTGCCTTTTACAGGTACTGTCCGGTGTTCGCCACCGTGTCGATGGAGCGTCCGGTGTCCGCGCCCTGCTTTCCGGTGATGAGGGTGCGGATGTAGACGATCCGCTCGCCCTTCTTTCCGGAGATCCGGGCCCAGTCGTCCGGGTTGGTGGTGTTCGGCAGGTCCTCATTCTCCTTGAACTCGTCCACACATGCCTGGAGGAGGTGGGAAACCCTGAGGCCCTTCTGGTTGTGCTCGAGGAAATCCTTGATCGCCATCTTCTTGGCGCGGCCCACGATGTTCTCGATCATGGCGCCGGAGTTGAAGTCCTTGAAGTAGAGGACTTCCTTGTCGCCATTGGCGTAGGTGACCTCGAGGAAGCGGTTCTCCTCGGATTCGGCGTACATGTGTTCCACGGCCGTCTGGATCATGGCCTGGACACATGCCGCCTTGTCGCCGCCGTGCTCGCCGAGGTCCTCGGAGTGCAGCGGGAGGCGCTCGGTGAGGTACTTCCCGAAGATGTCCTTGGCCGCCTCGGCGTCCGGACGCTCGATCTTGATCTTGACGTCGAGCCGGCCGGGCCGCAGGATCGCGGGGTCGATCATGTCCTCGCGGTTGGAGGCGCCGATCACCACCACGTTCTGCAGGCCCTCCACACCGTCGATCTCGGCGAGCAGCTGAGGGACGATGGTGTTCTCCACGTCCGAGCTGACACCGGAGCCACGGGTGCGGAAGAGGGACTCCATCTCGTCGAAGAAGACGATGACGGGGGTGCCCTCACTGGCCTTTTCCCGGGCCCGCTGGAAGACCAGGCGGATCTGCCGCTCGGTCTCACCGACGTACTTGTTGAGCAGCTCAGGGCCCTTGATGTTCAGGAAGTAGCTGCGGGCCGCCTTGTTGCCGGTGACCTGGCTGACCTTCTGGGCCAGGGAGTTGGCCACCGCCTTGGCGATGAGGGTCTTGCCGCAGCCGGGAGGGCCGTACAGCAGGATGCCCTTGGGCGCCTTGAGCTCGTACTCGGCGAACAGGTCCTTGTGCAGGAACGGAAGCTCG
>NZ_DASQNH010000035.1:0-146708 GCF_035645055.1 Streptomyces sp. | reverse complement strand
GGTTCACCCAGGTGCCGGCGCGCCTTCCGCGTGCCGCGTGCTCTCAGCGGGCCGCGGCCCGGAAGCGTGCGAGGACCGTGCCGCGCACGGCTCCCTCGTCGGTGTGCACCACTGTCGTCCGCCCGACGGACGCGGGCTTTCCCGGCCCGGCCGGGGCGGTCGCCGAGAGTCCCAGCCCCACGGCCGCGCCCTCCATGGCATCTGCCCGCACACAAGAGTCACTCGCCGTAGTGGGACGAACGCGGCAGTGCGCATCCGGGAGCGCGTCGCGATCGCGCGCCCGGATGCGCCAGCGTGTCAGCCCCTGGGGGCCGCCCACCAGGAAGCCGAGGCGTCGCGCAGGGTGTTGGTGCCGCAGTGCACCTCGCCCATGCCGAGGTGGTACGTGTACCAGTCGTCGATGTAGGACACCTTCAGACCGGCTTGCCGATAGGCGGTGTTGACCGCCTCGGTGAAGATGTCCGTGCCGCCGATGACGGGACCCCACTGGCGCGGGGCGAGGTAGCGGTCGCGGCCGAGGAGCACGCCGTTGACCGCGCCCGGGACGTACGCGCTGGTCATGACCGTCGCCCGGGCCTTGCCGGTGGCGCGGTCCGCGTCCTCGGCGAGCCACTTCTGCTGGCCGTGGTCCTGGAACGTGTCGGCGAGAGAGGAGTCGCCGCCCAGCCGCGTCAGCCGCGGCAGGGGAACGTCCGCACCGTCGGCGGCGCGCGTCTCGGCCTCGCGGGTGTAGAGGGCCGGCACACGGACGATCTCCGCGTCGGTGACCCCCGTCTCCCGCTTGAGGATCTCCAGGTTGGCCGCGATCCGCTCGGCCGCCATCGTGTTGTCTGCGACGAAATGCCGTGAGGCCAGCGCCTGGTCGATGGTCTCCTTCGGGGCCGGTGCGCCCGCGAGGCCGGGGACGGAGAACATCTTCGTCGTGCCGTGGCCGTCCCGCTGGGCGTCCCGCAGCAGCCGCAGCCCCGCCTGCGGGTCGGCGATCCCGATCCGCCAGCCGCGCGGTGTCCCGGCGGGCAGGAACTGCACGAACTCGTCGACGTGCCCGACGCCGAGCCATGAGGTGTCCAGCAGCAACGGGTCCTGCAGTCCCTGGGACTTGAGGAGGGTGCGCATCGCCGGCGACGGCCGCTCACCGCTGTCCTTGCGCCAGCCCATGATGATCCGCCCCGCCGGGAAGGAGCGGCCGCCGTGCGCGTACGGCGGGATGGTCTCCAGGTTGCCCATGGAGTTCAGCGACCAGTCGTCCGGCTGGGCCCGGTCCGCGACCTGGACGACGCCGACGTCCCGGCCGCGCACCTTCTCGAACAGCTCCCGGCCCGCCTCGCGGTCCAGCTGGGCCGAGCGCAGCAGCACCCGCATCACGTGCCGCTTGCCGCCGGGTCCGGTCATGCTGACGTAGGCGGGCTCGACGAAGTCCTGCGCCCAGGGGTCCCCGTACTTCTCGAAGGTCACCAGCGGCTTGGTGATGCCGGCCGCCTTGACCTCCTTCGCCAGGTCGGAGACGAACTTCCGCTGGAGCCGGCCGTACTCGCCCGCGCCGCGCACCTTGGTGACCATCACCTGCTGGGTGTTCTGGAGGTGGTGGTGGGTGAGGAGCGGGGCGACCCGCAGGGTGACCGAGTCGGAGGTGGTCCGGCCGCCGGACGTCACCGACAGCCGGATCACCGCCCGGCCGTCCCACGTGGCGCGGTCCCGGATCACATCGGTGGCCTCGACGCCGAACTCCACTCCGGAGCGCAGCTCGGCGGCGGTCAGCCGGGTGGCGGAGGTGACCGGGACCCACGTGCCGGAGCGTTTGACGAAGACGTGGGTGTGCCTGGCCCCCGCGGTCACCTTCACACTGCCCTTGGCGCCAGCCGCCAGGCCGGACATCGGGACGGACCGGACCCGCGCCAGGTCGGCGGCGTCGGCGGTGCCGTTGACCTTGGTGTCCGAGCCGTCGTTGCAGGCGGCCAGCTTGGCGTCGGACAACGGTCTGCCGTCCGTGCCGGTGATGGGGCAGCGCTTGGTGTCGTCGTCCAGGTTGGGCAGGACGACCGCTCCGCGGCCCACGGTCCAGGTGTCCTCACCTGCCGTGTCGGTGCCGCCGGTGACATCGACGCGACCGTCGCGGTTCACATCCGCGCGCAGATCGGGCGCGGGAGGCGGGGGCGCGGCGAAGGCCGGGGTCAGCGGAGTCGCCAGCACCGCCCCCGCCGCCGCGACGGCGAGGGCGGCGCGCCGAACCGGCGCGGAATGTATGCGCGTACGTGAGCGCACGGCGTTTTCCCTTCTCATGGTGGGGGGCTTCGCCGTGCAAGAGGGGCCGGAGGGTCCGCGCGTTGACTGTGCGGCGCGGAGTTCCTCCCTCGGTCTGACACCGCGGTGCGGACCGCGGGGATTGATCATCCTCGGAGATGATGGACAGGACGCCGGTGATGCGGTACTGAGGCCGCCCCGCGTCACGGCTCCGGCACGCGGTGCGCGGGCCGGCCGTGCACCGCGGTGAGCGGGACCGGGGCGTGGGCCGGCCCGGGCCCAGCCCGGCACGCAAGATCACCAACGTGTGGATCGAGCACGCCAACGTCGGCGCCTGGTCGGCCGGGACCACTCCAACATCCCCGAACTGTGGGGCACCGGCGACGGCGTCGAGTTCAGCGGCGTCCGCATCCGCGACACCTACGCCGACGGCGTCAACCTCGCCAACGGCACCCGCAACTCCACGTGTTCAACTCGTCCTTCCGCAACACCGGGGACGACGCCCTCGCGGTGTGGGCCAGCAAGTACGTCAAGGACACCTCGGTCGACATCGGTCACGACAACCACTTCCGCAACAACACCGTCCTGCTGCCATGGCGCGCCAACTCGCACCGGCGGCGCGTTCTGGGGCGAGGCCCAGGAGTTCGGCGCGATCACCCTGTTCGCGCAGGGCCCCGACATCCCTGGCGTCACGATCCGCGACACCGACATCCACGACTCGACCTACGACGGCATCCAGTTCAAGACCGGCGGCGGCACCATGCCCGGCGTCCAGATCCGCAACGTGACGATCAGCAGGTCGAACAATGGGTCCGGCATCCTCGCGATGGGCGGGGCCCGCGGCAGCGCGACGCTGACGGACGTGACCATCACCGGCTCGGCCCAGGGTGACGTCGTGGTGGAACCCGGCTCCCAGTTCGTGATCAACCGCGGTACTCCGTAAGTCCTCACCCCCTCCCTTCCGGCTGAGTCGTGCCCCGCCCCCGGCGGGCACGAGATCGGGGACACCTGAGCACCCAAGGCGCCTCGCACGGGGCCTCCGGGCCGCCCTGGCGGCCGCCCTCCTGAACCCGTAGTCGCGTGCCGCCTTCGGCCTGTTCCGGCCTGCTCCGGCCGGCAAGCGTAGCGCAAGCGCCTTGCAGCGCTTGCGCTACGCTTGCGTTCATGACGCGACGACTTGCTCAAGTGGCGAAAAAGGTGGGAGTCAGCGAGGCCACGGTCAGCCGGGTGCTCAACGGCAAGCCGGGGGTGTCCGAGTCGACCCGCCAGTCGGTGCTGACCGCGCTCGACGTGCTGGGCTACGAGCGGCCGACCCAGCTGCGCGGTGAGCGCGCCCGCCTGGTGGGGCTGGTCGTGCCCGAGCTGCAGAACCCGATTTTCCCCGCGTTCGCCGAGGTCATCGGCGGTGCGCTGGCCCAGCAGGGGCTGACGCCGGTGCTGTGCACCCAGACCAAGGGTGGCGTGTCGGAGGCGGACTACGTCGAGCTGCTGCTCCAGCAGCAGGTGTCCGGGGTGGTCTTCGCCGGCGGCCTGTACGCCCAGGCGGACGCGGCGCACGACCACTACCAGCTGCTGGCTGAGCGCCAGATCCCGGTCGTGCTCATCAACGCGGCGGTGGACGGGCTCGACTTTCCCTGTGTGGCCTGCGACGACGCGGTGGCGGTGGAGCAGTCGTTGCGGCACCTGGTGTCGCTGGGCCACGAGCGGATCGGCCTGGTTCTCGGCCCCGCCGACCACATCCCCTCCCGGCGCCGGCTGAACGCCGCCGTCCAGGCCGCCGGAGGCTCGCTGGCCGGCGAGTTCGTCGAGCGGTCCATGTTCTCCCTGGAGGGAGGCCAGGCGGCGGCCTCCAGGCTGCTGGAACGGGGCGTGACGGGCATCGTGTGCGCCAGTGACCCCTTGGCGCTCGGGGCGGTGCGCGCGGCCCGTCGCAAGGGTTTGCGGGTGCCCGACGAGGTCTCCGTGGTGGGTTACGACGACTCCGCCTTCATGACGTGCACCGAGCCCCCGCTGACCACGGTCCGCCAGCCCATCGAGGCGATGGGGCGGGCGGCGGTCGAACTGCTCAGCGCCCAGATCCAGGGCAGCGACGTCCCTCACAACGAACTGCTCTTCGAGCCGGAACTGGTCGTCCGCGGCTCGACCGCGCAGGCGCAGGAGTCGTAGCCGGGCCCCTCAGTCGCTGCCTGGCAGGGTCTGTCAAGGATTTACGAAATCAGCGCGAGATATTGCGGCCACTTGTTCTCGGTGGTTGAGTGTGCGGCGCCCCGCAACGCATCGGCGGCGGGGCGCCTTCCTCGTTCATGCCCGAAGGGGCCCGCCCATGAGAAGTGCCCGGTTGAGCCGTGTCCGCAGGGCCGGCGCCCTGACCCTCGTCTCCGCCTCGCCCTCACCGCACTGGCCGCCTGCGGCACCAGCAGCAGCGACGACGGAGACGAGTCCAACAGTGGTGGGTCCTCCGATCCGGCCGCCCCGCTGGACCCGAAGGCCAAGATCACCATCACCATCGACTGCATGCCCCCCCACGGCCAAGGCGGCCGAGCTGAAGCAGTGGGAGCAGGACGTCGCGAAGTTCAACCAGACCTACCCGAACGTGGATGAACATGGGCGGCGCCGCCCTCATCTACCCCGCCGCCCTGCAGGGCATCCCCGGCGAACTCCACGTGCTCCTGCCGGACCGCGGGGTGGGCCCAGTTGAGTCGGGCTGCTCGGGGTGAGGACCCCGCGCTCCCCGGCCTCACCTAGGGCAGCGAGCCGCACCCCTTCATCGACCGGGACGAACTCCACGACATCTACCGCTCATGGCGAGCCGTCGCCGACGAGTACGGGGGCGTCTTCGTCGGCGAGGTGTGGCTGCCCGACGCCGAACGCTTCGCCCGCTGCCTCCGCCCCGACGAACTGCACACCGCGTTCAACTTCAACTTCCTCGCCTGCCCGTGGGAAGCGGATCGGTCTACGTCTACCAGGGCCAGGAACTCGGCCTGCCCGAGGCCGACATCCCCCTGGACCGCATCCAGGACCCGATGCACTTGCGCTCCGGCGGCACCGACCCCGGCCGCGACGGCTGCCGGGTCCCCCTGCCCTGGGCCGCCGCCGAACCCCACTGCGGCTCCGGCTCGCAGACGCCGCCCTGGCTGCCCCAGCCCGCCGACTGGCCGTTCTGCGCGGCCGACCACCAGGCGGCCGACCCCCACTCGATGCTCACCCTCTACCGCCGCGCCATCGCCCTGCGCCGCACCACCCCCGGCTTCGGCGACGGCACCCGCCGCGCGGGCACGGACGCCCACTCGGTGCCCGGAAGTGACGGAGCGGACGGCGAAGGGCTCCGGACCACCGCTCGGCAGCGGCGGGCCGGAGCCCTCGGGACGCCGGGGTCAGCCGGGCCAGGTGCCGGTCAGGGACCGGACGGCGGTGGCGCCGCCGCGGTCGACGACCGTCTTGACCACCGCGAAGACAGCGCCCTGCGGGGTGGTGGCGAGAGCCCGGCCGGCTCGCGGGCGGTCTCCGACGCCTTCACCGGCGTCATTCCTTCCGGCGGCAGGCCAGCCACACCACCAACGCCACCGCACCCACGGCCGCCAGCAGCAGCTTGGGATTGTCCCGGGTCATCCGGGAGCCCTGGGCCGCCTTGTCCCTGACCGGCTCGGGCAGCTTGTCCTGGACCTGATGGGCCACGTCGGCGGCCTTGGCCTTCAGCTCACCGGCCTTCGCCGCGGCCTGTTCCCTGACCTCCGAGGCCTTGACCGCGGCCTGTTCCCTGACCTCCGAGGCCTTGACCGCGGCCTGCTCCCTGACTTCCAAGGCCTTGACCGCGGCCAGTTCCCTGACCTCCGAGGCCTTCTCCTGGGCGCGGGCCTTGACGTCGCCCTTGGCTGCCAGCGCCTCGACCGTCTCCCCGAGCTCGGCGCGGGTCCGCTCCACCTTCTCGCGCAGTTCCTCGGGGCTGGAGGCGGGCTTGTCTTCGTGCGGCGGCTGGGTCATCGGTGCGTGCTCTCCTTGATCTCGGCCACATCGGCCTTCACGTTCTCGATCGCCTGTTCGGGCACGGGCGGCGAGGCCCGGTCGACCTGCTTCTTGCCGCCGAGCGCCATCACCGCGGCGATGACACCCAGCACCGCGGTGACGATCAGCGCGGCCGCCCACACCGGCAAGGGCACCGACAGAGCCGCGATCACTGTGGCGACCAGGGCCTGCAACATCAGGAAACCGACCACGCCGGCCCCGCCGAACAGTCCGCCTCCCTTGCCGTAGCGCTTGCCCTTCTCCTTCATCTCGGCCTGCGCCAAGCGCAACTCGCCGCGTACCAGCTCTGTCAGCTGCTGGGACGCACGCTGGACCAGCTCGCTCACCGGCTCCTGGCCAGGCTCGTGCAGCTGAGGGCGGGGAGCGGTTCGGTGCGGCTGCGTACTCGACACGGCGATCACCTCCCATCGGGCTCGTTCCAGTGACGGGACCGCGAGTACCCCGGATGACCGACTTCAGGGGCACCGATCCGGCGGTCAGCGCTCGACCAGCTGGTCGGCCAGGCGCCGCGCCTGGATCAGCAGCGTGCCGTAGGTGGCCAGCGCGTCGGGATCGTCCGGCACGGCGCGCGGCAGCCGCCGGCGCAGATCGTCCAGCGTCCGTCCCAGGTTCTCGACCGCCTCGCGCAGCTCCTGGTCGGCCTCCCGGTCCCGGCCGTCCGGGGCGAACCGGCTCGTGGTGTAGAGCCGGATGGCGTGGGCGCTGTTGCGCAGGAAGGCCGCGTACGGCTCGGTGATGTGCGGACCCGGCCGGGGTTCCTCGCGGTCGTCGTCGCAGGCCTCCAGCACCGCCCGGGTGACTCCCGCGGTGTGGACGGCCACGTAGTCGAGGACGGTCACGGCGTCGTCGTAGTCCTGGCCGGGGGCCGAGGCCGCGCGGCCGAGGCCCCACGGATTCACGCGCAGGCTCTCCCGGCTCCAGCCCACCGCGGCGCGGGCCTGGTCCACCAGCCGCCCCAGCCGCAGCGCCCGCTCGTGCAGCGAGCCGGCCGCGTCGGCGTCCCACTCGCCGGAGACCAGCCCGTCGGCGACCGCCTCGAGGATCCCTTCCGCCTCCCCGGCCGCGTCCTCCAGCGCGGCGCGTGTACTGCGCAGATACACCGGCGGCCGGACCAGCGCGTTGACCGCGATGCCGACCACGGCGCCGAAGACCGCCTCCGCGATCCGGGCCGCGGACCCGGCGACGGTCACCGGCTGGAAGGTCAGCACGAACAAGGCACCGGTGGCCGCGTACACCCCCTGGCTGCCCAGCCGCCGCCAGTTGCCCAGCAGCACGGCCAGGGGCAGCACCAGGCCCATCGCCGCCATCGTGGAGTCCAGCAGCAGCGCGGCGGCGGTGGCCAGGACCGTTCCGGTGGCGATGGCCGCCAGCTGCTGGAGCCCGTGCGCGATCGACCGGTACACCGTGGACTCGACCAGGACGATCGCCACCCACGGCGCGACGAACGCCATCGGCGCCTGCAACCACCAGCCCGCCACCGCCCAGGCCAGCCACGCCGCCAGCGCGGCCTTGCCGGCCTGCACCACCAGATCCCGTTCGCGGCCCGGCTCCGCCCAGGCCCGGCGCACCGTGTCCCGTGCGGCCCGGGTGTGGCGTCGGACACCTTCTGCCGCCCGTCGTATTGCCTCCATGCCATGCCAGGTGCCACCTCAGCGGGTATGAATGCCGGATGGATGTGGCCGGATTCCGGCTAGCCCCGCGACCGGAGCGCGGTGACGGCGTCGGCGAGGGTGCGGCGGCAGAAGCCCAGGTGGCCGGAGCCGTAGCCGCGCGGGCCGCACTCCACGACGAGGAGCAGGCCCAGGTAGAGGCGGTACAGCGCCAGGCGGTGCCGGAAGCCCGGGGTGAAGTCGAGGACGCCGCCGGCCCCGGTGTACCCGGCGACGAGGTCGCTGTCCGGGCCGGTGTCGCCGCCGAAGGCCAGGGAGACCAGCTCGGCGGCCGGGTCGCCCCAGAACGCCCGCTCGTGGTCGATGAGCCCGGTGATCCGGGCGGCCGCCCCGTCGGTGCCGGCGTCGACGAAGATGTTGCCCGGCCACAGATCGAAGTGGACCAGCCGGGGCTCGGTGACCTCGGCGAGCGCTTCCCCGCCCGCGGCCACCAGCGCCCGGATGCCGGCGGGCGGCACGCCGAGCGGGGACCGCCAGCGCTCGGCCTCGTCCAGGAGCGCGTCCACCATGGCGGTGAACGCCGTCGGCCAGTCGGCGGCGGACAGCGCGGCGGCGGCGGCCGGGTAGCCGAACCGGCCGTCCTCGGGGGCCAGGGTGTGCAGGCGCGCGGTGATCGCGCCGAGGTCATGACGCAGTGCCGCCTCGGCGGCGGGTGCCAGCCGGGCCGCCGCCTGGTCCCAGCCCGTGCCGTCCAGGACGGAGATCACCAGGAACTCCGCTCCGGCGTGCAGCAGGTCGGGGGTGGGCACGCCGCCGTCCGGCAGACGCGCGAGACGCCGGTAGACCATGGCCTCCGTCGTCATGATGTCCAGCTCGTACCGCAGCACCGCGGCGTCGGCCGGCGGGGCCAGTTTCACGACGGCCGGTCTGCCGTCGTCGAGTACGACGCGGTAGGCGGTGTTGAACCAGCCGTCGGTCAGCTCACGCTCCACGCGGCACCCCGTACCGGTGGACGTCCGCAGCAGACTGTCCAGCTCGTCGGGAGACATACGGCGCTTGGTCAGACTCTGCACGGGGCCCGCCTTCCGGGAAGGGTCGCTGGGAGCGCTCTCAATCGCTGGGAGCGCTCCCATGATGTCGATCGCCCCTCCGGGCGTCCAGGGGATGTGGCTCAGCTCCCGCCGCCGTCTTTCCCACTTGTCTCCAGCACCCGCGCACCGTCGGCGATACTGATCACCGTCGACACGGACACCACAGCTGGAAGCGCGAGCCGTCACATCACCCGGCCACGACCCGAGAAAGCAGACCCCCTTGTTCCAGGAGACCCCGATCTACAGCCGCCTCGTCGCCGAGCGGGGCGACATCCCCACCCAGGTGAGGGGTGAAGCCGACCGCATACTCCGCGAGCTGGAATCGGTGATGCGCGTCGCTCCCGGCGGCCCCTTGTCCGGCCTGCCCGCCCCGTCGCACTTTCCCCGCCCGGGACGCTGACCGCCCGACCGTTCGACCACCGGAGCACCGGAGCACCGGAGCACCGGGGCACCGGAGCACCTGGAGTCCGGCGGCCGGTCATCGGGAACCGAGGCGCCGCCCGCCCTCTCGCGCCAGGGTCAGCCGCGGCGCGGAGCGGGTGGGGCTCCCGGAGCGGGCGGGTACGGCGGCATGGGCGGAACCCGTGGCCGCGGTGGGGCCGCGACGGGAGGCGGCGGGGGCGGTTCCCGGGACGGTGGACGTGCACGGCCGCCGCGGCCGCTGCCCGGTCGGAGCCGGGGGCGGAGCGGACGGCGGCGGGGGCGGAGCCGGCTGGATCTCGGACAGGACCGGGCCGCCCGCCCGCAGCCGGGCGATGGTCTGCTCGGCGCGGCGGCGGGCGTGCGGCGCGTCGTCGCGCTGGTAGCGGAGGCCGGTCCCGGCGGGGCCGAGGCTCCAGACTTCGAGCAGCCGGTAGCCCAGCGCGTGGGCGATGTCGTCGATCCGGTGCCGCCGCGCGGCGGTGACCAGGCCCGGCAGCAGCTCGACCCGACTCCGGCCGTCGAAGCGCGCACGTATCTCGTCGTCGTCCATCCCGCCCACGCCTCCGCCTCGCCCGCTCGACCGCCGCAGATCCCTGCCGGCGTCACGGGGGTTGCCGAGGTTACCGGACGCGCGAGCCCGGTGAGGCGGCCCGCGGCCCGCAGCCGCAGCCCGCTGTCCCCGGCCGGCGCCGGACGGTGCGCGGCAGCGGCGGTCCCCGAGACTCAGCCGGTCGTCCACGGCCGCAGCTTCTCCGGGTTGCGTACCCCCCAGATCCGGCTGATCCGGTCGCCGTCGATCTCGAACGCCATCACCGCCACCGTGACACCGCCCAGCTGAAGGACCAGACCGGGCTGCCCGTTGACGCTGCGCTCCAGGAGGCTCAGGCCGGGCGCCCGCTCGGCGAGGTCGACGACGTAACGCGCGACCTCGCCCGGGCCCACGACGGGACGGACCATGGCCTGGACCCGGCCGCCGCCGTCGCCGATCGCCGTGGCGTCGGGGCCGAGCAGCCCGATCAGAGCGGGCAGGTCCTTCGCCTCCCACGCCTCCTTGAACTCCCTGACGAGGCCGGCCCGCCGGGCCGGGGGCGTCACGGGACCCCGCGAGGCGCGCAGGCGGCGGCGGGCCGAGGAGGCGAGCTGCCGGCATGCGGCCGGGGTACGGCCGACGATCTCGGCCACCTCCGCGAAGGGGTAGCGGAACACGTCGTGCAGGACGAACGCGACCCGCTCGGCCGGTGTCATCGACTCCAGCACGACGAGGAAGGCCATGTGGACCGACTCGTCGAGGGTGACGCGGTCGGCCGGGTCCGCCGGAGTGCCCCCGTCCGGACGCCCGTCGAGCCACTCGGTGCGGTCGGGCAGCGGTTCCGGAATCCAGGCGCCCACATAGCGCTCCCGCCGCGCCCGCGCCGAGCCGAGCAGATCGAGACAGATCCGGCCGGCGACCCGGGTGAGCCAGGCATCGGGGGAGGCGATGGCCTCCCGCTGCTCCCGCGACAGCGCGTACCAGCGGACGTACGTCTCCTGGACCACGTCCTCCGCGTCGGCCAGCGAACCGAGCAGCCGGTAGGAGAGATTGATCAGCTGACGCCGCTCGCTGATGATCGGGCCCGGGCCGGGATCGGTCCGGCCGTCCGGCGGTTCGGATCGGGTGGTCATGGTGTCGGTGGCTCCCTGGGTCGGATCTGTCCTCACGCGGTGACGACGACACAGCGCCTCCGAATGTGAGGCCGGCACCCCGCCTCATCTGCCGGCCTCACATTCCGAGGGGGTGTGTCGTCATAGCGCTGACACCAACCCGGCGAAGGAGCGACCGCCCATGACCACCACGACCGATCTCGGTGAACTGACCGGAGACTACGTCCTCGACACCGCTCGCACCCGGATCGGCTTCGCCGCCAGGGCCGCGCTGGTGATCAAGGTGCGCGGGCGGTTCGACGCGTTCGAGGGCAGCGCGCGACTGAACGGCGACGACCCGGCGGCCTCCGTGGTCCGGCTCGTCATCCGGGCGGACAGCCTGCGGACCGGCAACCGGAAGCGCGACGACCACCTGCGCGGCGGCGACTTCCTGGACGTCGGCAGCCATCCGGTCATCACCTTCACCTCGACCGGGGTGACGCCGGCCGGCGGGACCCGCTTCACGGTCACCGGCGACCTGACCGTCCACGGCGTCACCAGGCCGGTCGGTGTGGACGTCCGGCTGACCGGCGTCCGGCCCGGACCACAGGGCGGCTTCCGGGCCGGCTTCCACGGGAGGGCGACCGTCCACCGCAAGGACTGGGGCGTCGGCCCGGGCGGCGCCCTGGTCGGTGACAAGGTGACGCTGGAGTTCGACGTCGTCGTGCTCCGGCACTGACCCGTCCAGTACCGGAAGGGGGCAGCGTGATCCCGTCCGGCGCGTTCGCCAGGGCCCGGAAGCGGCCCACGAAGCTCTCCGCCACCGGCCGTACCGTGTCCAGCGTCCGGCCGAACGACCGCTCGGCGCGCGCCACCGAGCGGCCCCCTCGTCCCACCCGGACCAGGGTCTCGTCCACTTCCCGGATCTGTCCTGGATCGCTTCGTCGCTTCCGTCGCCCAGGGGCACCTCGACCGTATGGACGGGCCGATCGCTCATCACAACCTACGAGGCCGGGAGTTGGAGACCGTAGGGAGGCCGGGGATCACCCGACGGCGCTTCGGGGTCTGCGTCACCCCTGCGGGTGCGGGCGGTCAGAGCGATTCGCCGGGCGCCAGAAAGCGGTAGCCGTGGTCGGTCTCCTGCGCGAGCCAGCCGTTCACGCTGCCGAGGCCGCGCTCGTTGAGCTGGGCGTCGTGGATGGCGAACGCCCGGTGCGGCGCGACCGCCTTGACGAAGTCGATCATCTCCGCCGTCTTCACCCATGACCCGTGGACCGGGACCAGCAGTGTCTCGACCGGCTGCTCGGGGACGTGCAGGGAGTCGCCGGGGTGGTAGACGGCGTCGTCGACGAGGTAGCCGAGGTTCGCGCAGTCCGGTTGCCCGCCGTAGATGAAGGCGTGCCGGCCGCCCACCGCCCGGATGCGGAACCCGGCGGCCTCGAACTCCTGGCCCGCGGACACCCGGTCGACCTCCAGCCGGGGGATGTCCGCCTCGGCGGGGGCGTGCACCGGCACGCCGAGTCCGGCCAGCCGCAGGACGTCGATGTGATCGGCGTGCTCATGGGTCACCAGGACGGCATCGGCGCCGTCCAGGGCGTCCGGCTCGCTCCATGTCCCGGGGTCGATGACCAGGACCCGGCCGTCCTGTTCCAGCCGCACACACGCGTGGGTGTACTTCGTGATTCGCATGGCGTCGAAACCTACTGCGTCGGCAGGGGAGTCGGAGCGGCGGCTCCGAGCGGATCGGTCCGGGAAGGGTGAACTTCGGAGCGGCCCCGGTCGTTGTGACGGCGACGGGCATTCCGGGAAGTGACGCTCAGAGGAGTTACGGTGACCGATCTCGCGGACTCGATCGAATCGATGGAGCAACTCGCCACGGTGTGGCGGGCCATGGTGCTCGACCGGGACGCCGGAGCGGACGTACGGGACCTCCCCGGCATCGCCGTGCGCTGGGCCGACAGCCGGTTCGCGTTCTGGAACTGCGTCACGCTGACCGACGTCGGGGCGGATCCGGCGCTCGCGGAGCGGCGGCTGGCGGAGGCCGCGGAGATCATGCGCGCCAAGAAGCAGCCCGGTTTTCTGTGGGTGTTCGAGGACCTCCTCGACAGCGAGGCCCGCGCCGGACTGACGGCAGCGGCCGAACGCGCCGGTCTGGCCTACGCCTTCCCCGGCACCGGCATGGCCGGGGACCTGCTCCCTCTCCCGGAGCCGGCCCACCCCGACCTGACCTTCGTCCGCGTACGCACCGACGAGCAGCTGCGCGCCTACGCGGACCTCAACTCGCGCGCCTACGGCTTCCCCCTGGAACACGGCCGTGACGGCCTCGTCGGTTCGGCGCTGTGGAAGAACGACGTCCACGCCTACCTGGGGATGCGGGGCGACGAACCGGTGACCTGCGCGGGCACCGTCGAAGCGGAGGGCCGGCTCTTCGTCGCGCTCGTCGCCACGGACCCCCGGTGGGAGCGCAGGGGCTACGGCGAGGCGGTGACCCGCAAGGCGCTGTACGAAGGCGCCCGGGCCACCGGACTGACCCGCGCCACCTTGCACGCGACACGGGCCGGGGCACCCGTCTACCCGCGCATCGGCTTCCGGCCGAACTCGCCGCTGCACTTCTTCGCCCTGCGCTAGCCGGCCGCTCCGCGGCCGTCCCCACCGCTCCCGCCCGCTACAGCGCTCGGGCGACGAGCAGAGCGACATCGTCGTGGTCGTCGGGATGGCGCAGGCCGTACAGCAGCAGATCGCAGGTCTCCTCCAGGGACCGCTCGGGTTCGCCGAGGAAACTCAGCAGGGCGTTCAGCCGGTCGTCGATGGCGTGCTGCCGGGTCTCGACGAGGCCGTCGGTGTAGAGCACGAGCAGGTCTCCGGTCCCCAGTTCGGCCGTGGTCGTCTCGAACGTGATGCCGCCGACGCCGAGCGGGGCTCCGGTGGGCAGATCGAGCAGTGAGGGGGCAGCTCCGGCCCGGACCAGCGCGGGCGGCATGTGCCCCGCGTTGGCTATGCGGCACTGTCGCGTGTGGGGGTCGAACACGGCGTAGAGACACGTGACGATGTAATGCTCCAGATCGCAGGTGATCTTGTCCAGGTGCTGGAGCACCTCGCCCGGGTCCAGGTCCAGGTCCGAGTACGCGCAGGTCGCGGTGCGCAGTCGGCCCATGGTGGCGGCGGCGTCGATGCCGTTGCCCATGACGTCGCCGACGACCAGCGCGGTCTTGTCGCCGTTCAGCGGGATGACGTCGTACCAGTCGCCGCCGACCTCGCTCGTGGCCTGCGCGGGCTGGTAGCGGGAGGCGAGTTCCAGACCGGTGTGGTGCGGGGGATGGTCGGGCAGCAGACTGCGCTGGAGGGTCAGGGCGGTGTTGCGCACGCTCTGGAACCAGCGCGCGTTGTCGATGGCCACCGCCGCCCGGCTGGCCAGCTCACTGGCCAGGATGACGTCGTCCTCGTCGAACGGGGCCGGGTTGCGGGTGCGCTTGAGGTCGAGGGCGCCCAGCACCTCGCCGTGGGCGATCAGCGGCACCGCCAGATAGGAGTGGACTCCGGCGCGCGCCAGCAGCTCGGACGCCTCGGCGTCGCGGGCGATACGCGGCAGATCCCGCTCGCCGACGTGCCGCACCAGGATCGGCCGGCCGGTGTGCACGCAGAGGGTGACCAGCCGGTCGCCCTCGTAGGAGGCGAGGTCGCCGGGCGGGTCGGCGGCGTGCAGCGCCACGGTCGGGTGGGCCGCCTTGAGGGCGAGGGCGCGGAAGAGTTCCGGGCCGTTGTCGGGTGTGCGCATCCGGCGGCAGGCGAGCGCCGAGTCGAGGACGTCCACGGCGACCACGTCGGCCAGTTCCGGACTGGCGATCTCGGCCAGCTCATGGGCCGTGCGCTCCACCTCCAGCGTGGTGCCGACCCGGGTGGAGGCGTCCGCGATCAGCGCGAGGCGGCGCCGGGCCCGGTCGGCCTCGGCCGCGGCCCGGTGCCGTTCGGTGACGTCGACGACCGACGTGGCCGCGCCCAGGACCCGCCCGCCGGGGTCCTCCAGGCGGTAGAAGGACAGCGACCAGGCACGCTCGTGCTCGGGGTCGGACGGGGCCCGGCCCACGTGGTACTGGTCGAGCAGCGGAGTGCCCGTGGTGAGCACCTGCCGCAGCGCGGACTCCACGGTGTCGACGTCGGGGAAGGGCAGGGTCTCCCGCAGATGGCGGCCGATGTGGTCCTCGGCCGGGATGCCGTCGATCCGCTCCAGGGCCGGGTTGACCAGGAGATACCGCAGGTTGGGGTCGAGGAGGGCGAGACCGATCGGGGACTGGTTGATCAGCCGCTCGCACAGCGCCAGGTCGGTCTCGACGCGCTGCAGCAGGCTGTGGTCGGCGGCGAGGCCCAGGGCGTAGACGTCCCCGAGATCGTCGAGCAGCCGCATGTTGCGGAACTCCATCAGGCGGCTGGTGCCGTCCTTGTGCCGCACGGGGAAGGCGCCGGCCCAGCTGCGGCCCGTCTCCAGCACCTCCGCGAACAGCTTGACGACCGCCTGAAGATGCTCGGGATGGATGATCAGCCGTGCCGCGGGGGTGCCGAGGGCCTCCTCCGCGGAGTAGCCGAACAGTTCCTCGGCCTGCGGGGTCCAGAACACGATGCGTCCGTCGGTGTCGAGGACCAGAGCGGCCACGCTGAGCACGTCCAGCAGGCTGGTCCGCCCCCGTGGCCCGGGGCCGAAGAGATCACTGTCGGACGAATACGATTCGGCTGTCATCCCTGCGCCTCCTCTGCCGGCCGGCAGGGTGTGCCCGGGCCGGCCTGTCGCCGGCATCGCCGCGCTGTTGCCGGCCGTCGGCCCTTCCATGCTCCCTCCGGCTCTGCGCCTTGCCCAGTCACAGCCGGTTCGCCGCTGCGCCCGGCGTCGCTGACCTGCGACGACGGCCACAGGCCGAGATATCCGTACGTGGCCCGGACCGGAGCGCCCGGCCGATGCACATCGGGCGGACAAAAGGGAACATAGTCGTTGTAAAGGATGGTGGACCCATGAATTCCAGGCACGGGGGCTCCGCCCCGCCCACGTCGGCTGTACCGCGCGAACTCCTCGACGCGTCCACCGACGCCGCGGCGGTGCTCTCGGCCGACGGCGTCGTGATCGGCTGGACCCGCGGCGCCGAGGAACTCCTCGGTTACCGGGCCTCCGAAGTCGTCGGCGGCTCCGCCGCGCGTCTGGTGGCGATGCCCGGCGACCCGACACGGGTCGCCGGGCTCGTCGAGCGGTGCCGGGCCGGAATGGGATGGAACGGTCTGGTCTCCCTGCGTCACCGCGACGGCCGCCGGCTCGAAGCCGACCTGAGAGTGTCCGCGTCCTTCCGCATCGGCGACCACGAATGCTTCCTGCTCTCGGCGCGCGAGCAGCGGCAGCAGTGGACCGTGGGCCAGTCCGTCCTCGACGGATTCCTCACCCGCTCACCGGTCGGCATGGCGGTGCTGGACGTGGAGCTGCGGTACGTGTGGCTGAACGACACCCTCGAACGCTTCGGCGGCGTCCCCCGCGAGCAGCGACTGGGGCGCCGGCTGAGCGAGCTGCTGCCCGGCTTGCAGGCCGAGACCATCGAAGGGCTTATGCGCAAGGTCATGGAGACCGGCGTCCCCGTCACCGACTACGAGTACGTGGGCTGGAGCTGGGCCGACCCCCACCGTCAGCACGCCTACTCGACCTCCTTCTTCCCGCTGGTGGACGCGGACGACTCCATCACCGGCGTCTGCTACATGGTGCTCGACGTCACCGAACGCTGGAACGCGCGCCGGCTCCTGTCCCTGGTCAACGAAGCCGGCGCCAGCATCGGCAGGACCCTCGACGTGATGCGCACGGCACAGGAACTCGCCGACTTCGCCGTGCCCCGCTTCGCGGACTTCGTCGCCGTCGACCTCCTGGAGAGCGTCCTCAGCTCCGCGGGGCACGGAACCTGGCTGACCGACGCGGGACCGGCGGCCGCACGGCCGGTGATGCGCCGCGCCGGGCTGGGGTCCGTGCGGGACGGCTGCCCGGAGGCCGTCGCGCGGATCGGCGACCGGGTGAGCTTCCTGCCACCGCCGAGCGACTTGGGGACCCTGATCCGAGGCGAACCGATCCTCGTCCCGGTCCTCGATCCCTCCGACGCGCTGTGGGCCGCCGAACAGCCCGAGCGAGTGGCCCGCATCCGCGAGTTCGGCCTGCACTCGCTCATCGCCGTGCCGATGCGCGCGCGCAACACCGTCCTCGGGGTCACCACGTTCATACGGTCGCTCAACCCCGCCGCTTTCCAGCCCGACGACGTCATGCTGGCCCGGGAACTGGTGGCACGAGCGGCCCTGTGCGTCGACAATGCCCGCCGCTACACCCGGGAGCACACCGCGGCGGTCACCCTTCAGCGCAGCCTGTTGCCCCAGGCCCTGACCGGCGGCGCGGCAGTGGAGGTCGCCTCCCACTACCTTCCGGCGGACCCGGTCGGCGGGGTCGGCGGCGACTGGTTCGACGTGATCCCGCTGTCCGGCGCCCGGGTGGGCCTCGTGGTCGGCGACGTGGTCGGCCACGGCATCGGCGCGGCGGCGGCGATGGGCCGGCTGCGCACCGCGGTGCAGACCCTCGCCGACATGGAGCTGCCGCCGGACGAACTGCTGGCCCGTCTCGACGACCTCGTGCTCCGGCTGAGCGAGGAGCGGACGGCGGACGAGGACGCCACCGAAAGCGCCACCGCCTTCCTCGGGGCGACCTGCCTCTACGCCGTGTACGACCCCGTCACCCGGCGCTGCGCCATGGCCCGGGCCGGACACCCGCCCCCGGTCGTGGTCACCCCGGACGGGCACGTCTCCTTCCCCGAACTCCCCGCCGGGCCGCCGCTCGGGCTGGGCGGGATCGCGTTCGAGGCCGACGAGGTCGAACTGCCCGCGAACAGCCTGCTCGGTCTCTACACCGACGGCCTCATCGAAGGGGCGGACGGCGATCTGGAGTCCGGGATGGCCCGGCTCGCGGAACTCCTCGCGCGGCCGGGCCTGGGCCTCGACAGACTGTGCCGGTCCGCGGTGCACCGGCTGATGCCGCTGCCGCAGCGCGACGACATCGCCCTCCTGCTGGCCCGCACGCACGTCCTGGACGCCGAGCACGTCGTCTCGTGGGACGTGCCCGCGGACCCGGCCGCCGTCTGCGAGGTGCGGGCCCGCGCGACGCGCCAGGTGGAGGCCTGGGGCTTCGAGGAACTGGCGATGACGACGGAACTCATCGTCAGCGAACTGATCACCAACGCGATCCGTTACGCCGACCCCCCCATCCGGCTACGCCTCCTCCGTGACTCCCGCCTGACCTGCGAGGTCGCCGACGGCAGCAGCACCGCCCCGCGCCTGAGGCACCCCCGCAGCACCGATGAGGGCGGCAGGGGCCTCTTCCTGGTGGCCCAGCTCACCCACCGCTGGGGCGCCCGGTACACACCCGACGGAAAGATCATCTGGGCGGAGCAGGAAATCCCGTGACCCCGCCGGACCGGACCCCGGCGCGGGACTCGGTGCGCGGGGCTCAGTCCTCCGAGTCGCCACTCTCGTGGCCGCTCCCCGCGCACACGACGGGCGCGGCGCCCCCGGCAACCGCCGGACACCGCGCCACGCCTGTCACCTGTGAGACCGGCACCTGCCGAACCGGCGCCTGCCGAACCGGCACCTGTCAGACCGGTGTCGCGAACCGCTCCCACACGCGGTGCTTCCCCAGCAGGCGGACGATCTCCTCCAGCGCGGCGGTGGGGGAGTCGGAGAGGACCACTCCGGGGGCGTCCACGGGTACACCCGCCCCTTCCAGGGCGACCTTTCCGCCCGCCCAGGCGCCGATGGCCTTGCCGTGCCGGAACGCCTCCGTCAGCAGCAGCCGGACCCGCGGGTCGCAGGTCGTCGGCTCCACGGAGGACGGCGTGGACTTGGCGTCCCGGGCGGTGTACGCGTCGGTGCCCACACCGGGAATGCCGGCCAGCAGAACGGCGTCGAACTCGACCGAGCGCGCGGTGACGTACGTGCGCTGCACGGTCACCCCGCCGTCGCCGGAACCCAGCGTGCCGCCGGCCGGTGCGACGACCAGCGGCACCATGCCCGCGTTCAGCACCGCCTCACGCACCGCGCGGACGCTCTCCAGATCGCCGTCCGCGCCGGTGACGATGCCGACGATCCGCCCGTCGACCGGCCAGCTCTGGCCCACCTGGGACAGCGCCGGGCTCGGCTCGACATCGGCGAGCGGCACGGTCGGTGCCGGAGCGGGCAGCCCCAGACCCTGGGCGACCTGCTCGCACAGCTCGCGATCGATGTTGGCGAGCACCTGCAACTGCCGTTCCTTGATCGCCTGTTCGTAGCACTTGCCGAGTTCGAAGACGTACGCGCCGATGATGTGCTCGCGCTCCACCGGGGTCATGCTCAGCCAGAACCGGCGGGGCTGGCTGAAGTGGTCCGCGAAGGACTCCGGGGCCTCCCTCACCTTGGCCGCCTCGGGGACGCGTACCGGCGTCTCGACGTACGCCCCGGTGTCCGCGCCCGCGTGGAACGGGCAGCCCCCGTCGAGCGAGTTCGGCCGGTAGGGGGCGGTGCCCCGGTGGACCGCCGTCTGGTGCATGCCGTCGCGCTGCATGTCGTTGACGGGCGCGTGCGACCGGTTGATGGGCAGCTGCGGGAAGTTGGGGCCGCCGAGCCGGGTGATCTGTGTGTCGAGGTAGGAGAACAGGCGGCCCGCCAGCAGCGGGTCGTCGGTGATGTCGATGCCCGGGACCAGGTGGCCGACGTGGAAGGCGACCTGCTCCGTCTCCGCGAAGAAGTTCGACGGATTGCGGTTCAGGGTGAGCAGCCCGACCGGCTGCACCGGCGCCAGCTCCTCGGGGACGATGTTCGTCGGGTCCAGCAGGTCGATGCCCTCGAAGGTCTGCTCCGGGGTGTCGGGGAAGGTCTGGATGCCCAGCTCCCACTGCGGATAGGCGCCCGCCTCGATGGCGTCGGCGAGGTCCCGGCGGTGGAAGTCGGGGTCCACCCCGCTCGTGATCTGGGCCTCCTCCCACACCTGGGAGTGCACACCGAGCTTCGGCTTCCAGTGGAACTTCACCAGCGTCGTACCGCCGTCGGCGTTCACCAGCCGGAAGGTGTGGACACCGAAGCCCTCCATCATCCGGTACGAGCGCGGGATGCCCCGGTCGGACATGTTCCACAGCGTGTGGTGGGCGGCCTCGGTGTGCAGGCTGACGAAGTCCCAGAAGGTGTCGTGCGCGCTCTGCGCCTGCGGGATCTCCCGGTCCGGGTGCGGTTTGCCCGCGTGGATGACGTCCGGGAACTTGATCGCGTCCTGGATGAAGAAGACCGGGATGTTGTTGCCGACCAGGTCGAAGACGCCCTCGCTGGTGTAGAACTTGGTCGCGAAGCCCCGGGTGTCGCGCACGGTGTCCGCCGAACCGCGCGACCCCAGCACCGTGGAGAAGCGCACGAACACCGGCGTCTCCACGTCCTTGCCGAGGAACGCGGCCTTGGTCACGGAGGCCGCCGTGCCGTAGCTCTGGAAGATCCCGTGCGCCGCCGCGCCTCGGGCGTGCACCACCCGCTCCGGGATGCGCTCGTGGTCGAAGTGCATGACCTTCTCGCGCAGATGGTGGTCCTGCAACAGCACCGGACCGCGCGGGCCCGCCTTGAGCGAGTGGTCGGTGTCGGGGAGCCGGGTGCCCTGAGCCGTCGTCAGATAGGCGCCGGACTGAGCCATCCGGGCCTGGTCCGCGCCGGTCGGCTGGCCGGTCGGCGACACGGTCTCCGGGCCGCTCTGGTCCGGCTTGGGCGGCAGCGGCTCCCTCGGCTCGGTGGGTTCGGCGACCGACGGCGACTCGGCACCCGGCTTGCCGGGGATCCCCTCCGCCGGTCCGCCGTCGCCCTGCAAGCTGTCGGCGACCTTGTGGGCTACCCGCTTCAGGGGGTTGGCCTCGCTCATACGTCCTGCTCCTTGGGCTCATGTCGTTGCGTACCGCCCCGGGGGGCGCGGGCAGCGGGTACCCACGTCCGGGCGGCTCACTTCAGGTCGTGGCCGGGGTGCGGGGGGATCAGGACACCGCCAGTGCGTGACGGGTACACGAAAGCCGGCGGGACGGCTCTGTCCCGCCGAGCGGTCGGACGATCGTCTCGCCGTCGTGCGTGTCGCCCTGGCAGAACTCCTCAACTCCTTCTCACCCGTGTCCCTGCCCTGCCAGCGTCACCGCCCGGGGCCCGGGCCGCGACCGGACGCGCGCAGCCGGGCGACCCGGGAGCGGGCCGGGGAGGCGGTCACGCGCCGGTGAGCGCCGCGCGGACGATCGCCGCGGCCGCGCGGCCCGCCGCGAGCACCGGCGCGGTGCTGCGCGCGGCACGGCCCAGCATGAAGGCGCCTTCGAGCAGGGCGATCACCGAGCCCGCCGTCTCCCGGGCGGCCGGCTCGGGGATGCCGCCCGCCGCGTAGTAGGCGGCGAGGCCGTCGATCCAGCTGTCGAAGACCTCCGATGTGGCCTGCCGCAGCTTGTCGTGGGTGCTGGCCACCTCCATCGCGACCGTGGCGATCGGGCAGGGGTCGGCGAAGTCCAGCTCGCTGAGCGTGTCCGCCGCGGCGCTGAACGCGTCACGGGTGGCGGCGGCTCTGTCCTCGTACGGTTCCATGAGCGCGGCGATCAGGCCGAGATAGGCGGCCCCCGAGGTGCGGATCACCTCCTCGCCCAGCTGCTCCTTGCCCCCGGGGAAGAAGTGGTAGATCGAGCCGAAGGGCGCGCCGGCGGCCTCGGCGATCTGCTTCATGCCCGTTCCGGTGTAACCGCGGCGCCGGAACAGCTCGGTGCTGGCCGTGACGATGCGCTGCCGGGTGTCTCGCGTGCCGGTGTCTTTCCTGTCGCTCACGGTGCAGGCCTCCGGGCGGCTCTTGTAGATGGCGGACGTCCGGGCCTATTCTCTCACTAGAACGATCTATCTAGAGCTGTCCGTCCAGAGCTGTCCGCCGAGACGAGCTGTCGCGACGAGCTGTCAGGAAGGGCCCGCCGAAACGCGGGGCGGGCCGACCGAGCCGGAGGCAACGCCATGCCCGAGATCGAGCTGAGCGCAGGGACCATCGACTACCAGGACACGGGCGGTGACGGTCCCGTCGTGGTCCTGGCCCACGGCCTCGGCTTCGACGAGTCGGTCTGGGCCGAGGTCGTCTCCGACCTGCGGGCCGACTTCCGGGTGCTGGTCCCGGTCCTGCCGATCGGCAGCCACCGGCGCCCCATGCGCCCGGACGCGGATCTGACCGCGCACGGAGTCGCCGCGCTGCTGGCCGAGTTCATGGACCGCCTCGGCCTCCGGGACGTCACCCTCGTCCAGAACGACGCCGGAACGGCGCAACTCCTCATCGGCGTACGGGACGAGCGCATCGGCCGGCTCGTCCTGACCTCCTGCGAGGCGCTGGACAACTATCCGCCGGGCATCCAGGGCAAGCTCCTGGGCTGGGCCGCCAGAATTCCCGGCGGCCTGTTCCTGCTCATCCAGTCGTTCCGCGTCCCGTTCCTGGCCCGCATGCAGACGTCCCTCGGCGGAATGGCCAAGAAGCGGCTGCCGAAGGAGCTGATCGCCCGCTGGTACGGGCCGCTGCTCACCGACCGCGCGATCCGGCGTGACTTCGCCAAGTTCTGCCGCAGCGCGGAACCGGACTGCTACCTGAAGGCCGCCGAGAACCTGTCGTCCTTCACCCGTCCCGCACTGGTGGCCTGGGGCGCCGAGGACCGCATGATGCCGTCCGCGACCGGCCGCCGCCTCGCCGAACTGCTGCCGAACGCGCGGTATGCGGAGATCCCCGGCGCCCGCACTCTGGTCCCGTTCGACAACCCCGACGCCCTCACCGCCGAGCTGCGCCGCTTCGTCAAGGAGAACCCGCTGCCCGGCGCGTACTGACCGCCCTGTGTCCGGTCAGGAATGGAGAAGCACCGTGCAGGGCCTCGTGTCTAGCCTGATCTTCATGGACATCACCATTCACACGACCGCCCTCCCGCACGACGACCCGGACGCTTCCCTGGCCTTCTACCGCGACGCCCTCGGTTTCGAGGTCCGCAGTGACGTCGGACAGGGCAGGATGCGCTGGATCACGGTCGGACCCCCCGGCCAGCCCGGCACCTCCATCCTGCTGGCGCCGCCCGCCGCCGACCCCGGGATCACCGAGGCCGAGCGCCGCACCATCGTCGAAATGATGGCCAAGGGCACGTACGGCTGGATCCTGCTGGCCACCCGGGACCTCGACGGCACCTTCGAGAAGGTGCAGGCCCGCGACGCCGAGGTCGTCCAGGAGCCGACCGAGCAGCCGTACGGTATCCGCGACTGCGCGTTCCGTGATCCCGCGGGGAACCTGGTCCGTATCCAGGAGATCCGCTGAGCCGTCAGCGTTCCGGCCTTCGTCGCAGAGGAGTTCCCCATGTGCCACCCCTCGTGGGGCCGCGCACGCGCCGCCGCGCAGCGTCTCACCGACCTCGCGCGACTGCGCCGCGTCCGTGACCGGATCGACCGGGAGTACGCGCGGCCGCTGAACGTCGAGGCGCTCGCCCGTGGCGCGAACATGTCCGCCCGTCACCTCAGCCACCAGTTCCGGCTGGCTTACGGCACGTCGCCGTACGCGTACCTGATGGCGCGTCGCGTGGAGCGCGCCACGGCGCTGCTGCGGCTCGGCGGCCCCAGCGTCACGGAGGTCCGCCGCGCGGTCGGCGGCTCGTCGCCCGGCGTCCTCGACACCCGCTTCACCGAACTGGTCGGCATGTCGCCCGGCGCCTACCGGCGGCATACGGCCGACGCGCCCCGCGCGATGTGACGGCCGGCCGCGCTGTCACCCGCGCCCACCCTTCGACCCCCTCACCGGCGACTGGAGGCACCATGACGGCCGCACCACCGCGAGCACGCGCGGAGCGACTGCGGGACACCCGCGCCGAGCTGGAGAGCGACGTCGATCTCTGGGTCGCCACCTCGGGGCCCCCGGGCGGCGCCCACCTCGTCCCGCTGTCCTACCTCTGGGACGGGGCCGCGTTCCTCGTCTCGACGCCGCGTGCCTCGTCACCGGCCGGAATCCGCTGGCGGCCGGCCGGGTGCGGCTCAGTCTCGGGCCGACCCGGGACGTGGTCGTCGTCGACGGCGTCGCCGAGCCGGTGGACATCGCCGGTCTCGCCCCGCGGACGGGCGACGCGTTCGCGGACCGGACCGGCTTCGACCCGCGCGCACTCGACGAGCCCTACCAGTACTTCCTGATCCGGCCGCGGCGGATCCAGGCCTGGCGGGAGGCGAACGAGTTGCGGGGCCGCGATCTCATGCGCGACGGCCGCTGGCTCGACTGAGCCGCCGCGCCGGGCACCCGCGCAAGCCCGCCGGATCCTCCGGCCGGATCCTCGACCGGCTCCCATGACGGCTCCTACGACGGCCCCCACGACGGGGCCGCCCGTCACGTCCACGCCGTCGCCCGCCCCGCCGAATCGCCGTCCCCGGCCGTGGCGTCCGGCCGGCCCGCGTCGGCGGCCGGCCGCCGGGGGACCGGCGGCCACAGACGGGCCAGTGCCAGCGGTACGCCGATGACGGGCACGAGCCAGACGGCGACATACAGCCGGTCGAGTTCGACCGCGACCGGGTGTGCCGCCGCCGTGGCGAAGCCGGTGGCCCCCACGGCGATCACACACAGGGCGACCGGCACCGAGCGCCGCCACACGCCCCACGCTCCCACCACGAGCAGGGACACCAGCAGCGGCGCGAGGGCTTCCTTCTGGAGCCACTGCCACCAGTAGTGGTGGTTGAGACGGGCGAGGGCCCGCCAGGGATCGGCGATCTCCGGCCGGGTCCAGTGGAGCGTGAAGGTGTCCTGGAGCGAGTCGGTCGTCCCGGGCAGTTTCAGGAGTGCGCTCAGGGCCGGCGTGGCCAGGGTGCCGCCCGCGGACAGCCCGGCCAGCCACCAGGCTCCGCGGTGCCGGGCCCGGCGGACGGCGAGCAGTGAGGTGACCGCGGCGGCCGTCAGGAACAGCGTCACCAGCAGGAACGTCGAATATCTGACGGCGAGTCCGCAGGCCAGGGCGCCGGTGAACAGCGCGGCGCCCGGCAGGACGCGGCCGCGCAGCAGCCACACCGAGGCGAGCAGCAGCGCGGTCGTCAGCGCGAGAGCCGGGCCCTCGGCCAGCGGCCGGCCGCCCCAGGAGGCGAGCGGGGTCACGTAGCAGAGGACCTGGCCGAGCACTGCGGCCGGGGGCGGTGCCCGCAGTGCGCGCAGCAGCAGGTAGACGAGATATCCGGCGAGCGCGGTGCAGGCGAGCGCGACCAGCGTGAGCCCGGCCTTGGCGCCGAGGAGTGCCACGAAGGGCGCCGCCACGAGCGGATATCCGGGCCGGGTGTGGAAGATCCGCTCGTAGCGGGGGTCGGTGGGTTCGAGCCCCTGCGCGTACTTCCGCTCGCACCGCGCCGCGTAGGCGGCCTCGCGGCCCGGTTCCCGGAATCTGAGCTGGTCGAGCATGCGGTTGCGGTGGACCAGCCTGGCCGTGTCCTCGCAGTAGGCGGCGACGGCTTTCCGCGTCGCCTCGCGCGGGGAGTCGCCGAGGAACTCGTAGGCCTGACGGGCGTAGCGGTAGGAGTCGTTGGAGAAGCGGGTCGCCGGATAGCCGAAGACGTGCAGCAGTACGAAGGCCGCGGCGACGACCGCCGGAAGGGCCCGCGGCAGCCGTCGGCGCCGTTCGGCGCGCGGCATGCCGGTACCGGGAGAACAGGCGGTCACCTCACCAGCCTCGGCCGGAACCGGCGAGTCCTCCACTCGAACGCACCCGAGTGCTTCCTCTACGGCCCGGCGAACCGGCCGGGGCCACCCTGTGCCGCCCTCGGCCACGAGCCGGTAGCGGTCAGTTCCTGTCCGCTTGACCGAGAGGGTGAACACGTCCGCGGGGAGAACCTGGACCCGGCGTACGCCTCGTGCGCCGAGCAAAGGAGCACGGCGCATGAGCTACCGCCTGGAAGCGATCACTCGCGAGGAACACCTGTCCTTCGTCACGGCCCGTCCCTCGGTGAGCCATATGCAGGTTCCCTCGTGGGGGGATGTGAAGCCGGACTGGCGGGCGCAGAGCCTGGGCTGGTTCGACGAGGAGGGCCGCCTCGTCGGGGCGGGACTGGTGCTGCTGCGCCCCTTGCCGAAGCTGAGACGGTACCTGGCCTATCTGCCCGAGGGCCCGGTCATCGACTGGGCCGCGACGGATCTCGAGCAGTGGCTCCAGCCGATGCTCGCGTACCTGAAGGAGCGTGGCGCCTTCTCGGTGAGGATGGGGCCGCCCGTCGTCGCCCGCCGCTGGAGCGCCGAGGCGGTCAAGGCGGCGATCGCCGATCCGCGGGCCGGTCGACTGCGCGACGTCGAGGCCACCGAGGAGGAGCCGCGGGCCCTCGACATCGCGGGCCGGCTGCGCCGGATGGGCTGGCGGCGGACCGAACCCGGCGGCGAGGACGGCTTCGCCGCGGGCCAGCCGCGCCACGTCTTCCAGGTCCCCTTGGCCGGACGGACCTCCGAAGAGCTCGAGCAAGGCCTCAACCAGCAGTGGCGGCGCAACATCAAGAAGGCCGAGAAGGCCGGCGTCAAGGTGGTCCAGGGCGGCTACGAGGACCTGCCCGCCTTCTACGACCTCTACGTCGAGACCGCCGAGCGGGACCGCTTCATCCCCCGCCCGCTCGCCTACTTCCAGCGGATGTGGACCGCGCTGCGGGCCGAGGACGACGACCGTATGCGCCTCTACCTCGCCCACCACGACGGCGAGGTGCTCGCGGCCGCCACGATGCTGACCGTCGGCGAGCACGTCTGGTACTCCTACGGCGCCTCCACCAGCCGCAGGCGCGAGGTCCAGCCGAACAACGCCGTCCAGTGGCGCATGATGTGCGACGCCCACGAACTCGGAGCGGCCGTCTACGACATGCGCGGCATCACCGACACCCTGGAGGAGGACAATCACCTGCTGGGGCTGCTCCGGTTCAAGGTCGGCACCGGCGGCGAGGCGGTCGAATACCTCGGCGAGTGGGACTACCCGCTCAACCGGGTCCTGCACAAGGCGCTCCACCTGTACCTGTCCCGGCGCTGACCTCCCGGCTCACCCCGCGCGTTCCACGCTCCACACCGGCAGCTGCGCGAAGAACGCGACCGCGTCCCCCCGCCACCGCCGCCGCCAGCTGCCGGCCAGCGCGGAGGCCTCCTCCGCGTGGCGGCGCATCTCGGCGCGCATGCCGGCCGCCACCCCGCTGCGCTCGCCGATCTCCCGCACGTCGGCGACGTCCTGGTCCGTGCACGAGGCGTCGCCCAGGGCCGAGGTGACGACGGCGCGCTCCGCACCGCCGACGGCGGACAGCAGGGCGCGGACCGTGTACGTGTGCCTGCCCTCGCGGAGGTCGGTGCCGACCGGCTTGCCCGTGAGCTCCGGGTCGCCGAAGAGGTCCAGGTAGTCGTCCCGCATCTGGCCGCAGATCCCCACCAGCCGTGCGTAGCGCCGCAGTTCGGCCGCGTGGCGGCCCGGCTCCCCGCCGGCGGCCAGCAGCCCCAGTTCCAGGGGCGCCAGGAGCGAGTAGCGGGCCGACTTGTAGTCCGCCACGCTGTGCAGGATCTCCTCGTCCGCCGGGCCGGTGGTGAAGTCCCGTTCCAGATCGGCGATCTGGCCGACGAACGTGTCCGCGGCGGCCCTGGTCTGGGCCTCGACCATGGCCTGCCGCACCGGCAGCGGCGCTTCGGCGTCGAGGAGTACGCGCAGGGACAGCGCGAGAGCGAGGTCGCCCGCGAGGATCGCCAGGCCGAGCGCGGTGCGCGGCCGGTCGGGGAACTTCTCGCGGTAGGCGTAGTAGGTGGTGGGCCCGCCCCGGCGGGTGGGGCTGTCGTCGATGATGTCGTCGTGGATCAGCCCATGGGTCTGGAGAAGCTCGATGCTCAGCGCGGCGGCGTCCAGCCCGTCGACCGGTGCGTCCGTCACCAGGCGGGCCGCCTCGTACAGGAGCACCACCCGCATCCGCTTGCCGCCGCGCAGGGACAGCTCCCGCAGCAGACCCACGCACTCCGGGGTGAACCGGCTGAACGCCGGGGCGTCCATGGTGGCGGCCAGCGTGTCGAAGTACTCCGCGAACCGTGCGTTGAACCCGCTCTCGTATGCGGCGACGCGGGCCAGCACCCGCTCGGTGAGGTCAGCCGTGTCGGCCATGGCACCTTTCCTGTCCGAGGGCTCGGTAATCGGCCCTCCCGATGATCCCGCCCTCCGCTAGGGTGAGCGCCGTGGACCAGTATCGGATCATCTGCCCGCCGCCCCGCTCCTGAGCGGGGTGTCTGCCGGGCCCGGCCGGGACGAATCGGCCGTGGCCCTCCCTGGCGTTGCCTGATCGGCCACTGATCGGCCGCCTGTCCGCCGATGCCCCGCTTTGACGCCGTCGTCCTTCCTTCCGCGTCGAAGCCGGAGCTTTCCCATGTCCGCACGTTCGTCCGTATCCAGCACACCCAGTTCACGCAACGGCATCGCCCTGCTCGTTCTGGCCGGAGTGCTGTGGGGAACCGGTGGTCTCGCCGGTTCGCTGCTCGCCTCGTACACCGGCCTGGCCCCGGTCGCCGTGGCCGCCTACCGCCTGCTCACCGGCGGCCTGCTCATCACCGGGTACGCCTTGGTCACGGGGCGCCTCACCAGCGTGCCCCGCAGCCCGCGGGCGGTGGCCCGGATCGTCACCGCCGGCCTCCTGCTGGCCTGCTTCCAGGCCGCCTACTTCGCGTCGATCGAGGCCACCTCGGTCGGCCTGGCCACCCTGACCACCATGGTCGCGGTCCCCGTCCTGATCACCGCCGGAGCGGCCTGCCTCGACCGGCGCCGGCCCTCCGGGCGCGCCCTCGTCTCCCTGTCCGTCGCCCTCACCGGACTGTTCCTTCTGGTCGGCTCACCGGAGGCGGGCCCGGACCGGGCCGCCGGAACGGGTCTCGCCCTGCTCGCCGCGGCGGGCTTCGCCGCCCTGTCCCTCGACCGCCGGGCGGCGCTGCCCGGCCTGGACCGCACCACCATGACCGGCCTGGGCTTCGTCTCCGGAGGTCTGCTGCTGGCGCCCGTCGCGCTGACCACGGGCATGGGGATCCCGGCGCGCCCCGAGGCGATCGCCGCGGTGCTGTTCCTGGGTCTGGTGCCCACCGCCATCGCCTACAGCAGCTACTTCCTCGGCCTGCGCCAGGCGGGACCGGGCGCCGCGCAGATCGCCGTCCTCCTCGAACCACTCACCGCCACCCTGCTCGCCGTGCTCGTCCACCAGGAGCAGCTGGCCGGCCGGCAGATCGCCGGAGCACTCCTCATCCTGCTGTCGACCGCCGTCCGCGAGAAGTCCACCGCCTGACCGGCGTCCCCGTGAGATCCCACGCCCCCGCCACCGTTCCCGCTGGTCCGGATCGATCAGGTGCCTCATGGGCGCGCTGCTGCAACTCGGCGAGGGGCTGCCAGGCATCGGCCCGACCGGTCGAACGCGGATCCGCCAGCAACTCGCGCAGCCCGCGGCCGAGATCCGCGTGCCAGACCGTCAGCGCGCCTCTCATCTCCGCGTGGAGGCCGTCCAGACACATCCGCAGTACGGCCGCGCCCGCCGCGACGCTCACCGGCACCGGACGCCTCTCGCGGGCTCGTGGCGCGGCCGGCCGCGCGTTCACCTCGACCCAGGTAGGCGCGCAGGACGACGGGCATGACCTCGGCGGGCGGCGGCTCCGTGGGGCCGGCGGGCAGCAGTTCCGGGCGCACGGGGGTCAGGCAGTGCGCGGCCTGTTCGGCGGCCGTACGGCAAGCGTGGTCGGTGGGCACGGGACGTACCGCTCCTTTCACCGGTCTCCGCGGCACGGCTCGGCCGGGTGTCCAGGAACACGGCGCCGAGCGGCGCCCGGTTCACCTCCGGCGCGGCGGATCCGGCCGGGGAGCCGCCTCGGCGCGCGGCGCCGAGGCGGCAGCGGCGGGGAGAGAGCGGTCACGAGCGCGGCGGCGCCGGCTCCCGGTCGGCGCGGGACCGGACGGGCACGGCCGTACGGCCCACCGCGGCCGCCAGTTTGCGCAGCCGCCGCCAGTCCAGCCGGGGCGGCGGATCCGGGGTGCCGGGCCGTTCGCGGGGGACGCGGACGCGCAGCGCGCGGCGTTCGACACGACAGCGGACCGGGGTGGGCAGCAGCGCGGCCTCGCCGTCGATCCCGGCCTCCACCTCCGGTAGGTCGGCGTCGATGACCACCTCGTGCGAGGTCGTGGTGCCCAGCCCCCCGGAACCCAGCAGCAGCTCGGCGGCGTCGACCGCGCTGTCGACCTTCACGGCGACCACGCCGAGCCGCCCGGAGTCCAGCCGCGCGCGCCGTCCGAAGCCGAACGGGTCGCCCATCCGGTAGGGGTTGTTGCTGACCAGGACGGCCTGCGGATCGGTGACCGTGGTCCGGCCGATCCTCGCCGTCAGCCGAGGCCCGCGCTGCCGGGTCAGCAGATCGGGCAGCAGATCCAGCGCCGTACCGACCTTGTCGTCCCGGTAGCCGGGGCTCTGCACGACCGCACCGTAGACCCCGAAGGAGGCGTTGTTGACGAACGGACGGTCGCCCGCGAAGCACAGGTCGACGCGGACCTCGACACCGTCGGCCAGCGCGTCCAGACAGGCGGCGGGATCGTCGCGGTCCAGGCCCAGGTCCATCGCGAAGTGGTTGCGGGTGCCGGCCGCGATCACCAGGAACGGCACGCCGTGCTCCGCGGCCACGGCGGCGACGAGGGCCTGGGTGCCGTCGCCGCCGCCGACGCCGAGCAGGTCGGCGCCGTCCGCGATGGCGGCCCGGGCCAGGGCGGCCACGTCCTGACGCTCCTCCGTGTCGAGCAGGACGACCCGCGCCCCGAGTCGCTCGGCCTTCTCCCGCAGGGCGAACCGCTCGACCTTTCCGCCGCCGGAGCGCGGGTTGAGCAACACGAAGGGGCGCCGCGGCGGCGGGGCGCGGTACTCCCTGGCCCGGGTGGACCGCAGACCCGTGGTGCGCAGCGCGTACCGGCCGCTCCACACGGCCGCCGACCACAGCAGCCCGGACAGGATGACGACCCAGAGCAGGTTCGCCCGCGCGAACAGGGTGACGACCGCGACCGGCGTGAGCAGCGCCAGCACCGCGGCGGCCATCCGTACGGCGCCGCGCCGTGACAGCGTCCACCACAGCGCGGCGAAGGTGACGACGAGGCCCGCGCATCCGGCGACGAGCAGCAGCAGTCCACCGACGCCGCCCTCGACGAGGGGCAGCGACAACGCCGCGACGGCGGACACCAGCGCCGCGCGCGCCGCCCACGCCTGTCCGCGGTGGGCCTGCGGCCCTCTCGCCCGTCCCTGCCCCGCCACCTGTCTCCTCCACCCCCCGGGAGCCCGCCGCGTGGTCCGGCGGTCGCCGTCCTCAGAACCACTTCCCCGAAAACCCCGGCAGCGCACCGGCTGCCGTACGGGGGTGCGGGCCGCACGGATCATCGCCCATGCCCGCTCGCTGGTCCTGCCGGTGGGGTGCGCCGCTCAGCGCGCAGACATGGCGAGGACGCGGGTGAGCGCGCCCGCGGGCCGGGCGGTGAGTTCCTCCCAGGTGCCTTCCTCCACGACCCGCCCTTCTTCGAGTACGGCGATGCGGTCGGCCCGGCGGATGGTGGCGGGGCGGTGGGCGATGACGAGCGTGGTGCGCTGCCCGCCGGTGCGGGCCAGGGCGGCGGCGAGTTCGGCGTCACCGGTGTTGTCCAGGTGGGCGGTGGTCTCGTCCAGGACCAGCACACGGGGCTCGGCGAGCAGCGCGCGGGCGAGGGCGACGCGGGCACGCTGGCCGCCGGAGAGGGTGGCGCCGCGTTCGCCGACCGGCGTGTCCAGGGACGCGATGCGGTCGATACCGCACAGCTCGGCCGTTTCGGCGAGCCGGTGGTCGTCGGCTTCGGGCGCCGCCAGGCGCAGGTTCTCGGCGAGGGTGCCGTGGAAGAGGGGAGTGTCCTGGCCGACGACGGCGACGGCCCGGCGCAGGTCGGCGTCGCTGAGGTCGCGCAGGTCGACGGGGTCGCCGGCGGCCGGGAGGAGCTGGACGGCTCCGGCGCTGGGGTCCCAGAAGCGTGCCAGCAGGTGGGCGCAGGTCGACTTGCCCGCACCCGAGGCGCCCACGAGGGCGAGTGTCTGCCCGGCCGGGACGGTGAGTTCGACGTTGCGCAGGACCGGCCGGTCGCCGTAGCCGAAGCTCAGGTCGTGCAGGCGGACACCGAGCGGGCCGGGGGGCAGGGGCCGGGCCGTTGCGGGGGGCGGGGCGAGGGTGGGGGCGTTCATCCCCGCGTCGACCCTGGCGGCGGCGGCGCGCAGGCCCATCGCCTGGCTCAGTGAGCGGGCCGACTCGGCGACCGGGCCCAGCACGGACAGGGCGAGGGCCATCGCGGCCGGGGCCCAGGCGCCGTGCAGCCGTCCGGCGCTCACCGCCTGGGCCGCGGTGGCCACCACGCCCAGGACGGCGAGCACGATGAGCAGATCGCGCACGGCGGCGGCCATGGCCTCCCAGGTGACTTCGGCCCGCTGTGCCTCCCCGAGCTTCTTCCCCTTCCCGGCGAGCCGGGTCCGGCGCTCGGCGAGCCCGCCGAACGCCAGCAGTTCCCGCAGCCCGTCGACGGTCTCCACGGTGTCGGCCGACAGTTCGGCGGCGGCCTGCCGGGTGCGGGCCCCCCGGTCCGTACGGCCGCGGGCCTCCGCGAAGGGCGCCGCGGCCAGCAGCGCGGCGACCGGGACCAGGGCGGCGAGCAGCCATGGCTCCACCGTCGCGAGGACCGCCGCGCCGCCCGTGAACACCGCGCCGGAGGCGAGGAGCTGGGCCGTGGTGTGCGCGTAGAAGAACTCCAGCGCCTCCACGTCGGCCATGGCGGTGGCGGCGAGATCTCCGCTGCGCCGGCCCGCCACCCGGGCGGGGGCGCTGCGGGCGAGCCCGTCGAAGACCCGGACCCGCAGTTCGGCGAGGACGCGGTAGGCCAGGTCGTGCGAGAGGTCCATCTCCCGCCAGGTCATCACGGCGCGCAGCACGACGAGCGCGGCGAGCGCGGCGGTGGTGGCGGCCGAGGGCGCGTGCCCGGTGCTGACGGCGCTGCCGACCTTGTGCGCGGCCAGCGTGACCAGCGTGACCAGCGAGGCCTGTTCGGCGAGGGCGGCGGCGCAGGTGCGGACGATCATGGCTCGGTGCCCGGCGAGCGCGGGCAGCAGCGCGCGCAGCGCGCCCCGCCGGGGGAGCGCGGTGTCGGACGTGCTCGTGCTGGTCGTGCTGCTCATGCGGCGAGGCCTTTCTCGTGCGTACGGCCCGCCGCGGCGAGCTGGGCGTACAGTCCTCCCGCGGCGACGAGCGCGCGGTGGTCGCCGACGGCGTCCACGCGTCCGCCGTCCAGGACGACGATGCGGTCGGCGTGCCGGACGGCGGCCAGCCGGTGGGCGACGACGAGCACGGTCCGTCCACGCGCCGCGGCCGTCAGATCGCGGACGATGTCCGCCTCGCGGCGTTCGTCGACGGCGCTGGTGGCCTCGTCCAGGACGAGGACCGGCGCGTCGGCCAGCAGGGCGCGGGCCAGGGCGAGGCGCTGCCGCTGGCCGCCGGAGAGGGTGGCGCCGCGTTCGCCGAGGACGGTGGCGTAGCCATCGGGGAGGGCGGCGATCTCGTCGTGGATCCCGGCCGCGCGGGCGGCGCGCTCCAGGTCCTCGTCCGTGGCGTCGGCCCGGGCCAGGCGCAGGTTGTCCGCGATGGAGGAGTGGAAGAGATAGGTGTCCTGGGAGACGACGGCGACACCGCGCCGCAGGGAGCCGAGGGCGTACGCGGTGGTGTCGCGGCCGTCGACGGTGATCCGGCCGCGCTGGGGGTCGTAATGGCGCAGGAGCAGGGCGAGCAGGGTGGACTTGCCCGCGCCGGACGGGCCGACGATCGCGGTGGTGCGTCCGGCCTCGGCGGTGAAGGTGACTCCGCCGAGGGTGGGTCCGTCGGCGCCCGGGTAGGTGAACTGGATGTTCTCGAAGGCGAGCCGGGGAGCCTCGGGCCAGTCGGCGGGTTCCCGTCCGGTGTCCGGGACGGCGGGTGCGGCGGTGCGCAGGGCGGCGAGCCCGTCGGCGGCGGAGACGCCGAGGTATCCGGCGTGCCATTCCCGGGCCAGGTCGCGGACGGGCCGGAAGCACTCGCCGGTCAGCAGCAGCACCAGGTAGGTACCGGTGGGGGCGGTGGCGCCGGCCACCGCCGACCAGCAGGCCAGCAGTGCGCCGGCCGCGGTGCCGCCCTGGACGGCCAGGTCGGTGATGCCCGTGTCGACCAGTGAGACGCGGAGTTTGGCGACGGTCGCCCGGTGCAGCCGCGCCGACCGCTCCTCCAGCCGCCGCCGGGTGCGGCCGACGGCGCCCGCGGCGCGTAGCGCGGGCATGCCCTGGAGGGCTTCGAGGTAGTCGGCGCCGAGCCCTTCGTAGGTGTCCCAGTGCTCCTTGCCGCGCCGGGCGAGCAACCGGTCCCAGGCGCGTGGCCCGGCCAGGGCCAGCAGCAGGGCCGGGACGAGCCCGAGAAGGGCGCGTGGCTCGATCACGGCCACCGCGGCGAGCAGCAGGGGCGGCGCGACCAGGGTGACGATCAGCTGGGGCAGATAGCGGGACACGTAGGCGTCGACGCCCTCCACGCCGTCGACGAGGGTGGTGCGCACCGCTCCGGTCCGCGCGGTGGTCAGCTGGGCGGGGCCCAGCCGGCCGAGGTGGGCGAGGAGTTCGTCGCGCAGCCGGACCCGGACGTGGGCGCCGGCCCGCGCGGCGGTGCGCCGCTGGGCGCAGCCGAGTGCGGCCCGTACGGCCACGACGGCGAGGACCGCCGTGAGGAGAGCGGGAAGTGAGCCGGTCGCACCGCGCGCGATCGCGGCGAGTGCCTGCGCGAGCAGGACGGCCTGGGCGAGCCAGCTCAGGGTGACGGCTCCCTGGAGGAGGGTGGCCGCGAGCAGCGGGCGCCGCGCGTGACGTGCGGCGCGGCGCAGCTCCGGGTGGACGATCACGAGGTCCTCTTCTCGGGTCGGCCGGACCCGAGGGCCAGGCCGTGGACGATCCAGTTCTGTGCGGGTGGGCCGCCCAGCGCGGCGCCCAGGTCGGCCCGTTGCCAGGAGCCGACCGGCCGGGCGGCGAGGCCGCGCCGCGCGGCGGTGAGCTGGGCGCGTCCGACGGCGTGTCCGGCGTGCAGGTGGTCGCGGCGGATGCGCGGCGGGGCGGCGACGGAGGGACAGCCGTAGGCGAGCAGGACGGCGCCGGCGTCGGCGATCCAGCCCTGTCCGGCCGCCCAGGCGGCGAGGGTGGGCCGGGCCTCCCCGGTCGCGAGCCGCCGCAGGGTGCCGTCGGGCGCGGTCTCGACGAGTTCCGGGCGGGGTCCGCCGACGGCCACGCACCACCGCAGCTGCCCGGGGCCGGCTTCCCGCGCGGTGGTGAGCACCGCGTGCAGGTCCTCGCGCGCGGGGGTGCCGGTGAGGGGCGGCCGGGCGCTGCGCCGGGCCAGCAGTTCGGCCGGTGTGGGCGCGTCCGGTTCCGGCGGGCGCGGTCCGGGAACGGGGGGCGGTATGTGGACGGCGGCCAGCGGTTGTTCGGTGGTGCCGTCGAGGCGGAGTACCGGACGCGCGGTCGCCAGGGCCCGCGCGGCGAGCCAGAGCGCGGCGGCGGCGTGCCCGGTGTCGAGCAGCAGCAGGGGCCACGCCCGGTGGCCGTAGTGGCTCGCCGTGCGGCGCGCGGTGACCGTCAGCTCGACGGTCGTTCCGGGCGGGGCGTCGCGCGGTACCGGTCCCAGGTGGTGGACGCGGTGGCGCAGCGGGTCGTAGCCGTACGCTCCGGGCGGCAAGGAGCAGCCCTCGCCGACGACGAGCCGGGCGTCGACCGGGTGCAGCGCGCCCGCCGACGGGGCGGGCCGCAGCCGTCCGGAGGGATCGGCGGCGGCCAGCGACAGCCGCAGCAGCCGGTCCAGGTCGAGCCGTCCGGGCCCGGCCGGGGGCATCGCGCGGGCTGGTCCCGGCCAGTCGGGGACGGCGGGGCCCGCGGGGGTGTCGGGGCCCGGCTCCTCGGCGGTGCGGGCCCGGGCGAGGGCGGTCACCAGATCCACGGCGCGGCTCACATGTGCGGGGGAGGGGCGAGTGTGAAGTCCTCCGGCGCTCCGGGCGCCGCGCTGCGCCAGCCGCGGGCCGCGGCGGCGTCGGCGAGACGCGGGCAGCCGAAGTACCCGAACGCGGCGGGCGCGTTGGGGAGCAGCCCGGAGACCAGGACGCGGGCGACCCGCAGCGCCGTCTCGGCGACGTCCTCCGTGGTCAGGTCGAAGGTCATGACCCGGTGGCCGCCGCGCTCCAGCGCCCGGTCCATCAGTTCCCGGCTGCCGGGTGCGACCTCGTCGAGGGCGACGACGCCGAGCTGCGGGTCGGTGAACCGCCGGGCCTCGGCCGCCATCCGCGGGTCGAGCCACACCTGGACGTGCGCGCCCAGGTCCCTGACGTGCTCGAAGTGGTCGCCGCACACGTCGAGGTAGCGGCGGTCCTCGCGGTGGTCGAGATAGAGCCCCTTGGCGAGCAGCCCGGCGTCGACGGCCTGGAAGACCCAGCCGTCGGGACCGGTGAGCCCCTGGGTGAACACCCAGGTGTGCACGGCCTCCAGTACGGCCTTGCGGGCGGCCTCGGCCGGGTCGTACTTGCAGGCGAACCCGGCCGCGTACAGGCCGAGCCGCGGATCGTGGACCAGGGCCGCCACGCAGGGGGCGAACTCGGAGGGCATCTCGACGAGCCACACCCGCAGCCCGGACCCGGCGAGATCGCCGGCGAGTCCGGGCACGGTGTCCGGGTCGATGCCGCGCGTGGGCCCGTCGAGGTGCCACCACAGTTCCAGCGCGTCGCGTTCGGCGATCTCCAGCAGTGCGCGTTCGACGGCGTCGTCGAGTCCCTGTCCGGTGGCGATGCCGGCGTAGTTGAGGTGGTGGGTGCGGGGGAGGGCCCGCAGCTCGCCCTGGCGCCAGTTGAGGTGGGTGAGCGCGACGGGCGCCCACACCTCGGCGCTCTCCCCGCCGGGCAGCCGCTCGGTGCCCCGGGTCCACAGGGCGGGGGTGTCCGGGGTGAGGGGACGGTAGGGGAACCTGTCACGGGCGTACTGCCAGTCGGCGTACGCCGGCAGCTCGTCCGGCCCGTACAACCGCAGTCCCTTTCCGGATAGTTCGGCGGCGGTGGCGCGCAGCGGCGCGTCGGGGTGGCCGGGCGGCGGGACGCGGTTGCCGCAGTAGCGTTCCACCCCCTCGGCTATGGCCGATATGCGGGCGGTCTCGGGGTCGCCGAAGGAGGTGCCGAGCGAGACCCGGTCGGCGGGCCACAGACCCAGCTTGCGGGCGTCGGCGACCTCGGCGGTCATCGCCGTGTAGCGGGGCGGGGTGCCTTCCGGGTGGTCGACGGGCTTGACCTTGCGGACGATGCCGCAGACCGGGTCTACCAGGGTTTCCAGCGGCAGCGGCGTCATCGCGGGATCTCCTCCTCGGGGTCGGTGGGTCGGGGACGGGTACGGAGCGCACTGAGCAGGAGTCCGAGGCACGCCGGGTCCACCTCGCGGGCGGAGGCGGTGAGCCGGGTGGCCGTGACGGGGTCCTCGCCGGTGTGCGGGTTGCGGGCATGGGCGGGGAAGTGGTGCCCGGCGATCTCCAGGCGGAGCCGGGTCCCGGCGCGCAGCCGCCGGGCCGGCCGGCCCAGCGGGACGGTGAACTCGGTATACCGTCCGGGCGGTTCGGCGCGCCGGACGATACCGACCGCGAGCCGCTCGGCACGCCCTTCGGGCGTGAGCGCGACGAGCCGGGCGGCCCAGTCGGCGGACGGGGTGTCCGCCCGGGCGCGCAGCCGCACCCGGGCGGGTCCGAGAAGGTCCAGCGGACGCGGCAGGGGCGCCGTGACGAGTACACAGCGGTCCGGCGCTCCGTCGGCCGGTACGGTCAAGTCGCCCGAGAGCACCGGGCGTTCGGGGTCGGCGGTGAACGCGGTGCCGCGCAGCGGACGCAGGCGGGGCGCGTACGGCTCGCCCTCGGTGTCCGCCGCCGTCCACAGCGGGCTGCCGCCGAGCGCCACGGCACCGGACCGTCCGCCCGCCAGGCGCCCGGCGAGCGCGGCGCGGGCCCAGCGTGCGTAGAGGTCGCCGAGGCGGACGCGGTGCGCGGGGTCGGCGTCGGGGCCCGGGGCGGTGGTGAGGCCGTGGCCCCACGGTCCCATCAGCAGGCGCGCGGAGGGGCCGCCCCAGCGGCGCCACAACTCCACGGTGTCCTCGGCGAAGTGGTCGTGGTGACCGCCCACGGCGAGCAGCGGCACCCGCGCCTCGGCGCCCAGGGCGACCAGCCGCCCCCGGTCGCGGCGCCGCCACACCCCCGGCCAGGAGGGCAGTTCCCGCCCGAGCCGCCGGGGGAGGTCCAGCAGCGGCAGGTGGGCCGGCAGGTCCGGGTCCGCGGCGAGGGCCTTGTCCAGCGCGCTGTCGTCCGAGTCCGGCCGGTCGCCGTGCGCCGCCCACCATCCGGCGCGGGTCAGCAGCCGCTCCACCCCCGAGGGTTCCCGCGCGGTGTCGGCGGCACCGAGGGCGGGCACGGCGGCGAGCACCGCGTCCGGGCGCGCGTCGCCGGGCGCTTCCAGGGCGAGGACGAGGGCGCAGTGCGCGGCGTACGAGGCGCCGGACGCGACCAGCCGCCCGTCGCTCCAGGGCCGGCCGCGGATCCAGCGCGCGGTCTCCGCGCCGTCCGCCGCCTCATCCTCGTACGGCCGCCATTCCCCCGGCGAGGCGAACCGCCCGCGCACGTCCTGCGCGACGGCGGCGAATCCCCGGGCCGTCCAGCCGCGCAGCTCGGCGCGGTGGGCCCGGCGGTCGTACGGGGTGCGGACGAGGACGGTGGGGAAGGGGCCGGGGCCGTCCGGGAGGCGGACGTCGGTGGCCAGGCCGTGCACGGTCGTGGTGTACGTCGTCACCTGGCGGTCACCGGCAGCCGGGCGACGTCGGGGACGGGCAGGACCGGGTGTTCGGTGACGGTCAGGGTACGCAGGTCGACGCGGCGCAGCCGGCGCCGGGCGGGCAGCGCGCCGGTGTCGGGGGCGTCGGTGGCCCAGCGGGTGAGGTCGTCGGCGAGCAGCGCGGCGAGCAGTGCCGCCGCCGGCGCGGTGAGCCGGACGGGGGCGCCGCCGGTGCGCGGGCCGTTCCAGTAGGCGGCCAGCTCCCGGTGTGCGGGGGTGGCGGCGAGCCGGCGGGCGCGCAGATGGGCGGAGGTGACGTCCCCGGCGACGGCGGCCACCGGCTCGATGTACGCCTGCCAGCCCTCGCGGTGGCAGCGCAGCCAGGCGACCCCCCGCTCGGGCAGCCGGTCGGCGTCGTCCCACAGGCCGGGGGGCACGGGGCCGTCGAGGCACCAGACCACGGCGGCGACGTCCGGCGCGATCGGCTCGCCGGGGGTGCCGGGGCGGGGCGCGGCACCCCCGGCCCGCAGCAGCCGGGTCAGGGGCTCGGTGAGGACCGGATCGCCCAGCAGCAGGACGGGGCGGCGCTCGGCGGGCCACTCGGCGGAACGGCCTCCCGCGGCCGGTGTGCCGTCCTCGGTCAGGTAGCCGGCCGCGGCGAACGCGGCGACGAGTCGGTCGAGTTCGCCATCCGCGCCGGGCAGGTCCGTTCCGGTCAGCCGGGAGCGGAGCGCGTCCGCGTCCGCGCGGCCCGTGTTGACGCGGAAGAACTCACCGTCGGGCGTGCGGACGGCCAGTCCTCGCCCGTCGACGGCGACGACCTCGACACCGGGTGCGAGCTGGCTGCGGGACACGTCGATTCTCCTACGGGGCGGGGAGCGGAAGGTGCTGGGCAGAGCGGGGGAAGGGAGCGGGCCCGCCCTGGGAGGACGGGCCCGCTGGTGAGGGGGAGAGCCCTCGCTTACTCCTCGGTGTCCTCGAACGGGTTCTCGACGAGGGCGTTGGAGTGGGACGCCGAGTCGTGGGCCAGCTGACCCGGGTCGGCGATCGGCGCGAAGACCTGCTCGTTCTCCACGAACGTTCCTCCATCTCAAGGGACTTGCGGCGTTCTGCTGAGCGCCACGTCCTGAACATTAATGAATATGATTATCGTTTTTCTAGCTGGTGAGAGGGTGATCTGGGTAACACACGGGCCAGTCCCCCTCGGGGTCCCGGCCCACCCGGCCCGCGACCCGCAGCACCTCCGCGAGAAAGCCGGGGGTGACGACTTCCTTGGGCGCCCCGTCGGCCACCACCCGCCCGTCCCGCAGTGCCACGATCCGCTCGGCGAAGCGAGCGGCGTGGGCGAGGTCGTGCAGCACCATGACGACGGTCAGGCCCCGTTCCTCCCGCAGCCGCACCACCGTCCGCAACACGTCCAGCTGGTGATGCAGGTCCAGATACGTGGTCGGCTCGTCGAGCAGCAGGACGCGGGTGTCCTGTGCCAGCGCCATGGCCAGCCGCACCCGCTGCCGCTCCCCACCAGAGAGCCCCTCCACCGGACGGTCGGCCCAGTGCGCCACACCGACGTCCTCCAGTGCCCGCCGCACCACGGCGTCGTCCCCCTCGCGCAGCATGCCCAGCGGGCCGCGCGCCGCGTACCGCCCCTGGCGCACCAGGTGACGCACCGTCATCCCGGGGACGGCCGGGGCCGACTGGTGCAGCAGCGCCACATGGCGGGCTGCGGCCCGCCGGGAGAGCCGGGCCAGGTCCTGCCCGCCGAGCAGCACCCGCCCCTCGCCGGGCCGCAGCAACCCGGCCGCCAGCCGCAGCAGGGTGGACTTGCCGCAGCCGTTCAGCCCGACCAGGGCGGTCAGTTCGCCCGGCTCGACGGCCAGGTCGACGCCGCGCAGCACGGGCCGGCCGGGGTATCCGAAGTGGACCCCCTCGACACTGATGCCGACGGGTTCGCTCATGCCATGTCCCTCACGTCCGTATCGCGTTCAGCAGATCCGCCCGGCCGGAAGCCCCTGGAAGCCCCGGCTCGGTGCGGCCGCAAGCCCCTGGAAGCCCCGGCTCGGTGCGACCGCAAGCCCCTAGAAGCCCCGGCTCGGTGTGCGGCGCACCACCACCAGCAGCAGCACCGCGCCCGCACAGGTGGTGAGCGCGCCGACGGGCAGCGTGAGCCGGTCGGCGTCCCACACCGACGCCAGCAGCCGTGACGCCGCCTGCGCCCCCGCGTCCGCCCCGCCCACCACGACCGCCCCCAGCAGCGCGGCGCCGGGCAGCGCGAGGCGCAGATCGGCGCCGAACACCGCCACCGCGACATGCGGTACGAGCAGTCCGACGAAGCCCAGCGCGCCCACCGAGGCCACCGCGCCCGCCGTCAGCGCCACCGCGCACAGCAGGGCAGCCGTCCGGGCGCGCGGGGCCGACAGTCCCGCCGCGGCGGCGAGTTCGTCCCCACAGCGCAGCAGGGTCAGCGGCCCCGACAGCAGCCACGCCACCACGAGCCAGGGCAGCGCCCACGGCCACAGCAGGTGCCAGTGCTCCCACACCCGGCCCTCGGTGCTGCCGACCAGCCACTGCACGACGCTGCCGAGTTCGCCCGGCGCGACCAGCAGCACCATCGCGGTGAGCCCGCCGAGCACCGCTGAGACCAGCACCCCGTGCACCGCGGTCTTCTCCGGGTCGCCCCGGCCCCGGCCGGTCAGCAGCCACAGCAGCCCCGCCCCGGCGCAACCGCCCGCGCACGCGGCGACGACCACGGCGAACGGCGACTGCCACCCCGCGAGCCCTAGCCCCGTCGCCGTGACGGCGCCGAGCACCGCGCCCGGCGTCACCCCCGTGACCTCGGGACCGGCCAGCGGATTGCGCAGGGCCGACTGGAGGACCAGCCCGGCCACCCCGAGACAGGCGCCCGCGCCGAGGGCCACGAGCATGCGGGGCAGCCGCAGGTGGAAGAACACATGGCGTTCCAGTGCGTCACCCCCGCCGCCCAGCACCTCCCAGACCACGCCCGGGGACATGGCCCGCCCGGCCAGCAGCGAGGCGCCCGCGGCCAGCACGAGCAGCGCGCCCAGTACGCCGTAGCGCCGTGCGATCGTCAGTCGTCCCCCCACAGCCGTACCGCTGGTCTCTCTCATCGCGTCCTCCACGGCAGCGCACCCCGGCTCATCGCGTCCTCCGCAGCAGCGCCACTCCGGCTCATCGCGTCCTCCGCAGCAGCGCCACTCCGGCCGGGACGCCGAGCAGCGCCGTCCAGGCACCGGCCGGCGTCTCCACGGGGGCCAGGGCGAGCCGGGCCGGTACGTCGGCCACGGCCACCACGGCCGCACCCCACCCCGCCGACCACGGCAGCCAGCCGACCGCGTCGCAGCGCGGGTTGAGGCGGCGGGCCAGGTGCGGGGCGAGGAAGCCGACCCAGGCCACCGGGCCGCACACGGCGGTCACCGGGGCGATCAGCACGACGGCGACGGCGAGCGCCGTGAACCGCGCCCGGTGCACCCGCACCCCGAGCGCCTCCGCGTCGTCGTCGCCGAGCCGCAGCACCGCGAGCACCGGCGCGCACAGCACGAGCGCGGGGACCGCGATCAGCAGCCACGGCCACAGCCCGGTCACGTCCTCCCAGGTGCGGGCGGAGAGCGAGCCGAGCAGATAGCGGTAGATCAGCTGGAGGTCGAGCTGGTCGGCCATCACCATCAGCACCAGCAGCGCCGCCTGCAACGCGGCGGCGACCGCCGCTCCGGTGAGCAGCACGGCGGAGGGGCTGCGCCCGAGTCCGGCCGCGAGCAGGGTCAGTCCGCCGCCGAGCACGGCGCCGCCGATGGCCAGCAGGGGCTGGACGGCCGCGGGCACCGCCACCGCCAGCACCAGGGGCGCGGCGACCCCGAGGGCCGCACCGGAGGAGACGCCCAGCATCTCGGGGACGGCCAGCGGATTGCGCAGCGCCTCCTGGAGCACCAGTCCCGCCGCGCCCAGGCAGGCGCCCGCGACGAGCGCGAGCACCAGCCGGGGCACCCGCAGCTCGGTGACGACGACCCGGGTGATCTCGTCGCCGCCGAAGAGCCGGTGCGGCGGGACGTAGGGAGTGCCGAGGCACAGCGCGCACCACGACGCCACGACGAGCAGCACGGCCAGGGCGGAGAGTTGCGCCCCACGGCGTGCTCCCGGCCGTCGCGGCCCCGGCGAACCGGCGGAGGGCGAGCCCGCCGCCGGTTCCAGGATCCCGGTGGGCGTGCTCACCGCAGCGCGGCCACGGCCTCGTCGAGGACGAGCCCCAGGGAACGCGTGCCGCGCCCCTTGGCCCACACCTCGGAGTCGACCTCGTGGACGTCCCCGTTCTCGACGGCCGGGATCTTGCCCCACAGCGGGTTCTTCGCCAGCTTCTCCGAGAGCTTGCCGTCCGGTTCGCCGAAGCTCATCGTCTCGACGAACAGGACGTCCACGCCCTGCGCGAGGATCTCCTCCAGGCTGTAACTGCCCTCCACGCCACGGGACGTCCAGGGGTACTCGGCGAGCTTCGGGAACAGGCCGGCGGCCACGTCGGTGCCGGGGGTGGCGACGCCGAAGTTCTCGTCGCTGCCGTAGATGATCAGTGCCGTCTTGTCGCTCTTCTTCCGCTCGGCCGCGGCGAGCTTGGTGCGGAACGTCCGCTCCGCCTTCTCGCCCTGTGCCGTGCGGCCGGTGAGCGCGGCGACGTCGCGCAGATAGCCCACGCTGTCCTGCCACTTGGCGGGCTGCATGGGCCAGAACGTGGTGGCGCCCTTCAGCGCGGGGGCGAGCTTGCCATGGGTGTCCTCCAGCCCGATCACCAGGTCGGGCTTGTGGGAGAGGATCGCCTCCACCTCGGGGGCGATGAAGCCGCCGGGGATGATGTCGACCCGCTTCGCCTTCTCGGGCCCGAGGAAGTCCGGGTGGGCGAGGAGCTGGCTGTTGGTGGCGACGGGCACGAGGCCCAGCTCGGTCAGGATGTCGTCGCACAGCGCCACCAGGCAGACGATGCGCTCCGGCCGCTGCTTCAGCGAGACGGTGACGCCGCGCGCGTCCGTCAACTGCCGGGCCTCCTTGATGGGTTCGACCGTGACGTCCGTCACGTCGGCCTTCGCGTCGCCGGCGTTCGCCCCGCTCTCGGCCGGGGAGTCGGCGGTGGCGCCGCATCCCACCAGGACGGAACCCAGGATCACGGCGGCCAGTCCGCGCCGTACGGCCCTCAGGGGTGAGCGCAGCATCGGTGCCCTCGTTTCTTCTCGTGTCGTCTCGTGGTCCGGAAACGCACCGACCATACATGATAATCATTTTCAGTCATGCTCGATGTGCCGACGGAGGACCGCCGATGACGACCGAACCGCTGCTCCTGGTCTCCGACCACGTGGAGGGATGCGTCCATCTCGTGACCGTGCCGGACGGCTCCGACGCGGGGCGGCTGCCGGGCCGTCACCTCTCCGAGCACGCCGGTTTCCTGGCCCTGCCGGAGGGGCGGGTGGCCTGCGTCGACGACCGCCGGGGCGAACTGCTCGTCCTCGATCCGTACGGCGGGCGGCCGGTCGCGGCCGCGATACCCGTGGCCGTCCCGGCCGAACACCTCGCCGCCGACCCCTCCGGACGATGGGTGGCCGTCACCACGGGACTCGGCAAGAACGCCGCCCCCTGGTCGGACCTGCTCACGGTCGTGGATCTGGCCACCGGCGAGGCCGCGCGGGTCCGCACCCGCGTCGGCGAGCCCGGCGTGACGGTGCTCGGATCCGGCGAACCGCTCGTCGTCCTACGGCACCGCGAACCCGGTACCCTGGCCGTCCACCGCCTCGCCGACCTGCTCGCCGCACCGCCCGGCTGCCCGCCCGTCACCCCGGCCGCCTGCCTGCCCCTCCCGGACGACGGACACGGCGACGCCCAGGATCCGCGCCACGCCCGGGTCTTCGCCGCCACCGGCGACGGCGTGCACCGGGCGCGGCGGGAAGGCGACAGCCTGGTGGCAGAACCGCCGATCCCGTGGGACGCGCCCGCCCGCGGCTGGTACCTACGGCTGGACCCGCGCCGACGAGCCCTGTGGTCCACCCTGCGCGGCGGACCCGCGGACCCGCTGCGCTGGCCGGAGTGGACCAACCAGGCCTGGCGCCACGACCTGGACACCCACACCACGACCCGGACCGAACTCGGCCCCGGACTCGTCTTCCGCCTCGCCCTGGCCCGCGCCCACACCGCCTTCGCCCGCATCCACCCCGACGGCGACGAACTCGTCCTGCTGGGCGGCGACGGCGCCACGCGTCACGTCGCCCTCGCCGCGATGGACGGCGCCCCCCGACGTGGCGGCACACCCTGGGAAGGTGTCCAGCGCCGGGCCGTGGCCGCGTCACCCGACACCGACTGGGTCGCCGTCACCCGCGGCGGCCATGGGGAGGTCCACCTCGTCGACGCGGCCACCGGCACGGAGGTGAACCGCCTCCGTCTGGACACGCCCCTCCATCACGGCGGCCACGCGGCGCTTCTTCCCCAGCCCGGGGGGCCGGACCGCGATCTCGTGGGGCGGTGAGCCCGGCGCGCCCACAGCGACCTGACGCCGACGCCGACCGCCGGCGCAGTGGAGACGGGGCGATTACCCGCCACGTAATCGCCCTCGGCGCGGCCGGATGACAAGGTCGTTCCGAGCACGGGCCGGACCGACCGGAAGGACCCACCATGACCGCCTACGCCATCGCCCACCTGCACGAGACCGCCGTCCACGAGGACATCGCCGAGTACATCGAGCGCATCACCGGGACCTTCGCGCCGTACGGCGGCCGCTTCCTGGTGCACGGTACCCGGCACGAGACGAAGGAGGGCCGCTGGCCGGGGGCGGTCGTGATGATCTCCTTCCCCTCGATCGCCGAGGCGCGGGCGTGGTGGGACTCGCCCGCCTACCAGGAGATCGTTCCGCTGCGGTCCCGGCACATCGTCGGGGACATCATCCTGGTCGAAGGCGTGCCCGAGGGCTACGACCCGGCCGTCACCGCCAGAGCGATACGCGACGCCATCCCGGCCGAGTAGCCCCCGGTCAACCCGGCCGGAGGGAACCGCTGCAGGTGAGGCATGACCCGGGCGCCCACCTCCCGATCCCGGGCGAGGGCGACCACGAACGGCAGCGCGGCGGTCGCGGCGGATGCCACCCGCCCGGTCCCCAGCGCGCAGCAGTCGAACAGCGGGTAGCAGTCCTCCTCGGTCGCCGCCCCGCCCTTGAGGACCAGGTTCCGCAGGGCACGCCGCATCTCCTCGGGCGGATGGTCCCCGAGCGCCGACTCCCGCCGCTCCCACGGCACTTCGTCCAGCGCCTCCAGCACCGTGTGTGCCACCTGCCCCCCCGTGACCTCGGCGAATCGGTCCCCGGCGGACGTCCTTCCAACGGGGTACCCCCGGGCCGGCCGACAGCGCGTGCGGCCCCATAGGGTCGGGGCATGGTGAGTGGATTCAGCGAAGCGTTTCTCCTGGAAGCCGAACGGCATGCCGCCTGGGGCGCGGCCCAACTCGACGCTCTGACGCGGTTCCTGCCCGAAGGCCCCTGGACCGCGGACCTGCCGTCCTGCCTGTACCGGCAGGGCGGGCTGGAGCTGCGGGTGGCCGTGCTCGGCACGTACGACACGGAAGAGCAGTCCTGGATGTGGGGCTGGGCCAATCCGGGACTCCAGGGCACCGAGGTCGTCGCCCTGGCCGCCGCGGTCGAGCGGTACGGGCGGGCGCACGGCATAACCGAACTGACCGAGGAAGTGCTGCCGCTGTCCGGCTTCGACGACCCGCGGCACGCGGCCGAGCTGCTCGCCTTCACCGGGATGGGGGTGGCCGAAGCACCGGGGTACATCGGCGTTCCCGCGGGACCGGCCACACAGGTCTACTTCCTGCCCGACGACACGCGAGTGCCGCGCGTCGGCGTGGACCCGGTCGCACTGCCGCGGACGCTGCTCACCGGCGCCGGTCTGATCGGCCACGCGCCCCGCCAGGTCGTCGGCGGTTACTTCGACCACCACGGCGTGCCCCAGTGCGTCGAGGGCGAGCGGATCGTCGCCGAACTGCCCGGCGGAGACGCGGTCGAGGTGGACTTCGACACACACGGCCGGATCGCCGGCATCTCGGTGAAGGCCGGCGCCTGAGCGTGGAGCGAAGCCAGGGAAAGACCCAGGTGGTTCTGGGCAACCCCCTGAGGTGTCCCCGGAGGGGAACTCCGGCCACGTCCCGGTGGCTTCCCTGATCCCTGTCTCGCGCGATTGCGTCCGAAGTCGTCTCACCGCCACCTTTGATCACGGGACATCCCGTCCCGCGTGGCCCGCTCGACGACCTCGGAAGGAACTCCCTGATGCCCCTGCTCCTCAAAGCGCTCACCGGAGTGCTCGCAGTCGGCGTATTCGCCGCACCGTCGGCACCGGTCGTGGAAGCGGCGGACGCCGGCCCTCCCCGCTTCACACGAACGACGGCGGAGGTGTCGTCCATCGACTGGAGACCATGCCCCCGGGACGCGACAGCGGAATGCGGCACTTTACCTCTGCCCGTCGACTGGACGCGCCCGGCGGGCGAGCAGTTCGACCTCGCGGTGGCCCGCCGCAAGGCGGCCGATCCGGCCCGGCGGCTCGGCGTGCTGCTGGTCAACCCCGGCGGGCCGGGGGACTCCGGTGTGGACTTCGCCGTACGGCGGGCCAAGTCCACCTTCAGCGAGGACATCCTGTCCCGGTTCGACATCGTCGGGTTCGACCCGCGCGGTGTCGGGGACAGCCGGCCCGTGAAGTGCTCGCAGGAACTGGTGAACCGGCGACCGTCCGCCTATCCCCGCAACCAGGCGGAGTTCGCTCGACTCGCGGAGTTCAACCGCGTGTTGCGCGAGGACTGCCGACGGCGCAGCGGGGCCATTTTCGACCACGCCGACACCTTGAGCGTCGTCCATGACATGGATGCCCTCCGCGGTGCGCTGGGCGAGAGGAAGATCAACTACTTCGGTCATTCGTACGGCACGCTGATCGGCCAGCAGTACGCGGAGCGGTACGGCGAGCGGATCCGCGCCATGGCTCTCACCGCCAACATCGACCACAGCCTCGGACTGCGGGAGTTCCTCGTCTCGTCGGCGGTCACCGCGGAGGACTCGTTCCACCAGTTCGCGCGCTGGTGCGCGTTCGATCGCTCCTGCGCACTGCACGGCCGGGACGTCACCGCCGCGTGGGACGGCCTCCTCGCCCGAGCGGACCGGGGCGAAATACGTGATCCGGCGAGCCCGGACCGGACGCTCACCGCTCATGAGATCGCCCTCTTCGCCTTCAGGAAGTTCTACGGCCCGGACTGGCGGGAACTGGCCGCCTACGTGGCCGAGCTGGACGCGCAGGAACGGGGAGAGCGCCGGCAACCGCGGCAGCCCCGACCGGAGGACCCGCCGAGCGAAGCCGGCCGGGCGACGACCTCTGAACCGCTGTTCCACGCGGTGTTCTGCCAGGACTGGCGATTCCGGCCGAAGAACCACCGGGAGTTCGCCGCCCTGACCGCGGCCGAACTGGCGGCGGCACCTCACCTGCGGGGCTCACCCCGCGTACACACCGCGGTGGCCGGCTGCGTCGGCTGGCCGGAGAAGGTCAACAACCCACAGCACCGGCCGCGCATCACCAAGGCACCCGAGATCCTCATGCTGCATGCGCTGCACGACCCGGCGAACAACTACGCCTGGGCCGTGAACGTGCACCGGCAGACCCGCGGGACGACCGTTCTGCTGCCCTACGAGGGTGCGGGACACAGCGTCTACGGCCGCAGCGCGTGCACACGCGAGGCCGTGGACGCCTATCTCACGGACCTCGGCATCCCGAGCGACGGGAGCAGTTGCGCCCCCGCCGAGGAGCACGCGACCGGTGCCGGTACGGTTCACCCGGTAGACCCGGTAGACCCGGTAGACCCGGTAGACCCGGCTCGCGCGGTGACGCGGAAGCGGACGGCGTTCCCCGGGGCCGGGTGACCGTCCGCCGGCGTGGCCGAGGTCAGCCGATGACCTTGGCCGTCTCGATGACGACGGGCTCCAGGGGCACGTCCTGGTGGCCGCCCTTGCTGCCCGTCCGCACCTGCTTGATCCGGTCGACGACCTCCTGGCCCTCGGCCACCCTGCCGAAGACGGCGTAACCCCAGCCGTTCGGGTTCTTCGCCTTGAAGTCGAGGAAGGCGTTGTCCGAGACGTTGACGAAGAACTGCGCCGTCGCGGAGTGCGGGTCGCCGGTCCGCGCCATGGCCACCGTGTACGCCGTGTTCTTCAGCCCGTTGTCGGCCTCATTGGTGATCGGCGCCTGGGTGGGCTTCTGCGACATGTCCCGGGTGAAGCCACCTCCCTGGATCATGAAGCCGTCGATCACCCGGTGAAAGATCGTTCCGTCGTAGTGCCCGTTCCGGACGTACGTCAGGAAGTTCTCGACGGTCTTGGGTGCCTCGGCGTCGTTCAGTTCGAGCACGATGCGGCCGAAGTCAGTGGTCAGCTCGACCCTGGACATAGAGTCGTCACCTTTCTGGCGGGACATGATCGGCACAGTTTGTCACGCACGTCCCTCGCGTGCCGGGACGGCCGCTCCGGTCGTGGCCGAGGAAGGCAGCGCGGCCAGCCAGTCGGTGAGGATCCGGTTGACCTCGGCGGGGCGTTCCTGCTGGATCCAGTGGCCGCAGCCGTCGAGGAGGTGGCAGGAGACCAGCCCGGGCAGCGTGGTGGGGTGGGCGTCGATCGCGTCGGCCAGCCATGTGGTGGAGGCGTCAAGGCGACCGCCGACGAACAGTGACGGCTGGGGGAGCGGGGCGCCGTCGAATGCGGCGAGGTCCTCCCAGTCGCGGTCCATGTTCCGGTACCGGTTCAGCGCCCCGGTCAGTCCGGTCCGTTCGAACTCCCCGGCGTAGACGTCGAGGTCGCGCTCGCCGAGCCAGGCGGGCCGCCGTCCGCCGGGGAACCGGTCACGCAGCATCCCGCCCCTGCCGACGAAGTGCGGATCCGGAGCGGCCGGTCCCGGCATGGTGTCGCCGGACAGCGCCGCGTAGAAGCCCGCGAGCCAGCCCCGCACATCCGGTTCGATCTCGGCCTCGGCGCGCCCCGGCCGCTGGAAGTAGGAGACGTAGAACTCCTCGTCCCCGCCCATCCGCGAGAAGACCTCGCTGGGCCGTGGACCGCCCCGTGGCGTGTAGGGCACGCCGAGCAGCCCGACCGCTCGGAAGACCTCCGGTTCGAGCAGGGCGGAGTCGGCGGCGATCGTCGCGCCCCAGTCGTGGCCGACGATGACCGCCGACTCCTCGCCGAGGGCGCGCACCACGCCGACGTTGTCCTCGACCAGGTCGAGCATCCGGTAGGCGGCCGGGTCCGCGGGCTTGGAGGAGCGGCCGTAGCCGCGGACGTCGAGGGCGACCGCGCGATAGCCGGCCGCGGCCAGTGCGGGCAGTTGGTGGCGCCAGGAGTACCAGGACTCGGGGAAGCCGTGCACGAGCAGCACCAGCGGTCCGGTGCCCTGCTCCACGAGGTGGATCCGGCCCGCCGACGAGGGGACCACGCGGTGAGTGACGTCCGTGGTGAGGTGCGGTGACATGCGTCCTCCGGAGGGTCGGCCCATGGCTCAGTACCGATCATGCGGCGGATGCCGCCGTCGGGCCGAGTCCTGTTGCCGTTTCGGCAAAGTGGCGGGGTGGTGATTGAAGGACGCCGATGTGGGCAGAAGCGGCTTCGCTGTCCGAGGGTGTTTCGACGCTCTGTGAAGTTCGTGCGACGACGGAAAGGACCCGTGCTGTGAGGCGCATGGCCGGCGAGGGAGCTCGTATACCGATCTATGAAGAGCTGGTGCGTGAACGAGGTGACGCCGTGGCGGCGGCGCAGACGGCCGCCGAGCGCACCCAGCTCCAGGCCGCGCAGCTGCTGGGCAGACAGCAGGCCGACCGGCCGCACCCCGGGGCGGGCGAGCCCGCCGACTGAAGCCCGGCCGCCCCCGGACCAGCCCGAGGAGGAAGGCGTCCAACTCGGCCCGCAGCGCGGGATCGACATGGTCGCGGACGGCTTCCCAGCGTTGCCCGGCCCAGAAGTGCGCGTTGAGCGAGCCGCAGGTGTGCAGGAACTCGTACACGGCGAGAGGGCGCCGTGGGGTCCCCGCGGTCACACCCAGTCCCCCTCGACCGACGGCGCGTCGTGGTCCCACAGTCCCGTGTCGTCGTCGTACCAGGCGCCCCTGAGCCGGGGCAGGCGCTCCGGGGGCGGAACCGCCGCCGGCCACGACCAGTCCGCGATCATGACGGTGATGTCCGGCCCCACGACGGCAGACCACCGACCGCCAGGTGGGCCGGACGGTGGCGAGACCCGGACGGCGCCGGTCAGGGGACGTGCTGTCACGCTGGGGGCATGCAGCACGCGTATGGATCCACGGGGGCGGAGGGGCGCTCCGCCCGCATTCTGGTGGTCGACGACGATCCGACCGTCGCGGAGGTCGTCGCCGGATATCTCGACCGCGCCGGCCATGTCGTCGACCGCGCCGACGACGGCCCCTCCGCCCTCACCCGCCTCGCGGCCCACCGGCCGGACCTGGTGGTGCTCGACCTGATGCTGCCCGGCATGGACGGCCTCGAGGTGTGCCGCCGGATGCGCGCCGCCGGACCCGTGCCGGTCATCATGCTCACCGCCCGCGGGGATGAGGAGGACCGCATCCTGGGCCTGGAGGTCGGTGCGGACGACTATGTCACCAAGCCGTTCAGCCCCCGGGAACTGGTGCTGCGCGTGGAGTCGGTGCTGCGGCGCAGCCGCTCCGCCACCCCCGGGCACCGGCTGGCGGCGGCCGGCCTGACCATCGATCCCACCGGCCGCCGGGCCGTCAAGCACGGCGTCGAACTCGCCCTGACGCTGCGCGAGTACGACCTGTTGTGCTTTCTTCTCCGTAACCCGGGGCGGGCCTTCAGCCGCGAGGATCTGATGCGGGAGGTGTGGGGCTGGGACTTCGGAGACCTGTCGACGGTCACGGTCCATGTCCGCCGCCTGCGCGGCAAGATCGAGGACGATCCGGCCCGGCCCCGGCTGATCCGGACGGTCTGGGGGGTCGGCTATCGCTTCGAGCCCGATGAGGAGGCGGGCTGACCGTGCGCGACACCCTCCTCATCGCCCTGTACGCCTTCGCGGGCGCCGCCGCCACCGGCCTGGCCGGAGCGGGCGCCCTGTGGCGGATCCGGCGGCGCTCCCTCACGGCGTCGCTCGCCGTGGTCGCGGCGGTCGGCGTGGTCGCGATGCTCGCGGGCACACTGGCCGTCGCCTGGGCGATGTTCCTCTCCCCGCACGACCTGACGGTCGTCACGACGGTCGTCGCGATGGCGGCCGTGGTCTCCCTGGCGACCGCGCTGCTGCTGGGCCGCTGGGTGGTCGCCCGCAGCCGTGAACTCGCCGCCGCGGCCCGCCTGTTCGGCGAGGGCGGGGACTTCGCCGCTCCCGGCGGCCCGACCACCGCCGAACTCCAGGCCGTGAGCCGTGAACTGGCCGCCACCAGCGCCCGGCTCGCCGAGTCCCGGGAGCGGGAGCGCGCCCTGGAGGCATCGCGGCGCGAACTCGTCGCGTGGATCTCGCACGACCTGCGGACCCCGCTGGCCGGCCTGCGCGCCATGTCCGAGGCCCTGGAGGACGGCGTGGCCACCGACCCCGGCCGCTACCTCCGGCAGATCCGCACCGAGGTCGAACGCCTCGACGGCATGGTCGGCGACCTCTTCGAACTCTCCCGCATCCACGCCGGAACCCTGGCCCTGGCCCCCGCCCGCATGTCCGTGGACGACCTGGTCGGCGACGCGCTGGCGGGGGCCGGTCCGCTCGCCCGGGAGCGGGGGGTGAGGCTGGTGGGCGACCGGGTCGAGGCGGTGCCGGTGGAGGTGGACGGCAGGGAGATGAGCCGGGTGCTGGGCAATCTGCTGGTGAACGCCGTCCGCCGCACCCCGGCCGACGGCACCGTGGCGGTCGCCGCGGAGCGCGGGCCGGACGGCGCGGTGGTGCTGTCGGTGACCGACGGCTGCGGCGGCATCCCCGACGACGAGCTGCCCCGTGTCTTCGACACCGGCTGGCGCGGCAGCGACGCGCGTACACCCCCGGCCGGCGCGGGGCTGGGCCTGGCCATCGTGCGGGGCATCGTCGAGGCCCACCGGGGCCGCGCCACCGTGCGCAATATCCCCGGCGGCTGCCGTTTCGAGGTGACGCTGCCCGCGGCTCCGTAAGGATTTCGTCATCTGTCCCCCGGCCCCGGACGGCCGTTCCTTCCGTTGAATGGGGAGCGACGACGTACGGCATTCAGGAGGGGCGGGAATGGGACGGGTGTGGAGCGTGCTGGTCAGGCCGTGGGTGATCGGCGTGCTGGTGATGGGGCTCGCCGGGGCCGCGTTCGGGCTGTACTGGTTCCAGCCGTGGAAGCTGTGGCAGGAGGAGACGGTCCACGAGGCGCTGCCGGAGGCCGCGGCTCCCTCGGCGCCGCCCGCCGCGAGACCGTCCGGGCGGTCCGCCGCACCGGCCCCGGCCGGGCCGGTGACGCTGGCGAGCGGTGAGCTGATCAGCCATGAGCACGCGACCTCGGGCACGGTGAAGCTGGTCCGGCTGGCCGACGGCTCGCGCATCGTGCGGCTGGAGAACCTCGACACCAGCAACGGCCCCGACCTGCGTGTCTGGCTCAGCGACGCGGAGGTGAAGGAGGGGCAGGAGGGCTGGCACCTGTTCGACGACGGCGAGTACGTCAGCCTCGGCAGGCTCAAGGGCAACAAGGGCAGCCAGAACTACACCGTGCCCGCCGACGTCGACCTGTCCCGTTACAGCAGCGTGAGCATCTGGTGCGACCGCTTCGACGTCTCCTTCGGCGCCGCGGAACTCGCCCGCGCCTGAGGCTGCCGGGACGTGGCGGCGGCGTCGCGATGAGTTTTCGCGGGCTCGGCAGTCCAACTCTCACCGATCACCGATCACCGATCACCGATCACCGGTCATCGATGCGTCGATCACAGGAGGAGCCGCGTGACTCAGCTGCTGAGAGTTCAGAACTTCAATGTGTCGAGCGACGGCTACGGCGCCGGGGAGCACCAGACTCTGGAGCAACCGTTCGGCCACGCCAACCCGGGGGACCTGTTCGCCTGGGCCGGTGCCACGGCGAGCTGGCCCATGCGCACCGACCCGGGCGGGAGCCGCGGTCTCGACGACTACCTCACCCGGGACTACGCCCGCGGCATCGGCGCCGAGATCATGGGCCGCAACAAGTTCGGGCCCCAGCGCGGTCCCTGGCAGGACCACGAGTGGCAGGGGTGGTGGGGCGACGAGCCTCCGTTCCGTACCCCGGTGTTCGTCATGACCCACCACAAGCGCCCCTCGTTCACGCTCTCCGACACGACGTTCCACTTCGTCGGGGGCACCCCGGCCACGGTCCTCGCACAGGCGAGGGAGGCGGCGGACGGCAAGGACGTCCGCCTCGGCGGCGGGGTCACCACCATCCGGCAGTTCCTCGACGCCGACCTCGTCGACACCCTGCACGTGGCGGTGTCGCCGGTGAAGCTGGGATCCGGGGTGCGGCTGTGGGCGTCCCCCGACGAACTGCTCGACCGCTTCCACCTCGATGTCGTGCCCAGTCCGAGCGGGGTGACGCACCACCTGTTCTGGCGCAAGTGACCCGATCGTGACAGGGGGCGTACGCAGCAGGCCGTAGCCGCGGCGCCGGGTCAGCCGAGGCAGACCACCAGCAGACAGAGCTGCGCGGGCGCGGTGTCGGCGGGGGAGGAGCCGGGCTGCGACGCGTCGGTGCCTCCTGTGCCTCCTGTTGCTCCACTGCTTCCGGTGCCGCTCGTGTCCTCCGCGTCGCCGGCGGGCGGCGGCGGGGGCGGTGACAGTGGCGTATGGCCGGTGTCCGCCGCCGTGCCGGTGCGGGCGGGGCCGGTGGGATCGGCGGACGGTGCCGAGGCCCGCGGTGGCGAGGCCGGGGCCGCCGGAGCGGGAGCGGCGAGAAGCTGCCGCGCTCCGGCAGGCTCGGTGTGGGCCGCGACGGCCGGAGCCTGCTGCCGGGGGGAATCCGTGGCTTCGGCGGGAGCGGGGGAGGTCCGGGGAGAACGGGCCGAGTCGGGCCGCTCGATCGGCGGACGGTCGTACTGGGGCGCCTGCTCCCGAGCGGCCGGCGCGTCCGGATGCTCCGGCGCCGTCGCCGCCTGCGCCCGGTCGGGGGCGCCGCGGTGCAGACCGGCCACGGTCAGGCCGCCCCCGACGAGCGCGACGGCGGTCGCCACGACGGCCCGGCGCTGCGTCTTCTTCCAGCGGGCCAGCTGCCGTCGCCGGGCCGCCCGTCCCCGCGGCGCGGGCGGCTGCTCCGGGTAGGTGTCGTCCGGCTCCGTCCGCGCGATGCCCGCCGCCTCGACCATCGCCGTCGCCCGCGTGACCGGAGAGCTGTCGCGGGCCGTGCGGGCGGCGGAGGGATCGATGTCGGGGGCATAGGCGCCGCACCCCGGACACACCAGGGCGCCGTTGAGATGCCGACGACACGTGGAGCAGTAGTCCATCTGCGGTCTTCCTGAGCTGGCGGTGCCGTCGGCCGGCGGGCCGGGGCGGGGCTGCGTTCGGACAGGGGATCGAGCGGCTTGCCACGTTAACCGGGCTCTCGCAGCGCTGTGTGCAGCCTGTGTGATGCTCCTGGGCGGATTGCCCGGGGCTCGCCTGTGGCGGGCGTGAAGAGCACACCAGCCGGACGGTCGGTCACGCCGGACGGTCGCCGCTCCGGACAGCCGGTCACGTCGGACGGTCAGCCGCTCCGGACGGCCGGTCACGCCGGACGGTCAGCCGCTCCGGACGGTGACCGTCACCTCCCGGCCCGGCGCCGCCAGGACCCACGCCCGCCCCGCCGTCGTCCGCAGCACCGTCGCGTCGGGTGCGGTGACGCGCCAGGTGCCCGGCGGCAGGGACAGCTCGGTCACCCGCGCCCCGTGCCGGGCCGCCCGGTAGGCCAGCCGGTACACGCCGGCCGAGGAGTCGTACGACGCGGAGGCGACGGTGCCCGCCACGCTCGCCGCGTAGGGCTCGGCGGTGAGTTCCTTGTGGGTGCGGAAGGCGCCGGCGTCGTCGACCGCGCAGTAGCCGCCGCCGTAGCACCACACGTAGCCCGCCCAGCCGGAGGTGTACCGGCCCAGGGAGGCCATGGCGTCGCGGTAGAAGCGGCCCATGTTCGGCAGGGAATGGTTCAGCGGACCCCACTCGCCCACCACCACCGGCACCTCGTACTTCTTCGGGTACTCCACCACGGCCCGCTCGTACGCCTCGATCCACCCGGCGCCGGGGTCGTAGTCGGCGCCCGCCTCCATGGCGGCGTTGTAGAAGTGCGGCGCGTACACCACCTTCTGGTCGTCGACGCGCCCGAGGCCGGTCGGCACGCCCTCGCCCACGATCGGTGTGGGCTCGACGAAGAGCCAGGCGTCCCGGTCGACCGAACGGACCGCGTCGGCGAGGCGGTTGTACATCGGGGTGAGCTGGTCGCGCTCGATGCGGCGGGCGGCCGTCGGCAGATCCTCCCCCTCGCGCAGTTCGCCCATCGGTTCGTTGATCAGGTCGTAGCCGATCACCGCCGGGTGGTGGGCGACGTGCCCGGCGAGGACGCGCCAGGCCTCCGCCTGCGCGCGCCGGAGATCGGGATCCTCGTAGAGGTGGGTGAAGGCGCGCTGGACGGCGGGCTCGAAGTACTCGGCGAACCAGTCGTCCGGGTGCGGGGTGAACGGCAGCCCGTCGGTCCTGGTCGCCCACGCGGGCACCCCGCGATGGCCGAAGGCCGGACCGAACACGTCCTGGTGGGCGTCGATGAGGACCTTGACGTCGTTGCGCGCGGCCCAGCCCAGAACGCGGTCGATCTTCTTCAGGTACGCGCTGCTGTACTGCCCCGGGCGGGGCTCCAGGTCGTCCCAGAAGATCAGCAGCCGGGCGAAGTTGAAGCCCCGTGCCCGCATGTCGCGGAAGTGCCGCTCGGTGATGGCCGACAGGGCCTCGTCGCCCCGGTTCGTCTTGTCCTCGACGTTCCAGCCGCGCAGCGTCAGCACCCGCCCGTGCCGGTCGGTGAGGCGGGGGACGGACTGCGGGTCCTGCCGCGCCTGGGCGGTCGCGGGTGCGAGCAGCGCGCCGACCGCCACGCTCACCGTCAGGGTCGTTCGCAGCACGGGCAGCCTCCTGGACGCCGGTCCGCGCCCGGCGCGGAAGTTGACGTTTGTTCAGCTCTCCTCGTCCGAGATATTCCCATAGCGGCTACCGGCCAGTAAATACCGTGGGTAACCCCACGTTCAGGAGGTGTCATGAGACGCTCCGGGAACCGACTCCGGCGCATCACCACCGCCGTCACGGCCGTACTCGCCGTCGCCGCGGCGGCCGTACCCGCCAGCACGGCCGGCGCCGCCGCGGCAGCCGGCACCGGCGACGGCGCACGGCCGGCCGCCTCCAGCCCACTCCCACCCGACCTGGAGGCCATCCGGGCCCGAGAGGCCACCGCGCTCTACGGCGACCCCGCCGAACGCCCCTTCACCGAGCGCGAGTCCGCGCTGATCTCGCTCGGCGACAGCGAAATCTCCGGCGAGGGTGTCGGCACCTACGAACCGCCGACCAACGGCCCCACGAACTGGTGCCACCGCTCGCCCGAAGCCGCCATTCACCGCACCGCGATCGCCACCGACCTCACCTTCAACGCGGCCTGCTCCGGCGCCTCCACCGGCAACATCCGCGTCGGCGGCACACCGCAGTACGCCGACGAACCGGTGCAGAGCGACAGCCTGGCGGTCAAGGCCCGCAACACCCGGATCAAGATGGTGCTGCTCGTCGCGGGCGCCAACGACGACCTTCAGTTCGGCCCCGTCATGACCGACTGCGTCCAGCGCTACCTGCTCTCCCAGGGCCCCTGCGAGCCGAAGTACGCCCCCGGCTGGCAGACCCGGGTCGACAACCTCGTCCCCAAGGTCGAGCAGACCCTCCGGGACCTGAGGACCGTGATGCGCGACGCCGGTTACGCGGACGGCGACTACCAGCTCGTCGTGATGAGCTACCCGAGCCCCATCGGCCCCGACTTCCGCGACAACCCCGACTTCGGCGGAAAGCTCGCCTGCGGCGGCCTCGGCTACGACTCCGACACCGTGTGGGGCCGCAACACCGCCGTACCCGCCTTCGAACGCGGCATCCGCAAGGCCGCCGCGGCCACCGGAGCCCGCTACCTGGACAACTCACGGCTCTTCCACGGCCACGAGGTCTGCATGGACGACGCCTGGGCCCGCGGCCTGTACATCGACCTGTCCAAGCCCGGCATGCCGGACGAGAACTCCGTCCGCCAGTCCTTCCACCCCAACGGCCGCGGCCACGCCGCCTTCGCCTCCTGTCTCACCCAGTTCTACGCCTCGAACCTGCGCGAGGCCTCCTGCGCGGACGTCAACTCGGCCGGGAGGCCCAGCCTGTTCCCGTACGCCTGGGACGACGTCTTCACCCCGCTGCGGAACCAGGGGACCGGCACCTGCGTGGACGTCACCGGCTCCCGGACCGGCAACGGCACCGGCGTCCTCGGCTGGGACTGCGCCGGCACCCGCAACCAGCACTGGTGGTACGACTCCGCCCGGCAGACCTTCCACACCCAGCTCACCCAGGACCGCTGCCTGGACGTCCCCGGCGCCCGGTACCGGGCCGGCACCGAGCTGATCATCTGGAACTGCTCCGGCGCGGCCAACCAGAAGTTCCTCCGCGACGGCGCCACGATCCGCCCGTCCGCGGCGACCGGCCTCTGTCTCACCCAGACGGCGGCCCGGGAGCCGCTGCGCCTCCAGAACTGCGACGGTTCCGCCGGACAGCGGTTCACTTCGTAGGTCTTGCCCGCACCTCCGCGAAACGGCCCGTACCCCAGGGCGGGTACGGGCCAGGGCGCGACGCCCGCCCTCATGGACACGCCCCCCCACCCTGACGAGGCCGAGTGAAGAACCGCTCGCGCGGGCACTCATCCTCGGACCGACGGAACGCGCCGACCCGCAGCGGCGGGAGGTGCGCATGTCCGTGGCTCCGCCGCACACAGCGCTCGACAGGAGGACGCGGTGACCACTACGCCCGAACACCTGCTCGCCGAGGCCCGCGCACTGCTTCCCGAGATCGTCGCCGTGCGGCGCCGGCTGCACCGAGTCCCCGAACTGGGCCTGCACCTGCCGCACACCCGGAGCACGGTGCTCGCCGCACTCGACGGGCTGGGACTGACGGTGACCACGGGGGAGCGGCTCAGCTCGGTCACCGCGCTGCTGGAGGGCGACCGGCCCGGGCCCACCGTACTGCTCCGCGCCGACATGGACGCCCTGCCCCAGCAGGAGGACACCGGCCTGGAATTCGCCTCCGAGGTGCCCGGCGCCATGCACGCCTGCGGTCACGATCTGCATACGGCGATGCTCGTCGGCGCGGTCCGGCTGCTGGTCGCGCGGCGGGCGGAACTGGCCGGCCGGGTGCTCTTCATGTTCCAGCCGGCGGAGGAGAGCGACGGCGGCGCCCAGTACATGATCGACGAGGGGCTGCTGGACACTCCGGACGGCGCCGGGATCACCGCGGCGTTCGCCCTGCACGTCACGACACGCTTCGAGAGCGGATCCGTCCATCTGCGGCCCGGCCCCACGTTCGCCGCCTCCGACCAGATCCATGTGACCGTCCGCGGCCGGTCCGGCCACGCCTCGGCGCCGCACGTGTCCCTCGACCCCATCCCGGTGGCCTGCGAGATCGTCCAGGCGCTGCAGACGCTGGCCACCCGTACCGTGGACATCTTCGACCCCGCCGTGATCACCGTCGCCTCGATCCACTCCGGGACCACGACCAACATCATCCCGGAGACCGCCGAACTGCACGGCACCTTCCGTACGCTGACGCCGCGGACCCGGCGCCGGGTCCGCGAGGGCATCGACCGTGTCGCCCGGCACGTGGCCGCCGCCCACGGGGCCACCGTCGACGTGGACCTGACCGAGGGCTACCCGCCCGTGGTCAACGACGGGACGGTCGCGGCGACCGTCCGCGAGACCGCCGCCGAACTGCTCGGAGCCGACCGCGTCCAGCTGCTGCCGCAGCCGTTCATGGGCGCGGAGGACTTCTCCTACGTCCTGCGCCGCGTACCCGGCACCATGGCCTTCCTCGGCGCCCGCCGGCCGGGCGACCCCGCCGGGAAGGCGCCCGACTGCCACTCCAACCGGGTCGTCTTCGACGAACCCGCCCTCGCCGCCGGCGCGGCTCTGCACGCGGCGGTGGCACTCAGGTACCTGGCGGCCCGGTAGCCGCGTTCACGTCGCCTGTTGGAGTTTTTGAGTTGCCGCAGCCTCCCCGCTTCGCTGATCCTGTGTGCTCGGTCGACGAGGAGGAAACGATGGGGCTCATGCTGTTTCCAGGAGACGGCGACATCGACAGCCCGGATGTCTCCTGGTCCTGCACCGGCTTCGGCATGTTCCGGGCGTGGCTCGCCCGGGCCGAGGGTCTCGCCCTCGACGAGATGCGCGGCTTCGGCGGAGACCGCCCCTGGACCGAGGTGTCCACGACGCTGACCCCCCTGCTCGACCACCCGGACGACGAAGGCCACCTCACACCGATGGAGTGCGCAGCGATCCTGCCCCGGCTCAGGGAGATCGCCGAGCAGCCTCAGAAGGACCCCTCGGATCCGGTCACCCAGCGCCGGGTCGACGATGTCCGCGAGCTGGTGGCCGTCCTGCACCACTGCGTGGACCAGAACGTCGACCTCGTCTTCGGCTAGGGCCCGGCGGCGCGGCCGCTCGTCCCGGCCGAGCCGTGCGGTTCGGGACAGGGCCAGGGATCGTCGCTCCCGATCGTCCCCGGTGACGACGACCGTGACCTCGGCCCCGACCTGGACGACCTCGGACGGATCGCCCACGGGCGGCGAGGCCGGCACTCGCACGTGCACCAGCCCTTCGATTCCGTCGGCAACCTCGACGAACGCACCGAACGGGATCGACTGGGGACCCGTCCGCGAAGTTCCTCCTCCCCCCGAGACGCCGTCGACGACGGCCCGAAAGGGGTCTGGCCGGGTCCGGCCGCGTCGCCCGCAAGGACAGTCCGGCTTCCGGGTTCCACGTGTCGAGGACGAGGAACTCGCAGGCGGCCCGTTTAATCGCTTGTCCGGTAGGGCCGCGGGCGTGAGGATCGGCGGATGGTTTCGAGTGGGCCGGATGGGCGCGCCGGTGTCGACGCGGCCCTGGTGAAGCGTTTGATCGCCGCGCAGTTCCCTCAGTGGAGCCGGCTGCCGGTGGTGCCGGTGGAGGTGGACGGCTGGGACAACCGCACCTACCGCCTCGGTGACGGTATGTCGGTCCGTCTGCCCACCGCCGCCGGTTACGCCCCCGCGGTCGACAAGGAATGCGAGTGGCTGCCCCGCCTGGCGCCTGCCCTGCCCGTGGCTGTTCCCACGGTCCTGGCCAAGGGCGCCCCGGGCGAGGGATACCCCCACCCCTGGTCCGTGCGCGGCTGGCTGCCCGGCGAAACGGCCTCGCCCCGACGCATCGACGACATGGTCCGGTTCGCCACCGACGTCGCCGAGTTCGTTCTCGCCCTTCAGCGCTGTGACACGACCGGCGGTCCCCTCGCCGGGGCACACAGTTGGTATCGCGGCGCGTCGCCCGCCCACTACGACGAGGAGACGCGCCGTTGCATCGCGGCCCTGGGCGGCCGTATCGACACCGCGCGGGCCACCGAGGTCTGGCAGGCGGCGCTCGACGCCGATCGGCCAGGCACGCCGGTGTGGTTCCACGGCGACATCGCAGACAACAACCTGCTGGTCACCGACGGCCGGTTGTCCGCCGTGATCGACTTCGGCACCTCGGGCGTCGGCGATCCGGCCTGCGACCTGGTGATCGCCTGGACCATGCTCCGCGACGACAGTCGCGAGGCGTTCCGGCGGGCGGTCGGCCAGGACGACGGCACCTGGGCCAGGGCCAGGGGCTGGGCGCTGTGGAAGTCCCTGCTGACGTTGACGGAGTGTGCCGATCCCCGGGACGAGCGGGTCGCCGTCCACGCGTCCGTGATCGACGCGGTGCTGGGCGACCACGAACGCTTCGGGTGACCCGGGCGGCCCCGCCGGCCTCCGGGCAGCGGCAGGACAGACGCGGTCCCAGCGAGCGGATGGGGGTCGAGCGGGGCGGGAAGGGTGCCACGACCATCCGAGGAGGCCGAACGGCCGCGGAGATCAGGACGCCGCGTGACGCGACGGCCGTTTCGCCACCGGCAGGCGTCACCGCGACGACGGCCGACGCCAGTGCGGCGAATCCCGCCGCGCCGACGAGCAGGGCCACCGTCGTCTCCTGTCTCGCGTAACGGTCAGGGTTCATGCGAGTCCATGCATACCGTGTGAATGACGCAGACGAACACCAGCCATGACCTGCCCGGCCAAGCTCTGAACTTGCTCAAGAGGAGCTTGGGCCGGTGATCGGGCGGGGGATGCTCTGGCACACATCACATCGCACGACAACGGGGTGAAAGAACATGGAGTACTTGGCGATCCTGGGCATCGTCCTCATCGCGGTGGTCTTCTCGGCGGCCCGGGGAGGGAGCCGGTCGTCGCGGCGGCGCCGTTCCTGGTGGGGAGGCGACAGCGGCGGACACAGCGGCGGGGGCGGCTGGTTCTGCGGGGGCGGCTCGTCCTGTGGGGGAGGCTCGTCCTGCGGGGGCGGCGGGGGCGGAGACTGACGCGCGCGGGGCCTGCCCGGATCCGGGAGCACCGAGGCGTCGGCCCGGCCGGCGGAACAGCACGTCGATCTGGTCGTCCTCGGCGTCCTGCTGCCCGATCTCCATCACCTGCGGGACGCCCGGCAGTTCCGCGGCCCGACCGGCCCGCCGTCCTCCTGATCGCCGGAGGGGAGCTGGCCGGGACCTTTCGCCCCGGCCTCGGCGACGGGGCGACCCGCCGAGGACCTGCCGGCGGGCACGCCCCCGGGAGTCGCCGCCCGGCCCGCACCGCGCTCTTCGCGGGCGGAACGCCCGGTTCTCCCCACCGGTTCGGGGACCTCGCAGCCGCTCCGGACGACTCGCTCGTCCTCGCGGCGGACGGCGAGGGCAGTGTTCCGCGGCTGACGCGGGCGCAGGCCAGGCCTGATCGACGCCGGACAGGCACCGCGGCTCGAAGCCATCGGGGCCGCACCGCGCGAACCGGTCTGTACCAACCTCTTGTCCCCGTCCCTCCGTCGACGCAAGCTCCCCTCATGGAGTTGGAGTTGCGGCATCTCAGGACGGTCCGGGCCATCGCCGACGCCGGCAGCCTCACCAGGGCGGCGACGGCGCTGGGGCTCGCGCAGCCCGCGTTGAGCGCGCAGCTCAAGCGGATCGAACGGGCGCTGGGCGGCGAACTGTTCGAGCGGGGACGGCACGGCGTACGGGCCACGGCGCTCGGTGAGCTGGTCCTCGAACGCAGCCGCATCGTGCTGCCCGCGGTGACCGAACTCCAGCGGGATGCGGCGCGGTTCGCCCGCACCCCGCGGGCCTCCGCCTGCCTGCGGCTCGGCGGAACACACGGCCCGCTGCTCGGCGCCCTGGTCGACCGGCTCGCCGACGCGGTGTCCGACGCCCGCGTGACGACCTGCGCTTCCTGGTCCGAGCGGCACCTGGCCGACCTGCTCGCCGAGGGCCGGCTGGACTTCGCCCTCGCCGGGACCTGCGGCTCGGCGGCCCCGCCGGGCGCCGAGGGCCTGGTCTGGCGGGAGATCGCCGTGGACCCCGTCTTCGTCATGCTGGCCGAGGGGCACGCCCTCGCCTCCGCGCCCGAGGCCGCGCTGATCGAGCTGGCCGGCGAGGAGTGGGCCTGTGTGCCCGGCGACGGGTGCTTCGGGGACTGCTTCACCGCCGCCTGCGCCCGTGCCGGCTTCACACCGCGCCGCGTGTACGAGACGGACACCTCGTCCTTGGTGCATCTCGTCCAGGTCGGCCGGGCGATCGGCCTGTGCCGGGCCACCTTCCCGGCCTCCCCGGGGATCGTCACCCGGCCGCTCACCGGTACCCCCCTGGCCTGGCGGCATCTGCTCGGCTGGCATGCGGTGACGCAGGACGCCGACCTCGCCGAGACCGTCCTCGCCCAGGCGCGCGTGGCGCACGCGGGTGTGGCGGCGCGCAGCGACAGCTACACCCGGTGGCTCGCGGCGCACCGCGTTCCGTGAGGCCGCGCCGCCACGTCGACGCCGTCCGCGTGGAGGCCGCCCAGGCCTTGCTGTCCGCCGGGACCGCCCCGGTGGAAGAGGTCGCGCGGGAGGCCGGATCCGGTTCGTCGGAAACGGTGCGGCGCGTGTTCCGGCACACGCTCGGCGTTTCCCTCACCGGCTACCGGGCCCGCTTCCGCACGACGGACCCGCGGGACGGTGACGACCCGCTTCCGGCGTCGAGGACGCACCGGTAGACCGGCGTCGTAGAACCGCGTCGGACCGGTGTCGTAGAACGGCGGAATCGAACGCGGCACAGCGTCCGGATTCCGCTGCCGAGCGGCCGGATCAGCCCTGTACGGCCCAGCCTCTCCCCGGTATCGCAGTCATCAGCGCGTTCATCGCGTGGCTGGATCACCACCTGATCGGAGGCTGACCATGGTCCCCACCCCTGGCCCCATTCACCGCCATCCCGCCCGGCCGGTCCATCCCGCGCGACCGGAGCGCGCGGCATGAGCGCCGGTCCGCAGAGGTACCCCGGGGCCTCGACGGCCTACTGGTACCAGGACGACTATCCCGGCTCGGCGATGCGGACGAACACCATCGTCTGGCACTCCACGGAGGGCACGTCACTGCCGTCGTACGGCGGCGGCGCGTCGGCGCCCAATTTCACCGCCAAGCCGGATTTCGCCGCGAAGAAGCTGGTCTGGTACCAGCACTTCGACTTCGACGTGTCCAGCCGGGCGTTGGTCAACACCTCGGGAGGCGTGGAGACGAACACCCTCAACGTGTGCCAGGTCGAGGTGGTCGGCACCTGCGACCCGGCCACCCACCGCAGATGGGGGTCGACACCGCACCTGTACATGCCCGAGCTGCCGCGCTGGGTGATCCGCGACCTCGGGGCCTTCGCCCGCTGGGCCCATCAGCAGCACGGCGTGCCGCTGACCTCCGGGCGGACCTTCAAGGCCTACCCCGGCTCGTACGGCGCCGGCAACGGCGTGCGGATGTCCCACAGCGCCTGGAGCAACTTCAGCGGGCACTGCGGGCACCAGCACGTCCCGGAGAACCTCCACGGCGACCCCGGGGCCTTTCCCATGACCGCCATCCTCGCCGCCGCCAAGGGAACCCCACAGGAGGACCCCATGCCGCAGTACGTCAACCTCGGCACCACCAAGCCCTACCGCCTCGCCCCCGGCACCTGGGACTCGATCGAGTTCACCCAGGAGTGGACCGACGAGACGGGCCACCACCCCGCCGGGAGCAGCGTGTGGGCGCGCGGCGCCTGTCGCTTCTCCGGCTCCCTGAGCCTGCGCGTGGCCGGTCTGCAGCCCGGCCAGACCGTGCAGGTCCGGATGTCCGAGTCGGCGGGCAGTGACCTGGTGCAGGACCATCCGATCCACGAACTGGTCGGCACCGGCGGCGACACCTTCGCGGTGGTGCCCCTGGTGAAGCGGCTCGGAGCCGGGCGCGCGATGCGGGTGCGGCTGCTCAACACGCAGGAGGCCCCGGTCACGATCGTGTCGGCCGTGCTGACCGCGCTCGTGTGGAAGGAGAGCTGAGACCGGGCAGTCCCGCCGCCGGAAGGCGTCGGACAGCGGTCCGCCGCTCCCGGCGGCGGGGCGCTGCCCCGACCCGCCGAGGCGCCCCGCCGAGGCGCCCCGTCGAGGTGCCCCGCCGAGGCTCCGGAAGGCTCGCCGCCAATGTTTCCTATGCGCATTACGTCATAGCGCCGTCGTCGGTCGTTGCAACCCAAACTGTCCGTTTGTTATGGCGATGTGATAGCAACGTCATCGAGCGCGGACCCGGTCGAGGGTAGGTTCGATCGTCCGGCTCCGGGGCGATCACCGGCGTCAGCAGATCCGGTGGCGAGCCCCGGATCCTTCCGCAGGCGTGCGTGCACGTCTCGGTGACGCCCCAAGAGCAAGGAGATCCAGACGGTGCCCGTCCGCCGCCTAGCGCAGCCCCCGCGGCCCACTTCCGACGACGTCCCCGCCGTCCCGAGACCACGGGACGGCGCTCCCGGGGACCGAGGAAACCGGCCGGCTCCGGCGGCCGGCGGCGCGGGACTGAGACTGGACATCCAGGGCCTGCGCGCGGTGGCCGTCTCGCTCGTGGCGATCTCCCACGCCGGGGTCACCTCCGTGGCCGGCGGATACGTCGGCGTGGACGTCTTCTTCGTGATCTCCGGATTCCTGATCACCTCGCTGATGCTCCGCGAGTGGAGCCGCGAGGGCCGGATCGCGCTGGGCCGCTTCTACGCCCGCCGGGCGCTGCGCCTGCTGCCCGCCTCCACCCTCGTCGTGCTGGCGACGCTGGCGGGCTCCTGGCTCTTCCTGGGCCCGCTGCGCTTCGCGGACTACGCCAAGGACGCCATCGCCTCCGCCTGGTACGTCGTGAACTTCCGGCTCGCCGAGGCGGGCACCGACTACTTCAACACGGACGTGCCGCCCTCGCCGTTCCAGCACTTCTGGTCCTTGGCGGTCGAGGAGCAGTTCTATCTGATCTGGCCCATCGTCCTGATCATCGCCCTCAAGCTCTTCCGCCGCCGGGCCCTCCTGGCGATCCCGCTGCTCGCCCTGGCCGCGGCCTCCTTCGCCCTCAACCTGCACCTCACCGAGACCTCCCCCTCCTGGGCCTACTTCGGGTCGCAGGGCCGGATCTGGGAGCTGGCGGTGGGCGCCCTGCTGGCCCTGGCCGCGCACCGACTCGACGACATCCCGCGCCCGGTCGCCGCGGTCCTGAGCTGGGCGGGCCTGGCCGCCATCGGCTACGCGGCCGTCGTCTTCGACGAGAGCACCCGCTTCCCCGGCCACAACGCCGTCATCCCGGTCCTCGGCGCCGCCGCCGTCCTCGCCGGAGGCGCGGCGGCCGGCCGCTACGGAGCGGGCGCGATCCTCGCGCTGCGCCCCGCCGTCTGGATCGGCGGGATCTCCTACGCCTGGTACCTCTGGCACTGGCCGCTCATCATCATCGTTCCGGCCGCCGTCGGCTCCGGTGAGCACGACGGTCCGCTCCGGCTGATCGCCGCACTCTGCGGCATCCCGCTGGCCTGGCTGACCCTGCACCTGGTCGAGAACCCGATGCGCTTCCACCGCGCGTTCAAGGCCCACGCCGCCCGTGGGCTCTCCCTCGGCCTCGGGCTCTCCGCCGTCGCGGCCGCGCTGGCGCTGGTCACCACCCAGTTCCCGCCGACCCTGGAGGAGGGCGCGGCGCGGCCGAGTCCCAAGGCGACCATCGCAGCGGCGTCCGACCCGCGTGCCGCGCTCGTCGAGCTGCTGGAACAGCGGGTGGACCAGCTCCCGTCCAACCTCGAACCGAGCATGCGGGACACGGCGTACAAGCGGTCCAGGGTCTACACCGACGACTGCGCCCTGACCATGGCCGACACGGTGCAGACAGAGCCCTGCCTGTACGGCGACAGGAACGCCGAGCGCAGCGTGGTCCTCTTCGGCGACTCGCACGTAGCCCAGTGGTTCCCGGCGCTGGACGCGATCGCCCGCAAGCACCACTGGCGGCTCTACTCGTTCACCAAGAACGCCTGCAAGGTCGCCCAGATCACCATCGAGTACAACGGCGGCCCCTACTCGGCCTGCGACGACTGGCGGGCCGTGACCCTCCGGAAGATCCTGAAGATGGAGCCGGAACTCGTCATCACGTCCAGCTCCAACTCGGCGAAGCTGTACGGGAACGGCGACATGGCGCAGGCCTGGGGCAAGGGCCAGGCCGAGACCTACCGGACGCTCCAGCGGGGCCGCACCCAGGTGCTCACGCTGCTCGACACCCCGTGGCCCAAGAACAACGCGGTGGACTGCGCGGTCGCGCACCCGGACAGCCTCGGCTCCTGCGCCCGCGACCGTTCGGAGGCCGACCCCGAGCCCGACGTCACCAAGGCGATCCGGGCGGCGGCGGCCGCCGAGGACGTGACGGTCGTCGACCCCTACGACTGGGTATGCGCCCCGTCCGGCAACTGCCCCGTCGTGGTCGGCAACACCATGGTCTACCGGGACTACGGCCATCTGGCGGACGGTTTCGTCGAGGCGCTCATCCCCGTGGTGGAGGCCGAACTGCTGCGGCTCTTCGACACGGACCTGAGCCGGCGTCCCGGCGCCTGAACCGGCACGCACAGGGCCCGTCCCGTCGGTCACACCGGCGGGACGGGCCCTGTGCCGTGCCCACCGTCCGACGGCCACCCGAAGTGATGGTTTGCCTCCCCTTCCGAGTGAGATCGACAGCCCTTTCACCAGGGTTCCGGGACGCTTTTCCACGCATCGCCGGACCGCCCGGCATGTGATCCTCGACAAGGAGCAGCTCGATGACGCTTCGTCGTGCCCTGGTGGGCGCCCTCAGCAGCATCGTCCTCGGAATCGGCCTGCCGGTGGCCACCGCCTCCTCATCCGCCGCGGACCCCTGCGGGTTCTACGAGACCGGGTCCGACGCCTTCTACAACCACTGCACCAGCGACGGCTCCCGCGTCGTCATCGAGGTGGAGGTCTGGGGTCCGAACCACGAGCGGTGCGTGGCCCCCGGCCGCAGCTGGCTCGGCGCCGCGGACAAGATCGACGGCGCGTTCTACACCGGGCGGACCTGCTGACCGCCGCCTGGCCCGGTCCGGGCGCGGCGCTCCGCCGCGCCCGGTGCCGTCCCACATGTCCTTGGCCCCTACCCTGATCGCCTCGCGGACGCGGAAGTAGGTGCCGCAGCGGCAGATGTCGCGGATGCCGTCGAGGCCGGCCTCGGTGATCCGGGCCACGTCCTGGTCGATCCAGGCCCGCCGCGTCGGGTGCAGCTCGGCCCCCACCGAGGACGGTGCCGCCGAGGCAGGCGAGCCGTACCCGGGAGGTGGCCATGGGATGGGCCCGGCCCTGCCGGGCGTCGTCGGCGCGGTGCCACACCAGCTTGACCGGCTTGCCGATCTTCTGCGAGGCCCGGGCGGCTTCCAGCGCGGCGCCGAAGAACAGCTCGCGGCCGAACGAGCCGCCGCCCTGGGTGACCTGGACGGTGACCGCGGGCGGCGCTGGGCGCTGAGTGTGTGTGGGGGGCGCGCAAGCCTGCCGTCTCGCCTGCGGGGCGGAACGGCCGGTGCGCCCCGCGCGGGCGAGGACTACGGGCGGTTCTCGGCCCATGACCCTCGCCGTGGGAGCCCCGTGCCGGGTGCTCCGCCCCCTCGCGGGCGAGGACCCCAAGACCCGTATGGAGCCCGGCCCGTCGCCAGGGCGGTAATCGCTCACCGCTGCCCGCCGGGAGCCGGCGGGCAGCGGCGCCTCACATTCCGCAGGGCTGTCCCGTCGTAAGAGCCGTAAGAGCCGTAAGAGCCGTAAGAGCGGACATGCCGTGTGCGCATCCGGCGCAGCATCCATGGAGAATGCGATGAATTCGAGCGAGTTCCAGGTCCGGGCCCTTCTGGAGAGCCGAGTCGACGCCAGTCAGGCAAAGGATGTCGATCGGCTCATGTCGCACTACTCGTCCGACATCGTTTATTACGACGTCGTTCCCCCCATGCGATACACGGGGCACGAGCAGGTGCGCCGCAACTTCGTGCGCTGGTTCGGTGAATACAACGGCCCCCTCAGCCTGGAGACGCACGATCTCACGGTCATGACCGGCTCCGACGCCGCGTTCGCGCACATGCTCCACTTGGACTCCGGAACACGTAAGAACGGTCTCCGGAGCGCGATGTGGGTGCGATCCACCGTTTGCCTCCGGCGGTCCGGCAGTTCGTGGCTGATCACCCATGAACACATCTCGCTGCCGATCAACCCGGAGACCCTTCAGGCCTGGTTCCCGACGGACAGGTAAGGCGGAAGCGGCCCCCGCGCCGACCGGTGACATGCCGAGTCCGTTCAGTACCGCCGGTAATGGGCGGACCCGGCCGCGGGAGTGATCCATCGATCATTGACAGGCCCACTTGATGATGATCAACTCGTGTCGTGATCAAGGAGCTTGGAGTCCCGCCTGGCGTGATGTGAGCGTTCTTCCCTTCGGCCGGCCGACGACTTTTCCCAAGTGACTCCCGTCGGCCGGCGGTGCCGCCCGGTGGGCGTCAGGAATTCTGACGAGAGACAACGGGGGCAAAGCATGACCGCGGCGTGCGCCGGTACGGGACCGACGACCTTCGCCCAGGAACGTCTGTATCTCACCTCCCAGGCGGAGGGGCGGGACGACGCCTACCTGGTGATCACGGCGATGCGCCTCGACGGCGATCTCGACGTCGAGGCGCTGCACGGGGCCGTACGGGAGGTGACCGCCCGTCACGAGTCGCTGCGGGCCACCTTCGTCTTCGAGGGCGGCGCGGTGGTGCAGCGGATCCTCGACCGCTCCACCGAACCGTCGTGGACCGTCACCCAGGCCGAGCCGGCCGCCGAACGGCCGGACGACGCGGTGCGCGACCTGGTACGGCAGCTGAGAACTACGCCCTTCGACCTGGCGACCGGACCGCTGGTCCGCTGGGGCCTGACCCGGATCGGCCCGGCCGAGTACGGGTTCGCCCTCGTGGCCCACCACATCGTGTGCGACGGCTGGTCGCTCGGCGTGATCTTCCGCGACCTGGAGACCGCCTATACCGCACGCCTGGAACACCGCCCCGACGCCTTCGGCGGGGCGGCACCGAGCCCGCTCGCCTGCGCGCGGGACGAGCGGAGCCGCTGGGCGGAGCACGACGGCGCCGCCGACGACCTGGACTTCTGGCGCGGATACCTCGCCGGGAGCACTCCGCTGGCCCTGCCCACCGACCTGCCGCGCCCGGCGGCGCCCAGCGGCGCCGGCGGAAATGTGCTCGTGCCCCTCGACGAGGAGCTGATCGCGCGGCTGCGCGACACCGCGCGGCGGGCGGGCGCCACCCTCTTCATGGCCTTCGCCGGGATCTACGCGGCCGTCCTCGGCCGGTATGCCCGCCAGGACGACGTGGTGATCAGCAGCCCGGTCGCCAACCGGGAGTCCGAGGAGGAACAGGACCTCGTCGGCTGCACGGTCAACATGGTCCCGATGCGCCTCGACGTGTCCGGCCGGCCGAGCGTGCTGGATCTGCTGAGCAGGACGCGAGCCGCCGTGATGCCGGCCATGGCGCGGCAGAACGTGCCCGTCGACGTGCTGGTCCGCGAACTGGGCCTGCACGGCGCCGCCGGACGCTCACCGCTCATGCAGTGCTCCCTGGCCGTGCAGAACTTCGACGCCGCACTGCCGCGGTTCACCGGCGGCGCGGCCACGGCCGTAGAGGTGGACAGCGACCGGGCGAAGTGGGACCTCGCCCTGACCGTCGACCTCTCCGGTGAACGCCCCTCCCTGCGGCTGGAGTACGACGCCGACATCCTGCTCGGCCGCACGGCCGAGACCCTCGTACGCCACCTCATATCCGCCGTCCGGCACGCCGTGCGGGACCCCGACGAGCCACTGCGGATCGTCGACGCCGACGAGTCCCACCACCTCGTCCACGCGCTGAACCCGGCCCCGGGCGCACCCGAGACCGAGACCGTGCTCGCCCGCTTCGGGCGGGCCCGCGCGGCCCGTCCCGACCACCCGGCGGTCACCGACGGCACGACCACGCTCAGCTACGCCGAACTCGACGCCCACGCCGACCGGTTGTGCCGGCGGCTGCGCGACGCCGAGGTGGGTCCGGGCACCCACGTGGGTGTCAGCGGGCAGCGGAGCGTGTGGGCCGTGGTGGCGATGCTGGCCGCCTGGAAGGCGGGGGCGACGTTCGTGCCGCTCGACCCCGCCGGACCGAGCGAGCGCGTCCGGTCGATCGTGGAGCGGGCGGACATCGGCCTGGTCATGGCCGACCGGGCCGCCCGGCCGGTCGTCGAGGAGTGGCTGCCCACCACCGCCCTCCTCACCGTGGACACACCGGAGTTCACCACCGCGGCCGAGGAAACACAGGCCGCCGACGCTCCGCCGCTCGCGCAGAGCGACCCCGAGCGGACCGCGTACATCATCTTCACCTCCGGATCGACCGGGCGGCCCAAGGGCGTCGAGGTGCCCCACTCCTGCCTCGCCCAGCTCTTCACCGACCGGCCCGCCGGGCTGGCGGCGGACGAGACGGACGTGTGGCTCTGCACCCACTCGTTCGCCTTCGACTTCTCCGTCTGGGAGATCTGGGGCCCGCTCACCACCGGCGGCACCTGTGTCATCGCCGGCACCGACCAGGTCCGTGACCCGGCCGCGCTCGCCGCCCTGATCGACGCGCGGCGGGTGACGGTCCTCAGCCAGACCCCCGGCTCCCTCTACGGCCTGGCCCCGGCGCTGGCCGCGTCGGCTCGGCGGGGCGGCTCCGGGCCCCGGTACATCGTGCTCGGCGGCGAGGCGCTCGACTGGGAGCGGCTGGCCCTGCTGCTCGGCGACAGCGGTCTCGACGCCACCGTGGTGAACATGTACGGGATCACCGAGGGGACCGTCCACGTCACCGCGCATCCCGTCCCGGTCCGCGACCTGGGGTCGGTTCCGGCGAACGCGGTCGGCGCCCCGCTCCCGCACGCCCGGTGCTACGTCCTCGACGCGCACGGCGAACCCGCCGGGCTCGATGTGCCGGGCGAGCTGTACATCGGCGGCGGGCACGTCGCCCGCGGCTACGTCAACGACCCCGCCCAGAGCGCCGACCGCTTCCTTCCCGACCCGTTCCACGACGGCGGGCTGATGTACCGCACGGGTGACCTGGCCCGCTGGCGCACCGGAGGCGGACTGGAGTACCTGGGCCGCGTCGACGACCAGGTGAAGGTGCGCGGCCACCGTGTGGAGCCCGCCGAGGTGGAACGTGCCGTGCTGGGGCTGCCCGGCCGCCGCCTGACGGCCTGCCACGTCCTCGCCCACCAGGACGCCCTGGTCGCCTTCGTCGCCATGGACGGTCCGCTCCCGGAGCGCGAGCTGCGCGCTCACCTGCGCTCGGTACTGCCTGCCTACCTCCGGCCCAGCCGGTTCGTGGCGGTCGACGCCATCCCGCTGACGCGGAACGGGAAGGCGGACCGGGCGCGGCTGCTCGGTCTGCTGAGCGGGGAGCAGCCGACGGGCGGCGGGTCCGGCACCGGTCCGGTGCCCGAGTCCGAGCCCCGGCCGGGGACCGAGGACGCCGCGGCCCCGCGGAGGCGGGAACCGGCGGACCTGACCCGGACCGTGCTCGCCGCCTGGCAGTCGGTGCTCGACCGGTCCGACTTCGGCGTCGACGACAACTTCTTCGACGTCGGCGGGCACAGCTTCGCCCTGCTGAAGGTCCACGAGGCGCTGCGCGAGGCCGGGCTGGAGGTGAGCGTCACCGAGCTGTTCCGCAATCCCACCGTCCGCTCCTGCGCCCGGTTCCTGCACACCGCGTACGGCGACGCCGAGGCGACGGAGGCGGGCCGGCCCACCGCGGCGCCGACGGGCCGGGGCCCCGGCCCCCGGCGGCCCGGCGACGGGCGGATCGCCGTCGTGGGCATGGCGGCGCGACTGCCCGGCACCGGGGAGGACCTGGACGCCTTCTGGCGGATGGTGGTCTCCGGCGGGCACGCCGCCGCCCGCTTCGGCGAGGAGGAACTGCGTGCCGCGGGTGTGCCCAGCGGCATGCGCGACACCGCCGGCTACGTCCCCGTACGGGCCGCCCTCGACGATGTCGCCGGATTCGACCGGAAGCTGTTCGGCTACTCGCCGCTGGAGGCGTCCCTGCTCGACCCGCAGCACCGCATCCTGCTGGAGTGCGCGTGGCGTGCGCTGGAGGACGCCGGGTACGCGCCGGCGGGGACGGACGAGAACCGGACCGGCGTCTTCACCGGCGTCGGCGGGAACGCGTACCTGCTGGACGCGGTGCTCGCGAACCCGGGCGTGCTGCGCGGCGCGGGCCCCCTGCAGACGGTCATCGGCACCGACAAGGACTTCGCCGCCACCCGGATCTCCTACAAGCTCAACCTCCACGGCCCGAGCCTCACCGTCCAGACGGCCTGCTCGACCTCCCTGGTCGCCACGCACATGGCCGTCCAGAGCCTGCTGTCGGGCGAGAGCGACCTCGCCCTCGCGGGCGGCTGCTCGGTCGCCCCGCCGTCCCGGCACGGCTACGTCCACGAGCCCGGCGGCATCTACTCGCCCGACGGCCTGTGCCGTCCGTTCGACCAGCACGCGCAGGGCACCATCCCCGGCGACGGCGCCGGTGTCGTCGTCCTGAAGCGGCTGGAGGACGCGCTCGCCGACGGGGACACCGTCCACGCGGTGATCCTCGGCTCCGCCGTCAACAACGACGGCGCGCGGAAGGTCGGTTACACGGCGCCCGGACCGACCGCCCAGGCCGAGGTCATCCGCGCCGCCCTCGGCGCCGCGGGCGTGCCGGCGGAGTCCATCGGCCTCGTGGAGGCGCACGGCACCGCCACCCGCCTCGGCGACCCGGTGGAGGTGTCGGCCCTGCGCGACGTCTTCCACACCGGGACGCGGGACGCCGAGCGGGCGCCGCTGTACGTGACCGCCGCGAAGTCGAACCTCGGCCATCTGGACACCGCGGCCGGTGTGGTGGGCCTGATCAGGACCGTGCTCGCGCTGCGCCACGGGACGGTCCCGCCCCTCGCGCACTTCACCCGGGCCGCCGACCGGCTCGACGCGGAGGGGACCGCGCTGCGCTTCCCCGCCACGGCCCTGCCATGGCCCCCGGGCGCGACACCCAGGCGCGCGGGCGTCAGTTCCTTCGGCATCGGCGGCACCAACGCCCATGTGATCGTGGAGGAACCGCCCGCCGGGCTTGCCCCGCCCGCCCGCCGGCGCGAGGGCGGCCCGGCGCAGCTCCTGACCGTCTCCGCCGCCGACGAGACCGCGCTGGACCGAGCGGTCGGGCAACTCGCCGATCACCTGGCGGCGAACCCGGACGTGCCCCTGGCCGACGTGGCGTACACCCTCCGGGTCGGCCGGGCCCGGCTCCCGTGGCGTACGGCGGTCGTCGCCCCCGACACCGCTCGGGCACCCGCGCTGCTGCGCCGCGCCGAACGGGGCCGGATCCGAGTCCCCTCCGGTTCGGGCGCCGCGCTGATGTTCCCCGGGCAAGGGACGCAGCGGCCCGGAATGGGGCGTGCCCGCTACGACACCGACCCGGTCTACCGGTCCTGCGTCGACGAGGGCCTGGCGGCGGTCGGCCCCGAACTGCGCGCAGCGGTGGCCGACGCGCTGCTCACCCCGGCGGACCCCGCCGCGGCACGAGCGGCGGACGGTGTCACCGGCACGCTCCTCGCGCAGCCCTGTCTCTTCCTCGACCAGGTCGCCCTGGCGCGCAGTCTGACCGCGCGGGGGATCGAGCCCCGGGCGCTGCTCGGACACAGCCTGGGCGAGCTGACCGCGGCGTGCGTCGCCGGGGTCCTCACCCTCGCGGACGGCGTCCGGGCGGTGACCGAGCGGGCGCGGCTCATGCACGCCGCACCGCCGGGCGCCATGGCGGCGGTCGTCGCCCCGGCCGAGCGGGTGGCGGAACTCCTGCCGGACGATCTGGTCGTCGCCGCCCACAACGGGCCGCACTCGGTGGTCGTCTCCGGTGCCGCCCCGAGCGTGGCGGCCTTCGCCGAGCGCTGCCGGGAGACCGGCCTGACCGTCGTACCGCTGCACACCTCGCACGCGTTCCACTCGCCGAGCATGGACCGGGCCGCCGAGGCGTTCGCCGAGGTGATGGCGGGACTGAGCCTGAGCGCGCCGCGCACACCGGTGTTCTCCGGCGCGACCGGACGCAGGCTCGGCGACGCGGAGGCCGTCGACCCGCGGTTCTGGGCCTCCCAGATCCGGCTGCCGGTGCGCTTCGCCGAGGCGGTCCGCACCGCCGCGGACGAGCTGTCGCCCGCCGTCTGGTTCGAGACGGGCTCCGGCTCCACGCTCCAGGGCCTGGTGAGCGACATCCTGCGGGACGCGCGGCCGCTGCTCGGCGGGTTCGACCGGCCCCGGCACGGCGGGTCCCTCCCCTCAGGCCTGGAGGCCGCCGGGGTGCTGTGGCGCCTGGGAGTCGGCGAGCTGTGGCGGGACGACACCGAGGACGTCCGGCGGGTGCCGCTCCCGACGTATCCCTTCACCCGGGAGCGGTGCTGGATCGAACCGCAGGCGGCCCCGGCCGCACCGAGCGAACCGCTCGCCGCGCGATGGGCACAGGCGGCCCCGGCCGCGCCCCCCTCGCGGCGGCCGGTCGCGCCGCCGGCGCCGAAGCAGGCCGCGCCGAGCGAGCCGGCCGCGCCCCGATCGGCGGACACGGTCGCGCCACGGGCGCGGGCCGATGAACGGACGAACGTGAACGAAGAGGAGACAGCGGTGAGCATGGTGACGGCGGACACCGACGCGGTGCTGAGCGCCCTGTGGTGCGAGGTCCTCGGCGTGGACGCGGTGGCGCCCGAGGACGATTTCTTCGACCAGGGCGGGCACTCGCTCGCGGCGCTGCGGCTGAGCGCCCGCATCCGCGAGTCGCTGGGCCTGGAGGTCAGCCTGGACTCGTTCTTCGACGAGTCCACCTTCGGCGGACTCGCCCGGGTCGTACGGTCCCAGCTCGGCCGGCCGGAACCTGCCGCGCCCCCTGCCGGCCAGCCGAGCGCGCAGGCCCTCGCGTCCCCGGCTCCGGCCGTCACGGCCGCCACGCAGGTGCCGTCGCCGTCCCAGGCGGAGCACCCGGTCCCGGCCGCCCCCGCCGGCGCGCTGTCCACCAGCGTGTACTTCTTCTCCTCCGCGTCCGGTGACTTCGGCGCCGACTACGACCTGATCCTGGCCTCCGCCCGCGAGGCGGACCGGCTCGGCTACGAGGCGATCTGGACGCCGGAGCGGCACTTCCACGAGTTCGGGGCGCAGTACCCCAACCCGGCGGTGCTGGGCGCGGCGCTCGCGACCGCCACCGAGCGGATCCACATCCGGGCGGGCAGCGTCATCCCGGCCCTGCACAACCCGCTGCGCCTCGTCGAGGACTGGCGGATCGTCGACCAGCTCTCCGGCGGCCGGGTCGGGGTGTCGTTCGCGCCCGGCTTCCACCCCAGCGACTTCGCCCTCGCCCCGGACCGGTACGCGGCCCGCCGCGACACCTTCGAGGACGATGTGCGCCGTGTCCGCTCGCTCTGGTCCGAGGGTGTCGCACGCGACGCCCTGGACGGCACGGGCGGCCGGGTCGACGTGTCGCTCTATCCGCGGCCGGTCCAGCCGGAGCTGCCCACCTGGCTGACGGCGACCTCGAACGACGAGAGCTTCCGCCGGGCCGGCGCGCTGGGCGGCAACCTCCTCACCGCCCTGCTGGAGCTGCGGATCGAGGAACTCGCCGACAAGATCCGGATCTACCGCAAGGCGCGCGAGGAGGCCGGTCACGACCCCGACACAGGCCGCGTGACGCTGATGGTGCACTGCTACGTGGGCGAGTCCGAGGACATGGTGGAGGAGGTCTGCCACGACCCGTTCCTGCGCTACCTGCGCAGCCACACCCAGCTGGTCGGCACGCTGACCGCGGCCCTGCCGGAGGAGCGGATCGACCTGGCCGGGGCCAGCCCGAAGGACGTCGACGCCATCCTGCGGCGCGCCTACCAGAAGTTCCGCGGCGAGCGCGCCCTGCTCGGCGACCCGGTGGCGGTGCGGCGGCGCTGCGAGCTGCTGAGCGAAGCCGGTGTGAACGAGATCGGCGCCCTCGTCGACTTCGGCCTGACGCAGCGCCAGGTGCTCGGCAGCCTCGGACGGCTCGCCCGGGTGCGGGACGAGATGGCGGGTTCCGGCACCGCGGCCGCCGCCCGATGAGCGGCACGTTCCCGAGGTTCCTGACCGCCACGGCCGTGTCGGACACCGCCAACGGCGTCTTCGCGGTGGCGGCGACGATGACCGTCGCGGCGCGGGCGCACTCGTCGGTCGCGGTGGCCGCGGTCACGGTCGCGGCGAGCCTGCCGTGGCTGATCGCGGCCGTACCGGCCGGCGTCCTGGTGGACCGGATCAACGCGGTCCGGGCCGTCACCCTGGCCAACGTGGGCCGCTGCGTCGCGATGCTCTGTCTGGCGGCGCTGATCTGGGGCGACGTCGCGCTGGCGGTCACCGTCCCCGCGCTGGTGTTCGTGGTCTCGTGCTTCCAGACCGTGGTCGACACCGCCGCCGAAGTGGTCACCGCGAACGCGGTCGACGACACGCGCCGCACCCGGGCCAACGGCCTGCTGGCCGTGTCGACGCGGCTGTTCTACCAGTTCCTCGGTCCCGCGCTGGCGGGCGTCCTGGTCGACGTCGACGCGCGGCTGCCCAGCGTGCTGTCCGGTCTGGCGTGCCTGGCCGCCGCGCTGGTCGCCGCCCAGCTGCCGCGCGCGGCGGCGCAGGTGCGCGCGAAGGAGGAGGCCGCCACCGGGTTCTGGGAGGGGACACGGCTGGTCTTCTCCCGCCCGGTGCTGGCGACGCTGGTCGCCGTGGGCGGTCTGACCACGATCGCCAGCAGCGTCTTCTACACGATCCTCGTGGTGTACGCCCTGGATCCCGGCCCGCTCGGGCTGTCCGCCTCGCAGTACGGGTTCCTCATCGGGGCCACCGGGGTGGGCGCGGCGGCCGGCGCCCTGCTCACCCACCACGTGGAGCGGTGGCTGGGCCGCAGCACGACCCTCGTCCTGACCCGCGTGGGCTGGGCCCTGGTCTTCGCCGGGCCGCTGTTCGCCGAGGACGCCCTGCTGGTCGTCGTCATGGCGGTGGGCAGCGCCTTCGGCGGGATGTGGTCGGTCGAATCGATGACGGTGCGTCAGCTCACCGTCAGCCGGACCGATCTCGGCCGGGTCAGCGGCGCCTCACGGATGCTGACCTACGGGATGACACCCGTCGGGGCGGCGCTCGGCGGGACGATCGCGCTCGCGGTCGACGCACGGGTGCTCTTCGCCGCGTCCGCCGTGCTGACCCTGCTCACCGTCATCCCCATCCGCGTCTATCTGTCCGATCGGGCGATCGAGGCGGCGACGAAGCGGCAGGAGGCCGCCGCCGCCGACGACGCACCGGTGTCCACCAGTGAGGGGGAGAACGTCCAGTGAGCACCGCCGCACCGCATCCGGAGCCGACGATCGAGGACTGGGTACCGCTGCTCGGCGAGGTGCTGCCCCACGCCGCGCGTCCGGCCGACGGCTGGGCCGGCGCCACGTTCGGCCGGCTCGGCGGATCCTCGTTGCAGGCCTACCACCTGGTCGCGCTCGGCGAACGCCGGCTCGGGCGGGCCCTGGACCTGCCCCGGCTGCTGGGCGACACCCCGCTCGGGGACGTCCTCGCCGGCGCGCGGCCGGTGGCCGGCCGGCCCGCGCCCGTGTCCCCGCCCGGCGACCGGCCGCTGCTGCCCGGCCAGGAGGAGATGCTCACGGCCCATCTGGCGGGCCGCGACGCGGTCTACCGGCTGGTGTTCTCCGTGGCCGCGCCGGAACTGGACGGGGCACGGGCCGGCGCGGCGCTCCAGGCGCTCGCGGCCCGTCACGAGTCTCTACGCACCCGGTTCGTCGCCGACGGCGACGTCTTCGCGCGGCGGGTCCTGCCGCACTGGCGGGTGCCGCTGCGCGAGCTGGAGCTGCCCTGCGGCGGCGGTCGTCCCGCCGAGCGGATGGAAGCGCTGGTCGCCCCCGTCTCCGAAAGGTTTCTGCGGCCGTTCGAGCAGCCGCCCTGGTGCGCCTTCGTCGGCCGGTCCGCCGAAGCCGACGACGTGCTCACCCTGGTGTTCCACCACACGATCGTGGACGGCTGGAGCATCGGCGTCCTCCTGCGCGAGTTCGCCGAGTTCCACAACACCGGCCGGTTCACCGAGCCGGTCGCCCCGGCACCCGACTCCTCCCTGGCGCGCTACCGCGACCGGGCCGGCTCAGGGCGCCTGGCCGAGGACCTCCAGCGGGTGGCGGAGCGCCTGGCGGGCGCCCCGGCCGGCCTCCGGCTGCCCGGGACGGCGGGGGAGGGGAACGAGCCGTTCGACCCGAACGGATGCCGGCTGCCCGTCGTCCTGGCCCCGGACGTGCGCGACGCCGTGGACACCGTGGCACGCCGCGCCGGAGTGCGCCGCCCGGTCGTCCTGCTCGCGGCCTGGGCCCTGGTGCTGGGCCGTCGCGCGGGCACCGACGACCTCGTCCTCGGGATGCCCGCGAGCGGCCGCTTCCGCGCGGACCAGTTCGACGCGGTCGGCCTGCTGACCCGGGTCGCGCCGGTCCGGCTACGGCTCGCCCCGGACCTCGCGGTGGACGACTACCTCCGCGAGACGGCCGCCGAACACGCCGCCGCGGTGCGGGACTCGGAGGCCCCCTACCAGGACATCGTCCGCCACCTCGGCGCGCGCCCCGCCCACGGCTCCAGTCCGCTGACCCCGTTCGCGTTCGCCGCGCACGACGAACTGGTCCCGGCCGCCCTCGACCTCGCCGGGACACCGGCCGAGGTGGTCGAGGGACACGGCCGCGGCGCGGTGTTCGACACGATCCTCTACCTGCGGCAGTGGGGCGACGAGCCCGTCCTCGCCCTGGAGTACTCGGCCGGTCTCGTCGGTCCGCAGACCGCCGCCGCGCTGGCGGGGGCGCTGCGTGCCACCCTGCTCGACTTCGCCCGGGCGTCCGCCGAGCCCATCGGCCGGCTCACCGGTCTCTCGGCCGCCGAGCGGGACCGCTTCGCGGCGCTGGCCCGCCCCGCCCCCGCCGCGTCGGAGGGCCCCGCCGGTCTCTGGGACCGCTTCGCCGCCGTGGCCGCGCGGTGTCCGGACGCCGTGGCCGTCACCGATCCGGCCACCGGCCGTGAGCTGACCTACCGGGGGCTGGAACGGGCGGCCACGCGGTACGCGTCCGTCCTGCGCCAGGCGGGGGCCGGTGCCGGAGACCGGGTGATCGTCCAGGTCGACCGCTCGGCCGCGGAGGCCGTCGCCGTCCTGGCCACGCTGCGGACCGGGGCGGCGTACGTCCCCGTGCCGCGCGAGACGGCCGACGCCTGGCGCGAGGAGGTGCTCCGCGCCACGGGCGCCACCGTGGTCGTCGCCCCGGCCGGCCACCGCGGCGACTGGCCCGCGGGGCTGCGACTGGTGGACCCCTGGGCGCCGGACGAGGCAGCGGACATGACGTCGGCGGAGGAGACGGCCTCCATCGCCCCACCGCACCCGCGGGGCGCCGACAGCACGGCCTACGTCTCCTTCACCTCCGGCACCACGGGCGTCCCCAAGGGCGTCGAGGTGCCCGACCGCGCGGTGATCCGGCTGGCGGCGGATCCCGAGCTGCTGCGCCCGGCGGACGAGGAGGACCCCGGGCGGCCGCGCACGATGCTGCGGCTGGCCCCGCTGGCGTTCGACGCCTCGACCCTGGAGCTGTTCCACCCGCTCCTCAACGGCGACCGGATCGCCGTGCTCCCGCCGGGCCCCGCCTCGCCCCGGCAGATCGGCGCCTTCCTGCGCGAGGAGCGCGTCACCCACGCCTGGCTGACCTCGGGCCTGTTCCGTCTGGTGGCCCGGTTCGAGCCTGCCTCCCTGGGCGTGCTCCGTCAGCTGCTGACCGGCGGGGACGTCGTCTCGCCGGACCATCTGCGCACCGTCCTGGAGGCCTGCCCCGGCCTGTGGGTCACCAACGGGTACGGCCCCACGGAGAACACCACCTTCACCACCGTCCACCATGTGACCGCCGCGGACGGCATCGGTGACACCGTGCCGATCGGGCGCCCCGTCGCGGGCACCGGGGTCCTCGTGGCCGACGCGGCGGGCCGGCCGGTCCCGCCCGGCGTCGACGGCGAGCTGTACGCCACGGGCCTCGGCCTCGCCCACGGCTACGCCGGAGACGCCGAGCGCACCGCCGAAGCCTTCGTCACGGTGCCCTGGCTCCCGGGTGAACGCGCCTACGCGACCGGGGACATCGTCCGCTGGGACGACACCGGGCAGCTGCTGTTCCGGGGCCGCCGGGACCGCCAGATCAAGGTCCGCGGGCACCGCGTCGAACTCGCCGCCCTCGAGTCGCACCTCAGGTCCTGGCCCGGCGTCGTCGACGCGGACGTCAGCGCCGTCGGCGACGACCACACCGACCGGGCCGTCCTCGCGTCGGTCGTGGGCCCGGAACGGTCCGCCCTGCGAGGGCTCATCCCGTCCCTGGCGAACAGTTTCCCCTCGTACGCGCTGCCCGGACTGTGGTGCCTGGTGCCCTCCCTGCCGCTGAACCGCAACGGCAAGGTGGACACCGCCGCACTGGCCGCACAGGCGGTGACGACCGAGCGCTTCCTGGCCGAGGAACCGGCACCCACCGCGACGGAGACACACCGAGCCCCGCACACGGCACCGGGGAACGACGTCACCGGGCAGGTCGCCGAGGTCTGGCGGCTCCTCCTGGGCAGCGACGACTTCCGCCACGACGAGTCGTTCTTCGACGCGGGCGGCGACTCCCTGCAACTCACCGAGATGCGCAACGCGCTGCGCAAGCGGTTCCCGGGCGTCCGCATCACCTCGGTCGACATCTACCGCGCCCAGACGGTCGACGAGCTGGCGGCGCACATCGAGAAGGGGCTGCGCGGTGCGTGACGCGGTGAGGGAGCAGCGTTTCGAGGCGGAGGCGCCCGAGCACGGCGCGGCGTCGTCGGCGGCCCTGGCCGCCGCTCTGGTCGCGGCCCGGGTCTGCCACACCGGGGAGGTGACCGTCCGGATCGCGTCGGGCACCTCCGCCGACGGGACGGAACTGGCCCTGGCGGACGGCGGGCCGGGGGATCTCGCCCGGCTCGCCGAACTGATCGCCGCCGGGAGCGGGTCCGGCCCGCTCCGCGTCGATGTGCACTGCGACAGCTGCCGGGGAGGTGCGAGCGACCATCCGCCCTGCCGGCTCGTCCTGCCGCCCACCGGGGCGCCCGGTCGGCAGGAGGTGCTGCACGAGTGCGGTGAGAGCTTCACCCGGTGGGGTCCCGAACGGATCCGGACCGTGCTGGAGCGGCTGCGCACCAGGCCCGAGGCCGGCCTCGACCACCTGGTGGTCGCGGGGGAGGAGGAGCGCCGGACGCTGCTCGCCCTGGGCGGAGCGAGCGTGGCCCGCCCCACGGCGCCCCTGCACGAACTCGTCGTGCGCGCCGCCGAACAGCACCCCGCGCGCGTGGCGGTCACCGCGCGCGGCGAGTCGCTCACCTACGCCGGGCTCCTCACCCAGGCGCGGACACTCGCGGAGCGGTTGCGGGCCGAAGGCGTCGTGCGCGGCGACGTGGTGGGGGTGAGCGCGGCGCGCTGCCTGGAACTGCCCGGAGTGCTCCTCGGCGTGCTGCTGGCCGGCGGGGCCTATCTGCCGGTCGGCCCCGAACTCCCGCCCGCCCGGGTCGCCGCCATGCTCGGCACCGCCGGGGCGCGGATCGTCGTATGCGCGGACGCCGCCGCCGGAAAGGTACGGCGGGCCGCACCGGACGTCACCCTGGTGAGCATCTCCGGAGAGCGGCTGGCGGGCCCGGCTCCCGCAGGCGCGGACCACACCGACGGGCGCGCCGGGGACCGTACGGCGGCCGGACCGGACGACCCGGCCTACGTGCTGTTCACCTCCGGCTCGACCGGCCACCCCAAGGGCGTGGTCGTGCCGCACGCGGCCATCGTCAACCGCCTGCTGTGGATGCAGGACCGCTTCCGCCTCGACCCCACGGACGTCGTCCTGCAGAAGACGCCGTTCGACTTCGACGTCTCGGTGTGGGAGTTCTTCTGGCCGCTGCTCGCCGGAGCCCGCCTCGCGATGGCGCCGCCCCTCGCGCACCTCGATCCCGAGGAGATGGCCGAGACGTTCGTCCGCGAGGAGGTCACGGTCGCCCACTTCGTGCCCTGCGTGCTGGAGCAGTTCCTGCGCGAACCCCTGGCCGCGGAGTGCACCCGCCTGCGCCGGGTGGTGTGCAGCGGCGAGGTGCTGCCGCCCGCGCTGGCGAACCGGGCGGCGTCGGTGCTCGGCGTCACCGTGCACAACCTGTACGGGCCGACCGAGGCCGCGGTGGACGTCACCGCCTGGGACTGCCGGCTGCCCGAGCCGGGGCCCGCCGTGCCGATCGGCGCGCCGATCGACAACGTACGCGCCTATGTGCTGGCGCCGACCGGCGAGTTGGCGCCCTTCGGAGCGGTCGGGGAACTCCATCTGGCCGGTGTCTGCCTCGCCTCCGGGTACGCGGGCGCCCCGGAGCTGACCCGCGAGCGCTTCGTCCCCGACCCCTTCGCGACCGCGGCGGGCGAACGGATGTACCGCACCGGCGATCTCGTCCGGTGGTCCCCCTCGGAATCCGCCGACGGCCGGGCGGTCCTCGACTACCGGGGGCGGATGGACCAGCAGATCAAGATCCACGGGGTGCGGATCGAGGCGGGGGAGGTCGAGCACGTGCTGGACCAGCATCCGAAGGTACGCGCGAGCGCGGTGGTGAAGCTGGCGACGGACGGCGGGGACCGGCTGGTCGCCTGTCTGCTCGTCGAACCCGGCGCCCCGCCCGGCCGGTCCGAACTGCGCCGCCACGCGCTGACCCGGCTGCCCGCCGCGATGGTCCCGAGCCGGTTCACCGTCCTGGACCGGTTCCCCATGACCGGCAGCGGCAAGGTCGACCGGTCGAGGCTGCGCGAACTCGCCCGGCAGGGCGATGCCCCGACCGCCGAAGAGGTGCTTCCCGCATGAGTTCCGTCGTCTTCCCCCTCAGCACCGGCCACCGGGCACCCGAACCGCCGCCGGACGGGCTGCCCCTCGTGGCCGTGCCGCACGCGGGCGGAACCGCCCACGCCTTCCGCGGCTGGACGGCGCAGGCCCACCAGCGGGGACTCACGGTGTGGGGGACCCGGACCGCGATGCCGAACGAGACCCCCGCGGGCCGGACCGTCCGGGACCGGGCCCGCGCACTGGCCGAGTCCCTCGCCGCGCTGGACCGGCCGTATGTGCTGGTGGGACACAGCCTGGGCGGCACCGTCGCCGCCGAGGCCGTCCTGCGTCTGGAGCGGCACGCCCCCGAGGCGGTCCCCGCCCTGCTCGTCGTCTGCGGCACCAACCCGTCCCACCTGCCCCGGCCGGCCGCCCTGCCGGACGGGTCGGAGGCGGACGCGGTGGAGTTCCTGCGCACCGTCGGCGGCACACCGGCGCAGGTGCTGGAGGACCGCGGGATGCGGGAACTGGCCGTGGCCATGCTGCTCCACGACCTGTCGTCGCTGCGCGGCTACCGGTGGGACGGCTCCCGCCTCACCACCCCCACCGCCGTGTACGCGGGCCGCACCGACCCGGTGGCCCCGCCCGAGTCGCTCGCCCGCTGGGCCGAGATCGCCGAGCCGGTGACCACCCGGGTCTTCGGCAGCGGTCACTTCTTCCCCCACGACCGGACGGCGGAGGTGCTCGACGCGATCCGGCTCGACCTCGCCCGGCACCGTCCCGCCGATACCGTCACCCACCCCCACAGCGCCCCTCGCCCCTGATCCTGGAGCTTCTGGTATGTCCCGCATCGAGACGCCGCTGTCCTTCGGCCAGCAGCGCATCTGGTTCGTCGAGCAGGTAGCGCCGGGCAACGTCGCCTACCTCAACACCGATGTGAGAATCCTCCGCGGCGCGCTCGTGGTGGAGGCGCTGGCCGACGCCGTCCGGACGGTCGTCGACCGGCACGACGCCCTGCGCACCCGGATCACCCCCGCCACCGGCGGCCGGGAGCCCATGCAATGGGTCGAGCCCCGGGCCGGACAGCCGCTCGACGTGGTGGAGATGCCCGCGCAGGACGACCTGTCCACGCAAGCCCTGCGGCCGGTCGTCGAGGACTTCGTACGGGAGGCCGCCGCCCGGCCCTTCGACCTGAGCGCCGAGTCCCCGATGCGCACCCATCTGCTGCGCTGGAGTCCGACGCTGCACGTGCTGGTCGTGATCGGGCACCACATCACCCTCGACGGCTGGTCCCTGACCAACGTCATCGAGGAGATCGCCCTGTTCTACAACCGCGGGGTCGGCGCGACCGACCGGGAACCGCGGGAGGTGACGGTCCAGTACCCCGAGTTCGCGGCCTGGCAGCGGGAGCACTTCGACGAGGACCGGATCCGCGAGGAGGTCGAGTTCTGGCGCGGCTACCTGGACGGCGCCCCCGCGCAGATCGAGCTGCCCTGGGACCGGCCCCGCCCCGAGCGCCGCGACATGACCGGCGCCGTCCTCAACACGATGCTGCCGGACGAGGTGTACGACGCAGCCCGCGGGCTCGCGTCCTCGGCGCGCTGCACGCTGTACATGGTGCTGGCGGCGGCGCTGTCCGTGGTGCTCACCCGGTACTCCGACCAGCGGGACGTGGTGCTGGGCACCCCGGTCGCCGGGCGGACCAGACCGCAGTTCGAGTCCACCGTGGGCCTCTTCCTGAACCTCATCTCCGTCCGCGTCCGGGTCGACGACCAGGCTTCCTTCCTGGAGCTGCTGAAGTCCACCCGCCGTTCCAGCCTGCAGGCGATGCAGCACCAGGAACTCCCCTTCGACCAGGTGCTGCAAGGCCTCTCGGTGGAGCGGCACGACAACGTCTCGCCGATCTTCCAGGTCTCGCTGTCCGTCGCCAACCTGCCCGACCTGCCGTTCGAACTGGCCGGTCTGGAGCCGACCGAGCACATCTGGGTCGAGCTGAGCGGCGCGCGCTACGACCTGACGACCACCTTCGTCCCCGAGGCCGGGCGGCTGCGCCTGCGCCTCCAGTACGACACGGCCCGCTTCGACGAGAGCACCGTGCGCGCCCTGGTGTCGCACCTCGGCCAGGTGCTGCTCCAGGCGGCCGGGGACCCGTCGACCCGGGTGGCGGACCTCGACCTCGCCTCCGCGGAGGAGAAGCGGCGAGTGCTGGAGTTCTCCGGCCTGGGCACCGTAGAGGCGGCGGCCCGCCCCGTGCCGGACGTGCTGACGCGGTTCCGGGACGCCGTGGAGACCTGGCCGGACCGCACCGCCGCCCGCACCGGGGACGACTCCCTGACCTTCCGTCAACTCGATGTGGAGGCAGACCTGTTGGCGGACGCGCTGGCCGCCGAAGGCGTCGGACGCGGTGACGTGGTCGCGCTCCGCCTGCCGCGCGGCCTCGACTTCCTGGCCACCGTCCTCGGCGTGTGGAAGCTGGGCGCCGTCTTCCTCCCGGTCGACGCGACCCACCCGGCGCAGCGCGTCGCGTTCATGCTCGACAACGCGCACGCCGCCCTGATGGTGGCGGACGACGGCGCCGGCGCGCCGACCGACGTGCGCGTGGTCAGCCCCGCCGGCCTGCGCGAGCGCGCGGACCGCACGCGGGCCGCGCGCCCGGAGCCCGACTCCGACACGGCCGCGTACATCATGTACACCTCGGGGTCCACGGGCGATCCGAAGGGTGTGTCCGTCTCCCGCACCGCGCTGTCCGCCTTCTGCGCGGGAGCGGTCGACCTGCTCGGGATGACCCCGCGGGACGTCTCCCTCAGCCTGACCACCACCTCGTTCGACATCTCCCTGCTCGAGTACCTGGTCCCGCTGCTGGCCGGCGCCTCGGTCCACCTGCTCGAAGAGGGCGCGACCAGTCCGGCGGCGGTCCGGCGCGCGCTGACGGCGACACCCCCGGTCACCTGCGTCGGCGGCACCCCCACGGTGTGGAAGTCCCTGCGCGACGCGGGAGTCGAGGTCGCGGACGGAACCAGGCTGATGCTCGGCGGCGAGCCGCTGCCCGGCGAGTTCGCCGCCTACCTGGACGGGCGCGGGCTGTCCTACTGGAACTTCTACGGCCCGACCGAGGCCACGGTCTACTGCACCGTCCAGACGTCCGACGGGGACGCGCGGGACAGGGCCGCCGGCGTCGAGGCGTCCTCCTGCGTAGGAGCCCCGTTCGGCCTCAACCGCGCCTATGTGCTGGACGCGTCGTACCGGCCCTGCCCGGTCAACGTGCCCGGTGAGATCTGGCTCGCCGGCCCCCAGGTGGCGCAGGGCTACGTCGGCCAGCCGGAACTGACCATGAGCCGCTTCCCGCTGGACCGGATCGCGGCCGACGGCTACCGCCGTTACCGCACCGGCGACGCCGGACGCTGGGACGCCGAGGGCCGGCTGCGCTTCCTGGGCCGCCTCGACACCCAGGTCAAGGTGCGCGGCTTCCGGGTCGAACTGGAGGAGATCGAGCGGCGGCTGCGGGAGTGCCCCGGCGTCGCCGACGCCGTGGTCGGCGTGGACCCGGACACCGGTGACCGGCTGATCGCCGGGCTCATCCCCGAGGGCGAGGCGGTACCGGAGGCGGCCGGGCTGCGCGAACGGCTCGCCGAGACCCTGCCCGACTACATGATCCCGTCCCTCTACACGACCTTGACCAGTCTGCCGATGTCGGCGAGCGGGAAGCTCGACCGCCGGCGCCTCGGCGTGAGCACCGAGCCGGCCCCCGCGGCCGACGACCTGGACGGCGGCTCCCCGCACGAGCAGCTGGTCCGCGGGGTGTTCCGCGATCTACTGGAGCGCGAGGACATCGGGCGCGACTCCAACTTCTTCGAGCTGGGCGGGCATTCGCTGCTGGCGGTCCAGATGGTGCTGCGGTTCCAGGACATGTTCGGCGTCTCCCTGGAGACCAACGAGGTCTTCCGGCATCCGACCCCGCGCACCTTCGCCGAGCGGCTCGGCCGCCCCGACTTCGTGCGGGAACCCGCCGTACCGCTGCGCACCGCGGGCGGTGAGCCCACGGTGATCTGCCTGCCGCCGCTCAGCGGCACGGTGTGGAGCTTCGTGCAGCTGCTGCCCTACCTGCCGAAGCACATGCCGGTGCACGGCGTCCTGTCGCCCACCCTGGAGAGCGACGGCCGCTCCGCCGACCCGGCCGTCCTGCTGGACGAGTTCGTGTCCGCCGTGGAGGGCGTCGACGTGCTGGGCCCGATCGTGCTCGTCGGCTGGTCCATCGGCGCGGCACTGGCGCCGAGCGTCGCCGCCGAACTCCAGGACCGCGGCTACGAGGTCGAGCACGTGGTGATGTTCGACGCGGCCGACGTGGACCACGGCCGGCTGCCCGGCATCGGCGACGGCCCGTCCGACACCCACCCGCGGCTCCCCTGCGGACTCACCCACTTCCTCGCCTCGGACCGGGCCGCCACCGGCGACGAGCGACGCTGGGAGGACCTGTTCAAAGGCGAGGCGGACACCATCGGGACGACCGCCCCGCACCTGCGCATGCTGGACCCCGGCCACCTGACGGAATCCGGGCCCCGACTGCGCGAACGCCTCATGGAACTCGGTGGCTGACCGCCCACCGGGGCGCCCGGCCACCCGGCTCGGCCCCTCCCCGGCGCGCATCCTCATGCCCGCCGCCGACACCGGCAGACGAAAGACGTCACAGACGCCATGACCGAAGAGAAGACGCCATGACCGAAGAGCTGAAGGACGCCCCGGAGGATCTGAGCCTGCGCGAACGGGTCGCCGCCGCAGTGGAGACGGCCCGCGCGCACGCCGGGGACGTGGACAGCGAGGGCCGCTTCCCCGCCGAGGCCGTCGCCGCGCTGAAGCGCTACCGGCTCCTCGCCCCCGAACCTGTACCCGGCGAGGGCCTGTGGACCGCGCCGCAGATCGTCGCGGTCGCCAACGCGCTGGGCCGCGCCTGCGCCTCCACCGGCATGATCTGGGCGATGCACCAGGGCCAGATCCAGGCGGTCGCGCGGCAGCCGAGGACCAGCCCCACCGTGCGGAAGTTCCTCGACTCCGCGTGGGCGGAACAGCCCCTCGTGGCCAGCCTGATGTCGGAGGTCGGCGCCGCCAGCCCCCGCGAGAGCCGGGCCTACTGCCGTGCGGACGCGGACGGCGGCGCCCTCACCATCGACAAGAACGTCTCCGTCTCCTCCTACCTCCGGCAGGCCGACGCGGGCCTGGTCGTGGCCCGGCGGTCGGCCGACGACCCCGCCACCGACGCCGCCCTGGTACTGGTGCACCGCGACGACCTGACCGTGTCGCAGTGGCGCGACTGGCAGGCGCTCGGCATGCGCGGGACGGCCAGCGGCGGCGGCCGGGTGCGGGCCCGGACGGACCGCGACGCCCTCCTGGAGGAGACGTTCGGCGAGGCCTCGGCCCGCGTCATCATGCCGCTGTCGAACCTCGGCTGGGCGGCGTGCTGGCTCGGCATCGCCGAGTCCGCGTTCGCCATCGCGCAGGACGCCTTCCGGCGGCAGCAGGGCCGGGCCGCGCCGGACATGCTGACGGCCCGCACCATGCGGCTGGGGCGGGCGTCGGACGCCCTCGACGAACTGGCGGAGCAGATCCGCTCCATCGCCGCCGAGTACGACGCCCTGGGGGGCGCCACCAGCGACGCCATGGTGCGCCGGTCGAACGCGCTGCGTCTGACGGCCGCCGCCCGGGCGAACGAGAGCGTGCTGGACTCCTTCCAGGTCATCGGCGTGGACGCCTACCGGGAGCCCTCGACGAGCAAGTGGAGCCTGAGCCGCCAGATACGCGATGTGCTGTCCGCCCGCGTCATGATCAGCGAGGACCGGATCCGGCTGGGCAGCGGCGGACTCGCCCAACTGCCCCGCAGGAGCGGCCTGGAGGACGCGCTCGGCTGAGCGGGGACGGGTGCGCGCCCGCCCCGATCCGGCGCCTGCCCCCCATGCGCCGCCTGTCCTGGACGTGCCGCTCCGCCGGCCGCCGGATCTCCGCGCGCCGGCAGCGCCAGCCGGGCTGGGCGGTGACGCGGGTGCCGTCGGTCCGGCAGAACGGGTCGGGGAGTTCGGCGTTGGCGGTGAGCTGCCCCGGGGCGGGCACCGGGCAGCCGGCCCCGTCGTCCTCACCGACGGGGGCGAGTCGTCCGCTCATGATCATGCTGTTCCGGCACATCCGCGAGGAGCGCGGGCGCGACGGTGACCGACGGTGTCCGGGAGGCGCTGGGCCGCCCCGCGCGCGACTTCGCGGAGTATGTCGCCCGGACCGACTTCGACGCCCACCTGGAAGCCGTCTCCTGACCGCGCCGTCCTCGTCGTGACCCGCCCGCCCCGCCGCTTTCCCACCAGCGGCGCCTCCGCGTCGCCGCGCGGGTGAGCGGAGGGCGCGGCGACCGGTGGCGTCGGTGGTTCGTCCGGCGGGGGAGTGGGACTCTGAAGGTAGGGATCCGCGCCGAGGAGACTCGGGAGGGCGGTATGGGACGGGACGTCCCGGCGATGGCGTTCACCCGCGAGGACCGTCGCCAGTTCCGGCACAAGATGCACGAGTGTCTCGACGTGTTCGCGCGGATGCTGCGCGAGTCGCGGTTCGACTTCGAGCGGCCGCAGGTCGGCCTGGAGATCGAACTCAACCTCGTGGACGCCACCGGCGAGCCCGCGATGCGCAGCTCGGAGGTCCTGGAGGTGATCGCCGATCCCTTCTGGTCGAGCGAGCTGGGCCGGTTCAACCTGGAGATCAATATCGCGCCGCGGCGGCTCACAGCGGGCGGCCCCGACTCCTGGGAGCGGGAGATCCGGGACGCGCTCAACCACGCCGAGGAGAAGGCCGCGGCGATCGGCGCGCATCTCGTCATGGTCGGGAGCCTGCCGACGCTGGAGCAGAAGGACGTCGGCCTGGCCGCACTGTCCGAGAACCCGAGGTATCACCTGCTGAACGAGCAGATCTTCGCCGCCCGCGGCGAGGACCTGCTGATCTCGATCGACGGCGTCGAGCGGCTGGAGACCTACGCGGACACGATCACCCCGGAAGCGGCGTGCACCAGCACCCAGTTCCACCTCCAGGTGTCCCCGGACGAGTTCGCCCCCTACTGGAACGCCGCCCAGGCCATCGCGGGCGTCCAGGTGGCGCTGGCGGCGAACTCCCCGTTCCTGTTCGGCAAGGAGCTGTGGCGCGAGACGCGGCTCCCGCTGTTCGAGCAGGCCACCGACACCCGGCCGGACGAGATCAAGGTGCAGGGAGTGCGGCCCCGGGTGTGGTTCGGCGAGCGCTGGATCACCACCGTCTTCGACCTCTTCGAGGAGAACGTACGGTACTTCCCGGCGCTGCTCCCGCTGTGTGAGGACGAGGAACCGCAGGCGATGCTCGACCGCGGCGACATCCCCTCACTCGCCGAGCTGACCCTCCACAACGGCACGATCTACCGCTGGAACCGCCCGGTCTACGCCGTCGTCGACGGCGTGCCGCATCTACGGGTGGAGAACCGGGTGCTGCCCGCGGGCCCCACGGTGGCCGACATCCTGTCGAACGGCGCCTTCTACTACGGGCTCACCCGCGCCCTGGTCGACGAGGACCGGCCGGTGTGGTCGCGCATGTCCTTCTCGGTCGCGGAGCACAACCTGCACGCCGCGGCACGGCACGGGATCGACGCACAGCTGTACTGGCCGGGGATGGGCGAGGTCCCGGTGACGGAACTGGTGCTGCGACGCCTGCTGCCCCTGGCGCATCGCGGGCTGGAGCAGGCGGGCATGGACGCGGTCTGGCGGGAGCCGCTGCTGGGGGTCGTCGAACAGCGGTGTGTCAGCGGCCGCAACGGCGCGGTGTGGCAGGCGGAGATGTTCCACCACCTCCACGACCTGTCCCGTCTGAGCCGGCACGAGGCGCTGCGGCGGATGACCCAGCAGTACGTCGACTACATGCACCTGAACGCTCCCGCGCACACCTGGCCGGTCGAGTGACGGGAACCGGCCCGATGCCCGGCCGTGGTGCTTTCAAGACCTGACATGTCATTCCCCCTGCGCACGGCCGCCACCTGGGGTTACCCGCACATGTTCACTTGTCGAACCTGTAATGGTTGAGCGGTCACCTCCGTCGTCGAGCCGGGAGATTCGGTATCTGCGCTGGTGGTGGGCGGACCTGCATGGCGGGTGACGGCTGACCGGAAGCGTGATCACCATCTTGGGTGTGCGCGTCACGCCGTGCGATCGTGCGACCGCTGAACACGAAGCCGACCTCTGACGTCGCCTGTGTTCAAGAGTTGACCTACCTGATTCACGGCAGAAAGGCGATCAGCCATGCGGATGGGGACACGGATGCGAATGGGGGCACTCGTCGCGGTACGGGTGCGGACACGGGGACTTCGGCACTGGGCCGGCGCCGGCCTGGGTGCAGCGCTCGCCCTCTCACCCCTGACGACCGGCTCGGCGTCCGCCGCCTCGACGGCCGCGGAGCCCGCGCCCTCCTGCGTGAGCATGTACGAAAGCTGGCGCTACACCCAGGCGGCGAACGGCTGCGGGACGGCGCTCACCCTCAAGGTCGTCTACCAGGACGGAGCCGAGGGACTGTGCCACACCGTGTCCGACGGCAATGTCACCACGATCGGTGAGGGATATCTCGGCTCGCACGGGCACGCCCGGCACATCGCCCTGTGCGTCTGAGGGGGATGGCTGGAGGGCCGCCCCTCACGGGCGGGGAACCTCACGGCTCCCGGAAGCGTTCATCCGGCGTACGGCGTACCGACGACCGCGACGAACAGCGACAGAAGCCGAGGTAGCACCAGTGGCGATGTGGGACCGGATCAAGGACCAGGCCAAGAACCTGCAGCAGACGCAGGGCGCTCGCGGGACGAGCGGCGGGCAGGGGCCGCACGGCGGGCAGGGCCACGGGACGGGCTCCTCCTCCGGAGGCACGAAGGCCCAGCTGATCGGACTGTTCAAGACCCAGCTGGCCTCGGTGAAGACCGAGTTGAAGAGCGGTGCCTACCGGGACGCCAGCATGGCGATGTGCGCTCTGGTGGCCGTGGCCGACGGCCAGGTGGAACCGGCGGAGCGGCAGCGCGTCGAGGAGCTGATCGTCACCAACGAGGTGCTGCAGAACTTCCCGGCCGACCAGCTCCGCCAGCGGTTCAACCAGCACGTGGACCGGCTGCTCGGCAACTTCGAGGCGGGCAGGGCCGAGGCGCTCCAGGTCATCGCCAAGGCCGCGAAGAAGCCCGCGGAGGCCCGCGCGGTGATCCAGACCGGCATCGTGGTCGCCGGTGCGGACGGGCACTTCGACATGTCCGAGCAGTACGCGGTCCGCGAGGCCTGCGGCGCTCTTGGCCTCTCCCCGGCGGAGTTCGGTATCTGAGTGCCCGTGGCCGGGGAGGCCCCGGCGGTGTCGTCAGGCCTGGGCGCTGAAGGTGCGCCGGTAGGCGGCGGGGGAGATCCCGAGGGCCGTCCTCATGTGTGCGCGCAGGGAGTTGGCGGAGCCGAAGCCGGCCCGGTGCGCGACCAGGTCGACCGGCCAGTCCGTGGTCTCCAGCAACTGCTTGGCCAGCTCCAGGCGTTGCGCGGTGAGCCACTGCACCGGGGTCATCCCGACCTCGTCGCGGAAACGCCGGGTGAAGGAGCGCAGGCTCATCCGGGCGTGCTCGGCGAGTCGGGCGAGTGTCAGCGGCTCGCCGAGGTGTTCCAGCGCCCAGGCCCGGGTGGCGGTGGTGCTGGCGACGGTGGGTTCGGGCACGGGACGGTCGATGTACTGCGCCTGCCCGCCGTCCCGCCAGGGCGGTACCACACACATCCGGGCCGCCCGGTTGGCGGCGGCGGCGCCGTGGTCCCGCCGGATCATGTGCAGGCACAGATCGACGCCGGCGGCCACGCCCGCGGAGGTCAGCACGTCGCCGTCGTCGACGAACAGCACCTCCTCGTCGACCTTGACCAGGGGATAGGCGCTGCGGAACTCCGGGGCGAGGTTCCAGTGAGTGGTGGCCGGCCGACCGTCGAGCAGCCCGGCGGCGGCGAGCACATAGGAGCCGGAGCAGATGGACACCAGCCGGGTGCCGGGCCGGATACGGGCGATGGCCGCGGTGACCTCGCGCGGCAGCGGACCGCCGCGGCCCAGCTCGGGCATGGCATGCGTGGGCGGGATGATCACGGTGTCCGCGTCGGCCAGGGCCTCGGGGCCGGCCGCGGGCCGCAGGGTGAAACCGGCATCGCTGAGCACCGGCGCGCCGTCGGCGGTGCAGACGGTGACCTCGTACAGCGGGCGGCCGTCGGAGTCCTCGACACCGCCGAAGACGCGGGAGGGGATGCCCAGCTCGAAGGGCGGCACCCCGGGAAGGGCCAGCACCGCGATCCGGTGCCGGCGAGGCGGGTCCCCGGCTCGCTCCCGTGTCTCCTCCGGCGCCCGGCGCCGCACTGTGCTCATGGCCAGATCCTGTCACATGGTGACCGCACGGCCAACACCATGGCCGGCCGGGGTACCGCATCGTGGACCGTGTCGCCGGGAACCTCCCGGCGGCGAGCCGATCGAGACGGAAACGAGGCAGCCGGCATGCGTGCGGTGGTCGTGGAGCAGTGGGGCGGACCCGAGACCCTTGTCGAACGTGAGGTCGAACGGCCGGAGCCGGGACTGAACGAGATCCTGGTGCGGGTACACGCGGCCGGGGTCAACCCGGTCGACTGGAAGACGCGCGCCAGCGGCGCCCTCATCGAGTGGGGCGCGGTGCCGGTGGTCGGCTGGGACGTGTCCGGCACGGTCGAGTCCGTCGGGCCCGGCGTGGGAATCTTCCGTCCCGGTGACGAGGTCTTCGGGATGCCTCTCTTCCCGCGCCAGGCGGGCGGATACGCCGAGTACGTGGTGGCGCCCGCCCGGCACTTCGCGCCCAAGCCCGCGGGCCTGACGCACGTGGAGGCCGCGGCGCTCCCGCTGGCCGCCCTGACCGCCTGGCAGGCCCTGGTGGACGCGGCGGACGTGCGCCCGGGCGAGCGGGTGCTGGTGCACGCGGCGGCCGGCGGGGTCGGTCACTTCGCGGTGCAGATCGCCAAGGCTCGCGGCGCCCACGTCATCGGCACGGCCAGCGCCGCCAAGCACGACCTGGTGCGGGAGCTGGGCGCGGACGAGGTGATCGACTACCGCGCCGTGCGGTTCGAGGACGCCGTGTCCGACGTCGACGTGGTGCTGGACGGGCTCGGCGGGGAGACCGCCGAGCGCTCCCTGCGGGTACTGCGCTCCGGTGGCCGGCTGATCACCCTGCCCGGCCCGGACGACGTCCCCGCCGCCCGGGACGGGGTCCGGGCCGCGTGGGTGCTGGTCGAGCCGGACCACCTGGGCCTGCGCGAGATCGCCGCCCTGGTGGACCGGGGCGCCCTGAAGCCGGTGGTCGAGACGGTCCTGCCGCTGGAGGACGCCGCGAAGGCGCACAGGATCGGCGAGCTGGGCCGCACCACCGGCAAGATCGTCCTGACGGTCGCCTGACCTCCGCCGGCGGCGCTCCAGCCGGCCCGCACCGCCACCGGCCGTGCACATCGGAGTCGACGGTGTTCCGGTGACCGTGAACACGGACGACCCCGAGGTCGTCCGTTCCCTCATCGAGACACTCCGCGCCGCGGACCCGGATCCCGGCGCGGGACCGGACGACCACCACGGTGTCCACCGGCGGTTCGGCCGGGACGGGGGTGAAGAACTCCACGGTGCCGCCGACCACCGGGCGGCGTTCGCCGAGAGCGAGCAGGACGACCCGGCCGCCGGCCCGCGCCCGGCGTTCGCCGAGCAGGGAACGGTCGGCATCGCCGAGGATGACCCTCAGCCGCACCTCCGCCGGCTCCCGGCGGGCCGGAGCGTCCCGACTCCCGCGCGAGCACGGCGGAGGGGAGCCGAGCGACCGGCTCCCGTTTCACCTCGGCGGGGAGGGGCACTCCGCGATGTCGGACGCGCGTAACCGAGCCGGGGAGAGAACACCATGGCGGTGCGGCACTGTCTCATCAAGACCAGCCCGGGAACGGTATGGGCCGTTCTCGCCGACGGGACCCGCTACGCGGACTGGGTGGTGGGCACGGCGACCTCGCGGCCCATCAGAGGCCGATGGCCGCAGGTGGACGCGGCGATCGGCTACGAGGTGCGGATCGGGCCGGTCGGGCTGACCAACGAGACAGTGGTACGGCGCTGCGAGGAGGGGACCGTCCTGGAGCTGGAGGCGAAGGCCGGCTGGCTGGGCACCGCCAGAATCGCCATCGAGCTGCGGCCCTGGGGAGAGGACTGCCTCGTCATCGTGGACGAGCACCCGCTGCGCGGCGCGGGCGGCCTGCTGCACAACGTGGGCACGGAGACGCTGATCCAGCTGCGCCACCGCGCCATGCTGGCCCGTCTCGCCCGGCTCTGCGAGGCCGAGGGCCGCTCCGGGGCAGAGGAGACCGCACAAGGGCGGGAGGCGCGGACGGGGGTGGGCGCGCCGCCCGGAGACGATCATGCCTGACGCGGTGGTCGTCGGAGCCGGGCCGAACGGACTGGTCGCGGCGAATCTGCTGGCCGACGCGGGCTGGAGCGTGACGGTCCTGGAGGAGCAGGACGAGGCCGGTGGAGCCGTACGACACGACCGAGGTGTCGACCCCGAGTTCGTCAACGACCTGTTCAGCTCCTTCTACCCACTGGCCGCGGCCTCCCCGGTCCTGGCGGGCCTGCGCCTGCAGGACCACGGCCTGCGCTGGAGCCACGCGCCACACGTGCTGGCCCACCCGCTGAGCGACGGCCGCTGCGCCGTCCTGGACCGCGACCTCGGCGTCACGGCCGCCTCCCTGGACGCCTTCGCGCCCGGGGACGGTGCCGCCTGGCGCCGGCTGCACGACGTGTGGCAACGCGTCCGCGGGGAACTGCTGGACGCCCTGTTCACCCCTTTTCCCCCGGTGCGGGCCGGTGCCCGCCTCGCCGTGCGGCTGCGTGCCGCGGGCGGGCTGCGGCTCGCCCGGAGTCTGCTGCTGCCGGTGCGGCGCCTGGGCGAGGAGGAGTTCCGCGGGGCGGGCGGCCGGCTGCTGCTCGCGGGCAACGCCCTGCACGCCGACCTGGCACCCGAGGCGGCCGGCAGCGGCGGCTTCGGCTGGCTGCTGTCCATGCTCGGGCAGACGTACGGGTTCCCCGCCCCGGTGGGCGGCGCGGGTGCCCTCACCACCGCCCTGACCCGGCGGCTGCTCGCCCTGGGCGGCACCCTGCGCTGCGGGCACCGGGTCGAGGAGATCGTCGTCCGCGGCGGGCGGGCCGTCGGGGTGCGGACGGCCGGCGGGGAGGCGGTCCAAGCCCGGCGGGCGGTCCTCGCGGACGTGTCCGTGCCCGCCCTGTACGGCGCCCTGCTCCGCCCGGAGCACCTGCCCGGCCAGTTGCTGGAGGACCTGCGGCGCTTCCAGTGGGACTTCGCGACCTTCAAGGTGGACTGGGCACTCGACGGGCCGGTGCCCTGGCGGGCCGAGCAGGCGGCGCGGGCCGGCACCGTGCATCTCGCGGACGGCGTGGACGAGCTGACCAGGTTCGCCGCGCAGATCGCCATGCGGCAGGTCCCGGACCGCCCCTTCGCCCTGTTCGGCCAGATGACGACCGCCGATCCCGCACGGTCGCCGAAGGGCACCGAGTCGGCGTGGGCCTACACCCACGTGCCGCTCGACGCCGCCTCGGACGCGGGCGGCGAGGGACTGACCGGCGCCTGGGGCCCGGACGAGCAGGAGATCATGGCCGACCGGGTCGAACGGCAGGTGGAACGGTTCGCTCCAGGCTTCCGCTCCCTGATCCGCGCCCGCCGCGTCCTCGCCCCGCCGACGCTGGAGGCGCTCGACGCCAACCTGCACCACGGCGCCGTCAACGGCGGCACCACCTCCCTCCACCAGCAGCTGGTCTTCCGGCCGCTCCCCGGCACCGGGCGGCCCGAGACCCCCGTCGCCGGGCTGTACCTGGCGTCCGCGGGAGCCCATCCGGGCGGCGGCGTACACGGCGCTCCCGGCGCCAACGCCGCCCGCGCGGCCCTGCGCCGCCGCCTCCCGCCCGGCCGGGCACGCGCCCAGCGGATCCTGGCCCGCCGCGACCGCACGGGCCGCGGACGATGACCGGCCCGCGCCGCGCACCGACGGCCCGAGTGCGGGCCCCCACGCGGCCGTATCCGTGCCGCGGCGGCAGGTGTTCCGGAAAGCCCGGCCAGCCGGGACCGGACGCGTCGCCGGCGACGACCGGCCCGCGCCCGGCGTCGACGGTCCGATCCCGGGTCTGTACGCGGCGCCACTCGTGCCCCCGCGGCAGGTACTCCGGGAATCCCGGCCTCCCGCCGGGACACCACGACGAGGGGAGACGACCCCCATGACGTACGCCCCACTCGTGAACCGCACCGTCGTCGTCACCGGAGCCGCCCGTGGGCTGGGTGCGGCCCTGGCCCGGGACCTGGCCGGGCGCGGCGCCCGGCTCGCCCTGCTCGGGCACGAGCAGGACGCCCTGGAAGCGGTGGCCCGGTCGCTGCCGGTCCCGGCGGTGGTCCACGAGGTCGACATCACCGACGGCGCGGAACTGCGCCGCGCCGCCCGGCGGGTACGGGCCGGGCTGGGACCCGCCTCGGCCGTCGTCGCGAACGCGGGGATCGCGGAGGGCGGCCCCTTCGTCACCTCGGACCCGGACCGCTGGCGCCGCGTGGTCGACGTCAACCTCACCGGAAGCGCCCAGACGGCCCGGACGTTCCTGCCGGACCTGCGGGAGACCGCCGGGTACTACCTCCAGGTCGGCTCGCTGGCCTCCTTCGGCGCCGCCCCCATGATGAGTGCCTACTGCGCCTCCAAGGCGGGCGTGGAGGCCTTCGCCCACTCGCTGGGGGCCGAGGAGGCGCACCACGGGGTGGCCGTCGGCATCGCCTACGTGAACTGGACGGACACCGACATGATCCGCGACGCCGACCACTACCCGGTCCTGCGGGAGCTGCGCGGCCACATGCCACCGCCCGCGCGCCGCGTGTACCCGGCGGAACTGGTCGCCGCCCGGCTCGGCCACGCCGTCGAACGCCGCCGCACCGCCGTGTACGTGCCCGCCTGGCTGCGTCTGGCCCAGGTGACGCGAGCGGCGCTGCCGCCCGTGGTGCTGCGGGTGTCGCGGCGGCATCTGCCGATGCTGGAGGCCGGGCCCGCGTTCGGCGCCACCGGCCCGCTGGGGGCCGGCGGCCACGCCGATGAGGCCGCCGCGCATACGGACCCCGGGCGCCCGCCCGGCTGACGGAAGGGAGGCGTTGACGGATGCAGACGTTCCTGCCCGACCCCGACTTCCGGCAGACGGCTCTGCTCCTGGACCGGCGCCGGCTGGGCAAGCAGCGGGTCGAGGCGCTTCAGGTGCTGCGCGGCCTGACCGTCCCCGGCTATGGCTGGCGCCGGCATCCGGCCGTACGGATGTGGTCCGGGTACGAGGAGGCGCTCGTGCGGTACGGACTGGAGATCTGCCGTGCCTGGCGGGAGCAGGGCCACCAGGACAGCTGTGCCGCCTCCCTGGTCGCGGGGCTGGCCGCGTACCGGCCGGGCCTGGCGGTGCGCCACCAGGAGGAGCTGGCGGCCGCCGGCGAGCTGCCGCCCTGGCTCGGCGACGAGGCGTTCCACGAGAGCCACCGCTCGGCCCTCGTCCGCAAGGACCGGGACGTGTACGCCGCTCTGTTTCCCGGGGTTCCGGACGACCTGCCCTATGTGTGGCCGACGTCGGACCGTGAGCCGCGACAGGCGCCCGCCGGCCGGTAACGGCGGCCGGCGGCCAGGTCAGAAGGCGTAGCGGACGTTCAGCCAGGGGGCGTACCGGCCGATCAGGGCGCGGAGTTCCTCCACGGCCCGCGCCTTGACGTCGTTGCGGTAGCGGACGTTGAGCGCGCCGTTCTCGGAGCGCTTGGCCTGCTGGATGTCGGGTCGCCACAGGACGTCCTCGGCGCGAGGGTGCCAGCCGAGGTTGACCTCGTGCAGGTCCCGGTTGTGCGTCAGCATGATCACCTCGGCGGCGGCCTGCCGCTTCACCCGCTGCGGCAGCACGTCGTCGAGCTGCCGCAGCAGTTCCGTCCAGGCGTCCTGCCAGCCGGGGCGGACGACCACGGGAGAGAGGTTGAAGTGCACCTCGTACCCGGCGTCCAGGAAGTCCGCGGCGGCACGGATGCGCTCGGCGACGGGTGAGGTGCGCACGTCCAGCAGCCGGGAGTCGTCCGCCGGCATCACCGAGAAGCGGATCCGGGTGCGGCCCCGCGGGTCCAGGGCGAGCAGGTCCGGATTGACGAACTTGGTGGCGAACGACGCCTTGGCGGTGGGCCACTGCCGGAAGGCGCGCACGAGGTCGGCGGTGTTGTCGCAGATCAGGGCATCCACCGAGCAGTCGCCGTTTTCGCCGATGTCGTACACCCAGGACTCGGCGTCGCACTGGTTCGGCTCGGCCTTGGGCCCCTGGCGGGCCACGTGCCGGGCGAGGTGGGCGATGATCCGCTCGATGTTGGTGAAGACGGTGACGGGATTGGCGTATCCCTTGCGGCGGGGCACATAGCAGTAGGCGCAGGCCATGGCGCAGCCGTTGGACGGCCCGGGGGCGATCCAGTCGGCGGACCGGCCGTTGGGGCGGGTGGTGAGGGTCTTCTTCTCGCCCAGGACCAGGGTCTCTCCCTTGACGCGGACCCAGCGCTCGACGTTGCCCTCGTTGCCGTGCAGTCCGGGGATGCGCCAGTGCGAGTCCACGGTGATCACGCGGGCCTCGGGGAACCGGGCGATGATCTGCCGGCCGCGCGGGGAGGCGGCCGCCGCGGGCTCGGCGTGGATCTCCCGCACGGGCAGCAGACGGCGGGCCGCGGGGGAGTCCCGGAACGACGGGCCCTCGCCGGCCGAGGCGGGAACGAGCGCGTCGAGCCCGAACAAGGCTCCGGAGTCGTCGTCCGGGGCGGTGGACGCGTGGTGCATGAGTGGCTCCGGTGCGGTGGTACGAGAGGACTCGGGACGGACCCTCGCCTTCCACTCTAGGGCCAGGGCGAGGCTCCTCCATGCTGGACAATGTTCAGGGAAGCACCGGACGCCATCCGGTGGCGGCCCCCCCGAGGAGGCGGCACGATGAGACTCCGCCCGGACCTCGTCCCCCTGCGCGACCGGGTCGGCGAGGCGATCTTCTCCCGGGTCGCCGGGCCGGAGGGCGCCCGGAACCGGGCCCGCATCCACGGCACACCCGGCCCCCGCTGGTTCGGCCCCGACCGGCCCATCCGCCAGGTGCACGGCGACGCCTCGATGTTCATAGGGGGCCTGTCCGCCCTGCTGCTCCAGTCGCTGCACCCGCTGGCCATGGCCGCCGTGGCCGCGCACTCGGGTTTCCGCGGCGACCCCTGGGGGCGGCTCCAGCGGACCAGCACCTTCCTCGCCGTCACCACCTACGGCCCCGCCGACAGCGCCCAGGAGGCCTGCGACCGGGTCCGGGCCGTCCACGAGCGGGTGCGCGGCACCACCGCCGACGGCCTCGCCTACACCGCCTCGGATCCGCACCTGCTCTGCTGGGTGCACATCGCGGAGGTCGACAGCTTCCTCCGCGCCCACCAGCGCTACGGCGCCCGTCCGCTGAACGACGCCGACTGCGACGCGTACGTCGCCGACATGGCCCGCATCGCCGCCGCGCTCGGCGTACCCGACCCGCCGGCCGACCGCGCCCAGCTCGCCGAACGGCTGGCCGCCTACCGCGGCGAGCTGCGGGCGACACCCGAGGCACGCGGTACGGCACGGTATCTGCTGCTGCGCCCGCCCGTCCCGCTCATCGCCCGGATGCCCTACGGGGCCGTCGCCGCGTCCGCCGTCTCCCTCCTGCCGCCCTGGGCCGCCCGGGAGCTGTGGCTGCCCCGGCTGCCGGTCGCCGAGGACCTGTGGGTACGCCCGCTCGGCTCGGCGGTGACCGCCGGCATCCGCTGGGCGATGACCGCGCCCAGGGAGCGGGCGCACGGGGGCCGCGCCTGACCCGGCGTGGCTGGACCCGTCAGGACGTCTGCTTCGACGCTCGCCACTCCGGCGCGAGGACCGCCCAGATCTCGATGTCGTGCCGCTGCCCCCGGTACGGGAAGCTCTGCCGCAGGACACCCTCCCGCGTCATCCCGAGCCGCCGGGCCACGGCGATGCTGGCGTCGTTCGCCGAGGCGACCTGCCATTCGACCCGGTGGATGCCCCGCTCCTCGACCGCCCAGTCGATGATCGTGCGGGCGGCCCGGGTCACCAGCCCCCGGCCCACCGCGGACGGTTCCAGCCAGCAGCCCGCCTCGGCGGTGCCCCGCACGACGTCCATGGTGCGGAAGAGGACTCCGCCGACCAGCGTGCCGTCCGTCCAGATGCCGAAGATCCGCCCGGTGTCGGCCGCCGCCTTCTCCGCGTACGACTGGAGGAAGGAACGGGCCGACGGGAGGTCCTTGGCCGCGTCCGGCAGCGCGATGAACCGCCCGATGAACTCCCGTCCCCGGTCCACGTGCGCCAGGAACTCCTCGGCCCGCCACGGTTCGAGGGGGCGCAGTTCGGCACCGTCGTCGCCGAGGGGTATCGCGTACATGGTGACCCTCCAGGTGGTCGTGGCCAGAGTGGATCGGAAAGTGATCACCCTACGCCCGGAAGGGGGGAGGGGCTCCGTCATCGGCCCGCGGCCCCCGCCTGCTGACGGGTCGGCAGCAGGTCGAACGAGACGTGCGCGGACAGTGCCCGCAGGAAGTCCGGGGCGTCGAACACCGCACCGGCCGCGGCGACCCCGACGGTCCTGGTGCGTCCGCAGAGGATGCGGTCCACCGCTTCCACCACCAGCGGCGCGGTGACGGCGTAGATGTCCCGGCCGGTGGCGACGGCGCGTCGTTCGGCGCCGCCGGAGCGGACGAGGACGTCGACGAGGAAGGTCTGGTCGGACCGCCCGTGGTCGTCGGCCGCGGACGGCGACGGGGTGTCCGGGGCCGACACCTCCCTGGCCGCCTCGACCGTCATGTAGGAGCGCACGTCCGGAACGGACAGGTGCCGGGGAACGGTGATGACGTCGGCCATGGTGAACTCCCCGATGACGGTCCGCGCGCCCATCGGTTCCGGGAACGGCCACCGCAGGGTGGGAGGCGCGTCCTGGCGGTACTCCAGCTGCCCGTTCGTGTAGCGCAGGCGCCGGCCGCCCCGCCGCTGCCGGGACACCGCGCCCGAGGCACGCGTCCCCGCGGTGGGGTGCCAACTGCTCAGCGCGTACGCGATGTGCACCTCGTCGGCCTCCGTCCAGTCGCCCATCGCCGCGGTGACGAGCAGGTCGCCGAGGCCGCCGTAGAAGGCCATGGCGGGGACCACCACCGCCTGCGCGGCGCGGGCGCGGTCCGTGAAGTGGGTGAACGTGTCGACGATCGCCTCCAGTTCGGCCGCCACGTCGACGTACGGGATCCCGGCGCGCAGCGCCGCCTCGATCACGGGGCCGGCCGTCGCGGCGAAGGGTCCGGCGCAGTTGACCACGGCCGCGGCGCCCGCCAGCGCGCGGTCGAGCGAGGCCGGATCGTCGACGGACGCCGGGCGCGGGTCCGAACCGGGCTCGGACCGCGCCAGTTCCCTCAGCTTGCCGGCGTCGCGTCCGGAGAGAACCGGAACGAAACCCCGTTCCCGCAGCTGTCGCACGATGAAGCGCCCGGTGTGCCCGTACGCGCCGAACACCACGACCGTGTGCCCCGAACCCATGGTTCTCTCCTTGCTCGAACGATCGGCAGGATCCGCTGCCGTCTGTCGTAAACATCCTCACGAGGAACGGCATCCACCACGAGTGTCCGGAACGCCATGACCCGTACAATTCCGGACGTGAGAACTGTCGCGATGGCCGTCACCGACGGGATGCTGCACTTCGAACTGTCCCTGGCCCACGAGGTGTTCGGCGGTGCCCCGGTGGGAGGGGCCGATCCCTGGTACGGGTTCGCCGTCTGCGGGCCGGCCGCCGTGCGGGTCGGCCGGTTTCGGCTGGAGCCCGACCACGGCCTCGACCACCTCGTACGCGCCGACACCGTGATCGTCCCCGGCTGGGCCGATGTCGACGAGGCCCCGCCCGCAGGCCTGGTCGACGCGGTGCGCGCCGCCCACGCGGCGGGCGCCCGGGTGGCCTCCCTGTGCACGGGCGCGTTCGTGCTGGCCGCCGCCGGGCTGCTGGACGGGCTGCGCGCGACGACGCACTGGGCGCACACCGAGGCCCTGGCCGCCCGCCATCCCCGGGTGCGGGTGGACCCGGACGTCCTCTACGTGGACAACGGCAGCGTGCTCACCTCCGCAGGCAAAGCCGCCGCGATGGATCTGTGTCTGCATCTCGTCCGACTCGACCACGGTTCGGCGGTCGCCAACGCTCTCGCCCGCCGTCTGGTCGTGCCGCCGCACCGCGACGGCGGCCAGGCCCAGTTCGTCACCACCCCCGTGCCCGCACCCGGCAACCACCCGCTCTCCGCGCTGTTCCCCTGGGTGATGGAACGCCTCGACCAGCCCCTGACCGTGGAGGACCTGGCCCGTCAGGCCCGGATGAGCTCCCGCAACCTGGGCCGTCACTTCAGGGCCGTGACCGGCACCACCCCGCTGCGATGGCTCCTCACGCAGCGCGTCCGCCACGCCCAGGAGCTGCTGGAGACCACGGACGACAGCGTCGAGTCCATCGCGTCCGCCACCGGCATGGGCACCGCCACCACGCTGCGCCGTCACTTCAACCGCACGGTGGGTGTCCCTCCGGACACCTACCGCCGCACCTTCCGCTCACGGCCCCCCATGGCCACCGGCGACCTGCTGTGAGCTGCACCCGACGACGAGCGCCGCTCCGATGTCCGCGCGGTCCGCCACATCAGCACTGACGAAACCGGCTCGCCGGCGGATCCCGCACCGGCCGCCACCGGCCGCCGGGGTCAATCAGCCGTCGGGCGGGCTCTCCGAATGTTTCGCTGTGCTGCGCGAGTCTTGCGTCACCACAACTGACTCTCTTCCCGGATCAGCCTCGCCAATTCGCGTCGCCTGGCGAGTGAGCGAAACCTTTCGAGCGACCAACTGGTTGATCGCCACCGAACTTTCGGAGGACTTTCGGAAACAGAGTCATTGACCACCGTCCCGAGCCGGGCACATACTCTCCAGCGATCGAGCCTCCCGTTCAGCGGAGGCGGCTCCACCGCGCCGCGCGGCGCGGACATCCCTCATCTCGCCATGGCCGCCCGCCCACGCCCACGCCCAGGCGCGTCCAGCGCCGCGGGCGCGGCCCGCCGGTCGGCCTGTCACGAGCCCTCACCTGGAGGAAGCATGGAGAACGCCCCAGCCCCCTCGATGAGTCGCAGGGGCTTCATCGGCCGTGCCGGCGCCCTGACGCTGGCCGCGTCCGCGTCCGGCCTGCTCGTGCCCACCACCGCTCACGCGGACACGGTCATCACCACCAACCAGACCGGCACCCACAACGGCTTCTACTACTCGTTCTGGACCGACGGCGGCGGATCCGTCTCGATGACCCTCGCGGCGGGCGGCAGTTACCGCACCAACTGGACCAATTGCGGGAACTGGGTCGGCGGCAAAGGCTGGAGCAACGGCGGACGCAGGACCGTGCGCTACTCGGGCAGCTTCGCCCCGTCCGGCAACGGCTACCTGACGCTCTACGGCTGGACCTCGAACCCGCTCGTCGAGTACTACATCGTCGACAACTGGGGCACCTACCGGCCCACCGGGACGTACAAGGGCACCGTCACCAGCGACGGCGGCACCTACGACATCTATCAGACGACGCGGTACAACGCCCCCTCCGTGGAAGGCACCAAGACCTTCAACCAGTACTGGAGCGTCCGGCAGTCGAAGCGGACAGGCGGGACCATCACCACCGGCAACCACTTCGACGCGTGGGCCCGCGCGGGCATGCGGCTGGGCAGCTTCAGCTACTACATGATCCTCGCCACCGAGGGATACCAGAGCAGCGGGAACTCCAGCATCACCGTGAGCGGCTGAACGTCCGGCAGCACCCGGACCGGCAGCCATCCGGCCCTCGACGCACCCCCACCGCGGTCACACCCGCAGACGAGGAGGACCCACCCCGCATGCCCAGCACACGACGCTCCCCGGCCGTGAGAGTGGCCATCGCCGCGACGGCCGTGGCGAGCACCCTCACCCTCACCACCGAAGCCGCCCCCGCGCAGGCCGCCGTCTGCAACGGGTACGTCGGGCTCACCTTCGACGACGGCCCGTCCAGCGCGCACACACCGGCCCTGCTCACCGCCCTCCGGCAGAACGGGCTGCGGGCCACGATGTTCAACCAGGGCCAGTACGCCGCCGCCTACCCGTCCCAGGTCCGGGCCCAGGCCGACGCCGGGATGTGGATCGGCAACCACAGCTACACCCACCCGCACCTGACCCAGCTGAGCCAGTCCCAGATCGACTCCGAGATCGCCCGGACCCAGCAGGTCATCGCCAACGCGGGCGGCGGCACACCCAGGCTGTTCCGCCCGCCGTACGGTGAGACCAGCACGACCGTGCGGTCGGTCGCGGCCAAGTACGGCCTGACCCAGGTCATCTGGGACGTCGACTCCCAGGACTGGAACGGTGCGAGCACCGACGCCATCGTGCAGGCCGCCGCCCGGCTCACCAACGGCCAGATCATCCTCATGCACGAGTGGTCGGCGAACACCCGCGCGGCCGTTCCGCGCATCGCGCAGACGCTGGCGGCCAAGGGGCTGTGCTCCGGACGGATCTCCCCGGAGACCGGCCGCGCCGTGGCCCCCTGACCGGCAGCCGACGGCGGTCCCACCCGGCGTACTCCGCACTCCCGGACGCCCACGCTCCCGGGCGTCCGCACTTCCGCACGTCCTGGCGCGGCGGCCCCCGGCCGCCGCGCCGCACCACTGCCCGGCCTCCGTGAAACGGCCGATCCTCGCGGTCCATCACCCCGGGCGCTCCGCTACCTTGAGGTGTCATGCGCATCCTCGTCACAGTCCGCGGCGATGACGCGGGAGCGGGTGAAAGCGATCGCGACCTGCGCCGTTGGCTGATCGCCGAGCCGGAACTGCGCGGCCGGATCCGGGCCGCGGACGGTGCTCCGCCGCCGGGTGCCACGGGCGCGGTGACCGACGCGCTGGTCGCGATGCTGGAGCCGGGCAGAGTCGCCGCGGTGTTCGCCGGCGTCGTGGTGGCATGGGCGCAGAGCCGGCGGGGGAACCAGACCGTCACCATCACCCGGCCGGACGGGGCGGGGATCACCGTCAGCGCCGTCCAGGTGAAGACTCTGGACGCGGGGCGGACGGCCGAGTTGGCCCAGCGGCTGGCCGCCGCCGTCGATACCGCGCCCACCCACCGTGGCGACCGCGTACGGCCACGGAAGAGCACGCCGCCGGACGAGGGCGCCCAGCCCGGTGAAAGCCGCCCGCACGCTTCATGACCGAGACGCCGGGAGGGCTTCACGCACGGCGGCTGGGCGAGCGGCGCCAGGATCCCACGACGCAGGAGGCGATGGGCACGCGCACGGCTTGGGCCGCCGGTTGTTCACGGAGTCCGGCTCGCATCCGACCGCCTTCCGGCTGACCGACACCACGACGACCTGTACCGACGTCATCATCGCCGTGCACGAGCCTGCCGGACGCCGATGACGTCGGCCCGCGGCGCGGGACGGTCCGGCCGGACGGAGGCAACCGTGAGCCCTCTCGTGGGCACTCGCACCTGCACGGCCCTCCGGAAGGAACCCCACACATGACGAGTCGGACGACACGAGACATTGCCACGCAGGCTCCCGCCGCCCCTGCCGCGGACCTGCCGCCCGTTCCCTTCGATCCCGAACTGGCCGCCACCCTGGAGGCCTCGGGCGAGCAGCCCCCGCTCACTCCGCAGGCCATCCCCGCGGTCCGCGCCGCGGTGGGGGCCGGCGCGCTCGACGACGAGGCCCTGGGCTGCGGTGGCGAGGTCGTCTGGGAGGAACGCGCGGTCACCGGGCCGCCCGGCGCCCCGGATGTCACCGTGCTCATCTGCCGTCCCGCCGACGCCCCCGCAGGCTCGCGGCTGCCCCTGCTCTACTTCATGCACGGCGGCGGCATGATCGCGGGCAGCCGGCGGCACCTCATGTCCGATGTCCTGGACTGGACCCGGACCCTGCGGGCGGTGACGGTGTCGGTGGAGTACCGGCTCGCCCCCGAACACCCGCACCCGGCACCGCTGGAGGACTGCTACGCGGGCCTGGTGTGGTCGGCGCGGCACGCCGCGGAGCTGGGTGCGGACCCGGACCTGATCATCACGGTGGGAACCAGCGCCGGCGGCGGGCTCGCGGCGGGCCTGGCGCTGCTGGCACGCGACCGAGGCGGCCCCGGCCTGGCGGCCCAGATGCTGCTGTCCCCGATGCTCGACGACCGCGACGACACGGTCTCCGGCCGGCAGATGGCGGGGCTGGGCATGTGGGACCGGGCCTCCAACGCCACCGCCTGGAACGCCTTCCTCGACGGTGCCGCGGGAACCCCGGGCGTCCCCGAGCACGCCGCCCCGGCACGCGCCCTCGACCTCTCGGGCCTGCCTGCGGCGTACCTCGACGTCGGCTCCGCGGAGACCTTCCGCGACGAGACCGTCGCCTACGCCGGCCGCTTGTGGCAGTCCGGGATCCAGTGCGAGCTGCACGTGTGGCCCGGCGGCTTCCACGGCTCCGACGAGTTCGTTCCCGAGGCCCGCCTCTCCCGCCGGGCCAAGGAATCCCGCCGTCAGTGGCTGACCGCGCTGCTCACCGCCGCTCCTGCAGCCGGTCCACGGCGTCCTTCGCCTCCTTCAGCCCGGCACCGGTGACTCGCCGGTACGCCTTCATCGCCTCGATCGGCTTGCCGTCACGGGCGAGTGCCGCCACCTCGTCCATGCCGGGGTCCTCCACCGGGACGTCCAGATGGCCGAGCAGGAGATCCAGCTTGCGCTCGATGCGCGTGAGGCGTTTGTCGAGCCGGGAGAAGCGGGCCTCGTGGCCGATGACGGACACGAAGACGATCAGGGCGATGAGAACAAGAGCGACGGAATCCACAGTCATGATCATAAACGGGGCCCGGACGACTGCTGTCCTTCGTGGTCCCGCTCAGCTCGCCGCCTCCGCCTCCCGCAGCCGGCGGCCCGCGGCGACGCGGACCCGGCGGGTCCGTCCGTGTCGAGCCAGCAGCCGGAGGGCTTCCGGATCGGAGATGACCGATGTGGTCACGGCCGTGCGCTGGCACCAGTCGGACGCCTCGGTGAGTTCGCCGGCGGCCCAGGATCCGCCTCGGGCGATCGAGTGGAGCAGGTTCCACTCGAGCAGCCGGCGTGTGAGGAAGGCGCGCCCGGCGACCACTTCGGCCATGGTCCCGGTCCACTCGCCGAACGCGGGGCCGTCGAGCAGGGCGGCGGCCCGGCGGTCGAGATGACGGCTCACCGCGCTGTCGGCCATCGTGGCGTCCTCGTCCCCGAGCACGGCCGCCACCAGACCGGCCTCGTCCGCCTCGGCGACGGCCTCCAGCGCCTGCAGGTAGCGGGCGAAACGCCGGTGCTCAGCGGGTTCCTCGTCGTCCGAGGGCAAGGGCGTGTGCGTGCTCATCGCCCCATCATCGGCCATGCGGCGACGCCAGACCGCTCCCGGCCGGGCAGCGACTCCGGCCGGCCGGGTCGCCCCCGGGGCCGGGGGACCCGAACGCCGCGCGGTAGGCGGTGGGTGAAGTGCCCAGCACTCGCCGGAAGTGCAGTCTCAGGTTGGAGGGGCTGCCCAGACCGCACCGCTCGGCGACTTGGTCGACGGTGAGGCACGTACTCTCCAGCAGTTCCCGGGCCCGGTCGAGCCGGGCCGCGAGGAGCCACCGCAACGGCGTGGTCCCGGTCTCGGCCACGAAGCGGCGGGCGAACGTGCGGGGCGCCATGTGCGCGTGCGCGGCGAGCCGGCGGACGGTCAGCGGCTCGTGCAGGCGGTCGAGTGCCCACGTGCGGGTGGCCGCGAGCGTGGTCGCGTCCGCGGCGGTGGCCAGCGGGTACTTGATGAACTGGGCCTGACCGCCGTCACGATGGGGCGCCGCGACCAGTGTGCGTGCCACCTCGTTGGCGGTCGCCGCCCCCAGATCACGCCGGACCAGGTGAAGACAGAGGTCGATGCCGGCCGCGACACCGGCCGAGGTGAGCACCCGCCCCTCGTCGACGTACAGCACCTTCGGGTCCACCCGCACGCGCGGGTGACGCACGGCCAGGTCGTCGGCGTAGAGCCAGTGGGTGGTGGCGGTGCAGCCGTCCAGCACGCCTGCGGCGGCCAGCGCGAAGGCACCGGTGCAGACGGACACCAGCCGACGGCCGCGGCGGTGGGCGCCGGCCAGCGCGTCGAGGACGACGGTGGGCAGCGGGCGTTCGTGCGGCATGTAACCCGGTACGACGACGGTGTCCGCGCTGAGCAGCGCTTCGAGGCCCGAGGTCACCGTCACGTCGAATCCGGCGGCCGTCGGCACCGGGCCCGCCGACCGTCCGCACAGCGTCATCTCGTACGGACCGTCCGGCACGGCGGTGAAGACCTGGGCCGGAATGCCCAGGTCCAGAGGCAGGACACCGTCCAGCACCAGCACTGCCACCCGGTGTCTCGGGCCCCCGCGGACACCGGCACCGACGTCCGTCGACTCACAGGCAGTTTCCTCTCGCACAGCGGCAATCCTGCCACTGTCGCCGCCCGCGGTGCCCACCGAGGATGAAGCCATGACCACCCAGACCATCAGCGGCCTCCCTTCGTTCCCCGACACCCCGATCGCCCGCCGTGCGCTGGCGCTGGTGCGCGAGACGGAATCCACGGCGACCGCCAACCACAGCATCCGGGCCTGGCTGTTCGCCCGCCTGCGCGCCGACCACGAAGGCGCCGCCCCCGGCCGGGACTACGACCCCGGCCTGCTGTTCCTGGCCTGCGTCCTGCACGACATCGGACTGACCGAGGCGGGCGACCGCCACCAGCGGTTCGAGGTGGACGGGGCGGACACGGCCGCCGAGTTCCTCACCGCGCAGGGCCTGCCGGCACCGGACGTCGACGCCGTGTGGGAAGCCATCGCGCTGCACACCTCGCCGGGGATCGCCGAACGCCGCGGCCCGCTGTGCGCGTTGGTGCACAAGGGAACCGGCATGGACTTCGGACTGGGCACGGAATGCGTCGACGACGCGACCGGCGCCCGGATCCACGCCGCCTACCCGCGGCTGTCCATGGCCACCACTCTCACCGACGAGATCGTGGCCCAGGCCCGCCGCCGCCCGGAGAAGGCCCCCCACTTCACCATCGCGGCGGAGCTGCTGCGAGAAAGATCCACGCCGCCGCACACGACGAGGATGGAGATCAACGCCGACGCGGGCCGCTGGGGCAACTGACATGAGGACCGATGGCACGCGGACCGATCGACCGGGTTCCCTGCTCGACCGGTTCGACCAGGCCAGGGAGAGGGCCGAAGCGCGGCTGTCGGGTCTCGGTGACGAGGAGTACCCGGGGGAGCCGGTGCCCGGATGCTGGTCGGTCCGGCGCCGCGACGAGGCGGTGGCGCCCAGGGCGTTCGGGCCCGGCGAGTGGGTGCTCGACCTGGGCGCACCCGACGTCCGGCGAGCGAGTACGCCGAGGTGGCCGAGAGACCCAGCCGCACCCGGCACGAACGGCCCGCCCTCGACGCGACAGGCTCTCCTGTGAGACAGGCTGTCCCCTCCGGGTGCCCGCCGGCCCGCCGGCCCGCCGGCCCGTCGTCCACCGTGGCGTGGGGCGGGCCGTGCCGGGGTCAGCCGGCCGGCTCCGCTTCGGCGCCGGCCGGCACCCGCTCGGGCACCTGGAGGTGGTAGACGTGGAAGGCCCGTCCGATGACCGGCTGGGCGACGTTGCGCACCCGGACGCCACCGCTGGTCATGCCGTGCTCCGTGCCGGCGTGGGCGTGCCCGTGGACCGCGAGATCGGCTCCGGCGGTGTCGATCGCCTCGGCCAGCAGGTAGCTGCCGAGGAACGGGTAGATCTCCAGCGGCTCGCCCGCCAGCGTGTCCGGCACGGGGGAGAAGTGGGTGAGCGCGATCCGTGCGTCGCAGCCCTGCTCGCCGAGCCGCTCCAGCGCCGTACGCAAGCCATCGGCGCAGCGACGTGTGTAGCGAACGAACTCCTTCATCAGCGGCTCGCCGAACTCGCCGGCGTTGCGGCCCGCGAAGCCGCCGCAGAACCCCTTGGTGCCGGCCACTCCGACGCGGCCCCGCGCGCAGTCCAGCATCGTCTCCTGACCCTCCAGCACCTGGACACCGCCGTCCTGGAGGATCGCCGTGACCTCATCGGGCCGTTCGTCGTGGTGGTCGTGATTGCCCAGGACCGCCACCACCGGCACGCCCAGGTCCTTGACCTCCCGCGCCACCACCCGGGCCTCCTCGGGAGTGCCGTGCCGGGTCAGGTCGCCCGCCAGGAGCAGGACGTCGGCGCAGTCGGGCAGGGTCTCGAACGCGGGCCGCAGCACTCCCTGGCTGTCGGGCCCCATGTGGATGTCTCCGACGGCTGCGATGCGGATCATGCCAGCTCCTCCGCCTGGTCGGGGGACGACGCCTCGGCGACCACCAGGTCGCAGCGCACCGTGAGCCCGGTCAGTGTCTCGCCCACGATCCGCCCGATCTCGTCGCGGCAGTGCGCGGACGGCACGGTGCCGGTCACCAGCACCGAGTCCCCGTGCACCGCGACCTGCACGCCCAGCTCGGCCAGCGGCCCGCCCGCGAGGCGCTCGCGCAGGTGGGCGACGCGGTAGTCCAGGTTGTTCACGGCTGCTCCTTCCACGGAGCGATCACGTTCAGACGTTCGAGGAGGAAGAGGAAGGCGGCGGGCATCGGGTCCTCGCCGCACTCGCGCCGTACCTCCTCCCAGTCGACCTTCTCCCGCAGCGCCCGGGCCACGGGCAGGACCGCGCCGAAGTCGCAGTAGTGCTCCGTGAACGCGGAGACCAGGCTCGCCACCAGGTCCGTGGCGGAGAGCACCGGCATCAGCACCGACTGCACCGGCATCTCCTCGGCCCGGTCGAGCATCTCCGTGGTGACGGGCCGGTGCGCCAGCCGGAAGATGATGTCGACGGACTGCCCGAAGCACTCCGTCTTCAGCAGCCAGTCCTCCGGCGGCGTCCGCACCTCCAGCCCGCCCTGGCGCAGGGTGGCCGCGACCGTCTCCGCGTCCTCCGGGCGGACGCAGAAGTCGGCGTCGTGCTGGAGGTTCGTGCCCGCTCCGTGCGTGTACGCGGCGACGCTGCCGGCCAGCGCGAACCGGTGCCCGTTCCGCTTCAGCAGGGTCCCCACCTGCTTGGTCGCCTCCAGGATCGCCTGCGTCCGGTCCCGGGGCAGATCCGGCGTCAGGTCCGGGGGCGGCTCCTGCGTCCCGGGTACCTCGGGCACCAGGTCGCTCACCGCCGTGGCCGGCTGTGTCTCGCCGGCCGGCGCTCGCCCGGCGGATGCCAGGTCGTCACCGTGCTGCGTCATGACCACTCCCTTTCGCCGCGCGTGACAGCCGGAACCGAGTACGTGACAGGCGCACCCGGGTGCGCGACAGCGGGTACCAAGTACCCGGGACGCCCCTTGTGATGACACGACCGGTTCACGGGCGGGCCACCACCCGCAGCGTCCGCACCGAGGAATCCGCCGCGTCGGGGATGAGGACCCCGTGCTCCACACCGCTGCGCAGATAGTCCAGCACCTCCGCGGTGATGACCTCTCCCGGCGCGATGACGGGTACCCCCGGCGGGTACGGGCTGACCATTTCCGCGCTGATCCGTCCCGCGGCCCGCTCCACGGGCACATGCTCGACCGGCGCGAAGAAGGCGTCACGCGGCAGCATCGCCTGTTCCAGTTCGAGTACCGGCGGCTCCGGCAGGTGCACCCACGGCTGTCGCTCGATCGACTCGGCCTTCTCCACCAGCGCCCGCAGGGCGTCCAGCAGGATCTGCTCCGTGGTGTCGTCGTCGGCGTAGGTGATCGAGGCGCTGATCCGGCAGGTGTCGGATCCGCCGACGTCGACATGGCGGTGCGTGCGCAGCCACTCGGCCGCCTGCATCCCGCTGATGCCCAGCTCCCGCACATCGATGACGATCTTCAGCGGGTCGAGGTCGGCGGCGAGCCCTTCGTCCACCACCTCGCGGCCCATGACCCGCAGTCCCGGCAGCTCGTCGGCCGCCGCCCGGATGCGCCGCGCCCGGGTGAGCGCGGTGCCCAGCAGCTCGTGCCCGTGCTCCACCATCTGGCGCCGCCAGCCGTCCAGGGTGGCGTACACCAAGGCCGAGGCGCTCGTGGTGCCCAGCAGGTCCTCCCGCTGCTTGAGTACTTCCGAGGCGACCCGGTCGTACTGGAGGTGGAAGACCGAGCTCTGCTCGATCGTCCCGCCCATCTTGTGCACGCTGGTCACCACCAGGTCGGCCTCGGCGTCCATCCCCCAGGCCGGCAGGTCGGGGTGGAACGGCAGATGGGCGCCCCACGCCTCGTCCACGATCAGCGGTACGTCGAACTCGTGGCAGGCCCGGGCCACACCGCCCACGTCGGCGCAGGTGCCCCAGTCGGTCGGGGTGATCAGCAGCATGCCCTTGGCGTCCGGGTGCTCCCGCAGCCGGTCGCGCACGTCGTCGGGCTCGGGCGGATGGGCCAGGTGCCGTTCGGCGTCGAACTTCGGGGGCACCCAGATCGGCTCCACGCCGTTGACGACGACGGCCGCCACCACGGACTTGTGCGCGTTGCGCGACAGCAGCATCTTCTCACCGGGCCCGGCCACCGCCAGCATCGCCGTCTTCACCGACAGCGAGCTGCCGCACGTCGAGAAGAACGCCTCCGTGGCACCGACCGCGTCGGCCATCAGCTCCTGCGCCTGGCTGAGCACCCCCTGGGACTGACGGCGGTCGTCGAGCCCGTTCAGGGTGAGCACATCGGAGCGGAAGACGTCCATTCCGACGATGTCCACCACCCGCGGGTCCGCGCCCCGGCCCTGCTTGTGGCCCGGCGGACCGTACGCCACGTCTTCCCGGCGCCGGAACTCCTGAAGGGCCTCCAGTACAGGGGCGCGCGAGTGGTCCATCGTTCCTCCCGGATCATGGCTGGGCAGAACACCGGTCGCGGGGCGTCGCACGGACACCGGCCGCACCGGTCCGGCCGCGTCGGACAGCCGTACCGACCGTGTTGCACCGTCACGCCGAGCGAAACTCCGCAGGACCTCACACTCCGCGATCAGTGAGCCTCGCCGCGGTCCGGGCGGCCCCACATGGCCGTCCGGACCTCCCGGGTGTCGAGGCGGCGCCCGGTGGAACCCGGCCGGGGCACGCACGACCGCCGCCGCCGCCCGAGGGAGACCGCGTGGCCCACACGCTCGACGACGTCCACACCACCCTGACCACCGAGGTCGCCCGGCGGGCCGACGAACTGTGGGACGTCGCCCTGCGCCTGCACGCCGACCCCGAGTACGCCTTCGCCGAGCACCGGGCGGCAGCCCTGCTCACGGGCGTACTCGAACGGGACGGTTTCGCCGTCGAGCGCGGGGTGGCGGGACTGCCGACCGCGTTCACCGCGTGCTCGGGCGACGGCCGGCCGGCGGTGGCGCTGCTGCTGGAGTACGACGCCCTGCCCGGACTCGGGCATGCCTGCGGGCACAATCTGATCGCCGCCGCGGGCCTGGGCGCGGCTCTCGCGGTCCGTACGGTGCTCGGCGCGGCACCCGGCTCCGTGCTGGCGGTGGGCACCCCGGCCGAGGAGGGCGGCGGCGGGAAGGTCCTGGAGACGGAGGCCGGCGTGTTCGACGACGTGGACGCCGCGTTGATGTTCCATCCCGGTGTGCACGACTGGGCGCGGGCCCCGCTGACCGCCCAGGTGCAGTACCGGATCGGCTTCCACGGGCGCGCCGCCCACCCCACGGGCGACCCGACGGAGGGCATCGACGCGCTCGCCGCGCTGATCGAGCTGTTCAACGTGCTGCACGGCCTCGGCCGACGGCTCCCGCAGGCGTCCCACATCCAGGGGATCATCACCCAGGGCGGCACGGCCACCAACATCGTCCCGGAGTACGCCGAGGGCCGGTTCGGCCTGCGCGCCGCCACCACCGCCGAGCTGGACGATCTGGTGGGGCGGCTGCGCACCTGCGCCGAGGGCGTCGCCCGTGCCACCGGGACCCGCGCCGAGATCGAACAGGCCACCGTCCGCTACGAGCACTTCCGCGACAGCGACACCCTCTCCGAGCGGTTCGCCGGGCATCTCGCCCGCGCGGGCATCACCCTCACCCCGCCCGTCCCCGGTGTCCACCTCGGCTCCTCGGACATCGGGAACGTCAGCGCACGGGTGCCCGCCATCCACCCCTTCGTCGCCGTCATGGACGCCGGCGGATCCGACCACACCCCCGAATTCGCCCGCGCGGCGGCCTCGGACCGGGCCCGCGCGGTCCTGACCGCCGCCACCCGGGCGCTCGCCTGCACCGCGGCGGACATCCTGCTCGACGCTGATCTGCGCGCCGCGGCGTGGGCCCGGCATCGCGAGCCGGAGGCGCGTTAGCCCTCCCGGGTCGACCGGGAACGCGCTGCCGGGAAGGCCGACTTGAGGACCGGCCGCTGCTCAGCGGAACGAAGAAGACGGCCTAGATGATCGGTTCCAAGGGGTTGGCGGGGAAATGAGTCGCCCTGGCGTGCAGAGGATCGTACTGTCGCGCGCATGAAGCTGCTCTCCGTCAATGTCGGCAAGCCCCGACCCAACCCGTGGAAGGGCCTCAGCGCGACGGGCATCGACAAGCGGCCTGTTGACGGCCCGGTTGCCGTCATCGCGCCCGGGCCCAAGGGCACCGGCGAGGTCGGTCTCGTAGGCGACCGCGTCTACGACGTGAAGCACCACGGCGGTTCCGACCAGGCCGTCTACGCCTATGCCCGCGAGGATCTCGACGGGTGGGAGGCCGAGCTGGGCAGGCCGCTTGCCAACGGCGTCTTCGGGGAGAATCTCACGACCCTCGGCGTCGACGTCAACGGCGCCCTGATCGGTGAACGTTGGCGCATCGGGCCAGACGTGGTCCTGGAGGTGTCGTGCGCGCGGATCCCATGCGCGACGTTCCAGGGCTGGCTGCAGCGAGAGGGCTGGATCAAGCGGTTTACCCAGGCCGCGGTGCCGGGAGCGTATCTGCGCGTGATCGAGCCGGGAGACATCCGGGTTTCCGACCCCGTCGAAATCGCGTACCGGCCCGACCACGACGTGACCGTCGCGCTTGTCTTCCGCGCGATGACACTCGAACCGGACCTACTGCCGCGACTGCTGGTCGCTGACGCGCTGATCGAGGAGGGCAGGGAACTGGCCCGCAGACGCACGACCACATAGGTGATCGATTTCGGGACATCGTCTGCGCGCATGCGACGAGGGAGTCCAACGTCGGTGTGTGAAGACAGAGCCGGACTCCCTCGCGACCACCCTTTACGTCACGACCGACAATCTGCTGAAGGACTCACCGCAGCTCGCCCCCTGGCGGCCGGCCGTGGGCATCGCGCCGCAGCTCAGCGATGCCGAGCTGGTCACCTTGGCGATGATGCAGGCAATGCTCGGCTTCACCTCCGAGGCCCGTGGCTGCGACACGCCCGTGCTCACCTGCGGCACCTGTTCCCCTGCCTGCCCCAGCAGCCCGGCTACAACAAGCGGTTGCGCAAGGCCGCCGAGCTCATCCGGTGCGTCACCCGCACGCTGGCGGTCGACACCACGCTGTGGAGCGACGACGTGTGGGTCGCGGACTCGACACCGGTGGAGTGCGGCCGCTCCCGTGAGACCGTCGAACGCTCTGACCTGGCCGGACGGGCACAGTACGGCTACTGCGCCAGCCACCCGCGCTCCTTCTGGGGACTGCGGCTGCACCTGGTCTGCACCCTGCACGGCCTTCCCGTCGCCTTCGCTCTCACCGCCGCCATCTGGCACAACGATCACACCGGCCAGCCGGTCATGCGGGCACTCACCGCATACGACCACTGAACCCCTTGGACTCGAGCATCCAGAGCGTGTTCCTTCGATGGGCTCTAGTCGCCGGTCTCGGCGACCGCGACCACCACCTCCCCGCCGCCGAGGAAGTGCAGCCGGTCGAGGGTCCGGTGCCAGCTCCACGATTCGGCGCGGTAGAAGCAGAGGTCGGTCGGGACCGGGGAGTCGCGCAGGTCGGCGGCGTGGCTGCCCGGCGGGAAGGCGGCGGCCCGGGCCCGCAGGGGATCGGGATCCCCGGCCCACTCCTCGACGGGCACGGGCATGGTCCAGGGCTGTCCCGTGTTGGGGGTGAACCACGTCGAGACGCCGGTGATCAGGGAAGCGGGGTCGGCCCCGGAGGCCGCGGCCCGGCTCACCGCCTCCTCGGCGATCCGGGCCACGTTGAGCAGCAGAGCGGGCAACGATTCGGCGAGCAGCACCAGTTCCGGTTCGTCGCGCAGCGCGTCGGCGCCCCCCGGGACGGAGACCACGTATCCCCACTGGCCGGTGGCCGAGTCGATCCGCACGTGGGCGAGGGAGACGCTGCGCGGGCCGTGACCGACATGGGCCAGCGGCCAGTACGGGCCGTCGCCGTCAATGATCCGGTGGAGCGCGGGATCCACCTGCTGCCAGGGCTCACCGGGCATCAGCCGCAGGGCCGGCATGCCCGCCACGCGGACCTCGCCGATGGCCCGCAGCACCGTCCGCACGTCCGGTGGGACGGGGACAGGCCACCGGTCGAGTTCCGCGTCGGCGGTTCCCTCGGCGAGGGTCACGAGCTTCGGGAACCGCCGGGCCAGCGCGTGCAGCCGGGACACCGCCGAGGCCGCGGCGTCGCCGGGGATCCGGTGCCGCCGGACGGGCCTCCCCAGGAAGTCCCCGCTGACGTCGCTCTCCAGCAGCAGGACGCGTCCCCCGCCGACGAGCCGGTAGTCGACGTCGCTGCCGCTGGTGTCCGCCGTGCCGCCGTCGTAAGTGAAGTACGGCTCCCAGGAGATCGCGCACGGGTAGCCGGGCAGGTCCCTCAGATCGGCGACGTCGACGAGGCTGTGACCGGAGCCGACCATCGCGGCGAGTTCCGCGTCCGGGCCCTCGGCGACCTCGATGGACGGCACGGCGGCGACGGTGAAGGGCGGTGCCTCGACAACACCGGTGCGGTCGTGCGTGGTCTTCCCGGCGAGGCGGCGGGTGAGGACTTCCAGCCAGGGCACGAACCCCGGCGCCTCGACCGTGAACGCGTACGCGTCGACGTAGGCGGCGGACAGCACCGGCCCCCAGTCCGGTGCCGTCCCGTCGCCCGCCACGGCCAGGATGTCGCCGCCCGGGTTCAGGGCCCACGTCGCGCCCCCGGAGGTCGAACGAATGCGCGGCGGGCGCCCGGAGGGACCGAACACGTACCGCTGTCTGCCTGCCGTGACACCTCCCACGACGCGCAGCACGACGCGTACGGCCTCGGGCACCCGCACGGGCCAGCCGTCCAGTTCCGCGTCGGGGAAGCCGTCCAGCAGCGTGATCTCGCCGGGCCGCTGCTCGGCGAGATCACGCAACGCGTTCACCACCGCCTCGGCGGCCACGCTCACGCCATGGTCGCCATGTCCCTCGTACGTCACTTCCGCCCCCGCCGAACTGTCGATCTCACCTGTGCGGAAGGGAGCCTACGATGTCAGCCGGCGTGGCACAGCGCGTGGTCGACGAGGTCGTTCAGCGCCCCTTCCTGACGGGCCGTCTCCCGCGGATCCGCCGAGCGGCTGTGCGCGGAGACGGTGATGGTGCGCCGGCCGTCCGTGGTGGTCGCGGAACGGACGACGTATCCGAAGCCGCTTCCCCCGTGCCCCAGATAACCGCCCCCGCAGGACAAGGGGGTGACGAACAGGCCCAGCCCGTCCCGGGTGCCCGGCGGATGACCGCCGTCCCGGGGCACCGGGACCGTGGTCCGCATGGCGGCGAGTTCGGCGGGCTCGAGCAGCCGTCCACCGGCCAGGGCGCTGAAGAAGCGGTTGAGGTCGCGGGCGGTGCCGGTCATCGAGCCGTCCGCCCCGCTGTCGAAGGGCCGGTAGGGGAGCGTGGTGTCGATCATCGGCCCGCCCGCGCTGAACTGCTGGTAGTCGGCGGCGTGCGGTTGTGGCAGGAAGGGCCAGGTGCCGGGGGTGTCGGTGTCCCGAAGGCCGAGCGGGCGCAGGATGCGGTCGTGGACCTGCTCCTCCCAGGTGCTGCCGGTGACCTTCTCGATGATCATCCCGGCCAGTACGTAGTTCGTGTTGGAGTACGCCCAGCGGGTGCCCGGCGGGAATTCGGGCTCATGGCGCAGGGCCAGGCGCACCAGCTCCTCGGGCGGATAGGCGCGCCACCGGTTGGCGAAATAGGTCCGGGCGCTCGGGTCGGGGAAGACGTCGTAGACGTAGTCGGGCAGGCCGCTGGTGTGCTGGAGCAGCTGTCGGACGGTGATGGCCCGGCCGTCGTGTCCCGGCCCGGACACCACTCCGGGGAGCAGTTGCTCCACCGTCTGGTCGAGGGAGATTCGCTTCTCGCCCACCAGTTGCAGCACGACGGTGGCGACGAAGGTCTTGGTGGTGCTGCCCAGACGGAGGTATCCGTTCTTCGGCACCGGGCGGCGAGTGGCCAGGTCTCCCACCCCGGACCGGGCCGTGACCGTCCCGCGCGGGGTCTCCAGACGGACCGCGACCCCCGTGACTCCGGCATCCCGCAGGGCGTCGGCGTCACGCTGCACGGACCGGGCCAGGCCGGAGGGGACTGACGCGGCCGAGGCCGCGGCCGAGGGTAACGACGCGACAGCGAGCCCGAGCAGCGCGGCCGACCACCATGAACGACGAATGATCATGACGTCGAGGCTAGGAGCGGCGGCGGCCACCGGCCATCCGGAGAACGTCCCTTCCGGAACGGGTGCTGGCCGGATGGACCGCCGCCTGGCTCATCCCATAAGGGTGACGACTCCTCGGGCTTCAGCGGGTGGCCGCCCTGACGGCGGCCAGGTCCTCACCCGTCAGTTCCGCGACGCGGTGCGCCGGTACGCCGGCCGCGAGGGCGCGGGTGAGCAGTGCGTTGCGGCCGTCCGTGCAGGAGCGGTAGGCCAGCAGTTCCTCCTCCAGCCGCGCGAGGTCCGGCGGCGCGACGTGGTGGCGCAGGCGGCTCAGTTCCTCGTCGCCGAGGGGCACGGGCAGCCGCTCGGCGTCCTCGGGGACGGCCGCCGTCTCCTCGGGCGGCACCAGGCGCAGGTCGGGGGAGTCCGCGCTGACACCCTGAGCCTGGAGCCACGCCTGCACGGCGGGAGTCTCCATGCAGGCCAGGTCGCCGACCGCCGCGGGAGGCACACCGAGGGCGGGGGCCGTGCCGGGCAGCAGGACGAGGTACGCGTCGTCGGTCATCGTCTGCTCCTCACGTGAGAGGGCCTTGTCATCACGGCGTCCCGTATACCCGCGTTCGGCGATTGTCGTCGTCTCGGCTGCCCGGATGACGCGGTGGCCGGGAATTGATGCCACCTTCGGGTGAAGCGTCCTGACGGACCGGCTCCGGACGGCCCGCCCGGACCCTGGGGCCGCGGCCGTCGTGGAGTGACCGTCAGCCCCGGGACGGGGGACTGCCTCATCGAACTTCGGCGGTGCCGAGCGGCTCGGCCGGCCTCGCTTCCAGGCCGACGCCTGCCGATGTCCGGAGCGCGGCCACTTGGAGCTGTACGCCCGGCACGAGGTGTGATCCGCCTGGCACCGCCCACTCGCCGTGCCGGCCGTCAGCCCGTCAGCACGACATCGTGCGGGACACCGGCCCGCTGCGCGGGCGCGAGGCCGAAGTTGCCCTCGACCTCCGCCCTCTCGGCCGCGTTCGGGTACGGGTTGGTGCACGACACACCCGCGCTGGAACCCGACATCAGGCTGGTGCAGGGACCGGGCTTGCGGTCCGGCAGCCCCAGGATGTGGCCGAGTTCGTGCGCCGAGATCCGGACCGTGTCGTAGCCCTGATTGACCGCCTGGCGGCCCATGTAGACGATTCCGTTGCCGAGCGAGGTGGTCAGGGCCCGGGGCCAGCCGTTGTCGGCGACGATCCGGATGTTGGCGCGCTGCCCGGTCGCGGCCGGGCGCAGCTCGACGTTGTCCACGCTCTCGTTCCAGATGGCCGCGCCCCGGTCGACGGCGGCTTTGAACTCCGCTGACGCGCCGGCGTCGTACGTGACGACGCGGGCCGCGGGGGCGGGCGCGTCGGTGCCGGTGGGCGCGGCGTGTGCCGATCCGGCGGTGACCAGGGCTGCCGCGAAGACGGTGGCGAGCGTGGGGACGAAGGTGCGTGCGTGCAAGGTCGGCCTCCTGTGGGGGAAGGTGGGCGTGCTCATGCCGCATTCTGCTGGTGTCCCTGCCCGTGCCCGGTGAACGCCAATCCCTCAATCGGCACGCGGGCCACTCGGCACCGGGGCGTCCAGGGTCCGGTCCGGGGCCGCGAGCAGAACCCCGTGTTCCCGCGCGGCGCGGAGCACCCTCTGCACGGCCGCGCGGGCAACGCGCTGACGCCGGACAACCCGTACGACGTCCGCACCCTCGAAGGCAGTCACCTGAGGTGGCTGACAGATCCGGCCCCGGCGGCCCTGGTCCTCGGCGAACCCGCCGCGCTCACGGCCCCGTCCGCCTGACCACGCCCGTCGCGATAACGCGTTGTACGGCCCGCGGGGCCGCGAGAGCATCCTGAGGCGCTCGCCGCCTGGGTTTCGCCGAGGCCGAACGCAGGCCGGCGCCGGAAGGGCCCTCCGCTCCCGGTGAGTCGGGCACCCTTCTCATCTGGCGCGTGACGGCGGGCCAATGGCAGGCGAAGGCGTCCGAGCGGGCTTGGCGAGCGGGCTGAGCAGGCCCGACGAGCGGGCTGAGCAGAGCCCCGTGCCGGGCAGGAAGACCTTGTCCGCGCTGACACAGCCGTACCGCGGCGGCTGTGAGAACAGCGGGATGGGGGTGCCGGCTGCCCGGCCCTTCTCAGGGCTCAGCTGCTCGGGAACGGCTCGAGCGTGGCGCCGGCGGTCGACGTGCTCCTTCTGCGGCAGACCACGTCGGCGGTCAGGAGATGGGCACCGAGCGGTACCCCGCTCGTGAGGGAGGCGCCGGCCCGCCGGCCTTCCTCATGTCGCGTGCCGTGTGCGGCGACTGAGACGGCTGCCCGGCCGGCGGCCATCACGTCCGTGGCGAGCTGCGCGGTCCGGTCACCGGGGAGGTACGAGGCGCCGGCCACCGCGAGACGGTCGACAGGGCGACGCTCGACCGTCCAGGCCTGCTGGTCACGGGATCGCCTGCGGCCGGAGAAGTCCGGACGTCCGTTCAGCTGTCGCACCGTGGTGTACGTCTCCCGGTCCGGCCGGGAGGGGTGGAACCACGTGGCGGTGTCGTTGCCTGGCATGCCCATGGCTGGGTCATTACCCGGATGGTGTCCGTCCATGCCGCGCTCGCGCGTCAGGTGGACAGGCGGCGTGCCGTCGCGCCCGCTCACGCTCTCCTCAGGGGCCCTGGGGCCAGGCGGGGCGACCGTCTCCGTCCCCCGGTGGGCCGTTTCCGTCCGTCGGCGGGCGGCCGGGCGGGGCCTCGCCCGCGGTGAGGTGCTCCAGCACCTCGACCAGCTCCTGGCAGGCCCGCTCCACCGAGCGCCGGGTGTTGTGCTGCTCGATGATCACGGCCGACAGCAGCAGCGCGGTCAGGGCCATGGAGCCGTTGAAGACCTGGAGCTTGATCATCACCTCGGTCCGGGTCAGCTCCGCGAACGGGCCGCTGCCGTCGGTGGCCGCGACGGTGGCGAGCACGGAGGCGAACAGCGCGCACAGCACACTGCCCGCCAGCTGGAAGCGCAGGGCCGCCCAGATCAGCAAGGGGTAGATGAGGTAGAGCAGGCTCAGCTCGCTGTGCGTGGCCAGCGGGATGATGACGCAGGCCGCGACGACCAGGACCAGGGCCTCCTTCCAGCGGGCCGGGTCGGGCACGTGGTGGGGCTCGCTCAGCAGGAGCAGGGCCGGGGTGACCAGCAGCACCCCCATCGCGTCGCCCACCCACCACGCCAGCCAGACCGGCCAGAAGCCGTCCATGCCGAGCTTGCCCGTGAGGACCAGGAGGCCGACGCCCACCGTGGAACTGATCAGCATCGCGGCCAGCGCCCCGAGGAAGACCAGGGCGACGCCGTCCCGTAACCGGCTCAGACCCGTCCGGAAGCCCACCCTGCGCAGCATGAGGTAGGCGCAGACGGGGGCGACGGTGTTCCCGGTGATGTTGCCGAGCACCGGGAGCCGCAGCGGGGAGAGGGACAGGACGACGAAGAGGGCTCCGAGCGCGATACCCGGCCAGCAGCGCAGGCCGAAGACGAACAGGGCGGCCACCGCGACGCCGGTGGGCGGCCAGATGGGGGTGAACACGGCGTCCCCGACCACGAGCTGGCGAAGCAGTCCCAGCCGTCCCGCCGCGTAGTAGCAGGCGGCCACGGCCAGCACCTGGAATCCGTAGACGATCGCTCCGCGCCGATCAGGGATACGCACCACAGTTGCCATCACACACCGGGACCGGCTGTTCGGCGAGGCGGTAGCGGCTGTGGGCCGCCCTTCGGCTGATCACGGGGAGTGAGAGGCGGACTTGTCGCGGCCCACCACGAGAACGGCGGCGTCGTCCGTGTGCCCCACCCGTTCGGCGCCCTTGATCACCGCGGTGGCCAGCGAGGCCGCCTCCATGCCGGCCACGGCGGCGACGCCCGCGAGCCGCACCACCTGGTCGAGCCCCTCGTCCAGGCTCAGCGCGGGTCCCTCCACCACGCCGTCGGTGACCAGTACGAAGACGTCGCCCGCCGAGAGGCGGTGCTCGGTCACCGGGTACGCCATCTCCGGGAGCACGCCGAGGGGCGGTCCGCCCGCGTCCGCGGCGAGGCCGGAGCGGCCGTCCGCCGTGGCCCAGACGAGCGGTATGTGCCCGGCCCGTGCGCTCTCCAGCACCCCGGTCGACGGGTCGAGGCGGATGAACGTGCAGGTGGCGAAGAGGTCGGTGCCGAGGGCCAGCAGCAGGTTGTTGACGCGGGCGAGGAGTTCACCCGGCTCGCTGGTGACGGAGGCGAGGGCGCGCAGGCCGACCCGTACCTGCCCCATGAAGGCGGCCGCCTCGATGTTGTGTCCCTGTACGTCGCCGATGGACAGCCCGATGCAGCCGTCGGGCATCGTGAAGGCGTCGTACCAGTCTCCTCCCACGCTGAGACCGTGGTGGGCGGGCTGGTACTCGACGGCCAGCCGGAAACCACGGACCGTCGGCAGGCTGGTGGGGAGCATGCCCTGCTGGAGGGCGACGGCCAGCTCCAGCCGCGACCGCTGGAGTTCCGCGCGCTCCCGGGCCTGCGCCGTCAGCGCGCCGAGCCTGGCGAGCAGCTCGTCACCGTCGTCGGTCGGGTGTTTCCGGGGCATCGATCACTCCGGCCAGGTCAGTGGCCCTCTTCACGCGAAGAAGATGCGGTGAATGTCGGGATGGCTATGAAATGTCGTATCAAAATTCGAGATTCTACCGGGGGAAGACTGTCTCGGCGCGCTGACCACGGCGGCGAAGATCTCCCCGAAGGTGTGAAGCGGGTGCATTCCTCGCCCGTCCGGGCGATCGGGCCCGCACACTGCTGGTTCTGAGGGGCGGGCGGCCGTGCGTGCGGGGGGAGACGCCGCGCCGGCCGTGACCGGACGTACGGCGACAGGGGGGAGCAGGGTGGCGCCGCGGCGTACTCCGCTCGGAGACAGGCTCCGTTACTGGTTCGACAGCACGCTGGCTCGCGGCGCCCCGGCGCTCGTGGGGTGGCTGGCCCTGCTGTGTCTGGCGGTCGTGGTTCCGGCCAGTGCGGTCGTGGTGTGGACCGACCCGGACGCTCCGGCCTCGCTCGTCGGCAGACTGGCCCAGGTGTGGCGGATCACCGGCGAGACGCTGCGGCTGGGCGGTGCCACCGGGGCGCCGCTGAGGGTGGTGCTGTCCGTGCTGCTCGCGCTCGTCGCGCTGCTGTACGTCTCCACGCTCGTCGGTCTGATCACCACGGCCCTGACCGAGCGGCTCATCGCGTTGCGCCGGGGGCGTTCCACGGTCCTGGAGCGAGGGCACGCCGTGGTGCTGGGCTGGTCCGAGCAGGTGTTCACCGTGGTGGGGGAGCTGGTCGCCGCCAACGCCAACCGGCGGGGCGCGGCGGTCGCCCTGCTGGCGGACCGGGACAAGACCGTGATGGAGGAGTCGCTGAGCACCAAGACGGGGCCGGGCGGCCGCACCCGGCTGATCTGCCGCAGTGGTCCCCCCACCGATCCCGCCGTCCTCGCCCTGACCAACCCGGCCGAGGCCGGTGTCGTCCTGGTCCTTCCCCATGACGAGCCCGACGCGGACGCCCAGGTCGTCAAGACACTGCTGGCCTTCCGGGCCGCGCTGCCCGACCGCGACAACGGCCCGCCCGTCGTCGCCGCGCTGCGTGACGACCGCTACCGCCTGGCGGCGTCCCTGGCCGCCGGACCGAGCGGCATCGTCCTGGAGAGCGACACCGTCACCGCCGCCCTGATCGTGCAGTCCGCCCGCCGCCCCGGACTCTCCCTCGTCCACCGCGAACTGCTCGACTTCGCCGGGGACGAGTTCTACCTGGCCGCCGAACCGTCCCTCGTCGGACGCCCGTTCGGTGACGTGCTGCTGTCGTACACCACATCGAGCGTCGTCGGACTGATGCGAGGCCACATCCCCCTGCTCAGCCCGCCGCCGCACACACCGATCGGCCCGGACGACCTGCTCGTCGTCATCTCCCACGACGACGACACCGTACGGCTGGACGACTGCTCCCACCTCGTGGAGGAGACGGCGATGGCGAGCGAGCGTCCGCCCCCGGCGCGGCCGGAACGGGTGCTCCTGCTCGGCTGGAACCGGCGCGCTCCCCTCGTGGTCGACCAGCTCCGCCGCTGCGCCCGGCCCGGCTCGGCCGTCGACGTGGTCGCGGAGAACGGAGAGGTCACCCTCCAGGAGGTCGACTACGCCGACCGGGAAGCGGGTGCCGGTCTGACCCTGACCCTGCGGCGGGGCGACGTCACCCGCCCCGGCACCTTGCGCGGCCTGGAGATCGCCTCGTACGACAGCGTGATCGTGCTCGGCCGGGACCCCGCCCCCGGCCACCCGTCGGACGACCCCGACATGCGCACCCTCGTGACCCTGCTGCTCCTGCAGCAGATGGAGCAGGCCGCCGGACGGGAGCTTCCCGTGGTCACCGAGCTGATCGACGACCGCAACCGGGCACTGGCTCCCATCAGTCCCGGAGCCGACGTCATCATCAGCGGCAAGCTCATCGGCCTGCTGATGGCACAGATCTCGCAGAACCGGCATCTGGCGGCGGTCTTCGAAGAGCTGTTCTCCGCCGAGGGCCACGGAGTCCACCTGAGGCCGGCGTCCGACTATGTGCGGCCGGAACACGAGACGCCCTTCGCCACGGTCGTGGCCGCGGCGCGGCTCAAGGGCGAGTGCGCCATCGGATACCGCAGCCACGACGACGCCTCCGAGGGTCCCCACTACGGCGTCCGGATCAATCCGCCCAAGACCGAGCGCCGCCGCTGGAGCGCGCGGGACGAAGTCGTGGTCGTCGGCGGGGACTGACGCCAGGGCCGGCCGAGTCACCCGCCCGCCGCCCGCCGCACGCCTGCATCGGACGCGGCCGGGCAGACGGTATCCCGGATGCCGGACCGGCGGGCACCCCGGCGGGGCACCTTCGCCGCCGGCCGAGGCGCGAGGAGAGACACAGACGATGGGGACGGTCGTACACGTTCCGCAGACGCGGGACATGATCGGGGAGGAACTCTCCGGCGACGAGGCCTTCACCGCCTTGCGCCGCTACGGCGGTGTCCGGCTGCTGACCGACGCGTTCTCCCGGTTCCGGTACGCCGACGGCTTCACCAACGCACGCGCCCTCGGCTTCCAGATCGTGCTCGGCATGGTGCCCTTCACCATCGCCCTCGTCGGCCTGGCCACGGCCGCCCACACCGAGAGCGTCGGGCGCATCATCGAGCTGACCCTCGGCAGGATCGTGCCCGGCGCCAGTTCGGAGGTGGTCGAGGAGGCGCTGAACGGCACCCGGCGCAGCGCGGACTCCGACGTCTGGAGCACCGTGGCACTGTGGTTCGGTCTCGCCTTCTCGGTCCTCAACCTGGCCTCGGCCATGGGCCAGGTGGAACGGGGCGCCAACCGCATCTACGGCATCGAACGCGACCGGCCGTTCCCGGTGAAGTACGGCCGGGCGGTGCTGCTCGCCTTCGCCGCGGGCGTACCGATGGTGCTGGGTTTCCTGGTCCTGGTGGCGGGCGAGGCCGTGGGCGAGTCGACCGCCCAGGCCTTCGGCTGGTCCGGCACCACCGGGTGGTGGGAAGCCGTTCGCATCCCGGTGGGCCTGGTTCTCGCCTGGGTCGCCTCGGCCGTCATCTTCCGCTGGTCACCGCGCCGGGACCAGCCCGGCTACACCTGGCTGGCCTTCGGTTCGGCCGTCCACCTGGTGCTGTGGGTCGGCGCCACCTGGCTGCTGACCCTGTACGTCGCCGAGAGCGGCTCCTTCGGCGCTGTGTACGGGCCGCTCACGGCGTTCGTGGCGCTCCTGCTCTGGGCCAACCTCACCGGCGTCGCGCTGTTCCTCGGCATCGCCTTCGCCGCACAGCTGGAGGCGGCGAGGGCCGGGCTGACCACCGCCGTACGGCCGGACCCCGGACCGGGCGCCTGATCGCCGGGACGCCTCTGCCTTTCGGGCAGCGAAACGCCCCCCTGCCTCCTCCGGCAGGGGGGCGTCTCCGTGTCCGGCCGCGGGGTCAGAACCGGGGGCTGGGGGTCTGCGCCTGGACGAGTTCCGCGGCCTCCGCCTCCGTCTCGACACAGGGCGGGGAGCCGGCCAGCGGCTGGTTGGCGGTCTCCTTCATGCACAGGACGGCGATGACACCGATGACCGCGGCGCCCGTGGCGTAGTAGGCCGGCATCAGGTTGGTGTCGAAGGCGCTGATCAGAGCGGTGATCACCAGCGGAGTCGTGCCGCCGAAGACCGACGTGGAGAGGTTGTAGGCGACCGAGAGGGAGCCGTAGCGGACCTGCGTGGGGAAGATCGCCGGAAGCGCCGAGGACATCGTGCCGAGCATCGTCACCAGGGAGAGCCCCAGCAGGAGCAGGCCCGCGGTGATGAGGACGACACCGCCCTGCCGGATGAGCAGGAAGGACGGCACGGAGAGGAAGAGGAAGCCGAGCATCCCCGTCATCAGCAGCGGCTTGCGCCCGAACCGGTCCGACAGCCGGCCGACCTGGTTCATGACGCACATCTGGAGGACCATCACGACGAGCAGGATCAGCAGACCGTGGGTGGTCCCGTAGCCCAGCTCGTCCGACAGGTACGTCGGCATGTACGACAGCAGCATGTAGTCCGTGATGTTGTACGCGGCGACGAGCGCGACGCACAGCAGCAGGGGCCGCCAGTAGCGCGTGAAGATCCTGCCGAGGTCGCCGGTGGCGGAGGTCTCCACGGCATCGGCGGCCTCGCCCGCCCTGACCTGGCCGCCCTCCAGCTTCTGGAAGGCGGGCGTCTCGTCCAGCCTCAGCCGCAGGTAGAGGCCGATGAAGCCGAGCGGGGCCGCGACCAGGAAGGGGATGCGCCAGCCCCAGTCCAGCATCTGCTGCTCGGTGAGGACGCCGGTCAGCAGCACGACGAGGCCGGAGGCACCGACGTAGCCGGCGAGCGTGCCGAACTCCAGGAAGCTGCCGAAGAAGCCGCGCCGCTTGTCGGGCGCGTACTCCGCGATGAACGTCGAGGCGCCCCCGTACTCCCCGCCGGTGGAGAACCCCTGCACCATCCGGAAGAAGATCAGCAGGACCGGGGCCCAGATGCCGATGCTCGCGTGCGGCGGGATCAGGCCGATGGCGAACGTTCCCACCGCCATCATGATCATGGTGAGGGAGAGGACGCGCTTGCGGCCGACCCTGTCGCCGAGCGGCCCGAAGACCATTCCGCCGACCGGACGCATCAGGAAGGCGACCGCGAAGGTCGCGAAGGAGCTGAGGAGCTGCGCCGTGTCGTTGCCGGACGGGAAGAAGACCTTTCCGAGGGTCGCGGCGAGATAGCTGTAGATGCCGAAGTCGTACCACTCCATCGCGTTGCCGAGGGCAGCGGCCTTCGTGGCGCGTTTCACCGCCGCCTCGTCGGTGACGGTGATGTCGCTGCGGCGCAGCCTCGGATGACGTCGCTTCTCGATCGCGCGGAAGAGCACCCGGTGGCGCCTGACCGCGGCGGGCTCCAGCGACTCGTCGTTGCCGGTCGCCGCCATGACATGTTCCTTTCGCCGGTGAACTACCGGCAGGACTCCTGCGCACTTATGGCGCGCTCAAACGATCGTTCTCGCGCCGCGCCCGTTGCGTCACCGCTCGTGATCGCCAGGCGGGGCGAGTACTCGTCCGTGGTTGCGCGATCATGTGCGCATGGTCAACACCTCACGGCGGCAGCTGCTCGCCACCCTCGCGGCCTCCGCCGCCTCCCTCCCGCTCACCGCGCTGGCCGCGTCCGAGGCCCGGGCCGCCGCGTCGGTCGCCGCGGTGGATCCGCTCACCGGCCCGTCCGCCCTCGGTACGGCCGGGTCGGCGGTGACCCTCGCACCGCTCGACGCCTCCTACTTCTCCGCGCTCGCCCTGGGGGGCCCGCTCACCGCGACCGTGCTGCCCGGAACCCCGGCGCGCACCGAGATAACCTCCGGCGGCCGCCGTGTCGCCCTGCTGACCCACGGCGCCCGGACCGTCCTCCTGCCCGGCCCGCGGCGCACGTTCGCCGAGAACAAGCGTCCCTTCGCCGACGACTTCACGCGCACCCTGCCGGACCTGTCGCTGCCGGAGGAACAGCGCAAGTACTGGGGTTCGTCACCCGGTGGTGGCAGCTGGTCCACGCTCGGCCCGGCGGCCGACGACTACTCGGTCACTCCCGGTGCCGGTGTCATCACCCTCACCACCGACTACGCCAGCCGGCACGCCACCCTGCGCGACGCCGACATCACCGACGTGGACGTGCGCTGCGTCGGCCGGTTCGACAAGGTGCCGACCGGCCAGGCCTGTTCGTTCGCGCTGTCCTTCGGCTACCAGAACCCCCACGACCACTACCGGGCCCGGCTGTCGTTCCTGACCACGGGCGCGGTCGAACTGCGCGTCGAGAAGGAGGTCGCCGACACCGTCACCGTGCTCGCACCGGCGGTGACCGTCGCCACCTCGGTCGCGGCCGGCACGGACTTCACCCTCCGGGTGCGCCGGGAGGGCACCCGGATCCGGGTCAAGGCCTGGCGTACCGCCTCGGCCGAGCCGTCCGCGTGGACCGTCGACACCAGCGACCCCGACTCGGCCTTCGGCCGAGGACGGGTGGGTCTGCGCGCGCTGGCCAACGACGGCTGCACCAATCTGCCCGTGAAGCTGTCCGTGAGGCGCTTCGAGGTGTCCGCCGCCACTTGGGCCGCCCCGCCGACCGTCACGCACGGCGACTGGGTTCGTCTGCTGCCCGAACCCTTCGACGGCACCTGGTCGGACGCGCTGGAGCGGACCGTCCGCGCCTGGGCGGGCTCTCCGGCCCCCGACGTCCTGGCGTACGCCGCCATGTTCCTCGGCGGGGCACCCGCCGTCACGGCGGGCACGGGCCCCGCCCAGGGCAGGCAGGTCCTCGGCGAGGCCGGTTACGGCTACCTCGACCCGCAGGGATACCGGTACGAGGGCGCCGACTTCCACGAGTACATGAACACCGGCTGGACCTTCCCCGACGGCCAGTACACCGGGCCGTCCAGCAAGCAGACCGGCAACCTGGACTGCTCGGGCTACACACGTATGGTGTACGGCTACCACCTGGGCGTGCCGCTCGCCGCGGGCGCGGACACCTCCGGACTGCGGATCCCGCGCAAGTCCCGGGACATCGCGTACCACGCGCCGGGCGTGCTCGTGGACCGGACGGACGGCACCCGGCCGCCCGCCGCGGCCCAGCTCCAGCCCGGCGACCTCGTGCTCTTCAACGCCGACTCGGGGGACGACAGCACGACGGCCACCGTCGACCACGTCGGCATCTACCTGGGCCGTGACGCGGCGGGCAAACGGCGGTTCCTGTCCAGCCGCAAGACGGTGAACGGGCCGACGATGAGCGACCTCGGAGGCCCCTCGCTGCTGGACGGCACGGGGACGTACGCGACGACGCTGCACACCGTGCGGCGTATCTGAGACCGGCCCCGCGAGGAACGGGGATTCCCGCCCGCCGCGCAGCGGAGGAGAAAAGTCCTTTTATGAGGCGGCGGGCGGGGCATGCGGTGATACGGACCCGCGCTGGAGCGATGGGCGCGAGATGGGGAGACTGTAGTCATGGATGCCGTCCGGCGGAACAACGTCACCCTCACCGGAAACCCGCAGGGGCCCGCGGTGCTGCTGGCCCACGGGTTCGGCTGCGACCAGAACATGTGGCGGCTGACGTTGCCCGCTCTGGTCGAGGACTACCGCGTGGTGCTCTTCGACTACGTGGGGTCCGGCCGCTCCGACCCGTCCGCGTTCTCCCCGGACCGGTACGCGTCCCTGGAGGGCTACGCCCGCGACGTCGTCGAGATCTGCGAGGCGCTCGACGTGCGCGACGCGGTGTTCGTGGGGCACTCCGTCAGCTCGATGATCGGCGTACTGGCCGCCGACATGGCTCCGGAACGGATCGGCGCGCTCGTGATGGTCGCCCCGTCGCCGCGGTACATCGACGACACCGGGTACCGGGGCGGGTTCAGCGCGCAGGACATCGACGAACTGCTGGACGCGCTGGAGTCGAACTATCTGGGGTGGTCGGCGGCGATGGCGCCGGTGATCATGGGGAACGCCGGCCGGCCCGAACTCGGCGAGGAGCTGAAGAACAGCTTCTGCGCCACCGACCCGGACATGGCCCGGGTCTTCGCCCGCACCACGTTCCTGTCGGACTCGCGGGACGACCTGAAGCGGGTGCGGGTCCCGACGCTCGTGCTGGAGTGCAGCGACGACGCCATCGCACCCCGGGAGGTCGGTGCCTTCGTGCACCGTGCGATACCCGGTTCGACGCTCGTCACGCTCGACGCGACCGGCCACTGCCCGCACATGTCCGCACCCGAGGCCACCAACGAGGCGATCACAAGGTTCTTGGCGGACCTGCGGTGATGTGCCGCGAAGGGCACCAGCCCGACCCGCGCGACGCCGCTCAGGCCGCCTTCGCCGCGCTGCTGGAGGACAGCGCGGAGGAGCTGTACGAGAGCGCACCGTGCGGTTACCTGTCCACACTGATGGACGGCACCATCGCGAAGATCAACACCACCCTGCTGGGCTGGCTCGGCCGGGAGCGTGCGGAGGTCGTGGGCCGGATGCGGTTCAGCGACCTGCTGACCGTGGGCGGCAGGCTGTATCACGAGACGCACTTCGCGCCACTGCTGCGGATGCAGGGCGAGATCAGCGGAATCGCCCTGGAGATCAGGACGGCCGACGGCGGCCGGGTGCCCGTGCTGGTCTCCTCGGCGGTCAAACGCGCCAGTACCGGCGAGCCGCTGCTGATCCGCACCACCGTCTTCGACGCGCGCGACCGCCGCGCCTACGAGGAGGAACTCCTGCGCGGCCGGAAGGTGGCCGAGGAAGCCCGCAGACAGGCGGAGGCCGACCGGGCCCGGCTGCAGGACGCCCTCGCCGTGCTCCAGCAGGCGCTGCTGCCCGACGCCCTGCCGCCGGTACCCGGGATCGAGACGGCCGCCTATTACCACACCGCCTCGCCCGACCGGCTCGGCGGCGACTTCTACGACGTCTTCCCCATCGACGGCAAGCGCTTCGGATTCTTCCTCGGCGACGTGTGCGGCAAGGGCCCCCGGGCCGCCGCGGTCACCTCACTGACCCGCTACACCCTGCGCGCCGCCGCCCTGCACGATCCCGACCCCGTATCCGCCCTCTCCACGCTGAACAAGGTGCTGCACGAGCGTTACGCGGGGGAAGGCGACCCGCGCTTCTGCACGGTCATCGTCGGTGTCCTCACACCCGACCCCGCGGGCGGGCAGGCCACCATCCATCTCGCCTCGGGCGGCCACCCCCCGGCCCTCGTCCTGCGCGCCGACGGCACGGCCGACTTCCTTCCCACCCCGGGAGGCCTCCTCGTCGGCGTCGTCCCCGCCGCGCCCTTCGCCACCGCCACGACCGTCCTCACCGCCGGAGACAGCCTCCTCCTCTACACCGACGGCCTCACCGAAGCCCGCACCGGGGAGGGACGCGCCCGCCTGTACGGGGACGAGGCCCTGCTCTCCTTCGTGACCGACCACGCGGGCGAACGCCCGCACGACGTGATCCGCGCCCTCACCGACCTGCTGCGCGGTTTCGGTGACGGCCTCGACGACGACACCGCCCTCCTGGCCCTCGGCGTCCCCGCACCCGGCCCGGAGGCGAAGAACGGAACATGAGCCCGCTGCAGATCACCACCCGAGACGCCGTCACCGGCCCCGTCCTGGAAATAGCCGGTGAACTCGACTACACCAACACCGCCGAACTACAGGACCGGCTCACCGCGCTCCCCCTGCGGCCGGGCCAGCGCCTCGTGCTCGACCTCGGCGGCATGCGGTTCTGCGACTCCAGCGGCATCAGCGCCCTGATCGCCGTCCGCAACCACGCGCACGCCGCCCAGGCCGACTTCGCGCTCGCCGCCGTACCCGACCACACCCTGCGCGTCCTGCGGATCGTCGGCCTGGACCAGATCCTCACCATCCACCCCGACAGCGACACCGCCACCCGGCCCTGACCGGGCCGTCGCGTCCACCGGCGAGCAGGCGGGCACGGAGCCTCGCAGGCGCCCGGTGACGGCATCCGCTCGACCAGCTGCCGGATACGCCGACTTGAGGCGGCACGCTCCCAAAGGTTCACCCGCAGGCGGCCGTTAGGTCAGCCCCAGGGGCTGGGCACGTTCCTCACTGACCGTCATGCTCCGTACATGACACGTAACGCGAAGAGATCCGCTGCCGCTCGTGCCGTGACGGTCGCCGCTGCCGCCCTGACGCTTCTGCTGACCTCCACCTCCCACGCCGATGCCGCCGAGCCGGTCGGTCCCCGACTGCCGCTGGGCGACGCCGACCTGGTCGAGACGCGCAGCAGCCGGACGCTGGCGGACGGCGTCACCCTCACCCGCATCGTCCGCGGCACCGACCCCGCGCCCCCCGGCGAGATCAACACCACGACCCGCGGCCCCTGGGTGGTCAACGTGCTGACGATCGACCCGCACCGGGCGGACGGGCACCTCGCGGTCACCTACGGCCCCGACCTCGCCGGCACGGAGCGGACCACCGACCTGGTCCGCTCGGCCGGCGCGCTGGTCGGCGTCAACGCCTCCTTCTTCACCTTCACCGCCAACCGGCAGTACCCCGGCGACCCGGTGGGCCTCGGCCTGTACGACGGGCGCCTGCTCAGCGAGCCCACCAACGACCCCACCGAGGCGGACTTCGTCCTGGACGCCCGCACCCACCGCACCCTCATGGGCAAGCTCACCTGGTTCGGCAAGGTGAAGAACCGCGAGACCGGGGCCGAACTGCCCCTGGAGTACCTCAACCACCCGCCGGTGGTCCCCGCCGACTGCACCGTCCCGGCCCCCGGCACCACGTGCGCCTCATCCGGTGATGTCGTCCGTTTCACCCACGACTTCGCGCCCGCCACCCCCAGCGGCGTCGGTGCCGAGGTGGTCCTCGACCGGAAGGGCTGCGTGGTCCGCACGGCGACCACCCGCGGCACCGCGCTGGCCCCGGGGGAGACATCCCTCCAGGCGACGGGCCGGGAGAGCGCGGACCTGCTGCGCGTCGCGGGCAGCGGCTGCGTCCGGACCGTCTCCCGCCTCTTCGACGAGCGCGGCCGGCACATCCCCGTCCGCGACGGGCTGTACGGCGTGAACGGGCGCTACCGCCTCACCCAGGACGGCGAGATCGTCGTACCCGACGGCGTCGGCAGCTTCTTCGACCGCAATCCGCGCACCATCGCCGGCACCACGCGCGACGGCCGGATCGTCTTCGCCACCATCGACGGCCGGATGACGACCGGCGTCGGCACCACCATGAAGGAGACCGCCGCCGTGGCCCACGCCCTGGGCCTGCGGGACGCGGTCAACCTCGACGGCGGCGGCTCCACCACCATGTCCCTGCAGGGCACCCTGGTGAACAAGCCGAGCGGCGCCTCCGAACGTCCCGTCGGCGACGCCATCGTCTACCTGGAAGGGTCCTACCGGCCGAGTCGCGTCTGAGGACCGGACTCGCCCGTGAGGCCGCGCTCCACGACGCCGCCCGGCTCGTGGACGCGGCCTTCCGTTCCGGGCGCCCTCAGCTGACGTGCCGTCGGTAGACCTGCCGGGAGCCGCCCTCCGGGCCGGACACGGCGGCCTCGGCGGGCGCGAGGCCGAGGCGCTCGTGGAACACGCGCGCACCGCCGTCCGCGGCGCCCGGGTGGTCGGCCCCGACAGCAGACTGCCGACGAGGCCCGGTTCGGGCGAGACGGCGACCAGGGCCATGGGCCCGCCATGACGGTCCACGGGGACTGTCACGGCTCGACCGCGCTGGGGGACCGGCTTCCCAGCCGGCTCAGTGCCCGCATGGCCTCGCGCTCGACGCGTGAAAGGTCGCTCAGGATGCCGCCCGCCCGCGTGAGGCACTGCGCGTCGCCCGACTCACCGGCCTCGGTGATGAGCGCCGCGACCTCCGTCCACAGGGTGGCCGCCTCGGCGTACAGCCGGTGGCCGGTGCGCAGGTGGCCGCTGTCGATGAGCTGGGTGCACTCGGCGAGGAAGTCGCGGTAGAGAGTGCGGAACAGGGCCCCGCCCGTACCGGCCTTCTCCATCAGGAGGGCGGCCTGCGGGAGATCCCGCTGTGGCTCGTCGGTCCGCCGGAGCCAGGTGCGGACCAGCCGGCCGGCCTTCTCGATGCCCCGGTGGCCGAGGTTGGCGATGGGCGGGTCGAGGAAGGCGTCGGCGCAGAGGACGACGGCGGAAACGATCGGGTCCCGGAGGGAGGGCAGATCCCGTGGAACGGTGAGGGTGAAGGACCGGTGTCTGGCGGTCATCGGGCCTCGCGCGGCTCTCGCCGCGGCGAGGCCGGCGAGGCTCGTGGACACCGCTCCGCCCTGCTGACCGGTGTCCACCAGGTAGGCGTCGCGGTCGTCATATCCGTACATGGCGACGACATGGCCGCCGAAGTGCACCTTCGAGGTGAAGTAGTCGAGGTGGTAGCTGTCGAGTTGCAGTCCGACAGGCCGGCCGGCGTCGATGAGGGAGGCCACGTTCTCCCAAGCCTTGCGCGGGGAGGTGGTCTCCTGGACCTTCAGTTCCAGCCCGAGTGTCCTGGCCAGGTTCCTGGTGAGCTCGAACGGCTTGACGCGTCCCCCGAGGAAAGGGAAGCCCATCTTCTTGCTGTCCCAGTAGACGAAGGACAGACCGGAGCCCAGGCCGAAGAGCATCGGCTCGGACAGATCGAGCCCTTGATGCCGCAGCAGCACCCCCAGGGTCGTCGTCTCGCAGTGCTGCATGGCGCGCACATCGACGTCTACCACCGTTGCCATGTCTCGCCCTCCTGGAGGTGGATGGTAAGCCGGGTCGTCAGTTTGTCCTGCGGTGCCTCCGCCGGTCCGACGAGGTCCTCGGACACCAGGCCGTGCACTCGCTGTTCCTGCTGCGTGGGCGACTTCCCGGGAGTTCCGGGCGATCGGGTGTGAACGGGCCGGGGTGAATGGCTGGAGTCTTCTCTGGCCGGGTTCGCGGCGGCTTCCTACGATGCCATCGCGCCAGGCTCTTCACAGCGATCTCATTGATCCTTCCCGGAGTTGCGCTGCGGGAGGCCTGGCCGCTTGCACCCCCCACCGATCCCAACGAAGGGGAGAGACCATGGCAGGTGGGCTGCTCCTGAGCGGCACGGTCGCCGCACTCGTCACCGCCGCGCTGCCCGCGCACGACCCGTCCACCGGGTTCGTCGACCCGCCCCCGGACAAGATCGTCATCAACGTCGCCACGGTCAACGGCTCCGGCTGCCCCGCGGGCACCGCCGCCGTCGCCGTCTCCGAGGACAACACCGCTTTCACGGTGACCTACAGCGACTACCTCGCCCAGGCCGGCGGCAACTCCGACCCGACGGCGTTCCGCAAGAACTGTCAGCTCAACCTGATCGTCCACGTACCGCAGGGCTTCACGTACGCCATCGCGAGCGCGGACTACCGCGGTTTCGCCTCGCTCCAGCCCGGGGCCACCGCCGTCCAGCGGGCCTCGTACTACTTCCAGGGCTCCTCGCAGACGGCGTTCAAGAACCATCCCCTGACGGGCGCCTACAGCGACAACTGGCAGGTCACCGACGTCACCGACTGGGCGCAGCTCGTGTGGGCGCCGTGCGGCGTGCAGCGCAACTTCAACATCAACACGGAGATCCGCGTCAACGCGGGCACCACCTCGCCGGACAAGGTCAGCTTCATGACGATGGACTCGACCGACGGCGACATCAGCACCGTGTACCACATGGCGTGGAAGGAGTGCCCCGGACGGTGAGGCCCGGTCTCGCCGGCGCATGACCGGTGGAGCCGGACGGCGGCCGGAAGCGGTCAGTTTTCGAGAAGCGTGGGGGGTCCGGCCGCGCCTACGGTCGAAGACATGAACTCCATCGACTTCGTCACCCTGGAGGTGGCCGACACCGCGGCCGCCGCCCGCTTCTACTCCACCGCCTTCGGGCTGGACCCGTCGCAGGTACGCCTGCGCGCCTCGGAGGCGCCGACGACCGGCTTCCGCGGTTTCACGCTGTCGCTCGTGGTGTCCCAGCCGGGCAATGTGGACGCGCTCTTCGGCGCCGCCCGCGAGGCGGGCGCCACCGTCCTCAAGCCCGCGTCGAAGTCGCTGTGGGGCTACGGCGGCGTCGTCCAGGCGCCGGACGGCACGATCTGGCAGATCGCGACCTCGGCGAAGAAGGACACCGGCCCGGTCACCCGGGCCATCGACGAGATCGTGCTCCTGCTGGGCGTCGAGAACGTGAAGGCCAGCAAGCAGTTCTACGACGAGCAGGGCCTCACCGTGGGCAAGAGCTTCGGCGGCAAGTACGTCGAGTTCGCCACCGGGCCGGGCACCGTCAAGCTGTCCCTGTACAAGCGCCGTGCCCTCGCCAAGGTCGCCGGGGTTCCCGCCGACGGCGGCGGATCGCACCGGATCGTGCTCTCCGGCGCCACCAGCCCGTTCAGCGACCCGGACGGGTTCGTCTGGGAGACCACCGCCGCGGTGCCCCAGGCCGGCTGAACGGCGTCACCGCCGCCCACGGCCCGCACGCGCTCAGCCGAGGGTGTGACCGCCATTGATCTTGATACGTTCGCCGGTGACGAACGCGGCCTCGGGCGAGACGAGGAAGGCCACGGCCGCCGCGACGTCCTCCGGCCGGCCCATGCGTCCCAGAGGTACGTCGGCGGCGTACGCGGCCAGGGACTCGGGGCTCGTTCCGGCGTGTCGCTCGACCGGGATCCAGCCCGGCGCGACGGTGTTCACCGTGATCCCGTACGGGCCGAGCGCGCGGGCCCAGCACTCGGTCAGGCCGTGCTGGGCGGCCTTGGCGGCCACGTACGCCGACATCTCGGGCAGGGCGCGCTCGAGTACGTCGGAGCCGATCTGGACGATCCGGCCGCCACCGCGCTCGCGCATGGCCGGCACTACCGCCTGCATCAGCAGTGTGGGGCTCTTGACGAAGAACGTGAGCTGGGCGAGGTGGTCGTCCCAGGACACCGCCGCCGGGTCGAGTTCGGGCTGCGGGCCCGTGGCGTTGACGACGAGGGTCGTGACGGGGCCGAGGCGGGCGGTGACGTCCGCGACGAGATCCGTGACGGCGGTCTCGTCCGTGACATCGGCGGCGAAGGCCTCCGCGGTCCCGCCCGCCGCGCGGATGTCCGCCACCACCTGGTGAGCCGCTGCGGCTCCCGACCGGTGGCCGACGGCGACGGGGTGTCCGACGGCGGCGAGACGTCGGGCGATCACGGCCCCGAGGCCGCGGGAGGCTCCGGTGACCAGGGCCGTGCCAGGGGTGGCTGGAGGTGTCATGCCGCCAACATATGGGGCGGGCGCCGGGGGCACCATGGGCTGCCCCCACGGCGTCGCCGTCCGCGCTCGCCGCGCCGGCGGGCGCGCGGTACTAGGGTCGACGCATGAGCGAAGACTCCAAGCGTTCCGTTGTCGTCGAGCGAACCGCCACCGGCCACTTCGTCGCCACGAACGCCCGCGGCGGCACGATCCGCTTCGGTACCGCCTCCGATGGCGGCACGAGCACCGAGTTCACCCCGGTCGAACTGCTGCTCGCCGCGCTCGGGGGCTGCACGGCTGCGGACGTCGATGTCGCCACCAGCCGCCATGCCGAGCCCGCCGGGTTCTCCGTCTCCGTGACCGGCGACAAGGTCAGCGACGAACTGGGCAACCGCTTGACCGACCTCACGGTCACATTCGACGTCGTCTTCCCGGAGGGCGCGGGCGCGGAGCGTGCCCGCGCGATTCTTCCCCGCGCGGTCAAGACCTCCCACGATCGTCTCTGCACGGTCAGCCGCACCGTGGAGAGCGGTACACCCGTCACCGTGACCATCAAGGACGACTGAGGGCGTCACCCCCTGAGCGCCGGCGGGTCGTTGCCCACAGGAGCAGAGCGGCGAGGCTGAACGCCGCGCCGAGGGCGGTCACGGCCGGCCAGCCCGCGGTCGCGTAGGCGAGGGAGGCGCCGAGGGCGCCCAGGCCGCTGCCCGCCGAGTAGAAGACCATGTAGCCGCCGATGATCCTGCTGCCCGCGTCGGGGCGGACGGCGTGAACCAGGGTCTGATTGGTGACGTGGACGGCCTGCACGGCGAAGTCCAGCAGGACGGCGCCGATCGCCAGTGCCCACAACGACTGCCGGGTCAGGGCGATCGGGAGCCAGGACAGCGCCAGCAGGGCGAGGCCGACTCCGGTCGTGCGCCGGGCGAGCCCTCGGTCGTTCCAGCGGCCGGCCACTCCGGCGGCGAGGGCCCCGGCCGCCCCGGCGATCCCGAACGCGCCGATCGCGGTGTGCGACAGCGACCACGGGGGACCGCTCAGGGGCTGTGCCAGGCCGCTCCACAGCGTGCTGAAGGCCGCGAACACCAGCAGGGCGAGCGCGCCCCGGATCCGCAGCAGCGGATGGCGGACGAACAGGGTGACGGTCGAGGCCACCAGTCGTCCGTACGACGCCTCGCGGATCCCGGCGGACGGTGCGCCCCGGGGCAGGACGCGACGCAGCAGCAGGGCGAGGACGGCGGTGACGCCCGCGGCCGCGAGGTAGACCGCCCGCCACCCGGCGAGGTCGGCGAGGATCCCGGCGGCGGCACGGGCCAGCAGGATTCCGGTGACGATGCCGCCGGTGACCGTGCCGACGGCGCGGCCGCGCCGGGCGGGCGGGGACAGTGCGGCCGCCGCCGCGACCATCGTCTGGGCGACGACGGCGAGCAGCCCGGCCACGGCGAGCGCGCCGAACAGCGCCGCCGCGCCCGGCGCCAGCCCGGCGGACAGCAGAGCGAGTGCCAGCAGCCCCAGCTGACCCGTGATCAGCCGCCTGCGGTCGAGCAGGTCGCCGAGTGGCACGAGCATCAGCAGGCCCGCCGCGTAACCCAGTTGAGTCACGGCGACGATCGCGCCGAGCAGCCCTGAGCCCAGCGCGAACCGCTCACCGAGGGTCACCAGCAGGGGCTGGGCGAAGTACACGGTGGCGACCGAGCTGCCGGAGGCGAGGGCGAGCAGGGGCACGAGCCGGGCGGGCGGCGCCGGGTCAGATGCCCCCGCCTGCCCCGAAGTGGCGGCATCCGCCCCGCGGCCGCCGGTCCCGCCGCCGACCGCACCGGAGCACTTGATCGCCATCCGACACACCCTTCGTTTGGTTGCATCTTGCTACCTACGTGACCGTAGCCGGGCGGGGTAGCATGTTGCAACCAGCCCTGAGGTGTTGCCGGGAAGCTGGAGAAGAGGAGCCGAGGATGGTCGCCCGCACCCGTTTCGACGCCGACCCCTGTCCCGTCGCCCGGTCGCTGAACGTCATCGGCGACTGGTGGTCGCTGCTGATCGTGCGGGACGCGTTCGACGGCAGTCGCCGTTTCGGCGAGTTCCATCGCAGCCTCGGCATCGCCAAGAACATCCTGGCGGCCCGGCTGCGCGCGCTGGAGGACGCCGGGGTGCTGCGTGGGATGCCCGCGCCGGACGGCCAGAACCGCCGCGAGTACGTCCTCACGGACAAGGGCCGCGCCTTGTTCCCGGTGATCGTCGCACTGCGCCAGTGGGGTGAGGAGCAGTGCTTCACCCCTGGCGAGGACCACTCCCGCCTGCTGGACCGCCGGACCGGCCGCCCGCTGCGCCCGGTGCAGGTCCAGGCGGCGGACGGGCGGCTCGTGGGGCCCGAGGACACGCTCGTGGAGAAGGTGCCGCAGGCGCGGAACGCCTAGGAGTTGTCCGGGCGACCGGGGTCCTGTGCTTGGCGGCGACGGGGGAGCGCGGCATCGGCGCCTCCGTGCTGACGGCGCCGCGGCTGACTGGCGGTCTTCTCCGGGGCGGTGTGCCGGACTCCCCGGCGCGTCCGTACTTGATAGGCAAGTGAGTACTTGCCTATTGTGGGGCCGTGGCCGACGATCTCTTCAAAGCCCTGGCCGATCCCACTCGACGCGCCATCCTCGACGAGCTCGCGGAGAAGTCCGGGCAGACACTGTTCGAGATCTGCTCGCGGCTGAGCATGAGGCACCGGCTCGGCATCTCACGCCAGGGGGTCTCCCAGCACCTGGCCGTGCTGGAGGCCGCCGGGCTCGTGGAGACCAGGCGGGAGGGCCGCTACAAGTTCCACGACCTGAACACCGCACCGCTGCGGCAGATCACCGAGCGCTGGCTCACACCCGGCACTCCCGGACCGGAAGAGCGCACACCATGAAGATCCATCTGACCAGCGTCTTCGTCGACGACCAGGCCAAGGCCGAGCGTTTCTACACCGAGATCCTCGGCTTCGTGAAGAAGTACGACGTCCCGATGGGGGAAAAGGACCGGTGGCTGACGGTCGTCTCGCCCGAGGAGCCCGACGGCACCGAGCTGCTCCTCGAACCGGCCGGCCATCCCGCCGTCGGGGCGTACCGCGACGCGCTCGTGCAGGACGGCATCCCGCTCGCCCAGTTCGCCGTCGACGATGTGAAGGCGGAATACGAGCGCCTGCGCGGCCTCGGTGTCCGCTTCACCCAGGAGCCCCTGGAGATGGGTCCCGTCACCACCGCGGTCTTCGACGACACTTGCGGGAACCTGATCCAGATCGCGACCAAGCCCCAGTAGGCGGAGCGGGGCCCGGGCTGTCGCTGCCCGGGCCCCGCCAAAGTGACCTGCGAAGGGGAGGCGGTGGGGGCCGTCAGCCCCCGAGTTCCCTGCGGTCGCTGCCGCCGCTGATGGCGATCTTACGGGGCTTCGCCTGCTCGGCGACCGGGATCCGCAGCTTCACCACGCCCGCCTCGTAGGAGGCTTCGATCCGCTCGGTGTCGAGGGTGTCGCCGAGGAACAGCTGGCGGCTGAACGTCCCCGCGGGCCGCTCGGTGATCACCGTGTCGGTGTCGTCGCCGTACGTCGGCTTGCGTTCGGCCCTCACCGTCAGGACGTTGCGCTCGACATCGAGGTCGACGGACTCCGGGTCCACACCCGGCAGATCCAGCTCCACGAAGAACGTGTCACCCTCGCGCCAGGCGTCCATCGGCATGCCTGCGGGGTGCGCGGCCGTGCCCCAGACCCGATCGACGAGCCGGTCGAGCTCGCGGAAGGGATCCGTACGCATCAGCATGTTCATCCCTCCTTCGCGTCGTATCCGCTCTGCGCTTCACTTCTGATATACCACGCCACCGGAATATTGCCATCCCCTGGCTCAACTTTTTTCCGGCGATTCGGTGATCGTGCGACCGTAGCCAGACCGGGTCGACTCCGCAGACGGGCAGGGGCTGGGTGAGGGTGCGAGGCTTGAGCCTATCGGCATCAACTTCATCCAGTCGCGAGTTGTCAATCAATCTTCGTGTCGGCTATACCGGTGTACCAGTTCTCGTTCGAGCGAAGGGAGAAGTGGGAATGCTTGCGCGCACCGGCGCTCCGGGTGATCTCGATCGGCTCGTGCATCAGCTCGCGCGTGCCGCCGGCCCGGACGGCACCGTCATCCCGGCGGATGTCTGGCGCGACGATGAAGCGATCTATCTCGAATTCGACCTGCCCGGCATGGACCGCTCCAGCATCGAACTGACCGTGGAGCGCGACACGCTGACGTTGAGCGCCGAGCGCCCCTCCCCGATCCCGACGCAGGCCCGGCCCCTGCTCACCGAGCGCCCCGCCGGCCGGTTCACCCGTCGCCTCACCCTGTCCGACGCGCTGGACACCGAGGCTGCCGAGGCGGCCTACGACAACGGCGTGCTCGCCCTCCGCATCCCGCTGGCCGCACACGCAAAGCCCCGCAAGATCGCCATCTCCGGCGGTGGCCCGAAACAGCTCACGGCCTGAGGAACCGTCCGGCCTGTCACGGTGAAGGGACGTGAACCGGAGCCGAGCCTTGACAAGGCTCGGCTCAAGTTTTATTTGAGAATCATAGGCAAGTCGGTTCCCCCACCACTGCGGGCGGTGGGGCGAGGAGGTGGCCGGGATGCGGGCGCCGGGCCGGGGAGTGGACCTGTACGCGGTGCTGGGGGTACAGCCCTCGGCGACGGCCGAGGCGATCACCTCCGCCTTCCGCGCCCGGGTGCGGGAGCTGCGCCCGGACACCCGGGTCGACGCGGCCACCGCCGAGCGGTTCGGCGAGGTGAGGGCGGCGTACGAGACCCTGCGCGACCCGCTCCGGCGAGCCGCCTACGACCAGACGTACGACCCGACGCACGAGCGGACGCGATCCACTCCCTCGGCGCGGCCCGCGCGGAGGTACCTCGTGGTGCTCGCCCCCGCCCGCCCCGAGCCGCCGCTCCGCGCGGGTCCCGTCCGGTGGGAGCCGGGACGGTGAGGACGAGGAGGGAGAGCGCAGATGGCACGGCCGGTCGGTATCGACCTCGGTACGACGAACTCGGTGGTCTCGGTCCTGGAGGGCGGCGAGCCCACCGTCATCACCAACACGGAGGGCGCGCGGACGACCCCCTCGGTCGTGGCCTTCGCCAAGAACGGCGAGGTGCTCGTCGGCGAGGTGGCCAAGCGCCAGGCGGTGACCAACGTCGAGCGCACCGCCCGTTCGGTCAAGCGGCACATGGGCGACCACGCCTGGCGGTTCCCGGACCACGGCGACATCGACGGAAGGCGGTACACCGCGCAGGAGATCTCCGCGCGCGTGCTGCAGAAGCTGAAGCGGGACGCGGAGGCGTACCTGGGCGAGGACGTCACCGATGCCGTGATCACCGTCCCCGCCCACTTCGACGACACCCAGCGGCAGGCCACCAAGGAGGCCGGTGAGATCGCGGGCCTGAATGTCCTGCGGATCATCAACGAGCCGACGGCGGCGGCGCTGGCCTATGGGCTCGACAAGGAGAACGACCAGACGGTCCTCGTCTTCGACCTGGGCGGCGGCACCTTCGACGTGTCGCTCCTGGAGATGGGCGAGGGCGTCATCGAGGTGAAGGCCACCAACGGTGACACCCGGCTGGGCGGCGACGACTGGGACCAGCGGATCGTGGACCACCTGGTCAAGCGGTTCAAGAACAATTACGGCGTCGATCTGTCGAGGGACAAGATGGCCGTGCAGCGGCTGCGGGAGGCGGCCGAGAAGGCGAAGATCGAGCTGTCCAGCTCGACCGAGACCACCATCAACCTGCCCTACGTCACCGCCTCCGCCGAGGGCCCGCTGCACCTGGAGGAGAAACTGACGCGCGCCGAGTTCCAGCAGCTCACCGCCGATCTGCTGGAGCGCTGCGAGGGCCCGTTCCACAGCGCCGTCAAGGACGCCGGGATCAAGGTCTCCGACATCGACCACGTGGTCCTGGTGGGCGGCTCGACCCGGATGCCGGCCGTCACGGAGCTGGTGAAGGAGCTGACGGGCAAGGAGCCGCACAAGGGCGTGAACCCGGACGAGGTCGTCGCCATCGGCGCCTCGCTCCAGGCCGGTGTGATCAAGGGCGAGGTCAAGGACGTCCTGCTGCTGGACGTCACCCCGCTGTCCCTCGGCATCGAGACCAAGGGCGGCATCATGACCAAGCTGATCGAGCGCAACACCACGATCCCGACCAAGCGCTCGGAGATCTTCACCACCGCCGAGGACAACCAGCCGTCGGTGCAGATCCAGGTCTACCAGGGCGAGCGCGAGATCGCGGCGTACAACAAGAAGCTGGGCATGTTCGAGCTGACCGGCCTGCCGCCGGCGCCGCGCGGCGTGCCGCAGATCGAGGTCACCTTCGACATCGACGCCAACGGCATCATGCACGTCTCCGCCAAGGACCTCGGC
>NZ_DASQNH010000034.1:0-90370 GCF_035645055.1 Streptomyces sp. | reverse complement strand
TGGAGCGGGTGACGAGAATCGAACTCGCGCTCTCAGCTTGGGAAGCTGATGTTCTACCATTAAACTACACCCGCGTAAGACGCCGACCGAGGTCGGTGTCGCGACGCGCGCCCACTGTACCAAACCGCAGGCCCCCGGTGTTCGAGCCGAGGGGCCTGAGTTCGTTTCGGCGGGGTAGAGGCGGCTGCGGGGGCCGGGAGTTGGGGCGTACGGTGGAGGCGTCGCTGAGGGGTCCGGCGGGACCGGGGTGCCGCCTGGAGGGCCGTCCCTTTGATCCCGTAGTGTGGCTTTTGTCGTCAGGCGAGCAGCAGCCTGACGCGGCTCTTGGGGAAGGGACTCAAGCGACTTGATGGAGCGCACCGTCGTCCGCTGTGCCGAAGGGCACGTGTTCACCACCGCCTCGTTCCCGATGCAGCAGGCCGAGCGCCTCGGCCCTGGCCGGCTCGTCCGCTGTCCGCGCTGTGCGCGGCTGCGGAGCGTCGTGCCGGTGGTGCTGGAGAAGCACTAGCCGCCGCCGGCGGCCGGTGACCGGGGAGACAGCAGCCGGTAGCCGGGCGTGAGCGGGCAGAGGCATACGGGTACGTCATGGGCGCGTGGAGCCGTCGCGATTACGGGGGCTCCGCGCGCCTTGCGTATCCTCGGGGCGTGCTTCTCTCAGACAAGGACATCCGGGCCGAGATCGACGCCGGGCGGGTACGGATCGATCCCTACGACGAATCCATGGTGCAGCCGTCGAGCATCGACGTGCGGCTGGACCGCTTCTTCCGGGTGTTCGAGAACCACCGGTACCCGCACATCGACCCCTCCGTCGAGCAGGCGGATCTGACCCGGCTCGTGGAGCCGGAGGGGGACGAGCCGTTCATCCTGCACCCCGGTGAGTTCGTGCTGGCCAGCACGTACGAGGTCATCACGCTGCCCGACGACCTCGCCTCGCGGCTGGAGGGGAAGAGTTCGCTGGGGCGGCTGGGGCTGGTCACCCACTCCACCGCCGGGTTCATCGATCCGGGGTTCTCCGGGCATGTGACGCTCGAGCTGTCGAACCTCGCCACCCTGCCGATCAAGCTGTGGCCCGGCATGAAGATCGGCCAGCTGTGCATGTTCCGGCTCAGCTCGCCGGCCGAGCATCCGTACGGCAGCGAGCGGTACGGCTCCAGGTATCAGGGGCAGCGCGGTCCGACCGCGTCCCGCTCCTTCCTCAACTTCCACAGGACGCAGGTGTGAGCAGCGTGAGCGACGTACGGGAGAATCTGACCTACGAGCGGTTCGGCACGGCCATCCGCGAGCTCGCGCAGACCATCGCCGACGACGGGTACGAGCCGGACATCGTGCTCAGCATCGCCCGCGGTGGCGTCTTCGTCGCGGGCGGGCTCGCCTACGCGCTGGACTGCAAGAATCTTCATCTGGTCAACGTCGAGTTCTACACCGGTGTCGGTACGACGCTCGAGATGCCGGTCATGCTCGCCCCCGTGCCCAACGCGATCGACTTCACCGACAAGAAGGTGCTGATCGCCGACGACGTCGCCGACACCGGCAAGACGCTGAAGCTGGTGCACGACTTCTGCCTGGAGCACGTCGCCGAGGTGCGCTCCGCGGTGATCTACGAGAAGTCGCACTCGCTGGTGAAGTGCGAGTACGTGTGGAAGCGCACCGACGAGTGGATCAACTTCCCGTGGAGTGTGTTGCCTCCAGTACATAAGTCGGGTGAGGCGCCGAAGGAGAACAAGGAAGCCCTCTGACCTGCAGCGAGCCGCCCGCTGAACGCTCAGACGATCGATCTTGGAAACCGTCGTGGCGCGAGCCACCGTGGGTTCAAATCCCACACCCACCGCACAGGCGAACGGCCCCTGACCAGGAGCATCGGTCGGGGGCCTCGCCACGGGCGGTGCCTGCTAGTGACCGTGGTCCCCCGTGAGTTCCCGGTCTATCGGGCACGGATGGGGCACGGGCTTCAGTCGCCCTGGAACCACAGATAGCTGCCTGGAATGCCGGCGCACTGCTCCAGCAACCTTGCAAGGTCGTCCAAGGCGGCTAGCTGACGCTCATCGGTGCACCGCTGCCGTAGATCGGGGATCTCGCCGAGAGCAACGGCAGCGTCCTGCTCGTTCATCAGAGCATCCCCGTACGGATCCACGGTGGTCAGCCGTCCAGGCACACCGAGCAGCCGGAGCGACCCGATCGCATCGGCCAACGCGTCCCCATGCCCGTACGAACTCTGCAGCAGCGTCACTCGGGACTTGCGCCAGTTACGGGTTGGCCGTGCTGAGTGCAGCTCCACGTCTATCCCCACGGGCTCATGATGCCTGCTACAGAGGCTCAGCATCTGATCCATAGCTCTATGTGGGTCGGTCTGTGACGGTCATACCGGCCGCTACATGGCTCTAGACGGACGCGGTGGCTCGCTGCTGGTTGCTGTGGTTGCGGTACTTCGCTGCTGTACCGCTGACTGCGACGAGCATGGCCCCCCTCTCGCACGGCCCGGGGATGGCCTGGCGGCACTCACGGGGGGCAGGGCCCGGTCTTGGGGAAACCCTGGTCAGAACGGCCCTGCCCAGCGACTACCGCTACGGCTTCGGCAACCTGCCGTGAGGCATACAACCTGGGGCCGACGCCGACCGGCCGTGATCGTGTTCAAACGGCTGGGGACACTCGGTTCGACGCGACCGACACACTCTCATCGAGCCTCCTATTCCTGGGCATGTGATTACTTAACCTTACTCGTCCTCCGGGTAGTCGTAATCGTAATCCCAGTAAGGTGAGTCTCGCTGATGCTTTTTTCTCATGGCTACAGCCTTTGCTAGTCGCTGACGGACTGCTTGACGAGATATTCCACAGCTACGCCCAATCTCTGCCTGGGATACCTTAAATTCACAGGCATAATAAGTCGCGGTAAGAATGTTGGTTTCCAGCCCTGCGGAGAAGTCGGCCAGCGTAGCGAGTAGCGCCAGGTGCTCCGCACTTGTCGCCGGGCCGGACGTGCTGTGAGGTGGTCCTGGGAGTCGCTCCATAGCCTTCTCCCACGCGATGCCGTACAGGTACAGGGTGATGGGGTCGTCCGTCGGTAGAGGCATGGTGACAAGCGTAGTTGTCACACGACGGGGGCTGCTGTGTCTGAGGACAGGCGCAGCGACACTCCTGACCTGCTGTGCTTGGGTCGCCGTTGACACCTGATGGCAGTTGTCGCATAGTGGGGGGCAGCCCCGGCATGCCCGGAGGCTGAAGACGGAGAGTTGACTCTCCGTCTTTTTTGTTGCCCGAACCCAAAGTTCGGGCTTTTTTGTTGCCATTTTTCCCCAGCGGGACTGGCGACTCAACGGGCTCGGTCGGCGACTGGTCGGCCGGGCCGTTTCTCACCCCAGGAGACCCAGGTGCAAATCCTTGGTGAACTGGCGTCATTGGGATCTCTTCCCGGAGTGGCATGGGTGCTGCGATGCATTATTCGCGACATCCTCGACCACAGGAGTAAGCGGGCAGACCGAGAGCTGAAGCAGCAGATGCTTCAGCGGATCCCTGACGACCAGGTGGCCTCAGTATTCCGTGAGCTTGGCGCCGAACCGGGCGCTACGCAGGAATAGCCAACACGGCCATTTGAAACCAACGATTTCCTGGGTGAGGGTGGTGTAGCTTGGAGTGCAGTCTTGAAACTGCAAGGGAGGGGCGTATGAACGAGCGAAGCGTGACGCTAGCCGTCCACCATGAGTCGCTGCTGGAGGCCCTGGTCGAAGCCGAGGAGATCCCGGCAGGGCGGTTGTTCGGCTTGCCGGAGCTGCCCGACGACGATGTTTGGGTTGATACTGCTGGAGCCGCTGCACTTGCACGGGTGAGCCCGAAAACGATCACTAGCTGGTTGGCGCGTAAGGGGCCAAAGAGACGACCGTTCCCGTCACCACACCGAATCTTGTACCGCCTGTATTGGAGGCGCAGCGAGATCGAGGGGTGGCTTGGAAACAAAGGTGCAAGTACTCATGCCTCGGAGTGAGATAGCGAGAACTCGCCGCTCCGCCTTACCCACCACTCACCCCAGCTCCCATCCCGTCCGCCGTCGACCCACACACCGTGGAGCGGGCGTGGTTCAGGGCGTCCAGGTGGAGCGCGCCACTGTACGAACGACCTGGACGCCCTGGGCCGCGTCTGCTCGGCTCTGCCTGGGTCGACGGTGGACGGGATGGGAGCTCCCCGCGCAGCCCCAACGGACCCGCAGTCGGCGACGGCGCCCCCTCCATCCCGGTGCCGGCCGATCCCCCGCCGGAGGCATCGTCTTTGACTGCGGGCCGCTCTATGCGGTGATCGACTCATGGCCTCTGGCCCTATCCACATGTGGGCGCGCGTCGGCGCAGCGCGGGCGGAGCGGGCCGAAGGCAGGAGCGGCGCCCGGAGCGGAGCCGGGAAGCGCGCCCGGCGGAGCGGAGCGCAGCCGGGGCTTGATGAGGTAGAGAAACCTGTAACAGCTCATGGCCGATACGGCTCTTGGCTCTGCTGATGCCTCCGTGGTGGTCTGGCAGGAAAAGGCACGCGCGAGGGGGGCAGGGTGCAGCCGTTACCGGATGACTTGGCACGGAACCGGCCGGGCGACGCGGTGCGCCGCAAGATCCGGGAGTTGCAGCCGAACCCGGTGCTGAGGCTAATTGACCGGCGGCGCACCGGTTCGGACATCCATAGTTGGGCGGACGGTCTAACTGGAGAGCGCCTTACTGGGCGGCAGTTGGACAAGCTCCGCGGCCGTGGCTGGTTCACTCTCCATGCGATTCAGTGGGCGAGCGGCGCGGACATCGATCACCTCGCCATCGGCCCCGCCGGCGTCTTCTCCATCAATTCCAAGCGGCACCGAGGGAAGACTGTCTGGTACGGCGACACCGCCGTCACAGTGAACGGCTCCCCAACCCGCCACATCGCCGTCAGCCAGTCCGAAGCGCGGCGCATCTCGCGGGCCCTGTCCACACGCTGTGGATTCGACGTTCCCGTCCGCCCTGTGATCTCCGTGGTGCACGCGGCGAAGCTCACGGTCAAGGGCGCGAACCCACCGGTGCTCGTCCTGGAGGTTGAACACCTCGGTCGAGTCCTGTCAGGGCTGTCGCCGACGCTCTCGCCTGATCAGGTCGCGCACATTTTCGGCGCGGCGCGGGATGCCCGGACTTGGGTCGGTTGATCAGTCCTCAACCGCGTGGCGCAGCACGTGTGCGATGGCGCGCATGTCCTCGGTTACGGCTTCGGCCCCGGCCTCGGTCAGCGCCTCCCGCTTGTGGGGCTTGTTGGCATAACCGATGGCTGTTCCTCCCGCCGCATGCGCGGCCGGGATGTCCGTCACGGAGTCGCCGATCAGCACACAGGCGGTTGGCGCCACGTCGACTGCTTCGGCGGCGCGAAGCAGCGCGCACGGGTTTGGCTTCATGAGGTCCGGTCGGTGGGGGACGCGCCCGACCACAGCGTCCACGAGATAGGACAGCCCGTGGAGATCGAAGAAGCTATGGACGCAGTCTGTAGAGTTGTTCGTGACCACTGTGATCGGTCGGCCGGACCGCCTGACCGCGTCCATGGCCTCCACCCCGCCCTCGATTGGATCACCGGCGACCTGCACGGCCTCGATCTCCGCCGCGATCAAGGCTTCCTCGACCCTGCGGCTCAGCGATTGATCCAAGTCGTGGATGAGGCGCAGAACCTCTAGCGGATCGGAAACGCCGGTCAGCTTGGCTCGAAGCTCCGGATCGTGTTCCGCGGCGAGTCGGGAGAGATCCCTGGCGACTTGCGGTGCAGGCAGACCCGCGAACACGTCGCACAGCGGTCTCCGTCGCACCGGCGGCTGCGCCGACCCAATCCACCTGCAAGGCTCCGTCGTCGTCCGCGACAAAGAGACCCGGCACGTCCTGCACCGCTACTCCACCGACACCGAGCCTGGCGGACGGCTCCGTATCGCGTGCGGCAACCGCCGCGCCTCGCGCTGCCCGGCATGCGCCTGGACCTACGCGGGCGACACCTACCACCTCATCCGCGCCGGCCTCATCGGCGACCCCGCCAAGGGCACCCCGGACACGATCCGCGATCACCCCCGCGTCTTCGCCACCCTCACGGCCCCCTCCTTCGGCCCCGTCCACAACCGCCCCGGCAACCGGCCCTGCGCCTGCGGCACCCGCCACCCGGAAGACGCCCCCGAACTCGGCACCCCCCTCGACCCGGACACCTACGACTACGCGGGTGCCGTGCTGTGGAACAACCACGCTTCCGACCTGTGGCGCTACTTCACGATCTACCTCCGCCGCGAGATAGCCCGCCGCGCCGGGCTCACCCAGAAGACCGCCCACGAACAGTCCCGCGTCTCCTTCGGCAAGGTCGCCGAATACCAAAAGCGCGGCGCCGTCCACTTCCACGCCGTGATCCGCTTCGACGGCCCCGACGGACCAGACAGCCCGCCCCCGGCCTGGGCCAACCTCGACCTGCTCACCGACGCCATCCACGCCGCAGCAGCCCGCGTCCAGGTCGACGTTCCCGCCTCCGGCGACCAGCCCGCCCGCACCCTGCGCTGGGGCACCCAGCTCGACATCCGCCCGATCCGCGCCTTCGGCGACGGCGCAGAGATCACCGAACAGGCCGTCGCCTCCTACGTCGCCAAGTACGCCACCAAGGCCGCCGAGACCACCGGCACCGTCGACCGCCGCATCGGCAACAAAGAGGCCCTGGCCCTCCTCGGCGTCCCCGACCACCCGGCCCGGCTCATCGCCGCCTGCCTCGACCTCCACCCGCTCTACCCCGACCGCAAGCTCCGCGACTGGGCCCACATGCTCGGCTTCCGCGGCCACTTCTCCACCAAGTCCCGCCGCTACTCCACCACCCTCGGCGCCCTCCGCCAGGTCCGCGCCGACTACCGCGCCGCCCAGCAACGCGCCGCCCTCGGCCTGCCCGACCCCCACGACGAGGAAGCAACCACCCTGACCCTCGCCCACTGGACGTACGCCGGCCACGGCCACACCCCCGGCGAGTCCTGGCTCGCCGCCAACATCCGCCGCGACATCCACCAAAGCCGCGAACTCGCCCGCGAGGAACTGGCAGGAGGTGTGCTCGATGAGCACGAACGTTAAGCAGCGGCAGTCCCGTAAGGACGCGACGGAGCAGAAGGTCATGACGACGGAGGAGTGGATCCAGATGCATCTCCGTCGGGCTCCCGAGCGGGACGAGGAATGGGTTCGCCGGGCGCTCGTGCTGCAGGGACGGGCCTGATCGTCAATGCCAGACGGGCTCGATCAAGCTCGGGTCGAACTTGCGGCGCCCCCGGCCTGCCGGGTGGATGATCACTGCCGACAGACTGTGCAACACGATCTCCTGTTGCCGCTCGATCGGTAGCCCGAAGAACTCATCAACCGTCAGGTTCGCTGTCTCGCCCTTGGCCTCCGCCTGCTTCTGTTCCTTGTAGAACCGGGCACGTTCCAGCTTCAGCTCGTCGCGCAACCGTTCCTTGGTCGGCAAGAGCTGCAAGAGAGTGGCTACCGTGATCTGCTTCGTCCGCTCGGCCTCGACCAGTTGGGCGATGTCCTCGTTCACCTGCTCCAACTCGTCCTCTTTCGGCCACCGTTGGTCAACAGGTACACCCGTCACCGACGCTCGCGCGCGCTGCTCCTCCAACACGAGTTGAGCTATCAGCCGGTCGACGGGCTCACCGGTACGGCCGACCTTGCCGCAGCCACCGTTCACCACAGAGCACCGATAGGTGAATCTGGCGGCCTTCGATCCCGGCTTCCAGCGCTGGTTGATTTGGCCTCGGATCTTGGTCTTACACAGCCCGCAGCGGGCGATTCCCGACAGTAGGTACTTGCGGGCGAGCGACCTTCCGGGGTGCTTCTGTTTCCGCTCGGCGATCGCTGCGCACACCGCCTCCCATTCTTCGAGCGTGTTGATCGGCTCCCACTCGCCCATGACGGGCTGGCCGTCCTCGCCGTACAGGATTTCCCCGCGGTAGGTCCGGTAGCCGACCAACCTGGGATTGGTCAGGATGTGCTCGACGTGGTGGTGGGCCATGCGCTTGGTGCCCTCGCGTGGGTTGCCCAAGCCCTGCTCCTGCCACCTCGTGCGGATGGTGCCGATGCGGACGCCAGCCAGGATCTCGCGCTGTGCCTCGCGAATCGCCTTGACCGCTTCCGGGTCGGTCTTGGTCCGGTCGTCCTTCCGCCATCCGTACGGCGCCGGCCCTCCGCTGTCCTTGCCCTGTTGGGCCAGCTCCAAGTGCTTGCGCTTGATGCGGCGGGATGAGTCGTGCGACGACTTGTTGGCGAAGGCGACCATGACGCGCGCCATAGTGCGGCCGTCGGAGGATCCGATGTTGACGTCGTTGGTGACGGTGGCGAACTCCAGCCGCGGGCGCTCGTCGTAGATCTCGATGAGGCGTTCAAGGTCTCTTGGCTGCCGGGCGAGCCGGTCGAGGTCGTAGGCCACGATGCCGTCGATGAGGCCGGCGCGGAGGTCCTTCAGCATCAGCTCGAACTCGTTGCGCACGACGTTGCGCTTGAACGCCGACACGTCGTTGTCCTCGTAGACCTTCACGGCCTGCCACGACCGCAGGTCCGCCAGACGCTCGCAGTCCTGCTGCTGCCGGGCGACACCGAGGGCATCGCCTTCGTCGTCCCGCGAGATGCGGGTGTAGATCCCCACCCTGCGTGCCAAGATCGGGCCTCCCCTGCCATTCGAGCAGGGGGCAGACTACTACGGTCATAGAGTCAAGTCAGCCTGGTCCGTCGAGCCGCCCGTGGTGAAGCGGGCCGGGCAGGTTCTCGACGCCTGAGTCGATCGACGACCGGAGGCCCTAGGCGTCGGCCGATGCCGTCGCCAGGACCGAGCCGGAGCCGTCGCGGACGTTCGCGTCCGCGTGGCGCACCGGGCTCTGGATGGTCCAGGTGTGCTCCCAGGAATCGCCCGGGGTGAGTGCGTCGATCGGGCGGATGAACTCGAAGTGGGTGTCGTCCGCGGTGTCCACCGCGAGGACGACCGAGACGGCGTCGTCCGTGGTCACGGAGTCGGACGCGTCCACGTTCCGGATCCGGGCGGTGACGGCGTTGCCCGTCATCTCCAGGAAGGCTTGCAGGTCTGAGCCGGCCATTTTCCTACTCCCGCCTACTCCGGTCGCATCCCCCCTGCGGCCCCTCTTCCAGGGTGCATGAGAAGGGCCCCCGGCGCAGCGCCGGGGGTCCTTGTCCGCGTCCGCCCGCGGGACGTCAGAACGTGCCCAGCTTCACGATCGACAGCAGGGCTATCAGCTGGATCGCCGACGCGCCCAGGGCCTTCGGCCAGGGCAGGTCGTGGGACCGGGAGACCATCAGGGTGAGCAGGGCGCCGCACGCGACCCAGGTGGCCCAGCCGAGGATCTGGACGAAGGGGGCGTCGCCGCCGAGGAACATCGCGACGACCAGGCGGGGCGCGTCCGTGAGGGACATGATCAGCATGGAGAGGCCGACCGTCGGCTGCCAGGCGCCGTCACCGCCGAGCTGGCGGGCCAGGGTGTGGGTGACCACGCCCAGGACGAAGGCGCTCAGCACCAGGGCGACCGCGGTGGTCAGGACGATCGGTACGGCGTTGGAGAGGGTGGCGTTGATCGCGTCCTCGCGGGCGCCGTCGAAGCCGAAGACGGCGAGCAGGCCGTAGAGGAACGTGACGACGAGGGCGGGGACCCACATCGTGTAGTCCCGCATCTGGAGGAAGGTCTGGTTGGGGGCGAGGACGATGCCCCGCAGCAGGTCCTTCCAGTGCAGCCGCGGGCCGATCGGCGCGGCCGGGGCCACGGCGCCCGCCTGGTAGGTCCCGCCCTGCTGGTACGGGTCCTCGCCGATGGAGAACGCCTGGGTGTGGCCGGGGTTGTTGGCCGCGTACGGGTCCGGGGTGCCGGGGTGCGGGTAGGAGGAGCCGTCGTCGCCGAAGTACTCCGGCTCACCGCCGCCGTGACCCCCGTGACCCCCGTGCCCCCCGGGACCTCCATGGCCGCCGTAGCCGCCGTGGCCTCCGCCCGAGGGCGGCCACGGGCCGCCGCCGCTCCCGCCGTAGCCCTGCTGCCCCGGGTACGGGTGCGGCTGCGGCGCGGGGGGATGGCCGTACGACGGACCCTGCGGGGCCTGCTGTCCGTACGGGGGGTGTTGCGGTCGCGTGTGCGGGGCGCGGTCGTTCCGGCCGCCGCGTCCGATCCTGAATCCAGCCACGTCATCGAACGTACCTGGTCCCGGAGAGTGGCGTGCGGGGGCCGGGGCTCCGGGCCCGGCTTTGCGGCCGGACTGTGACATCCCTTACGGAGGCCGGGGCCGTATCCCCTAGGGGAGACCCGCGGCGGTCCTGCGCCGGTCCTGCGCCGGTCCTGCGCCGGTCCTAAGAGGGCAGAAACCCGGACGTCGAGAAGGTGACCGCCGGCTCCCGGGCGAGCAGCCCGGTCCCCGCCCCGGGGTACACGGCCACGGTGTCCTCCGTCTCCCCCCGGTGGGTCCGTACGGCGAGATCGTCCCGCCCGTCCCCGTCGAAGTCGCCGGCCGCGAGGACCCGGGTGGTGCCGTCGGCGGGCGGTGCGACGGTCACCGGACCGGCCGCCGAGAGGCCTTCCGTACGGCCGTGGAAGACCCGAAGTGACGAGCCGCCGCTGATGAGTTCGCTGAGGCCGTCGCCGTCGAAGTCGGCGGTGTCGAGCAGGGTGCCGGGGGAGGGGAGGGTGGCGCGGGTGGGGGCCGGGAGGTCGTAGCGCAGGGCCGTCCCGCCCGGCGTTCCCACCGCCGCGTCCAGTGCCTCGCCCATGCCGAAGCGGCCGAGCGCGACATCGACGCCGGAGGGCAGGGTGACGCCGGTGCGGGCCGGGCCGGCCGGGCCGCCGAGCACCACGGCCGAGGGGCCTTCGCTCTCCGCGGCGCGGACCACCAGGTCGTCGGCGCCGTCCCCGTCGATGTCGGCGGCCGGGCCGACGGGGACGTTGCCGGGCGCGGCGAGCGGGGCACCAGCGCTCTTCGGGGCACCCTTACGGGTGAAGGGGCCGCGCAGATAGCTGAGTTGCTGCTCGGAGGCGTGCACGACCAGGTCACGCGCCCCGTCGCCGTCGAAGTCGCCGCACACCGGCTGGTCCGGCCAGTCCTTGCCGGCCCGGGCGCGGGCCGGGATCACCAGCTTCACGGCGCGGCCGGTCAGACCCTCCGGGGAGCCGAAGAGCAGCTGGAGGGGGACCGGGGGCTGCCCCTGTCCGTCGTACGGCGGGTCCGTCGAGACGACGAGGTCGGTGAACCCGTCGCCGTCGAGGTCGCAGGCCGCCTCGGCGTCGAAGACGGCGGGCAGTTGCCCGGCCGTACGGGCGCCCTGCCGGGCCGGGCTGATCAGCTGCCGGGAGCCGGGGCTGAGGCCGCGCGGGCCGCCGCCGTAGACGATGCCGATGCCCGCGTCGTCGGCGTGACTCTGCTGTTTCACCAGGTCGTTGAGGACGAGGTCGCGGTGGCCGTCGCCGTTGAAGTCGTCGGGGACGTCACTGCCCTTGCCGCGGGGGACGGGCAGGAGGGGCGGGGCCTCGGCGGCCTTCCGCACGGGTGTCCCGCCCGCGCCGTCCGGTTCCGCCGGGGCGGGCCCGCAGGCGGTGAGGAGCAGGACGCCGGTCACCAGAGCCCCGGCACCTCGCAGGCGCATCGCTTCACCTCGCACACCTCTTCGACAACGACTGGGTAATGATGCACGCGTTCGAGGGGTGGGGACAGCCCGGGAGGCGACTCCGTGTGCCCTTGACCGGAATGCGCGGCTACGGCGGTACCACGACGCGGTTCGGCGGGGGATACGGTGCGAAAGTCGCCCTGCGCGCCCCGCGAGCCGCTCTAGTCTTGCCGTCATGGACGACGACGACCGGCGCGTACTCGACCTGCTCCATGCCCTGGACCGTCTCCCCGGGCCCGAGCATCTCGAATTCCCCGACGGGTTCGACCTCAACCGGGCCCGGATGCGCGCCATTCAGCTCAGGAAACGGCTGAACGACGAGTTCGGCGACGGGAAACACGAGACCCCCTGCCGCCTGGACGACAGAATCCAGGACGCGTCCTACTACTTCGGCGTGCGCATCCCGCCCCGCGCCACGGAGGCCGACGAGTGGATCTGCCTCCGCCTCAGCAACTACGGCGACCTCGTGGTCATCACCACCCCCCGCCCGGAGAGCCACCGGGACCTGGACGCGGCGGTCGCGGCCGGCGCCCTGTCCGTACGGGACCGCGAGCGGGTGGAGACGGTGCTGTCCGAGATGGAGTACCAGATCGTGCCGCTGCCGCTGCTCCAGCGCGAGTACGACGGGGTGACCTGGCTCGCTGAGGCCGAGACCGGCGACGGGTCTCCGGTGACGTGGTGGACGAGGTTCTTCGAGTACCTGTAGGGGGAGGCCACCCGTCAGGGTGTTGCCGTGCGCCCCTGCTCGCTCGTACGCCGGCCACTCGCTCACCGGCGGCAGGCCGGGCAGCCTCGGGCACCACTGCGGCGCGATGATGGGCGGGCTGCTCGGCGCGGCCGCCGCGGCGGTCCTGGGCGTGGCCGTCCTCGGCGACCTGCCGGCCGCCTCGTGGTGCGGACTCGCCGTACCGGGCCTGGGCCTGGCACTGCCCACCCGCCGGGGGGCGTCCGGCAGGATGGACCCATGAGCGTAGTGAAGATCAACGTGCTGACCGTTCCCGCCGAGCAGCGGGAGGTACTGGAGAAGCGGTTCGCGTCCCGCGCGCACGCGGTCGAGTCCTCCGACGGTTTCGAGTGGTTCGAACTCCTCCGCCCGGTCGAGGGCACCGACACCTACCTGGTGTACACCCGGTGGCGGGACGAGGAGTCCTTCCAGGCGTGGATGGAGGGCCCGATGAAGGCGGCGCACCAGGGCGGCGGCGAGACCGCGGGCGAGCGCCCGAAGCCGGCCGCCTCCGGGTCGACGCTGTGGTCGTTCGAGGTGGTGCAGCAGGCGGGGCCGAAGGGGGAGTAGCCGGGACCACGGCCGGGGGGTGCGCAGCCGCTCACTCCTCGGCCGCACCGGCATCGAACGAACCGTCCGCCTCCTCGCGCAGGTGGTCGAGCAGTCTCATCGCCTTCAGGGTGTGCGGGTGATCCGCGCCCAGCACGCGTCGCCGGCGGGTGAGGGTGTCCTCGCCCAGCGCGCGGGCCTCCTCCACCCGCCCCAGCCCCGCCAGGGCGATGGCCAGGCCGTAGGCGGTGGTCAGGGTGTCGGGGCGGTCTCGTCCCAGCACGTGTCGCTGGCGGGTGAGGGTGTCCTCGCCCAGCTTGCGGGCTTCCTCCAGTTCACCGAGCGTCCTCAGGTCGGCGGCCAGGTTGTAGGCGGTGTCCAGGGTGTCGGGGTGGTCTTCTCCCAGAACGCGTCGCTGGCGCGTGAGGGTGTCCTCGCCCAGCGCGCAGGCTCCCTCCAGTTCACCGAGTTTCCCCAGCTGGGCGGCCAGGTTGTAGGCGGTGTTCAGGGTGTTGGGGTGGTCTTCCCCCAGGACCCACCGCTGGCGGGTGAGGGTGTCCTCGCCCAGCGTGCGGGCTTCTTCCGCGTGTCCCAGCCCCGCCAGGTGGGTGGCCAGGTTGTAGGCGGTGCTCAGGGTGTCGGGATCGTCTTCGCCGAGGACCCGTCGCTGGCGGGTGAGGGTGTCCTCGGTCAGGGCGCGGGCTTCTTCCGCGCGCCCCAGTCTCGCCAGGGTGGCGGCCAGATTGGCGGCGGTGTTCAGGGTGTTGGGGTGGTCTTCGCCGAGGACCCGTCGCTGGCGGGTGAGGGTGTCCTCGGTCAGGGTGCGGGCTTCCTCCGTGCGCTCCAGTCGCGCCAGATCGACCGCCAGGCTGGCGGCGGTGGACAGGGTGTCCGGGTGGTCCTCGCCCAGGACCCGCCGACGGCGCCGCAGCGTGTCCTCGTCGAGGGTCCGGGCACGCTCGTCGTCCTGGGTGTCGTTGTGGGCCCGGGCCAGGTACTGGGCGGTCCACAGAGTGCCCTCGTGATCGGGACCGAACTGCTGGACCCAGGAGTCGTACAACTGCTGGAGCCGGTCCCGGGCGGGGAGGGCCTGGCCGCGGTCGAGCAGGTACCAGCAGGCGCTGCGCACCACGTCCCGTCCGTGTTCCGTGGTGATGAAGCCGGGCTCGACGGCGAGGCAGTGGGGGAGGAGCGCACTCCAGCCGGGCCAGCCCGCAGGGTCGGTGACCCGTCCGGGGTCGGCCGAGATCAGAAGGGCTTCGGCGTCCCGCCCGGCCCGTCGGCGTTCGTCCGGCGTGAGCTGATCACGCAGGACGTTCTGAGTCAGGCGGTGCAGCTGGACGGCGCCGTCCTGGACGCGGGCCAGGCTGTGCCGTGTGATGGCGTGCAGGGCGGTGCTGGTGGACAGCCGGCCGGCCAGCGCCTCCGTCATGGGGCCCGGCAGGCTGCCGGGGAGACGGCCGGCGCAGGCGGTGACGGGGAACTGCTCGGGAGCGAGCAGGGCGAGCGCGAGCAGCAGGGCGGCGGCACCGGGATGGTCGGATTTCAGGCGCTCGAACGTGAGATGCACCTGGGCGGCCAGCGAGGTGGGGTAATTGGCGGGACGTCCCTCGGCCAGGACGCTGGCCGTGCTGCGGCCCAGCTCGTCCGCCAGATCGGCCGCCGACAGGCCCCCGGACAGAAGTGCCGCGGCCTGGGCGACGGCGAGGGGCAAGTCGTCCAGCGCGTCGGCGAGTTGGTCGGCGTCCGCCTCGTCGAGGGTGCTGCGATGGGCATGCAGCAGCGCACGCGACTCCGCCCGTGTGAAGACGTCGATGCCCAGCGGAGTCGCGTGCGTGTGCCAGTGCGGGTTGCGGGAGGTGATGAGCACGTGGCCGCTGCCGCCCGGCAGGTACGGAGTCAGAGCCTCCGGATTCTCGATGTTGTCGAAGACCAGCAGCCAGCGCGACCGGGTGCGCAGTTCGCCCAGCAGCGCGTCCACGGCATCGGCGGCCGGCGCGCCGGCCGGGGCCGCGCCGACACGGGCGGCGAGGGCGGCGAGCTGGTCGGGGACGAGGGCGGGGTCCTCGGAGGGGATCCACCAGGCCAGCTCGTACTCACCGGCGAAGCGGTGCGCGTACTCGATGGCGAGCTGGGTCTTGCCGACACCGCCGCGCCCGTGCAGGGCCTGGACGGCGACCCGGCAGTCGGCGGCGAGGGCCTGGCGCAGCCGGACGAGAAGGGAGTCGCGGCCGGTGAAGGAGGCGTTGCGGGCGGGCACGTTCCAGACCCGGGGAAGGGAGCCGGGCAGGCGGGGACCGGTCGCGCCCAACTGCCGTAACGCGCCGCCGGGATAGGCGGGCCGGGAGGCGGGGCGGCTCGGTCCGTCGACGGCCGCGAGCAGGGCGCGGCGGGCGGCGTCCTCGTCCAGGCCGTACAGATCGCGGGCGACGAGGGGGCGCAGGATCGGCGGCGCCACGACCTCGGCGATCCGGACCGGAGTGATCTTCTCCTTCATCGCCACGACCGAGGTCCACTCGGGCGTGGTGAACCGCCCCGGCTCGAAGTACGCCGGGGAGAACAGCGCGAGGAAGCGGCCGCGTTCCAGCGCGGCGTTCATCTTCAGGACGAAGTTGTCGCCCGCGCCCCAGTCCCAGTAGTCCAGCTCGACCTGGTGACCGGCGTCGACGAGCTGCCACGCCACCCACTCGGCCCACGCCCGGTCCGCCCCCGCGTGACTGACGAACCACGGCCCGTCGGTCGTCTCCGCCCCGGTCATCCCACCCCCGCGTTCCGGCATCAACGCATTGAACATCCGAGGTTAGAGGTCCCCGTCGTCGGCTGTACGCCGTTCGCCGAGCCCTGGAGGGACGCCGAGCCGACTATGCTTCCGCCGTCCTGCCCTATTTCGCTGATCCCTCGAACGGACTGGAGCAGCCATGGCCCCCGCGCGTTCGACCGCAGCAGTCCGGAGCCTCGTGACCGTGGGCGTCGGCGCGCTGCTGGCCGGCTGCTCGATATCGGCGAGTGCCGGTGATGCCGAGCCGAAGCTGTCCTCCGACAAGCTCGCCGACACGGTGGCCGAGAAACTTGCGGACACCACCGGTCAGCCGGAGCCGGATGTCACCTGCCCCGAGGACCTGCCCGGGAAGGCGGGCACCACTACCCGCTGCACCCTGACCGCCGGTGACGGCAGCACCCTGGGCGTGACGGTCACTGTCTCCTCGGTGGAGGGAGACCGCATCAACTTCGACATCAAGGCCGACGAGACGGCCTCACCCGCCGCGGACTGAGGCTTGAGCCGCACTCCTGCCCCCTGCGGGGCCGGACCGCGCGATGGTGGGGAGTGCGGGCGGCGGTGAGGTGTGGGACGTGTTGTCCCCCTCAGGGTCCCCCTCCTGCGGAATTAGTCGGCTGTGGTCGGTGCCGAGCGTCACCGTCGTCTGCCTCAGCCGTTGATCCGATCATGATTCACACCAGTACGGTCGGCTCCCTTCCGACACTGCCGCACCGCCCTTACCTGACGTGGGCCCCGCCCGTGGGCACCGTCCATCTGACGGCGGACGCCGCAGATCTGCATCCGCGGAGGGGCAACTGGCATGGCTGGGTTCGCGCATCCGCTCTCACGCATATCGCGGCGAAGCCCGATGCGGCGACCACGCTCAACGCCACGCGGGGATTTCTGCACGACAGCGACGAGAACAGGCGCCTGGCCGAGATGCTGCGTCACCGGCCCGAAGACTTCGGAGCGGCGGGTGAGCCGATCGTCCTGTGGGCCAGGCACATCGAGGTCTCCAGGCACCCCGGTTCCCGCATCACCCTTCACCTTCATGGGCCGGAATGCGTCAACGGGTTTCAGTCGCTCACCACGATCGCCCACTGCGGCAGGGAGCTGGAGCCGGCGCGGCTGGACCGGGCGTTCGCACGTGTAGACGTGGTCACAGGCCCTGAGGAAGACCTCGCTCGGCTGCGGCGCCTGCATTACGAATCCCGTCTGTACTCCAACGCGGTCCGGCCGCAGGACAACCTGTCACGCTGTGCCCATCTCGCCCGCATCCGCGCGCAGTATCAGGACGATGGGATCGACTTCGACTGGCGTCGCGGAGTCGTTGCCGGACCTCACACGGGCAGCTACGACATCGGCATGGTGTTCCGTGCTCTCGCCTGCTTCCACGGCACCGCCGGCCCGGAGCTGATCCACAGAGTGGGGACCGACGAGGGGCTCGACGCAACGTGGTCCGATCTCGACGACCGCGCCTATCGGGCGCTCATGAACGACGGCGTACAAGCGGTGGGTGTCCAGCGGGCTTTGGAGACCTACTCCGCGGCGCTGCGCGAGATCGCGCGACTGAACAACTGGTCCGTGGCCGGTCACCGGCATCTGATCAAGTACGCGCCCGACCTCGTCATCTGGACGGCGGCCCGACGCCTGCCCCTCGACGAGCTGCACCGCGATGGCGGAGGTGGCTTCAGGTGGGGAACGGACGAGGGCAATGACGCGTTCCGCCACATGATCAGGGCCGCGGCCGATGAACTCGTCGCGGCGTACCAGGTGGTTTCACCGAAGCCGTCCGGGCCGGGACGCAAGAATTACAAGGGAGAAGCCGACCGCTTGGACGTCTGGTTGAAGATCGTCAGTCGTCTTCCGCGCCTTGGCAAGCTGTGAGCCCGCCGGCCATCCTCGTTCTTCTATCGCCACCCCACTCCGCCCGGCGCACCGTGATCGGGGCCGGGCGAGGCGGAGTTGCCGCTGTCGACGGAAGCCTCAACCCGTGGCAGCCATTTCCTCCGACGACGCGCGTCGGGACGGAGGGCGGTCCAGATGGGCCACCACCGTGGCGTAGAACCGGTGCACGGCGTCGTCGACACTGCGAATGAAGCCGGACTCGGCGTTGCCGCGGCTGCTGCCCATGCCTTTGAAGAGGGAGAGCCGGAAGCCGGTGATCTGCGCGCCGTTCTTCGGCAGCATGTCCCCCGGCTCGGGCCGCAGGCGTTCCAATGTGCCTCGCGGCCCTCCCGTCTCACCTTCGACCAGCGTTTCGACGTGGAGGTCGGCCGGGGCCTCGGCCAGCCGCCTGACCAGACGCTTCGCCCAGCTCAAGGGGTAACCCTGAGTCGGCGCCGGAATGTCGATGCACGTGCGGAGCTTTCCGGTGCGGAGGTCGGCCGCGACGGCGAGTACGCCGGGCGTGCCCTCGATGCGAAGTTCGGCGTGCAGCTTTCCTTCGAGGCAGAGCTGGTCGGCCAGGAGAGCGCGCCGGGTGCCAGGATCGACTCCGCGCTTGGTGCGCTTGACCGGGAGCACCTTCTGACCGAGTTCGCCACCGAGGCGCAGACACACCTGACGGATCAGCCGCTCCCAGTTCTCCACCACTTCGAGGGCTCGGGGGTCCCCGTGGCACAGTGTTTCGTCGTCGATGCCGTTGCGTACGGGCACCCAGGACGAGCCCATGTTCTGGAAGCCGTGGCATCCGGAATTCTCATGCTGGAGATAGTTGAGCAGCTCCTGGAGCAGCCAGGCATGGGCCATGTTGCCCACGCCTTCGTGCCGGATGAGCATCTGCGCCTGGTGGGCGACCTCCGCCCAGGACAGATGCCAGAGCGCCACCTTGTGCTTGCGCCGCCCGTCGACCTTGACGTCGACCAGCGGAATGCCGTCCAGCGCGACGTCGTTCGACAACGTGATGACGGCCTCGTAGCCGCGGCGCGCGGCGATGTCCATGTACGCCTGGACCTGTTCGGCCTTGAGGGCGTTCCCGTTGGTCTTGGTCTCGACCAGGGCCGTCCACAGCTTGCCGGCCCGCTCGACCCGGATCACTCCGTCCGGCCGCCGAGGCGTGTCACCGTGCGGCAGCGAGACTTCGGCGAATGTCTCCATGCGGCCGGCCGGCGCTCCGAACGCGGCGGTGAGTCGCCTGCCGAATTCCGGGATCTGCGCCATCACCGACAGCAGCACCGAGGTCGCACGCATTTCGCGGTCCCGGTCGCTCTTGAGCGCCGAGACCGGGAAGAGCCGAGCCGCCTTCCAGGAGTCGTTCTCCGAGAGGGACGCCTTGGTCACCCTCGGCAGGGTGACTTTCTTCTTGGCGGTGCGCGGCCGTGCGGAACCCTTCTTCGGTTCCTCGTCGGCGACAGGTCGCCTGGGGGCCGGGACAGCCTCCAACACGGCCGGCTGCCGAGCCGGGGGTGCCGCCGCCATGGACTCTGACTGGTCGTCACCACCCGCGTCGTCCACCGTCTCACCGGCGGCATCGTCCTCGATGTCCACGCCGAAGTCGGTCGCCAGACCCGCGAGGCCCGACTCGTAGCCCTGCCCGACGGCCCGGAGCTTCCACTCCCCGCCGCGGCGGTACAGCTCTCCGAAGATGAACGCGCTCACCGATCCCGGATCAACGATCGCGAACCTGAGCAGGCTCTCGCCGGAGCTGTCGGCCAACGTGAGCTGCAGGTCGTTCAGTTCCCCGAAGTGCGCCCCGTCGTACCGGCTGGCCGCCACGACGATCCGGTCAATCTCCTGCGGGACCGCCGTCAGGTCGAAACTGATCCGGTCCTGATTGCCGCTCCCCGTGGGGGCCTTGCCCAGGAGCTGCACGCTCCCGTCGGCGGCAACCGGGTTGTTGTAGAAGTAGAAATCGGCGTCGCTGCGCACTTTGCCGTCCGTGTTCAACAACAGCACGGAGACGTCCGCGTCGCCCTCGCCCGTCGGGCTGGTCCAGTCCAGGCTCACGATGACGGACTCGGCGCTTTCACTGAGGGCCGCCAAACCCACGTTGGCACCCTTGATCAACTCGTACATGACCCCCCACCCCAAAAGCGCACGTCAGTACGGGCCCCACCCGTTGTGACGTGGCGCACACTAACTGCACAGCGAAACTTTAGTACTTGACGAGTGGGTTCCGGGGCGGGAACGAGACGACTGCGCGGGCCGATCGAGGGCGGCCTCTGCGAACCGCGGCAAACGGCGACGCCCCCGCGGCCGTTAAGGCGACGGGGGCGTCGGTCGTACCGAACGGCTCGGTTACTTCACCGGCTCCGGCTCCGGCTCGTTCTCGGTTTCCGGCTCGTCCGCCGGGTCGGCCGGGGTCTTGACCGAGTCCAGGAGGAGCTGCGCGACGTCGACGACCTGGATGGACTCCTTGGCCTTGCCGTCGTTCTTCTTGCCGTTGACCGAGTCGGTGAGCATGACCAGGCAGAAGGGGCAGGCGGTGGAGACGATGTCGGGGTTCACCGACAGCGCCTCGTCGACGCGCTCGTTGTTGATGCGCTTGCCGATGCGCTCTTCCATCCACATGCGCGCGCCGCCGGCGCCGCAGCAGAAGCCGCGTTCCTTGTGGCGGTGCATCTCCTCGTTGCGCAGGCCGGGAACCTTGCCGATGATCTCGCGCGGAGGCGTGTAGATCTTGTTGTGGCGGCCCAGGTAGCACGGGTCGTGATAGGTGATGATGCCCTCGACCGGGGTCACCGGGATCAGCTTGCCCTCGTCGACGAGGTGCTGGAGCAGCTGGGTGTGGTGGATGACCTCGTAGTCACCGCCGAGCTGCGGGTACTCGTTGCCGAGCGTGTTGAGGCAGTGCGGGCAGGTGGCGACGATCTTCTTCGCCGACTTGGGCTTCGCGGACTCCGGGACGACCTTGCCCTCGTCGTCCAGCTCCTCGCCGAACGCCGTGTTCAGGGCCATCACGTTCTCCATGCCCAGTTCCTGGAACAACGGCTCGTTGCCCAGGCGGCGGGCGGAGTCGCCCGTGCACTTCTCGTCGCCGCCCATGATCGCGAACTTGACGCCCGCGATGTGGAGGAGTTCCGCGAAGGCCTTGGTGGTCTTCTTCGCGCGGTCCTCCAGGGCGCCGGCGCAGCCGACCCAGTACAGGTATTCCACCTCGGAGAGGTCTTCGATGTCCTTGCCGACGACCGGGACCTCGAAGTCGACCTCCTTGGTCCACTCCAGGCGCTGCTTCTTCGCCAGGCCCCAGGGGTTGCCCTTCTTCTCCAGGTTCTTGAGCATCGTGCCCGCCTCGGAGGGGAAGGCCGACTCGATCATGACCTGGTAGCGGCGCATGTCGACGATGTGGTCGATGTGCTCGATGTCCACCGGGCACTGCTCGACGCAGGCGCCGCAGGTGGTGCAGGACCACAGGACGTCCGGGTCGATGACGCCGTTCTCTTCGAGGGTGCCGATCAGGGGGCGCTCGGCCTCGGCCAGCGCGGACGCGGGGACGTCCTGCAAAGCCTCGGCGGACGCCTTCTCCTCGCCCTCCATCGTCTTGCCGCCGCCCGCCAGCAGGTACGGCGCCTTGGCGTGGGCGTGGTCCCGCAGGGACATGATCAGCAGCTTCGGTGAGAGCGGCTTGCCGGTGTTCCACGCGGGGCACTGCGACTGGCAGCGGCCGCACTCGGTGCAGGTGGAGAAGTCGAGCAGGCCCTTCCAGGAGAACTGCTCGACCTGGGAGACACCGAAGACGTCGTCGTCGCCCGGGTCCTCGAAGTTGATCGGCTTGCCGCCCGACGTCATGGGCTGGAGGCCGCCGAGGGCCGTGGAGCCGTCCGCGTTGCGCTTGAACCAGATGTTCGGGAAGGCCAGGAAGCGGTGCCAGGCCACGCCCATGTTGGTGTTGAGCGAGACCGTGATCATCCAGATCATGGTCGTGCTCAGCTTGATCATGGCGAACAGGTAGACCAGCGTCTGGAGCGTGGAGACGCTCAGGCCCTTCAGGGCCAGGATCACCGGGTACGAGGCGAAGTACGCGGCCTCGTAGTGGTCGACGTGATGCAGGGCGCCCTCCAGGGCGCGCAGCATGTAGATGGCCAGGCCGATGGTGAGGATGATCCACTCGACGAAGTAGGCCTGGCCCATCTTCGAGCCGGCGAAGCGGGACTTGCGGCCCGGCCGGGACGGCAGGTTCAGCAGGCGGATCACCATCAGCACGGCGATGCCGAGGGTGGTCATCGCGCCGATGAACTCGATGTACATCTCGTACGGCAGGAAGCCGCCGAGCACCGGCAGGGTCCAGTCGGCCTGGAAGAGCTGGCCGTACGCGGTGATGATCGTCGGCGGCAGCGTCAGGAAGCCGATGGCCACGAACCAGTGGGCGACGCCGACGATGCCCCAGCGGTTCATCCGGGTGTGCCCCAGGAACTCGCGGACCAGGGTCACGCTGCGCTGGTAGGGGTTGTCCGTGCGGGTGCCTGCGGGGACCGGCTGTCCCAGCTTGAAGTACCTGACGAACTGGCCGATCGCGCGTGCGAGCAGCGCCACGCCGACCACGGTCAGGACCAGCGACACGATGATCGCGGCGAGTTGCATTGGGGGCTCCTCGGGCCTGCGAGGGAGATTACTAAGCGGTAACTTATGCAGTCCGTCTGAGACTACCCGTATCTTCCGCCGCACTGTAGCCGGGCGCGGGGTGATCTGAATCGCTGAGGCTTGCCTCAGCGTTGCGGGGGACCTGGTGGGTCGACTGAAGGACGTTACTCGTATCAAAATGGGGCATACGGCGCCAGGTCAATGTTTTGCGCTCCCGGTGCCGATGGTGTCGTCCGGTCGAGCGGGAGCCGGTTGCGTGTAAGCGGTGGATAAGAGTTGAGTCCGCTTGGCTCAGGTCTGTTGACCCAGCGGTGAGCGTCAGGCACACTTGAGCCTGTTCCACTCAAGTCGCTGGAGGAATCAACCATGGCACGTGCGGTCGGCATCGACCTGGGCACGACTAACTCCGTCGTCAGCGTTCTGGAGGGCGGCGAGCCCACCGTCATCACCAACGCCGAGGGCGCCAGGACCACGCCGTCCGTCGTCGCCTTCGCCAAGAACGGCGAGGTGCTGGTCGGCGAGGTGGCCAAGCGCCAGGCGGTCACCAACGTCGACAGGACCATCCGGTCGGTCAAGCGCCACATGGGCACCGACTGGAAGATCGAGCTGGACGGCAAGCCCTTCAACCCGCAGCAGATCAGCGCCTTCGTGCTGCAGAAGCTCAAGCGGGACGCCGAGGCCTACCTGGGCGAGAAGGTGACCGACGCGGTCATCACCGTCCCGGCGTACTTCAACGACGCCGAGCGTCAGGCCACCAAGGAGGCCGGCGAAATCGCCGGTCTGAACGTGCTGCGCATCGTCAACGAGCCGACGGCCGCCGCCCTGGCGTACGGCCTCGACAAGGACGACCAGACCATCCTGGTCTTCGACCTCGGTGGCGGTACGTTCGACGTCTCGCTGCTGGAGATCGGCGACGGCGTCGTCGAGGTGAAGGCCACCAACGGTGACAACCACCTCGGTGGTGACGACTGGGACCAGCGCGTCGTCGACTACCTGGTCAAGCAGTTCCAGTCCGGTCACGGCGTGGACCTGTCCAAGGACAAGATGGCCCTGCAGCGTCTGCGCGAGGCCGCCGAGAAGGCCAAGATCGAGCTGTCGTCCTCGACGGAGACCTCGATCAACCTTCCCTACATCACCGCCTCCGCCGAGGGCCCCCTGCACCTCGACGAGAAGCTGACCCGCGCCCAGTTCCAGCAGCTGACCGCGGACCTGCTGGAGCGCTGCAAGACGCCGTTCCACAACGTCATCAAGGACGCCGGCATCTCCATCAACGAGATCGACCACGTCGTCCTCGTGGGTGGCTCCACCCGTATGCCCGCCGTCGCCGAGCTCGTCAAGGAGCTGACCGGCGGCAAGGAGGCCAACAAGGGTGTGAACCCGGACGAGGTCGTCGCCATCGGCGCCTCGCTCCAGGCCGGTGTCCTCAAGGGCGAGGTCAAGGACGTCCTGCTGCTCGACGTCACCCCGCTGTCCCTCGGCATCGAGACCAAGGGCGGCATCATGACCAAGCTCATCGAGCGGAACACGACGATCCCGACCAAGCGGTCCGAGATCTTCACCACCGCCGAGGACAACCAGCCGTCCGTGCAGATCCAGGTCTACCAGGGCGAGCGCGAGATCGCGGCGTACAACAAGAAGCTCGGCATGTTCGAGCTGACCGGTCTGCCCCCGGCGCCGCGCGGCGTCCCGCAGATCGAGGTCTCCTTCGACATCGACGCCAACGGCATCATGCACGTCACGGCGAAGGACCTCGGCACCGGCAAGGAGCAGAAGATGACCGTCACCGGCGGCTCCTCGCTCCCCAAGGAAGAGGTCGACCGCATGCGCGAGGAGGCCGAGCGCTACGCGGAGGAGGACCACAAGCGCCGCGAGGCCGCCGAGACCCGCAACCAGGGCGAGCAGCTGGTCTACCAGACGGAGAAGTTCCTCAAGGACAACGAGGACAAGGTCCCCGGCGAGATCAAGACCGAGGTCGAGGAGGCCGTCGCCGAGCTGAAGGAGAAGCTCAAGGGCGAGGACACCGCCGAGATCCGCACCGCCACCGAGAAGGTCGCGGCCGTCTCGCAGAAGCTGGGCCAGGCGATGTACGCCGACGCCCAGGGCGCGCAGGCCGCCGGCGGCGCCTCCGCCGACGCCGGTGCCGGTGAGGGCAAGGCCGACGACGACGTCGTGGACGCCGAGATCGTGGACGACGAGCGCAAGGACGGTGCCGCGTGACGGAGGAGACCCCGGGTTTCGAGGAGAAGCCCGACGTCCCCTCCGGCGCCACCCCTGACGACGCCGAGCCGAAGGCCGCCTCCCCCTCTCCGGAGGAGGGGGCGGCCCCGGCCGGGGACGCGAACGAGACGGCGGGTCTGGTGGCCCAGCTGGACCAGGTGCGCACGGCGCTGGGCGAGCGGACGGCGGACCTCCAGCGGCTCCAGGCCGAGTACCAGAACTACCGCCGCCGGGTCGAGCGCGACCGTATCGCGGTCAAGGAGATCGCGATCGCGAACCTCCTGACCGAGCTGCTGCCCGTCCTCGACGACATCGGGCGCGCGCGGGAGCACGGTGAACTCGTCGGCGGCTTCAAGTCGGTGGCGGAGTCGCTGGAGACCGTCGCGGCCAAGATGGGCCTCCAGCAGTTCGGCAAGGAGGGCGAGCCCTTCGACCCGACGATCCACGAGGCCCTGATGCACAGTTACGCTCCGGACGTCACGGAGACGACCTGCGTCGCGATCCTCCAGCCGGGGTATCGCATCGGCGAGCGCACCATCCGCCCCGCGCGGGTCGCCGTCGCCGAGCCCCAGCCGGGCGCGCAGACGGTCAAGGCCGAGGACCCGGAGAACGCCGAGGGCGCCGCGGGTGCGGAGAAGGCCGACGACAAGGAGAACGGTGGCCCGGAGGAGGGCTGACGTAATCACGCACGCAGGAGAGGAGGGACGTCGAGGATGAGCACCAAGGACTTCATCGAGAAGGACTACTACAAGGTCCTCGGCGTCCCCAAGGACGCCACCGAGGCCGAGATCAAGAAGGCGTACCGGAAGCTCGCCCGCGAGTTCCACCCGGACGCCAACAAGGGCAACGTCAAGGCCGAGGAACGCTTCAAGGAGATCTCCGAGGCGAACGACGTCCTCGGCGACCCGAAGAAGCGCAAGGAGTACGACGAGGCACGCGCGCTCTTCGGCAACGGCGGCTTCCGGCCCGGCCCCGGCGCCGCCGGCGGCACGTTCAACTTCGACCTGGGCGACCTCTTCGGCGGCGCCCAGGGCGGGGCGGGCGGCGGCTTCGGCGGCGGGCTCGGTGACGTCTTCGGGGGCCTGTTCAACCGGGGCGGGGCCGGCACCACGCGCACCCAGCCCCGTCGTGGCCAGGACATCGAGTCCGAGGTCACCCTGAGTTTCACCGAGGCGATCGAGGGCGCCACCGTCCCGCTGCGGATGTCCTCCCAGGCGCCGTGCAAGGCCTGTTCCGGGACCGGCGACAAGAACGGCACACCGCGCGTGTGCCCGACCTGCGTCGGTACCGGCCAGGTGGCGCGCGGCTCCGGCGGCGGCTTCTCGCTCACCGACCCCTGCCCGGACTGCAAGGGCCGCGGTCTGATCGCCGAGCAGCCGTGTGACGTCTGCCTGGGCAGCGGACGGGCCAAGTCGTCGCGGACCATGCAGGTGCGTATCCCGGCGGGCGTCTCCGACGGGCAGCGCATCCGGCTGCGCGGCAAGGGCGCGCCGGGCGAGCGCGGCGGACCGGCGGGCGACCTGTATGTGGTCGTGCACGTCAAGGAGCACCCCGTCTTCGGCCGCAAGGGCGACAACCTCACCGTCACCGTCCCCGTCACCTTCGCGGAGGCGGCCCTCGGCGGCGAGGTCCGGGTGCCCACCCTGGGCGGCCCGGCCGTCACCCTGAAGCTGCCGCCGGGCACGCCCAACGGGCGCACCATGCGGGCGCGCGGCAAGGGCGCGGTCCGCAAGGACGGCACCCGCGGGGACCTGCTGGTCACCGTGGAGGTGAGTGTTCCGGGGGACCTGTCGGGGAAGGCTCGTGACGCACTCGAGGCGTATCGCGAGGCGACCGCGGGCGAGGACCCGCGGGCGGAGCTGTTCGAGGCCGCGAAGGGAGCATGAGTCAGATGGATGGCCGTCGTCCCCGCCAGCGCGGGGGTTTTTCCCCGTACGAACTGACCGACGAGACCCCGGTCTACGTCATTTCGGTGGCGGCCCAGCTGTCCGGCCTGCACCCGCAGACGCTGCGCCAGTACGACCGCCTGGGTCTGGTCTCCCCGGACCGCACCGCCGGCCGCGGCCGCCGCTACTCGGCCCGTGACATCGAACTGCTCCGCCAGGTGCAGCAGCTGTCGCAGGACGAGGGCATCAACCTGGCCGGCATCAAGCGGATCATCGAACTGGAGAACCAGGTCGCGGCGTTGCAGTCCCGGGTGGCGGAGCTGGAGGCGGCGCTGGACGGGGCGGCGGCGGCCATGCGTCAGCGGGAGGCCGCCGTGCACGCCTCCTACCGGCGCGATCTGGTGCCGTACCAGGAGGTACAGCAGACCAGCGCGCTGGTGGTGTGGCGGCCGAAGCGGCAGCAGCAGTCGTCCGACTGACCGTGACACACGAAGGGGCCCGGAGGTTCAGCCGAACCTCCGGGCCCTCGTGACGTGTCAGGCGGTCAGAGCCAGCTGTCCCAGATGCCGTACGCCCGCTCCCACGTGACCTTCTCGCTGCCCGCGCCGTCGCGGAACACGGCCCGGTAGTAGTACAGCCCGAGACGGTCGTCGTGGACGGTCTGGTCCATATGGGACAGGGTCGTGTCCACCGGGCCCGTGGCGAGCGTGATCCACGAGGCGGTGGCAGGGTCCCACCGCTCCAGACGGGCCTCGGTCCAGCTCTCGCACGGCGGGTCGCCGAGGACCTGGCCGCAGCGGACGGCGAGTTCCGGGTACTGGTCCGTGCCGATCCAGGTGCCGGTCCAGCCCGCGGGGCGGGTGTCGGGCAGAGTGACCCGCACCTCCGCCGGGTGGAAGGTGTCCGGACCCTCGTCCAGGTAGACCCGGTCGGTGGCGGCCACCCGGTAGACGTGCTCGCGCCCGTCCGGCAGCGTCGGGCAGAGGATCTCGGTCTCGGCCAGCGAGTCGCCCGTCACGCAGTTCCTCGTCCACACCGTCCCGCCCGTCTCCGGGTCGGCGGTGCCCTGCCAGACGTAGTACTCGATGACGTCGTCGTCGGCCGGCGGGTTCCAGGTGAGCCGGACACCCATCGGGACGACCTCGGCCTTCAGATCGGCGACCGGGGCGGGCCGCACGGTGTCGCCCATGGCGGCCGTGACGGGCGCGCTCGCCGCGGAGCGGTGCCCGTGGCGGTCGACGGCGACGATCCGGTACTCGTACGTGGTCTCGGAGGCGCCCGAACCCTCCACGCAGGAGGCGTACACCACCGCGTTGGGCCAGGTGACGTAGGCCGGGTCGAGGTCGTCGCGGGCCGGGACGATGTGCGTGGACGGCGGCTGCGGGGCGCTCGTGCCGTCCATCGGCGAGCACTGCTCGACGGTCGTGCTCTCGCCGGTCGCCGGATCCGTCCGCACGATCTCGTACGTGGGCAGGTTGGCGTCGTTCACCGCCCACGGGTCGGTGCTGCGCCAGGACAGCGAGACGGCGTCGCCCCAGCGGCCCGCGGTGAGCTGGTACGGCGCGATGGCCTCGGGGCGCTCCGCCATCTTCAACGTGATCACGGCGGGCGCGGAGGCGTTGCCGACGGCGTCGAACGCGCGCACCGCGTACCGGTATTCGTCGGCGACGGCCGACTGCTGCAGCGGCACCACGTCGTTCCGCGTGGTGGCGGCGGTGTCGCCGAGGGCCTTGAGCCAGCCGCCGGTCGCGGGGTCGTGCTGGAGCACCTCGTAGCGGACGGCGTCCGGGGCGGCCTCCCACACCAGGTGCGGAACGCCGGACCGGTATGCGACCCGGGCGTTCGCCGGGACCGCCGGCGGCACCCCGTCGGTGACCTTGACCGTGGTGGCGGCGGAGTACACCGACCAGTTCCCGGCCGCGTCCCTGGCCCGGCCCCGGTAGGTGGCCCGAGTGCCGTCGGCGGCGCGGCCACGGTCGCAGAACGCGCCCTTCGCGCCCGTGTAGACCGTCGTCCAGGTCCCGGTCGCCGGGTCCTGGCGCTGTGCCTGGTACTCGGCGATGTCGGCCTGGTTCGCGGCGGTGGTGACCAGCTCGGGACCGGCGACCGTGGCATCGTCCGCGCAGACGTCGATCTCCACGAACGGGGCGGCGGGCGGGGTCCTGTCGACGGTGGTGACGAGCTGGTCGGCGCTGCCGCCGGAGACGTTGCCGGCCTTGTCGACGGCGCGGACCTCGTAGTAGTAACCGGCGCCCGTCTTGGGGAGGGTGCTGTCGGTGTACGACGTGGACGTGGTCGTCGCGAGCGGCGTGCTGCCGAAGGAGGCGCCCTTGAGCCGCCGGTAGACCCGGTAGTTCGCGAGGTCCATCTCCTTGTTCCGGGACCAGGTGAGCCTGGCCTTGCCGGTGGCGGTGTCGTACGAGACGGCGGCACCGGCCGGGGTGAGCGGCCTGACCTTGTCGACGGTGGCGGAGGTCCGCGGCGCGTAGGTGAACTTGACGTCGGCTGCGCCGGTCCAGTTGACGAAGTCGACGCGGAGGGTGTGCTTGCCGGACGGGATCGTCACGTTGACCGTCTTCTTGGCGGTCGTGGAGACGTTCTTCCACAGGTCGACCTTGCGGACGCCGTCGAGGTGGACGCGGATGCCGTCCTGGGCGGCGGCGGAGAAGGCGAAGGGGCCGCCGGAGCCGAAGTCGCGGGTGACGGTCCAGCGGACGCCGAAGTTGTTCGACGGTACGCCGGAGGCGGGTGCGCCGTTGCCCCAGTTCTGGTCGATGGCGCTGTCGCAGTCCGTCTTCTTCGGAGTTCCGGAGAATGTCGTGTTCGCGAAGAACTGCCGCTCGAACACGGGGGACGTGCAACTGGTGGCCGCGGTGGCGGTGGTCGCGGCCGTGGTGAGCACGCCGCCCGCTGTGGCGAGTACCAGGGCGGTGGCCGTGGTGCGTCTGGCTGGGTTCATTCGGTCCTCTGGTCGGGATCGGGCCGCCTGCGGGGCGGTCCTCGTGATCACGACGCGTGCCGGACGGGTTTGGTTGTACGAGGTGAAACGGAATGTGGTGTTGTCATCTCGTTAAGTGGTTTCCCTTGACGCTGGGGCCCGCCGCCGCGTTGGCTTTTCAGTCACATGGGTCGCAAGGGTGCGCCCGAGTCCGGAAGTCACCCCCCGGAAGACAGCAGAAGTGAGTTCCTCCATGCGTCGTCGTATCGCCATATCCGTGGCCGCTTGTTCGTTGGCCCTGCCGCTCGCCGGCTGCGGCATGCTGGGGGCCACGAGCGACGGCGGTGACGCGACCCCGACCAAGGGCAACGACGTCACGGTGGGGCTGCTGCTGCCGGAGAAGGCGAACACCCGTTACGAGAAGTTCGACTACCCCATCATCCGGGAGAAGGTCGCCTCGCTCACGGCGAACCGCGGCAAGGTCGAGTACGCCAACGCCGAGCAGAACGCCGCCAAGCAGGCGCAGCAGATGCAGCAGATGATCGACGACCGGGTGGACGTCATCCTGCTGGACGCGGTGGACGCGCACGCCATCGCCGCGAGTGTGCAGAAGGCCAAGGACGCGGGCATTCCGGTCATCGCGTACGACCGGCTGGCCGAGGGCCCGATCGACGCGTACATCTCCTTCGACAACGAGCTGGTCGGCGAGGTGCAGGGCCGTTCCCTGCTGGAGGCCATGGGGCCGGAGGTCGACACGTCCGACAAGATCGTCATGATGAACGGCTCGCCCACCGACCCGAACGCCAAGCAGTTCAAGTCCGGCGCGCTGTCCGAGCTGAACGGCCGGGTGACGATCGCCTCGTCCTTCGACACCAAGGACTGGAAGCCGGAGAACGCCCAGGCCAACATGGCCGAGGCGATCAAGGTGATCGGCGCGGGCAACATCGCCGGTGTCTACTCCGCCAACGACGGCATGGCGGGCGGCGTCATCAAGGCTCTGGAGGCCGCCGGGGTGACGAAGCTGCCGCCCGTCACGGGGCAGGACGCGGAGCTGGCGGCCGTGCAGCGGATCGTCAGCGGCGAGCAGTACATGAGCGTCTACAAGTCCTACCCGGCCGAGGCCGAGGCCGCCGCCGAGATGGCCGTCGCCAAGGTGCAGGGCAAGGACATCCAGTTCGACGCCCTCACCCGGGACCGGGTCGACAGCCCCACCCACAAGGGCATCCCGGCGCAGCTCGTGTCCGTGGTCGCGCTGACCCGGGAGAACATCAAGCAGACGGTCGTCTCCGACGGCATCTACAAGGTCTCCGAGATCTGCGCCGCGGAGTACAGCGCGGCCTGCGCGGAGCTGGGTCTGCGGTAGCCGCGGGGGCGGAGCCGGTGCACGGCCGCCCGGCGTCAAGGGGAGTTCTCGCCGTACTGGGATGAACTCCCCTTTTTCCTGCCCGAAGCGGGGTGCGGCGGGGTGCTTTTCGGAGGAATCGCCGGGGGCGGGCAACGAGCGGTTGCCATCTGTTGTCGGAATGTGACGGACCGGGGTGGGTGCGAACTCCCGCATACCGGTGGTTTCCGGCGGTCACAGTGGAGAGAGGCGTGTTGCGGAGCAGGTTCGCTCCGCGCATAGTTGCGCTGCGGAAGACGTGGAAACCGGGGGTGGGATGGGCGATGGCCGGGCACGGGACGGACGAGCATCCACACGGTGCTGACCGACTGTGCGAGGCCGGGGATCGGGTGTATTCCCGGGCCGTACGGCGCGGACGCGTACCCCGCCGCGACGCCGAGGCGGTGCCCTGCCTGCTGGAGCTGGCACTGCTGCATCCCGATCCCGACGACATGGACTGGCTGGTGCCGACCTCCCCGCAGGAGGTCATGACCCGGCTGCTGCGCGGGGTGTACGACGAGATCAGCGCGAGCCAGCGGCGGGTGGGCTCCGCGGTGGCCGCCTTCGAGTGGTACGCGGGCCTGGGCGGGCCCTCCGCGTCCGGCGGTGAGGGCACGGCGGCGATCCGGGTGCTGGACGGCCCGGCACGCATCCAGGCGGCGCTGGACGAGGCGACCGCGGCCTGCACCACCGAGGTGCTGACCGTGCAGCCGGGCGGCATCCGGCGCGAGCACGAGCTGTCCGAGGGCCTGCACCGGGCGCTGGCGCTGCGCGGGCGGGGCGTACGGATGCGGGACCTGTACAACCATGTGGCCCGGCACGGGCAGGGCCTGCTCAACTATCTGGAGCTGATGGGCGACGCGGTCGAGGCCCGCACCCTCGACGAGGTGATCGACCGGCTGATCCTCTTCGACCGCACGGTCGCCTTCATCCCCGCCAACGCCGACCGCACGATGGCCCTGGAACTGCGCCACCCCGGCCTGGTCGCGTACCTGGTGACCGTCTTCGAGCGCCTGTGGCGGCTGGCCATCCCGCTCACCGCCGCCCTGCCCGACACCGGGATCGAGGGCATCTCGCACCGGGAGCAGTCCATCGCGGCCCTGCTCGCGGAGGGCCACCAGGACGCGGTGATCGCCGAGCGGCTCGGCATCAGCGTGCGGACCTGCCGGGCCCATATCGCCCGGCTGTCGGAGACGCTGGGCGCGGCCAGCCGCACCCAGCTCGGCGTCCGGATCGCCCAGGTGGGCCTGGACGGCCCCCCACGCGACGCGGGACTCACCGCTCCGGGCCGGGAGTCACCGAGCGTCCGGTGAGGGCGTCCAGGGCGAACGGGGCAGGGTTCTCGGGCTGCCGCAGCGCGGGTCGTCGAGGCGTCGGGGCGGCAGCGCCGCGAACGCCTGGGCCGGCCAGGCCTCGTGACGCCGGCGCCGGGCGATGCCGTCCTCCTCGGCGTGCAGCAGCCGCGGCAGGGCCGTCGAGGGGGCCGCGGGCCCGCCACGCGCTGTCCTCGGCGTCCGGCCGGAGCAGGCCCCGGGCGGGCGCGCAGGGCGCCTGTTCGGCCTCCGCCGCCGGGACGCGGCCGGCCTGGAGCGCCCGGGCGTACAGGGCGAGGCCCGCCTCGCACACCTCTTCCGCCTCGTGGCGGTGTGTCGCGGTCCTCACCCGGGACCCGTTCGGTCGCGGCGCCGGCTCAGCGGTCCCGGTCCAGGATCCCCGACTGGGCGATGAGGTAGCCGAGCTGGGCGCGGCTGCCGCTGCCGAGGGCGGCGGCGAGCTTGGCGATGTGGGCGCGGCAGGTGCGGACGTTCATGCCGAGGCGGCGGGCGATGGCCTCGTCGACGTGGCCTTCGATGAGCAGTTTCGCTATCGAGCGCTGGACGCCGGTGATGCCCTCCGGGGTTGATTCGTAGGGCACTTCCTCCATCAGCGGCACGGCCCGCTGCCACAACTGCTCGAAGACCCTGATGAGGTACTGCACCAGCCCGGGGTGCCGCAGTTCCAGGGCGACCTGCCGGTCGTCCTGGGCGGGGATGAAGGCGACGGTGGTGTCGCAGATGATGAGCCGTTCGATCAGTTCTTCCAGGGTGCGGATCTCCACCTTGGCGCCGGCCATGCCCTCCATGTACGCGAAGGTGCTCTGGCTGTGCCGCACGGTGTGCTGGTAGAGGGTGCGCACCGAGATGCCGCGTTCGATCAGGGGTTTGCTGCGCTTGAGGGCCTGGCTGAGGATGTGTTCCGGCCTGCTGCCGCCGGGCTGCACGGTGAGCACCTCGGTGCGGGCCTCGGCTATCGCCACGTCCAGGGCCGCGTGGATCCGGTCGATGCCCTCCAGGACGGTGATGGCGTGGGTGGCGGCCGGCTGCTGGGCACTGATGGCGAGGAAGGGCTGAAAGGTGTCCGTGAGGTCGACGCTGAGCCGTCGGCGGTCCTGTATCTCCCGTTCCAGCGGCTGGAGTTGCTGGGCGAGCACGATGGACGGGGGGACGGGGCGCAGCCAGTTCGCGTCATCGGGGTCGGGGTGGAGGAGGGCGAATTCAAGCAGGCAGGGAGCGGGCTTGACCTCGTCGCGGGCTATTCGCCCGGAGCTGAGGGCGGCGGCGTAGAGCCGCGATCCTTCGGCGCACAGCTCAGTAATGCCGTGAGGATGTGTCGGGTTTGTGCTCTTCGGTGACAAATCTCCACCCCCCAGGGTCCTGAACGTGCAGGAACATGATGCATCTCCCTGGTGGCATTGACGTGCCTGAATGAGCCATCGTCTTGTTTCGCGGGGGAGAGGAAGCCATCAAGTGAGGACGAAGCCGACCATGAATAAGAGAATGCTTCGCTCGGTGCTTGCTACTGCCGTCGTTGCTCTGGCGCTGGCCTTCGGTGCGGCCGGTCCTCTCGACGTCGGCTGGCGGACTGCTGCCCAGGTGGAGAGTGCGGCGGGCGTGACCGGGGACGTCGGCTGGTCCGTCGAGGCCGTGCCCGGCGACGTCGGCTGGAGCGTCGTGGCCGGCGGCGAGGACGTCGGCTGGTCGGAGCCGGTGGGCGCGGACGCATGACCACCCCACCCGACGACCGGTCCTTCCGGCGTGAAATGGCCACCGCGTACCGTTCCGGCTGGCACTTCATCGATCTGGCCACCGCCATCCCCCACAACGGTGACTCACTCATGGTGACCGTGTTCGGTGAGCCGGTCGTCGTCACCCGGGACGAGGACGGAGACGTACGGGCGTACCGGTGCCTGCGCCGCCCCCGGGGCGCGCCCCAGCCCGTACGGTGTGCCATCCGGTACGGAATGATCTTTGTCAACCTTGACCAGCGTGACCACCGGTTGGCGGAGCCGGAGACCCCGGACCCCATGACCATCTCGGCCACCCCCCGCAGTGCCTGACGCGATTCCCCCGTCGTAAAAGATCGCTCAGGTACTTCCCCCCGCAGCGGCGTCACCGTGACCTGAACACGGTGACGCCGCTGTGTTTTACGTGGTCTGCGCGGGTTTCCGCCGGATCGGCGGTTGGCTGAAACCCGTACCTCGCCGGGCCTGCTGTCCGCGGCCCGGCCCCCGCCCGTCTCCGCCGGCCTCGGGCGTCCTCAGCGGATCCGGCTGCCCATGGCCCGGGTCAGCTCGATCTCGACGACCACCCGGGCCGGGTTCGGGCCCGGCGTCCGCCCGTAGCGCTCGGCGTACCGGCGTACCGCCTCCGCCACCCGCTCCGGCTCGGTGCGCACGAAGGCCCGGCCCTCCAGCGTCGCCCACCGCCGGCCGTCCACCTGGCACACGGCCACCCGTGCTCCGTCCGGCCCGGCGGCCAGCACATTGCGCACCTTCGTGCTCGACTCGCTCGCGATCACGCGGGCGAGTCCCGCCGCGGGGTCGTAGGTCACCCCGACCGGCACCACGTGCGGGCTGCCGTCCGGGCGCGGGGTCGTCAGCGTGCACAGATGCCGTTCCCGCCAGAAGCTGAGGTACTGCGGGTCCGGGGCACCCGGGTCCGTGGAGTGTGTGGCCATGGTCCGGAACCTAGCCGATCCCGGGCCGTATCCCCCGGCCGGAGCCCTCCCCCTCGCTCCTTGAGTGGAATAGACTCAACTTTGTGTACGTTGCCCACGTCAGTACGGGATGACGGGCCGACGCCAGGAGGAGAACGCGAACGTGGACGCCGAGCTGACCAACCGGAGCCGGGACGCCATCAACGCGGCCGGCAACCGGGCCGTGACCGAGGGCCACCCCGACCTCACCCCGGCCCACCTGCTGCTGGCGCTGCTCCAGGGGCAGGACAACGAGAACATCACCGACCTGCTCACCGCGGTCGAGGCCGACCAGGCCGCCGTGCGCGCCGGAGCGGAGAAGATCCTCGCCGGGCTGCCCAGCGTGACCGGATCGACCGTCGCGCCGCCGCAGCCCAACCGCGAGCTGCTCGCGGTCATCGCGGACGCGCAGGCGCGGGCCCGCGACCTGGGCGACGAGTACCTGTCCACCGAGCACCTGCTGCTCGGCCTCGCCGCCAAGGGCGGCCAGGTCGCCGAGCTGCTCGGTCAGCAGGGCGCGAGCGCGAGGAAGCTCCAGGAGGCCTTCCGGAAGACGCGTGGCGGACGCCGCGTGACCACCCCGGACCCCGAGGGCCAGTACAAGGCGCTGGAGAAGTTCGGCACCGACTTCACGGCCGCCGCCCGCGAGGGCAAGCTCGACCCGGTCATCGGCCGGGACACCGAGATCCGCCGGGTCGTCCAGGTGCTGTCCCGCCGTACGAAGAACAACCCCGTCCTCATCGGCGAGCCCGGCGTCGGCAAGACCGCCGTCGTCGAGGGGCTCGCCCAGCGGATCGTGAAGGGGGACGTGCCCGAGTCGCTGAAGGACAAGCGGCTGGTCGCGCTGGACCTGGGCGCGATGGTCGCGGGCGCCAAGTACCGCGGCGAGTTCGAGGAGCGTCTGAAGACCGTCCTGGCGGAGATCAAGGACTCCGACGGGCAGATCATCACCTTCATCGACGAGCTGCACACCGTCGTCGGCGCGGGCGCCGGGGGCGACTCCGCCATGGACGCGGGCAACATGCTCAAGCCGATGCTGGCCCGCGGCGAGCTGCGCATGGTCGGCGCCACCACCCTCGACGAGTACCGCGAGCGGATCGAGAAGGACCCGGCGCTGGAGCGGCGCTTCCAGCAGGTGCTGGTCGCCGAGCCGAGCGTCGAGGACACCATCGCGATCCTGCGCGGTCTCAAGGGCCGCTACGAGGCCCACCACAAGGTGCAGATCGCCGACAGCGCGCTGGTCGCCGCCGCCACCCTCTCCGACCGGTACATCACCTCCCGCTTCCTCCCCGACAAGGCCATCGACCTGGTCGACGAGGCGGCCTCCCGGCTGCGCATGGAGATCGACTCCTCGCCCGTCGAGATCGACGAACTCCAGCGCGCCGTCGACCGGCTGCGGATGGAGGAGCTGGCGCTCAGCCGGGAGACCGACGAGGCCTCCCGCGAACGCCTGGAGAAGCTGCGCCGCGACCTCGCCGACAAGGAGGAGGAACTGCGCGGCCTGACCGCCCGCTGGGAGAAGGAGAAGCAGTCCCTCAACCGGGTCGGCGAGCTGAAGGAGAAGCTGGACGAGCTGCGCGGGCAGGCCGAACGAGCCCAGCGCGACGGCGACTTCGACACCGCGTCCAAGCTGCTCTACGGCCAGATCCCGGCCCTGGAGCGCGACCTGGAGGCCGCCTCCGAGGCCGAGGAGGCCGCCAAGGACACCATGGTCAAGGAGGAGGTCGGTGCCGACGACATCGCCGACACCGTCGCCGCCTGGACCGGCATCCCCGCCGGGCGCCTGCTGGAGGGCGAGACGCAGAAGCTGCTGCGCATGGAGGAGGAGCTGGGCAAGCGGCTGATCGGCCAGACGGAGGCGGTCCAGGCCGTGTCCGACGCCGTCCGGCGCTCCCGGGCCGGTATCGCCGACCCCGACCGCCCCACCGGCTCCTTCCTCTTCCTGGGCCCGACGGGCGTGGGCAAGACCGAGCTGGCCAAGGCGCTCGCGGACTTCCTCTTCGACGACGAGCGGGCCATGGTCCGCATCGACATGTCGGAGTACAGCGAGAAGCACAGCGTGGCCCGGCTGGTCGGCGCCCCGCCCGGCTATGTCGGCTACGAGGAGGGCGGCCAGCTCACCGAGGCGGTCCGCCGCCGCCCGTACTCGGTGGTCCTGCTGGACGAGGTGGAGAAGGCCCACCCCGAGGTCTTCGACATCCTGCTCCAGGTGCTGGACGACGGCCGGCTCACGGACGGCCAGGGCCGCACGGTCGACTTCCGCAACACCATCCTGGTGCTGACCTCCAACCTCGGCAGCCAGTTCCTGGTCGACCCGCTCAGCAGCGAGACGGAGAAGAAGGAGCAGGTCCTGGAGGTGGTCCGGGCCTCCTTCAAGCCGGAGTTCCTCAACCGCCTGGACGACCTGGTGGTCTTCTCCGCCCTGACCAAGGAGGAGCTGGCCCGGATCGCCCGGCTCCAGATCGACCGCCTGGCCAAGCGGCTCACCGAACGCCGGCTCGGCCTGGAGATCACCGAGGACGCGCTGGCCTGGCTCGCCGACGAGGGCAACGACCCGGCCTACGGCGCCCGCCCGCTGCGCCGCCTGGTCCAGACGGCGATCGGCGACCGCCTGGCCCGGGAGATCCTGTCCGGCGAGATCAAGGACGGCGACACGGTCCGCGTCGACACCTTCGGCGACGGCCTGATCGTCGGCCCGGCCACCCCGGACCCGGCGGACCTGGGCAAGACGCTCTGAGCGGCCCGGCACCGTGGGGCACGGGCCCGGCGCCCGGCGCCTTCTTCCGTGCCCCGGCCGGCTCACCGGCGCTGCCCTGACCGGCTGGATCATGTCAGCCGACGGCTGACAGGCCGCGGCGGGGCTTGCCACGCCCCGCCCCGCATGGGGGAGGATGGCGGAATCCGTACGAAGGGAAATTCACGGTGACCATCGACCCGTCCTCGATTCCGAACTTCGGGGGCCAGCCCCAGCCGCAGCCCCAAGGACCGGCGGGCCCCGTCGTCCCGAATCAGGACCTTGTGAAGCAGCTCCTGGACCAGATGGAGCTGAAGTACGTCGTCGACGAGGAAGGCGACCTCGCGGCCCCGTGGGAGCTGTTCCGTACGTACTTCATGTTCCGCGGCGAGGGTGACCAGCAGGTCTTCTCGGTGCGGACGTTCTACGACCGGCCGCACCCGATCGACGACAAGCCCCAGCTGCTGGAGTCGATCGACGACTGGAACCGCCGCACCCTGTGGCCGAAGGTCTACACGCACACCCACGACGACGGCACCGTCCGCCTCATCGGCGAGGCGCAGATGCTGATCGGCCCCGGGGTCAACCTGGAGTTCTTCGTCTCCTCGACGGTCAGCTGGGTGCGCGCGGCCATCGAGTTCGACAAGTGGCTGGTCGAGCAGCTGGGTCTGGAGCAGGAGATCGACGAGGCGGACAAGCCCGAGGACGAGTAGTCCCGGCTTCCGCCGCGGGACCCGGGCGGGCGGTGCCGTCGGCACCGCCCGCCTTTCCACAGCCTGTGGGAAACCCGGTGGACTCAGCCCGCGAGCGCCTTCAGCCGCCGTACGGCCTCCTCCAGCACCCCGGTCCGCTTGCAGAAGGCGAACCGGACGAACGGCGCGCCCTCCTCCCGGTGGTCGTAGAAGACCGCGTTGGGGATGGCCACCACGCCCGCCCGCTCGGGCAGCGCCCGGCAGAACGCGAAGCCGTCGCTCTCGCCGAGGGGGCGGATGTCGGTGGTGATGAAGTAGGTGCCGCTGGTGCGGAAGACGCCGAAGCCGGCCTCCGCCAGGCCCGCCGCGAGCAGATCCCGCTTGGCGAGCATGTCCGCGCGGAAGGCGGCGAAGTACGACTCGGGCAGCGCCAGCGCCTCGGCGACCGCGTACTGGAACGGCCCCGACGCCACATAGGTCAGGTACTGCTTCGCCGACCGTACGGCCGTGACCAGCGCGGGCGCCGCCGTCACCCAGCCGACCTTCCAGCCGGTGAACGAGAAAGTCTTGCCGGCGCTGCCGATGGTGACCGTGCGCTCCCGCATGCCGGGGAAGGCCGCCAGCGGCAGATGCTCGGCGTCGCCGAAGACCAGGTGCTCGTACACCTCGTCGGTGATCACCAGCAGGTCCCGCTCCACCGCCAGCTCCGCGATCGCCGCCAGCTCCGCGCGGGTCAGCACGGTGCCGGTCGGATTGTGCGGGGTGTTGATCAGCAGCAGCCGGGTGCGGTCGGTGACCGCGGCGCGCAGCTCGTCCAGGTCGAGCCGGAACGCGTCGCCGTCCGGCCGCAGCGTCACCGGCACCCGCCGCCCGCCCGCCATCGCGATGCAGGCCGCGTAGGAGTCGTAGTACGGCTCCAGCGCCACCACCTCGTCGCCGGGCTCCAGCAACGCCAGCAGCGCGGCGGCGATCGCCTCCGTCGCGCCCGCCGTCACCAGCACCTCGGTGTCCGGGTCGAACGTCAGGCCGTAGCGGCGCTCCTGGTGGGCGGTGATCGCGGTGCGCAGCTCGGGGACGCCCGGGCCCGGCGGGTACTGGTTGCCGCGCCCGTCCCGCAGCGCCCGTACGGCCGCCTCCCGGATCTCCTCGGGGCCGTCGGTGTCGGGGAATCCCTGGCCCAGGTTGATCGACCCGGTCCGCACGGCCAGCGCGGACATCTCGGCGAAGATCGTCGTTTCGAACTCTGCGAGGCTGCGGTTGAGGAAGGGGCGCTCGGTGGAGGTCATGCCGGTCATCCTGCGCCGAAGCTCTGGACTTCCTCAACTCTGCTTTGACCGTCACGGGCGGCGGGCATCCCCCGGTCACGCACCACGCGAGGCGCCCACGGGGGGCCGCTTCGGGGGAACGGAAAGGAGGGTGACGCCATGGTCATCGGCATCATCCTGGCGGTCGTGGCCGTCGTCATCGGAGTGGGCGTGCTGGCGAGCCGCGGCGCCCGGCGGACGGCGGCGCGGGGGCCGGTGCGGTCGGGGGGCCGCGGGGGGTCACACGGCGGCAGCAGCACCCACAACAGCGGTGACAGCAGCTGGTGGGTGATCGGCGCGGCGAGCGCGGGCGACAGCGGCTCGTCCTCCTCGGACTCGGGATCCTCGGGTCACAGCTCGGGCGGGCACTCCTGCGGGAGCGGCTCGTCGTCGTCCTGCGGAGGCGGGTCCTCCTCCTGCGGCGGCGGTGGCGGCGGATGCGGTGGAGGCAGCTGACACGGGGCAGCCGAGCTCCGACAGGGGGAACCGCATCACCGGGCGCCCGCCGGAATCGACCGGCGGGCGCCGTGCCGTTCGCGCCCCGCTCCGGCGTGCGCTCGCGACGCACAGGCGTACGCCCTGGTTGAACAGTTGAGCTGTGCAGCCCTCTGAGGGATGGAAACCCTCCGATGTTGGGTAAAAACGCTGTGGCAGCGCCACCGTTCATGATTCCCTCTACTTCACCAACGCAGCCCTCGGACGTCCTGGCGGACACCCTTCCTGACTGGGCTGACCGGGCCTGTCTCCCGGCGTCGATCTCCCTTTGCGTGCTAGCGGAGCCGATCCATGCTCACGATCCTGAACACCTCCTATACCGACACGCGCGCGGCCGACCTCGCCTGGGCGCTGGGCCGTGAACCGCTGCCGGCCCTCGCCACCCTCGACCTCGAACTGGAGGGCGCCAAGCTCCAGTTGCGCCTGCTCGGCGCCTCCCATCAGGTCCTCCTCGAGGAGGACCGGGGCAACTGCTCGGAGACGGTGGCGTGCATCCCCGGCAGCAGCACCCCCTTGCCGCTCGGCGTGGCCAAGCGGGTGGACAACTGGGAGTACGAATTCGCCGCCCACGTCGAGGTGTTGTCCCCGGGTTCCTTCGCGGGGCGCGCCCAGGAACTCCTCGCCCTCGTCTCCGACCATCCCAACGGACTCGTCGGTGTCTTCCCCGGCAGCCCGCACGCCTTCACCGCCATGCTCGCGCAGCGCCACGAGGGCCAGGTGCACTGGCGTACGTGGCACGCGTATCCGCAGGAGGGCCAGTTGGTGGCGACCCGGACCCGGGTGGGGACACGGGTGCCGGTGACCGCCTGACGCCGCAGTCCATCCGCAGCCCGGCTCAAACCCAGGTCCACACGTGTGGGTGACGAAGCGCGCCACACCCGTGACGTAACGTCACTGTTGTGATCGAACCGCACGCGCCGGCCCGGCCCGGCGCCCCGCCGTCCTGGCGCGGTCCCGCGCGGCTGCCCGTCCGTCCGGGAACCGGGCGGTTCCTGGTCCTCGCGGGCGTGTTCGTGTGCGCGGCCTGCGGGCTGGTCTACGAACTCGAACTGGTGGCCCTCTCGGCGTACTTGACGGGCGACTCGGTCACCCAGACATCCGTCGTCCTGTCCGTCATGGTCTTCGCGATGGGCATCGGCTCCCTGGTCGCGAAGGGGCTGCGGCGACGGGCCGCCGTCGGGTTCGCCGTGATCGAGGCGGTGCTCGCGCTGGTCGGCGGATGCAGCGCGATGGCCCTCCACGCCGTCTTCGCCTGGACCGGCGACTGGGGCGGACTGTGGGCCACCGGGCCACGGGCCCTGATGGTCGCCTTCTCGCTCACCATCGGACTGCTGATCGGCGCCGAGATCCCGCTGCTCATGGAGCTGATCCAGCGCATCCGCCGCCAGGACGCGGGCGGCGCGGTGGCGGACCTGTTCGCCGCGGACTACGTCGGCGGGCTGGTCGGCGGCCTCGCCTTCCCCTTCCTGCTGCTGCCCCTCATGGGCCAGTTGACCGGCGCACTTCTCACCGGCGCGGTCAACGTCGTCGCGGGCGGCGCCCTGGTGCTCGGCCTGTTCGGCCGCGACCTCACCCGGCGCGCCCGGCTGCTCCTGCTGACCGCCAACCTCACCGTGCTCGGCGTGCTCGCCGGGGCCGCCGTCCTCGTCGACGACTTCGAGCGGGCCGCGCGCACCGCGGTGTACGGGGCGGACGTCCGGATCGCGGTGCGCACGGACGTCCAGGAGGTCGTCCTCACCGGTGGCACCCGGGGCCGCCCCCTGGACCTCTACGTCGACGGACGGCTGCGGGTCAGCGCACGCGACGAACGCCGGTACCACGAGGCGCTGGTGCACCCCGCGATGAACGGCCCGCACACCCGCGTGCTCATCCTCGGCGGCGGCGACGGGCTGGCCGCGCGGGAGGTCCTGCGGTTCGCCGGGGTGCGGCGGGTGCGGGTGGTGGAACGCGACCCGGGCCTGGTGCGGCTGGCCGCCACGGATCCGGCGCTGTCCGCCCTCAACGGCCACGCCTACGACGACCCGCGGGTGCGGGTGACGGCCGCGGACGCGTTCCGCTGGCTGCGCGGGGCGCCGCACGGGGCGTACGACGTGGTGATCGCCGACCTGCCGGGCCCGGGCCGCACGGCCGGTGCCCAGCTGTACTCCCAGGAGTTCTACGGCCTGGCCCGCCGCGCCCTGGCGCCGGGCGGCCGGCTGGTGGTCCACACCGGCCCGGTGGCCGCCCGCCCCCGCGTCCTGTGGACGGTCGACAGCACCCTGCACGCCGCGGGCCTGCACACCACGCCCTACCTGGACGCCCGCGACCGGGGCCTGGTCCTCGCCGCCCCCGGCCTCCGCCCGCCGCTCGGGCTGGCCACCGGCCCCGGCGCCCCGCGCCCGCACACCCTCACCCCGCGGCGGCTTGCCGCCGGGCGGGCCGAGGCGGCGGCCACCCGGATCCCGGGCCTGCCGCCGTCGACACTGGCCCACCCCCGCTACCGGGGCTGACCGGCGACGGGCGCGCATGCGCAAGGGCGGCCCGCCCCGCCTCCCTTGCGTGCCGGGCGGGTGACGGACGGCCGCCGGACGGGGTCTGTTCGAGCCGTCACTGGGTAGGCTCCGACGTCATGGAACACGAGGTGTTCGTACCGGTACCGACCGACCGGCTGAAGGCGGCGCTCACGGACCCCGCGCGGGTCGCCCGGGCGGTCCCCGGCCTCCAGCAGGAGGCGGGCGCCGAGCCCGTCGCCGGGCGGCTGAGGCTGCGGGCGGGCGGCACCACCATCACCTACCGGGGTGCCGTCCAGGTCTCCGCGCGTGACGACGGGTCGTACGCCGTCACCGGCGACGGCACGGAGACCCGCGGCACCGGCACGGTCACCCTCGACCTCACCCTCCGCCTGCGCCCCCAGGACGACGGCACGGCCCTCGCCTTCGCGGGCACGGCCACGGCGGACGGCCGGATCACCGAGCTGCCGCAGGAGGCGGTGCGGTCCGCCACGACCCGGCTGCTGAACCGCTTCGCGGAGAACCTGGGCACGGCGGCGGCCACCGACCCCGCCCCGGAGTCGCCCGGCGCGGACGCCACCGAGTCGCCCGGCGCGGACAGGACCGAGACGACCGGCGCGGACGCCGCCGGCCACGTCTCCGTCTTCGACGCCGAGGTCCCGCCCCCCTCCCTCGACCCGGACGCCGACGACGTGGAGGCCACCGACCCGGACGCCGACGACGTGGAGGCCGCCGATGAGGAGGCCGCCGACGGGTGGCGCTTCGCCGAGTCCGCCGAGCCGCCCGCCGAGGCCGCACACGCGCGCCGCACGATGATCGGCCGCAGCGCGGAGGAGGTCGACCACGCCCCGCCGCGCGGCCGGTACGCCCCCGTGCCCGCACCCCAGACCGTCGTCCGGGGCGACACGCTGCGCTGGGCGGCGCCCGCGGCGGCGCTCGTCGTGGCCTCGGCGATCGTGGTGGGCCGGGCGTGGCGCAGGCGTCGTTGAGCCACCGTCCGGCCGATGGCGGGAACGCCCTCTTGATGGGCCCAGTAGGGTCGTCCCGTGAGTAACGAAGACATCACGCTGTCCGCGGGCGACGCGGAGGCGACCCTGGCCCCCGGCAACGGCGGCCGGGTCACGGGACTGCGCGTCGGCGGCACCGAGCTGCTCCGCCAGGGCGACCGCTTCGGCTGCTTCCCGATGGTCCCCTGGTGCGGCCGGATCCGGGACGGCCGGTTCCGCGACGGTGCCGCCGAACACCAGATGCCGCTCAACGCCGCCCCCCACGCCATCCACGGCACCGCCCGCGACGCGGCATGGACCGTGGCCCGCACCACCGCCGACGAGGCGGTCCTCACGTACGACCTGACCGATCCGTGGCCCTACCGGGGCCGGGTCACCCAGGTGGTCGCGCTGACGCCGGACGCGCTGACGCTGACCATGTCGGTCGAGACGTACGAGTCGTCCTTCCCGGCGCAGCTCGGCTGGCACCCGTGGTTCAACCGCACCCTCGGCGGCACCGGTGTCGAGATCGACTTCAAGCCCGCCTGGCAGGAGGAGCGCGGCGCCGACCACCTGCCGACCGGCAGCCGGACCGACCCCGGGCCCGGCCCGTGGGACGACTGCTTCGGCATGCCCGACGGCGTCGACGTGACGCTGACCTGGCCCGGCGTCCTGCGGCTGAAGGTCACCAGCCCCGAGCAGTGGGTCGTCGTCTACGACGAGCAGGAGGCGGCCGTGTGCGTGGAGCCGCAGACCGGCCCGCCGAACGGGCTGAACACCGCGCCGCGCCTGGTCACGCCGCTGGAGCCGCTGGAGGCCACCACGACCTGGAGCTGGACCCGGCTCTAAGCTGTGGGGCATGACGGACGTTCGTGCGGCGCTGCTCGCTCAGATCAAGGACAAGGCCGTGGTGCACGGCAAGGTGACCCTCTCCTCGGGTCTGGAGGCCGACTACTACGTCGACCTGCGCCGCATCACCCTGGACGGCGAGGCCGCGCCGCTGGTCGGCCAGGTGCTGCTGGACCTGACCGACGAGCTGGAGTTCGACGCGGTCGGCGGTCTGACCATGGGCGCCGACCCGGTCGCCGCCGCGATGCTGCACGCGGCCGCCGCGCGCGGGAAGCGCCTGGACGCCTTCGTGGTCCGCAAGGCCGCCAAGGCGCACGGCCTCCAGCGCCGCGTGGAGGGCCCGGACATCGCCGGCCGCCGCGTCCTGGTGGTGGAGGACACCTCCACCACCGGCGGCTCCCCGCTGACCGCCGTCGAGGCGGTGCGCGAGGCGGGCGCCGAGGTGGTGGCCGTCGCGACGATCGTCGACCGCGCGACCGGCGCCGCGGAGAAGATCCAGGAGGGCGCGGGGGTGCCCTACCTGTACGCCTTCTCCAAGGACGAGCTGGGTCTCGACTGATCCCGGCGACCTTGGCCGCCCACGGCTCGGACGGCCCCGTGGACCTTCCGGCCGAGTCTGGAAAGATGGGGCCGACGATGACGTCGCCCCCATGGTCTAGGTCAGGGCCGTAAACGCACCACACGCCCACCCGCACATACAAGGAGCGGACAGATGCCCATCGCAACCCCCGAGGTCTACAACGAGATGCTCGACCGGGCGAAGGCAGGCAGGTTCGCCTACCCGGCCATCAACGTCACCTCGTCGCAGACCCTGCACGCGGCGCTGCGCGGCTTCGCCGAGGCCGAGAGCGACGGCATCATCCAGATCTCGACGGGCGGCGCCGAGTTCCTGGGCGGCCAGCACAACAAGGACATGGTCACCGGTGCGGTCGCCCTGGCCGAGTTCGCCCACATCGTCGCGAAGAAGTACGACGTGACGATCGCCCTGCACACCGACCACTGCCCGAAGGACAAGCTGGACGGGTACGTCCGCCCGCTGCTCGCGGTCTCCGAGGAGCGCGTCGCGCGCGGCGAGAACCCGCTGTTCCAGTCCCACATGTGGGACGGCTCGGCGGAGACCCTGGCCGACAACCTGGCCATCGGCCAGGAGCTGCTGGCCCGTGCCGCCGCCGCCAAGATCATCCTTGAGGTGGAGATCACCCCCACCGGCGGTGAGGAGGACGGCGTCACCCACGAGATCAACGATGAGCTGTACACCACCGTCGACGACGCCATCCGCACCGCCGAGGCGCTCGGCCTGGGCGAGAAGGGCCGCTACCTGCTGGCCGCGTCCTTCGGCAACGTGCACGGCGTCTACAAGCCGGGCAACGTGGTGCTCCGTCCCGAGCTGCTGAAGGAGCTGAACGAGGGCGTCGCCGCCAAGTACGGCAAGCCGGCCGGCTCCCAGCCGTTCGACTTCGTCTTCCACGGCGGCTCCGGCTCCACCGAGCAGGAGATCCTGACCGCGCTGGAGAACGGCGTGGTCAAGATGAACATCGACACCGACACCCAGTACGCGTTCACGCGTCCGGTCGCCGACCACATGTTCAAGAACTACGACGGCGTCCTGAAGGTCGACGGCGAGGTCGGCTCCAAGAAGACCTACGACCCGCGCACCTGGGGCAAGCTTGCCGAGGCCGGCATGGCCGCGCGTGTCGTCGAGGCGTGCAAGAACCTGCGGTCCGCGGGCACCAGGCTGAAGTAGTACGCCCGTACGCGTCGTACGCGAGTACGCCCGCACGTGTCGAGCCCGGTGCCACGGCACCGGGCTCGCTGTATACCTGGGAGGGTGCCCGACGTCCGGCTGGCCTCCTCGCAGGGCCGGTGGCTGCTGCTCACCACCGTCCTCGGCTCCAGCATGGCCCTGCTGGACTCCACCGTCGTCAACGTCGCCCTGCCGCGCATCGGCCGCGACCTGGACGCGGACCTCGCCGTCCTCCAGTGGACGGTCAACGCCTACATGGTCACGCTGGCCGGGCTGATCCTGCTCGGCGGCGCCCTCGGGGACCGGTTCGGCCGGCGGCGGATCTTCGTGCTCGGCGTGGTGTGGTTCGCCGCGGCCTCGCTGCTGTGCGGGCTCGCCCCGAACGCCGGGGTGCTCGTCGCCGCCCGCGCCCTGCAGGGCGTCGGCGGCGCCCTGCTCACCCCCGGCTCCCTCGCCCTGATCCAGGCCTCCTTCCACCCGGACGACCGGGGCCGGGCGGTCGGTCTGTGGTCCGGCTTCGGCGGCGTCGGCGCGGCCGTGGGGCCCTTCCTGGGCGGCTGGCTGGTGGACGGGCCCGGCTGGCGCTGGGTCTTCCTGATCAACATTCCGGTGGCCCTGCTGTGCGTGCCGGTCGCGCTGCGGCACGTGCCCGAGTCCTCCGACGGGGGCGCGCACGGCCGGTTCGACGTGCTGGGCGCGGCGCTCGGCGCGCTCGCGCTGGCCCTGGTGACGTACGCCCTGATCGAGGCCCACGCGGGAGCTGCGACCGTCGTGCTCACGGCGGGCGCGGGTCTGCTTGGCGCCGTGGCGTTCGTGGTCGTGGAGCGGCGGCGGCCCGACCCGATGATGCCGCCGGACATCTTCGCCTCCCGCCAGTTCACCGCGGTCAACCTGGTCACCCTCTGTGTGTACGCGGCCTTCGGCGGCTTCTTCTTCCTCGCCGTCCTCCAGCTCCAGGTCGTCGCCGGCTACTCGGCGCTCGGCGCGGGTGCGGCCCTGCTGCCCACGACGGCACTCATGCTGCTGTTCTCCGCCCGCTCCGGGGAGCTGGGGGAGAAGACCGGCCCGCGTCTCCCGCTGACCGTGGGACCACTGCTGTGCGCGGTGGGCATGCTGCTGATGCTGCGGGTCGGGCCGGGCGCCTCGTACGCCGCCGACGTGCTGCCGGCGCTGCTGGTGCTGGGCCTCGGCATGGTCACCCTGGTCGCCCCGCTGACCGCCACCGTCCTCGGTTCCGTCGACACCGCGCGGGCGGGCCTGGCCAGCGGCATCAACAACGCCGCCGCGCGGGCCGCGGGCCTGGTCGCGGTGGCGGCGCTGCCGCTGCTGGCCGGGATGGGGCCGGAGGCGTACCGTTCGGCGGACGACTTCGACGCCGCGTTCGGCCGGGCGATGCTGTGGTGCGCGGGGGTACTGGTGGCGGGTGCGGTCCTGGCCTGGGCGACCGTACGGCGGCCCGCGCCGGACTGCGGGCACCCGGAGTGCCGTACCCACTGCGGGGTGGACGCCCCGCCGCTGGAGGGCCACCGGCCGGCGGCACCGCCCGGTGACAGACTGAACCCATGACGATTCACGAGAACCTGCTCGGGGGCCCGCCCCCGACCCACCTCCCCGACGACCCGGAGCCGCGCGAGCTGCTGGCGGGCGGCGCCCCGGCCGCCGAGGTCGCCGCGAAGTACCCGACCTCGTCGCTGGCCTGGGCCCGCCTGGCCGACGAGGCGTTCGAGCGGGGCAGCACGGTGGAGTCGTACGCCTACGCCCGTACCGGTTACCACCGCGGCCTGGACGCGCTGCGCCGCAGCGGCTGGAAGGGCCACGGCCCGGTGCCGTGGGAGCACGAGCCGAACCGCGGCTTCCTGCGCGCCCTGCACGCCCTCGCCCGCGCCGCGCAGGCGATCGGCGAGCAGGAGGAGTACGAGCGCTGCTCCCAGTTCCTGAAGGACTCCTCGCCGACGGCGGCGCAGACGCTCGGCTAGGTTTCACCCGGTTCGCGCGGTGAGGCCCGTCTGTGATCAGGCGGGCCTTGCGATGTCGCGGGGACTTGCGCAGGATGCGGGTGGGGACCGGGGCCCCCGTGCCGGTAACGGCAGGGGCGGACCGCTACCCGGAGCAATAACAGGAGACAGCGATGTCCCACGAGGCTCAGGAAACCCACGAGCCCGAGACCCCGCATCTCGACTTCCAGGGGACCACCCCCTATGAGGACTACGTCAAAGCGGATGTTCTCACCCACCTCCAGCACACCCTCTCCGACGATCCCGGAGAGATGGTCTTCCTGGTCACGACCCAGGTCATGGAGCTGTGGTTCACGGTCGTCGTGCACGAGTGGGAGACGGCCGCGAAGGCGCTCCGCAAGGACGACGTGCCGGTGGCGATCGCCGCGCTGAAACGGTCCGTACGGGAGCTGGAGGCGCTGAACGCCTCCTGGAAGCCGCTGGGCCAGCTCACGCCCGCGCAGTTCAACTCGTACCGCAGCGCGCTGGGCGAGGGCTCCGGCTTCCAGTCCGCGATGTACCGCCGGATGGAGTTCCTGCTCGGCGACAAGTCCGCGTCCATGCTGGTCCCGCACCGCGGCTCGCCCCGCGTCCACGCGGAGCTGGAGAAGGCGCTGCACGAGCCGAGCCTGTACGACGAGGTGCTGCGCCTGCTGGCGCGCCGCGGCCACGCCGTCCCCGAGTCCGTCCTCCGGCGGGACGTCTCCCGGCGCTACGAACCGTCGGACGAGGTCGAGGCGGTCTGGGCCGCGATCTACTCCGGTGACGAGAGCGCCGAACTCGCCCGGCTGGGCGAGGCGCTGAGCGATGTCGCCGAGCTGGTGTGGCGCTGGCGCAACGACCACCTGGTGGCCACCCGCAGGGCCATGGGCGCCAAGCCCGGCACGGGCGGCTCCGCCGGGGTGGCGTGGCTGGAGAAGCGGGCCCGGAAGAACGTCTTCCCCGAGCTGTGGACGGCGAGGTCCTATGTCTGAGACGACTGGGCTGCCGGGGGCCGTCGGGGCCGTCGGGGCCGTCGGGGTACCGAAGTTGGCCCGGTCCGCCGGGGCGTCAGGGCCGTCAGGGCCGTCAGGGCCGACCGGGCCGGCCGGGCCGGCCGAGCTGGTGACGCGGGCGGAGAAGCTGGACGCGGCGGACGAACTCGCCTCCAAGCGCGCCGAGTTCGTGCTCGACGACGTGATCTACCTCGACGGCAACTCGCTCGGGGCGCTGCCCGCCGCCGTCCCCGGCCGGATGGCCGACGTGGTCACCCGGCAGTGGGGTGAACTGCGCATCCGCTCCTGGGACGAGAGCGGCTGGTGGACGGCGCCCGAGCGGATCGGGGACCGGATCGCGCCGCTGATCGGGGCCGCCGCCGGGCAGGTGGTGGTCGGCGACTCCACCAGCGTGAACGTCTTCAAGGCGCTGGTGGCGGCGGTCCGGATGGCCGGGGACGGCCGGGACGAGATCGTCGTGGACGCCACGACGTTCCCCACCGACGGCTACATCGCCCGGTCGGCGGCCCGCATGACCGGCTGCACGCTGAGGCCGGTGACCCCGGCCGAGGTGCCGGCCGTGCTCGGGCCGCGCACGGCGGCCGTGCTGCTCAACCACGCGGACTACCGCACGGGCCGCCTGCACGACCTGCCGTCGCTCACGGCCGCCGTCCACGCGGCGGGCGCGCTGGCCGTCTGGGACCTGTGCCACACCGCGGGCGCCCTGCCGGTCGGGGTGGACGAGCACGGGGTGGACCTGGCGGTCGGCTGCACCTACAAGTACCTGAACGGCGGCCCGGGCTCACCGGCGTACCTGTACGTGCGCCGGGAGCTCCAGGACCGTTTCGACTCCCCGCTGCCCGGCTGGAACTCCCACGTGGAGCCCTTCGGTATGCACGGTGACTACGAACCGGCGCGGGGCGCCCCGCGGGGCCGGGTCGGGACGCCCGACATCCTGTCGATGCTCGCCCTGGAAGCGGCCCTGGAGGTCTGGGACGGGGTGTCGGTCGAGGCGGTGCGGGCCAAGTCGCTGGCGCTGACGGACTTCTTCCTGGAGTGCGTCGCGGAGTACGTGAGCCCCGGACGGGTCGAGTCCCTGACCCCGGCCGCGCACGAGGAGCGGGGCAGCCAGGTGGCCCTGTGCTGCGACGACGCCGGTGACGTGATGAAACGCCTGATCGACCGAGGTGTCGTCGGCGACTTCCGCCCCCCGAACCTCCTGCGCTTCGGCTTCACGCCGCTGTACGTCGGATTCGCGGACGTCGAGCGGGCGGCACGGGTGCTGGGGGAGGTGGTGGGCTAGCGGGCCCCCGGGCGGGCGCGCCCGCGCCGCTGCCGGGTGCGCTCGCTTCCGCCGGGAGGGGTGTGCTTCTGCCGGGCGGGGTCCGGCTGCCGGGCGGGGTCCGCTTCTGCCGGGCACGGCCCGGGGAGTCTCACCCGGTGACGTACACCCCCGCCGCCGCCGCGGCATGGGCGGCCCGTGCGGCCTGTTCCGCGGCGGCGGTGTCGGGGACCACCCCGGACGTCAGCAACCCGTAGTACAGCGGCGCGGACACCGCCCGGACGACCGCTCGCGCGTCCGTGCCCGCCGGCAGCTCACCGCGCGCCACTCCCTGCTCCACGCACGGCGCCCACTCGTCCACCCGCACCTCGTAGAACCGCCGCAGTGCCCCGGCCGTGCGCTCGTCGCACGTCGCCGCCGCGATCACCGCGCGGAACAGCGCCCCCTGCCGGGGGTCGGCCAGCGTCCGCTGGACCAGCGACGCGTTGGCCCGCAGATCCCCGAGCACCGATCCGGTCTCCTCCCGGGGCGACGACTGCTCGGCCATGTCCACCAGCAGGTCGGCCACCAGCCCGGTCACCGAGCCCCACCGCCGGTACACGGTGGTCTTCCCGACCTCCGCGCGCCGCGCGATGTCCGCCAGATCGAGCTGGTCGAAACCCTGCTCCGCCAGCACGTCCCCCGCCGCGCGCAGCACCGCGGCGCGGACGCGCGCCGTGCGTCCTCCGGGACGTACGGTGCCGGGTTCGGCGGACATATCGGCCTCCTTGTGCACACGGGTCCCGCTACGGGTTCCCCTCCGGGTCCCACCGGGCGTCGCCCTCCGGTTCGCCCCGTCAGGGTAACGAAACACTGGAACCGTTTAACCCTCACCGAGTGTGACAACCCCATGTCCCCGCACGTCACCGGCCTGGTACCGTCCCCGCCAACGGCCTGACGCACCACCCGGTCCGCCACACACGTTTCATCGCTGAGAGGTTGGAGCATGACGGACGACGTCGCAGTGGCACGGGCCGCCGCCGAGGAGGAGTCCGCCTTCTCGCACCCGCCCGTCGACCCCGACGCCACCGCCGCGTACGGCGACCACCCCGACCAGGTGATCGACTTCTACGCCCCGCACGGCACCGAGCCCACCGGTTCCGCCTCCCCCGCCCCGCTGATCGTCGTCCTGCACGGAGGTGCCTGGCGCGCCCCGTACGACCGGCGGCACGTCAGCCCGTTCGCGGCCTTCCTGGCCCGTAGGGGATTCGCGGTGGCGAATGTGGAATACCGGCGGGGAGCGGCGGAGGGCGCCGCCGGGGAGCGGGCCGTCGCGGGCCGCTGGCCGGACACCTTCGACGATGTCGCCGCCGCGTTCGACGCCCTCCCCGCGCTCGTCCGCGAGGTCCTTCCGCAGGCCGATGTCCGCCGGACGGTGGCCACCGGGCACTCGGCCGGCGGCCACCTCGCGCTGTGGGCCGCCGCCCGGCACCTCCTGCCCGCCGGCGCCCCCTGGCGCACCGACGGCCCCGCACCTCTGCGCGGGGTGGTCGCCCTGGCCCCGATCGCCGACTTCACGGTCGCGGACAAGCTGGACGTGTGCGGGGGAGCGGCCCGCCAACTCCTCGGCGGCGAACGGCTGTTCACCGAGCGCCGGCCGTACGCCGATCCCGTGCTGCTGCTTCCGACGGGCATCGCGACGACCCTGGTGCAGGGCCGCACCGACCTGGACGTCCCGCAGGCGGTCGCCGAGTCGTACGCGGACGCGGCGGCGAAGGCGGGCGAGGTGGTCGGACTGACCCTGCTGGAGGGCGTCGGCCACTTCCCGCTGATCGACCCGGCGGCGGACGCGTGCGCGGTGGTGGCGGAGGAGATCGCTCAGCTGGCGTGGTGAGGCCTCACGACCCCCGAGGGGGCAGGCTCTCCGGGGCCCGTCATACGCGCGGGGCCTGTCATACGCGCGGGGTCTGCCATGCGCGCGGGGCCTGTCATACGCGCGGGGTCTGCCATGCGCGCGGTGCCTGTCATGCGGTACGGGTCCTGTCATACCCGTAGTACCTGAGAGCTACGGCCGTGAACACCTCTCCGGCGTGACGCGGGCGACGGCTCCCGCTCCGTAACTTCCCGGTCAGACCAGCCCGATGGACGGGCGGACCGGGAGGGAAGCGAACCATGGAGCCGACTGCCGAGCCGGGCCCCGACACCACCGGCGGGCCGCCGAAGGACCGCCGTACGCCCCGCTGGCTGCGCTCCCTCCTCGCCCTCCTCATCACCGCGGGCGTGGTCCTGCCGCTCTCCGCCGCCGCCCGCCCCCGGATCCCCGCCCCGCCCCCGGCCGGCCTTCCCGCCGTCACCGCGACCACCCTCGAAGCGGCCTACGCGGCCAACCGCGCCAACGCCGCGCGGGCCGCCCGGATGGCCGAGGCCCACGGCGACCGGCACCGCGCGGCGGCGGACCGCGCCCTGGCCGCCCCGGCCGGGCAACTCCTCGCCTTCGACGGCCGCGGCACCGGCCTGGCCACCGAGGTCTTCGGCGACCTCGCCCACGCCGACCGCGTCGCGGTCCTGGTCCCCGGCTCCGACACGACCCTCGACACCTACGGCCGCTTCCGCGCGACGGCCACCGCCCTGCACCGCCAACTCAGCCGGCGGGCCCCCGAGTCGACCCGTGTCGCGGTCGTCGCCTGGCTCGGGTACGACACACCCGGCACGGTCAGCACCGCCGTCCTCACCACCGGCCGCGCCGACGAAGCCGCGCCCCGCCTCGGCGAGTTCCTGCGCCTGCTGCGCGGACTCACCGGCCGTGACACCCCTGTCTCCCTGCTCTGCCACTCCTACGGCTCGGTCGTCTGCGCCCGCTCCGCCGCCCAGGGCCCGCCCGTGGCCGACATCGCCCTCCTCGGCAGCCCCGGCACCGGTGCCGACTCCGCCGCCGCTCTGCGCACCTCCGCGCGGATCTGGGCGGCCCGCGGCGGCACCGACTGGGTCGCGCAGGTCCCGCACGTCGAGGCCGATCTGTTCGGCACGACCGTCGGCTTCGGCACCGACCCGGTGTCCCCGGCGTTCGGCGCCCGCGTCTTCGCCGCCGGCGACGGCGGCCACAGCGACTACTTCAGCCCGGGCTCGATCTGTCTGGCCAACCTCGCCCGGATCGTGCTCGGCGAGACCTCGGAGGTGACCCGTGCGTGAGCCGACGTCCCGAGTCCTCGCGGGCGCCGCGCGCCTGGACGCGGCCACCCCCGCCTCACGGGACCGCGCGGCCGACGCGCTGCGCGCCCTCGCCATCCTCGGCGTCGTCCTCGGCCACTGGCTGGTGACCGCCCTGGTCGCCGACGGCGGCACCCTGCGCACCGACAGCCCGCTGCGGCATCTGCCCGCGCTGGCCCCGGTCTCCTGGCTCTTCCAGACACTCGCCGTGTTCTTCCTGGTGGGCGGCCAGGTGGCGGCCCGGGGGCTGGCCTCGGCCCGGGCCCGTGGGGAGAGCTACGGGCAGTGGCTGCGCGCCCGCCTCGCCCGGCTGTTCGCCCCGGTGGCCGCCCTGCTGGCCCTGTGGGCGGTGGCCACCGCGGCCCTGCTGCTGACCGGCGCCGACCTGACCACCGTGCGCACCCTGGTGAAACTGGCCCTGTCCCCGCTGTGGTTCCTGCTGGCCTTCGCCGCGCTGACGGCGGCGACTCCGCTGGTCACCCGGGTCCACCCGCTGTGGCCGCTGGCCGTCGTACTCCATGTGGACCTGGTGCGTTTCGGCCTCGGCGGCCCCTCCTGGCTGGGCTGGACCAACCTGGCCGCCGGCTGGCTGGTGCCGTACACGCTGGGCGCGGCGTGGAGCCGGGGCGAGCTGGAGCGACGGCGGGCCGGGTGGATCCTGCTGGCCGGCGGGGCGGCGGTGACGGCGGCACTCGTTGCCTGCGCGGGGTATCCGGCGTCGATGGTCGGGGTGCCGGGCGCCGCGGTCTCCAATCTGAACCCGCCGACGCTGGCCGCCGTCACCTTCGGCATGGCCCAGTGCGGGCTGGCCCTGCTGCTGCGCGGACCGCTGCGCCGGGTCCTGCGCCGGCCGGTCGCCTGGGCCGCGGTGGCCCTGGTCAACCTCTCCGCCATGACGATCTTCCTCTGGCATCAGACCGCCCTGATGGCCACCACGGCGACCGCCCTCCTCGCCGGCCGCCTGCCCGGCCTGCACACCGTGCCCGACGGGTACGGCTGGGTCGCCGAGCGGCTGCTGTGGCTGCCGGTGTTCGCTCTCGCGCTGGCCGTGTGCTGGGTCGCCTTCCGCTCCCGGGAGCAGCACGCCGGACGGGCCGCGCGCCGTCCGCCCCGGGTGGTCCGCGTCCACCGGAACCGGCACGAGGCGGAGGCGAAGGTGACCCGCCATGCCTAGAGTTGATCAAGTGACGGAGACGGGGAGGGGCCGGCACCCGGAGGGGGGCCGGCCGGGGGAGTGGCTGCGCGTCCTGCGTGCCGACCTGCTGACCTTCCGCGCGGACCCCCTGCCCGCCTTCGTGTGGCTGCGCTGGCTGCCGCACGGTCTGGTCTGCCTGGTCGGCGTGATCGTGCTCGGAACCAACGCGTCACTGCTGGGCGAGACCTACGGCCAGAACCCCCAGTACGCGCTGCTGATGTCGATCGGGCAGGGCGCGACCGTGGTGCTGGCCCTGTGGCGGCCGGTACCGGCGTGGCTGCTGTCCACGGCGATCTCCGTCGTCATCGCCCTCGCCGCCCGGTCCCAGCTGATCTCGGGGCAGACCGCGCCGGACGTCGCCTGGCCGTGGGCCGCACCCGGCGTGGCGGCGCACGCGCTGGTGCTGCTGCTGCTCGCCCTGCGGGTCCCGACCCGGGTGGCCCTCGAGGCGCTGGCCGTGACGGCGCTGGCCACCTACCTCCTCCAAGGCGTCATCGGAGCCTGGCGCTACACGGGGACCGGTGTGGTGGCGGTGTCCGTGTTCACCGTCGCCGTCCTGCTCGGCACCGCCCTGCGCGGCCGCCGCGAGGCCCGGGACGAACTCGGCCGGCAGGCCACGATCACCGCCGAGGAACGCGCCCGCCGCACCGTTCTCGAGGAGCGCAGCCGGATCGCGCGCGAGCTGCACGACGTCGTCGCCCACCACATGTCGGTGATCTCCATCCAGGCGCAGGTCGCCCCGCACCTGGTGGAGAACCCGCCCGAGGAGCTGCAGGAGAACCTGGCGGGCATCCGGCAGAACGCGCTGGAGGCGCTGACCGAACTGCGCCGCGTCCTCGGCGTGCTGCGCTCCGAGAACCCCGAGGACCCCTACGGCCTGGGCGAGACCGGCGCCGGTGCCGCCCCGGACGCCCCGCAGCCCACCCTGGACCGCCTGGACGCCCTCATCGAGAACACCAGGGCCGCCGGACTGCGCGTCACCGCCGACGTCCAGGGTGAGCCCCGCCGCCCCTATCCGCCCGGGGTGGAGCTGTCGGCGTACAGGATCGTGCAGGAGGCGCTGAGCAACGCCTTGCGGCACGCGCCGGGCTCCGACGTCCGCGTCCAGGTCGGCCACGTGCGCGACGGCCTGCTCCTGGAGATCACCAACAGCCGCCCGGAGCGGCCCGTGCAGCCCTCCCCGGGGGCCGGGCACGGGCTGCTCGGCATGCGGGAGCGCGCGGCGATGCTGGGCGGCCGTGTCAGCGCGCTGGCGACCTTGCACGGCGGCTTCAGCGTCGTCGCCTTCCTGCCCAGGGACGGCGTCGCCCGCGACCTGGTGGACATGGACTTCCAGGGCCCTGCGGGTGCGCAGTACATCTTTCCCGAGCCCCCGACAGGAGAAGAGACCCCATGACGAGCGGCACGATCCGCGTACTCATCGCCGACGACCAGCAGATGGTCCGGCAGGGCTTCACCGTGCTGCTCAACACCAAGCCGGACATCGAGGTGATCGGCCAGGCGGTGGACGGCCTGGACGCGGTCGCCAAGGTCGCCGAACTCGACCCCGACGTGGTGCTGATGGACATCCGCATGCCCGAGCTGGGCGGTATCGAGGCCACCCGCCGCGTCACCGCGTCGACGCGGCGCACCCGGGTGCTGGTGCTGACCACCTTCGACCTCGACGAGTACGTCTACGAGGCGCTGCGGGCCGGTGCCTCCGGGTTCCTGCTGAAGGACGCCTCCGCGGACCAGCTCGCCGAGGCGGTGCGGGTGGTGGCCGCGGGGGACGCGCTGCTCGCGCCCGGCATCACCCGGCGGCTGATCGCCGAGTTCTCCCGCCTGGACGGCGCGCCCCGGACCCCGCTCAAGGAGCGCGTCGCGGACCTCACCGAGCGCGAGACGGAGGTCCTGGCCCTGATCGCGCGGGGCCTGTCCAACGCGGAGATCGCCCGCCACCTGGTCGTCGCGGAGCAGACCGTGAAGACCCATGTCAGCCGGATCCTGGTCAAGCTGGGCCTCAGGGACCGGACCCAGGCGGCGGTGTTCGCGTACGAGTCGGGGCTGGTGCGGCCGACGGGCTACTGAGCCGGGCCCGGGGAGCTTCCGGGGGCGACCCGTAGTACCTGAGACGGATGCCGAAGGACCCCTCTCGCTGGTGACGACGGGGACCCCCGGCCCGGCCTAACGTTCTGAACGTGACCGAGACGCCCCAGACGCACACGCCGCCCCCGCCCCACGGCGCGGACTCCGCGTACGCCCCGTACAAGCCGCGGAGCCCCGAGTACCGGCTGGCCGCCGACGCCCTGCGCGGTCTGCGGCAGGACCTGTTCACCGACGCCTTCGCCTACCGCCCGCTGCCCCGCATGGCCGTGGACGGCCCGATCACCCGGCGGCTGCGCGGCCGGCTCAGGGAGTACGCGTCCTGGACCCCGCACGCGATGATCGCCGCGGCCGGCTTCTTCACGCTGGTGATCTCCTCGACGACCCATGGCGGCGGGAACCTGGGACTGCTGGTCGGCCTGTTCGCCCTCGCCCCGGTCGTGCTGACCCTGGCCCGCCCGGTCCTCGCGTTCTGGGCGTCGATGGCCGCCACCCTGATCGGCACCGTGCTGGGCGGGGACTCCGGCGACTGGCCGTGGCCGCCCGGCGCCTTCGTCTCCCACCTGGTGGTGCTGGCGGTCGTCGCGATCCGCACCCGGCCGCGCACGGCGGCATGGATGTGGGTGCTGACCGGGGTGTACGGCTTCTTCGCCGAGAGCCTCTTCGGCTGGGGCCACTACAGCACCAACACCGGGCCCATGCTGACCGTCTCCGCGCTGGTCCTGCTCGCCGTCACGATCTGGCACATACGCCGGGAGGCCGAACAGGAGGTGACCGCCCAGCAGACGGTGACCGCGCACGAGCGGTCCCGGCGCACCCTCCTGGAGGAGCGCACCACGATCGCCCGCGAACTGCACGACGTCGTCGCCCACCACATGTCGGTCGTCGCCATCCAGGCCGAGGCCGCGCCCTACCGGGTGGAGAACCCGCCGCCGGAGCTGGAGCGCGCCTTCGCGACGATCCGGGAGAACGCGGTGGCCGCCCTCACCGAGCTGCGCCGTGTGCTGGGCGTGGTCCGCGCCGAGGACTACGAGGCACCGGACGCCCCCCAGCCCACCCTCGCCGACCTGGACGCGCTGCTCGCCAATGTGCGGGACGCGGGCCTCGACGCCGGCAAGACGGTGACCGGCGCGGTGCGCGAACTGCCGCAGGGCGTGGAGCTGTCGGCGTACCGGATCGTGCAGGAGGCGCTGAGCAACACCCTCCGGCACGCGCCCGGCGCGAGCGCCCGCGTGGAGATCGGCTACGTTCTCGGGGGCCTGGGCCTGCGCATAGTCAACGGGCCGCCGCCCGAGCCGTCCCTGGTGAAGCCCTCACCGGGCGCGGGCCACGGCATCACCGGAATGCGCGAGCGGGTCTCGATGCTGAACGGCGAGATGACGGCGGGCCGCACGGACGAGGGAGGGTACGAGGTGACGGTCTTCCTGCCCGTCCCGGCGACGAGCGAAGGTGACGCATGACCATTCGCGTCCTGATCGCGGACGACCAGATGATGGTGCGCGAGGGCTTCTCGGTCCTGCTGAACGCGATGCCGGACATCGAGGTCGTCGGCGAGGCGGTGAACGGCCGGGAAGCCGTGGCGAAGGTCCGCGAGCTGGCGCCGGACGTGGTGCTCATGGACATCCGCATGCCGGAGCTGAACGGCATCGAGGCGACCCGGGAGATCGTCGCCGTGGACGGCACCGCCAAGGTGCTGGTGCTGACCACCTTCGACCTCGACGAATACGTCTACCAGGCGCTGCGCGCCGGAGCCTCCGGTTTCCTGCTCAAGGACGCCTCCGCCCGCCAGCTGGCCGAGGGCGTGCGGGTGGTGGCGTCCGGCGAGGCACTGCTCGCCCCGTCGGTCACCAAGCGGCTGATCACCGAGTTCTCCAAGCTGGCCGAGGCCCCGAAGCTGCTGCCACAGGCGCAGGAGGCGTACGGCGATCTCACCGACCGGGAGACGGAGGTGCTGGTGCTCATCGCGCACGGTCTGTCCAACGCGGAGATCGCCGAGCGGCTCGTGGTCGCCGAGTCCACGATCAAGACGCATGTGAGCCGGATCCTGGTGAAGCTGGGGCTCAGGGACCGCACGCAGGCGGCGGTGTTCGCGTACGAGGCGCGGCTGGTCACGCCGGGGTGAGCAAGCCCTGGTCAGGGAGGGGTGCGCCGGGCTAGCGTCCGGTCATGGCAGCCTTCGACCCCTGGGACCCGGCGTTTCTCGCGGACCCGTACCCCGCCTACGCCGAGCTGCGCGCCACGGGCCGCGTGCACCACTACGAGGCCACGAACCAGTGGCTGGTGCCGCACCACGCGGACGTCTCGGCGCTGCTGCGGGACCGCCGACTGGGGCGGACGTACCAGCACCGCTTCTCGCACGAGGACTTCGGCCGCACCCCGCCCCCGCCGGAGCACGAGCCGTTCCACACCCTCAACGACCACGGGATGCTGGACCTGGAGCCGCCGGACCACACCCGGATACGGCGCCTGGTGTCCAAGGCGTTCACCCCGCGCACGGTCGAGCGGCTGAAGCCGTATGTGGAGGCGCTGGCCGCGGAGCTGGTCGACGGGCTGGTCCGGCGCGGCGGCGGTGATCTGCTCGCCGAGGTCGCCGAGCCGCTGCCGGTGGCGGTGATCGCCGAGATGCTGGGCGTGCCCGAGTCCGACCGGGCACCGCTGCGGCCCTGGTCGGCGGACATCTGCGGGATGTACGAGCTGAGCCCGTCCGAGGAGACGGCGGCGAAGGCGGTCCGCGCCTCGGTGGAGTTCTCGGACTACCTCCGCGAGCTGATCGCCGAGCGCCGCAAGGAGCCCGGCGACGACCTGATCTCCGGGCTGATCGCGGCGCACGACGAGGACGACCGACTCACCGAGCAGGAGATGATCTCTACCTGTGTGCTGCTGCTGAACGCGGGCCACGAGGCGACGGTGAACGCCACCGTCAACGGCTGGTGGGCGCTCTTCCGCAACCCCGGCCAGCTGGCGGCGCTGCGCGCGGACCACTCCCTGATCCCGTCCGCGATCGAGGAGCTGATGCGCTACGACACCCCGCTCCAGCTCTTCGAGCGCTGGGTGCTGGACGAGATCGAGATCGACGGGACGACGATCCCGCGCGGCGCCGAACTCGCCCTCCTCTTCGGCTCCGCCAACCACGACCCGGCGGTGTTCACCGCTCCCGACCGGCTGGATCTCACCCGCGCGGAGAACCCGCACATCTCCTTCAGCGCCGGTATCCACTACTGCATCGGCGCCCCGTTGGCCCGTATCGAACTGGCCGCGTCCATGAGGGCCCTGCTGGAGCGGGCTCCCACCCTGATCCTCGCCTCGGAGCCGCGCCGCAAGCCGAACTTCGTGATCCGGGGGCTGGAAGGCCTGGCCGTGGAGATCGGCTAGCCGCCCGGCCGGGACGGCGTCGCGCATCGAGGGCTGCCCCGGCGAGGGCCCAGGGCCCGTCCCACAGCCCTCAACCGCTCATCAGGTCCCGCCGCCGCAGCCCCGCCAGTCCCGCCGTGACCAGTGCCGCCGCCAAGGCGGTGAGGACGAGCACCGGTGTCCACTCCATCTCCCCGCCCGGCAGCTTCGGCAGGTGCCCGAACGGAGAGAGGTCCAGCACCGCCCGCGGCACGTCCAGCGCGGGTCCGACCCAGCCGATGAGGAGCACCGCCCCGGCGACCGCCCAGGCCGCGACCGCCGCCCGGGGCAGCAGGCCGTGGAGCAGGACCGCCGCCCCGCCGGTCACCCACACCGCGGGCACCTGCGCCAGACAGGCCCCCAGGAGGGGCCCGGTGTCGCGGCCGTGGCCGAGGGCGAGGCCGAGCCCGGCCAGCAGCATGAGCAGCACCGTGCCGCCGAACGCCACCACCAGGTGGCCCGCGGCCCACCGCAGCCGCCCCACGGCGCCGGCCAGCACCGGCTCGGCCCGCCCGGAGGTCTCCTCGCCGTGCAGCCGCAGTACCGAGGCGACGATGTACAGGGCGGCGACCAGCCCCAGCATCCCGGTCATCGCCGAGAGGAACGCGTCGACGAGACCGGCCTCTCCGCCCATCCGCTCGATGATCCGCCGGGCGCCTTCGTTGCCGCCGACCAGGTCGGCCGCGCCCTCCGCCATCCCGCCGTAGACCACCCCGGCGAGCAGGAAGCCGATGCTCCAGCCGAGCAGGGAGCCGCGTTGCAGCCGCCGGGCCAGCGCGCCCGCGCCGCTCAGCCGCCCCGCGGCGGGCCCGGGCCGGGCGGGCAGGAAGCTCATGCCGAGGTCACGGCGCCCGGCGAGCGCGTAGGCCAGCGCGCCCTGGAGCAGTGCGGCACCGGCGAACAGCAGCAACACCCACCACCGTTCCCCCGCGAACGCCCGCAGGTTCTCCAGCCAGCCGAGGGGCGACAGCCAGGTCAGCACGGACGATCCGTCGGCCGTCGCCGAGTCGCCCGCCGCGCGCAGCACGAACGCGGCACCCAGCACGGCCGCCGTGAGCCCGCGTGCCGACCGGGCGCTCTCCGTGAGCTGGGCGAGGATCGCCGCCAGGGTCGCGAACACCATGCCGAGCCCGGCGACGCCGAGCCCGAAGGCGGCCGCTCCGGTGCCGCCCTGCGCCGCCAGTCCGGCGGTGACCAGCCCGCCCAGGAGGGCGTTGGCGACAGCCGCGGTCAGCAGGGCAGCGGTCAGCGGGGCGCGGCGGCCGACCATCGCGGAGGAGATCAGTTCCTGCCGGCCGCTCTCCTCCTCGTCGCGGGTGTGCCGGACGACGAGGAGCAGGCTCATCACGGCGGCGAGCAGACCCGCGTACACGCCGGCCCGCCAGACGGTCAGGGCGCCGTAGGAGTCGCCGAACACGGGGCCGGTCATCGCGCGCAGGGAGGCGCTGGTCTCCAGCTGGCGGAGCAGGCCGGCGCGTTCGGCGGCCGTGCCGTACAGGCTTCTGATCGTGCCCGGCATGGACAGCACCATGAGGGCGTTCACGCCGACCCAGACCGGGATCAGCACCCGGTCGCGGCGCAGCGCGAGGCGCAGCAGGGGCGTGGTGCCGGCCAGCTGCCGGGTTCCGCCGGACCTGCCGCCGGACCGCGGGGCGAGGGGGAGGGCGGTCACCGGGTTGCCTCCGCCCGCTCGCCGGGGCCACCGCTCCCGCCGGGCCCACCGCTCCCGCCGCTCTCGTCCCGGTAGTGCCGCAGGAACAGCTCCTCCAGGGTGGGCGGGGTGGACGTCAGGGAGCGCACCCCGCACTCGGACAGCTGCCGCAGCACGGCGTCGAGCCGGTCGTTGTCGACCTGGAGCCGGACCCGCCGTCCCCGGACGTCGAGGTCGTGCACGCCGGGCAGCCGGGCGAGCCCGTCGGGCGGCCCGGCCAGCTCGGCGGTGACGCTGGTGCGGGTCAGATGCCGCAGCTCGGCGAGCGATCCGCTCTCCACGGTGCGCCCGTTGCGGATGATGCTGACCCGGTCGCACAGCTCCTCCACCTCGCTGAGAATGTGCGAGGAGAGCAGGATCGTCCGTCCCCGGTCGCGTTCCTCGGTCACGCACCGCTGGAAGACCTCCTCCATCAGCGGGTCGAGGCCGGAGGTCGGTTCGTCGAGGATCAGCAGGTCGACGTCGGAGGCGAAGGCGGCGACGAGGGCGACCTTCTGCCGGTTTCCCTTGGAGTAGGTGCGGCCCTTCTTCGTCGGGTCCAGTTCGAACCGCTCGATCAGTTCCGCCCGCCGCCGGGTGTCGAGGCCGCCGCGCAGCCGGCCGTAGAGGTCGATGACCTCGCCGCCGGAGAGGTTGCGCCAGAGGGTGACGTCGCCGGGCACGTAGGCGATGCGGCGGTGCAGCTCGACCGCGTCCGTCCAGGGGTCGCCGCCGAGCACCTGGGCGGCGCCGGAGTCGGCGCGCAGCAGGCCGAGCAGGACCCGGATGGTGGTGGATTTGCCGGCCCCGTTGGGGCCGAGGAAGCCGTGGATCTCGCCGGAGTCCACGTCCAGGTCGAGGCCGTCGAGGGCGGGTGTCCGACCGAAGGATTTGTGCAGTCGGGAGACGGTGATGGCCTTGGTCATAGCTCGGAACGTACTCTTCTTTCAGAAGTTTGTGAAGTTAAGGAAACAGGTGAAGCCTGGCTAGACTCGGCACGGAGGGCCGTGGGCGAGCGGGACCGAGCAGGGGAGATGATCGACGGCATGACGGACACAGCCGGCGCGGCACGCGACCCCGACACGGTCTCCCGATTCGTGGAGCACTTCGCGGCCCAGCTCGTCGAGGCGGGCATGCCCCGCATGCCGGCCCGCGTGTTCGCCGCGCTGCTCGCCTCCGACAGCGGCACCCTCACCTCCGCCGACCTGGGCGAACAGCTCAAGATCAGCCCTGCCGCGGTCTCCGGCGCGGTGCGTTACCTGGCCCAGGTCCACCTGGTCTCCCGGGAGCGCGAACCCGGATCACGCCGGGAGCGGTACCGGGTCCGCAACGACCAGTGGTACGAGGCGCTGACCAACCGCGAGGCGATCATCAAGCGCTGGGAGGACGCCCTGCGCGAGGGCGTCGCGAGCCTGGGCCCCGACACCCCGGCGGGCCGCCGCCTCACCGAGACGCTGGCGTTCTTCGAATTCCTGGAGGGCGAGCTGGAAACCCTGATGGACCGCTGGCGGGTACGGCGGGACGAGTTGTTCGGTCCGGGCTGAGCCCGTGGGAGGCGGGCGGCCGGCGGCGGCGTGGCCGCAGTCCCTACTCCGGCGTCGGCAGCGTGAGCCCCAGGCCTCCCTCGAACACCGTCCACGTCCGTCGCCGGACCGGGCCCGCCACCACCGCGTCCGCCCGGTACCGGAAGTCCGCCCCGGACACCGTGATCCGGCGCCCGGTCCCGCGCAGGGGCGCCGCCGCGGCGCCGACGGAGAGGGGCCGCACCTCCACGGTGGCCGCCCCGGAGCCGTCCAGGGCGACCGACACCGCCTCCAGCGGCTGGTCGAGGCCCACCAGCGTCTCGCCGTCCACCTCCACCCGCAGCCGGGCGGGCCCGGCCGCGGCCGGCGGGGCGGTGGGCGTGATCCGGGCCGGACGCGCCGGCACCAGGGTCCGGACCAGCGACTGACAGGTCCGCAGCCACGGCCGGCTCACCGCGGTGGCCCCCTCCGGCACCTCCCGCCCGCCGGTGAGCGGCGGGATGCCGACCGCGCCGACCACCACCCCGTCGCTGTCGTCGACGAGCAGGTCCAGCCGCCGCTCGGCGCCTTCGAGGACGGCCCGCGCCGCCGCGACCGTACCCGTCGGCACTCCGAGGGACCGGGCCAGCGACAGCGTCCCGGATCCCGCCCCGACCGGCACCAGGGACAGCACACATCCGGCCAGCTGCCGCTGCCGGTGCAGCAGGGACACGGCACGCACCAGCGCGCGGTCGTCGCCGACCACCACCGGTCGGCGCGAGCCGCGTCTGGCCAGCATCCGGGCGAATTCCTCCGGGCCGTCCGGGAGGCACACCTTCGTGGCGGCACCCGCGCTGAGCACGTCTTTCGCGATGCGAGCGGACTCCGGGTCCACTCGCCGGGCGACCGGATCGATGATCACCAACAGCCGCTCGGACGTCGCGGAAGTCGCCACCTCGGTCATGCCTCGCTTCCTCGGGTAGCATCTTTGTGCAAGAGCCCCTTGCGCTATTGCGCCAGGGGCTTCGTCTATTCCGGGGCATCCGGTCCGACGGGTTGCGGCCAACGAAGGTCGCCGGTGTATCACCCGCACACGCGTGGTGTACACCCCTGACCTTGGACATGCCCCACCCGGAAGGGGTGTACGCGCGTGCCCGCACTTGTGCTGCTCGGTGCTCAGTGGGGTGACGAAGGCAAGGGAAAGGCGACGGACCTGCTCGGTGGTTCCGTCGACTATGTGGTGCGCTACCAGGGCGGCAACAACGCCGGCCACACGGTAGTCGTGGGTGACCAGAAGTACGCCCTCCACCTGCTCCCTTCCGGAATCCTGTCCCCCGGCTGCACGCCGGTCATCGGTAACGGTGTCGTCGTCGACCCGTCGGTCCTGCTCTCCGAGCTGAGCGGGCTGAACGAGCGCGGCGTCGATACGTCGAAGCTCCTGATCAGCGGTAACGCGCACATCATCACGCCGTACAACGTGACCGTCGACAAGGTGACGGAACGCTTCCTCGGCAAGCGCAAGATCGGCACGACCGGCCGCGGTATCGGCCCGACCTACGCGGACAAGATCAACCGCGTGGGCATCCGGGTCCAGGACCTGTACGACGAGTCGATCCTCCAGCAGAAGGTCGAGGCGGCGCTCGACGTCAAGAACCAGCTGCTGACCAAGCTCTACAACCGCCGCGCGATCGCCGTGGAGCAGGTCGTCGAGGAGCTGCTGGGCTACGCCGAGCAGATCAAGCCGTACGTCGCCGACACGGTGCTGGTCCTCAACCAGGCGCTGGACGAGGACAAGGTCGTGCTCTTCGAGGGCGGCCAGGGCACCCTGCTCGACATCGACCACGGCACGTATCCGTTCGTGACCTCGTCGAACCCGACCGCGGGCGGCGCCTGCACCGGCGCCGGCGTGGGCCCGACCCGGATCAGCCGCGTCATCGGCATCCTCAAGGCGTACACGACCCGCGTCGGCGCGGGTCCGTTCCCGACCGAGCTGTTCGACGAGGACGGCGAGGCGCTGCGCCGGATCGGTGGCGAGCGGGGCGTGACCACCGGTCGTGACCGCCGCTGCGGCTGGTTCGACGCGGTGATCGCCCGCTACGCGACCCGGGTGAACGGCCTGACCGACTTCTTCCTCACCAAGCTGGACGTGCTCACCGGCTGGGAGCAGATCCCGGTCTGCGTCGCCTACGAGATCGACGGCGAGCGTGTCGAGGAGCTGCCGTACTCGCAGACCGACTTCCACCACGCGAAGCCGGTCTACGAGATGCTGCCGGGCTGGAGCGAGGACATCAGCAAGGCGAAGTCCTTCTCCGACCTGCCGAAGAACGCCCAGGCGTACGTGAAGGCGCTGGAGGAGATGTCCGGCGCCCCGATCTCCGCGATCGGCGTGGGCCCGGGCCGGGACGAGACGATCGAGATCAACTCGTTCATCTGATCCACACCCGGAGAATCCCGGCTGGGCATCGTCCGCGCGTCACAGCGCGGCGATGCCCAGCGGTGGTTTCACCCGCCGTCTGCCGGCGGGTTTTCCGCAGGCGGGTCGGCTCGCGCAGCGCGGCGAACGGCACCGGCTCAGCGGGCCAGGGCCGCCACGCCGGACCGGGCGCCGGGAGAAGCTGGGTCCGCTCGGACTTGTCGGTCCGCTCGGTCTGCCGCATGTCTTCCATGGGACCCGGGGCCCACAGGGTATATGGCGCATATCGGGCATAGGGTGAGGGGTGTACGTCTGCGTCGACAGCAGAGCCGGGACCGGCAGAAGAAGGTGAGTGCGATGCGCGTACTGCTCAAGGCATGCATGGACACGGAGAAGGCCAACGAGGCCATCCGGAACGGCAGCTCGGCGCGGAGATCACGTACACCCCGGTGATGAACCTCGACGACGTACGCAAGGGGCTTTCCCGGCTGGGCCGTTGACCGGACCGGGCGGGACCGGACCCGGCGGGTTCAGCTGAAGACGATCATCGATCCCTGCGCGAGACTCCGCGTCGCCGCCGCGTGCAGCCCCAGCCAGACGTGGCGTTCGCGCGCGAACGGGCTGGGGTCGTACGGGGCGGGTGCGGCGGGCTCCTCCAACTCGGTGGGACCGAGCGGGGGTTGCGGGGCCGCCGGGGGATTGGCGGGGTCGATGCCGAGGATGGGGGCGACGTGCTCCAGCTCGCGCAGCAGGGTCCGGGAGGAGCCCAGCGGCCCGCCGCCCGCGAGGAGTTCGTCGTTGGAGAGCGGGTGCGGGAAGTCGACCGGGAGGTAGGCGCCCGCGTGGTCGTAGTGCCAGACCAGGTGCGACTGCTGGGCCGTCGTCTCGAACATCTCCAGCAGCTGCTCGTAGTCGCCGCCCAGGTCGTCGACCGGGGTGACCGGCAGCCCGCAGATCTGGAGCAGATAGGCCCGGCGCAGGAAGTGCAGCGCGTCGTAGTCGAATCCGGCGACCGGGGCCACCTCGCCGGACAGGCCCGGCATGTACTGGTACACCGGCACCGGCGGCAACCCCGCCTCGGCGAGCGCCTTGTCGTATTGCGCGAGTTCCTCGGCGAACGGGTTGTCCGGCGCGTGGCACAGCACGTCGACGAGCGGGACCAGCCACAGGTCACAGGCCAAAAGAGGGCTCCTCGGGTAGGGGCGCGCGAGGTGTGGTCAGGGCAGCGTAATGGGTGGGGGCCGCACGGGTCCCCTCCCGTACCGGCCCTATACCCACATGAGCCGCCGATGGCCCGCGGACCGCGCCTCAACCGCCGGCCGGGCGTCCGTCAGCCTTTGGCCAGGCGCTTCATCAGGGCGACCGAGTGCGCGTTGTAGGCGCCGACGAGACCCCGCGCGCCGTCGGCGTCTCGGCGGGCCAGGGCGTCCACCAGTTCGGTGTGCCCGGCCCACAACTGCCCGCGCAGATCGCTGAGGCGGCGCAGGTACGGCACGGCGCAGACCCAGGACTGCACCCGCAGCCGGTGCAGGAAGTCGGAGAGGTACGGATTGCCGAACAGGCCGCTCAGTTCGCGCCAGAAGCGCAGGTCGTAGCCGATGAGCACGGTGAGGTCCCCTGCGGCGGCGGCGCGCTGGGCCTCCTCGCCGCGTCGGCGCACGCCCGCGAGTGCGGTCGCCGTGCGCGGGTCGTCGGGGTCGCGGAAGCCGCGGTGGCCGTCGCCGAGCGCCTGGAACATGCCGTCGGTGACGAGGCTGCGGGCCTCGACCAGGCCGCGGAAGTCGTCCATGGAGTACTCGCGGACGTGGAAGCCGCGGTGCTGGTCGGCCTCCAGCAGGCCCTGCGCGGACAGGTCGACCAGCGCCTCGCGCACCGGGGTCGCGGAGACGCCGTACTGGTCGGCGATCTCCTTGACCGTGAACTCCTGCCCCGGCTGGAGCCGCCCGGCCAGCACCTCGTCCCGCAACGCGTCCGCGATCTGCTGCCGCAGGGTGTTACGGGTCACAGCGCCGCTGCCGCTGGTGCCGGGCATGGTGGGGGAACTCCCTCGTGCGTTCGAATGGCGGGGGCACATATGTGCCTATGAGCACGCCACCTTACGCGGTCCCCCCACCGGGAGCGCCGGGCCTGCGCCACGTACGTGCCGGGCCTACACCACGTACTCGTCCGCCACCGTGAGCGCCGCGTCCAGCGCCGCCAGGCCCTCCTTCAGCTCGGCCTCGGTGACGTTGCACGGCGGGACGACATGGGTGCGGTTCATGTTGATGAAGGGCCAGATGCCGTGCGCCTTCGCGGCGGCGCCGAACGCGGCCATCGGCGCGTTCGCCTCACCGGCCGCGTTGTACGGCACCAGCGGCTCGCGGGTCTCCCGGTTCCGCACCAGGTCCAGCGCCCAGAACATGCCGACGCCGCGCACCTCGCCGACGCTCGGGTGCCGGTCGGCCAGCTCGCGCAGCCCCGGCTCCACGACCTCGGCGCCGAGCCGCGCCGCGTGCTCGACGATGCCCTCCTCGGCCATGACCTGGATCGTCGCGACGGCGGCGGCGCAGGCCAGCGGGTGCCCGGAGTAGGTGAGCCCGCCGGGGTAGGGCCGCCTGGCGAAGGTCTCCGCGATGGCGCCGGAGATCGCGACGCCGCCCAGCGGGACGTATCCGCTGTTCACACCCTTGGCGAAGGTCATCAGGTCGGGAGTGACGTCGAACAGGTCGGCCGCGAACCACTCGCCGGTCCGCCCGAAGCCCGCCATCACCTCGTCGAGGACGAAGACGATCCCGTACTTGTCGCAGAGCTCCCGCACTCCGGCGAGGTAGCCGGGCGGCGGCACCATGATCCCGGCCGTGCCGGGGACGGTCTCCAGGATGATCGCGGCGACGGTCTGCGGCCCCTCGAAGGCGATCGTCGTCTCCAGGTGCTCCAGCGCCCGCGCGCACTCCTGCTCCTCGGTCTCCGCGTAGAAGCGGGAGCGGTAGAGGAAGGGCGCCCAGAAGCGCACGACACCGGCCGCGCCGCTGTCGGAGGCCCAGCGGCGCGGGTCGCCGGTGACGTTGATCGCCTGCTGGGTGCCGCCGTGGTACGAGCGGTACGCGGAGAGCACCTTCGGGCGGCCCGTGTGCAGCCGGGCCATCCGTACCGCGTGCTCGACGGCGTCGGCGCCGCCGTTGGTGAAGAAGATCTTGTCCAGGTCCCCGGGGGTCCGCTCGGCGATCAGCCGGGCCGCCTCCGACCGCGCCTCGATGGCGAAGGCGGGCGCGAAGGTGGTCATCTTCGCCGCCTGCTCCTGGATCGCGGCGACGACCTTCGGGTGCTGGTAGCCGATGTTGGTGTACACGAGGCCGCTGGTGAAGTCGAGGTAGCGCTTGCCGTCGTAGTCCCAGAAGTACGACCCCTCGGCGCCGGCGACGGCGAGCGGGTCGATGAGCTCCTGCGCGGACCAGGAGTGGAAGACGTGCGCGCGGTCCGCGGCCTTCACGGCGGCGCCGGCCTGGGGGTCGGGATGAGGGGTCATGCGGCCGAGCGTAAATGTCCGCGATGTGGACGCGGTATCGGCGTCCTGTCTGTGGTCGGGGGGGTTCCGCGACAGGTTGTCGACCGCGGGGCCCACCGGATGGCCGGAGCCTATTGACAGGGTGCTGTCGAAATGACAGCCTGCTGTCATCGGAATCCACCGGGATCCCGCTGGAGGAGGAACCATGAGCCGCAAGCCCGTCCACCTCGCCGTCTACGACACCCTCGCCGACTGGGAGCCCGGCCACGCCACCGCGCACCTCGCCCGCGCGGGCCACGACATCCGCACCGTCGGCCCCGCCACCGCCCCCGTCCGCACCATCGGCGGGCTGCGCGTCCAGCCCGACCTCGCCCTGGCCGACGTACGCCCCGAGGACAGCTCGCTGCTGATCCTCCCGGGCGCCGACCTGTGGGACACGAGTGACGACCTCGCCCCCTTCGCCCGCAAGGCCCGCGAGTTCCTCGACGCCGGCGTCCCCGTCGCCGCGATCTGCGGCGCCACCGCCGGACTCGCCCGCGAGGGCCTGCTCGACGACCGCGCCCACACCAGCGCCGTCTCCTTCTACCTGGCCGCCACCGGCTACCGGGGCGGGGAGAAGTACGTGGACGCCGACGCGGTCACCGACGGCGGGCTGATCACCGCCGGTCCCACCGAGCCGGTCGCCTTCGCCCGGGAGATCCTCGGCCTGCTCGGGGTCTACGAGGGCGAGGTGCTGGACGCCTGGTACCGCCTCTTCCACGACTCCGACATCGAGGCGTACGCCGTCCTGGAGCAGGCCGGGGCGCTGTGAGCCGGGGCCGTCAGGACCTGTTCAGCCGGAGCGCGATCGGCGTGTTCCGGCTGAACGGCCAGTTCCTGTCCGTCGCCGAGGAACTGGCCGGGCCCGCCGGGCTGACCGCCGCCCGGTGGCAGGTGCTGGGCGCGGTGCTGCGTGAACCGCTGCCGGTGGCCGGGATCGCCCGCGCCATGGGCATCACCCGCCAGAGCGTCCAGCGCATCGCCGATCTGCTGGTGGCGCGGGGCCTCGCCGAGTACCGGCCCAACCCCGCCCACCGCCGCGCCAAGCTCCTCGCGCCGACCGAGGCGGGCCGGGCCGCGATCGACCGGATCCAGCCGGGGCACGCGGCCTACGCCGACCGGCTCGCGGAAGTCTTCGGCGAGGCGGAACTCGCCGCGGCGGTGGCGGCTCTGGAGCGGCTGTCGCGGGTGCTGGACGAACTGGGGCCGCCGTCCGCACCTGTTACGGAACCGTAGAGGGCACCCCGTACGACTCCCCTGGGGGCCGCACTATTCTCGGCCTGTTGCTCACCTAGGGGGAGGCGGTGGGGATGGAGAGACTGGGGCCCGGGGATCCCGAGCGCGTCGGCGTCTACCGGCTGCTGGGGCGGCTCGGCGCCGGCGGCATGGGGCAGGTCTATCTGGCCCGGTCGGACCGGGGGCGGACCGTCGCCGTCAAGCTGGTCCGCGAGGAGCTCGCCGCACAGGAGGAGTTCCGGGGGCGGTTCCGGCAGGAGGTGCGGGCCGCGCGGCGGGTCGGCGGCCACTGGACCGCGCCCGTGCTCGACGCCGACACCGAGGCCGCCGTGCCCTGGGTCGCCACCGGATACGTCGCCGGACCCAGCCTCCAGCAGGTCGTCGGTCACGACCACGGGCCGCTGCCCGAACGCTCGGTACGCATCCTCGCCGCCGGGCTCGCCCACGCCCTCAAGGACATCCACGCGGCGGGGATCGTGCACCGCGACCTGAAGCCGTCCAACGTCCTGCTCACCATCGACGGCCCGCGCGTCATCGACTTCGGCATCGCCCGCGCCCTGGAGACCGTCACCGACGGCGGCCTCACCCGCACCGGCGCGCTGGTCGGCTCGCCCGGCTTCATGGCGCCCGAGCAGGTGCGCGGCGACCGCGTCACCCCCGCCTGCGACGTCTTCTGCCTGGGCTCCGTCCTCGCCTACGCCGCCACCGGGGCCCTGCCCTTCGGCGGCGCCGACAGCGGCGTGCACGCCCTGATGTTCCGCATCGCCCAGGAGGAGCCCGACCTGGAGCGGGTCCCCGAGGGCATCGCCGACCTCGTCCGCGACTGCCTGCGCAAGGACCCCGCCGCCCGCCCCACCCTCGACCACGTCCTGGAGCGCACCGGCGCGGAGGACACCGTCTCCGACGGCCGCGCCCTCGACCCGTGGCTGCCCAGCGCCCTGGTCGCCCAGCTCGGGCGGCACGCGGTACGGCTGCTGGACACGGAGAACCCGGAGACCGCGGGGGCGCCGCCGGAGCACACGGCGGCGCAGGAGCCGGACGTCGCGGGCGGACCGGCCCTGGCCCCCGCCGAAGACCCGGGCGGGGGCGGGCCGCTCGGCGCGGCGGGTACGGGAGTGCCCGCGGCGGGCGCGGGAGCGCCCCTGAACCACCTCCCGGCCATGACCGCCGGCCAACCGGCCACCCCGGGACAGGCCACCCCGGGAACCCGGCCGCCCGCACCCCCGGCCGTCCCGACCACCCCGGACGTCCCACCGCCCGCCCACCCCGCCTACGGCACCCCGCGGACACCGCCCGCCCCGGCCGGGCCGTCCCCGCAGGGCCACCCCCCGCAACAGCCGTACGGACATCCCCACCAGGGTTACGGCCATCCCCAGCAGGGTTACGGCCATCCCCAGCACGCCTACGGCTACCCCCAGCCGCCGAACCAGGCGTACCCCTCACCGCCGTACGGCGGTCACGCCCCGCACCCCGCCCCCTACGGCGACGGCCTCGGCTCGACCCCGCCGTACGGGCCCGCCCCGTACGGGACCTCGCCGTCCGCCCCGTCCCAGGAGCCGTCCCGCAGGAACGGCCGGGCCACCGCGCTGCTCGTCGCCGTCGCGGTGGTCGTGGCGCTGGCGGCGGGCGGCACGGTGTACGCGCTGATGAACGGGGACGGCGACGCGAAGGCGCCCCCGTCACCGAGCCCGACCACGACCGGAGGCCCGACCACCCCCGGACCCACCTCGCCCACCCCGTCCCCCTCCCCCTCCCCGTCGGCCTCCTCCGCGGAGCAGGACGGCGCGATCCCGGCGGACTACCTGGGCACCTGGACCACCACGATCGAGAACGCGGACGGCACGCACACCCGCACGCTGACCATCCGGCAGGGCGAGCCCGGCGACGCGGTGCTGTCGCTCACCGCCGACGGCGCCGACTACCACTGCGTCTTCGAGGCGGAACTGAGCGGGGAGCCCGCCGGGGACGGCCCGCTGCCGATCGGCCCGTCCACGGTGACGGTCGGCGAGCCGCGCACCTCGTGCAGCCCCGGAGAGGCCACGGAGATCACCCTCATCTCCCCGGACACGCTCCAGCGCGTGAACACGAGCACGGGGGAGAAGCTGACGTACACCCGCCAGTGACCCCCCGGGACCACCCTTGAGGGCACCTCACCGCGGCTCGGGCGGCCGCTGCCGGGGCATGTTCGGCCGGGCGGGCCCGGGCGGCATCGGGAACCGGCCGTGCGGGCCCCCGGCGTCCACCCGCGGGCCCACCGCTACCGCCGCCTGGAGGCCCAGCGGCGCCGACCCGGTGCGGAACTCCACCATCCAGTCGGCGGTCTCGGTGCGCACCAGCTCGGTCACGTCCTCGCAGAACCGCCGCAGCACGCCCAGGCACCGCTCGGCCGCCTCGCTCGCCGTCCCCTCGGTGGGGCCCAGCACCTCGCGCACGCTCTCCGCGGCCCAGTCGAACTGAAGGGCCTGCAATCGGCGCTGCACGGCCTGCGCGGTGGCCACGTCCCTTATCCACCCCGAGGTGACCCCGAAGAACCGGTCGACGGCCACGCAGGCGACGGCGAGCATCAGCGCCAGATACCCCCAAGGGGCGACCCCGCCCAACACCCCGGTCAGATCCAGCAGCGGCAGCGCCGCGCCCGCCACCGCCCCCGCCGCAGCGCCCGCGCGCAGCGCCCGCGCCCCGCGCCGCTTCCAGATCCGGTCGGCGAGATACCAGGCCGCCGTGTCCAGGGCGCCGCGCTCCACCCAGCGGTACAGCTCGTCGAGACGCCGTGCGGGTTCGGCCCAGTCCCCGAGCGGAAACGGCCGCCCGGTCAGATCGCCCGGCCGCAGCCCGGCCGCCCCCTCGCCCCGCCCGTCCTGAGGCGGCCCCTCGGGCTGCATCTCCGGCTGACCCACCCGGCACTCCCTACTGCTGCTGATGGACGCTGACGTGCCGGAACCTTCCTACCGCCCAATGGGTGGCGAAGGTGAAGCTTTCATCGCTTTTCCGCCCGGAAGGGGGTCTTGATCAGGTATAGGCCACGGAGATAACTCACTCGAAAGAGTGCTGGGGCGACGGCCGCGCGGACCACGTAGGCTCGTGCCAGGTGGAAAAAGCCGTACGAAAACAGGAGCTGATCGTGATTCCCGGTGGTGGCCAGCCCAACATGCAGCAGCTGCTCCAGCAGGCTCAGAAGATGCAGCAGGATCTGGCACGCGCCCAGGAGGAGCTGGCGAACACGGAGGTCGACGGGCAGGCGGGCGGCGGCCTGGTGAAGGCCACGGTGACCGGCGCCGGCGAGCTGCGCGGCCTGGTCATCGACCCCAAGGCGGTGGACCCGGAGGACACCGAGACCCTCGCCGACCTGATCGTCGCGGCCGTCCAGGCGGCCAACGAGAACGCGCAGTCCCTCCAGCAGCAGAAACTCGGCCCGCTCGCCCAGGGCCTGGGCGGCGGTGGCATCCCAGGCCTGCCCTTCTGACCTCCGGGTCCCCCGCCCTGCCTTTCGAAGACGGGCACGCGGCATCTACCGTACGTATTGAAGGCACCCCAGGAAGGACGGCAGTCCGTTGTACGAAGGCGTGGTCCAGGACCTCATCGACGAGCTGGGGCGACTGCCCGGCGTGGGTCCCAAGAGCGCCCAGCGGATCGCCTTCCACGTCCTCCAGGCGGAGCCGACGGACGTACGCCGTCTCGCCCAGGCGCTGCTGGAGGTGAAGGCGAAGGTCCGCTTCTGCGCGGTGTGCGGCAACGTCGCGCAGGAGGAGCACTGCGGGATCTGCCGCGACCCGCGCCGCGACCCGTCGGTGATCTGCGTCGTCGAGGAACCCAAGGACGTGGTCGCGATCGAGCGCACCCGCGAGTTCCGCGGCCGCTATCACGTCCTGGGTGGGGCGATCAGCCCCATCGAAGGTGTCGGCCCCGACGACCTGCGTATACGAGAACTTCTCGCGCGGTTGGCCGACGGGACGGTCACGGAGCTGATCCTGGCCACCGACCCGAATCTGGAGGGCGAGGCCACGGCCACGTATCTCGCTCGCATGATCAAGCCCATGGGCCTCAAGGTCACCCGCCTGGCCAGCGGCCTCCCGGTGGGTGGCGACCTGGAATACGCGGACGAGGTGACCCTCGGCCGCGCCTTCGAGGGGAGACGACTCCTAGATGTCTGACGCCACGCTGCACTCCACGACGCAGGACCCGGACGACTTCGCGGTCCAGATCGCGGACCAGATCGAGAGTTTCCTGGTGGCCGTCACGGAGGTCGCGAAGGGCGACGAACCGGACTCGGCGGTCCCCTTCCTCCTCCTGGAGGTCTCCCAGCTGCTGCTCGCCGGGGGCCGCCTCGGCGCGCACGAGGACATCGTCCCCGACGATCGCTACGAGCCCGACCCGGGCCCCGAGCCCGACGTGGACGACCTCCGCGAGAACCTCGCCCGCCTCCTGGAGCCCATCGACGTCTACTCCGAGGTCTTCGACCCGTACGAGCCCCGCAAGGCCCCGGTCCCGGCCCGTATCTCGGACGACCTCACCGACGTCATCACCGACCTGCGCCACGGCATGGCCCACTACCGCGCGGGCCGCACCACGGAAGCCCTGTGGTGGTGGCAGTTCTCCTACTTCTCCAACTGGGGCGGCACCGCCTCCGCGACCCTGCGCGCCCTCCAGTCCGTGGTCGCCCACGTCCGCCTGAACCAGCCCCTGGAAGAACTCGACGGCCTGGACACGGACCAGGGCCTGGGCGACGACACCTTGGAGATCGAGGCCGGCCGGGTCATGGAACAGGAGATCCTGGGCCCACTGGGCCTGGGGCCCGTCAAGAACTAGCCCGGCGGCGATCGGGGTCCATCTTCCGCACCACCGCCGACAGCGTCCCCGCCGCCACGAACGGCGCGGTCGCTGCCGGCCCGCTGTACCACCGCGGCGGTCACGTGTTCCCGTCCAGCGCCGGAATCCCGACGCAGGTCACCGTGTCCGACCCCCGCGCCCCCAACCGCCGCAACAGCTCCGCCAGGAGTCCGCCCCCCTCCTCACCGCCACTGAACGACCACCCTCCGCACCGGTGGGCATCGATTTCGCGAGTCTGGGCAGGGAGTGTCCTTGGCGGCGTCCGACGTCTCACCATGCGGGAGCGCGGGGGTGGAATTCGGACGCTCGTTAGACTGAGCCGACCCGCAGTACACCGTCGTATATGCGGAAAGAACACACAGCGAGCGAGGAGCGCACGTGGGCCTTGTCGTGCAGAAGTACGGAGGCTCCTCCGTAGCCGATGCCGAAGGCATCAAGCGCGTCGCCAAGCGGATCGTGGAAGCCAAGAAGAACGGCCACCAGGTGGTCGCCGTGGTTTCCGCGATGGGCGACACGACGGACGAGCTGATCGATCTCGCCGAGCAGGTTTCCCCGATTCCTGCCGGGCGCGAGCTCGACATGCTGCTGACCGCCGGAGAGCGGATCTCCATGGCACTGCTGGCCATGGCGATCAAAAACCTGGGCCACTCCGCCCAGAGCTTCACCGGAAGCCAGGCAGGTGTCATCACCGACTCGGTCCACAACAAAGCGCGGATCATCGATGTCACGCCGGGCCGTATCCGGGACTCGCTGGACGAGGGCAACATCGCCATCGTCGCCGGGTTCCAGGGCGTCAGCCAGGACACGAAGGACATCACCACGCTGGGGCGCGGTGGGTCCGACACCACGGCGGTGGCCCTCGCGGCCGCCCTCGACGCCGAGGTGTGCGAGATCTACACCGACGTCGACGGTGTGTTCACCGCCGACCCGCGGGTGGTGAAGAAGGCCCGGAAGATCGACTGGATCTCCTTCGAGGACATGCTGGAGCTGGCCTCGTCCGGGTCGAAGGTGCTGCTCCACCGGTGTGTGGAGTACGCCCGTCGCTACAACATCCCGATCCACGTCCGCTCCAGCTTCAGTGGACTTCAGGGCACGTGGGTCAGCAGCGAGCCGATCAACCAAGGGGACAAGCAGGTGGAGCAGGCCATCATCTCCGGTGTCGCGCATGACACCTCCGAGGCCAAGATCACGGTCGTCGGTGTGCCCGACAAGCCGGGTGAGGCCGCCGCCATCTTCCGTACGATCGCCGATGCCGAGATCAACATCGACATGGTCGTGCAGAACGTGTCCGCCGCGTCCACCGGGCTGACGGACATCTCGTTCACGCTGCCGAAGACCGAGGGCCGCAAGGCCATCGACGCGCTGGAGAAGAACCGGTCCGGCATCGGCTTCGACTCGCTGCGCTACGACGACCAGATCGGGAAGATCTCGCTGGTCGGCGCGGGTATGAAGACCAACCCGGGCGTGACCGCCGCGTTCTTCGAGGCGCTCAGCGACGCCGGCGTGAACATCGAGCTGATCTCGACCTCCGAGATCCGCATCTCGGTGGTCACCCGCGCCGACGACGTCAACGAGGCCGTGCGCGCCGTGCACACCGCCTTCGGGCTGGACTCCGACAGCGACGAGGCCGTCGTCTACGGAGGCACCGGCCGATGACCGGACCCTGGCGGCAGGCGGGAAGGTGACGCCAGGACCTGGGCCGACGCTCGCGGTCGTGGGAGCGACCGGGGCCGTCGGCGCGGTCATGCTCCAGATCCTGTCCCAGCACAAGGACATCTGGGGCGAGATCCGGCTCGTCGCCTCGCCGCGCTCGGCCGGCCGCAAGCTGGCCGTGCGCGGCGAGCAGGTCGAGGTCGTGGCCCTGTCGGAAGAGGCCTTCGACGGGGTCGACATCGCCATGTTCGACGTACCGGACGAGGTGTCCGCGCAGTGGGCGCCGGTCGCCGCCGCCAAGGGCGTGGTGGTCGTCGACAACTCCGGCGTCTTCCGGATGGACCCGGACGTGCCGCTGGTCGTCCCCGAGGTCAATCCGCACGCGGTGCGCCTGCGCCCGCGCGGGATCGTCGCCAACCCGCACTGCACGACCCTGTCGATGATCGTCGCGCTGGGCGCGCTGCACGCCGAGTTCGGGCTGCGCGAGCTGGTGGTGTCGTCGTACCAGGCGGTCAGCGGGGCGGGCCGGGCCGGGGTGGAGACGCTGCGTGCGCAGCTGTCCCTGGTCGCCGGTACGGAGCTGGGCACCAGCCCCGGCGATCTGCGCCGGGCGGTCGGCGACCGGACCGGGCCGTTCCCGGAGCCGGTGGCGCTGAACGTGGTGCCGTGGGCCGGGGAGCCGCGCGCGGACGGCTGGTCGTCGGAGGAGCTGACGTTGCGGGACGAGTCCCGCAAGATCCTCGGGCTGCCGCGGCTGCCGGTCGCGGTGACCTGTGTCCGGGTGCCGGTGGTCACCGCGCACGCGCTGACCGTGCACGCCCGCTTCGAGGACGAGATCACGGTGGACCGGGCGCGGGAGATCCTGGCCACCGCGCCGGGCGTGGTGCTCTACGACAATCCGGCGGCGGGGGAGTTCCCGACGCCCGCCGACGTGGTGGGCACCGATCCGACGTGGGTCGGGCGGGTGCGCCGGGCGCTGGACGATCCGACGGCGCTGGAACTCTTCGTCTGCGGCGACAATCTACGCAAAGGCGCCGCGCTGAACACCGCGCAGATCGCCGAGCTGGTGGCCGCGGAGTTTTCGTGAGAGCTACCGCTCACGAAAAAACTCCCGGCGATGACCTGATCCGTTTGTAGGATCTGCGTAACAGAATTCCTCCTCGTTTTCCGCAACCGCGCGGAGGGCGGGGAGCGTCTATGCGGTCGCCCTTCCGGGGTGTGGGGACCGTGAACGAGGCGTGGGGACGCGTCGTTCTTATCGGACATAGGGGAAGTGCGGGACGCATGACGGCATTTGGGGCACCGAGGGCTGTGCTGCCTGACGCGAGAATGAACGTGACGCTCGGCGCGTACAACCCTCTCGGGGGGAAACACGTCCAACTGGCGTGGCAGAGGTTCTCGATTTCCCCGCGCCGACGCGCGGCACGGCTCTGCGGCCGGTCCGTCGGCCGCTTCGCACCCGCATGCCCGGCGCGCCCGGCGGCATGCCGGTGATCGCGCCCATGCCCGCAGCGCGGCCCGCCCGCATCCCCAGCCAGCGCGACGGCGCCGAGTACGCCGAGGAGACCAAGGCCGCCGGCACCACCGTCGACCACCTCACCGAGACGTACCGCGCCCACTACCGCTCCCTGCTGGGTCTCGCCGCCCTCCTCCTCGACGACACCGCCTCCTGCGAGGACGTCGTCCAGGAGGCGTTCATCCGCGTCCACTCCGCGCGCAAGCGGGTCCGCGACCCGGAGAAGACGCTCGCCTATCTGCGGCAGACCGTGGTCAACCTGTCCCGCTCGGCCCTGCGCCGCCGCATCCTCGGCCTGAAGCTCCTCTCCAAGCCGATGCCGGACATGGCGAGCGCCGAGGAGGGCGCGTACGACCAGCTGGAGCGCGACGCTCTCATCAAGGCGATGAAGGGACTCCAGCGCCGCCAGCGCGAGGTCCTGGTGCTGCGCTACTTCGCGGACATGACCGAGGCCCAGGTAGCCGAGACCCTCGGCATATCGCTCGGCTCGGTGAAGGCGTACGGCTCCCGCGGTATCGCGGCCCTCCGCGTGGCGATGGAGGCGCCGGCATGACAGGCCCGGGCCCCGAAGAACAGGGGCGCCGCGAGCCGCGCGCCCCGCACGAGCCGGGTGAATCCCGCGATCCGACCGAGGCGACACCGGAGCTGGCCGAGGTGACACCGGAGCCGGCCGAAGCGGATTCCGCGGATTCCGCGGATTCCGTGAGTTCCGCGACCGCCGAGCCGGCCGGGACCGCCGAGACGGCGTCTGAGCTGACCGAAGCGCACGAGCAACAGCCGAACCAACCGCACGCTGGGAACGGAACTGTGAACCACGGCCCCGATGAACAGGGCCCCGACGGGCTCGACTCGGACGAGCTGGCACTGCGCAGGCTGCTGCACGGCGTGGTGCAGGACATCGAACCGCGCGACGGCACGCTGGAGCACCTGCGGCGGGCGGTGCCCGCCCGGCGGGCGCGCAAGCGGCAGGCCGTCGTCGGCATGGCCGCCGCCGCGCTGTTCGTCGGCACGGCCGTCCCCGCCCTGGTGCACGTCTCCAACGCCACCGGCGGTGACGCCAACCCCTCCATCGCCGGCCACGGCTCCCAGGCCCAGGGCGGCACCAGCGAGGGCAAGAGCACCGAGGGCACGGGCGGGAAGACCGGCGGTTCCTCCGGCAAGACGGAGGAGAAGGACAAGGGCGGCAAGGAGGAGCACGACAAGGGAAAGGGCGGCAGCACCGAGAGCGGTTCCGGCGACAGTGCCGACCCGTCGGCCCCCAGCTCCGAGTCGGCCGCGCCCTGCACCGTCGACCAGCTGGGCGCCACCGGCTGGGCCGACGCCCCGGACTCCATGGGGACCGTCTACGGCACCTTCCGGATCACCAACATCTCCGGCGGCAGCTGCACCGTCAGCGGCCCCGGCTCGCTGATCCCGCTCGCCCAGGGCGCGGCCGACCCCGCCAGGATCGGCCAGGCCTCCCATGTCGCCGGCGACCCGGCGGCGAGCCTGCCCGACCCGTCCGTGGAAGTGCCGCAGCTGGTGCTGCTGCCGGGGGCGGCGTACGAGGTGCGGTTCGCCTGGGTGCCGTCCGAGACCTGCCCCACCGACAGCGGCCCGCCGCCCACCGGGGGCGAGACCGGCGACCCGTCGCCCGACCCGACGCCCACCGAGTCGCCCGACACCTCCACGGAGGGCACCTCCACGGGCGGCGACACCAGGACGACGACCCAGCTGTTGACCGAGGACGGAACGGTCGACGGCAGTGTGGCCGTGTCGTACACCGCGGAGGCGGGCGCGGCGACCAGCGTGACGGTGCCCAACGCGTGCGCGGGGACCGTCTACCGCACCGGACTGCTGCCCGCCTCGTGAGGCGACGGACGTCGTAAGACGCTCAGGTGCCGGACGGGCTGGGGACCCGCTCCTCCTCGTCCGGCACCAGGCCCAGCTCCGCGTCCCGGGCGAACTCCGCCTCGCGCCGCAGCAGCCGGAACCACATGAAGACGACGAAGCCCGCGAAGACGAACCACTCGCCGGTGTAGCCGAGGTTCTGGAACGCCTTCAGGTCGAGACCGGTGTCCGGGGTCGCCGCCACCGGCACCGTCCTCATACCGGCGTCCCCCCGGTTCAGGGTGATCCAGGCGTCATGGACGTCGTACGGCACCAGGTTGACCAGCGAGGCCGCGCTGATCGCGGCGGTCTGCCCGGACGGCAGCCCGCCCGCCGCGCTGACCCCGTCCTCGCCCGGGTTCTCGGACGCCTGGAGCGCCCCCGTGACCGTGACCTCGCCGGACGGCGGGGCGGGCGCCTTCGCCGGGTCGGCGGCACCGGGCAGCCAGCCCCGCACCACCGGCAGGGCCTTGCCGTCAAAGGTGCGCAGCAGGGTCAGCACATAGAAGCCGCGCCTGCCGTCCAGCTCGCGGTCGGGGACGAGCAGCTGCTCACCGTAGGTGCCGGTGGCGGTGGTCTGCTTGCCCACGGTCGCCTTGTCCACCGGCAGCAGCTCGGCCAGCGGCCGGGCCGCCTCCCGCTGGTTCGAAGCGGCCTGCTCGGTCGCGCCGCGATGGCTGTCGACCCGGTCCTCGAACCGGCTCAGCTGCCAGGACCCCATGAACACGCAGAAGGGGATGGCGAGCAGCACGAAGACGTTGATGCACCACCAGCGGGGCGTCAGCAGAAACCGGTACACGCCCTCAACGGTACGGGGACGGTGGGGGACGCCCGCCGCGGGGGTCGGGAAGTTATCCACAGGCTGGGGGCCGCGCCAGCGGAATGTCGGTGTGGCCGGGCAGTATGGGGTCATGAGTGAGAGCAACGGGGTCGCCGCGCCGCAGCGGACCGAGGACATGGCCGACATGCCGGACTGGGAGAAGCGCTTCAGGGCGCCGCGGGTGTCACTGCCCGACTGGGCGGAGGACGCCCCGGACCGCTCCCTGTTCGTGTCCAACGCGACAGGGACGTACGAGCTGTACGCCTGGGACCGCGCGACCGGCGAACAGCGCCAGGTCACCCACCGGCCGAACGGCACGACGGACGGCGTGCTCTCCCCGGACGGCGCCTGGATCTGGTGGTTCGACGACAAGGACGGCGACGAGTTCGGCGTCTGGCGCCGCCAGCCCTTCCAGGGCGGTGAGGACGAACTGGCGGTGCCCGGCCTGGACCCGTCCTACCCGGCGGGCCTGGCCCTCGGCAGAGACGGGCGTACGGCGGTGATCGGCCGCTCCACCGACGAGGACGGCACCACGATCCACCTGGCCCGCGAGGGCGAGGCACCGGTGGAGATCTACCGCCACCGCGAGTCCGCCGGCGTCGGCGACCTCTCCCACGACGGCACGCTGATCGCCGTCGAGCACACCGAGCACGGCGACGCGATGCACTCCGCGCTGCGCGTGCTGCGCCCCGACGGCAGCACGGTCGCCGAGCTGGACGACACCAAGGACGGCACCCGGGAGCTGGGCCTGGAGGTGCTCGGCTTCGCTCCCGTGGCCGACGACACCCGGCTGCTCGTCGGCCATCAGCGGCGGGGCCGCTGGGAGCCGCTGGTGTGGGACGTGGCGACCGGCGAGGAGACCGACCTCGCCCTGGAGCTGCCCGGCGACGTGAGCGCCGAGTGGTATCCGGACGGCTCGGGACTGCTCATCGGCCACAGCTTCGAGGCCCGCAGCGAGCTGTTCCGCTACGACTTCGCCACCCGCCGCCTGGAGAGGATCCCCACCCCGCCCGGCACCGTCTCCGGCGCCACGCCCCGGCCCGACGGCAGCGTGGAGTACCTGTGGTCGTCGGCCGCCGAGCCGTCGGCGGTGCGGTCGACCCGCGGCGGCGTCGTCCTCGACCCGCCCGGCATGAAGTCCCCGGGCTCCGTCCCGGTCGAGGACGTCTGGGTGGAGGGCCCCGGCGGCCGCATCCACGCCCTGGTGCAGAAACCGGCCGGCGCCACCGGCCCGCTCCCCACCGTCTTCGACATCCACGGCGGCCCCACCTGGCACGACAGCGACTCCTTCGCGGCCGGCCCGGCCGCCTGGGTGGACCACGGGTACGCGGTCGTGCGCGTCAACTACCGAGGCTCCACCGGCTACGGCCGCGCCTGGACGGACGCCCTGAAGCACCGCGTCGGCCTGATCGAGCTGGAGGACATCGCGGCGGTCCGCGAATGGGCCATCGCCTCGGGCCTGGCCGACCCCGCCCGCCTGATCCTCACCGGCGGCTCCTGGGGCGGTTATCTCACCCTGCTCGGCCTCGGCACCCAGCCGGACTTCTGGACCCTCGGCATCGCAGCCGTCCCGGTCGCCGACTACGTCACCGCCTACCACGACGAGATGGAAGCCCTGAAAGCCATGGACCGCACCCTCCTCGGCGGCACCCCCGAGGAGGTCCCCGAGCGCTTCGAGGCGTCCTCCCCGATCACCTACGTCGACCAGGTCAGGGCCCCTGTCTACATCTCCGCCGGCGTCAACGACCCCCGTTGCCCCATCCGCCAGATCGACAACTACGTCAAGCGCCTCCAGTCCCGCGGCGCCGTCCACGAGGTCTACCGCTACGACGCCGGCCACGGCTCCCTGATCGTGGACGAACGGATCAAGCAGATCAAGCTGGAACTGGACTTCGCGGAGCGGCACCTGAAGGGAGCCACGGCCTGACACCGGGCACCCATCCCAGCCCGTCCGGCGCTTGAGGGCGAGGCCGTCCAGGCCGACGGGGTCTGGGGGGCGGCCCCGCCGGGGTTCAGGGGCGGAGCCCCTGGCGGGGTCGCGGGGTGGGCACTCGAGTGGGCACTCGGGTGGGCGTGCCGGGGGCGGACCCCCGGGGACGGGAGGGGGTAAGGGCCGCGGGGGCGAGAAGCACCAGGCGTCACAGCCCGCCGCGCTCCCGGCTCCGCCGCCCCAGCAGCTCCGCCAACCCCCGCCGCGTCGCCGCCAGAACGACACGGTCACCGTCCTTGAGGACGTAACCGTCGGGCAGGTCCCAGACCAGCCCCGACAACCGCCCGGCGGAGCCCTCGCCCTCCTCCCCGCCGTCCCCCACCGCCCCGGTGCCCAGCGCCAGCACCCGCCACGCCCCGGGCCGAAACGCCTCCGCCACCGTCCGCCCCTCCAGCCGCGGATGCCCGCCCACATCCACGGCGGCGAACAGCAGCACCCGCCGCTCCACCGGAATCGCCCCCAGGATCTGCCGCCCGAACATCGCCCCGGCGAACGCGGGCGCCGCCAGATGCGACACACTCCGGCTGCGGGTGAGGGCGTGGGGATGCGCGGCCCGCAGGGTGCGGTACACGGCGGTCGCGAAGTCGTCGTCGTACAGCCGCAGCACCACCCGCAGATCGGGCCGCACCGACCGGGCGTACAGCGCGGCCTCCAGGTTGGTGGTGTCCGCGCTGGTCACCGCGAGCAGGGCATGCGCCCGATGGATCTTGGCGGCCTCCAGCACACCCTCCTGGGTGACATCACCGAGCACCACCGGCACCCGCAGCCGCCGCGCCGTGGCGAGCCCGCGCGCCTCGGGATCGGACTCCACGCACACCACCGGGATGTGCAGCTCGCGCAGCCGGATCAGCACCCGGGTGCCGATCTTGCCGAGCCCGAGCAGCACCACATGCCCGCCGAGCCCGCGGGGCGGCTTGCGCAGCGCGGAGGCGCTCCGGAAGGTGCCGAGGCCTTCCAGCACGGCCGCGAGCAGCACCGGCAGCAACAGTAATCCGACCAGCCCGGACAGCAGTTGGAGCACCTGGCGTGCGGTGGACTGCTGAAGCGCGGGCTCGTTGATCGCGAACAGGTCGAGCAGGGTCACGTAGGTGGCGTGGAGCAGATGCTCGCCGGTGACCACCTTCAGCGCCACGGCCAGCGCGATCACACACACCACCAGCCCGAACAGCGACCATCGCAGCCGCCGCGAGAACAGCGAGGCGAACGGCAGCGCCCCGCCGCGGCCCGTGCCCTGGGCGGGCCCGGAGTACGACACCTGCTCCAGCACCACGGCGCCCCGCCCGGTCGCGGCCCGCACGGTCGCCGCGTCCGGCAGCAGCTGCGGTCCCTGCTCCCCGCTGCCCTCGGAACCGTCGGCGCCGGCCGGGTCGTTGGCGGTCGCGGAGAGCAGCGCGAGGGTGGCCAGTCCCGGATCGGCCACTTCGCCGGGCGCGGGCGGCGGCCGTTCCACGGCCCGCAGCAGCAGCCCTTCGGTCTGGACGACCTTGCTGGTCCCGGCGAGCGCGGTGGCGGCGAGGGCGGGTGCGGCGGTGTCGGCGTCGGACAGTACGGTCGTGGAGGCGTCGTAGCGGGCGGCTCCGTCGCCGAGGGCGAGGGTGGCGGCCTGGTCGAGCAGTTCCTCGATGTGCTGGCCCAGCCGTCGGTTGTAGAGGCGCAGGACGAGCCGGATCCGGGGGTTGATGCGGCGGGCGGCGAGTGCGGCGCGGATGTTGGTCTCGTCGTCGTCGTACACCAGGGCCAGCGCGGTCGCCCGCTCCACACCGGCTTCGGCGAGCACGGCCTCGGTCAACTCGGTGGCCTGGACGACCCGTTCACTGCCGACCGGCTCGGGCGCACTGTTGCCACTGCCACTGCCACTGCCACTGCCGTTGCCGTTGCCGTTGCCACCCCTGCCCACCGCCGCGTTCACCATCCGGTCGAGCAGCGCGGCGGACGCGGCGCGGGCCCGTCCGACGACCGGCCGGCGCACCCGGCGGCCGGAGGGCGGGACGACGAGGGTGACCTGTTCGCGGTAGACGAGCCGCAGTTCGGCGGCGAGCCGGTGCGCGAGTCCGTCGTCGCCGCACACCACCATGTGCCCGGTCGTGTCACGCGGCTGACCCTGATTCGGAACGCTCCCCATGTGAGGGAACACTGCCCCGATGAGGCGGGTGGTTCCAGGAAGTGTCTGAACGTCCGATCCCGCTCCGACGTACTGACCGACGTGGCCGAAACCACCGACACCGCCCACACGCCCGGCACCACCGACACGCCCGACACCGCCCACACGCGCGACACCACCGACACCGCCTACGGAACAGAGACCCCCCGACGTCTCGACTCCTCCCTCCTCCTCGCCCTCCTCCTCCCCCTGCTGTTCCTCCTCCAGGACCCGCTCCGCCGCGCCCTCGGCGCCCCGGTGATGCAGGCCTGGACGACGGTGTTCGTGGCGGTGGTCGTCCAGGCGCTGCCCTTCCTGGTCCTCGGGGTGCTGCTGTCGGCGGTGATCGCCGTGCTCGTACCGCCCTCCTTCTTCGCCCGTGCCCTCCCGGCCCGTCCGACGGCGGCGGTGCCGGTGGCGGGGCTGGCGGGCGCGGTGCTGCCCGGCTGCGAGTGCGCCTCGGTGCCGGTGGCGGGCGCGCTGATGCGGCGCGGCGTCACCCCGGCCGCCGCGCTGGCCTTCCTGCTCTCCGCGCCCGCGATCAACCCGGTGGTGCTCACCGCGACGGCGGTCGCCTTCCCCGGCGCGCCGGAGATGGTCCTGGCCCGGTTCGCCGCCGGGCTGCTGGTCGCGTGCGCGATGGGCTGGCTGTGGCAGCGGCTCGGCCGCGCCGACTGGCTGCGTCCGCCCTCCCGGGGGTCGTACGAGGGGCAGGGGCGGGGTGCGGCGTTCTGGGGGTCGGTCCGGCACGACGTACTGCACGCGGGCGGCTTCCTGGTGCTCGGCGCGACGGCGGCGGCGACCCTGAAGGCGGTGGTGCCGGACGGCTGGCTGCGCGCGGCGGCCGGTCATCCGGTGGTGGCGGTGCTGACGCTCGCCCTGCTGGCCGTGGTGCTGTCGATCTGCTCGGAGGCGGACGCGTTCGTGGCCGCGTCCCTGTCCCACTTCAGTCCGACCGCCCGCCTGACGTTCCTGGTCGTCGGCCCGATGGTGGACCTGAAGCTGGTCGCGATGCAGACGGCCGTCTTCGGCCGCGGCTTCGCCCTGCGTTTCGCGCCCGCCACCTTCGCGGTCGCGGTGGCGGGCGCGGTACTGACCGGGGCGGTGCTGCTGTGAACCGGGCGGCGCAGACGGCGGTGCTGTTCCTGCTGGGAGCGGTGGTCCTGCACACGGGGGCCGGTGAGGTGTCCCTGCGGTATGTGAAGGAGGGGCTGCGGCCGTTGCTGCTGGCGGCGGGCGCGGTGCTGGTGGCGACGGCGGGCGCCACGGCGTGGTACGAGCGCGGACGCCACCGGACTCCCGGCACGGCGGGGAACACTCACCATGGCGCGGCCCGTCACGCGCCCCCGATCGCCTGGCTGCTGCTCCTCCCCGTCCTCGCCCTCGTCCTGGTCGCCCCGCCCGCCCTGGGCTCCTACAGCGCCCTGCGCACCGGCACCGCGCTGCAACGGCCGCCCGCCTTCGCTCCGTTGCCGCCGGGCGATCCGGTCCGGCTGGGCCTGTCCGACTACGCGGCCCGCGCGGTATACGACCGCGGCCGCTCCCTCGACGGCCGCCGCGTCCGCGTCACCGGCTTCGTCGCCCTCGCCCCCGACGGCACCCCCTACCTCGTCCGGATGACCCTCAACTGCTGTGCCGCGGACGCCCAGCCGGTCAAGGTCGCCCTCGACGGGCGGGTCCCGCCCGTCCTGGAGCCCGACGGCTGGCTGGAGGTCACCGGTACCTACAGCGCCCGCCGCACCGAGGACCCCGTCAACGGGGGGCCCGTGCCGTACCTTCAGGTCGACCGCGCCCGTCCGGCCCCGGCGCCCAGGGACCCGTACGACGCGGCCTGGAACAACTGACGCGGACGGACGCCCGCCACCGGTCGTACCTCAGTGGACGGACAGCCCCCCGTCCACGAACAGCGACTGCCCGGTGATGTACGCGGAGGCGCCGCTCGCCAGGAACACCGCCGCGCCGGCGAAGTCCTCGGCGAGCCCGTTGCGGCCGCTCATCGTGCGGGCGGCGAGTTCGGCGACCTTGGCGGGATCGGAGGCCAGCCGTTCGTTGAGCGGGGTCAGCACGAAGCCGGGCACGAGCGTGTTGCAGGTGACGCCGTGCGGCGACCAGGCCTCCGCCTGGGACCGGGCCAGCGACTCCAGACCGCCCTTGGACACCCCGTACGCGCCGCTCTGCACGAACGCCCGGTGCGCCTGCTGCGAGCTGATGTGGATGATCCGCCCGAAGCCCCGCTCGGCCATGCCGGGCCCGAAGCGCTGCCCGAGCAGGAAGGGCGCCTCCAGGTTGACGGCCATGACGGCGTCCCAGACGTCGTCGCCGAGTTCGCCGAGCGGCGGACGCAGATTGATCCCCGCGGAGTTCACCAGGATGTCCGGCTCCCCGAACACCGCGGCCGCCTCCTCGGCGGCCGCCCGCACCCCGTCCCGGGTCCGCAGGTCCGCGCTGACCCACCCGGCCCGGCACCCGTCGGCGACCAGCTCGTCCACGGTCTCGGCCAGCTGCCGCTCCCGCCGCGCCATCACCACGACCCGGGCCCCGGCCCGCGCCAGCGCCCCCGCGACCGCTCGCCCGATGCCGGAACTGCCTCCGGTGACGAGGGCGACCCGGCCGTCGAGCGAGAAGAGGCCGGACAAGTAGGTCTGTGAACTCATTTCCCCACCCTTGGATCGACGGACGAACTCGAGCAACCTACGCCCTGGTGACCTGGCGGCGCGTCAGTGCCCCGTCACCGCGGCCGGCTCCCGCTGAACGCGGGGGATTCGGCGGCGCCCCCGCAGGGCAGTCCAGCGATGACACCGCACCCGCTCACGACTGGACTGGAGGACGCGTGAAGGTCACCGTCGATCCCGGCCTCTGCTACGGCTCCGGCGACTGCGTCTACCGCGCACCGCACGTCTTCACGACGGTGGACGGCTTCGGAGCCGTCCTGCCGGGCCAGGAGGAGACCGACGACCCGAAGGTCCGCGAGGCGGCCGAGGGCTGCCCGTCCCAGGCGATCAGCCTCACCACCTGACCCGGCGGGCGGACGGCGGGCCGGAGGCGGGCCGCCTCACTTCGGCCAGCGCCACCCGTACGCCGCCAGCGCCCGGGCCCGGGCCTCCGCGACGGCCATGCGGGCGGTGCGTTCCGCGGTGTCGTTGTGGGCCGGGCTGCCGGTCACCTGGCCCTCCCACTTGCGGTAGAGGAGGCCGGGTGCGCGGGTGAACCAGCCGCGGCTGACCGCGTCCAGGGCGAGGAGCAGCCCGGTGTCCTCGGAGGCGGGCAGGGCCATCCAGCCGCCGAGGGCGAGGACGAGGTCGCGGCGGGCGAAGAGGGAGGCGGGGTGGACGGGGGCGCGGTAGTCGTTCGCCGCCCAGGCGGCGAGGACGGTGCCGGGTTCGAGGGGGCCCTCGTCGGGGTCGCCGGGGAAGACCGCGGTGGAGCCGTCCGGGAGCAGGTCGAGGACGCGGGAGGTGGCCCAGCCGAGGGCGGGGTCCGCTTCGAGGGCGGCGAGGTCGCGGGCGAGCGCGCCCGGGGTGAGCCGGTCGTCGGCGTCGAGGACCTTCACGTACTCCCCGTCGGCGCGCGCGAGCGCGAGGGTGCGGGCGACTCCGGGGCCGCCGGGCCGACCCTGGCGGAAGGAGACACGGGGGTCGTCGGGGACGTGGGGGAGTACCTCGTCGGTGGCGCCGTCCTCCTGGATCAGCCACCGCCACTCCCACCCGCCGGGCAGCCGCTGGGCGCGCAGCGACGCGTAGGCCTCGGGCAGGAACCGTGCCGACGGGGCGTGCACGGCGGTGACGACGATGACGCGCCGGTTCACGGCGGCGCTCACCACCTTTCCAGACGCGTGGTGAACCGCAGTTCGGTGCGGTCGCCGGGCAGGGTCGTGAAGGCGACGTCGACCACGCGGCCGTGGATGTCGTACGACGTCTTGCGCAGCAGCAGTACCGGGCTGCCGGGCGGCAGGTCCAGGTCGCGGGCCTCCTGCGGGGTCGGCGGGCGGGCGGTGACGTGTTCCTCGACGCGGTCCACCTCGATGCCGACGGTGTGCAGCTGGCTCTGGGTGCCGCCCGGCCACGGCTCGTTGGACTCGTCCAGCAGCTGCGGGTTGGCCTCGATCAGATCGCGGCGGAGGTAGGAGGTGACGAGACTCAGGGGGGCGGATTCACCGGTGTGCCGGGTGCGGTAGGCGCGCTCCAGCAGGGGGGTGCCGGCCGGGACGCCGAACGCCTCGGCCAGCTCCGGCGTCGCGTCCGTGTGCCGGTACCGCGCGGAGAACATCAGGTCGTCGGTGGCGAGTCCGGTGTCGCGCTCGGTGGCGCCGGTGCCCGCGCGGGCGTCTCTCGGCTGCCGGGCGCGGTCCTTCTCCCACTGGTGGCGGCTGTTGTCGCGGACGGCCGGGGCACGCCGCGGCCGTCCTGCGTCCGTTGTCTCTTCGTACGCCTGGGACACCGCCCCAGCCTAGGCGGACGGGTCGTCGGTTCCCCGGCATGACCGGCCGTTCCCCGGCATGACAGCGCCCGATCGCTGGTGACGGGGGATACACCAGCGATCGGGCTGACACCCAGCCTAACAAGCCTGCCTGCGTGACGGGAGCCGACTGCTCGGGCCCGCCGACAAGGTGTGAGCGGGATCACGCGATCGGGTGTGCTCACCGGTCGCACGGCGGGTCGTAGGACAGACGCGGGAGGTACTCGTTCCATTTCTCCCGGGTCAGTACGCCCCGCGTGGTGGAGCAGATGTGCCGGATCGCCGTGTCGACGTCGAGATTCCACAGCCGCACGGTGTCGGTGCCGCTGGACACGCCGAGCATATGGGCGGCCGGGCTGAAGGAGAGGAAGTTGCCGGTCTTGGCGTTCGGGCTCATCGACTGGCCGATCGGCGCCGCCTCCGCCGGGCTCGCCACGTTCCACAGCCGGACCGTGTTGTCGTTGCCCCCGCTCGCCAGGGTGCGGCCGTCCCGGCTGAAGGTCAGCGACACGACCGCCTCGGTGTGCCCGGTGAGGGTGGCGGCCCCGCGGGCCCCCGCGACCGGGTCGGAGAGGTCCCACAGCCGGACCGTGTCGTCGTCACCGCCGCCCGCGAGGGTCTTCCCGTCGGGGCTGAAGGCCAGCACGTTGACCGGGCCCCGGTGGTCGGTGAGCGGCGCGCCGAGCCCGGTGGCGCGGCGCGGGTCGGTCACGT